>NZ_JBFBFI010000003.1:0-5619 GCF_040684095.1 Aeromicrobium sp. NPDC092404 | reverse complement strand
ATCAAGAGTCTCACACTAAAGTAAGTCAGGTTTATGAAGTGATTCATATTCCTGTCAGCTTTGAGTGAGCGACCGGTTCTTAACTGAACCGAAAACAGTAACAGGTTTAAACTGAAGAGTTTGATCCTGGCTCAGATTGAACGCTGGCGGCATGCCTTACACATGCAAGTCGAACGGCAGCACGGGTGCTTGCACCTGGTGGCGAGTGGCGAACGGGTGAGTAATACATCGGAACATGTCCTGTAGTGGGGGATAGCCCGGCGAAAGCCGGATTAATACCGCATACGATCTACGGATGAAAGCGGGGGACCTTCGGGCCTCGCGCTATAGGGTTGGCCGATGGCTGATTAGCTAGTTGGTGGGGTAAAGGCCTACCAAGGCGACGATCAGTAGCTGGTCTGAGAGGACGACCAGCCACACTGGGACTGAGACACGGCCCAGACTCCTACGGGAGGCAGCAGTGGGGAATTTTGGACAATGGGCGAAAGCCTGATCCAGCAATGCCGCGTGTGTGAAGAAGGCCTTCGGGTTGTAAAGCACTTTTGTCCGGAAAGAAATCCTTGGCTCTAATACAGTCGGGGGATGACGGTACCGGAAGAATAAGCACCGGCTAACTACGTGCCAGCAGCCGCGGTAATACGTAGGGTGCGAGCGTTAATCGGAATTACTGGGCGTAAAGCGTGCGCAGGCGGTTTGCTAAGACCGATGTGAAATCCCCGGGCTCAACCTGGGAACTGCATTGGTGACTGGCAGGCTAGAGTATGGCAGAGGGGGGTAGAATTCCACGTGTAGCAGTGAAATGCGTAGAGATGTGGAGGAATACCGATGGCGAAGGCAGCCCCCTGGGCCAATACTGACGCTCATGCACGAAAGCGTGGGGAGCAAACAGGATTAGATACCCTGGTAGTCCACGCCCTAAACGATGTCAACTAGTTGTTGGGGATTCATTTCCTTAGTAACGTAGCTAACGCGTGAAGTTGACCGCCTGGGGAGTACGGTCGCAAGATTAAAACTCAAAGGAATTGACGGGGACCCGCACAAGCGGTGGATGATGTGGATTAATTCGATGCAACGCGAAAAACCTTACCTACCCTTGACATGGTCGGAATCCTGCTGAGAGGCGGGAGTGCTCGAAAGAGAACCGGCGCACAGGTGCTGCATGGCTGTCGTCAGCTCGTGTCGTGAGATGTTGGGTTAAGTCCCGCAACGAGCGCAACCCTTGTCCTTAGTTGCTACGCAAGAGCACTCTAAGGAGACTGCCGGTGACAAACCGGAGGAAGGTGGGGATGACGTCAAGTCCTCATGGCCCTTATGGGTAGGGCTTCACACGTCATACAATGGTCGGAACAGAGGGTTGCCAACCCGCGAGGGGGAGCTAATCCCAGAAAACCGATCGTAGTCCGGATTGCACTCTGCAACTCGAGTGCATGAAGCTGGAATCGCTAGTAATCGCGGATCAGCATGCCGCGGTGAATACGTTCCCGGGTCTTGTACACACCGCCCGTCACACCATGGGAGTGGGTTTTACCAGAAGTGGCTAGTCTAACCGCAAGGAGGACGGTCACCACGGTAGGATTCATGACTGGGGTGAAGTCGTAACAAGGTAGCCGTATCGGAAGGTGCGGCTGGATCACCTCCTTTCCAGAGCTATCTCGCAAAGTTGAGCGCTCACGCTTATCGGCTGTAAATTTAAAGACAGACTCAGGGGTCTGTAGCTCAGTCGGTTAGAGCACCGTCTTGATAAGGCGGGGGTCGTTGGTTCGAATCCAACCAGACCCACCATTGTCTGACGTGTCGGTGATCGTTAGCGCTTTAGCGATTACGAGCAACCCATGCCGATAGGCTGTAGTACCTGAGGTTATCTGTACTCATGGGGGCATAGCTCAGCTGGGAGAGCACCTGCTTTGCAAGCAGGGGGTCGTCGGTTCGATCCCGTCTGCCTCCACCAATCACCAACGCTAAGGGCTTGGTTCAGACACTGAACCGAGAATTTTGCATTGGCGATTGAGCCAGTCAGAGTGATACGTAGTATGTATCGGCTGTCGTTCTTTAACAATCTGGAAGAAGTAAGTAATTTGGATAGCGGAAGCGTCTTGAGATGGACGTGGAAACTATCCGGGTTGTGATTGTATCGATGTATCTCAAGATGATTCGAACTCTATGTTTGACTCAATTGGAATACGGCACAACGCGAGAACTCAACCTGTAGCGACTGTCGCGAGACAGACTCGTTATAGGGTCAAGCGAACAAGTGCATGTGGTGGATGCCTTGGCGATCACAGGCGATGAAGGACGCGGTAGCCTGCGAAAAGCTACGGGGAGCTGGCAAACAAGCTTTGATCCGTAGATGTCCGAATGGGGAAACCCACTCCTTTTGGAGTATCCATGGCTGAATACATAGGCCATGCGAAGCGAACGCGGTGAACTGAAACATCTAAGTAACCGCAGGAAAAGAAATCAACCGAGATTCCCAAAGTAGTGGCGAGCGAAATGGGATGAGCCTTGCACTCTTTATTTGTATTGTTAGCCGAACGCTCTGGAAAGTGCGGCCATAGCAGGTGATAGCCCTGTAGGCGAAAACAGTATGAAAGAACTAGGTGTGCGACAAGTAGGGCGGGACACGTGAAATCCTGTCTGAAGATGGGGGGACCATCCTCCAAGGCTAAATACTCGTGATCGACCGATAGTGAACCAGTACCGTGAGGGAAAGGCGAAAAGAACCCCGGGAGGGGAGTGAAATAGATCCTGAAACCGCATGCATACAAACAGTCGGAGCCTCGTAAGGGGTGACGGCGTACCTTTTGTATAATGGGTCAGCGACTTACGTTCAGTAGCAAGCTTAACCGTATAGGGCAGGCGTAGCGAAAGCGAGTCCGAATAGGGCGTTCAGTTGCTGGGCGTAGACCCGAAACCAGGTGATCTATCCATGGCCAGGATGAAGGTGCGGTAACACGTACTGGAGGTCCGAACCCACTAACGTTGAAAAGTTAGGGGATGAGCTGTGGATAGGGGTGAAAGGCTAAACAAACCTGGAAATAGCTGGTTCTCTCCGAAAACTATTTAGGTAGTGCCTCGTGTCTCACCTTCGGGGGTAGAGCACTGTCATGGTTGGGGGGTCTATTGCAGATTACCCCGCCATAGCAAACTCCGAATACCGAAGAGTGCAATCACGGGAGACAGACATCGGGTGCTAACGTCCGGTGTCAAGAGGGAAACAACCCAGACCGCCAGCTAAGGTCCCCAAATATAGCTAAGTGGGAAACGAAGTGGGAAGGCTAAAACAGTCAGGAGGTTGGCTTAGAAGCAGCCACCCTTTAAAGAAAGCGTAATAGCTCACTGATCGAGTCGTCCTGCGCGGAAGATGTAACGGGGCTAAGCTATATACCGAAGCTGCGGATGCGAGCTTTGCTCGCATGGTAGGAGAGCGTTCCGTAAGCCTGCGAAGGTGCCTTGTAAAGGGTGCTGGAGGTATCGGAAGTGCGAATGCTGACATGAGTAGCGATAAAGGGGGTGAAAGGCCCCCTCGCCGTAAGCCCAAGGTTTCCTACGCAACGTTCATCGGCGTAGGGTGAGTCGGCCCCTAAGGCGAGGCAGAAATGCGTAGCTGATGGGAAGCAGGTCAATATTCCTGCACCATTGTTAGATGCGATGGGGGGACGGATCGCGGAAGGTTGTCCGGGTGTTGGAAGTCCCGGTCGCTGCATTGGAGAAGGCACTTAGGCAAATCCGGGTGCGGAATTCAAGGGTGTGGCGCGAGCTCCTTAGGGAGCGAAGCAATTGGAAGTGGTTCCAAGAAAAGCCTCTAAGCTTCAGTCTAACGATGACCGTACCGCAAACCGACACAGGTGGGCGAGATGAGTATTCTAAGGCGCTTGAGAGAACTCGGGAGAAGGAACTCGGCAAATTGGTACCGTAACTTCGGGATAAGGTACGCCCTTGTAGCTTGACTGGCTTGCGCCAGAAGGGTGAAGGGGTTGCAATAAACTGGTGGCTGCGACTGTTTAATAAAAACACAGCACTCTGCAAACACGAAAGTGGACGTATAGGGTGTGACGCCTGCCCGGTGCCGGAAGATTAAATGATGGGGTGCAAGCTCTTGATTGAAGTCCCGGTAAACGGCGGCCGTAACTATAACGGTCCTAAGGTAGCGAAATTCCTTGTCGGGTAAGTTCCGACCTGCACGAATGGCGTAACGATGGCCACACTGTCTCCTCCCGAGACTCAGCGAAGTTGAAGTGTTTGTGATGATGCAATCTACCCGCGGCTAGACGGAAAGACCCCATGAACCTTTACTGTAGCTTTGCATTGGACTTTGAACCGATCTGTGTAGGATAGGTGGGAGGCTATGAAACCGGAACGCTAGTTTCGGTGGAGCCGTCCTTGAAATACCACCCTGGTTTGTTTGAGGTTCTAACCTTGGCCCGTGATCCGGGTCGGGGACAGTGCATGGTAGGCAGTTTGACTGGGGCGGTCTCCTCCCAAAGCGTAACGGAGGAGTACGAAGGTACGCTAGGTACGGTCGGAAATCGTGCTGATAGTGCAATGGCATAAGCGTGCTTAACTGCGAGACCGACAAGTCGAGCAGGTGCGAAAGCAGGTCATAGTGATCCGGTGGTTCTGTATGGAAGGGCCATCGCTCAACGGATAAAAGGTACTCTGGGGATAACAGGCTGATACCGCCCAAGAGTTCATATCGACGGCGGTGTTTGGCACCTCGATGTCGGCTCATCTCATCCTGGGGCTGTAGCCGGTCCCAAGGGTATGGCTGTTCGCCATTTAAAGAGGTACGTGAGCTGGGTTTAAAACGTCGTGAGACAGTTTGGTCCCTATCTGCCGTGGGCGTTGGATATTTGAAGGGGGCTGCTCCTAGTACGAGAGGACCGGAGTGGACGAACCTCTGGTGTACCGGTTGTCACGCCAGTGGCATCGCCGGGTAGCTATGTTCGGAAGAGATAACCGCTGAAAGCATCTAAGCGGGAAACTCGCCTTAAGATGAGATATCCCTGGGGACTAGATCCCCTTGAAGGGTCGTTCGAGACCAGGACGTTGATAGGTCAGGTGTGTAAGCGCAGTAATGCGTTCAGCTAACTGATACTAATTGCCCGTAAGGCTTGATCCTATAACAAGTCTGCCTTGTAGATCGGCGCCGTGCGACAGCACTGGCTGCGATCCAAAGCGACAAGTTGGATTCTCGTGTGTGATACACACAACTCAAAATTACTGCTTCTTCCAAGATTGGTTGTGCTGCGAAGCCAGCGCAACAACCCTCTTTGCCTGATGACCATAGCGAGTCGGTCCCACCCCTTCCCATCCCGAACAGGACCGTGAAACGACTCTACGCCGATGATAGTGCGGATTCCCGTGTGAAAGTAGGTAATCGTCAGGCTCCCTAAGCCAGAAACCCCCGCCCGAAAGGCGGGGGTTTTTGCATTGGCGCGGCGGAAATGCGTGGAGGGGCGGGATGACGGCGTGGCTGGAGTTTCCACATCGCCCAAGTACGACCACTCTCAGCTCCCTGCACGTCAATTGGCCCCGTATCATCCGCGATCCCTTGGCCAATTGCTTCTATCTCCGATCAAAGCTCCAATTCCTCTCCCAGCGTATCGGGTTGCACTGTCG
>NZ_JBFBFI010000002.1:0-1233036 GCF_040684095.1 Aeromicrobium sp. NPDC092404 | reverse complement strand
CAGCTGATGGCCGTGACCCGGGCACTGGACGAGACCGGGCTGGCCAAGGCGTCGGGTGCGTCGTCGACCGGGGCGATGCTGGCCGGCTCGTTCGGCGGCGACCGCCGAGCAGCCGACAGCCTGGTCAACCAGGCCAAAGAGCTCGACCGCGCACCGGCCACCAGCGAGGCCCTGGCCCGCGGACAGATCGGGCCGGCCCAGGCGTCGATCATCGCCTCCGCGGTCGCGGACCTGCCGGGTGACACGACCCCGGAGCAGAAGCAGGCCTGCGAGGACACCCTGATCGGCGACGCCGGCCGGCTCACCCTGAAGGACCTGCGCAACCGGTCACGGCGGGTCACCGACCAGTTCAAGCCAGCACCTGAGGTCGACCAGATCGAGAACGCCGAGCTGGAGTCACGCGAGAAGGCTGCGTGGCGTCGGGCGGAGTTCTGGATGGTCGACAACCGTGACGGCACCCACCGTGGCGGGTTCGTCATTCCCGACGCGCAGGCTGACATGCTCCGCGCCGCGATCGAGGCGATCAGCGCACCACGCCGCGACCACCTGCACGACCACACCCCAGCCGCTGAGTCCTACTACGACCGCGACCTGGACCACCGCCACCGCGCCGGCATGGGCTTCGCCGAGCTCGCCGGCCACCTGCCGTCTGACCACCTGCCCGGCAAAGGTGGCCTCGGGGCCACCCTCATCGTCCGGCTCGACCACGACACCCTCACCCGCGGCATCAAACCCGCCACCTTGTCCACCGGAACCCGCCTCTCAGCCGGACAGACCCGCCAGCTCGCCTGCCGGCTCGGGATCATCCCCCAAGTCTTCGGCGGGAAGTCACTTCCCCTCGACCACGGGCACGAGCAACGGGTCTTCACCAAGACCCAACGTCAAGGGTTGGAGAACCGTGACGGCGGATGCACCTTCCCCGGCTGCGACCGACCACCCGAATGGACCGAAGCCCACCACTGGCGAACCCCCTGGGCCCACGGCGGAACCACCAAGCTCGACAACGGCGTCCTGCTCTGCCCCTTCCACCACCGCACCATCCACGACCAGCCATGGGCCATCCGAATGTCACCGGACGACGGCCACCACGAGTACCGCGCCCCCGGATCCGACACCTGGCAACGGAATCACCGCTGGCGACCCTGACGCCGAGTGAAGGCTCAGGCCTCACCGAGGAAGTCGCGCGCGACACCCTTGGGCACACACATGCGCCATGCGTCGATCACGAGCTCCTCCATCTCGTCGACCTCCAGCGCGGCCATCCTCGCGACGACCCACTGGTATCGCAGGTCGCTCGCCGGCGGCAGCTGGAAGGTCTCGGGTCGCGACGAGACGAGGTGGTCACGCTCCTCACGCGGAAAGCCGAATCCCATGAGGGTCTCGTCGCGCGAGAAGCCGACGAAGACCAGGCTGCCGACGCGGAACTTGATCCGGTCACGCACCAGCACCTCGTACGCCCTCGGCAGCGTGACCGCGACCTGCCGGACGTCCTCGACCGTGACCATGTCCAGAACGTACGCCCGGGCGAGGACAGTTCGAACCCATGCCTGACAGGATGACGGCGTGACCGCACCCCATGACCGCAGGACCAGCTGGTCCGACGCCGCGCCCGTCCCGTTCTGGCTCGACACGCCCGACCGGCCGCAGGCCCGACCGGCGCTCGACGGCGATCTGCGGACCGAGCTGGCGGTCGTGGGCGGCGGCTTCACCGGTCTGTGGACGGCCCTGATGGCCAAGGAGCGCGATCCGGGCCGCGAGGTCGTGCTCGTCGAGGCCGGCCGGGTCGCGGGCGAGGCCACCGGCCGCAACGGCGGGTTCTGCTCGGCCAGCCTCACCCACGGCGAGGCGAACGGCCGCGAGCGCTGGCCCGACGAGTACGACCAGCTGCACCGACTCGGTCTGGAGAACCTCGACGAGATCGCGGCGACGATCGAGCGCTACGGCATCTCGTGCGACTTCCAGCGTACGGGCGAGCTGGCGGTGGCGACCCGCCCGCACGAGCTCGCGGAGTTCGACGCGTCCGACCCGAGCTTCCTCGACGCCGACGCGCTGCGGCAGGAGGTCGACTCGCCGACGTACCTCGGCGGCACGTGGGACCGCGAGGGGACAGCGATGCTGGACCCTGCTCGCCTCGCGTGGGGTCTGGCCGCGGCTGCCGAGTCCGCCGGAGTGCGCATCATCGAGCACACGCCGGTCACCCGGCTCAAGGAGTCCGGCAACCACGTCGACCTGGTCACCGCGGCCGGCACGATCACTGCCGAGCGGGTGGCCCTGGCCACCAATGCGTTCCCGCGGCTGCTCAAGCGGCTGCGGTTCCACACCGTCCCGGTGTACGACTACGTGCTCATGACCGAGCCGCTGACCGAGGAGCAGCTCGCGTCGATCGGCTGGCGCAACCGGCAGGGGATGGCGGACTCGGGCAACCAGTTCCACTACTACCGAATCACCGCCGACAACCGGATCCTCTGGGGCGGCTACGACGCGATCTATCACCTCGGGCGCCGCATCCGCCCGAAGCACGAGCACCGACCGCAGACGTACGCGACGTTGGCGGCCAACTTCTTCGCGACGTTCCCGCAGCTCGAGGGGCTGACGTTCTCGCATCACTGGGGCGGCGTGATCGACACCTGCACCCGGTTCTGCGCGTTCTTCGGCACGGCTCATGACGGGCGCGTGGCGTACGCGACGGGCTACACCGGGCTCGGCGTCGGCGCGTCACGCTTCGGCGCCAACGTCGTGCTCGACCTGCTCTCGGGCGAGGAGACGGAGCGGACCCGGCTCGAGATGGTGCGCACCAGGCCGCTGCCGTTCCCGCCCGAGCCGTTCGCCTGGATCGGCATCCAGCTGACGACCTGGTCGCTCAAGCGTGCCGACCGCACAGGCCGACGCAACCTGTGGCTCCGGGTGCTCGACCGGTTCGGTCTGGGCTTTGACTCCTAGGCCTCCGGCGCGACGCCGTTGACCATCCACGGGATGCCGAACTTGTCGGTGAACATGCCGAACATGTCGCCCCATGGCGCCTGCTCGAACGGCACCTGCACGGTGCCGCCGGCCGACAGCCCCTCGAAGTAGCCGCGCAGCTCGGACTCGTCCTCACCGCTCAGCGAGATGGCGATGTTGTCGCCGACGGAGTGGTCCTGTCCGTTGGGCACGTCCGCTGCCATCAGCGTCAACCCGCCGGGCGTCTCGAGCTGCGAGTGCATGATCTTGTCGGCCTCGGCCGGGTCCTCGCTGACCTGGAACTCGGCGAACGTGTTGCGCTTGACCTCACCACCGAGCACGGACTGGTAGAAGTCCATCGCCTCGCGGGCGGTGTCGCGGAACGAGATGTAGGGGTTGAGCAGCGTTGCCATGGATGGCCTCCTGGGGTGGGTCGTGGACGGACCCAGCACAGCACGACCCTCAGACAGTTGTCACCAGATCGCGCAAGGCCTCGTCGGACGCGAACAGCGCCTCGCGGTCATACGTGGAGGTCGACGCCAGGAGCTCGTCGGCCGCGGTTCGCTCGGCCAGCTGCTCCAGGGCACGCCGTTCGGTCTGCGGGCTGCCGGCGACGGCACGGCCGAGGGACGACTCCACCCGGTCTCGCAGCTGACCCGTCCACGGCTGTCGCCGGATGTCGGCGACGGACTCCAGCGGTGGGAACTCCCCGGTCTGCCGTGAGCGGCCCATGGCCCAAGCCTCGGGCAGCGCCAGCTCACGCGCGGCCGCGTCGTCGTCCGCCACGGTGACGTCCAGCGAGATCATGACGTACGGACGCTCGACACCGGGGCTGGGTCGGAAGTCCCGGCGGTACGACGCCAGGACCTCGTCGAGGCGTGGTTCGCCCAGGATCGGCCCGCCGATGACGACCGGCAGGCCGAGCCGTGCAGCGATGACGCCGCCGCGCCCCGTTGCCAGGACGTACATGGGCACCCGGCCGTCCGTCCGCGGCCGCGCGGTCACCGGCGCGGTGCCCTCGAGATGGGCTCGAAGGTCGCGCAGGTCGTCCTCGAACGAGTCGGGCCCATGGTCGCGCAACGCCGCGCGGACCGGTGCCGTGAATCCCAGCGAGCGGCCGAGCCCGAGGTCGATCCGGCCGGGATGCAACGCCTCGAGCATGAGGAACTGCTCGGCCACGACCAGCGGCTGGTGGTGCGGCAGCATGACCCCGCCCGATCCCAGCCTGATGCGGTCCGTGCGGCCGCCGATCGCGGCCAGCAGGACCGGTGGTGACCCGCTCGCAATGCCCGGCACGGCATGGTGCTCGGCAACCCAGAAGCGGTCGTAGCCCAGGCGCTCGGCGTGGACGGCTCGCTCGATGGAGCCGCTCAGAGCTTCCGCCTCCGGGTGCCCCGCACGGGTCCGCGACCGGTCGAGGAGGGACAGCTTCACACGAGGTTCAACCCATGCGCTGCGCTGATGCTTCCCGGCACGACCGGAGCAGTCGCTGTGCGACATCGTCTCGTCGCCTCGTCGCCGGAGCATAGGAGACTCCGTCGCGCGCGCTCGTGCTCGGGCACCACCAACGTACTCACCGGCACCGGGAGACCGCTCGCACGCTCCTCCTCGAATCACCCGACATTTACAAATAGAGAAGGACCCGGTCAAAGAGCAACCGAGTCCTTCTCAATTTGTGGAGCATAGGAGATTCGAACTCCTGACCTCTTCGATGCGAACGAAGCGCGCTACCAACTGCGCCAATGCCCCTCGTGCTGCCCGGCAACTTTATCAGGCGGGTTCAGTGGCCGACGGCGCGGCGTTCGTCACCGGTGTCATCGCTGCGCTTGGGCAGCTCAACGTCCTCGCCCTCGATGTGCCCCGACGTCCAGGCACCGGCCTGGCCGAAGTCGATCGTGCGGACCGTGCGACCCGCGCGAGGCTTGGTGACGTACGTCGGCAGGGTCACCGGCAAGGGGTCCCAGAGCGCCTCGCCCGTCGTCGAGACCGACGGGACGGCGATGACGATCTGGTCGTCGAGTGCGTTCGCCTCGAGGGGCAGGTCTTCCATCTGGTGCTTGCGTCCGGGGTTGATGTCCTCGAACTGCCCCGACACGACGATGGTCTGCTCTTCGTCGTCGGCGGCCGACGCGGTCTTCTTCTTGTCGACCTTGGGCAGCCTGGGTACCTTGACCGCGGCCAGGCCCAGCTCGCCGCGCACCTGGATGCGGCAGGCCACCAGCCAGGCGGCAACCAGGCTGACGGGCACCAGCACCCAGAACGGGGCGATGACCGACGCGCCTGCGAGAGCGCCGACGAGCACGGTCGCGCCGAGCAGGGTCAGGAGGGTCCGGCGGCGCCGGCGGGCCGCGAGACGAGCCGCGGGGCGATCGAGCGTACGGGCCGGTGGCTGGACCGGCTCGGCAACCGCAGGGGTGGGGTCGGCGGCTGCCTGGGTCGCCTTGGCTGCCGGACGGGAGATGACGCGGGACTGCGTCCCGGACGTCTCGACCGCGGCATTCTTGCTGGCCTCGTCGTATCGGCGCAGCACGAGGGGCACGAAGTACGCGGCCCAGACGGCCACGACGAACGCGATGATCAACCCACTGCTTCCACCCACGAGCAAAACGGTAGGCCGTGCGGGTGTGCTTACCCGGCAGCCACGGCCGTGTGTCGCCTGAGAACTTGTGTGACGGGTGTGACTCGGACCCTCAGGAAGGGCCCGAGGCAGGCGGGTCGAGGCGCTTCACGAGGCCGCCGGGAACGTCCTCGGCGAGGACCTGGAAGATCCGGTGGTCGCGCCACTCCCCCGCGATGTGCAGGAACCGCCGGGCCAGGCCCACCTCCGTGAACCCCAGCTTCTCGACGACCCGCAGGCTCGCGGCGTTCTCGGGGCGGATCGAGATCTCCACGCGGTGCAGCCCGACGGTCCAGAGCAGGTGGTCCGTCACGAGGGCGACGGCGGTCGGCGTGATCGACCGGCCGGCGTGGCTCTTGGCGACCCAGTAGCCCAGGCTCGCCCAGCGGGCCGAGCCCCACGTGATGCCGTTGACCGTCAGCATGCCGACCATCTCGCCGTCCCACGTCAGCACGAACGGCATCGCCTGACCCATGCGAGCCCGGCGGCGCAACGTCCCGACCATGCCGACATAGGACGTCGCGGGTGGCCCGGCCTCGCGCGGGAGCGTCGCCTCCCACGGCCCGAGCCAGTCGGCGTTGGCGGTGCGCAGCTGCGACCACGTGCGGGCATCGCGCCGACGCAGCGGACGGACGCCGATCCGCCCGTACGACAGCGCCACCGGCCAGCCCGGGCTCAGGACCCACCGCCTGGGTGGTCGCCGCCCATGAGCTGGTCGACGGCGTGCGGCAGGACGGCGGCCAGCACCTCGAGACCGTCCTTGACCCCGCCGCGGGAGCCGGGGAGGTTGATCACGACGGCCTGGCCCGCCACTCCGGCGAGGCCACGGGACAGCATCGCGGTGGGTACGCCCTTGGCGACGCCGTGGGCGCGGATCGCCTCGGCCACGCCGGGCAGCTCGCGGTCGAGCAGCGGGCGGGTCGCCTCGGGCGTGCGGTCCGTCGGGTTGATGCCCGTGCCGCCGGTCGACAGGACCACGGACACGCCGTCCGAGAGAGCGGCGGCGATCGCCTCGGCGACCGGTAGGCCGTCGCCGACCACGGCGGGCTCCCCGACCTCGAAGCCCCACGCCCTCAGCGCCCCGACGATCAGCGGCCCGGTCGTGTCCTCGTAGACCCCGGTCGACGCACGGTTGGACGCCACGACGACGGCAGCCCTCATGCGCGGGTCCAGTCGCCGCTCTTGCCACCGGACTTGGCGACGACCTCGATGTCGGTGATGCGCGCCAGCTTGTCGACCGCCTTGACCATGTCGACGACGGTCAGGGCGGCGACGCTGACGGCTGTCAGGGCCTCCATCTCGACACCCGTACGATCGGCGGTTCGCACCGTGGCGATGATCGTGACGGCATCGTCCTCGACGGCCAGGTCGACCTCGACGCCTCCGATGGCCAAAGGGTGGCACAGCGGGATCAGGTCGGGCGTGCGCTTGGTCGCCATGATGCCGGCGATCCGGGCGGTCGCGATCGCGTCGCCCTTGGGCACCCCCTCGCCGCGCAGCAAGGCGATGACCTCGGGGCTGACCTCGACCCGGCCACGGGCCGTGGCGGTGCGGGCCGTGACGTCCTTGGCGGTGACGTCGACCATGCGCGCAGCCCCCGAGTCGTCGACGTGCGTGAGCCGGTCGGCCATGCTCAGAACGGCCGATCGAGCACGAGCGTGCGGACCGTGTCGCCCATGTTGAGCGCGGTCTGGTCCTCGCCGACGATGATCAGAGCGTTCGCCTTGGCCAGCGACCCGATGAGGTGCGACCCGTTGCCCAGGATCGGCGTGACCTTGGCGCCGCGGTGGGTCACCTCGAAGACCCCCCGCACGTACTGGCGGATGCCCGGGGTCGACCGCAGGTCGGCGGCCAGGACCGCGTGCACCATCGGACGCCGATAGGGGGTGCGGCCCATCATCCGGCGGATCGCCGGCAGCACGAAGACCTCGAACGAGACGTAGGCCGACACCGCGTTGCCCGGCAACGTGATGATCGGGGTCTGCTCGTCGAAGACCCGGCCGAAGCCCTGTGGCTTGCCCGGCTGCATCGCCACCTCGACGAAGTCGACGGTGCCGAGCGCCGACAACGTCTCCTTGACGACGTCGTGGTCGCCCTTGCTGATGCCGCCGCTCGTGACCACGAGGTCGGCGCGGACGAGCTGTTCGGAGAGCACCTTGCGGAACGTGCGCGGATTGTCGTCGACCGCCCCGACGCGGTAGCAGATCGCACCGGCGTCGCGCACGGCCGCGGCGAGCATATAGCTGTTGCCGTCGTGGATCGAGTCGAACTCGAGGTGCGTGCCGGGCTCACGCAGCTCGTCGCCCGTGGAGATCACCACGACCCGCGGGCGCGGGCGCGCCTTGGCCCGGGCAGCTCCCAGCGACGCCAGCAGGCCGATCTCGCGGGGGCCCAGCACGGTGCCCTCGTCGAGCACGGTCTCGCCCGCCTTGATGTCGTCGCCCTTGGGCCGGATGCAGGCGCCCGCGGCCGTCGCCTCGTAGATCTCGACGCGGGCGTTGCCGCGGTCGGTCTTCTCGAACGGGATGACCGCGTCAGCGCCACGCGGGATGGGCGCCCCGGTCATGATCTTGACCGCGGTGCCCGCGCTGATGGCGAACGGGCGACCCGAGCCGGCAGCGATCTCGCCGACGACCGGCAGCGCGACGGGCTGCTCACGGCTCGCACCGACGACGTCCTCGGCCCGGATGGCGTAGCCGTCCATCGCGGAGTTGTCGAAGAGCGGCAGGTCCGACGGGCTGACGAAGGCCTCGTGCAGCGGCAGCCCGAGGGACTCGACCAACGGCTGGTCGTAGGCACCCAAGGGGCCGACACCGCGCAGGATCTTCTCGAGGTGGTCCTCGACCGTCAGCATGCCCTCACGGATGCTCGCCGGCCGCGGCCGCGCACTGGTCGGCGACGACGGACCCGGAGTGGCGTTCGGCGGGATGATCGGCTGTGCCGGTGCCGGGGGCTCGACCGACTCGGCAGGTGCAGGTGCCTCAGCCGGCTCGACCGGCTCGGCCGGTGCCGGTGCCTCGACGGGCTCGGCCGGCGCGGGCGGCTCCGGCTCCGGCTCCGGCTCCGGGATGCGTACGGGCTGGGTCTGCTCACCTTCGGAGGCCGGGCTCGAGGGGAACCCGGGGATCGGGTCCGGCGGAGTCTCCGGGCCGAGCGGCAGCATGTTCTGCTCCGGCCCGTCGTCGGTTTCTCCTGGTGACATGCGAGTCAGCCTAACTGGGCGCCCGGCGGGACGCTCTGGGCCGCGCCGGAGTCGTCGAGCGTCGCGTCCCCCCGTACGGTCACCCCGCGGCCGAAGCGCCAATCACCCTTGACCGTCAGCGAGCGGGCGTCGACGAGGGACGGCGCCTCGGGCAGCCGCGCGTCGAAGTCGGCGATCGTCGTGTAGAACCGCCGGTCGAGGTCGACCAGCGGCGCCGAGCTGACCTGGGCACGCAGGCGGAAGTCCTCGCCGACGCCGTAGACGTCGGAGCGCAGGAGCAGCAGGTCGTTGGTGGTCTTGACGGGCAGGAAGCGGGACCGGTCCACCTCGATCGCCGTCGCCCCCTCGAACACCTCGACCGCGGCGCCCATGGCCGACTCGATCTGCACGACCTTGGTCGAGGTCGGGTCCGTGGGGTCGACGGTCTTCGCGTTGCGGATCAGTGGCAGGCCGAGGATGCCGTCGCGGGCCTCGAGCGTCGCCTTCATGACGCGGAGGTCGAACCACAGGTTGTTGCAGTGGAAGTAGCGGTGTCGCTGCGGGTCGTCGGCCTCGGCTGCGTCCTCAGGTGCGACCTGTGCGGTCTCACGCAGCACCAGCCGGCCGTCGCTCTTGCGCACGACGATGTGCCCACCCTTGACGTCGGCGGGTGTCCGCCGGCAGACCTCCGCCGCGTAGGGCGCCCCCGACGCGGCGAACCAGCCCATCATCGACGCGTCGGGAGCCGAGCCGAGGTTGTCGGCGTTGGAGACCGTCGCGTAGCGGTAGCCGCCGTCGAGCAGGGCGTCGAGGATGCCGGAGACCTCGAGGGCCGTGTAGAGGTCGCCGTGTCCGGGTGGGCACCACTCGAGGGACGGGTCGGCGGGCCAGTCGACCGGTGTCAGGTCGTCGGCGCGCAGCTTGGGCTCGCGGTTCTGCAGGAAGTCGAGGGGCAGGCCGTCGACCTCGAGGTCGTCGTGCTTCGCGAGAGCGGCGAGCGTGTCGTCGCGCGTGCGGAAGCTGTTCATGAACAGCAGTGGCAGGCGTACGTCGAGGGTGGCGCGCAGGTGCTGCACCTGGCCCACGATGACGTCGAGGAACGTGAGGTCCGGGCGCACGGGCAGCAGCGTCTTGGCCCGGTCGAGGCCCATCGACGTGCCGAGCCCGCCGTTGAGCTTGATGACCGCCGTGACCGCGGCCGCTTCGCGGCACTGCTCGTCGCTCAGGTCGAGTGCGCCGGCATGGTCGATCCCCTCGAGCGGATCGACGTCCGCCTCGCGGATCATGCCGCTGTCGCCCTCCTCGAGCTTGGCGTAGAAGGACGAGAAGACATCGATTGCTCGCTGGGGCACTCCAGCATCCGCCATGCGCTGCTGCGCGCTCTCCAGACCCGACATTCCCCATACGCTAGCGTCAGCCGGGTGACGAAGGCACAGGTGCGTCGCGACCTGCTCGGCCGGCGCCGCACCATGGGCGACCAGCAGCGCGGCCGGGCCGCCGAGGCGATCGCGATGCACGCGCTCAGCACCCCTGTGGTGGCCCGGGCGAAGCGGGTCGCGTGCTATCTCTCGATGCCCTCCGAGCCCGGCACGGCCCCGTTGATCTCGGGCCTGCTCGGACTGGGGATCGAGGTGATCGTCCCCTTGAGCCGGCCCGACCGCACGCTCGAGTGGGTGGCCTACGACCCCGCCGAACCGGTGGCCCCCACCGCCCTGGGCATTCCGGAGCCGGCCGGCCCGCCCTTGGGTCCCGACGCCCTCGATCGTTGCGACCTGCTCTTCGTGCCGGCGGTCGCCGTGGACCATGCCGGCCACCGCCTGGGACGCGGTGCCGGCTACTACGACCGTGCTCTGGCCGACGTACGTGGCCCGCTGTGCGCGGTGGTGTTCACCCACGAGCTGCTGCCCGAGGTACCGCACGAGCCGCACGACGTCCCGGTGCAGATGGTCATCACCCCCGACGGCCTGTTCCGCGTGCCCTGAGCGTGCCGCTCGGCAACGCTCAGGGCAGGCGCGGGAGCACCGGTCAGTCCTGGTCGGAGCCGTCGTCGCGAACGAGCTCGACCTCGATCTCGAGGCGGATCTCCTTGGACACCAGGAGGCCGCCGGCCTCGAGGGCCATGTTCCACGTGAGGCCCCAGTCCTCGCGGTTGATCGTGCCGGCGGCGCTGAAGACCGCGCGCTCGGCTCCCCACGGGTCCGTGGCGTGGCCGAGGTACTCGGCCGCAAGCGTCACCGGACGGGTCACGCCCTTGATGGTCAGGTCGCCGGTCATCCGTGCCTCTGTGCCGGTGGTGAAGACCCCGGTGGAGCGGAACGTCGCCTGCGGGTGACGTTCCGCGTCGAAGAAGTCCTCCGACCGCAGGTGCTCGTCGCGGGCAGGGTTGCCCGAGGCCACCGAGGCCATGTCGATGACGACGTTCACCTCGGACAGGTCGAGCGGCTCGCGGACCGTGACGGTCCCCTCGACGCCGGTGAAGCGCCCCCGGACCTTCGTGAGGCCGAAGTGCCGGCCCACGAAGCCGACCTCGGCGTGTCCCGGATCGATCGTCCAGGTCCCGGGAGCCGGCAGCTGGACCTGCTGGGTGTCGATGGCAGTGCTCATGGTTGTTCTCCTTCACTGTTTGTGTGCGTGTGCACACACTCTACATTTGCGTGCGCATGCACGCAAGTAGTAGATTGGTCACATGCCTGAGAGCCGTGATCCCGTCGCCGCGTGGCAAGCCGTCCTGCGGGCCCAGAACCGCGCCCTCCGTGCCATCGAGCAGGACCTGCACGACCAGGGCCTCATCCCGCTCTCCTGGTACGACGTCCTGCTGGAGCTCAACGCCGCTCCGGAACGTCAGCTGCGCATGCAGGACCTGGCCGCGCGCGTCGTGCTCTCACGGACCCGGGTGAGCCGCTTGGTGTCCGAGCTCGAGCGCGTCGGCTACATCGAGCGCGTCCCGGACCCCGACGACGGCCGGGCCACCCTCGCGCGGATCACCGTCGATGGCCGGGCTGCGCGACGCCAGGCTGCACCGGCCTACCTCGCCGGCATCGAGAAGCACTTCAGCCGGCACCTGACGAAGGCCCAGCAGGACGCCGTCGCCACGGGCCTGCAACGCGTCGTCGATGCCCACGAGGTGGACCCCCGCCGCTGAGGGGCGTCAGGCCCGTTCGGCGCTGCGGATCTCGCCGACCAGCTCCTCGAGCACGTCCTCGAGCATGATCACGCCGAGCACCGCACCGGACTCGTCGGCCACCCGCGCCATGTGGGAGCCGCGAGCCTGCATCGTGCGGAGCGCCTCGTAGAGCCCCGACCCGACGACGACCGTCGCGAGCGGCCTCAACCACTTGTCGGCGATCGTCTCGAGCCGGGACTCGTCGTCGGTCTCGAGGATGTCCTTGATGTGCAGGTAGCCGGCGATCTCGCCGTTCGCGTCGAGCACCGGGAACCGGGAGAAGCCGGTCTCGGCGCAGGCCCGCTCGACGTCGACCGGCGTCGCGTTGGGCGGGATCGTCACCAGCCCCACGCTCGGCAGCAGCACCTGGTCGACCGTGCCCTCGTGGAAGTCGAGGGCACCGGACACCAGGTCGTACTCGTCCTCGTCCAGCAGACCCTCCCGACGCGACTCCTCGACCAGCCCGGCGACCTCGTCGTGGGAGTACGTCGAGGCGACCTCGGCCCTCGGCTCGATGCCGAACAACCGGACGATCACGTTGGCCACCCCGTTGAGCAGGACGACGAACGGCTTGAGGACGAGGACCACGGCCAGCATGAAGGGCCCGAGGAACAGCGCGGCCCGGTCGGGACCGACCAGCGCGAGGTTCTTGGGCACCATCTCGCCGAGCACGACGTGCGCGAACACGACGATCGTCATGGCGATGACGAACGACAGGGGGTGGACGGCGCCGTGCGGCACGTGGAGCGCCTCGAAGAGCGGCTCGAAGAGGTGGGCGATCGCCGGCTCCCCCACGGCGCCCAGACCGAGCGAGCAGATCGTGATGCCGAGCTGCGCCGCGGCCATGACCTGCGTGATGTTCTCGATCGCCCGCATGGCCATCCGGGCCTGCCGCGAGCCGGCCTGGATGCGCGGCTCGAGCTGCGTGCGCCGAGCCGAGATCAAGGCGAACTCCGAGGCGACGAACAACGCGTTGAGCGCCAGGAGGACGACCGTGAGGCCGATGGCGTAGAAGCCGTTCATGCCGGCTCGCCCCCGAGCCCGTCGTCGTCGACGGTCAACGAGACCCGGTCGATGCGCCGGCCCTCCATGCGCTCGACCTGCAGGGTCACGACGAGCGGCTCGGGATCGTCCTCGTCGTCGTCCGGCGTGCGGTCGAGGTGCAGGGTCACCACGTCACCGCGCGTGGCGATGCGGCCGAGCTTCTCGTGGATCAGGCCGGCGATCGTCTCGTAGTCCTCGCCCTCCGGCAGGGCGACCCCGGTCTGCTCCTCGACCTCGTCGGGTCGCAGCAGGCCCGACAACGACCAGGTGCCGTCCCGGCGATGGCGGCTGCGGGAGGACAGGCGGTCGTGCTCGTCGGCGATGTCGCCCACGATCTCCTCGACGAGGTCCTCGAGCGTCACGACACCGTCGGTGCCGCCGTACTCGTCGACGACCACCGCCATCTGCATGCCCTGCTCGCGCAGCAGCGAGAGCAGCGGGTCGAGCTCGATGCTGTCGGGCACGGTGGTCGCCGGGTCGCTGATGTCCGAGATGCGTACGCTCCGCCGGCGATCGGGCTCGACACCGACCGCCCGCTTGATGTGCACGATGCCGATCACGTCGTCGGGGCTCTTGCCGATCACCGGGAAACGGGAGTGGCCGGTCTGGCGCGCGGCCTCGATGACGTCGAGCGCGGTGTCCCGTCCCTCGAGGAAGTGCACCCGCACCCGCGGCGTGCGGACGTCTGCCGCGGTGCGGTCGCCGAACGCGATGCTGCGCGCCACCAGGTCGGCGGTCTCGTCGTCGATCGCGCCCTGCTGGGCCGAGCGCAGCACGAGCGAGCGCAGCTCGACGGGTGAGCGCGCGGACCGCAGCTCCTCCTGCGGCTCGACGCCGAGCAGTCGCAGGATCGCGTTGGCGATCCCGTTGAGCGCCCGGATCGGCCACGCCATGGCCTTGGTGAACATGCGCTGCGGCCACTGGGTGAGAGCGGCGGTGCGCTGCGGCAGCGCGAGAGCGAAGTTCTTGGGCACGAGCTCGCCGACCAGCATCGTCACGACGGTGCTGAGCACGAGCGCGATGCCGTAGGCGACGCCCCTGAGGGCGCCGCCCTCGAGGCCTGCTGACTCGAGCGGGTCGTGCAACAGCTTGCCGATCGCGGGCTCCGCGAGGAAGCCAATCACGAGGTTGGTGATCGTGATGCCCAGCTGGGCCCCGCTGAGCTGGGTCGACAACGTGCGGAGGGCGACCAGGGTGCCCTGCGCGCCGGCGTCACCGGCCTCGGCGTCGCGCTCGATGGTGGCGCGGTCGACCGTGACGAACGAGAACTCGGCGGCGACGAAGACCCCGCAGGCGAGCATCAGGAGCAACGAGGTGGCCAGGAGCAGCCATTCGGTCATCGGTGGGCTCCGGAAGGACTGGTCCGACAAGGGAAGTGATCGGTCACGGTTCGGGAAACTGTACCCTTGGGGGGCACCATCGATCGAGCGGGAGCATGACGTGCCGAAGTACCAGTACCAGTGCAAGGACTGCGGAGAAGCGCTGGAAGTCCAGCAGAGCTTCACCGACGATGCCCTGACGGTCTGCCCCACGTGCGGCGGTGACCTGCGCAAGGTCTTCAACGCGGTCGGCGTCGTGTTCAAGGGCTCCGGCTTCTACCGCAACGACAGCCGGTCCAGCTCCTCGTCGAGCGACGCGGCCAAGCCCGCCGCCAAGGACAGCTCGAGCTCAACCTCCTCCAGCACGTCCGACTCGTCGTCGTCGACGAGCAGCACGCCGGCCAAGAAGTCCGGCAAGGAGTCCGCTGCCTGAGCCGTGCGGCCTGTGGACAGCGTCCGGCGCCTCGTGCCGGTTGTTCCTAGAGTCCGGGCATGGACCGGATCCATCGCTTTGTCTTCGAGCACCGACGGCTGCTCGCCGCCGTCCTGACCGGCCTCGCCGTGCTGACGGCGCTCTCCGCGCTGACCCGTGACGACCCCGGCGTCCCCGTGCTCGTCGCGCGGCACGACCTGCGCAGCGGGCACGTCCTGGCGGCGTCCGACCTGCGTACGGCGACGATGCCGCCGGGCTCGCGACCCTCGCACGCTCTCGACCGGGCCGCCGCGGTCGGGCGGCGCGTCGCGGGCCCGATGCGTGCCGGCGAGGCGATCACCGATCGGCGGGTCCTGCAGGACGGGGCCCTGTCGGGCTATGCCGCGGACGCGGTCCTCACCACGATCCGCGTGGATCGGGCGGACGGCCTGACGGGACTGCGCGTGGGTGATCGGGTCGACGTCGTCGCGGTCGACCCCGACGGGGAGAGCAGGGCCGAGGTCGTGGCCCGGTCCGTCGAGGTCGTGACCCTGCCGCCCGCTGCCGGCGACACCGAGGTCGTGGCGGTCGGCATCGTGACGACCGAGAAGACCGCCCTGGACCTCGCGACCGTCGCGCTCGAGGCGCGTTTCAGCGTCATTACGTCGTCCTAGAGGCCTCGGCGCGACGCTCGCTATGGTCGGGGGGTCCACACCCAACTCGTAGGGGGAAACATGATCAAGGGCTTCAAGGACTTCCTGCTTCGCGGCAACATCGTCGATCTCGCCGTCGCCGTCGTCATCGGCACGGCGTTCACGGCGTTGGTCGCCTCGTTCACCCAGTCGTTCATCGACCCGCTGCTCGGTCTGATCGGGGGCGGAGGCCCGGACGGCATGACCCTCGTGGTGGACAGCCAGAAGTTCACGTTCGGTGCCTTCATCACGGCGTGCGTCACGTTCGTGATCACCGCTGCCGTCGTCTACTTCGCCATCGTCCTGCCAATGAAGGCGCTCAACGAGCGCCTCGCCCGGGGCAAGGAGCCCGAGCCCGAGGGCGTGGCCGAGGACATCCAGCTCCTGCGCGAGATCAGGGACTCGTTGGCCCGCCAGCAGCGCCCGCCGGTCTAGCCTCCGGCTCAGCCGTGGTGGGGCGGGACGTCGCGCAGGTAGTCGTCGTCGCGGGACGAGCTCTCGCGCTCGCCCCACCCCTCAGGCGACTCGTCGGTCGTGGTGTCCGGGAGCAGGTCGCCGAGCAGCTCGGCGGCCCGCCGCCGGCGCTCGACCTCGTCGGCGGGCTTCCCGGGCTCGTCAGGCGAGCTCATCGAACCAGTCCGGGGTGAGCTTGGGGTGCTGGGGATGCCAGCCGGTGCGGTCGCTGAAGAGCTGCGAGCTGACGCGCTGCGACCGGGTGAGGATCTCGAGCTTCTCGCCGCCCAGCCGCAGGATCCAGCCCGGCAGGAAGTGACCACCCTTGCGGCCGGCCGCCATCGCGATCATGTCGACGTAGTCCCGGCGCTCCACCGGCTCGGCGCCGACGTTGTACACGCCGCCCGGCGCGGTCAGCGCGTGCACGACCGCGGACCCGACGTCGTCGGGGTGGATGACGTGCATCCACGAGTGCTCCGCGCCGAGGCCGATCGAGCGTCCGGCCGCGGCCCTCCGGAACAGCCAGGCGGTGTTGCGGTCGTTGCCCGTGATGAGGCCGAAGCGCAGGCTCACGGCGGTGCCGCCGGCGTCCTCGATCGCCTTGACGTTGTGCTCGGCGACGACGACCGGCTCGGTGGCGTGCGTGACGTCGATCGGGCTGTGCTCGTCGATCCACTCGTCGTCGTGGTCGGCGTACATGAAGCTCAGGCTCTGCTGCACGATCCGGCCCACACCGGCCCGCTGCGCGGCGTCGGTCACGACGCGCGAGCCGTGCTGGCGGATGCGGTCGATCGCCTTGAGCGATCCGGGGCGGAGCGCTGCCGTGCCGACCGGCACCTTGGTGGCGAGGTTCGCCACGGCGTCGCACCCGTGCATCCCGGCGGTCAGCGCATCGATGTCGAAGAGGTCCCCGCGGTGCGGGATCGCTCCCGTGGCGGCGACCTGCTCGGCACTCGCGGCGCTGCGGGCGAGGCCGACCACCTCGTGACCCGCGAGGTGCAGCGCGGCGATGGACGATCGGCCCATGACTCCGCTCGCACCCGTGAGGAAAACTTTCACGTTCTCTCCCTGGTGGAGGATCCCCCCGCACCGTCTGCCGGGGGAATCTCCGGTTCGAGCCGGTGGGCCGACCGGAGATTACGAAAGGATAACAATTCTTCCGGCGCTGGTGTTACCTCTGGGTAACTTCAAGGTTGCCGGACGAGCGGCACGATGTCGGCGATCGAGTCGAAGATCTCCGTCGGGCGGAACGGGAATCGCTCGATCTGGCCCGGCGCCGTCGACCCGGTGAGCACCAGGAACGTCCGCAGACCCGCTTCGAGGCCGGACAGCACGTCGGTGTCCATGCGGTCGCCGATCATGACGGTGGTCTCGGAGTGACCCTCGATCTGGTTGAGCGCGCTGCGCATCATGAGGGGGTTGGGCTTGCCGACGAAGTAGGGCTCGACGCCGGTGGCCTTGGTGATCAAGGCGGCGACCGATCCGGTGGCCGGCAACGAGCCGCCCGGCGACGGGCCGGTCGGGTCGGGGTTCGTGGCGATGAAGCGCGCGCCGTTCTCGATCAGCTGGATGGCCCGGGTGATGGCCTCGAAGGAGTAGGTCCGGGTCTCGCCCAGCACGACGTAGTCGGGCTCGCGGCTCGTCATGATGTAGCCGACGTTGTGCAGCGCCGTGGTCATGCCGGCCTCACCGATGACGTACGCGGTGCCCTCGGGTCGCTGCTCGCTGAGGAACTTGGCCGTGGCCAGGGCCGACGTCCAGATCGCCGACTCGGGCAGGTCGATGCCGGCGACACGGAGCCGCGCGCACAGGTCTCGGGGCGTGAAGATCGAGTTGTTGGTCAGGACCAGGAACTTGCGGCCGGTCTCGGTGAGTCGGGCGATGAAGTCGGCCGCCCCGGGGATGGCCTTCTCCTCGTGCACGAGAACGCCGTCCATGTCGGTCAGCCACGTCTCGATCGGCTTGGTCATGCTCCTATTGTCCACCAGCGGGACGCCGTTCGAAGAATCGCCAGATCAGGGTGCTGGCGTCGATCTCCTGCGTCATGACACCCGAGACCCGGCCGGACGGGACCGGCTTGCCGCCAGGCCAGCGGTGACCGCCGTTGTCGACGACGTAGACGTCGACGTCGGAGTCGGCGCGGCACTGCTTCCAGGTGAAGTGACGGACATGCCGCGAGACCGTCGTCGTCGCGCTCGCCGGCGGACAGCGGTCGTGCGCGGCCCAGGCCGCCATGACGTCGTTGACCGGCGGGAGCGGCCCGATCACGGTCCTTGACCCGACATAGGGCACGACCTTGTCGCGCAGGCCGTGGAAGTAGATGATCGAGGCCGGTGGCGACGAGCGGCAGGACTCGCTCCAGTAGGGGCCGGAGACCGCTCCGTACGCCGCGAACTTCGTCGTCCCGTCGCACGCGAGCGCGAGCGCCAGCACCGAGCCGTTGGAGAACCCGGCGGCGAAGAGTCGCGAGGAGTCGACGCACGCCTCGGACTCGAGCTCCTTGACGAGGTCGCGGACGAAGGCCAGGTCCGACGTCGGGTTGCTGATCGGCGTACGGAAGTCCCACTCCGCGACGCGTCCGCGCGCCAGGGGTGCGACCAGGATCGTGTCGTCCTGGTCCGCGAGCTCAGCCATGCTCGTCGTGTCGATGACGGCCTGCGGCGAGCCGCCCAGGCCGTGGAACAGCATCACGAGCGGTGTCTTCGTCGAGCCGTCGTAGCCTGGCGGCACATGGATCAGGTAGCGGCGTTGCTGGCCACCGGCCTCCATGGTCCGCTCGGTCGACCCGGTCGGCAGGGACCGGGCCGGCGCGCAGTCGTCACGGGGCTCCCGGATCGTCTCGGCCTTGCCGCAGGCGGTCGTTCCCGTCGCCAGGACCGCCGCGATCGCGGCGAGGACCAGCAACCGCCTCACTGACCCGAACCCGCGCAGCACAGGTGTCGGTGAGGGTGGCACATAGAGGCGATCGTAGGGGCTCCGACCAAGACTGGATAACCTGAGTCCGGACGCCCCCGTAGCTCAGTCGGATAGAGCGACCGCCTCCTAAGCGGTAGGCCACAGGTTCGATTCCTGTCGGGGGCACCCTCGGGGCCCGGTCTCACTTCCAGACGCGTACGCGGTCGACCTGCATCGTCGCCGGGAGCGGGGTCGCCGGGGTCGGCTCGTTGGCCGTCGTGGGCACGCCCAGCGACTGGGTGAGCGCGATGATGAAGGGCTGGTCGAACGGCGCCGGCTTGGTCAGGGGCGGTGCCGGGTTCCAGCTGTGCTGGAGGCACTTCTCGTCGTCGTACCAGATCGTCAGCTTCTTGGGCGTCCACTCGAGCAGGTAGGTGTGCCACCTCGACGGCTCGTCCACGAGGCAGTGGTTGTTGGTCATCGTGCGGTCCTCGGCGACCGGCACGTAGTGGATGTAGGGGATGAGTCGGTCGTCGTAGGCGGTGTAGTACTCGGCGATGTCGATCTCGCCCGCCATCGGCTTGCCGCCCCGCTTCGCGACGTCCTGCGGCCAGAGCCAGATCGCGCTGTGGATCCCGGCGACCGCGACGTCGGGCATCCTCGCCCGGATCTCGAACCGGCCGTACGTCTGGGAGAACCGCTCCCACGTGGTCACCATGCCGCCGGTGTACTGCGTCGTGAACGGCCCCGTGGGATCCTGGCAGACGAACGGAGCAGGCTCGTGCCGGACCGTGAGGCTCAGGACTCCCCCGCCGACCTTGACGTTGTCCGCGCCGCCGTAGCACTCGCGATTGTTGCGGAACCCGCTCGTGGCGGTGCTCTGGATGAGCCACTTGTCCGGGTCGAGGCGGTTGCCGCGGAAGTCGTCGACGAAGGTGCACGTCCAGCGCCCGCCGCCCGGCTTGTCGATCGCGTCGCCGCAGTCGGGCCCGCTGCGATCCTCGGGGCCGGAGTCGCTGCAGCCCGTGAGCAATGCGGACAGGGCGACCAGGGCGACCGCGAGCCGGACACCGGGGCGGGACCTCATGGCGCCCGAGACTACGACATCACCGCCCCGCGCACGCGACGCGGGCCTTAGCCTGTGGCCATCCGGCCGACAGAGAGGTGACACCCGTGGAGAAGGTCATGATCCTGGTGCGGGCCGACGGGCCCGACGACTCCTGGTGCGAGCGGGTGCGTGGCCCGGTCGCCGACGAGCTGCTCGGCCTCGGCCTGCATGGGCTGACCGTCAACGTCCGCGACAGCCCCGTGCGCGACTCGCTGATGACGTTGACGACCCTCTCGCCGCCCGTGGCCGCCGTCGTGAGCATCTGGGTCCAGCAGTCGTACGGCCCGCATGTCGCCGCGGCCCTCGACGTGCTGCGCCGTGGGGCCCCCGCGGTCTCCGCCTACCTCGTGACCGAGTCGGTCCCCCTGCCGCCTCCGAGTGCCCTCGGTGAGCGCTGCCCCGGGCTGGCGAACGTCGCGTTGCTGCGCCGGCCGTCCGGCCTGGACCACGCGACCTGGCTCCGGCGGTGGCAGGTCGACCACACGCCGGTGGCGATCGACACCCAGGGGACCTTCGGCTACACGCAGAACGTCGTGGTCCGCCCCCTCACCGAGGACGCTCCGGCAGTCGACGGCATCGTCGAGGAGCTGTTCCCGGACGCCGCGGTCACCGACCTGCACGCCTTCTTCGGTGCCACGGACGATGCCGACCTCGAGGACCGGATGACGCGGATGGTGGCCAGCACGTCGAGGTTCGGTGCGACCGAGAACATCGACACCGTGCCGACGAGTCGCTACGAGCTCAGGTCGCCGTTCGCGACGGGTTGAGCCGACCGGCTCAGGTCACCGAGCGAACGGACCCGACAGCACCGACCACTGCAGCAGCATGATCGTCTTGGCGTCGGCGATGTCGGTGCCGATCATCGACACCGCGGCGTCGACGTCCAGCTCGACGACCTCGATGTCCTCGCCCTCCGCCGCGATGCCGTGGCTCGTGCCCCGCAGCTCGTCCGCCCGGTAGGGAGCGGCGTAGAAGTGCAGCTTCTCGGTCACCGATCCGGGGCTCATGTAGACGTCGAAGACGTGCTCGACCTCGCCGACCTCGACACCGGTCTCCTCGACCGCCTCGCGGCGGATCGCCGACTCGGGATCGTCCTCGTCGAGCAGCCCGGCCGCGGTCTCCAGCAGCATCCCGTCAGGATGACCGTTGACGTATGCCGGGAGGCGGAACTGGCGGGTGAGCAGGACCGTGCGCCGGTCGGGGTCGTACAGCAGGATCGTCGCCCCGTTGCCGCGGTCGTACGTCTCCCGCCGCTCGGTGCGCCAGCTGCCGTCCGACGTGCGGATGTCGAACGTCGTGGCACGCAGGACGTACCAGTCGTTGGCCAGGAGGTCGACGCTCCTGACGACGACGTCCGGATTGCGGTCCAGGTCGAGCCCGGTCAGGTGCAGGCCGGTACGCCCGCGGCCGTCCGGCTCGTCGATGCCCTTGGTCATGGCGCCCGACCCTACGACATGCGGCTCGGGCCCCTGCCGGCCGTCCCGCTGCCGGAGGACCTCAGCCCAGCGCCCGCAGGCGGGGCTCGAGGTCCGTCGTGAAGAGCTCGAGGAACCGCCGCTGGTCGTGACCGGGCGCGTGCAGCACGAGGTGGTTGAGCCCTGCGTCGGTGTAGGGCTTGACCAGTGCCGCGACCTCGTCCGGATCCGAGCTGACGATCCACCGCTTGGCCACCTGCTCGATCGGCAGCGCGTCCGCCGCGGCCTCCATCGCCATCGGGTCGTCGATGCTGTGCTTCTGCTCGGCGGTCAGCGACAGAGGTGCCCAGAACCGGGTGTTCTCGAGCGCGACCTGCGGGTCCGGGTCGTACGAGACCTTGATCTCGATCATGCGGTCGATGTCGTCGGTCGACCGGCCTGCTTTCCCCGCTCCCTCGGCGAGGGCCGGCATGAGCTTGTCCTTGTAGAGCTCCATGCCCTTGCCGGACGTGCAGATCATGCCGTCGCCCTTGCGCCCGGCGTATCGCGCGACGACGGGTCCCCCGGCGGCCACGTAGACCGGGACGCCGTCGTCCGGCACGTCGTAGATCGACGCACCGGCCGCGCGGTAGTAGTCACCCTCGAAGTCGACCCGTTCACCGGTCCACAGCTGCCGCATCAGGTCGACCGCCTCGCGCAGCCGCGCGAAACGCTCCTTGAACTCCGGCCACTCGCCGACGAAGCCTGAGGCCGCCTCGTTGAGCGCCTCACCCGTCCCGACTCCGAGCAGGATGCGGCCGGGGTACAGGCAACCCATCGTCGCGAACGCCTGCGCGACGACCGCTGGGTTGTAGCGGAACGTCGGGGTCATGACCGACGTGCCCAGCCGGATCGACGACGTGCGCTCGCCGACTGCGGTCAGCCACGCCAGCGAGAAGGGAGCGTGGCCGCCATCGTGCCGCCAGGGCTGGAAGTGGTCGCTCACCACGGCGGTGTCCATGCCAGCGGCCTCGGCCAGGACCCCGAGCTCGACGAGCTCCCTGGGTGCGAACTGCTCGGCCGATGCCTTGTAACCGATCCTCAGCTGCACGCCGCTCTCCTCATGGTCGTCTCCGGTCGTTGAACCATGGCACGGCCGCCGCCCCGGGCGCTACGACATGCGCGCACCGTGGCGGTCACCTAGCGTGATCTCACCATGGTCCGTCTCCGCCGAACGTCGCCGAGCTCGCCGGGTTGGTCGCGGGTCCGGCACGGCCGCGGGTTCCGGTTCCTCGACGAGGACGGCAGGCCACTCGAGCCCGAGCAGGTGCTCCGGTGCAAGAAGCTCGTCATCCCGCCGGCGTGGAACGAGGTCTGGATCTGCTCGGCCGAGAACGGCCACCTGCAGGCGGTCGGCACCGACGCCGCCGGCCGGCGGCAGTACATCTACCACCCGGACTGGCGCGTGCGCCGCGACACCGAGAAGTTCGAGCGGATGGAGGGCTTCGCGGCGTCCCTGCTCAAGCACCGACTGGAGGCCCGTCGTCAGCTGTCCGGTGACGAGCTGACCCTCGAACGGGTCGCGGCGACCGCGTTCAGCCTGCTCGACCTCGGCATGTTCCGGGTCGGCTCGGAGCGGTACGTCGAGGAGAACGGCAGCTACGGACTGACGACGCTGGAGAAGCGGCACGTCCACGGCGCCGGTCGTGGCATGACGTTCTCCTACCCCGCCAAGTCCGGGCAGCTCGTCGAGGTCACGGTGCGCGACGAGCGCGTCCGCGCCGTGCTCGAGGTCCTGCGCAGACGGCGGGGCGGAGGCGACCGGCTGCTGGCCTACAAGGCGGGCCACCGGTGGCAGAACCTCGACGCCGACGACGTCAACGCGTACGTCAAGGAGATCGTCGGCGACGCCTACACGGCCAAGGACTTCCGCACGTGGCGTGGCACCTCGATCGCGGCGCTGGCGCTGGCCCGCAGCGACCGCAGCACGGCCGCGCGACGCAAGAAGTCGGTGGCCGCGGCCATGCGGGAGGTGTCGGAGCACCTCGGCAACACGCCCGCGATCGCCCGCACCTCGTACGTCGACCCGCGCATCATCGACCTGTTCGAGGACGGGATCACGGTTCGCCCCGACCACCGCCGGGTCGCTCCGGGCGCGCCGATGAGCCGCACCCTCGAACGGCAGGTGCTGCGCATCCTGCGACGGGCGTAAAAGCCCTGCGTCAGCGGGTCGGCGCCCCCGCACGTGGGGGTGGGGACCACAATTGCTGAATGACCGCACCGAACGACCGCGAGATCGCCCGGGCCGTCACGCGTGCCGTCGCGGGCAGGACGATCGACGCGACGGAGGCTGCGGGGCTGCTCAGCGCCCGCGGCACCGAGCTCCGCCGGCTCATGACGGCGGCGGCCCGGGTCCGCGACGCGGGCCTGGCGACGGTCGGCCGCCCGGGCGTCGTGACCTACAGCAAGAAGGTCTTCATCCCCCTGACGCGACTGTGCCGCGACCGGTGCCACTACTGCACGTTCGCGACGACCCCCGGCCGCCTGCCCGCACCGTTCCTCTCGCCCGACGAGGTGCTCGACATCGCCCGCAAGGGTGCCGCGATGGGCTGCAAGGAGGCGCTGTTCACCCTCGGTGACCGACCGGAGGACCGGTGGGACGACGCCAAGGAGTGGTTGGCCGCTGCCGGCTACGACAGCACGCTCGAGTACGTCCGCGCGATGGCGATCCGGGTGCTCGAGGAGACCGGGCTGCTCCCCCACCTCAACCCGGGCGTCATGAGCTGGAAGGAGATGTCGCGGCTCAAGCCCGTGGCCCCGTCGATGGGCATGATGCTCGAGACCACGAGCCGCGCCCTCTTCGAGGAGAAGGGCCAGGCGCACTACGCCAGCCCCGACAAGGATCCGGCCGTGCGCCTGAGGGTGCTCGAGGACGCGGGCCGGCTCAACATCCCCTTCACGACGGGACTGCTGATCGGCATCGGCGAGACGATCGAGGACCGCGTCGAGAGCATCTTCGAGCTGCGCCGGATCGCGCGCACCTACGGGTCGATCCAGGAAGTCATCATCCAGAACTTCGTGTCGAAGGACGACACCGCGATGCGGCTGACCCCCGACCTCGAGGTCGAGGAGTACCTCGCCGCGATCGCCACGACCCGCATCCTGCTGGGCCCGGCGATCCGCGTCCAGGCCCCGCCGAATCTCGTGGGGCTCGACGACTGCCGGGCGCTGCTGGACGCCGGGGTCGACGACTTCGGCGGCATCAGCCCCCTCACGCCGGACCACGTCAACCCCGAGCGCCCCTGGCCGCAGATCACGGCCCTGACCGAGCTGTGCGCCGAGCGCGGCTTCGGGCTGGTCGAGCGGCTCACGGCGCACCCGCCGTTCCTTGCCGAGCCGTGGCTCGACCCGCGCCTTCGGCCTCACGTGGCGGCGCTGGTCGCCGACGACGGTCTCGCGCGGGCCGACGCGATTCCGCAGGGCCTGCCGTGGCAGGAGCCCGACGGCGGGTTCGCCACGACGGGCTGGCTCTCGCGGGGGCGGACCGACCTGCACACCGAGATCGACACCGTGGGGCGCACCGAGGACCGCCGGAGCGACTTCGAGGACGTCTACGGTGACTGGTCCGTGCTGCGTGACGGGCAGCCGGGGCGCGACGCGGCGCCTCTCGGCCTGGGTGACGGCGGCTTCGCCGCGGCGTTGCGTGCTGCCGAGCGCAACCCGTCAGGGCTCTCCGACGCCGACGCGCTGACCCTCATGACGGCCGAGGGCGAGCACCTCGACGCCGTGGCGGCCCTGGCCGACGACCTCAGACGTCAAGCGGCCGGCGACGAGGTGACCTACGTCGTCAACCGCAACATCAACTTCACCAACGTCTGCTACACCGGGTGCCGGTTCTGCGCGTTCGCCCAGCGGCGCACGGATGCCGACGCCTACACGCTGTCGCTCGACGAGATCGGCGACCGGGCCGCCGAGGCGGTCGCGTTCGGGGCGACCGAGGTGTGCCTGCAGGGCGGCATCGATCCCGAGCTGCCGGGCACGGCCTACTTCGACATCGCCGCGGCCGTCAAGGCCCGCGAGCCCGGCCTGCACGTCCACGCGTTCAGCCCCATGGAGGTCATGAACGGGGTGACCCGCACGGGCCTGTCGGTGCGGGACTTCCTCGTGCGGGCCAAGGAGGCGGGGGTCGACTCCCTACCCGGCACGGCGGCCGAGATCCTCGACGACGACGTCCGGTGGGTCCTGACCAAGGGCAAGCTGCCGACGGCGGAGTGGCTCGACGTCATCCGCACGGCGCACGAGGTGGGCCTGCCCACGACCTCGACGATGATGTACGGCCACGTCGACCACCCGGGGCACTGGGTCGGGCACCTGCGCACCATCGCGAACCTGCAGCGCGAGACCGGCGGGTTCACCGAGTTCGTCCCGCTGCCGTTCGTGCACCAGTCGTCGCCGATCTACCTCGCCGGTGTGGCCCGGCCGGGGCCCTCGGTACGCGACAACCGTGCCGTGCACGCGCTCGCGCGGATCATGCTGCACGGCCTCGTCGACAACATCCAGTGCTCGTGGGTCAAGCTCGGCCCGGAGACCTGCACGCAGGTCCTGCGCGGTGGCGTCAACGACCTCGGTGGCACGCTGATGGAGGAGACCATCAGCCGCATGGCCGGCTCGACCAACGGCTCGCGCAAGTCGATCGACGAGCTCGAGGCCATGGCGGCTCTCGCGGGTCGCCCAGCCGTGCAGCGCACCACGACGTACGGGCGGCTGTCGCCGGTGAAGGCGGCCGGATGACGTCGCCGTTCACCGCCGTCGTGCCGATGAAGGCCTGGGACCGCGCCAAGTCGAGGCTGCACGTCGATCCGGCGACGCGGCACGCGCTCGCGGAGGCCTTCGCCCGTGACACCCTCGCCGGGGTGCTGGCGTGTCCCGCGGTCGGCGAGGTCGTCGTCGTCACCCAGGGCGACCTGGTCGTCGAGCACGCCCGGACGACCGGGGCGCACGTCGTGCAGGAGCCGGCCGGCCGGCCGCTCGACAGCCTCGGGCCGGCGATCCGGCAGGGCATCGCGTGGGCCGCCGACCATCGGCCGTACGCGCCGCTGGCGGTCGTGCCGTCCGACCTGCCGGCACTGACTGCGGTCGCCCTCGCCGACCTGCTGGCTGCCGCCGCCGTCCACCCGTTCGCCTTCGTCGCCGACGCCAACGGCGACGGCACCACGATCCTGACCAGCCGCCGACCGGGCCTGATGCAGGCCGGCTACGGTCCGGGGTCGGCCGCGCGGCACCGCGGCTACGGCGCGCACGAGCTGGCCGCCCCGCTCGCGCTGCGCCAGGACGTCGACGTGCTCGCCGACCTCGCCGCCGCCGAACGTCTCGGTCTCGGACCGCACACCAGGGCCACGTACGCGACGCTCGTCGGTGATGCCTCGATCGTCAGTCGCTGACGACCGCGATCACGACCTCGCGGCCCAGCGCCCGCGCGAGGATGCGGAGCCGCTCGGCGAGCGCGCCCGCCTCGACGTAGGCCTCGGGTGCTCCGTCGACGCTCAGCGCCCGGACCTCGAGCGAGCCGTCGACCGCCACGGTCACGTCGGCGAGCGAGAGATCCGCGCCGGCACGGGCCAGGGCGAGCAGGTCGTCGTCGTCATCGGCTGCCGGGAAGCCGCGCGGCAGGTCGCCACGGGCGGCGGCCGCCAGCACCGCGTCCCTGGCGCCGAGCCCGAACAGGTCCCCGTCCTCGTCGCGGACCAGCGCTGAGGCGCCCTCGCCGTCGGCCACGAGCCATGCGGGCGGCAGCCCGCGCACCACGACGACCGGGTGCCCGTCGAGCTTGCCGGCCACGAGGTCCGCGGTGCCGGCGATCTCGTCGGCGACGGCGGGCGAGGTGACGGCGAGGGTGTTGCCGTGGGCGTCCTGTGCGCCGGCGAACGACACGTAGGGCACGACGCCCGACACCCCGATCGCGATGTCGGTCTGCCCGATCCGCCACGCTCGTCCCGCGGTGTCGCTGACGACGACCCCCAGGCGTACGCCGGTGAGCTCCTCGAGCCGCGCGCGCAGCTCACGTGCGGCGCCATCGGGGTCGGCCGGCAACGGGATGACGGTCCCCGCCTCGACGTTGGAGGCGTCGATGCCGGCGGCCGCGAGCGTGAGGCCGGCGTGGGTCCGGACGATGCGGGTCTGGCCGCGGTGGGCGACGACCCGGTCGGTCTCGCCGTCGAGCAACGACTCGCGGTCGCCGGACGTGGCCAGTCCCGCGGCCTTGCTGACGACCTTGCTCGTCACGACGAGGACGTCGCCGTCGACGAGTGGTTCGTCTAGGTGGTCCGCGACGATCGACGCGAGGTCGTCGCCGGGCCGGATCTCGCCGATGCCTTCCACCGGCCAGGCGCGCAGCTCCACGTCAGCCCTGCGTCGCCAAGGCGTCAGCGAGGTCCAGCGCGTCCCGGGCGAGCTGAGCCGTGGTGCCGGGATCGGTCATGTAGAGCGGCACCGCGCGCGCCGTCACGCCCTCGATCGCGCCGAGCTGGTCCGCGTCCGCCGTGTCGACCAGCCAGCCGTCGAGCACGCCCCCGGCCGATCGGGCCCCGTGGTGACGGGCGACGCCGGCCGCGCTGATCTCGATGCCGAGACCGGTCAGCAGCTGATCGGCCATGCCCCTCACGGCGGCACCGCCGATGATCGGGGACACCCCGACCACGGGTGCGGCGGTCGTGCGTACGGCCTCGGCGACCTCGGGGACCGAGAGGATCGCACCCACCGAGACGATCGGGTTGGACGGGGGCAGGATGACCCGGTCGGCACCGAGGATCGCCTCGACGACACCCGGGCCGGCCGAAGCAGCGGTCGCCCCCCGGAACTCGACCTCGCGGACGGGCACCTTGGCGCCCAGCCGGATCCAGTACTCCTGGAAGTGGATGACGTCGCGACCGTCCGCGCCGTCGATGCCGATGTGCGTCTCGACCTCGTCCTCGGTCATCGGCAGCAGGCGTACGCCGGGCTTCCAGCGCTCGCAGAGCCGCTCGGTGACGGCGGCCAGCCCCACGCCCTCGTGCAGGAGCTGGGTCCGGATGAGGTGGGTCGCGAGGTCGCGGTCGCCGAGCCCGAACCAGGTGTTGGGCGCGCCGTAGGCGATCAGCTCCTCCTTGGCGTTCCACGTCTCGTCGGTGCGGCCCCACTTGCGCTCGAGGTCGATGCCCCCGCCGAGCGTGTACATCACGGTGTCCAGGTCCGGGCAGACACGAAGGCCGAACAGCCAGATGTCGTCGGCGGTGTTGCCGATCACCGTCACGTCGTCCTCGGGCCCGACGACGTCGAGCAGCCCCGCCAGGAAGGTGGCGCCACCGACGCCGCCAGACAGCACCGTGATCCGCATGCGCCCAGTCTGCCCGAGCCGTCCTCGGCTCAGAGCGCCGACTCGATCGCCCGCCAGAACGTGGGATAGGCGTAGACCGTGTTGCGCAGCGTCGCCAGCGGGACCTCGGCCCGGACGGCGACGGCCAGGGCCGACAGCGTCTCGCCACCGGTCGGGCCCGCGCTGGTCGCGCCGACGATGACGTCCCGGTCGGCATCGATGACGAGCTTGATCAACCCGTCGTTGCCGACCCCGTGGACGAAGCCACGGCTGCTTGCGGAGACGTCGGTGAGCCCGACGCGCACGTTGAGGCCCCGGTCGCGCGCCTGCTTCTCGGTGAGGCCCACGCCGCCCACCTCGGGATCCGTGAACGTCACCCGCGGGAAGCTGTCGTCGTACGCCTCCAGCGGCTCGCCGAGGATCGCCCTGGCAGCCCGCTCGGCGTGATACATCGAGAGGTGGGTGAAGGCGCCGCGGCCGACGATGTCACCGATAGCCCACAGCCCGTCCTTGACCTGCATGTCGTCGCCGACGTCGAGGAACCGTCCCGGCTCGACGCCGACGGTGTCGAGCCCGATGTCGTCGAGCCGCGAGCGGCGGCCGGCGGCCACGAGGAGCTCCTCGGCCTCGAACGTCGTGTCGCCGCAGGTGACGGTGAACCGTGAGCCGTCATGGTCGACCCGGTCGATCGTGATGCCGGCGTGGACGGCGATGCCCTCGGCCTCGAGCACCGAGGCCAGCAGCTCTGACGACTCCGGCTCCTCAGGGGCGAGGATGCGCGGCGCGACCTCGAGGACCGTCACCTCGGTGTCGAAGCGTGAGTAGGCCTGCGCCAGCTCGAGCCCGATCGCCCCGCCGCCGACGACGATCAACGAGGCCGGCGCCTGCTCGGCCTTGAGGGCCTCGCGGTTGGTCCAGAACGGGGTGTCGGCCAGGCCCTCGATCGGCGGGACCGCCGCCGTGGTCCCGGTGTTCAGCACGACGCCCTTCGAGGCGACGTAGGTCTCGCCCGCGACCTCGACGGTGCGGTCGCCGGCCAAGCGGCCGTGCCCGCGTACGAGCGTGGCGCCCGCCGCGGTGATGCGGTCGGCCGCGACCGTGTCGTCCCAGTTGTCGGTGGCCTCGTCGCGGATGCGCTTGGCGACGACGGAGAAGTCCGGGTCGACGGTGGCGCTGCCTGACAACGTGGCGACCCGGCGCGCCTCGGTGAGCAGGTTGGCGGCCCGGATGAACATCTTGGACGGGATGCAGCCCCAGTAGGGGCACTCCCCGCCGACCAGCTCGGCCTCGACCGCGACGACCGACAGCCCGGCCTTCGCGAGCCGGGCGACGAGCGCCTCCCCTCCGGGGCCGAGACCGACGACGACGACATCACACTCGTGAGCACTCATGTGCCCATCCTGTGGCATGGGGGCAACCAGCGACCAGAGGACCTGCCGGCCGGTTTCGCCTGCGCGAGGCGCGTGCCGTGGTTACGCTGCGCTGCATGGACGCCGTGCCCGCGACTGACGAGGATCGACGTGGAGCATTCGAAGAGCTCAAGGAGCTGCTCTCCAGCGGCCGGATCGACGCGGCGGAGTTCGCGACCCGGTCGTCGAAGATCTCGAACGCCGCCACGCTGACCGAGCTCGCCGCCCTGGTCACGGACCACGGCCGCGCGCCCGCCAGGTCACCTTCTGCGAAGCAGGGCCTCGGCTCGGTGGTCACCGACGCCATCGCGAGCCCGGCGTTCGGCCGGTCGCTCGGCCGGTTCGCCATGGTGTTCAGCATGCGGCGGGTCATCATCTGGGTCGTGGGGCTCGTGCTCGCAGGCGGGGCCGCGGTGGCGACCTCGTTCTTCGACGACGTCGGCACCGGCACGGGCCCCACGTCGCCGTCGATCACCGCGGGCCCGACGCAGGGCACGAGCGCCGCACCGAGCCGGCCCCGGCTGCTGACCAGCGCCGGCCTCGTCAAGCTCCGCAACGACCTGCGCGCGAAGACGGGAAGCACCCGTTATCTCAGCGCCGTGATCTATCCCGACTACGCGACGGTCGAGGTGCCGATCGCGGGCGACGCGTCACGCTCCCGGCGCTGGTACTACAACGGATCGTTCCCCTACAACCCGATCGACACCCCGCGTCGGCCCGGCGCCACGTCGTCGGACCTGCGGGACGTCCGCATCAGTGCGCTGGCCCGGGCGATCCGTCGCGCACCGGCGCAGCTCAACGTCCGGCGCGCCGACCGGAGGCACCTGATCTTTGACAGCCGCTCGGGCCGCAACGTGATGTCGGTGTACGTCACCGACCCCGCCAACCGCACGGGCTACTGGACCATGAAGCTCTCCGGCACCACGGTCGTCAAGTACCGGGCGCCCTGACGGTCGCTAGCGGGCGAGCATCCGCCGCGGGTTGATGACGCCGTGGCCGGACCTGGTGTCGTAGCCGGCCGAGCCGATGTCGTCCGCCGTCGACTGGATGAGCGAGCGGACCGACAGCTGCCTGGCCGACGAGCCGAGCGTGGAGATCTTGAGCGCGGCAGCTGCCGCTGCGTACGGCGCCGCCATCGAGGTGCCCGACAACGTGCAGTAGTTCGCCGTGCAGCCGAGTCCCGGGGCCGGGACCGCCGTCATGGTCGAGACGATGGCGCTGCCCGGAGCAGTGACGTCGACCCAGCTCCCGCAGTTGGAGAACGAGGCCACCGCACCGCTGGAGGTGATCGCGCCGACTCCGAGCACGCCGTCGTAGGCCGCCGGGTAGGTGGTCGGCGAGCCCAGCAGGCCGCATCCGTCGTTGCCCGCGGCCGCGACCACCACGACGTTCTTGGAGATCGCGTAGGCGACCGCGGCTCGGCCCGCAGCGTCGCTGCGCGTCGACGACAGCGAGAGGTTGATGACCTTGGCACCGTGGTCGACCGCCCACACGATCGCCTTGGCGACGTCCGCGGAGCTCCCGACACCGTTGCGGTCCAGGACGCGCAGCGGCATGACCCGGCTGCCCGGTGCGAGGCTGGCGACACCGAGGTTGTTGTTGACCACCGCCGTGATGATGCCCGCGACGTGGGTGCCGTGCCCGTTCTCGTCGGAGGGCAGGGTGCCGGGCGCCACGAAGTCCCGGCCCGCCACGACGTGCTTGCGCAGATCGCCGTGCAGCGCCCTGACACCGGTGTCGATGACCGCGACCACGACGCCCCGGCCCGTCGACGTCCGCCAAGCGGTCTCCGCGCCGAACCGCGTCAAGGCCCACTGCCGGGGGCGCAGCGGGTCGTTCGAGACGTCGATGCTCACCTCGTGGGCGACGTCGACGCCGATCGTGGACGGCTTCTTGAGGCCGGCGACGATCAGGTCCAACGCCCGCGAACGGGAGCTCGCGACCGTCGTCGTGATCGTCGGTGCACCGGAGGTCCGGGTCGTCGTCACGACCTCGAGCGGCTCGCCGGGGAGGGCCGTCGAGAGGATGCGCTTCGCCGTGTCGAGCAGCGAGGCGCCGACCGGTGGTTCGTCGGCAGCACCGGCGGTCGCCGGTGTCGCAGCGACCAGCGCCGCTCCCAGGGCCACTGACGCAAAAGTCCGTGCGGTCCGCATGCGCAACACAGGTCACCTCTCGTCTCACCTGAACAACGGTGGCGGGCGTCGTTCGGTTACGTGGATCGGCGGGCCGGTCCCGTCGGCCGATACCGCCGGTCAGGATCAGCGGTTCCCGATATCGTGCTCGTCATGGCGGAGACCCGAGCAAGTGACGCCGACCGCGACAGCTGCCTCGAGGACATCGAAGTCGCCTTCGCGGACGGCCGCATCAACGATGCCGAGCGCGAGGAGCGTACCCAGGCGGCGCTGCAGGCCACCACGCTCTCCGAGCTCGCCGCTCTCGTCGACGACCTGGGACCCGACACCAAGCTGCCGTCGAGGGTCGCGGCCGTGCGAACGCCCAAGAAGAAGCGTCCCGCCGACAGCGGCGGGCTCCCGCCGCGGGTCCTGCGCAGCGTGCTGGTCGGCGCGGTCGTCCTGGCGGTGATCACCGTGGCCGCCTGGATCTCCTCGGCCGGTGGGGACGACGGGGCCGGTCCCGGCGCCACGACAGGGCAGTCGGTGCCCAAGGATCGGCTCGAGCTGCACACCGCCGAGGGGTTCGAGCAGCTGGTCGAGCTGACCCGGAACAAGTTCGGCACGACGAGGATCGACTCCGCTGCGATCTATCCCGACTACGCCAGCATCACGATCGTCACGAAGGACGACCCTCGGCGCACGGAGAACTGGTACTTCGCCAAGGGATTCGGAGGTGAGCCGAGCAAGGGCAGCCGCACGGCCGACGCCCCGACGGTCGACCTCGCCAGCATCGACGCGACGGCGTACGCAAAAGCCATCAAGCGCTCACCGACCGTCTTGGGCGTCGAGGACGTCAACTCCACGTACGCCGTGGTCCGCGCCGAGAACGGCCAGCCGGCGTTCTCGGTCTACGTGCGCAACGAGTACAACGAGAACGGCTACTGGACCTTCTCCGCCGACGGCACCGAGATCGAGCGCTACGCGTTCGAGTGAGTCTCGCGCCGCGACTCAGGTCGTGGCTCGCGCCAACGGACGACGCTGTAGGCCAGCAGCGCCCACGCGGCGATCGCCGAGGCCCACAGGCCGAGCGCGGTGCCCCAGCCGTGGGCGGGCAGCTCGGGGCCGAAGCCGACGCTGAGGATCGAGAACTCGGGGATCTCGGGACTGACCCACCAGACCACACCCAGCGCGACGAGCCACACCCCGCCGAGGAAGCTGACGACGATCCGCGGCCAGGTGGCCACGCCGTACTTGGCGGCCTCGACGGCCCTGCGGCGCAGGGGGTCGAGCATGCGCTGGGCCCAGACATGGCGCCGTGACAACATCGCGACCCCCGCGACGACGATCAACATCCCCGGCCCGGGCAGCGGCATCAGGACGAGGCCCACCGGGATGAGGATCCAGCCGAGGATCTCGACGCCGAGGCGCTCGATCAAGCTCTTCAACGAGGTGATGGCGCCCATGGCGCAATTCTGCCATCCAGACCACGACACAATCGGCTGAATGCGGCCGCAACGCAGCAAACCAGGGTCATCCCTGACGAGGTCGCGGGACCGCCTGCGGGGCGACCCCGAGGATCAGAGCGACACGAAGACGTGGACGGCTGCCTCGGCGTCGATCTCGGCGGTCTCACCCTGCCGGGCGACCACGAGGCCGTCGTGACCCTGCGACACGAGGATGTCGTTGCCGGGCAGCGCGCCGACGCGCCGCAGCACCGACATGACCTCGGTGTCCTTCTGCAGCTCCTCGGCGATCCGGCGCACGACGAGCCGGATGGGCTCGACCGCACCACTGACCGCCTTGGTCATCGGCTGGACACCCTCGAGGAAGTCCGCGTCCAGGCCGAGCTCGCCCAGCTCGGCGAGGCCGGGGATGGGGTTGCCGTACGGCGACTCGGTCGGGTGCTCGAGCAGGTCCACGAGCCGGCGCTCGACCTGCTCGGACATCACGTGCTCCCAGCGACATGCCTCCTCGTGGACGTACTCGATCTCGAGGCCGATGATGTCGGTCAGGAGCCGCTCGGCGAGGCGGTGCTTGCGCATCACGCGGGTCGCGAGCTGCCGGCCCTTGGGCGACAGCTCGAGGTGGCGGTCGCCCTCGACCGTCAGGAGCCCGTCGCGCTCCATCCGGGCAACCGTCTGGCTGACCGTCGGCCCGCTCTGGTGGAGGCGTTCGGCGATGCGCGCGCGCAGCGGGACGATGCCCTCCTCTTCCAGCTCGTAGACCGTGCGGAGGTACATCTCGGTGGTGTCGATCAGCTCGCTCACGCTGTCATTGTTCCACGTCATGCAGCATCGCCGTGACCGTCGGACAATGGGACACGTGACGACGTCCGTGATGTGGTTCAGGCGCGACCTCCGACTGGGCGACAATCCGGCGGTCCTCGACGCCCAGGCAGCCGGCCCGGACGGCGTCGTGCCGCTGTTCGTGCTCGACGCGCGGCTGTGGACGCCGGCCGCCACGGCTCGCACGGCCTACCTCTCGCGCCTGCTGACCGACTTCTCCGACCGGGTCGGCGGGTTGCACGTCGGGCACGGCGATCCCGCCGTCGAGGTCCTCAACGTCGCCCGCAGCGTCGGCGCCGACACGGTGCACGTCGCCGCCGACCACGGGCCGTACGGCTCGCGCCGCGACCGCCGGGTCGAGGCGGCCCTGGCCGAGCACGACATCGCCCTGGTGCGCACCGGCTCGCCCCACGCGGTGGCGCCGGGACGCGTCACCAAGAGCGACGGCTCGGGCTACCGGGTCTTCACCCCGTTCTTCCGGGCCTGGCAGGAGCACGGCTGGCGCGGCCCGGCACCCGTGGCGACCGACGTGCCGTGGACCAGGCCTGACGGGCGTGCGCACGACATCCCCGACGCCGCCGTCCCGGACGGCCTCACGCTCCCACCTGTCGGCGAGGCGGCCGCGCTGGATCGTTGGCGGACGTTCCTCGACGAGGACGTCGCCGACTACGACGACATCCGCAACCTGCCCGGTGTGGACCGCACCTCTCGCATGTCCGTCCACCTGAAGTGGGGCACGATCCACCCCCGCACGATGCTGGCCGACCTCGCCCCGCTGCGCTCCGGCGGCGCCGCGGCGTACGCCCGGGAGCTCGGCTTCCGTGAGTTCTACGCCGACGTCCTGGCCCAGCGCCCGGACTCGGCGTTCGACTACTACAACCGGGCCTTCGCCCGGATGGAGTACGACGAGCCCGGTGAGGCCCTCGAGGCGTGGAAGGCCGGGCGCACGGGCTTCCCGATCGTCGACGCCGGCATGCGCCAGCTCCGGGGCGAGGGCTGGATGCACAACCGGGTCCGCATGATCGTCGCGAGCTTCCTGGTCAAGGACCTCCACATCGAGTGGCAGCACGGCGCTCGCCACTTCCTGAGCCTCCTCGTCGACGCCGACCTCGCGTCCAACCAGCACGGCTGGCAGTGGGTCGCCGGCTGCGGCACGGACGCCGCCCCGTACTTCCGCGTGTTCAACCCCGTCTCGCAGGGGCGGAAGTTCGACCCCGACGGCACCTACATCCGCCGATGGGTGCCCGAGCTGGCGGATGTCGAGGCGCCACACGTCCACGAGCCGTGGCAGCTCGACGAGCTGCCGGCCGGCTACGTCGCGCCGATCGTCGACCACGCGGAGGAGCGACGGGAGGCGCTGCGGAGGTACGAGGCGATCCGGTAGATAGGTTGGGTCCGTGGTCACGATTCCCGGACAGTTCAACGGTCCCCTGCACTCCGGCAACGGCGGCTACGTCGCAGGCCTGCTCGCGCAGGAGCTCGGCGGCGACGAGCCCGTCACCTCGACGCTGCGGATCCCGCCCCCGCTCGACGTGCCGCTGAGCTGGGAGCACGACGGCGACGAGGTGCGCCTCCTGACCGCCGGCGGAGCCGTCGTGGGCACCGCGACGCCGGGCGGCTTCGTGCGCGACGTGGCCCCGTGCCCGTCGCCCGAGGAGGCGGCGGCCGGCGCCGCGCACTTCCCCGGGTTCGCCCATCACCCGTTCGACCACTGCTTCACCTGCGGCACGGCACGCGACGAGGGCGACGGCCTGCGGCTGTTCGCCGGCCCGATCGATCCCGAGGTGGCCGGCCACACGGCGGCGCCCTGGACCCCGCACGACGCCTTTGCCGGGCCGGGCGGCTCCGTCGACCTGCCCGTGGCCTGGGCTGCCTTGGACTGTCCCGGCGGCTGGGCGGCCGACTTCACCCGCCACATGATGGTGCTCGGCCGCATGACGGCGCAGGTTCTCCGTCGACCGCGTGCCGGTGAGCCCTGCGTCGCCGTCGGCCGCCTGCACGCGCAGGACGGCCGCAAGTTCCTCGCCGAGACGGCGCTCTACGCCGAGGGCGGGGAGCTCCTCGGCCGCGGCGAGCAGACCTGGATCGAGGTCGATCCCGCGACGTTCTCCTGACGTCGTAGGTTCGTACCGTGACGACGCGACGCCTCCCCCGGCTGTTCGCGGACACCCGGCCCCTGCGCAGCCAGCACTTCAGGCGGCTGTGGGTCGCCAACATCATCACGGTGGTGGGCGCCCAGCTGACCGTCGTGGCAGTGCCCGCGCAGATCTATGCCGACACCAACTCGTCCGCCTACGTCGGCCTCGCCGGGGTCTTCGGCCTCGTCCCGCTCATCGTGTTCGGCCTGTACGGCGGCGCGCTCGCGGACGTCTTCGACCGGCGCACGCTGCTGATCATCACCACGGTCGGCCTGATCGCGACGAGCGGCCTGTTCTGGCTGCAGGCCGCGGCCGGCAGCACCAACGTCTGGCTCCTGCTGTCGCTGTTCTCGGTGCAGCAGGCCTTCTTCGCCGTGAACCAGCCGACGCGCAGCGCGGTGTTGCCCAAGATCGTCGAGCCGCACCTGCTCCCGGCGGCCAACTCGCTCAACTCGACGGTCATGATGGCCGGCGGCATCGCCGGACCCCTGCTCGCGGGCGTCCTGATCCCGGTGATCGGGTTCGAGTGGCTCTACCTGATCGACACGTTCACGTTGTTCGCGACGCTCGGCGCCGTGATCCGCCTGCCCCGTCTGCCGGTGCTCGAGGCGGCGGCCGGCGTGCCCGGGCTGAAGGCCGTCGTCGAGGGCTTCGCCTACCTGCGCACGCAGCCGGTGCTGCTGATGTCGTTCGTCGTCGACCTCATCGCGATGGTCTTCGGCATGCCACGCGCCTTGTTTCCCGAGATCGCGCACGTCGACTTCGGTGGTCCCGAGAACGGCGGCATCGTGTTCGCCCTGCTGTTCGCCGCGATCCCCGCCGGAGCCGTGATCGGCGGGGTCTTCAGCGGCTGGGTCTCGCACGTGGAGCGGCAGGGTCGCGCGGTCATCGTCTCGATCGTCGTGTGGGGTCTCGCCATGACGGTCTTCGGTCTCGCGGTCGCCCTCGCGGACCACTGGCGCACCCCGATGCTGGTCGTCGCGCTCGCGATGCTGGTCGTGGGCGGGGCTGCCGACATGGCGTCGGCCGCGTTCCGCACCAGCATGCTGCAGGCGGCGGCCGACGACGCCATGCGCGGCCGGCTGCAGGGCGTCTTCATCGTGGTCGTCGCAGGAGGCCCCCGCATCGCCGACACCCTGCACGGCGCCACCGCGGCCGCGACCGGGGCGGCCGCCGCCTCGGCCGGCGGCGGTGTGCTGGTCGTCGTGGGCGTCGTGCTCGTCTCGCTCCTGGTGCCCTCGTTCGTCCGCTACCGCATCAGCGTGCGGCCGCCGGGCTCTACGGCTGGAGGTCGCTGACCAGCGGCGAGAACCTCGACCGCCGGGCAGCGAGCTCGAGGGACGCGACGTCGGGTGCGGCAGACACCGGACGTACGCCCACGACGGTGCGAATGACCAGCACCGGGACCAGGGCCAGTGCGAGCAGCACCAGCAGCAACCACGAGGCTCGGCCGAACACGTCGGTCGTCATCGAGGCGAGCGCACCGAAGACGGAGCCTCCGCCGACGTACGCCGTGGCCCACGTGGCGGAGCCGGCGAGCGACGCCGTCGCGAACCGGCGGTACTCCAGGCCGGACGCGCCGGCGGCCGCCGGGGTGAGCGTGCGGACGACCGGCACGAGGCGGGTCGCGAACACCGCAGTCCCGCCGCGCCGGCGCAGCAGGTCGGTCGCGCGGTCGTAGTGCCGCACGCCCAGACGCCGGACCATCCTGGTCTCGCGGAGGGCGTCGCCGTAGCGGCGGCCGAGGACGTACCCGACGTGGTCACCCAGGGTCGCGCCGATCATGACGGCGACGCCCAGCAGGACCATGTCGGTCGGCGAGCCCATCGTCGCGGCCAGGACGACGATCGCAGTCTCGCCCGGGAGCACGATCCCCAGGCCGAGGCCCGACTCGGCGAACGCCAGGCCGAGGCCCAGCGCGAGTGTCAGCATGATTGCTGTCATGCCTCCACGGTGCCGGTGCCACGTGTCGCAATCCTGACCCCGCGTGGACCCGACGTGAACAGCAGGCGTCACTCGCTAGGCTGTCGACATGACGACGGTGCTGACCTATGGAACGTTCGATTTGTTCCACATCGGTCATCTCAACCTCATCAACCGGCTCCGCGATATGGGCGACCGGCTGATCATCGCCGTGTCGACCGACGAGTTCAACGCGGGCAAGGGCAAGACGTCAGTCGTCTCTTACGAGGACCGCGCCAGCATCATCAACAGCATCAAGGGCGTCGACCTGGTGATCCCCGAGACCTCGTGGGAGCAGAAGGCCACCGACATCAAGGAGCACGATGTCGATGTCTTCGCGATCGGCGAAGACTGGACCGGCAAGTTCGACGCCCTCAAGGAACTTTGCGAGGTCGTTTACCTCCCCCGCACCGACGGCATCTCCAGCACCGAGATCAAGCAGATGCTGCGCGTCCTCGACCCGCAGCACATCACCGAGATGCAAGACGCATTGGCGGTCATGAGCCGTCTGCTGGAGCACTACCGCGACCTGACCTAACGATCAGGGGGCCAGGCGGTCGCGACGCCAGCCGTCACGCGTCCTGGCGAACCGGAGCCGGTCGTGCAGGCGGCTCTGCCGGCCCTGCCAGAACTCGACCGACTCCAACGCGATCCGGTAGCCGCCCCAGACCGGTGGGCGCAGCACGTCGTGCCCGTCGAAGACCTGCGAGACCTCCGCGACCCGCTGCTCGAGCACCTCTCGACCAGCGATGACCTGCGACTGCGGCGAGGCCACGGCGCCGATCTGCGAACCCCGCGGCCGCGAGTCGAAGTAGGCGTCGGACTCCGCGTCGTCGATCCGGGTCACCCCGCCCTCGACACGCACCTGCCGCTGCAGCGGGTGCCACAGCATGACGGCAGCCGCCCGCGGGTTGGCCTCCAGCTCGGCGCCCTTGCGCGACTCGTAGCCCGTGAAGAACGTCAGTCCCCGCTCGTCGAGCCCCTTGAGCAGCACGATGCGCACGGAGGGCAGGCCGTCGGGTGTCGCCGTGGCGAGCGCCATCGCGTTCGGCTCGTGCAGTCCGGCGTCGACGGCCTCGTCGAGCCACCGGCCCAGCAGGGTCAAGGGCTCGTCGCCGGCGGCCGCCTCGTCGAGTCCTTCACGGGCGTACTCCTCCCGCATCCGTGCCAAATCAGGGGTCTCCATGCGTCAACCGTAGTCACGCAGGGCAGAATGCAACGTATGACTGAAGTGCACCATGGACTTGAAGGCGTCGTAGCGTTCGAGAGCGAGATCGCCGAACCCGACAAGGAAGGGTCCGCACTGCGCTATCGCGGTGTCGACATCGACGACCTGGTCGGCCGCGTGCCGTTCGAGAAGATCTGGGGCCTGCTGGTCGACGGCGCCTACGAACCGGGCCTGCCGCCGGCCGAGCCGTTCCCGATCCCCGTGCACTCCGGCGACATCCGCGCCGACGTGCAGAGCGCGATCGCGCTGACGGCTCCCGCCTGGGGCATGAAGCAGCTCTACGACATCGACGACGTCCAGGCGCGCGACGACCTCGCCCGCGCCGCCGTCATGGTGCTCTCGTACGTCGCCCAGGCCGCGCGCGGTGTCGGCCAGCCGATGGTGTCGCAGTCCGAGATCGACAAGTGCTCGACCATCACCGAGCGCTTCCTCACGCGGTGGCGCGGTGAGGTCAACCCCGACCACGCCAAGGCCATCGACGCCTACTGGGTCTCGGCCGCCGAGCACGGCATGAACGCCTCGACGTTCACCGCCCGCGTCATCGCCTCGACCGGCGCCGACGCCGCTGCCGCCCTCTCCGGTGCGGTCGGCGCGATGTCCGGCCCCCTGCACGGCGGCGCCCCGGCCCGCGTGCTGACGATGATCGAGGAGGTCGAGAAGTCCGGCGACGCCACGGCGTACGTCAAGGGGCTCCTCGACAGCGGCGAGCGGCTGATGGGCTTCGGTCACCGCGTCTACCGTGCGGAGGATCCGCGGGCGCGCACCCTGCGGCGTACGGCCAAGGAGCTCAACGCCCCCCGCGCGGAGGTCGCGATCGCGCTCGAGGAGGCCGCGCTCAAGGAGCTCCGCGAGCGCCGTCCCGACCGCGTGCTCGAGACCAACGTCGAGTTCTGGGCGGCCATCGTCCTGGATTACGCCCAAATTCCCCCGCACATGTTCACCGCGATGTTCACGTCGGCCCGCACGGCCGGCTGGAGCGCGCACATCCTGGAGCAGAAGCGCACGGGCCGCCTGATCCGCCCGTCCGCGATCTACACCGGTCCGGCCTCGCGCGGCGCCGACGAGGTCGAGGGCTGGGACAACGCCTGGGCGACCGTCGACTGACCCGCTGAGCGTGACGTTCGGGTCGGTGCCTCGCGGCGATTCCCGACCCGAACGTCACGCTCACGGTGCTGCTAGAGGACGGTCTTCGTGACGGTCCGGACCCCGACCCACAGGCCCACCGCGGCCGTGACGACCGCGGCGACGACCCCGTAGACCACGGCGCTGTCGTCGAACGTGCCGGCGAACAGCACGCGCTCCGCGTCGACGATGTACGTCAGCGGGTTGAACTTGGACAGCACCTGCATCCAGTCCGGTCCGGTCTCGAGCGGCAGCATCATGCCCGACAGGATCAGCAGCGGGAACAGCAGCGACTGCTGCACGGCCCAGAACGCCCACTCGTTCTTGCGGGTCGCGATCGCCAGCGCGTACGACAGGGCACCGACGCCGACGCCGAAGACGCCCAGGACCAGCAGCCCGACGACGACGTGGGCCGGGAACAGCTCGAAGCCGAACGGCACCGCGACCAGGGTGATGATCACGGCCTGGACGACCAGCGGCGTCAGCTCCTTGAGCCCGCGACCGATCATCAACGCCGGCCGGGACAAGGGCGTCGCGAGGATCCGCTCGAACGCCCCGGTCATGATCTCGAACTGCAGGTTGGCGCCGGTCATCGACGTGCCGAACATCGTGATCATCACGACCACGCCCGGCAGGAAGAACTGCAACGTCGAGCCGAAGCCGATCCCGTCGCCGGCCACACCGGCGAGCAGCGGCCCGAACAACCCGAGGAACACCAAGGGCTGGATCAGGGAGAACACCAACGAGAACGGGTCCCGCAGGATGGTCAGGGTCTCGCGCATCCACACCGACTTGATGTCGCCGAGTGTCGAGCGATGGGCGATGCGCGCCGAGGTGGCGGTGGAATCGAGGGTCGTGGTGCTCATGCGGGGTCCCCTGCTTTCTGTGAGTGGAGCGAACGGAACGCGACGTGACTCGCGACTGAGGTGCGGAACGAGGAGAAAGCTGGGGTGCTCATGCTTCTGCTCCTTCGCGCAGGCTGCGTCCGGTGAGGTTGAGGAAGACGTCGTCGAGGGTGGGCTGCTTGAGCGTCGCCGCCTTGACGGCCACGCCCTTGTCGCCGAGCGCCCGCAGGACTCCCGGCAGGGCGACCGGACCGGCGTCGACGCGGAACGAGATCGCCGTGCCGCCGTCGGCCGGCCGCTCCTGGACCTCGGTGCCGGCCTGCGCCACGACCTCGCGGGTCGTCGGCAGGTCCTCGGCGCCGACCGAGACGGTGATCCGGTCACCGGCCTGCTCCGCCTTGAGGGCGTCTGCGGTGTCGTCCGCGATGATCCTGCCGTGGTCGATCACGACGACCCGCTCGGCCATCGTGTCGGCCTCCTCGAGGTAGTGCGTCGTCAGCACGATCGTGGTGCCGAACTCCTCGCGCAGGCGCAGGATGTGGTCCCACAGGTTAGCCCGGTTCTGCGGGTCCATCCCCGTCGACGGCTCGTCGAGGAACAGCAGGGCCGGCTCGTGGATCAGGCCGAGCGCGATGTCGAGGCGACGCTTCTGGCCACCTGACAGCGTGCTGACCTTGCGCATCTTCATGCCCTCGAGGTCGAGGGTTCCGAGCAGCTCGTCGGCCCGCTCGGTCGCGCGCTTCTTGTCGAGCCCGTAGAAGCGGCCCTGCATGAGGAGCTCGTCCCACACGCGGTAGTTGTGACCGGCCCCGTCCTTCTGCCCGATGTAGCCGACGCGGCTGCGCACTCCGGCCGGATCCTCGGTGATGTCGGTGCCGGCGACCGTCGCGGTGCCGGAGGTCGGCGGCAGCAGGCTCGTGAGCATGCGCAGGGTCGTCGACTTGCCCGCGCCGTTGGGTCCGAGGAACGCGACGAGCTCGCCCTCGGCCACGTCCAGGTCGATCCCGCGCACCGCCTCGACCGTCTCCTTGCCGGACTCGAAGGTCCGGGTGAGCTGTTGGGTGTGAATCATGAGCCTCTTCTCTCCGTACGTCGTACTGAATAAGTCCATTACATCATACGGTGTACGGTGTGACAAGAACGTGACGAGGAAAGAGCATCGATGAACGACGAGCGACCAGAGATCCCGGACACCGATCCCTCCACGTGGGGGACGCCCGAGGGTCGCCACATGATCCGCCTGCTGTGGGACCCACCGGAGCCGGCCGGCCGTGGTCCGAAGCAGAAGCTGACCCTCGACCAGGTCATCGAGGCGGGCATGGCCGTGGCCGCCGCGGACGGCGTGGACAAGCTCTCGATGCGCAACGTCGCAGCCAAGCTCGGCGTCGGCGCCATGAGCCTCTACACCTACGTCCCCGGGCGGGACGAGCTCTTCGAGCTGATGATCGACCGGGCCTACGCCGTCCGCTCGATGCCGGACCGCATGCTGCCCTGGCGCGAGCAGGTCGAGATCCACGCCCGCGAGGCCTGGGACATGTACCAGACCCATCCTTGGCTGATCCGGTCCAACCTCTGGCGCATGCCGCTCGGACCCCACGTCATGGACGCCCAGGAGGATCTCTACCGAGCCGTCTCGCTGACCGGGCTTCCCCACCGCGAGGTCGCGCGCATCGCCGGGCTCGTCGAGTCCCACGTCTTCGGGGTCGCGCGGAGCGCGATCACCGACACGAGCGTCTCGTCCAACACCGGCGTCACCGCCGACGAGTACTGGGACTCGCGCAGCAGCTTCTGGGGCACCTACTACACGCCGGAACGCTTCCCCACGATGACCGCGATCTGGGAGTCGGGAGCCTTCGAGCAGGCGCTGGGCGACGAGATCGAGTTCGGCCTGGCCCGGCTGCTCGACGGTGTCGAGATCCTGATCGAGCGGCGCACGGACCGATGACCGCGTCGCCTCGTCCCTGAAGCAGAGCTCCTTCGACCGCACCGACGTACGCCCGGAGGGGCCGCTGACCGGCGTCGTGGCGCGCCCTCGGCCGCCGGACTGAGAGAAAATCCGTACCGGCATGTCGAAATGCGGCTGTCCCGGTCGACGTACGGGTGAGACCACCGACCAGAGGAGAGCATCATGTCGTTCCAGGCCTATCTCGACGCGATCGAGGACAAGACCGGGCTCACGCCCCGCGAGCTCGTCGCCCAGGCACACGACCGCGGCTTCGGCGACCCGGCCACCAAGGCGGGCGTCATCGTCGACTGGCTCAAGGCCGAGCACGACCTCGGCCGGGGCCACGCCATGGCACTCGTGCACGTGATCAGGAAGGGCCCGACGATCAGCAGCAAGCACGTGGGGTCCGCAGGAACGCACCGCGACGAGTCCGCCACCCTGTGGCTCGACGGCAGGGCGAGCAGGCCGAGCTGACCGGCCCCGCACGGCGTGGTCGGTCGGCGGTGCGAACTCGCCTATGCTGAGCGCCGTGCGATCAAAGTGGATCACGATGCTGGCGGGGGCCATCGCCGCTGTCGTGCTGGTCAGCGTCGCGATCGGACTGACGTCGCCCGACGGCAAGGTCGGGGACCAGGTCAAGGCGACTCCGTCGGCCACGACCGAGACCCCCGAGCCCACCGCGAAGCCCCCGACGACGCCGGCTCCGTCCCCGGACGCACGGCCCAGCGCGGCGCGCGCCCCCGCGACGGTCGCCGGGTCGTGGCCCGGCAGGCCGGCCGAGGTGACGGGCAGCGGGGCCGCGATCGACTGGTGCCCCGCCGTACGTACGACAGGGGCAGCCGAGGCCGTCGACGTCTTCGGCAAGCGCTCGGTCGACGCCGCCGCCTGTGCAGCCGTCGAGTTCGTCTTCGGCAAGCGCTACTCCCGACTGGCCATCCCCCGACGCTCGTACGCAGCACAGGACCTCGACTTCGTGCTCCCGGCGCTCGCGCCCTCCACCGTCGCCGCGTTCCGGCCGCGCATCAACGCCTTCGTGGCCTACCCCGACGACGTCGACGTGCGGGACGAGCTGGGCCTCGTCGTGCTCCGCGGCGAGGGCACGGCAGCTGGCGCCAAGCACACGTCGGCCGGCAACGGCCGGGTGTTCTACGGCAAGGCGTTCTCGACCGACGGCTATCGCGGCCGCGCGGCCTGGGTGAACCCGACGTGGTCCAAGGTCACCATCAGCGTCGACCGCTCCAAGGCCGAGCCCAGGATCGTGGCCACGCTCGACGCCTCGGCGGCGGTGCCGGTGTTCAACACCGCCAAGCGACGGGACGACATGCTGACGGTTCCCACCGATGCGACGTTGTTCCTGCGGCGTGACGACGGCAAGACCTGGAAGGTCGGTGGCTGGCGCATCACCGGTGGCCCCTACGACTACGGCCGGCTCAAGCTCAAGTGACGCGGCGAGGCCGGCCATCCCCCCGAGATGGCCGGCCCGTGTCGCCCCTGCGTCGGTCGTGCGAAGGCCCGAACATCCCCCCGAATCGTTCGGACCTGACAACCTGTGACATAGACGCTAGCCCACGACCACCGCGTTGTGCAGTCTTGACATTAGCGCAGAACCTAGTTAATTGGGGCTATCCCGGACTAGTCCTTCGGAGTGGCCCTGACCTCGGGCCTTCATGTCCTCAACGCAGCTCGGTCAGCTGCGCCAGGTCGTCCGTCGGCAGCTCGTCGACGACGGCCGTGACGTTGATCGACAGCAGGTCCACGCGGGCCCAGTGCTGCGACAGGAACGCCGTCTCCGAGGCGTCCTGACCGGTGGCGATGCGCAGGAGGCTGCTGCGGGGCGCCAGCGTCGTCGCGTCGACGACGTGCCACGCCCCCTCGACGTACGCCTCCGCGACGGCGTGGAAGTCCATCGGGGAGAGCCCGGGCGCGTAGACCGACACCAGCCGTGCCGGCACGTCCAGGCCGCGCAGGAGCGCGACGACGAGGTGGGCGTAGTCCCGGCACACGCCCTTGCGGGCCAGCATCGTCGCCACGGCGCCGTCGGTCGGTTGGCTCGCGCCCAGGACGTACGAGAGGTGCGCGCCGACCCAGGAGCTCACCGCGTCGAGCAGCTCCTTGCCCTCGAGGCCGGCGAACTCGGAGTTGGCGGTGGAGAACAACGTGTCGGACTCGCAGTAGCGGCTGGGCCGGCGGTACTCGATGAGGTCGAGCTCGTCGACAGCGGCCGGCTCGGCGCGGCCGACGACCTCCGCGGCGTAGTCGATCGTCATGCGCCCCGGCGGGCCCGTCAGCCGGTGCAGCCGGGTGCCGTGCCGGCCCACGATCTCGTGCGGCTCCAGCTCGACGTCGCCCGACCGGATCGTGAAGGTCTCGGTCAGGTCGTGGCCCTGGGCGACCGCGATCGAGAAGATCAGGTCGGCATCGTCGTGCAGATGGAGCTCGAGGTGTGCTGAGACGGAACGCTTCACCGCCCGATGGTGTCACGCCCCTCGCGTCATGAGAACGGTGGCCCAGGACCCTCATCTCTCATGACGCAGGGGCGCGGGGGCTAGGAGTCGTACGCCTCGAGGATGTGCTCGGCGGCGGTGGCGGCGGGCATCTCGCCGGACAGGACGGCCTCGCGGATCTCCTCACGCATCGCCGCCACCTGGGGGTCGGTGCGGAGCCGCTGGTCGAGCTCGTCGCGCACCAAGGCCCAGGTGAAGTCGAGCTGCTGTTGCGCGCGCTTCTCCCGCAGCCCCGTCCGCCCGAGGAACTCCCGGTGGCGGATGACCCGGCTCCACACCGTGTCGATGCCGCTGCCCTCGAGGGCGGAGCAGGTCAGGACCGGCGGGACCCATCCGGCTCCGCCGGCGTACACCATGCGCAGCGCCCCGGCGAGCTCCTTGGACGTGGCCTCGGCCTCCTGCACCCGCTCGCCGTCGGCCTTGTTGACCGCGACGACGTCGGAGATCTCCAAGATGCCCTTCTTGATGCCCTGCAGCTGGTCACCCGTGCGCGCGATCGTCAGGAAGAGGAACGTGTCGACCATCCCGGCGACCGTGATCTCGGACTGCCCCACGCCCACGGTCTCGATCAGCACGACGTCGAACCCGGCCGCCTCCAGCACCGTCATGGCCTGGCTCGTCGCGCGCGCGACACCGCCCAACGTGCCGGCGCTGGGCGACGGGCGGATGTAGGCGTCCGGGCTGACCGCGAGCCGCGACATGCGGGTCTTGTCGCCAAGGACGGAACCACCCGTACGGACGCTCGACGGGTCGACCGCCAGCACCCCGACGCGGTGACCCTCGTCGACCAGGTGCATGCCGAGCGCCTCGATGAACGTGGACTTGCCGACGCCGGGAACCCCGGAGATGCCGACCCGCACGGCGCCGCCGGCCTCGGGCGTCAGGAGCCCCAGCAGCTCACGGGCCTCGGCCCGGTGATCGGCGCGGCTCGACTCGATCAGCGTGATCGCTCGCGAGATCGCCGCGCGCTTGCCGACCCGGACGTCGTCGGCGAGGTCTGCGACGTCGACCATCAGGACGTCGAGGTCTGCTGCAGCTTGTCGAGCAGGTCGAGGGCCGAGTCGGCGATGACCGTGCCGGGCAGGAACACCGCGGCGGCACCCATCTCCTTGAGCGTCGGCACGTCGTCCGGCGGGATGACGCCGCCGATCACGATCATGATGTCCGGCCGGCCCATCTCGGCGAGTGCCTCCTTGAGCGCGGGCAGCAGGGTCAGGTGCCCGGCCGCCAGGCTCGAGACGCCCACGATGTGCACGTCGGCGTCCACGGCCTGCTGGGCGACCTCCTCGGGCGTCGAGAACAGCGGGCCGACGTCGACGTCGAACCCCATGTCGGCGAAGGCCGTCACGATGACCTTCTGGCCGCGGTCGTGCCCGTCCTGGCCCATCTTGGCGACGAGGATGCGCGGGCGGCGACCCTCGGCCTGCTCGAACGCGGCCGTCGCGTCGATGACCTTGTCGACGTTGCCGCCCTGGCCGGCTTCGGTGCGGTACACACCTGAGATCGTACGGATCACGGCTTGGTGGCGCCCGTAGACCTTCTCCAGCGCGTCGGAGATCTCCCCCACCGTGGCCTTGGCGCGGGCCGCGTCGACCGCGAGCGTCAGCAGGTTGTCGTCGAGCGAGCCGTCGCTGGCCGAGCCGCGCTCGGCACTGCGGGTCAGGGCCGCCAGCGCGGCGTCGACGTCGTCCTGGTTGCGCTCGGCGCGCAGCCGCTCGAGCTTGGCGATCTGCGAGGCGTACACCGCCTTGTTGTCGACCTTGAGCACCTCGAGCGGGTCCTCGTCGGCGAGCCGGTAGGTGTTCACGCCGATCACGGCCTGCTGGCCGGAGTCGATGCGGGCCTGCGTCCGGGCCGCGGCCTCCTCGATGCGCATCTTGGGGATGCCGGCCTCGATCGCCTTCGACATGCCGCCGGCCTTCTCGACCTCCTGGATGTGCGCCCAGGCGCGGTTGGCGAGATCGTGTGTCAGCCGCTCGACGTAGTAGGAGCCGCCCCACGGGTCGATGATGTCAGTCGTGCCCGACTCCTGCTGCAGCAGGAGCTGGGTGTTGCGGGCGATGCGGGCGCTGAAGTCGGTCGGCAGGGCGATCGCCTCGTCCAGCGCATTGGTGTGCAGCGACTGCGTGTGGCCCTGGGTCGCGGCCATCGCCTCGATGCACGTGCGCCCGACGTTGTTGAAGACGTCCTGCGCCGTCAGCGACCACCCCGACGTCTGGCTGTGCGTGCGCAGGCTGAGGCTCTTGGGGTTCTGGGGGTTGAACCCGGCCACGAGCTCGGCCCACAGCGCTCGAGCGGCCCGCAGCTTGGCGATCTCCATGTAGAAGTTCATCCCGATCGCCCAGAAGAAGCTCAGGCGCGGGGCGAACGCGTCGATGTCGAGGCCCACGTCGAGGCCGGCGCGGATGTACTCGACCCCGTCGGCCAGCGTGTAGGCCAGCTCGAGGTCGTTCGTCGCCCCGGCCTCCTGGATGTGGTAGCCCGAGATGGAGATCGAGTTGAAGCGCGGCATCTTCTGCGCGGTGTAGGCGAAGATGTCCGAGATGATCCGCATCGAGGGTGCCGGCGGATAGATGTAGGTGTTGCGGACCATGAACTCCTTGAGGATGTCGTTCTGGATGGTCCCGGAGAGCTTCTCGGGCGGCACGCCCTGCTCCTCGGCGGCGACGATGTAGAGCGCGAGCACCGGCAGCACGGCGCCGTTCATCGTCATCGACACGCTCATCTCGTCGAGCGGGATGCCCTCGAACAGCTTGCGGGTGTCGTAGATCGAGTCGATCGCCACGCCGGCCATGCCGACGTCGCCGACGACCCTGGGGTTGTCGGAGTCGTAGCCGCGGTGCGTGGCCAGGTCGAATGCGACCGAGAGCCCCTTCTGCCCCGCCGCGAGGTTGCGGCGGTAGAACGCGTTGGACTCCTCGGCGGTCGAGAAGCCGGCGTACTGGCGGATCGTCCAGGGCTGCGTCGTGTACATCGCCGGGTAGGGACCGCGGAGGTAGGGCGCGAGGCCCGGGTAGGTGTCGAGGGCGTCGAGCCCCTCGAGGTCGGCGGCGGTGTAGAGGCCCTCGACGTCGATGCCCTCGGGTGCCGGCCACGGCTCGGCGCCGTCGGTCGCCCGGGCGTACGCATCGGCGTCCGGCTCGTACGGCTGCTCGGGATCCAGCGGCAGCCCGGCGAAGCTCTTCGGGACGGTCATGCGCTCAACCTCTCTCGGGTCTCACGGAGGAAGGCGAGGGCGTCCAGCCCCGCCGCGGCGTTGACGTCGCCACCGATGTCGACCTTGCCGGCCACGACGACGTACGACGCCCCGGCCTCGCGGAGGGCGGTGACCAGCTCGGCACCCCAGGCCTCGTACGCCTTGTCGTTGCCGACCAGGCACACCGCGCCGGGCCGGCCCGCCTCGTCGTAGGCCTTCAGCACGTCGTCGACGCCCTCACTCGGCCCGGCGACGACGGTCTCGATCCCACCGGCGGCCAGCAGGTTGGCGGCGAACGTGGCTCGCGCCGTGTAGGCCGCGACGGTGCCCATCGACGCCAGGAAGACCGGGGTCGCGGCCGGGTCGGCCCGCAGCGCCTCGTACTCGCCGGCGTACCGGTGCACCTCGATCCGGTGACCGTACGGCCGACGCTCGGGCAGCTCCTCGCGGAGGTTGGGGAACTCCGAGACGCCGGTGATCGGCCGCTTGCGCTTGGCGATGTCGAGCGCGCGCGCCGACACCGTCGCGGCGATGCCCTCGCGCAGGAAGTCCAGCGCGGCGAGCAGGCCGCCGCGGTCCTCGATCTCGCCGAACAGCGCCCAGGCGGCGCGCGCGAGGTCGTCGGTGAGCTTCTCGACGGCGTGCGCACCACCCGCGGGGTCGACGACCGCGGCGACGTGGGCCTCGCTGATCAGCAGGCTCGAGGTGTTGCGGGCGATGCGACGGCTGAAGGCCTCCGGCAGGCCGAGGGGCTCGTCGAACGGCAGCACCGTCACGGATGCGGCACCACCGACACCGGCCGCGAAGGCCGCGACCGTCGTGCGCAGCATGTTCACGTACGGGTCGTACGTCGCCATCATCGGGCGCGAGGTCACGGCGTGCTGCAGCTGGCCCGCGTCCGCGGTCGTGACGCCGCTGAGCTCGGCGACCCGGTTCCACAGGCGGCGGGCGGCTCGGAGCTTGGCGATCGTCGGGAACTGCTCGTCGGTCGCGGCGAGGCGGAAGTCGATCAGCGCGGCGGCGTCGTCGACCGAGTGTCCCGCCTCGACGAGGGTCCGGAGATAGGTGACGCCGGCCGCGAGCGAGTAGGCGAGCTCCTGCACGTCCGACGCGCCGGCGTCGTGCACGGCCGTGGCGTCCACCGTCACCGCCCGCACGCCGTGCGGCTGCGCCAGATCGGCGGCCTCGGCCACGATCGCGAGGCCGGTGACGCCGTGGTCGCGGATCGTCGCCCCGAGCGGGTCGACGCCGAACGCCGTGCCGGCTGCCGGGGTGATCGCCTTGTCGGTGAGCACGGCGGCCAGGGCACGGGCCGCGTCGAGCGGCTCGGTCGGCGCATCGAGGACGACGGGCGCCAGGTCGAGGAAGACCGGCTCGAGGATCGTCGCCAGGGCATCGACGGGGATCGCTCCCCCGCCGACCGACAGCCAGAGCGAGTTCACGCCGTTCTCGAGGTCGGTCACGACGTCCTTGGCGGTGCGCTCGGCATCGGGGTCGGCGAACCAGGCGCGTACGTCCCAGCCGTCGAGCTCACGTGCTGCCGCGCTGCCACGGGTGAACGGCGCCTGACCGGGCAGACCACCGTCGGGCAAGTCGCTGCTGAGGGCGGGCGTGCCGAGAGGGCTGACGCTGATGCCGTCGAGCGTCGTCGTGGCCAGCGTGGACCAGACGCCGCTGTCGGGGGCGTCCTCGGTGAGCCTGCGCGCCTTGCGGAGCACCGCCGCCGTGGCCCGCTCCCACTCGTCCTGCGTGTGCTCGAGCCCCTTGGACAGGGGGACATCGACCGTTCCGTCAGAGGCCATAAGGGGCATCGTACGAACCCGCTGTGATGGCGGCCACCCAATGTGACGAATGTGACGAGGGTGTTACCGGGCGTGCGGGCGCAACTGGAAGACTGGGGGCGTGAAGATTCCTGCGGAGCTCCTGCCCGGCGACGGGCGATTCGGGTCCGGCCCGTCCAAGGTGCGGGTCGAGGCGCTCGACGCCCTGGCCGCGACAGGACGCTCGCTGATGGGCACCTCGCACCGGCAGGCACCCGTGCGTGACCTGGTGGGCAGCCTCCGCGAGGGCCTCGCCGAGCTGTTCTCGCTGCCCGACGGCCACGAGGTCGTGCTCGGCGTCGGCGGTTCGCACGCGTTCTTCGACGCCGCGATGTTCGGGCTGATCCGTGAGCGCAGCCAGCACCTCGTGCACGGCGAGTTCACCCGCAAGTTCGCCACGGCGGTGCAGCAGGCACCGTTCCTCGCCGACCCCCACGTCCTGGAGAGCGAGTTCTCGACCCGTCCGGCCCCGGTCGCGGAGCCGGGTGTCGACGCCTACGCCTGGGCGCACAACGAGACCTCGACGGGCGTCATGGTCCCGGTCGAGCGGGTGACCGGCGCTGACGATGGTGCGCTCGTGCTGGTCGACGCCACGTCCGGCGCCGGCGGCCTCCCGGTCGACGTGGCGCAGAGCGACGTCTACTACTTCGCCCCGCAGAAGACCTTCGCCTCCGACGGCGGTCTGTGGGTCGCACTGATGTCCCCCGCGGCGATCGAGCGGACCCGCGAGATCAAGGCCGGCGGCCGGCACATCCCGGGGTTCCTCGACCTGCCCGCCGCGATCGACAACTCCCGCAAGAACCAGACCTACAACACCCCGGCGCTGGCCACCTTGTTCCTGATCGACGACCAGGTGCGGTGGATGCTCGCGCAGGGCGGGCTCGACTGGGCGGTCGAGCGCACGACGGACTCCTCGTCGCGCCTCTACGCGTGGGCCGAGGCCTCGACGTACGCGACGCCGTTCGTGACCGATCCGGCCGACCGCTCGCTGGTCGTCGGCACGATCGACCTCGAGGGCGTGGACGCGGACGCGGTCACCGCTGCCTTGCGGGACAACGGCATCGTCGACGTCGCCGGCTACCGCGGGCTCGGCCGCAACCAGCTGCGCATCGCCATGTTCCCGGCGATCGACCCCGACGACGTCACCCGGCTCACGCAGTGCATCGACTGGGTGGTCGAGCGCCTCTGAGCCGGCTCGCCTCGTGAGGATCAGATGATCTCGGTGCCGACGCGGTGCAGCTCGCGGTGCTCCTCGTAGATCTCGGCGTTGTTGTGCAGCTTCGCGACCTCGTCGTCGGTCAGCTCGCGGCGCACCTTGCCGGGGACGCCGGCGACCAGGGACCGCGGCGGGATCTCGACGCCCTCGGAGATGAGCGCTCCGGCGGCGATCAGCGACTCGTCGCCGATGACGGCGCCGTTCATGATGATCGCGCCCATGCCGACCAGGACGTGGTCGCCGATCGTGGCGCCGTGGATCACGGCACCGTGGCCGACCGACACTCCTTCGCCGAGCAGCACCGGCAGGCCGCGGTCGACGTGGAACGCGCAGTTGTCCTGCACGTTGGACCGGGCGCCGATCGTGATCGGCTCGTTGTCGGCACGAAGCACCGCGCCGTACCAGATGCTGGCGCCGTCCTCGATCACGACGGATCCGGCGAGGGTCGCGTTGGGCGCGACCCATGCCGTGTCCGCCACCTGCGGGGCTTTGTCTCCCAGAGCGATGAGCATGACCCCACGCTACCGATCCGGGTCAGCTGACCCAGCGCGTGATCGGGTCGATCGCGAAGTAGATCACGAACAGCACGCCGATCAGCCACATCAACGGGTGGATCGCGGCGATCTTGCCCTTGACGAGCTTGATCACGACCCACGCGACGAATCCGGCGCCGATCCCGGCCGTGATCGAGTAGGTGAACGGCATCAGCACGATCGTCAGGAACGCCGGGATGGCGATCTCGGAGTCGTCCCAGGCGATGTCCTTCACCTGGCTCATCATGAGGAAGCCGACCAGCACGAGCGCCGGCACCGCAGCCTCGTTGGGGATGTGCTCGACGAGCGGCACCGCGAGGGTCGAGAGCAGGAACAGCACGCCGGTGACGACCGACGCCAGGCCCGTGCGGGCACCGTCGCCGACGCCCGAGGCCGACTCGATGTAGGACGTGTTGCTCGAGACGCCGGCCGCGCCGCCGGCTGCGGCGGCGATCGAGTCGACGACCAAGATCCGCTGCGCGCCGGCCGGAGCGCCGTCCTCGTCGTTGAGGTCCGCCTCGGCCCCGATCGCCGTCATGGTGCCCATCGTGTCGAAGAAGTCGGCGAGCAGGAGCGTGAAGACCAGCAGGGCCGCGGTCACGACACCCGCGCGCTCGAACCCGTCGAACAGGTTGAAGTCGCCGAGCAGCGAGAAGTCCGGCTTGGCGAAGACCTTCTCGGGCCAGTCCGGGACGTTGAGGTTCCACCCCTTCGAGGTCGGGTCGCCGCCGCTGCCAGGGACGTCCGCGATCGCCTGCACGATGCCCGCGATGATCGTCGTGGCGACGATGCCGATGAGGATCGCGCCCGGAACGCCGCGCGAGTAGAGCGCGATCATCAGCAGCAGGCCGATGACGAACACGAGCACGGGCCAGCCGGCGAGGCTGCCGCCGATGCCGAGCTGGACGGGCGGCGCCGCGATCCCGGTCGTCCGTACGAAGCCGGCGTCGACGAGGCCGATCAGCGTGATGAACAGGCCGATGCCCACGGCGATGGCGGTCTTGAGCTGGCGGGGCACGGCGTCGAACACGGCCTTGCGGAAGCCGGTCAGCACGAGCACCAGGATGATCAGGCCCTCGATCACGACCAGGCCCATCGCATCGGCCCACGTCATCTGCGACGCGACCGAGAACGCGACGAACGCGTTGAGACCCAGCCCCGTCGCCAGGGCGAGGGGGAAGTTCGCGACGACGCCCATGAGGATCGTCAGCACGCCGGCCACCAGGGCGGTGACCGCGGCGATCGTCGCGAAGCCGGCGCCGGCCTCGGTGCCGCCACCCAGGAAGTTGCCGTCGACGTCAGGGACGCTCGACAAGATGATCGGGTTCAGCACGATGATGTAGGCCATCGTCAGGAACGTCACGACGCCGCCTCGCACCTCCCGGCTGATCGAGGACCCGCGCTGGCTGATCTTGAAGTACTTCTCGAGCGTGGCGGTCATGGCACTCCTGGTCGAGACGGAACCGGACGCATGGAGCATGCCAGACCCGCGCGCGGGCCGGGAGATCAGGTGCGTCTGCTGGCTGCTGACGCGATGGCGGCCAGCATCGCCAGGACGCCCACGGCCCACAGCCAGGTGCTGCCGGCGAATCCGCTGTTGCCCGGCTCCGACGAGTCCGAGGTCGCGTCCTTGGCGGGGGTGTCGTCCGTGGGCTCTGGGAGCGGCGCGGGCTTGGTCGGGAACGTCAACGGGATCCGCAGCAACGCCGAGCCCGTCCCCTCGCTGCCGATCAGGAACGAGGTCTGGGACCGCTCGATCGCGATCGACTCTCCCTGGGGCTGCGGCGGCGTCTCCGCCGAGCGGATCTGCTGCCAGGTCCTGGCGTCGTAGAGGTGGACGTCGCTGTACGTCCGCAGCAGCGCGTAGCGCCCGTCCGACGACATCGCGCCGTCGGTCACCAGCGCCGGCATGTCGTCGCCCGTCGCCTCGGCCCGGTTGGGCCGGTCCGCCGAGAGCGTGCGCGGCAGCGCCAGCAGCTCCCCGGCGAAGAGCCCCTTGGTGACGACGCCCTTGGCGCCGGTCCGCGGGTTGATCAGGAGGGCCTCGACGTCAGTCGGTCCGGACGGGTACGTGAGGGGGTAGCGGGTCGGCGCCACCGAGTGGTCGCCGGGACCGGGTTCCGGCAGGGCGTACAGGGCGATGTCGGTGCGGCGCTCCTGGTTGTCGCCGGTGTCCGCGACCCACAGCTCGCCGTCGCCATCGATCGCGATCGCCTCGGTGTCGGCCGGCTCGCTGCCGGTCAAGGTCGTGGCGCCCACGACCGCCCCGGTCGAGATCTTGACGGCGAACACGATCGGCGCGCTGCCGGAGTCGTTGATCGTGTAGGCCAGGTCGTCGTGCTTGACGCTGATGGCCAGGCCGCTCGACTCGGTGATGCGCGCGTCGGTCATCCGGCTCACGACGTCCGGTCCCGCCTCGGCGCCGTCGGCGCGACGAGCCAGTGAGCTCACGAGCACGACGACCAGCAGGGCGAGGAGGAGGCCTGGGATGAGCAGGCGCCGATGGCGGGGATTCATTGCGGTTCAGCATGACAGCACGTGAAACTCCGGACATCCGCGGCGGTAGGGTGGCAGCGTGAGCGAGCGCCAGCGAGTGAGCCATCAGGACATCACGGCGCCATCTGCGTACCGTGCCTCTTCGACGCAGGTGGCAACGTGACGAGCGAGGACGAGTGGGTCATCAGGCAGGGCGACGGTCCTGAGACCATCGAGCGCAAGATGGGCCACCGCGAGATCGCCCGGCTCGAGCGCGCGGCCCGGCGTCACGAGTTCGGCCGCCCTGAGCTCACCGAGCTCGAGATCGGCAGCAAGACCCACCGGGTCGCCGAGGTCGAGCCGATGGACGTCGACGGGGTCCGCACCATGACGGTGGGGACGATCGTCTGGGGCGTCATCGCGGTCGCGCTGCTGCCGTTCCTCGGGACGCTCGACGAGAACGGCCGGACGTGGTGGCTGTGGACGGCTCTGGCTGGTTTCGGCCTGGGCCTGATCGGGATCGAGTACTGCCGCCGGCGTCGCAACGCGCTGCGCATGCAGCCGGGCCGGCGGCGCCGCCTCGACTAGAAGCTGTCGACCTCGTCGACACCGACGGTGTCGAACACCGGCGGGGGCAGCGCCTGGGCGCTGGCCGCGCGGCTCAGTCGGGCTCCCGAGTGGGCGCCGCAGCCGTGGTCGAACGAGACGACCTTGCCGTCGTCGTTGGCCATGCCATTCGCGCAGACACCGAAACGATCGGCGAGCGGACCGGCGAGGCTGATCATGAAGCCGCAGGTCAGGCACGAGCCGGACGCCTGTTGCGCCATGGCGGCATCGGGACCGTGCTCACCCTCTTGCCAACGGTCAGCGGCGAGCTCGCGGCCCTCGAGCGACAGGACCCACTCGCGGCCGAGGCCGACCTCGCGGGCGAAGAATCGGTCGGGGGTCTGCTCGTCGCCGTCTCCGGCCGACCACGACGGCACGAGCCGGATGTCGTCCTCGTCGGGCGGCAGCACGTCGCCCGGGCTGAGGTCGCCGGGGCGGATCCGCTCCCGGTAGGGCGTCCACGGCGGGGCGACGATCGCGTCGTCACCCGGCAGCAGGACGACGTCGTTGACCGTGATCTTGTCGCTGTCGGGCGCGCGCGAGACGCTGACGGACCAGTACCAGCCCTGGTAGCCGGGCTTGAGGCAGGCGAAGTGGTGCGAGACGAGTCGCTCGTCGTCCTCGACCGCGCGCACGTGATCGCCGACCGTCCCGGCGTCGGCGGCCTCGTCGACGGCCGCGCGGGCGACGTCGATCGCGGCGGCGAGCTGCTCATCGATGGGCATTCACCCATTGTCACCCATGTCCGGCCGGTCGGGGGTCGCGGGGTGAGGCAGGATAGACGGCGTGGACGGATACCCGGACGACGACGATCGCGAGCTCGATCCGGCGCGGCCGACGCCGCCCGAGCAGTCGCGCCTGGGCCGGTCCGCCCAGATCGCCGGCCGGATGTCGTCCAACACCGCGCGCTTCGTCGCCAAGGGCAGCACGACGGCCTTCACGGCGTCCCGCAGGTTCACCCACTCCGGCGGCGCCGGCGAGAGCGGCCTGTCCCGCCTGCTGGAGCTGCACGCCTTCAACACCGCCGGCGACGCGGCCTTCGCGATCTCCCTCGCCGGGACGCTGTTCTTCACGGTCCCCACGGGTGAGGCCACGGGTCAGGTCACGCTGTTCCTGGTCCTGACGATGCTGCCGTTCGCCGTCGTGGCACCGCTGATCGGCCCGTTCCTCGACCGCTTCCGCCGGGGTCGCCGATGGGCCATCGGGGCCACGCTCGCGATCCGCGCGTTCTGCTGCTGGGTGCTCGCCGGTGCGATCTCGTCCGACGATCCCCCGCCCTCGTTCTACTTCGCGGCGCTGGGGTGCCTCGTGGCCTCCAAGGCGTACGGCGTGACCCGCGCCTCGGCGGTCCCCCGGCTGCTGCCGAGCGAGTTCACCCTCGTCAAGGCCAACTCGCGCATCTCGCTCACCGGCACCGGGGCCGCGGCCATCTCGGCCCCCCTGGCGGTCGGTGCCGCGGCACTCGGCGCCGAGTGGGCGGTCCGCTACGCGGCCCTGCTGTTCGTCGTCGGCACGATCCTGGCGATCCTCCTGCCGGCACGCGTCGACTCGAGCGAGGGCGAGGAGCAGGTCGACCTGACCAAGATCGCGACCGGTACGGCCAAGAAGGGCATCAGCATCTCGCGGGACGTCGTCAACGGGCTGCGGAGCAACTCCGGCCTCCGGCTGCTGTCGGGCTTTCTCACGATCTTCATGGCCTTCACGCTGCGCGAGCCGCCGGCGTCGATGGGGTGGGACGGCAGCGCGACAATCCTGCTGGGCCTCGTGATCGGCGGCGCCGGGGCCGGCAACACCGTCGGCACGCTGATCGCCTCGGTGACCAAGTCCCGCCGGCCCGAGCGCGTCGTGATCGCGGTCTTCGTGCTCGACGTCGCGGTGGTCGTCACCGTGGCGGTGTTCTTCACGTGGTGGACCGCGGTGGTCCTCGGCCTGACGGTGGGGCTCTGCCAGTCCCTCGGCAAGCTGAGCCTCGACGCGCTGATCCAGCGCGACGTCGCCGAGCGCGTGCGCACCAGCATGTTCGCCCGCTCGGAGACGCTGCTGCAGCTGTCGTGGGTCATCGGCGGCCTGATCGGCATCGGGCTGTTCACGGTCGACGCGACGCCGCGCATCGGCCTCCTCGTGACGGCCGTCATCCTGGTCGCGTGGCTGGCGTTCGTGCTCAGTCGCGCCAACGGCAAGCGGTCATCAAGCGAGAACGGCCGCCAGTCCGACGAGCACGGGGATCGACAGCAGCGTGGTGACCGCGACACTGTCGCGGGCCAGTAGCTCCGAGCGCTGGAACCGCGACGCGTAGACGAACACGTTCTGCGCCGTCGGCAGCGCGGCCATGACCGTCAGCCCGAACACCTGGTCCGACTCCAGCCCGAACGCGAACCGCGCCAGGACGTACGCCGCGGCCGGCATCCACACGAGCTTGAGCAGGGCGATCGCGGTGATCTCCCAGCGGTCGGCCGAGCCGATCGCCCCACCGAACCGCAACGAGACCCCGTACGCCAGCAGGGCGCCCGGCACGGCCATCCCGCCCAGCAGCGCGACGGGCTCGGCCGCGATCTCGGGCAGGGTCACGCCGGCGACCGAGATCAGGACGCCGCAGACGGCGGCGACCGACACGGGGTTGCGCAGCCCCGCGAGCGCGAGGGCAGTCGGCGTCGGGCGCCGCCCCGTGGCGTCGAGGTCGAGAGCGGACAGCGCCAGTGGGGCGTAGACGATGAGCTGCAGCACCATGACCGGCACGGCGTAGGCGGCGTCGCCCAGGACGTACACCGCGATGGGCAGGCCCAGGTAGCCGGCGTTGGAGTACGACCCCGACAGCGCGCCGACGACGATGTGCGACAGCGACCGGCCCCGCCGCCGAGCCAGCGGGACGTAGACCACCAGCACGGCCAGCACGCTGAGGCCGGCGATCGCGAAGCCGACTCCCAGCACGTCCGAGACGTCGGTGCGCGACAGCACGTCGACCAGCAGTGCCGGCGTCGCCACGAAGTAGACGAGGCGGGACAGGATCCGTTGGGAGTCCTGGCCGAGCACACCGGCGTGGGCCAGGCCGAGCCCGAGGGCGATCAGGATCCCGATGACCCCGAAGCCCTGGAGGACGCCGGTCAGAGCTCGAGCTCGGTCGCGACCGCGCGGAGCACCTGCGCGGCCGACTTGCCCTTCTTGCCGTCGGGGTGACGGCCGTGCCGGTAGCCCTCACCGATCGTGTCGAGCAACCGGATGAGGTCCTCGACGATGACCGCCATGGTCTCGGGGTCCTTGCGGCGCGCGTGCGACTGGGCCCGGGACACCGAGGTCACCGGTTCGAGCAGCCGCACCTGGAGGGCCTGGTCGCCGCGGCTGCCCTGGACGATGCCGAACTCGACGCGCGCGCCGGCCTTGAGAGTCGTGACGCCGTCCGGGAGCGCGTCGGAGCGCACGTGGACGTCCGGTCCGTCCTCCTGGGTCAGGAAGCCGAATCCCTTGTCCGCGTCGTACCACTTCACTTTGCCCGTGGGCATGGCGCTGTCCTCTGGTCGTCGATGCTGGTTGCTGCGTCCAGACTAGTCGGACGGCTTGTCCTGCGACGGCGGCGGTGGCTCCGGCGTGCGGTCCTCGAACGTGACGACGACCGACTGGAAGCCCTTGTGACGCTGGGACTTGGCGTAGGCGGCGTACGCCTTCTGGTCGGCCTTGGTCAGGATCACGTTGTCGGTGAACGGGGTCAGCAGGGCGCGGGGGTAGAGGTGCCGCCGCAGGACGACGTTCACCTCCAGGCCCAGCACGACCATGATCGAGGCGATGAAGATGAACGCGATGAGGCCGAGGACCAGGGCGAACGTGCCGTTCATCTCGCTGCTGTTGGCCCTGCCGATGACCTCGCGGACGTACGTGTTGCCGATCCACTGCAGGGCCTGCCAGAGCACCGCCGTCACGATCGCGCCCGGCAGCACCGAGCGCCAGCCGGCCCGGCCGTGGCTGATGAGCCGAAAGACGCTGACGAAGATCATCACGGTCAGCACGAAGCCCACCAGCCGGATGACCCACCGCAGGGTCGTCTCGAGGTCGGCGCCCAGGGCGTCGGGGTTGGCCAGCACCGACGTGGCAATCGCCAGCGCGAGGATGCCGGCGCCGCTGATCGCGAGGAACAGGATGCTGCGAAGGCGCAGGATGATGGGGTTGGCGCGACTGTTGCGCGGCACCGACCAGGCGATGTTCGCGGCGTTCTGGACCGCCTGACCGAGGCCCATGGCGCCGTACAGCGCGACGATCGAGCCGATCACGATCGCGGTCGTGCTGCCGCTCAGACCGTCCGGCTGACCCAGCTGGGTGCCGATGATCGGGAACTGGCTGAGCGCCGAGTCCAGCAGCCGGTCGCGCAGGTCCCGGTTGTCCTGCAGGACGAAGCCGAGGATCGACGAGCCCAGGAGGAGGAGAGGGAAGATCGCGATGAACGCGTAGTAGCTGATGATCGCCGCGAGATAGGGGCCCTGGTCGTCGAAGTACTTGTAGACCACGGCGATCGGGAAGCTGACGACCGGGTGCTGGCGCTGGTAGGCGTCGACCGGACCGATCGGGCGGGGCGGGCTGCTGCTCATGACAGGTACGGCTCCAGCGCCGCGGCGACCGCACGGAAGCGTGGCTCGTCGAGGACCGCACCCTCGCGGCGTACGTCGGCGGGGTCGACCGTCAGGAGGCGGTCGAGCCGCACCTCGCTCGGCCGTCCGGCCGGGTCCCACGGGCCGGTGCCGAGGTCGAACCAGAACCTGCCGTCGGCCGCCTCCTGGGCCAGGTCGCGGTCGTGGTCCTTGGAGGTCATCGGGAGCGCGACGAGGCGCTCGCCCTCCCGTGCCACGATCAGGACGGGCCGGTCCTTGCCCTGGGTCGGGTCGTCCTCGTAGGGCACCCACGTCCACACGACCTCGCCCGGGTCCGGACGGCCGTCCGGGTGCGGGTCGTACGCGATGTCCACGCGGCCAGCCTGCCACAGCGGCGAACGGACGACGCGCTGATCGGGGCGAGGACGTCAGACGGCGGCGTCCAGGTGGTCGGTGCGGCCCTCGTAGGCGCGACGCAGACCGGCGCGGGCCCGCCGTCCGAGCGCCGACACCGCATTGGCCGACATGCCGAGCTCGTCGGCGAGGTCACGCGGCCGCAGGCCCTCCACCTCCAGCTGCCAGAGCACGCGCTGCCAACGAAGCGGGAGCAGCCGGAACGCCTCCGCGACGTGGTCCTCGTCGGTGCCGCCGGCGGTGTCCACCGACGGCCGGCGCCAGGTCTCGACGTCGTCGACGAGCACCAGGCGTCGATCGCGACCCGCCCGCCGCGCCGCCTCGTGGCGCATCGCCGTGAGCAGGTAGGCGCGGATCGAGGTCGTGGGTCCCCGACCTCTGACGAGCTGGTGGAACGTGCCGGCGAACGCCTCGGCCACCAGGTCGTCGACCTCGGAGGCACGCACGAACCGCCGGGCGGCGGCGCGCACCAGCGGCAGGTGCCGCTCGAACAGCACGGCGTACGCCTGCAGGTGGCCACGTCTGGTGAGGAGCACCAGCTCGGCGTCGGTCAGCGTCGTCGATCGGTCGTCGTCCATGATGCTCCGTCCTGGGTGGGTTCATCCAGTTATCGCCGAGAGGGCGACTTTCCTCCAGAGCCCCGGCACGCACCTGTGGACAACGGCAGCGCGTCCCCGACCGGTCCGCCGCACAATCGGATCCGGAGGTGGTCCCGATGCGCGCATCCACGCCGCTCACCCTGAGCGAGCTCGGCCGGGCCGTGGCCCGCGGCTGGCGGCTCCTCGCCGTGATCGCCGTGGCCGGAGTCGCTGCGGGCGTCGCGCTCCACGTCGCGCTGCCGCAGACCTACTCGGCGACCGCGTCGGTCCGCGTGCAGCCCACCGGGGTCGACCCGCTGGCTCCGTCCGTCCCGCAGTCCGTCGACACCACCACCGAGGCGACGATCGCCGCCTCGCGCCGCATCGCCGGGTCGCGCTCCGTCGAGGTCACGGCCGACGGTGAGTCATCGGTCCTGCTGATCACCCACACCGCAGAATCGCCCAGCTCGGCGGCGAGAGGAGCCAACGCCGTGGCCGAGGCCTACCTCGCCGACCGGTCGAGGCGGGCGGCGAAGAACGTGGCCCGGCTGCGGTCCACGCTGACCCAGCAGGTCAGGGCGCTGCCGGACACGACCTCCGCGGCACACGCCCAGGTCGTGGCGGACCTGGCCAGGGCTCGCCGACTGCAGGTCGACGGCGGAGCCGTGATCGACGCCGCCCGTGCGCCGGACCGTGCCGACCGGCCCACGCTTCCGCTGTCAGCCGCCGCCGGCGGCCTGCTGGGGCTGCTTGCCGCCGTGCCCGTCGCCGCGCTGGGTGCGCGTCCCGGCAGGATGGCCGGCGTCGTGGTGCTCGACGTCGAGCCGTCAGCCTCGACCCAGCTGCGGCGCGGTGCCGTGGCTCTCGCCGACCACGTGCTCGTGGTCCGCGAGTCCGACGCCGACATCGGGATCGCCGAGCAGTGGTGCCGTCACCTCGAGTCCGTGGGCATCCCGGCCGACGTCATCCGGGCCGGGACGCACGAGGGCCCCGAGTGCTAGTCCTCCGGGAAGTCCGGGAGCTCGCGCTTCATGACCTTGCCGGTCGGGTTCCGCGGCAGCTCGTCGAGGAACATCGTCCGGCGCGGCACCGCGAAGCGTGCGACGTGATCCCTCGCGTACGCGACGAGATCCTGCTCGCTCAACGACGCACCGTCCTTGACCACGACGTATGCCGCGAGGGCCTGGCCGAACTTCTCGTCGTCGACGCCGGTCACGACGACGTCGGTGATGTCGGGGTGCCCGATCAGCGCGTCCTCGAGCTCGCGCGGGAAGACGTTCTCGCCGCCGGAGATGATCATGTCGTCGTCGCGGCCCGAGACGAACAGCCGGCCGTTCTCGTCGAAGTACCCGAGGTCGCCGGTGTTCATGAGCCCGTCGGCGAACGACTTGGTGTTGCCGTCGGTGTAGCCGCCGAACGGCATGTCGTTGCCGACGTGGATGACACCGGTCTCGCCCTGGGGCACCTCCTTGCCGTCGGCGTCGAGGATCTTGACGAACGTGCGGAACGGCGGCTTGCCGGCCGTGCCGGGGGCCTCGCGGAGGTCGCGGGGACTGGCGACCGTCACCCAGCCCGTCTCGGTGGCGCCGTAGAAGTTGTAGACCGAGTCGGTGAACAGGTCCATGAAGCGGGTGGCCAGGTCTCCCGCGAGGGCGGAGCCACTGCTCGCCGTGACCTCGAGCGACGAGACGTCGGACTTCTCGATCATCACCGGGTCGGCGTCGACGAGCCGCTGCATCATGACCGGCACGACGACGAGGACCTTGGCACGGTGCTCGTCGATGTCACGGAGCACCTGCTCGGCGGAGAAGCGCCGCCGCAGGACGTACGTGGGGGCGGTCGAGAGGCCGAAGCCGAAGTTGATGAGTCCCCACGAGTGGAACAGCGGTGCGGCGAGCACGACCGTGGAGTTGCCGCGGTAGGGAATCGCGCCGAAGAACGCGATGAGCGGCTTCAGGTCGGCGGGCTCCTCGCGCTTCGCGCCCTTGGGCAGCCCGGTCGTCCCGGAGGTGAAGATGATGATCTGGCCGTGCCGGTCGGGCTTGGCGTGCGCCTTGGTCGGCTGTCCCGCCAGCAGCCCGCCGACCGTCGGGTAGTCCGAGGCCTCCGGGTCGTCCGCCCAGCAGACGATGATGGTGTCGTCGTCGACGTCGGCGCCGACCTCGAGGAACTCCTCGTCGAGGATCACCAGCTTGGCCCCCTCGCGCTTCGACAGCTCACCGAGCTGGGAGCGGCTCGCCATGGTGTTCAGCAGCAGCACCCGACCGCCGGCCTGCATGACGGCGATGAGGGCGATCACCATGTAGCGGTGGTTGCGTGACAGCACCGCGACGGAGTCGCCGGGCTCGACGCCGCGATCCTTGAGGGCCTGGGTGAACTGGTTGATCTGCTCGGCCAGCTCGGTCCAGGTCAGCTGCCCGGCATCGTCGATGATGGCCAGCTGGTTGGGAAACCGCTTGGCCGCGGCGTTGACCCCGGACGGCAGCCCCGGCCCCCACTTGGCGAGCTGCAGCCCGGCGCCGATGAGACGGTGGGGCAGGACGGGCTTCAACATCCCGATCCGCCGGAAGACCTTCAGCGTGTAGCCCAGCTCCGTCATGCTTCTCCCTGGTCGCGTGTCCCACGACGCTAGCGCGCGCGGGGTGAACCACGAAAGCGTAACAACGAGTTACACCTTTGAGCAGGGCCTGTGACCGATCAGACGAGGGATCAGTGGGCGCCGTCGCGGGCCAGGACGGCGCGGAACGTCCGGGCGATGATCGCGATGTCGAGCCGGAGGTTCCAGTTGTTGACGTACTGCAGGTCCATGCGGATCGACTCCTCCCAGGACAGCGCGGACCGGCCGCTGACCTGCCACAGGCCGGTCATGCCGGGCTTGACGTGCAGACGACGCCAGACCCACTCGCTGTAGAGCGAGGTCTCCGATGGGAGGGCCGGCCGCGGCCCGACGAGGGACATGTCGCCCTTGACGACGTTGATGAGCTGGGGGAGCTCGTCGAGCGACGTCTTGCGGAGGAATCGGCCGAAGCGGGTGATGCGCGGGTCGTGGCGCAGCTTGAACAGCGGACCGGCGCCCTCGTTGCGGTCCCGCAGGGCATCGAGCCGGGTCTCGGCATCGACGACCATGGTGCGGAACTTGTAGATCACGAACGGCTCACCGTCGCGGCCCGTGCGCACCTGCCGGAAGATCGCCGGGCCGCGGGAGCCGAACCGGACGCCGCCGGCGAGCACGAGCAGGAGCGGTGACAGGACGACCAGCGCGAACGCGGCTGTCACGCGGTCGAGAATCGACTTCGCGAGGAGTGACATGAGGTGGTCGTTGGGCGCTCGGAGGGACAGCGCGATCTGGTCGCCGACGCGCCGCGGCCGGAGGTACTCGACATGGTCGTTCATGTCGGCGACCACGAGGCACTCGACCTCCGCGCGCTGCAGGGCCCAGGCGAGGTGCCGCAGGGCCGGAGTCGCGAAGGCACGCCCGCTGGCGATCACGACGGAGCGCGCTCCGTGCTCGGACACCGCGGCGAGCACCTCGCGGACGACCTGGGCCAGGCTGTCGTCGGACACGGCGCCGGCCGGAGCGAGCTCGTGCGGAGCACGCCACGAGCACGTGGCCAGGACGTTGATGTCCTTGCGGCCGACCCACCGGTTGGCGAGGCGCTCGACCGACTCGACCTGTCCGACGAGGATCGTCGGCGTACGACGCAGGAGTCGCCGGTGGGCGAACGCCGACGCGGCCGAGACCGCCGGGGCGGCGAGCACCGCGATCGCGGCCTGACGGATGGTGCTCGAGCTGTCCGCCTCGGCCATCATCAGGGCCAGGGCGGCGGCGCCGAGGAGCTCGATGAACCGGATCGCCGGCTTGTACGACCGGGCGCGCTCGTAGGCCGGCATCGCCGCGAAGCTGTAGGCCAACCACGTGCCGACGAGCGCCACGGCGCCACCCGTCCAGGCGTCAGGAAGTGCGAGCTGACGGTCGGCCAGGAACCAGGTCGCTGCAAGTGCGCCGAGATAGCCGAGGATGCCGGTGCGCAGGACGGCGAGCGGGAAGCCCCGGAGGCCACGGCGCGGCGCCCGACGTGCCGGCAGCTCGGTCTTGAGCCCGCGCAGCGGCACCGAGACGTTCATGACCGCCATGGCTAGATGCCCTTGCCGAAGCGGTTGGCGACACGGGCGATGGCGTGCGCGGAGACGAGGCGGAACGAGACCAGGAGGCCGAGCCAGGCGCGGACGTTGAGCGGCTGGGTCCGCAGCGCCGCTCGCAGCCAGGTGCGTGACTCGCGGCGGCTCCCGGCAGCGGCGAGCGCGAACCCGATCTGCGAGCCGATGCGCGCCGACGAGGCGGGGACCTCACGAAGCTCGGGATGCTTGGCGACGAGATAGCTCAGGCCGGCTGCGTACTGCGCCCACTTGCCGTAGAAGAACGACTCGCCGGACCAGCGCACCGAGACCAACGGCTCGTCGACGAGCCGGATCACCGAGCGCTGCGACGTGGTGAGCAGGACGTCGTAGTCCTCGCCATAGCTGCCCGGGAGGTCCTCGTCGATGAGTCCGACGGTGTCGACCAGGACGTCCCGGCGGAACACGAAGCTGCTGGAGTGGAGCCCGGCGATGCGGTCGCGGACCAGATCGGCGTGCGTCACGGTGGTCAGCGGCACCGGACGCACGTGGGTCGTGTGGCCGTCGTCGACCAGCATCGCCGTGCCGACCAGCCCGACCTCAGGATGCTCGGCGAAGACGGCCATCTGCGCCGTGAGCTTGGTCGGCAACCAGACGTCGTCGTCGTCGAGGAAGGCCACATAGGCGCGCTTGGCCTGCAGGATGCCGGTGTTGCGGGCGCCGGCGAGTCCCCGGGTCCGGTCGTTGACGACCCCGGTGAGCGTGCGGTGCGGGCCGGTCACGACATCAGGCAGCACGGGCTCGCACGCGTCGAACACGACGACGACGTCGATCGTGCCGGCGTAGTCCTGGTCGATGATGCTCTGCACCGCCTGGCGCATGAGCTCCGGTCGGTTGTGGGTCGGGACGACCGCGGTGACCGCCGGCAGGTCCGCCCGGGTCACTCGCCGCGCTCGGTCAGGAACGACCGGAGCATCGAGCTCGACGTGTGCCGGGTGTAGGGGAAGTAGACGACCTTGACGCCGAGCTCGCCCAACCTGCGCTCGAGCCGGTAGCCCTTGGGGGTGCCCTGCCAGTCGTCGCCCTTGAAGATCGCGTCGAACGGCCGCTGCTGCCACATCGCAGCCTTGTCCTCCGAGCGGTCGATCACGACCTCGTCGACGATCCCGAGCGACGAGATGATGTCGATGCGCTCGTCGCACGGGACGACCGGGAGCCGACCCTTCAGGTTGTCGACGTACTCGTCGCTCGCGACCCCCACGACCAGGTGGTGGCAGTGGTTGCGGGCTCGGCGCAGCAGATTGAGGTGACCGACGTGGAACATGTCGAAGACCCCGCTCGTGTAGCCGACCCCATACTTCCTTCGTACGTCATTCAAGGCACAGAACTTTCAGTTGGTGGTGCCTAGGGAGAGGAGCGAGCCGAGCAATCGTGACGGGACCTCGGCTGTGACGCTCGCGATACGTGCCCGTACGCCGCTCTCGTCGACCTGCACCGTGACGGCGGAGCCGACAGCAGCAATGACCTTGGGCGGCGACGTGGGCTCGGATCCTGGCGACGTGCCGGGCTTCGTGCCCGGGCTCGAGGCACCGGCACCGGCGCTGGCCGTGGCCTTGGGGCGGGTCTTGAGCGTGGTACGCCCGACCGTCTTCGTGACGGACTTCGACGGCTCGCTCTGCTTGGCCGCAGCGGGCAACGGCCCGCCGGGGATGCCCGCGCGTTCTGCGCGTGGACCGTCGGCCTGGACCGGCATCGGGTAGCGCATGGGCTCGGTGGCCTCGGTCGCCCCGAAGCCGATGACACTTGCTGCGGTGAAGGCCGCGACCGCGGCGGGAGGAGCCAGGACGGCGAGGCCGGCCTTGCCCAGTGCGACCACGTTCGCGGTCAGCGAGGCCCACACGCTGGCGAAGGCAGCGCCGACCAACCCGAGGAGCGACACCAGCAGCGCCGCCGAAACGCGGACCGCGCCGACCTCCCGGTTGACGATCCGCAGGTCCGAGTCGATCGCCGAGCACGCTGCGCACCCCTCGAGATGACCGGCGATGCTCGCCTGCTCGCGGGCGCTCGCGGTCTGCCGCACGTACGCCGACAGCCGGGCACGGACCTCGCCGCACGCCCGGCTGGGCGCCGGCCCCTGCTCGTTGACGTGCTGCTGGAGGTAGGCCTCGCGCAACCCCGAGCGGGCCCGGTAGGCGAGCGCCGAGACGCTGTTGGGCGACAGCTTCAGCAGGGGTCCCAGCTCCTGCGGCTTGCGGCCCTCCACGTCGAGGTGCCACAGGACCGTCCGCCATCTCGCGGGCAGCGACTCGTACGCACCGCGGATCGCGGACTGCTCGAAGGCCTCGAGCTGGCCGGCGCCGAAGGGGACGACCGAGTCGATCTGCCGCTCGTCGGCGGTGGGCATCACGCGCTGGCGGGCCTTGGCCCGCCGGGCGGACTCATGACGGATCGAGGTGAAGAGGTAGGCGCGAAAGGCGCGGTCGGGCCCCTTCCCACGACGGAAGAGGTCGAGCACCTGGGCGAACGACTCGGCGACGACGTCCTCGGCCTCCTCGCGCTGACCGAGGTGGCGCGCCAGACGGTGCGCCGCGTAGGTGTGTCGGCGGAACAGCGCGGCATAGGCGTCGTCGCTGCCGTTGCGAGCCAACGCGATCAGCTCGGCGTCCTCGAGCTCGGTGATCGACAGGTCGGCGAGCTCAGCGGTCAAAGGGGTTGCCGCAGCGGTCATGTCCTGCACGTGTACGTCCTCTGGATGTCTTGCGGCGCTCCAGATCGTGGAGCAGCCACAGGTCAGTCCCCCCTCGCCGTGCCGACAATGACAGGAGTCCGGGCCATAGTCCAGTCGAATTCGGACCTGACTTTTCTGCCGGGTTGTGGACGACGACGCCCGGATCCGCCCCGGTTGTCAGGCCTTTGTGTCCGGGTTGAACTAATTCACGCCTGAATCGGGTTGCCAGGGCTCCGTCGTGCGGCATGTGGAAAAACTCCCCGCTGGCGAAGTTGGACATTTGGGTGATTTAACTCTCAGTCGCCCTTTGTCGTCCGCCCCGTCATATTCCGTGCCGTGGCCGCTCTCACTCTTTGGGCCATCCGACCGGAGGGTCCACACCCACACTTGGTAGGCCTCCCGATCGGGATCCTGAAACCTTCGAGGAAGTCCAGATGGCAACCACTCCCCAACCCGTGCAGATCACCGACATCGCGGGCCGGCTCAAACGTCATTGGGCGGTCATCGCGGTGCTGGCGATTCTCGGACTGATCCTCGGCGTCCTTGCGTCCTTCGCCGTCCCCGCGAGCTACACGGCGACGACGACGGTCTCCGTCAACCCGATGAGCTCCGACCCGCTCAGCTCGTCGGTCGACAGCGCCCGATCGATCAACATGCCGACCGAGCAGGGGCTCGTCACGTCCCAGAAGGTCGCAGCAGCCGCCGCCGATCTCCTGGACGAGGAGTCGGTGGATGCCGAGGAGGTCAAGGAGGCGACCTCGGTCGACAGCCCCGAGGACTCGCTGATCCTCGCGATCCACTTCAGCGGCGACACCGCCAGGCAGGCGGCCGCCGGCGCGGACGCCGTCGCCGAGGCCTATCTCATGACGCGTCGCTCCGCCGCCTCCGACGAGGTCGACCGGCTCGTCCAGGCCGCCACGAAGCAGATCGGCGAGATCCAGGAAAAGTCCGACAAGCCGGCTTACGACACACCGATCGGTCGCCGTTCGCTCGCCATCCAGGCAGACGCGCTGGGCACCAAGCTGGCCGACCTGAGCAACGTCGACCTCAACCCCGGCCAGATCGTGGGCAAGGCCGACACCCCGTCGAGCCCGTCCACGCCGAGCGCCGTGTCGCTGGGGCTGGCCGGGCTGTTCCTGGGTGTCCTGGCGGGCATCCCGATCGCGCTGCTCCGCAAGGAGGAGGACTCCGAGATCGGCGGCGTCGACGGCCTGCACGCGATCGGCGACCAGATCGTGCTGGACGGCACCAAGGACACCAACCGGGCCGACACCTGGGACATCGCGGCGTTCATGCTCAAGATCCCGACCGAGATCGGCACCGACGGGCCGTTCATCATCCTGGTCGACGCCGAGGAGGGTTCGGGACGCTCCATCACGTGCGGTCAGGAGCTGGCGGACGCGCTGCAGCGCCGCGGTCGCACGGCTCGGTTCGTCGATGCCGGCGCGATCAACGAGGGCAAGATCAGCCGCGGCTGGCCGACCGAGAAGAAGCGCACCACGTGGGCCGGCGAGATCATCATCATCGACACGACGCACCTGACGTCCGACGCCAACAAGGTTGCCCTCGCGACCCGCTCGGACTCGGTCCTGCTCGCCCGCTCCACGACCGACGATGCAGCAGCCCTCCGCCGGTTCGCCGGGCTGCTCAAGTCCAAGAACGTCGACATCGCCCTCACGGCGCTGTTCCCGCCGCTCCCCGAGCTGGTCGCCCTCAGCCGCTGAGCCCGGCGGCGGCCGAGCGACGAGCCATCCGGACACCATCGGGCTTCCCGTGGTGTCCGGCTCGTTCGTCTGAGCCGACGCTTCGGACTGCTCAGCCGCGGTGCGCGACGAGAGCCACGAGACCGAGCCGGTGGCGCAACGGCCAGCTGGCCGCGAGGTAGGTCGCACCGATCACCAGGAGCGAGCAGCCCAGCACCGGCAGCGACGAGCCGCAGGTGGCGCGGGCCAGCAGCCCGAGCCCTCCGACGACGACGACCGGGAGCCCTGCGGCGACCGCCAGGTGCCCACCTCGGGGCCGTACGCCCATCAGCCGCTGCACCTGCCACACCACCACGCCGGTGTCGGCGACGATCGTGATGGCCCACGCCAACGCCGCTCCCTCGATGCCCCACAGCGGGATGAGCACGAGGTCGAGGACGATGTTGAGCACGAGGGCCATGGTCTTGTCGGCGAGCTGCCAGCTGCTGCGACCGCCCATCAGCAGGATCGTCTGGACGGTGCCGGCGGCGGCGGCGATCGCCATCGCGACGCACAGCACGGCGAGCGAGACGGCACCGTCGGCGAAGCCGGGACCGAACAGCGACAGGACCGCGTCGCCGAAGATCGCCAGCAGGAGGAACAGCGGCCAGGCGAGCCAGATCATCGCGGCCGTCACGAGGCTGTAGATCTCGCGCGCCGCGGCGAGGTCGCCCCGGGCCATAGCCGCGCTGATCTGCGGTCCGACGGCGACGCGTGCTGCGCTCTGGATGACCTCACCGGCGCGCGCGCACCTGGTCACGACGGCGTAGATGCCGGCTTGCTCGGGCGACGTGAGCGCGCCGACGAGCAGGACGTCTATCCACTCCAGCAGGATCTCCACGGCCGCCGACACCCCGCGGACGGCGCTGAAGGACCAGAACTCTGCGCGCAGGCGGCGATGATCGGCCGGGCGGGCAGGCGCGGGGGTGAGCCCGCCGGCATGACGCACCGTGAGTCGTACGGCCACGGCCGCCGCGCCGGCCAGCACGATGGCGACGGGGGCGAGCCACGCCCCCAGGATCCCGACGACACCCCAGCCGGCCAGGACGGCGAGGCCGACCCCGACCAGCCGGAGGACGGGCAGGCCGATGCCTTGCAGCAACGGATAGGCCAGGACTCCGCCAAGACCACGGACGACTGCGAGGATCACCGCGAGCAGCGACGACAGCACGGCGGTGGACGCTGCCACGAGGACGAACGACGTGGGCAACGGGTCGAACAGCTGCGGATAGGTGGCGGCAGCCGCGGCGGCGAGTGCAACGACCAGCGTGCCTCCGACGACCACCGGCCCGAGCGCCAGCCGGACGAGCCGCGGCACGTCCGCTGCACGGCCGCGGGCCCTCGCGGCGGAGACGTAGCGCACCAGGCCGGTGTCGGCGCCGAGCTCGGCCACGCTCGAGACGATCATGAAGACCGCGACCACGAGGAAGTAGGTGCCGGCCCCGACGGTCCCGAGGTGACGCCCCACGATCGCCGCGAGAAGCAGCCCCACCACCGACCCGATCGCGCCGCCGACCAGGTTGACCGCACCGGCCCAGGCGATGCCCCGGGACGCGGTCGCGGTGTCAGCCATCGGCGTGGATGCCGCCAGTGCCCGTGTCATCGAGACCGTAGCGGCGGCGCAGGAGCAGCGCCGCGACCAGCATGATCGTCAGGAACTGCATGATGTCGAGGCCGTAGACGAAGATGATGCCGCTCGCCACCACCAGGACGCTGTGCAGCACGAGGTCGACGTCACCGGGTGCCCGGATGGTCCGCAGCGTCGTGCCCCACAAGAACGTGATGAACAAGGCGAGCCCCACGAACCCGAAGCTGAACATCAGCATCCAGACGTAGCCCTGCGTGCCCAGCGACACCTCGTGTGCCGGCGACGGTCGGGGCGCGCCGTAGCCCAGCAGCGGGGACCTGAGCGTGCGCGCGATCGTCTCCTCGTAGAGCGAGAACCTCGTGTGCGACGAGTCGCCGTACTGCTGCCGGGTCGCGATCTGGGTGAGCAGGCCGTTGCCGATCAGCACGGCCGTCCCCATGACGCCCAGGACGGCGATCGTGAGCACGGGGGCGGCCCGGTCACGTGCCGCGAGGCGGACGACGACGTAGACCGCGGCCAGCGCGAGGCCGGCGAACATGCCCCGGTTGCCGGTCGCCATCGCCGGCCCGATCATCGCCGCCATTCCGCCGATGATCGCGACGCGCAGCAGGCGAGACCGCGTCATCAGGAAGCACGCGGCCGCCACCGGGGTCAGCAGCACGATCGCCACGCCCCAGCTGTTGGCGTACGGGAACGGGGCCGACGGGCGCACGAAGGTCTGGGGCGACCCCCACGGGTGCTGGATCTCCGCGAGCGGCGGGAAGAACAGGTCGCGGACGTAGTCGTTGCTGGTGAGCGAGTCGGGCAGCAGGAGGCCGACCGGCGTCGACAGGCGCACCTCGGGAAACGCCATGCCCAGCAGCCCGCCAGCGATCGCGAAGAACCAGACGAAGGTCAGGCCGTTGACGATCCGAGCGCGACTCAGGGCGCTGCCGGCGCTGAGGGTGTAGACGAACGCCGTCCCGACGATTGCCAGGATCGAGAAGCGATAGGCCAGGCCGAGCATCCGGGAGGTCGAGTCGATCATGACGGCGCACGGGATGACCCAGATGACGAATGCGGTGAAGGCGTACATGCCCGGCACGAACCGCACCGTGCCGCTGTGCGCGAGGAACGACAGCATCACGACGGTCAGCAGGACGCCGGTGATCACCGTCGCGCCGAGCGCCCAGAACACCGGGAAGCCCCACAGCAGCGTCAGGACCGGCCATGCCGGCAGGCTGTTGCGGCTCACCGCTGCGGCGGACGACTCCTCGGTCGCGACAGCGGTGCTCATGCGGGAGTCTTGGCCAGGGCCGCGAGCTCGCGGTGGCGGCGCACCAGTGTCGCGGCGAGCAGCAGCGCGTTGAGCAGGCCCATGACCCCGTACGCCCACAGGAATCCGGTCGTGAGCGGCCACAGCAGGACCACGAGGTTGAGCAGCCCGGTGTCGGCCGGGGCCTGGATCCAGGTGCCGAACCTCGGCACCGAGTCCGGCCCGGCGACCGGGTCACGGCGGGCCAGCTGCTCGGCGAGGATCTGCGCGAAGAACCGCACGGTCGACACGAGCCCGAACCCGAGCGGGACGAGCAGCACGGCGTCGGAGACGTCGGTGAACCGGTACAGCCCGACGAGCACCGCGAGGTGGAACAGCAGGTGCCGGCCGGAGTCGACGACGTGGTCGAGCCACTCCCCCGCGGCCGAGCCGCCTCCACGGAGCCGGGCGAGCTGACCGTCCGCGGAGTCGAACGCGAAGCCAAGCTGCAGCAGGAGCATCGAGGCGATGGCCATGACCGCGCCGGGCTCGACCGTCACCAGGAGGGCTGTCCCGCCGAGGAACGACGCGAAGCTCGCAGCGGTCATGTGGTTGGGCGTGAACCGGCCCTGCGCGGCCACCGCGGCGATCGCCCGACCCAGCCTGCGGTTCACGGCTCGCATGTACCAGGGCACGCCCGCACCACTCTTCTGCGCGTTGGCGAGCTCCCGGTAGGCGGCCCGCACGCCGGACGCGGTGGCGACCTGGCTCATGAGGTCGCGACCAGGCGCAGGTCCATGCTGCTGCTGGGGGTGGCCCGGTAGTTGGAGTGCACCTCGACCGCGATGGTGTTCGCGCCGGCCCGCAGCAGCGAGACGGGCACGTCGAAGGTGACCTCGTTGGCCACGGCCGTCGCGGTGTTGGGCGCGGAGCTGGCGTAGGTGCCGGCGCCCAGGGTCCCGGCCGGGAGGTTGGCGCGGCCGACCTCGGTGCCGTTGACGTGGACCGCGACGCCGTCGTCCGCACGGGTCGTGACCTTGACGGTCTTGAGCGCTCCGAGGTCAGCCACGGTGAACGACCGGCGGAAGTACGACGTCAGGGCCCGCGTCTGACCCGCCGCGACGTCGATGTTGGTCGCGATCGGACCGCTGCCCCACCCGAGTGGTGCAGCACCGGTCGCCCAGCTCCCGCTCTCGGTCTTCCACGCCGCCGAGACCGGCGCGGTGCTGTCGAAGTGGTACGACCAGGTCGCGCCGGCCGGCACGAGCGTCGTGGTGGCCGATCCGGTCGCGGCCACCGTCACCGGGGTCGAGGCCGAACGGTTCGCCCAGCCGTCCACGGCACGGACGAAGAACCGGTCGCCGGCCGACGCACCGGGCACCGTGGCGCTGGTCGTCGTGCTGGTCGCGACGACCCGGTCGTCCCGCAGGACCTCGTACGTGACACCGGAGGTCGACGAGGCGTTCCAGGTGACCGTCGCCGATCCACCCGCCACCGCGACCTTGAGGTTGGCCGGCGCGCCTGGAGCCTTGCTGGGACGGGGTGCGTAGCGGACGAAGCCACCGACCCAGCCGTTGCTGCCGTTCTCCTTGACCGCCGACGTGAACGTGCCACCGGCCCACAAGGTGCCGTCCGCGGCGACCTTGAGCGCCCAGGCGCCACGGCCCTGGCGCGCCTTCATCTCCGGGGTGAAGTCGGGCACGTAGTCGCCGGTGGCCTCGTCCCAGGCCCCGACGAAGAAGATCTTGTCGGCCTGTGACCAGCTCACGGTGGTGGAGCCGATGCTCGTGTTGTCGTAGTCCGCGGTGTCCTGGAAGACCCAGCTGAGGCAGTGGCACCCTCCGAAGACCAGGCCGTTGCCCGCGTCGATCGCCTGGAGGTCGCCGCCGGTCCTGGTGATGTGGGTGTTCTCCAGGGCGAACGTGCTGGCGTCGTAGGCGAACATGCTGTGCTGCGACCCGCCGAGCCACACCTTGCTGCCGACCTGCTTGACCGCCTGCTGGTAGCGAGCCGGGCCCGACGTGCTGAAGGTCGGTTGCCAGGTCGGGGTGATGCGCTGCGCACCGGGCCCGGTGCTGAAGGCTGCGGCGCGGTCGGCCGTGGTCCCCTTGGAGGTCGTGAAGTAGCCGGCGAGGTAGACCCGTGACTTGTCGTCGCTGACGTCGATCGCCGTGCCGGTGCCGTTGAGCTCGGGGTTCCAGGTGCTGTCCGCCGTGCCGTTGGACAGCAGGATCCGCGCGCCACCCTTGGCGTAGCGGTCGCTGACGCCGGGCTTGGTGAAGTGCGTGAAGGCGCCGGTGGCGTAGAGGTAGGTGCCGTCGGTGTCGAGGCCACGCACGGACACCGTGCCGCCGGTCGACCTGTTCTCGACGTTGGTCTGCCAGCTCGTGTCGAGCGCGCCCGTCGTGGGGTTGAGCACGACGATGCCCTTGCGGGCGACCCCGCCGACCGTGGTGAACTCGCCACCGACGGCCAGCCGTCCGTCGGGCAGTGCGGCGAGCGCCTTGACCTGGTTGTCGAGGACCGGTCTGAACCCCGGGATGTAGTCGCCGGTGGTCGCGTTGAACGCAGCGAGGTAGGGGTGCGCGACCTTGTCGGCCCCGGTCGCGGCGGAGCCCTTCTGCACCGTCGTGAAGTTGCCGCCGACGTACATGACGTTGCCGATCTGGGCGAACGCCTGGACCTCGGAGGCGGTCTCGGCCGTACCGCCCGCTCCGATGCCCGTGACGCCCCACGTCGAGGTCAGCGAACCGTTCTTGGGAACGGGCTTGATGCTCCGCGCCGGTGTGCCCGCGTCGGGGATCGCGTTGAACGTCAGGTCGCTGGTCCGGATCGTGGGGCGGATGAACACCTGGGTGAAGGGTGACCCGTAGCCGCCGCCGTCCGCGGAGGAGTAGATGTAGCTGCTGGCCGAGGTCGACCCGGTGCCGCCCTGCCCGAAGTTGAACCCGCGGACGTAGTTGTTGGTCACCGACTCGTAGGTCCAGAGGCGCTTGTAGGCGGAGTCGACCGCGATGCTGTACGTCGTGACGTTCGTGACCGTCGAGCCGCCGACGGTGGCCGACGCGAGCGGGTAGCCGGCACCGAACGACCAGCTCCAACGGTCCCGCGTGTTGGCGCGGTACTTCCAGCGCGTCTCCTGCCAGCTCGTGCCGGCCTGGTTGACGGCGCGGCGCAGGCGGACGCCGTCGCTGAACGAGTCGAGCCGGCGGCCACCGAGCAGGCCGTCGACGACCTTGGAGTCGAGCTGCCGGGGCTTGAACGCCGCGGTGCCGGTCACGGTGTCGGCGACCTGGGCGGGGGTGGCGTTGCCGTTGTAGGCCAGCGACCAGCCGTCGCGGCCACGCCCGACCAGCGCCCAGCCGCCGCCGTCCGTCGTCATGTCGCAGTAGATCTTCGTGGGCACCTGCAGCTGCGGGGTGAGGATCCAGTAGGTGCCGTCGTCGGCGCCGGAGTCGACCTGCTTGGCCTCCCAGCACGAGGCGGCGGCGGTCGCCTGCGTCGTGCCGTCGTTGGCGACGGCGGCCTGTACTGCACCCCCGACGGCGACCAGGGCGCCGGTCGACACGATGGCGGCAGCCAGCAGCAGGCGGGCATGACGGGGAGTGGGAGCTCGCACGACGAAGTGATCCTCAAGGCTTGGGGCGGCGGTGTCGGGATCCCGGCACGGCCGGGTCCCAGAGGTATAGAGGCCGCACCCGGCCGGTCATGACGGGGACCGACCCCTCGGGTCCGCGAGACCTAGGTCACGGCGCCGCGTACGTCTGCAGCTCGGCTGCCTCCTCGTCGGTGAAGACGCGCGAACGGATGATGAACCGGTTGCCCGTCGGCCCCTCGATCGAGAACCCCGCTCCCCTCCCGGGAACGACGTCGATCGTGATGTGGGTGTGCGACCAGTACGCGAACTGCTCACGAGAGATCCACACCGGCGCCGGCTCGGGCGCCCCGTAGTCCAGGTCGCCGAGGTGGACGTCCTGCGGGCCGGTCAGGAAGGTGCCCTGCGTGAAGCACATCGGCGCCGACCCGTCGCAGCAACCACCGGACTGGTGGAACATCAGCGGTTGGGCGTGCGAGCCCCGGAGGCCGCGAAGCAGGGTCGCAGCCTCCGGGGTGATCGCCACCCGATGCACGGTCACGTCGCACTCATCAGAAGAAGCCGAGCTTGTTCTGGTCGTACGAGACCAGCAGGTTCTTCGTCTGCTGGTAGTGATCGAGCATCATCTTGTGGTTCTCCCTCCCGATCCCGGAAGACTTGTAGCCGCCGAACGCCGCGTGCGCGGGGTACTGGTGGTAGCAGTTGGTCCACACGCGCCCGGCCTGGATGTCGCGGCCGGCGCGGTACGCCGTGTGGGTGTCGCGCGACCAGACGCCGGCACCGAGCCCGTACAGCGTGTCGTTCGCGATGTCGATGGCCTCCTCGTAGGTGTCGAAGCCGGTGACCGACACGACCGGTCCGAAGATCTCCTCCTGGAAGATGCGCATCTTGTTGTGGCCCTGGAAGATCGTCGGCGCGACGTAGTAGCCGCCCGACAGGTCGCCGCCGAGGTCGACGCGCTCGCCTCCGGTGATGATCCGGGCACCCTCCTGCGTGCCGATGTCGAAGTACGACAGGATCTTCTCGAGCTGGTCGTTGCTGGCCTGTGCGCCGATCATCGTCTCGGTGTCGAGCGGGTTGCCCTGCACGATCTGCTTGACCCGGTCGGTCGCTGCCGGCAGGAACTGCTCGAGGATCGAGTTCTGGATCAGGCCACGGCTCGGGCACGTGCAGACCTCGCCCTGGTTGAGGGCGAACATCGCGAAGCCCTCGAGGGCCTTGTCGTAGAACGCGTCGTCGTGGGCGGCGACGTCCTCGAAGAAGATGTTCGGGCTCTTGCCACCGAGCTCCAGCGTCGCCGGGATGAGGTTCTGGCTGGCGTACTGAGCGATCAGCCGGCCGGTCGTGGTCTCGCCCGTGAACGCGATCTTCCGGATACGGCTGCTGGATGCGAGCGGCGCACCGGCCTCCACGCCGAAGCCGTTGACCACGTTGACGACGCCGGCCGGGAGGAGGTCCGCGATCAGCTCCATCAGCAGCATGATCGATGCCGGGGTCTGCTCGGCGGGCTTGAGCACGACGGCGTTGCCAGCAGCAAGCGCCGGAGCGAGCTTCCACGTGGCCATGAGCAGTGGAAAGTTCCACGGGATGATCTGGCCGACGACCCCGAGCGGCTCGTGGAAGTGGTACGCCACGGTGTTGTCGTCGAGCTGTGACAGCGCGCCTTCCTGGGCGCGGATGGCGCCGGCGAAGTAGCGGAAGTGGTCGACGACCAGGGGCAGGTCGGCCGCCATGCACTCACGGACCGGCTTGCCGTTGTCCCAGGTCTCGCCGACGGCGAGCATCTCGAGGTTCTGCTCGATCCGGTCGGCGATCCGGTTGAGGACGTTGGCGCGATCGGCCACGGACGTCTTGCCCCAGGCAGGTGCAGCGGCATGCGCAGCGTCCAGGGCGAGCTCGATGTCCTCGGCCGTGCCGCGGGCGACCTCGCAGAAGACCTTGCCGTTGACCGGCGAGGGGTTCTCGAAGTACTGGCCCTTGACCGGTGCGACGTACTCGCCGCCGATCCAGTTGTCGTAGCGGGCCTTGTAGGTGACGACGCTTCCTTCGGTTCCGGGCTGCGCGTAGACGCTCATGGTGCTCCTTCAGGTCGAGTCCTGTGACCGTAGTCACGCGACCGTTGCCTGAACGTTGCAACGGGACCTCACCGGCCTGGTCCCGGCCGAGTCCTAGCCGAGCTCGGCGTCGAGCTGCGCCACGTGGGCCACGACCTGGGCGTGTCGGGGTGACGTGGGTGGCAGTATCGCCAGGACCCGCTCCCAGATCTCGAAGTCGTCACGACCGTGAGCGGTGTCGGCGAAGGAGAGCAAGGCGTCCGCGTCCTCCGCGGCGAGCAGACAGGAACGTACGTGCATGTGGAGCTGGTCGCGCAGCCGCTCGATCGCCGGCGCCGCCGACGCCGGCAGGATCGGTCCGCGGTAGTGCGCGACGGCTGCGCGCAGCCGGCCGGCCGCCAGCTCGTCGCGGACCCGCCCGATGTCCGTCGCGATCTCGTTGCGGAGCCGGTAGGGGCGAGAGGTCAGCTCGACGGGGCCCAGCACGGTCCGGAGGCGTGACATCTCGGCGCGGATCGTGACCTGCGCCTGCTCGTCGTCGCTCAACGCCACGGCGAGCTCTGCCGTGGTCATGCCATCGGCCGACTCCGCGAGCAGCAGCAGGATCTCGCTGTGCCGCTGGCTCAGCCGGGTCGTGGTCGTCCCGTGGCGCAGCACCGCCCCACGGCAACCCAGCACGTCGAGCGCGGGGATCGACCAGCCGCTGCTCTCCACCGCCGCCGGGGCCGGTCTGAGGCGCTCGATACGGAGCTCGGCCTCCACCGCCGCGACCGTCGCACGGACGAGGGTCAGGCTCTGTGGAGTCGCGACGTCGGGACCACCGGTCAGGTCGAGCATGCCGAGGATCGCGCCGGTGTCCGGGTCGTGGATCGGGGCCGCCGAGCAGCTCCACGGGGTGACCTGCCGCGCAAGGTGCTCCGCGCCGAAGATCTGGACGGGCCGGTCCAGGGCAAGAGCCGTGCCCGGCGCGTTGGTGCCCACACTGGACTCGCTCCAGTCGGCGCCCGGCAGGAAGTGCATGCCCTCGGCCCGCGACCGCAGCGATGAGTCGCCCTCGACCCAGAGCAGCTGACCGGCGGCGTCACTGACCGCCACGAGCAGGCCGGCCTCGGCAGCGCTCTCGACCAGGAGGCGACGGATGACCGGCATGCCCGCGGCCAGCGGATGGGAGTCCCGGATGTCGGCGAGCGCACCATCGTCCAGAAGGATCGCCGCGAGCGCCTGCTCGGGATCGAGGCCGCTGTCGACGCTGCGCCGCCACGAGTCGAAGACGAGCTGCCGGAGTGCGGGATCTGCTCGACCCGTGCTGACGAACTGGTCGTGGGCCTCCTCGAGACGTCGCGAGTGGGCCGCCGGGTCGGCTCCCTGCGGCATCGCGAGGTCGTGGCGCGCCATGTCCGGAGTGTACGACCCTGTGTGACGCGGGTCACCGGGTCAGGCGTCGCGGCGGACGAACAGGACGTACGAGAGGGCCAGCAGGCCGCCGACGAAGACCCCCATCACGACACCGCCGCCGACGGGGCCGAACGGCACGACGCCGAGGAACCCGAGCAGGTCCTCGATCGAGGCTCGCGTGTACATCTGGCCACCGGCGTCGTACGGCAGGTACTTCAGGATCTGCACCAACCCGCCGGTGCCGCGCGGGTCGTCCGACGAGGACTTGATCGCCAGGATGATCGCCTTGATGATCTGCTCGACCAGGGTCGGGACCAGCATCAGCAGCGCCACCGCGGCGGTCTGGTTGCGGGTCAGTGCGGCATAGGCGAGCCCCGACAGCGCGAACAGCGCGGTGTAGATCACCGTGCCGGCGGTCAGGTCGACGAGCTCCTTGAACGACGGCATGTCGAGCCCGAAGCCCACCATCCCACCGAGGGCGATGAGGATGCAGCCGAGAGCTGCCACCGCGGCGATGACGGCTGTCGAGATGACCTTGGCGACGAAGACGTGCGTCCGGTTGGGCACCGCCGTCAAGGTCGCGCGGATCATCCCGTGGCGGTACTCGTGCCCCGTCGAGAACACCCCGAGCAGGCCGATGATGTACGCGACGAACAGCGGCGCCAGACCGGCGGAGGCACCGATCGTGGCCAGGATGTCGAACGCGTCGTCGCCGCTCGGCGGGTCAGCCGCCACCGAGAGGCGCCACGCGATCAGCAGGGACATCACGAGCTGGAACGTGAGCGCGAGCCCGATCAGCCAATACGTCGACCGGATCGTCCGCAGGCGTACGTACTCGTAGCGCAGGGCGGCGATCATGCGGCACCGCCTGAGGTCCCACGGAACTCCTCGGACAGCCCGGTGGCGGCGAGGAACGCCTCCTCTAGCGTCGCCTGCCGGGTCGCGAGCTGGTGCAGCCGCACCCCTGCGGCGTGCGCGGCGTCGCCGATCTGCTCGGCGGTGGCGCCCTTGACCACGAGCACACCACCCTCGTCCGCGACCGTCGCGCCGAGCACCGTCAGGGCCGGAGTCAGCAGCGCCGCATCGGGCGTACGGACCTCGACCGTGCCGAGCCCGCTGCCGCTGACGAAGTCCGACACCGGACCGTTGGCGATCATCCGACCGCGACCGATCACGACGAGCTCGTCGGCCAGCACCGCCATCTCCTGCAAAAGGTGGCTCGACACGAAGACCGACCGGCCCTCCCCCGCCAGGTGCTTGAGCAGCGTGCGCAGCCAGCTGATTCCTTGGGGGTCGAGGCCGTTGCTCGGCTCGTCGAGGATCAGCGTGTCGGGGTCGCCCAGCAGGGCGGCGGCGATGCCGAGGCGCTGACCCATGCCGAGGCTGAACTTGCCCGGCTTGCCGCCGGCGACCGACGTGAGTCCCACCATCTCGAGGACCTCGTCGACGCGGGAGTCCGGGATGCGGTTGGGCGCCGCGAGCATGCGCAGGTGGTTGCGAGCACGCCGCGTCGGGTGGAACGGCTTGGCCTCGAGCAGGGTCCCGACGTGACGCATCGGGTGGTCGAGCTCGGCGAACGTCCTGCCGTCGTACGTCGTGGCGCCCTCGCCCCGGTCCAGGCCCAGCATGAGGCGCATCGTGGTGGACTTGCCGGAGCCGTTGGGGCCGAGGAACCCGGTGACGCTTCCCGGACGCACCTCGAACGACAGGTCGTTGACCGCGCGCGTCGACCCGTACGACTTCCCGAGCCCGTCTGCCCTGATCAGCGCCATGGGCCCACCCTTTCACGCGGGACAAGCGACGCGACGGCATACCGTGCAGGTATGACCGACGAAGCCGAGCACTCCGAGTCCTTCCGCCCGATCGAGGACGGCGTCGCGACCGACCTGCGCGGCGAGATGACGTACGCGAGCTACCTGCAGCTGCCGACGCTCCTGTCGGCACAGCAGCCGGTCTCGGACCATCACGACGAGATGCTCTTCATCGTCCAGCACCAGGTCACCGAGCTGTGGCTCAAGCAGCTGACGCACGAGCTGCGGTCGGCCATCGCCCTGGTCGCCGCCGACGACCTGCCGCCCGCGCTCAAGCGACTGGCCCGGGTCAAGGCGATCCAGCGGCAGATGTTCGAGCAGTGGGCCGTGCTGGAGACCCTGACGCCGATCGAGTACGCCCAGTTTCGCGACTCTCTCGGCAAAGCCTCAGGCTTCCAGTCCCCGCAGTACCGCACGGTGGAGTTCCTGCTGGGCAACAAGAACCCGCAGATGATCACGGTCTTCGCGCACGACGAGACGTTGCGATCTGCGCTGCAGGCCGATCTCGAGGCGCCGAGCCTCTACGACGAGTTCCTGCGGTTCCTCTCCCGGCAGGGACATGCCATCCCGGCCGCCGTCCTCGAGCGCGACGTCACGCAGCCGTACGTCGCCGACCCCGGCGTGATCGAGGCACTGCGCCGCATCTACGCCGATCCCGACACGCACTGGGCTGCGTACGAGATGTGCGAGGAGCTCGTCGACGTCGAGGGCAGCTTCCAGCTGTGGCGCTTCCGGCACCTCAAGACGGTCGAGCGCATCATCGGCTTCAAGCGCGGCACCGGCGGTTCGTCCGGCGTGGGGTTCCTGCAGAAGGCGTTGCAGCTCACGTTCTTCCCGGAGCTGCTCGACGTCCGGACCCACATCGGTCCGTGAGCGTCCGTCCCCGGACAGCACAAAGAGGGGCGAGCCGCCCCTCTATCACCAAGATATAGCGCAACAGGGGGCTTGCCGCAAGGCCCCGGGGGTGCCCCAGAATGGCCGGCCCAGACCCATCCGCCGGACCCCGGAGCCGCACATGCGCGAGAGCGCCTTCCACCTTGCCGACCACCCCACCAAGGACGATCCCGCGCTCATCGCGGCCGACGAACGACACTTCACCGCCATCGCCCGCACCCTCGAGGAGTCCGTCGCCGAGCTGTCCGAGCGGCTCGACACCGCTCGCAGGGCACCCGGCGGCGCCGGCCAGGAGGCGATGGACCGCGACCTGGAGATCCACCGGCTGACCTCGCGGCTGCGCACCCTGCGCCGGTTCGGGCTCGACCTGTGCCTCGGCCGGCTCGTCCGGGCCGAGGACGGCGAGGCGGTGTACGTCGGACGGCTCGGCCTGACCGCCGGCGACGGCCGGCGCCTGCTGCTCGACTGGCGGTCGCCTGCGGCCGAGCCGTTCTTCGGCGCGACGCATGCCCACCCCATGGGGCTGGCGAGCCGGCGCCGGTTCCGCTGGACGCAGGGCCGGGTCACCGACTACTGGGACGAGGTCTTCACCCCGGAGGGGCTGGAGGGACACGCCGCTCTGGACGACCAGTCGGCCTTCGTCGCGACCCTGGGCGCCAGTCGGTCACCTCGGATGCGCGACGTGCTGGGCACGATCCAGGCCGACCAGGACGCCATCATCCGCGCCGGGTCCCGGGGCGCGCTCGTCGTCGACGGCGGTCCGGGCACGGGCAAGACGGTCGTGGCCCTGCACCGGACGGCCTACCTGCTGTACTCCGACCCACGGCTCGGCCGCGGCAAGGGCGATGTGCTGTTCGTGGGGCCGCACCAGCCCTATCTGGCCTACGTCGCGGACGTGCTGCCCAGCCTCGGCGAGGACGGCGTGCGGACCTGCACGCTGCGCGACCTGGTGCCCGAGGGCGCCAAGGCGATTGACGAGGCCGACCCGCAGGTGGCTCGCCTCAAGGCGTCGGCAGACCTCGTGAGGGCGATCGAGCCCGCCGTCGGCCTGTACGAGGAGCCACCCACGAAGCCCTTGACGGTCGAGACCGACTGGGCCGACGTCCGGGTGAGCGCCGCTGACTGGGCCGAAGCCTTCGGCAGCGCCGAGCCCGGCACTCCGCACAACGCGGCCCGTGACCAGGTCTGGGCCGCGCTGCTCGACATCCTCGTCGACAAGCTGCGGGACGAGCTCGACGACTGGGAGGAAGACGACGACTTCGACGCGTACGGGCTGGCGAGCGAGGGCACGGCCGACCGGGTCCGCCGAGCCCTCGCGAACCACGAGGGGCTGGCCGAGGTGTTCGACCGCGCGTGGCCCGTGATCGAGGCCACCGACCTCGTCGGGGACCTGTGGACCGTGCCCGCCTATCTCCGGCGGTGCGCGCCGCGGCTGACCCCCGACGAGGTGAACCGGTTGCAGCGACCGGACGCGCAGGCCTGGACGACGTCCGACCTGCCGCTGCTCGACGCAGCGCTGCAACGGCTCGGCGACCCGCACGCCGCGCGACGGCGGCGCAGGCGGGAGGCGGCGGCCGTGGCCGAGCGGCAGCGCATGGCGGACGTGGTGACCGACCTGATCGCGACCGACGACTCGGAGATGGCGGTGATGTCGATGCTGCGCGGGCAGGACCTCCGCACCGCCCTGGTCGACCCGGACGCAGGACCCACCGCCGACCCCGACGCGCTGGTCGGCCCCTTCGCGCACGTCGTCGTCGACGAGGCCCAGGAGCTGACGGACGCCGAGTGGCAGATGCTGCTGCTGCGGTGCCCGTCGCGGAGCTTCACGATCGTGGGTGATCGCGCCCAGGCCCGGCACGGGTTCGAGGAGACGTGGCAGCGGCGGCTCGAGCGCGTCGGCCTCAGCGAGGTCTCGGTGGCGTCGTTGACCGTCAACTACCGGACGCCGGAAGAGGTCATGACCGAGGCCGAGCCGGTCATCCGCGCGGCCCTGCCGGACGCCAACGTGCCCACCTCGATCCGCCGCTCCGGCATCCCGGTCCGGCACGCGAGCACCGCGGAGCTCGACCCGATCCTGAGCGGGTGGCTCGCCGAGCACGCCGAGGGCACCGCCTGTGTGATCGCCTCTGACCCGATCGCCGAGGGGCCGCGCGTCAGGTCACTGACCCCCGAGCTGGCGAAGGGCCTCGAGTTCGACCTCGTCGTGCTGATCGATCCCGAGACCTTCGGCACCGGCATCGAGGGGGCCGTCGACCGCTATGTCGCCATGACCCGGGCGACCCAGCAGCTCGTGATCCTCACGAGCGGCTGAGCCTCAGCGACGCAACGCCTTGCGGGCCAGGGCGTTGCCTGCGAACTGGCCGAGCTGCACGATCACGATGACGATCGCGATGGCGGTCCAGGTGACCCACGGGTTGAACTGGCGGTAGCCGTACGTCAGCGCGAGGTTGCCCAGGCCGCCGCCGCCGATCGCGCCGACGACCGCCGTCATGTCGACGATCGCGACGAACGCGAAGGCATAGCCCAGCACGAGCGGACCGAACGACTCCGGCAGCAGCACCGTGAAGATGACCCGCAGTCGGCCGGCACCCATCGCGCGGGCGGCCTCGAGGACGCCCGGACTCGTGCTCACGAGGTTCTGCTCGACGATCCGGCCGATCCCGAACGCCGAGCCGAACACGAGTGCCACGATCGCGGCCGTGTTGCCGATCCCGGTCCCCACGAGCCAGCGCGAGAACGGCTGGATGCCCACCGCCAGGAGGATGAACGGGATCGGCCGGAAGATGTTGACCAGCAGGTTGAGGACCACGTTCACGATCCGGCTCGGCGCGATGCCACCGCTCCGTGTGACGTACAGCGTCGTGCCGATCGCCAGGCCCAGGAGTCCGCCGAACGTCAGGGCGAAGGCGACCATGTAGAGCGTCTCCCAGGTCGCCGCCAGGAACTCGCCCTGCAGCTCTGCCACCCGGTCCATCACGCCACCTCCGTCGTCTCGACGAGCGCACCGACCGCCGCGACGGCGTCGGACACCGCCCCAGGATCGCCTCGCAGCTCGAGGGTCAGGTGGCCGAACGCGCGTCCGCCGACCTGCTCGATGCCGCCGTGCACGAGCTCGAACTCGACGCCGCGACGGATGATCTCGGCGAACACGGCCGACTGACTGACCGACTCGTCGCGGAACGAGACCGTCACGAGCCGACCGTCGTGGTGCCGGCGGATCGCCTCGGTGGTCGGTCCGTCCGGCACGTCGTCGATCAGGGTGCGGACGAAGCGCTGGGTCGTCGGGTGCTGGGGCCGGGTGAAGAGGTCGAATGCCGGACCCTGCTCGACGACCCGACCGTCCTCCATCACGACCACCCGGTCGGCTAGCGACCTGACGACGTCCATCTCGTGCGTGATGACGATGATCGTCACACCGAGCTCGCGGTTGACCTTGCGCAGCAGGCCGAGCACGTCGGCGGTCGTCTCCGGGTCCAGCGCGCTGGTGGCCTCGTCGGCGAGCAGGATCGACGGGCCGGTCGCCAGGGCCCGCGCGATGCCCACCCGCTGCTTCTGCCCACCGGACAGCTGCTCGGGATGCGCGTGGGCCTTGTCGGTCAGCCCGACGAAGGTCAGCAGCTCGACGACCCGGGCGTGCTGCTCGTCGCGGGGCACGCCGGCGACGACGAGCGGATAGGCGACGTTGCCGTAGACCGTGCGGGAGTGGAACAGGTTGAACTGCTGGAAGATCATCCCGATCCCCCGCCGTACGCGCTGCAGTCGGCGCTCGGAGAGGGTCGTGATCTCGGTGCCGGCCACGGTGATCGATCCGCTGGTGGCGGGCTCGAGAGCGTTGATCAGGCGGACGAGCGTCGACTTTCCGGCCCCCGAGTAGCCGACCACCCCGACGATCTCCCCCTCCTCGACGGCAAGGTCGACGTCACGGACCGCGTGGACGGTCTCGCCGCGCTTGCTGCCGGGATAGGTCTTGGACACTCCGCGGAGCTCGATGAGAGGCATGTGTTCTTCCTTGGCAGGGCTCGGCCCGGCGGTGTCACGCACCGCCGGGCCGACCGGCTCACTTCTGGGCCGCGGTGTCCTTCTCGACCTTGGTCAGGGACGCCTCGAGCTCGGACACGGGCGTCTTGACGAGCTCGGCCGTGCCGCCCGAGACCTCGAGCAGACCGTCCGTGACCTTCTTGGTGTCCTGGAAGATCTCGACGAGCTTGAGGTACGTCTTGTTGTCCTTGTCCTCGGCGCGGGCGGCGAAGACGTTGACGTACGGCAGCGCGTTGGGATCAGCCGGGTCGTCCTTGGCGATGGCGTCCTCGAACGACAGCCCGGCCTTCTCGACGAAGTCGTTGTTGATGATCGCCGCCGCGACGTCGTCGAGGGAGCTGGCCGTGACGTTGGCGTCGAGCGCCTTCACCTCGACCTTCGACGCCGCCTTGTCGACGTCGGCGAGGTCGGAGAAGATCGTGCCGCCGTCCTTGAGCGTGATCAGGCCGGCCGACTGCAGCACCAGCAACCCGCGAGCCTGGTTGCTCGCATCGTTGGGGACCGCGACGGTGTCACCGGCCTTGATGTCCTCGACCGAGTCGTGCTGCTTGGAGTACAGGCCGAGCGGGTAGATCGCGGTCGCACCGATGGGCTGCAGATCCTGGTCGTTCGAGACGTTGTAGTCCGCGAGGTAGACGATGTGCTGGAACTGGTTGAGGTCGAGCTCGCCCTCGGCGACCGCCGGGTTGGGCTGCGCGTAGTCGGTGAAGTCGACGATCTCGACATCGATCCCCTCGGCCTCGGCGGCCTTCTTGTAGTCGGCCCAGTAGGGGTCACTGGCGCCGACGACACCGATCTTGACGGTCTCGCCCTTGGCGTCGCTGTCACCGCCGCCGAAGATCAGGAAGCCGGCGACGACGATCGCCGCCACGACGGCCGCGATCACGGCGTAGAGGGGTCCGCGGCGCTTGGGCGCCTCGATGGTGGTCTCGGACATGGTGCTTCCTTTCGCCCGGCTCGTGGCCGGTGGTTCCGGTGGCGGAGGTGTTCCGCGGTGTCCACGGTAGGAAGCAACCGGCGCATGCCCTGACCGATTCCGGCATGCAAGATGTGGTCGGTCACATCCCCGGGATCGGGTATGACCTGACATGACGAAGGCCCCGGAACCTTTCGGTTCCGGGGCCTTGTCTTGGACTCCTGGGGAGGCAACTCCCCAGCGCTGGGACTCCCCGGCGCTGGCTGCCCTCGACGCGTGACCTCGAGGGACCAGAGTCGCTAGGTCAGGTCCAGTCGCTACGCGACTAGAAGCCCATGCCTCCCATGTCCCCCATGTCCGGGGCGCCTCCGCCGGCCGGAGCAGGCTCCGGCTTGTCGGCGACGACGGCCTCGGTGGTGAGGAACAGGGCCGCGATCGAGGCTGCGTTCTGCAGCGCCGAGCGCGTGACCTTGGCGGGGTCGATGATGCCGGCCGCGATCAAGTCGACGTACTCGCCGGTCGCGGCGTTGAGGCCCCAGCCCGACTCGAGTCCGGCGACCTTCTCCGCGACGACGCCACCCTCGAGGCCGGCGTTGATCGCGATCTGCTTGAGCGGAGCCGACGCCGCGGTGCGAACGATGTTCGCGCCGGTGGCCTCGTCACCCGTGAGCTCGAGCTTCTCGAAGACCGCTGCGGTGGCCTGGACGAGCGCCACGCCACCACCGGCGACGATGCCCTCCTCGACGGCCGCCTTGGCGTTGCGGACGGCGTCCTCGATGCGGTGCTTGCGCTCCTTGAGCTCGACCTCGGTCGCCGCGCCCACCTTGATGACGGCGACGCCGCCGGCGAGCTTGGCGAGGCGCTCCTGGAGCTTCTCGCGGTCGTAGTCCGAGTCACTGTTCTCGATCTCGGCCTTGATCTGGCTGACGCGGCCCTGGATCTGGTCGTCGGAGCCACCGCCCTCGACGATCGTGGTCTCGTCCTTGGTCGTGACGACCTTGCGAGCCGTGCCGAGCAGCGTCAGGTCGGCGGTCTCGAGGCTGAGGCCGACCTCCTCGCTGATGACCTCGCCACCCGTGAGGATGGCGATGTCGGCCAGCATGGCCTTGCGACGGTCACCGAAGCCCGGAGCCTTGATGGCGACGGACTTGAAGGTGCCGCGCATCTTGTTGACGACCAGCGTCGCGAGAGCCTCGCCCTCGACGTCCTCGGCGATGATGACCAGCGGCTTGCCGGCCTGCATGACCTTCTCGAGGACGGGGACCATGTCCTTCACGGAGCTGATCTTGGAGTTGACGATGAGGATGTAGGGATCCTCGAGCACGGTCTCCTGGCGCTCGGCGTCGGTCACGAAGTAGCCCGACAGGTGACCCTTGTCGAAGCGCATGCCCTCGGTGAGCTCCAGGTCGAGGCCGAACGTGTTCGACTCCTCGACCGTGATGACGCCCTCCTTGCCGACCTTGTCCATGGCCTCGGCGATGATCTCGCCGACCGTGGTGTCAGCAGCGGAGATCGAGGCGGTCGAAGCGATCTGCTCCTTGGTCTCGACGTCCTTGGCCATGCCCAGCAGCTGCGAGCTGATGGCCTCGACAGCGGCCTCGATGCCCTTCTTGAGACCCATCGGGTTGGCGCCGGCCGCGACGTTGCGCAGGCCTTCGCGGACGAGGGCCTGGGCCAGGACCGTGGCGGTCGTCGTGCCGTCACCGGCAACGTCGTCGGTCTTCTTGGCGACCTCCTTGACGAGCTCCGCGCCGATCTTCTCGTAGGGATCCTCGAGCTCGATCTCCTTGGCGATGCTCACGCCGTCGTTGGTGATCGTGGGGGCGCCCCACTTCTTCTCCAGGACGACGTTGCGGCCCTTGGGACCGAGCGTGACCTTGACGGCGTCGGCGAGCTGGTTCATACCGCGCTCGAGACCGCGCCGCGCTTCCTCGTTGAAAGCAATGGTTTTTGCCATGTGTACGTTTCTCCGACTTGGTTGTCGACGTGGACGACCAGGCGATGCCCGCGACGGACGGCTGCGGCGTTGCGGCGAACCCTTCTCGCCACGGCCCACAACCTCATCGGTCTGGTCCAGGTGTTTAGCACTCTCATCATACGAGTGCTAATCAACGTCGCGCAATCAGGTGGCGGCTTTGGGCTTGACGTCGTACGACAGCTCGGCGAACTGGCCGACCTGGCTCACCCCGGTGAGGGTCAGCCGGTCCGACCGGATGTCACGCGGCAGCAACGGCGCCCCGGCGCCGAGGGTCACCGGCGCGATCGACACCATGACCCGGTCGAGCAGGCCCGCGTCGTCGAACTGGCCGACCAGGTCGCCGCCGCCCATCAGCCAGATGTCCCGGTCGCCGGCCGCGGCGGTCATCTCGGCGTGCACCTGATCGACCGGGGCCTGCGTGAACCGGATGTCGGCGTGCGGGACGGCCGGCAGGTCGCGGTGGGTGAACACCCAGCTCGGCCGTTCGCCGAACGACTCCTGCCACGCACCCGGCTTCTCGTGGGGCTTCTCCACCTCGAGCAGCCAGTCGTACGTCGAGGAGCCCATCACCAGGGCTCCGATGCCGGCCATGAAGTCACCGATGCCCGACTCCGCCTCGGCAGCTCCCGGCACCTCGAAGAGCCAGTCGAGCGAGTGGTCCGTCGTCGCGAGGTAGCCGTCGAGGCTCGTCGCGGTGTAGTAGATCGTCGCCATGGAGCCGACGCTAGCGACGTCCTCAGACAGAGAACAGCAGGAAGAGCCCGGTGAAGGTGTAGGCGACCATGAGGACCAGCATCCCGAGCTGTCCGCTGAGGCGGTGCCCCTTGGGCAGCAGCTCCAACGCCCGGTCATGGGCGGCGACGACCGCGAGCACGTGGCCGACGACCACGAACGTCACCTTGAGCCCGGCGAGCAGCGAGGTGTGCTCGGACAGGAAGTACGACGTCGTGGGATCGCCCAGCGGCTGCCACCCGCGACCGAGCGGGTCGAGCAGCGCGAAGAACGCGACCTGGCCCTTCTCGAGCAGGTACGTCAGGTAGTGGGCGAAGATGTAGCCGACGACGATCGGCACGAGCGAGTGCGCCAGTCGGCCCGGCAGCAGCGCGCGGTCACGGCCGCTCACTCCCCCGGTCGCCCGCGCCGCGACGACGAACAGCACGCCGACGATGATGCAGAACCCCAGCAGCGTCAGTGCGTTCTGCCAGTCCGCGAGGGTCTTGCCCTGCCAGAACTCCGACGCCGAGAAGCTGTCGTACGCCGTGGAGCCCAGCAGCACCGCGAGCAGCGCGACCAGACCGGGAGCCACTGGCGTCGTCGTCAGTCCGCGCAGCGGGTTGCGCGACTGCCGGCCGTCCCGGACGACCGGCGACAGCCGCGCGATGATCGCGCTGTAGACGTCGAACGGGTCGGCCCGGTCGTACCAGCGCTGGCCGAAGGCCAGGCCTCCCGCGAGCGTCACCGCGATGTAGATCGCGACCCAGGTGCGCACCGCGTCCACCGAGCCGGGATCGGGCGAGGCGAGCTCGAGCCAGACGAACGCGAACAACCCGGCCACCGCCGGCCAGTAGCCGAGCCGCTCCGGATAGGTCCAGAACCCGTCGGGCCGGCCGGTGAGCCGGCCGAGCACCGACTGGATGGTCCGCCACGGCGAGAGGTCCCGCCAGACGTGACCGGCCAGCAGGGCGAGGGGCACCAGGCCGACCCACACGAAGATGTAGATCGCGCCGAGTCCGCCGTTGTCCGATCCGGACGGCCCGGCGTACAACGCCGTCAGGACCCAGGCGGTGAGCGCGAGCCCGACCACCGCGAGCCACGGTCGACGACGAGGCCGGTCGGTGACAGTCAAGGCGCCTTGGAACCTCGGTTCCTTCCAGGCCAGCGCGAGCACCGCGAACGAGATCGTCAGCGCCCACGAGGCACCCACCATGGCGTACAGGAACGGGATCGGCAGGTCGGTGGACCCGCCGACGCCGTGGGCCTGCAGCCCGGCGGCGATCACGGCTCGACGACGAGCTGCACGATCGTGACGTCGAGGTGGTGGGCCTCGACCGCGACCTGCCCCGGGGTGTCGATCGTGAGCTGCTCGGTCAGCGGCTCGCCGGCCTTGACCTGATAGGTGTGCTCAGGATCGGAGTGGACGTGGATCTCCTCGTCGGCGTCCGACCTGATGTTCAACGAGATCGGGGCGCCGACCTTGACCTTGACGCGCTTGCCCTGGCCGACCACCTTGCCGTCCTGGATCACGATGGCGACCACGGTTCCGGAGACCTTGTCCTTGAGGTCCTCCTGCGCCTTCTCGAGCTGCTCGGCCTGCTCGGCCTGCTGATCGGCGACCGAGGTGGTCGGCACGTCGGGATCGGGCTCGTCCGATCCTCCGCAGCCGGCGAGGACGAGGACGCAGGCGAGCAGGGTGGCGGCGATCTTCACTCGTTCTCCTTGGTGTCGTCATCGGGCTCGAAGGCCCGCTCGATGATGTCGCGCTCCTCGAGCTCCTCGCGCCGGTCCTTGCGGGCGATGTAGAGGATCACCCCGACGACCACGACGGCCGGCACCAGTGCCGGGATGGCGAGCAGGGCAGCGTGGTGGGCAACGATCTGGTCGGCGCCCGGCGTCATGAGCTCAGCGTAGGCGTACGGTCACCCGGCGCCGCGCCTTCGTGCTCCTCGATGCGGCGTGCGACCCGGGCCACCGAGACCGAGATCCCGACGATGATCGCCAGGCTGCACAGCAGGACGACCATGTTGGCCGCGGCCCACAGCACCGGCGACGTGTCACCCTTGCGCTCGCGCTGCAGGATGTCGATCTCCGGCACGAAGTCACGGGTGAACGACGCGTCGGCCGGCACCTCCTCGACCTTCAGCGGCGCGTCGGCCGGCATGAAGATGGGGACGGCGGCGAGCGTGCGGCCGTCCTGCACGCGCAGCAGCGTCTTCCAGTTGCCGCCGACGGGCACGGGCTGGGTCGACTCCCACGTGTTGTCACCCGTACGGCGGAGGCGATCCGTCACGACGCCGGCGCCACCGCCCTGCCAAGCGGTGATCTGCACCCAGGTCGGGTGGTCGTCGACGAGGTCGGCCGGCTCGATCGTGACCTTGGCCATGACCTCGGGCTGGTCGGTCGTGCCGACCTGGGTCAGCGCGAAGTCAGCCGACGCGTTCTTGGGCACCGTGGCGTACAGGCCGTTGGCGACGGCCGCGGCGATCAGGAGCACCGAGACGGTCACGATCGTGCGGCTGATCTTCCTGGCCGGCAGACGACCCTGCAGGCCGAGGGCGAACAGGGCGCCGCACAGGCCGCAGGCGATGGCAACCGGGACCGCCATGAGCAGGCCCTCGAGCCACATGTCCCGGCTCCAGGGGAACTGGAAGACCCGGTCGTTCCAGAACTTCTCGATCACGAGCCCGACGGTGCCGATGAGGAACCCGCCGACCGCGCCGAACCACAGCGGCTTGTCGCGCAGCTGCGTCAGAGCCAGCAGCTCGATCAGGACGGCGCTGCCGAGGTAGAGCGGGAAGACGTGGTGCGCCTCACCGAAGAAGTCCGTGACGATGAACGAGATGATGCCGCGCATCAGCAGGAAGAACACCGCGGCGACGATCGCCGCACCCGGACCGACGAACAGCCGGGCCGCGACGAGGGCGACGCTGGCCGCTGCGACGATCATGAGCGGCGCGAACACCATGCGGAACTGCGCGATGCCGAAGTCGAACTCGGCCTGGAACACCGAGAGCCCGATCAGCAGGGCGCCGAACCCGATCGACAGGGTGCCGGTCCGGATCCAGGTCGGCATCTGCTTGCCGTTCTGGCGGATCGCGAAGTCTGCCTCGCGGTGCAGCAGGATGATGCCGGCGGTCGACAGGCCCGCGCCACCGATCAGCATGAGGTGCGTGGGACCCCACAGGGTGACGTCCTGGCCGAACATCCGGTGCCAGACGTCGTCGAGGGGGAAGCCGATCAGGGCGTACATGCCGCACGCCGCGATGAAGAGGCCGCTGACGGGGGCGTACCAGTTGCGCGTGATCCGGACCGACGCGATGCCGGGCTTCTCCCCGTCGCGGGCGTAGACGACCGCCGACATGCCGGCGATGAACAGGGCGAAGAGCCCGTAGAGGATCAGGTAGTGCGCGGGGTTGGCGAGGGGGCCGGCGTCGCGGCCGCGGCCCGCGTGCAGGCTGACGTCCCACATGAAGCCCAGCAGGGCGATGATCAGGGAGCTCGCGACGAAGAAGGTGGGGATCGAAGCCCAGCCCGGCTCCCCCGTGCGGGCACCCAGACGCTCGCCGGCCCTCTGGAACCACTCGATGCGGTGCGTGCGGTGGGCCCACGCGATGACCAGCAGGATGCCGGTGACGATGCCGGCCGCGATCGACAGGCCGATGACCTGGCTGAGCTCGGCTCCGCCCGAGGGCGCGGTGACGGGTTCCGTCGCAGTGATGAACATACCGGGAGTATGTCACCGAGTATGTGACATCGCAAGTGTCATATACGTCTCATCGACCGGGTCCGGGCATGAAAAAACCCGGTCCCCCCGGACCGGGTCCTTCCATGGACTTCAGTGTCCGACAACCTCGTGGGCTTCGCGACCCTTGGGACCGTCGACCACCTCGAACTCGACCTTCTGGCCGTCCTCGAGCGTCTTGTAACCGTCTGACGCGATCTTGGACCAATGGACGAAGACGTCGTCCTGGCCCTCGACCTCGATGAAGCCGTAGCCCTTGTCAGCGTTGAACCACTTGACGGTGCCTTGCACCATGCCGCCACTCCCACCTGATCCTGGAGGAACCCACCTGCCGGAGCCCCTTCATGCGCAGAGCCTACAAGGCTTCGCTGCGAGCTCAGCAACCACCGGCAACCGCTGGGATGATGGAGACCTGGGTGCCCGTCGGGGTCGGGGTGTCGAGACCCTGGGCGAAGCGGACGTCCTCCTCGGCGACGTAGATGTTGACGAACCGGCGCAGCTTGCCCTGCTCGTCGACGACGCGCGCCTTGATGCCGGGGAACGTGCCCTCGAGGGACTCGATGACCTCGCTGAGCGTCGTGCCCTCGGCGGTGACCTGGGACTGGTCCTGTGTGTAGGTGCGCAGGATCGTCGGGATGCGTACGTTGATGCTCACGGTGCTCCTTGGATGGTCAGGCTCGGGCGATGCCGGACGCGACGAACGCGTCGTAGGTCGGGGCGATGGTGGCGGCGGGGCGGACCAGCCCGGTCACGGCGTCGAGCGTCTTGAGACCGTGACCGGTGTTGATCACGACGGTCTCGAGCTCGGGATCCAGCGCGCCGGTCTCGACGAGCTTCTTGAGCACGCCGATCGTGGTGCCGCCCGCGGTCTCGGTGAAGATGCCCTCGGTGCGGGCCAGCAGGACGATGGCCTCGCGCACCTCGTCGTCGGAGATGTCGGCGACCGCGCCGCCGGTGTCGCGGCAGATGTCGAGGACGTACACGCCGTCGGCGGGGTTGCCGATCGCGAGCGACTTGGCGATCGTGTCGGGGCGCACCGGACGTACGGCGTCCCAGCCCTCACGGAACGCCTCGGAGACCGGCGAGCAGCCCGTCGCCTGCGCGCCGAAGACCTTGTAGGGCTTGTCGTCGACCAGCCCGAGCGCGATGAGCTCCTGGAACGCCTTGTGGACCTTGGTCAGCTGCGAGCCGGAGGCGACCGGGATGACGATCTGGTCGGGCAGCCGCCAGCCGAGCTGCTCGGCGATCTCGTAGCCCAGCGTCTTGGACCCCTCGGCGTAGAAGGGCCGGACGTTGACGTTGACGAACGCCCAGCCGTCCTCCTCACCGGCGATCTCGGAGGCGAGCTTGTTGACGTCGTCGTAGGTGCCGTCGACGGCCACGAGGTTCTCGGTGTAGACCGCCGAGTTGACCTGCTTGGGCGTCTCGAGGTTGCTCGGGATGAACACGACCGTCTTGATGCCGGCCCGGGCGCCGGCCGCGGCGACGGCGTTGGCGAGGTTGCCGGTCGAGGGGCAGGCGAAGACCTTGCTGCCGAGCTCGCGGGCGGCGCTCAAGGCGCACGCGACGACGCGGTCCTTGAACGAGTTGGTCGGGTTGGTGCTGTCGTCCTTGACCCAGAGCTTGGCCAGGCCCAGCTCGGCGGCGAGGTTGTCGGCCTTGAGCAGCCGGGTGAAGCCGGGCTCGAGGTTGGGGCTGAGCTCGATGTCGTCGGGGACCGGGAGGAGCGCCTTGTAGCGCCAGATGTTGGCCGGGCCGGCGGCGATCTGCTCGCGCGTGACGGCCGGGAAGTCGTACCGGATCTCGAGGGGGCCGAAACACTCGGCGCACACGTAGTGCGGGCCGAGCTCGCGGGCCGTGCCGCACTCGCGACAGGACAGCTCGACGGCGTTTCCGAACGCCCCTTCGCGGATCGACGGGGCGGTCGCGACGGACGAGGCGGCGGTGGAGGTCATGGGGCTTCCCTTTCATCTTTCCCGGATCGACTGTCGTCCGGGACGGATTGAGCACCTGGTCGATGAGCGACTGGTTGCTGGGGCGTCGTAGGGCCGTGTCCCTGTACCCCTCGTGATGAGTGGTTTCAGCCTACGGGCGCGTCTCACGATGTGTCCACTCGGTCCAGATGCTGAAACGCTGAGGTCCGCCACCCGGTCCTAGCGCCTCGGGGTCAGGACCGGCGGGAGAAGCGGGTGCGGGGCGGCGGGTAGTCGCCGTCGGCGAGGTTCGCGAGGCGCTCGAACGGGTTGTACGACGCGTGGTCGCCGGCGATGACGTACGAGACGGCGACGCAGAGGAAGTAGACGGGCAGCATCACGACGCCGAGGACGAACGCGTACTGCGTGCAGTGCCGGTCCTCGTGCCGCAGCAGCAGCGGACGATCGGCGAAGAAGTCGAGATCGTGCTTGCTCGTGATGACGCTGCCGACCGTGAACGCACTCGCCACCGGGAAGCCGAACCGGTAGCCGGTGGCGAGATAGGTGCCGCGGCCGTGGCGGGTGATCGATGCCCCACCGACCCGGGCGATCGCGAGGCCGAGCGGAGTGCTGAGGTTGATCCAGTTGAGCACCGTGCGGACACGGGTCCACCGTGTGTGCGGCAGCAGCGCCGGATCAGAACTCATCCGCCAGGGCTTCCAACCAGTCCGCGACGGCGTCGGGGCCGTCGAGGACGAGGTCGGCGTGCTCCACCAAGGCATCCTGCTCCGTCGACGCCGAGCAGATCAGCAGGCCGCCGACGCCGTCGGCGCGCAGCTCCTCGACCGCGGTGAAGGCCGGTAGGTCGCCGAGGTCGTCGCCGGCGAAGATCACCTGACGCGCCCCGAGCCGTGAGACGAGCGCGCGCACCGCGTCGCCCTTGTCGTTCCCGGGGGCGCGGAGCTCGATGACCTGGCGGCCCGGCTCGACCGCGAGGCCCAGGTCGTCGGCGAGCGCAGACAACGGCTCGGCCAGCTCGTCGAGGAGTCCTCGGTCGATGCCCCGGGTGTGGATCGCGATCGCGAGGCCCTTGTCCTCGATGCGTACGTGGGACGCTCCGCGCTCGGCCAGCCATCCCGGCAGCTCGTCGGCGAGGCGACCGACCGACTCGGGCCGCTCGGGCTCGACGGTCTCGGACGTCGCGGCATCCCAGCGCTCGGCGCCGTACTGGCCCCAGATCACGAGCCGCTCGAACCCGTCGGTCCTGGCGAAGCCGCCCAGCTCCAGGGCCTGCCTCACGGGGCGGCCCGTCACGATCGCCACCTGGCCCAGCACGCGGCCGAGCCGGGCCAGCGCCGCGATCGACCGCTCGTGGGCGTACGCCTCGGTCGGGTCGTCGACGATGTGGGCCAGCGTGCCGTCGAAGTCGAGCGCGAGCAGGGTGCCGGCGGGATCTTCGATCACCGCGGCACGGATGGATGCGGACACCCGACTATTGTTGCGGGCCCGCCAGGATGATCGTCAGGCGGTCGGTCCTCATGGGCGCGAAGCTCGGCAGGATGCGCCCGATGTCCAGGTCGTCGCCCAGCAGCCTGGCCTGCTCGGCCAGCTGCGGCGGGAAGTAGATCGTGTTGCCCGCGATCGACCCGCGCCAGTTGCCGACCCTGACGTCGGTCCAGCCGGCCTGCCGGACCTTGACCGAGTAGGTGGCGGCCAGGCCCTGGATCGTCGTGTTGTTGAGCACCGAGACCCCCGCGTCGCGGTTGGCCTCCGGCTCCTCGGTGGTCTTGGTCGGCTCCGGAGACGGCGACGGCGTGGTCTCCGTGGTCTTCGTCGGATCCGGCGAAGGCGTCTGCGACGGCGTCGTCGCAGAAGGCGAGGGCGTCGCGACCGGGGTGTCCGGGTCGTCGTCGACGAACAGCCAGCCCAGCCAGCCGGCCGCGCCGATGCAGAGCATGACGGTCAGGACGATGAACCAGCTGGCCGGTACGTAGGCCTTGCCGGACGGAGTCCTGCGGTGGTCCATGGGAACCTTAGAGGTCGATGCCGAGACGTCTGGCCGAACGGCTGCGCTGGCGCTGGGCACGCAGGCGGCGCAGGCGCTTGACCAGGAGTGGATCGTACGCGAGGGCGTCCTCGCGGTCGATCAAGGCGTTGAGCACCTGGTAGTAGCGAGTCGCGGACATGTCGAACTTGTCGCGGATCGCCTGCTCCTTGGCGCCGGCGTACTGCCACCAGAGCCGCTCGAGCGCCAGGATCTCGCGGTCGCGCTCCGACAGCAGCTCTTCAGCCGCCGGGCTCCCGGTCTTCGACTTCTCCACAGCGCTCATGCCACTACCTCCGACAAGAACCCACGATACGGAGGCAGCGGCATGATCCCTGCCTCAAGATTCGCTCGCTGGCGCTCGGTCATGCGGATGATTCTAGGGCACGAATCACACCGGTGTCATTTGCTTCGCCGAATGGCAGGGTGGGTGTCATGACGACCGACGCAGGGACGCACGGGCCCATCAGATGGGGAATTCTCGCGACCGGCCGCATCGCGGAGTCGTTCGCGACCGACCTCGCGCTGGTCGAGGGCAACGAGCTCGCGGCGGTGGGCTCCCGCCGGCCTGACGCCGCCCGCACGTTCGCCGAGCGGTTCGGAGCGGCGCGGGCCCACGGCTCGTACGAGGAGCTGGCCGCCGATCCGGGCGTCGACGTCGTCTACGTCGCGACGCCGCACAGCCGGCACCTCGAGGACGTCCTCATGTGCTTCGAGGCCGGCAAGGCGGTGCTGTGCGAGAAGGCGCTGACGATGAACCTCGCTGACACCGAACGGCTCGTCGCAGAAGCGCGATCGCGTGGCCTGTTCTTCGCCGAGGCCATGTGGATGCGGGCGAACCCCAACATCCGACGCATCGCGGAGCTGGCGAGCAGCGGCGCGCTCGGCACGATCGGCCAGGTCCGGGCCGAGCTCGGCTTCGTCGGGCCGGCCTCGACCGCCCGCCTCTGGGACCCGCAGCTCGGCGCCAGCGCTCTCCTGGACGTCGGGATCTATCCCCTGACCTTCGCGCACCTGATCCTCGGCGAGCCCGTCGGCATCGCCGCCGCCGGCACGCTGTCCGACCAGGGCATCGACGTCGCGGGCGGAGCGACCATGACGTACGCCGGAGGGGCGGTCGCGAGCATCGCCTGGACCCAGGTGGCCCGCAGCGACAACCGGGCGTCGGTCGCCGGCGATGCCGGGCTCATCGAGATCCCGGCGCGCTTCCACCACCCCACGATGTTCACGCACTGGCACGACGACCGGCTCGACACCCTGAGCGAGCCCGTGACGGGCCGCGGCTACGCGCACGAGATCGAGGAGGTCGCCGCCTGCCTGCGCGCCGGTGCGACCGAGTCGGCCCTCCTGCCGCTCGACGAGACCGTGTCGATCATGCGACAGGCCCAAACGATCCTGGACCAGCTCGGGGTCGCCGCCCGGTGAGCCCCGACACATCCGGCTAGGCTGCCGTGCATGGGGACCGGTACCGCAGACTTCGTCGTGATCGCCAACCGTCTGCCGGTCGACCGGGTGACCTCGCCCGACGGCAGCACGATGTGGCGCACCTCCCCCGGTGGGCTGGTGACCGCCCTCGAGCCCGTGATGCGCAGCAACGGTGGAGCGTGGATCGGCTGGCACGGCGCCGCTGACGAGAAGCTCAAGCCCTTCGAGCACAGCGGGCTGCACCTCGTACCGGTTCCGCTCTCGGAGGAGGAGGTCGCCGAGTACTACGAGGGATTCTCCAACTCGACCCTCTGGCCGCTCTACCACGACGTCGTCGCGCCGCCCGCCTTCCACCGCGAGTGGTGGGACGCCTACGTGCGGGTCAACCGGCGCTTCGCCGAGAAGGCCGCCGAGGTCGCCAACGAGAATGCCGTCGTCTGGGTGCAGGACTACCAGCTCCAGCTCGTGCCGAGCATGCTGCGCGAGCTCCGCCCCGACCTGCGCATCGGCTTCTTCCTGCACATCCCGTTCCCGCCGGCCGAGCTGTTCCAGCAGCTGCCGTGGCGTCGCCAGATCCTCGAGGGGCTGCTCGGCGCCGATCTCGTCGGCTTCCAGATGCCCGGCGCGGCGCAGAACTTCGTCCGCCTCGTGCGCCAGCGGGTCGGTCACAAGACCCATCGCGACATGATCTACCTCCCCGACGGGCGGACGGTGCTCGCCAAGGCCTATCCCATCTCGATCGACGCCGCCGGGTTCGAGGAGCTCGCCCGTACGCCCGAGGTCATCGCACGGGCCGCGGAGATCCGCGAGAGCCTCGGCAACCCCAAGGTCATGCTGCTCGGCATCGACCGGCTCGACTACACCAAGGGCCTGCGGCAGCGCCTCCGAGCTTTCGGCGAGCTCATCGCCGAAGGTTCGCTGCACGTCGACGACGCCGTGTTCGTGCAGGTCGCGACCCCGTCACGCGAGCGCGTCGACCAGTACAAGATCCTGCGCGACGACATCAACCGACTGGTCGGGCGCATCAACGGCGACGTGGCGCGGATCGGCCAGCAGCCGGTGACCTACCTGCACGCGTCCTACCCGCGCGCCGAGATGGCCGCGCTCTACCGGGCTGCCGACGTCATGGTCGTGACGCCGCTGCGCGACGGCATGAACCTCGTCGCCAAGGAGTACGTCGCGTGCCGCTACGACGACCGCGGCGCGCTCGTGCTGAGCGAGTTCGCCGGCGCGGCGTCCGAGCTCAAGTCGGCCTACCAGGTCAACCCGCACGACATCAACGGCATGAAGAGCATGATGCTGGCCGCGATCAACGCCAGCCCGCGCGAGAACGCCCGACGCATGAAGGCGATGCGCAAGCAGGTCATGGAGAACGACATCGAGCTCTGGGCGGCCAACTTCCTGCGCGAGCTCACGTCAGTCCGCGACCCGCACGCCAAGAACGTCCGCCCGGTCTAGCCTCCCTGCATGACCTCGCTGTCCCCCTCGGTGCGTCGCGGGTACGCGCTGGGGAGCGTCGCGACCGGGACATTCGGCACCGTGCCCGGCCTCCTGCTGCTGCCCTACCTCACGGACTCGCTCGGCATCGCGGCCGTCGTCGCGGGCTTCATCGTGTTCGTCCCCAAGGCGTGGGACGTCGTGCTCAACCCGGTCGCCGGCCGGATCAGCGACCGGTCGACGTCGCCGGCAGGTCGGCGTCGGCCGTTCCTCCTCAAGGGCGGCCTGGTCCTCGCGGTGTGCTTCGCGCTGCTGTTCGCCGGCCCCACCGGCCCGCCGGTCGTCGCCGGCGCGTGGGTCGTGGTGTGGTTCCTGGCGTGCGCCACGGCCTACGCGTTCTTCCAGGTGCCGTACGTCGCGATGCCGGCCGAGATGACGCTCGACTATGCCGAGCGCACGCGGCTCATGACGTGGCGGGTCGCCGTGCTGGCCCTCGCGATCCTGCTGTCCGGTGCCACGGCGCCGATGGTCGTCAACGCGTTCGGCGGCGAGGAGTCCGCCACGGGCTACCGCTTCATGGGTGTGTACGTCGCCCTGATCCTTGCGGCGGGTGTCTACGGAGCGTGGCGCGGCACCCGAGACGCACCCGAGCACCGGGTCGAGACCGCGGCCGGCTCCCTGCGGGACCAGCTGCGACTCGTGTCCGCGGTGCGCGACTTCCGGGTGCTGCTGCTGACGTTCGTGCTTCAGGCGATCGGCGTCGGGGCGATGCTGGCCGGCGTCGCGTACGTCGCCGACGACCTGCTCGACAGCGAGGCCGCGACCACGATCCTGTTCGCGGCGTTCGTCGCGCCCGCGCTGCTGGTGACGCCGCTGTGGGAGCGGTATGCCGCGCGGCGGGGCAAGCGGTCGGGCTACCTCGTCGCCTCGGGCTGTCTCGTGGCCGGCTCGCTCGCGCTGTTCCAGGCGCGCGTCGACCAACACCTTGTCGTGTACGCCGCCGCGGCCGTCGTCGGGATCGGCTACGCCGGCGCCCAGGTCTTCCCGATGGCGATGCTGCCGGACGTCGCCGCGCACGACGCCGCGACCTCCGGTGAGAACCGGATCGGCGTCTTCACCGGGGTCTGGACCGCCGGCGAGACCCTGGGACTGGCGATCGGACCCGGGCTGTTCGCACTCGTGCTCGCCCTGGGCGGGTACGTCTCGTCGACCGACCACACCGCCGTGCAGCCGGAGAGCGCCCGCACGGCCATCGCCGTCGGCTTCTCCCTCGTGCCGGCCGCACTGATCGCGATCAGCCTGCTGTTCCTGCGCCGCTACCGACTCGACGACCTGGAGGCCATCCGTGAGCCCTGACGACATCCTCCGCCGGCTCGAGGAGCTGCGCGCACACGACCTGCCGACCCACGGCGGTCGCACGATGGCGTACGTCTACGACTCCGGGCTGGCCGAGGCCGACGAGGTCGGCAAGCAGGCTCTGGCGATGTATGCCTCGACCAACGGCCTCGACCCGACCGCGTTCCCCAGCCTGCTGGCGATGGAACGGGATCTCGTCGCCTTCGGCCGCTCGCTCTTCCACGGACCCTCTGCCGTCGGGACGGTGACCTCGGGCGGGACCGAGTCGATCCTGCTCGCGGTGCAGGCGGCCCGCGACGCCCGTCCCGGCGCGCCGGACCCGGTGATGATCGTGCCAACGACGATCCACGCGGCCTTTCACAAGGCGGCGCACTACTTCGGCGTCGAGCGTGTGAGCGTCGACGTCGACCCGGCGACCAAGAGGGCCGACGCCGCAGCGATGACCGCGGCCATGGAGGCGTACGGGGACCGGGTCGTCCTCGTCGCCGCCTCCGCCCCGTCGTACGCCCACGGGGTCGTCGACCCGATCGAGGCCCTCGCTGCCGAGGCTCTCGCGCGCGGCATCCGGTGCCACGTCGACGCGTGCATCGGCGGCTGGGTCCTGCCGTGGGCCGAGCGCCTGGGGCGTCCGGTCACCCCCTGGGACTTCCGGGTGCCCGGCGTCACGAGCATCTCGGCCGACCTGCACAAGTACGCCTACACCCCCAAGGGGGTCTCGCTGCTGCTGCACGCGACGCCGGACCTGCGCCGGCCGCAGTACTTCGCGAGCGCCGACTGGCCGGGCTACACGATGCTCAACGCGACGATGCAGTCCACCAAGTCCGGCGGTCCGCTGGCCGCGGCGTGGGCCGTCGTCAACCTGATCGGCGACGCCGGCTATCTCGAGCTCGTCCGCACGACGCTGGACGGCACGGCGGAGCTCGTGGCGGGCATCGAGGAGCAGGAGCACGTACGCCTCGTGGTCCGGCCGGACTCGTCACTCGTCACGATCGAGACGGACGAGACCTGCGACGTCTTCACGGTCAGCGACGAGATGCTGGCGCGTGGCTGGTTCGTCCAGCCGCAGATGTCGTTCCGGGACATGCCGGCATCGCTGCACCTCACGGTCTCGGCCGCGACGGCTCCGGCGGTCCCTGAGTTCCTGGCCGCCCTCGCCGAGTCGCTCGACGCTGCCACGGCGTCCGGGCCGATCGTGATCGACCAGGAGCTGCGTGCGGCGGCAGTCGCGCTCGACCCTCAGGCGCTCGACGACGAGGCGTTCGACGGCCTGCTCGCGCTGGCCGGGCTCGGCTCGGGCACCGGCGACGTCACGGTCCCGGAGCGCATGGCCCCCGTCAACGCCCTGCTCGACGTGGCCCCGCCGGCACTGCGCGAGGCGCTCCTGGTCGCGTTCCTCGACCGGCTCTCCCGCTGACCCGCTGAGCGTGACGTTCTGCAGGTCAGTGTCGGCGTGTCGCCTGCAGAACGTCACGCCCAGCGCGGCGTTCGGGCTGGATAGGTTGGCCGCATGACCGTGAGCCCTGACGACTACTACGTCGCGCCCGTCCTCGACGGCCGGCACGTCCGCCTCGAGCCGCTGCAACCGCACCACGCGGCCGGCGTGCTGGGCGCCTCGGACGACGACGAGGTGTTCACGTGGCAGGCATTCTCCCGGCCGACCACGATCGAGCAGGCGGAGGCGCTCGTCGGCCTCTACCTGACCCGGCCCGGCACCGTGCCGTGGGTGCAGATCGACCAGGCGTCGGGCGAGGTCGCCGGCCTCACGACCTACCACGACATCGACCCGGCGGTCCGCACCGTCGCGATCGGCTCGACGTGGCTCGGTCGGCGGTTCTGGCGCACCGGCGTCAACACCGAGGCCAAGCTGCTGCTCCTGCGCCACGCGTTCGACGACCTCGGCTGCAGCCGGGTGGCATGGCACGTCGACATCCTCAACGAGCGCTCCCAGGCGGCGGTCGCCCGCATCGGCGGCGTGCGCGAGGGCGTCCTGCGCAAGCACCGCATCCGGCGCGACGGCTCGTGGCGCGACACCGTGATGTTCTCGATGACCGACGACGAGTGGCCGGCCGCGCGCGAGGCGCTCGAGGCCAGGCTCGCCCGCTGATCGACGGCGCTCCGGAGCGTCGACCACAATGGTGCCGATGACCGACACGACGAGCGGCCCCCAGGACCTGCCCACCCTTCCCGGCTCGTGGCGCGCCCGCATCCCCGGATACGCCGACATCGAGGCGCTCGTCGAGCTGCGGCGGCTCGACGAGCTGCAGGGCACCGGCGAGGCGCACGTCGATCCGGCCGGCATCGAGTCAGAGGTCGCGGGCGAGGCCTCCTGGACCCGGCGGCAGCTCGTCGCGGTCGGCGACGATGACGTGCCGCGCGCCTGGATCACCGTGCACGACCGGGCGGCCGGCCGGGCCCTCGTGTGGGGCTACTTCGACCGCGACGTGCCCGAGGTCGACACGATCGCGAAGGCGTTCTACGCCTGGGCCGAGGCGGCCGCCATCTCGATGGCGCGTCTGCGCGGGGTCACCGCGACCCGGCTCGACGAGAGCCCGTTCGCCGAGGACACGCGCCAGGCCCGATGGCTCGCCCGCGCCGGCTACGGCAAGCGGCGCACGTGGCTGCACATGGAGCGCCCGGTCGGCCCCGAGGACGCCACCCTCGAGCCTCGGGCAGGCGTCACGGTCCGGCCTGTCGAGCGGCACGAGAACGGCATGCCGGTCGCGGAGGACCTGCGCATCGTGCACCAGATGCTCGAGGAGTCGTTCGAAGACCACTTCAACTCGTACCGCGAGAGCTTCCCCGAGTTCGTGCAGCGCCTCCGCGAGGACCCCCGCCACACCTGGGACCACTGGTGGCTCGCCTACGTCGAGCCCGAGGACGGTGGCGCGCCGGCGGCAGCAGGCACGATCGTCTGCTCCGTCCTGGCCGCCAAGGACGGAGGCGCCGAGGGCACGTACGTCGAGTACGTCGGCGTCAACCGGGCGGCACGTGGTCGCGGCGTGGCCAAGTCGCTGCTCGGCACCGTGATCGCCGACGCCGCCCAGCGCGGTCGCGACCGGGTGGGGCTCGAGGTCGACGCCGACTCGCCGACCAAGGCCGACCAGCTCTACCTCGCGCTGGGCTGGAGGACCGACTACGCGACCGACTCCTGGTTCAAGGACATCGACCTGACGTCCTGAGCCCAGCCACCCTCACTCGGCGAGGCGTCCCCGCTTGTGCTCGAAGATCAGGTTGGTCTCGGTCAGCGCGACCTCGGGAGCAGAGCTCAGGTGGTCGACGACGAACGCCCGCAGGTCGTCGGGGTCCTGCGCCGCGACGTGCACGTGGAAGTCGTCGGCGCCGGCGAGGAAGTAGACGTTGAGCACCTCGGGCATGCCCGCGAGGCGGTCCGAGAACTCGTTGATGGCGCCACGGGCGTCGCCGCGCAGGCGCACCGCGATCATGGCCTGGATGGGTCGGCCGAGCCAGGCCGGATCGACCTCGGCGTGGAATCCTGCGATGACACCGCGGTCCAGCAGGCTGCGCAGTCGGGTCAGGCACGTCGAGGCGGCGATGCCGACCTTGTCGGCCAGGGCGTTGTTGGGCAGGCGGCCCTGGCTGCGCAGCGCTGCGACGATCCGCTGGTCGACGTCGTCCAGCTGGCGAACATCATTCGGCACGAGGGCTCCTGAGAGGGTTCGAGGCGACGCAATCCGCGGTCAAAGTCAATCGTACAGAATCTTGTTCGCGCGGTTGCACATCATTTCGCAGTTGATTCACCATGGGAGGACTATTCCGTACGAAAGTGAGCACGTCATGCTGGTCGGTGTCCCCCGCGAGGTCAAGAACCACGAGTACCGCGTCGCCATCACGCCCGCCGGAGTGCACGAGCTGACCCGGCACGGCCACGACGTCGTCGTCGAGCGCGGTGCGGGTCTCGGCTCGTCCATCACCGACGACGAGTACCTCGCTGCCGGCGCCAAGATCCTCGACACCGCCGACGACGTCTGGGCCGAGGCCGAGCTGGTCCTCAAGGTCAAGGAGCCCATCGCCGAGGAGTACGGCCGCATGCGCCGTGGGCAGACCCTGTTCACCTATCTGCACCTGGCCGCGAGCCGCGAGTGCACCGACGCGCTGCTGGCCGCCGGCACCACCTCGATCGCGTACGAGACCGTGCAGCTGCCCGACCGGTCCCTGCCGCTGCTGGCCCCTATGTCGGAGGTCGCCGGTCGACTGGCCCCCCAGGTCGGCTTCCAGCACCTCATGGCCAGCAACGGCGGCCGCGGCGTGCTGCCCGGCGGGGTGCCCGGGGTCTACCCGGCCGACGTCGTCGTGATCGGTGCCGGCGTCTCCGGCGTCAACGCCGCCGAGGTCGCGCGCGGCATGGGCGCCCGTGTCGAGATCCTCGACCTCGACGTCGCCAAGCTGAGGCAGGTCGATGCCCGCTTCGCCGGGATGATCACGACGGTCGCATCGAGCTCGTTCGCGATCGAGAAGGCCGTGCGCAACGCCGACCTGGTGATCGGCGCGGTGCTGGTGCCCGGCGCCAAGGCGCCCAAGCTCATCAGCGACGACCTCGTCGCCACGATGCGCCCCGGCTCGGTGCTGGTGGACATCGCCATCGACCAGGGCGGCTGCTTCGAGAGCTCACGCCCGACGACGCACGACGACCCGACCTTCATGGTGCACGAGTCGATCTTCTACTGCGTCGCCAACATGCCCGGCGCCGTGCCGCGCACCTCGACCTACGCGCTGACGAACGTCACGCTCCCCTACGCCGTCGCCCTGGCCGACAAGGGCTGGCGCCAGGCCGTGACGGACGACGCCGCCCTCGCCGGCGGCCTCAGCACGCACGACGGTCACCTCGCCAACGCTGCGGTCGGCGAAGCCCTCGGCCTCGAGACCACCCCGCACGACCAGCTCTGACCTTCCTGCACCCCAGGCGGGTCAGGTGACGTACGGGCGGGCGTTGCGCAGCGACCTGTTGGCGAGGCCGGCCAGCAGCAGTGCGACGCCCGCGGCGCCGACCGTCACGGCGAACGCCGGCGTGTGCCCACCGTCGTCGGCCAGCCGGCCTGCGATCGACGCCCCGATGGCATAACCGATGCCGGTCGCTCCGGCGAGCAGGGTCATGGCGGTGCCGACCCGGTGCACCGGCACGAGGATCCCGGCGAGGGCGAAGTTGCTGATCATGTAGGGCGCCACGACGAAGCCGAGCAGGGCGATGACGAGCACCAAGGCGCCGATCGAGTCGACCAGGAGCAGCGGCCCCGACAGCAGGAGCAGGCCGGCCGCCGCGACGAGCATGCGCGTGGCGTAGAGGATGCGCTCGGGCAGAGCCGTGATGGCGAGCCCTGCAGTGACGCTGCCGATGCCGAGCACCGCGTGGATGAGTCCCGCGCTGCCGGCGTGCCCGTCGGCGGTCGCGAGCACCGCGGTGCCGGTCTGCACGCTGCCGAAGATCGCGCCGATGCACAGCTGCGCGACGACGAGGACCGCGAAGGCCACGGTCCACAGCGGCTCGGAGCCGGAGCCGCCTGTGGTGGACCGCTTGGCGACGAGCTCCGACGTCCAGTGCACCGCGAACCACGAGCCGAACACCGCCAGGAGGACCGAGGCGGCCAGCAGCGCTCCGGCCGGCTCGGCGATGATCGCCAGCACGCCGATCATCGCGGGTCCCAGCACGAACGACGCCTCGTCGGCCGCACCCTCGTACGAGAACGCCGCGTCGACGAGCCGCCGCTGGTCGCCCTCGTCACGCGTGATGGGCCGCCACCGCACCCGGGCCAGCGGTCCGACCTGCGGCATCGCGAAGCCCGTGACGCCGGCCGCGACGAAGATCAGCGCCCGGGACGCGTCGGGGTCGGTCACCAGGACGACCGACGCGAGCCCGGCGGCACCCACGAGGGACTGCACGAGGACCACGGGACGCTGGCCGATGCGATCGGCGAGCGATCCGGCGATCGGCGACCCGACGGCGTTCGCGATGGCCAGGACCCCGGCCGCTGCGCCACCCGTGCCGTAGCTGTCGAGCTCGGAGCTCACCAGGACCAGGACGCCGAGCTGGCTCATGGCAAGCGGAATCCGCCCGAGGAAGGCTACGAGGATGTAGGCGGGCCCGACGATCCGCAGGAGCGCGCGGTAGGCGGCGATTGCTGACACAGCCTGACAACTGTAGGGCACCGTCCACCTCGATAGGGTCGGACCCATGCCGACCTCCGCCGCGCGAAAGTCGACCTTCGCGATCTTCGCGCTGAACGGCTTCCTCCTCGGCATGTGGGTGGTGCACATCCCGGAGATCCGCGAGCGAACGGGCGCGAGCACCGCAACACTCGGCTACCTCCTGCTCCTGCTGGGCGGGACCGCCCTGCTCGGCATGCAGGTCGGCGGCCGGCTCATCGACCGGTTCGGCAGCCGGGTGGTCGTCGTGGTCGCCGGACTCGCCCTCAGCGCATTCCTCGTCGGCCCGGGCCTGGCCACCAGCACCCTCGGCCTGGCCGTCGCCCTCGGTTTCCTGGGAGCCTTCAACGGGGTGATCGACGTGGCGCAGAACGCCCAGGCGGTCGAGGTCGAGCGGCTCTACGGCCGGCCCATCATCAGCGGCTTCCACGCGTTCTTCTCACTGGGCGGCCTCATCGCGGCGGTGGTCGGCGGCGGCCTGATCGCCCTCGACACCGACGTCCGGCTGACCCTGGCCGGCGCCGCCGTGCTCGGCATCCTTGTCACCCTCGCAGCGATGCCGGCGCTGCTCCGCCCGTCCCCCGGGACCACCCGCGAGCGGGGCACCCCGCGCGCCCCCGCGCCGTGGACCTTGCGGGTCGTCGTGCTGTCCCTGCTGGCGTTCGTGCTGCTGCTCTCCGAGGGCGTCGCGTACGACTGGAGCACGGTGCACCTGCACGACTCCCTCGACGCCAGCAAGACCGTGGCGGCCTGGGCGTTCGGCGCGTTCTCGATCACCATGACGCTCGTGCGACTGGTGGCCGATCGCATCGTCGCGCGCATCGGCGCTGCGGCCTACGTCCAACGGGCCGCCCTGGTCGGAGCGGCCGGCCTGCTGGGCGCCGCCCTCGCCCCCAACGCCGCGGTGGGGATCGCCGCGTGGGCGGTGTTCGGTGTCGGTCTGGCCGGCTGCGTCCCCCAGTTCTTCAGCGCCGCCGGCAACATCGACCCGGCTGCTGCGGGAACCTACCTCGCACGGGTGACGGGCACGGGCTACCTCGGGCTGCTGGCCGGGCCCGCGATCATCGGGATCCTGACCAACTGGGTCTCGCTCACGACGGCGTTCGCGGTGCCGATCGTCGGGTGCCTGCTCGCCGGAGTGCTCGCCCCGTCGGCGCTGCGCAGGCAGGAGGACGTCCGTGGCACGACCGCTGGCTGAGGTCATGGCGCCCGACTGGGCCGAGGCGCTGGAGCCTGTGGCTGACCAGGTGCACGCGATGGGGCGGTTCCTCCGCGACGAGATCACGGCCGGACGTTCCTACCTGCCGGCCGGCGAGCACGTCCTGCGGGCGTTCGCCGAGCCGATGGCCGACGTGCGCGTGCTCATCACCGGACAGGACCCCTACCCCACGCCAGGGCACCCCGTCGGCCTGTCGTTCTCGGTCGCCCCTGACGTACGCCCGCTGCCGCGCAGCCTCGTGAACATCTTCACCGAGCTCGAGTCCGACCTCGGCCTCCCCCGGTCGGAGTCGGGCGACCTGACCTCGTGGGCCGAGCAAGGGGTGCTGCTGCTCAACCGGGTGCTGACGGTACGGCCCGGCGCTCCGGCCAGCCATCGTGGCAAGGGCTGGGAGGCGGTCACCGAGCAGGCCATCCGGGCCCTCGTCGCGCGCGGGACGCCGCTGGTCGCGATCCTGTGGGGTCGCGACGCCCAAGGCCTGGCCCCGATGCTCGGCGACGTCCCACGCATCGAGTCGGCTCACCCCAGCCCGCTGTCGGCATCGCGCGGATTCTTCGGGTCCAGGCCGTTCAGCCGGGCCAACGAGCTGCTCGTCGCCCAAGGCGCCGCGCCCGTGGACTGGCAGCTCCGGCCCGCGCAACCCGTCGCCGCGGACCCCGTACCCCTAGGCTGAGTGGGTGACCGACAACAAGAAGATTCGCGACCGCGGAGTCGTGATCGACGAGGGCTTCGCCAACCTCCAGCGCTGGGGCCTGCGGATCATCGTCATCGCAGCAGCGGCGTGGGTCGTCGGCTGGATCATCGGCCACACCTGGATGGTGCTGTTCCCGGTCTCCATCGCGTTGATCCTCTCGACCGTCCTCGCGCCCCCCGTGACGTTCCTGCGGTCACGGCACGTCCCGTCAGGCCTCGCGGCAGCGGTCGTCGTGCTGGGCTTCATCGGCGTCGTGGTCGGGATCATCGCGATCCTCACCCCCCTGGTCGCCGACAAGTCCGGCGAGGTCGCGGCCGGGGCCTCCGACGGCCTGCAGAAGATCCGCGACTGGGTCACCGGTGAGCCGCTCAACCTGTCCGAGGGGCAGATCACGCGCGCGATCGAGGCCGTCCAGGACCGCCTGCAGTCCAGTGCGAGCGCCATCAGCTCGGGCATCTTCTCCACGATCGGCGCCGCCACCAGCGCCGTCGTCAACCTCGTGCTGATCCTGATGCTGACGTTCTTCTTCGTCAAGGACGGTCACAAGTTCCTGCCGTGGGTCAAGACGCTCGGCGGCCGGCGGTCGGGCGAGCACCTCGCCGAGGTCCTCAACCGGTCGTGGAGCACGCTCGGCGGGTTCATCCGCACCCAGACGCTGGTCGCACTGATCGACGCGGTCATCATCGGCATCGGCCTGGCGATCCTCGGTTCCCCGCTCGCCGCTCCGCTCGCCGTCATCACGTTCTTCGGTGGCTACATCCCGATCATCGGCGCGTTCGTCAGCGGCGGTCTCGCGGTGCTCGTCACCCTCGTCACGAACGATCCCAAGGACGCGCTCATCGCGCTGATCATCGTGATCGCCGTCCAGCAGCTGGAGGGCAACGTCCTGTCGCCGTGGCTGCAGGGCAAGAACATGAACCTCCACGCTGCGGTCGTGCTGATGTCGGTCACGGCCGGCGGCACGGTGTTCGGTGTCACCGGCGCGTTCCTCGCGGTGCCGGTCGTCGCGACGATCGCGGAGATCCTGCGCTACACCAACGAGCGCATCGACGACTCGGTCTCGGTCCTCGCACCCAAGCAGGACGCCGAGGCGGCGGAGATCCTCGACGAGGACTGATCGTCCCGTGACGCCCGACCTCGACGAGCTCGCCGGCCAGCTGCCGGACGGCGTGCTGCTGGTCGACCCCGACCGGATGGACGCCTATCGGTGGGACCGGGCCAACGATCCCGACGCCGGCGTCCCTGTGGCCGTCGTCCGGGCGACGAGCACCGAGGACGTGCAGGCGGCCGTACGGTTCGCTGCCCGGCACGGCCTGCCGATCGTGCCTCGCGGCGCCGGGACCGGCCTGTCGGGCGGCGCGTCGGCGCTCGACGGATGCCTCGTCGTGTCGATGGAGCGCATGCGGGCCGTCGACGTCGACCCCGTCACCCGCATGGCAGTGGCGGGCCCGGGAGCCATGAACGCGGAGGTGAAGGCCGCCGCCGCAGAGCACGGGCTGTGGTACCCGCCGGACCCGTCGTCGTACGAGATCTGCTCGATCGGCGGCAACGTCGCGACCAACGCGGGCGGCCTCTGCTGCGTCAAGTACGGCGTGACGACCGACTACGTCCTCGGCCTGACGGTGGTCCTGGCCGACGGCACCGCCGTCGAGCTCGGCGGCCCACGGCTCAAGGACGCCGCCGGACTGTCCCTGACCAAGCTGTTCGTCGGCAGCGAGGGGACGCTCGGCATCATCACGAGCGTCGTCCTGCGGCTCGTCCCGGCGCAGCGGCCGCCGTGCACGCTCGTCGCGACGTTCGCCTCGCTCGACGACGCGACGCAGACGGTGCTCGACATCACCCGACGGATGCGGCCGGCGATGCTCGAGCTCATGGACCACGCGTCGATCAATGCCGTCGAAGACGTCACCAGCATGGGGCTCGACCGCGGCGCCGCTGCGATGCTCGTGGTGCAGTCCGACGAGCCGTCGACCCACGGCGCTGCCGAGATCGCCGAGGTGACCGCGATCTGCGAGGCCAACCGCAGCACCGAGGTGTTCTCGACCGACGACGCCGAGACCGGCACGGCGTTCGTGGTGGCCCGCCGCATGGTCATCCCGGCGCTGGAGCAGAAGGGCTCGCTGCTGCTGGAGGACGTCGGCGTGCCCCTGCCCGAGCTCGGTGCCCTCGTTCGCGGCATCGCGGCGATCGCCGAGCAGCACGACATCACGATCGCTGTCATCGCCCACGCCGGCGACGGCAACACGCACCCGCTGATCGTGTTCGACGCGACGGATCACGGCGAGGTCGCCCGGGCGCGGACGGCGTACGGGGAGGTCATGGATCTCGCCATCCGCCTCGATGGCACCATCACCGGCGAGCACGGGGTGGGACGCCTCAAGAAGGACTGGCTGCCGGCCTACCTCGGGCCTGACGTCATGGACCTGAACCGCCGGGTCAAGGCGGCGCTCGATCCCCAGGGCATCCTCAATCCCGGCGCCGTGCTCTGAGCCCTGCGACACTTCACACGACCGACCGAGGAGGACCGATGGCCGCCGAGACCGCGCAGACGCTCGACCGCGGGCTGCGCATCCTCACGCTCGTGGCCGGCTCGGAGTCGCGGTTCACGATCAACGAGATCGCCGAGTCGCTCGGGATCAGCCGCACCGTGGCGTACCGGCTGATCGTCACGCTCGAGGAGCACGACCTCCTGCGCCGGGACGCCCAGGGCCGCATCGGTGCCGGCTTCGGCATGATGGCGTTCCGCAACGCCTACCTGCCCGAGCTCAAGTCGCGCGCCACGCCGGCACTGACCCGGCTCGCCGACGCCAGCGGGGCCACGGCGCACCTGACGATCGCCGACGGTGAGGACGCGGTCGCGCTGCTGGTCGTCGAGCCGACGCGCAGCGACATGCACGTGGCCTATCGGGTCGGCGCCCGGCACCGCCTCGACACCGGTGCGGCCGGCAAGGCGATCCTGCTGGGCCGCGAGGCAGGCGGCGTCGCCAGCACGTCCGGCGAGCTGCAGCCCGGCGCTGCCGGCATGGCCGCCCCGGTGCTGGGCGTGCCCGGGCTCGAGGCCTCGGTCGGCATCGTCAGCCTGCACGACATCGATGCCGCGACGACCGAGCCGCTCGTCGTCGAGGCCGCGCGCGCCGTGGCCCAAGCCCTGGCCTGACCCCCGCCGTCCGCCTGGGCCCGGGGGGTGGATCCTCCACCTTCTGAGCCGCCATTCGGTTGCAGATCCACCGCTCGCACCTGAAAAGGTGGCGGATCCACCGCGCACCGGGCTCATCGGGGGTGGATCGTGCCCTCGACCTCGCCGAGGGTGATCGATCCCGCGGTCGCGCGGATGATCACGGTGTCGCCGTCCTGGAGGTACGTCCGGGTGCTGCCGTCGTCCAGGGTGAACGGCTCGGTGCCACCCCACGACAGCTCCAGCAGCGAGCCGCGCTGACCGACCTCGGGCCCCGAGATCGTCCCGGAGCCGTAGAGGTCGCCGGTGCGCAAGGACGCGCCGTTGACCGTCAGGTGCGCCAGCATCTGGGCGGGCGACCAGTACATCGAGGCGTACGGCGGGCGGGACACGACCGAGCCGTTGACGACGACCTCGAGGTCGATGGCGTAACCGGCGGGCTCGGCGACACGCAGGTAGTCAAGGGGTTCCGGGTCCTGGCCGGGGAGCGGTGCGCGTACGTCCGTCAACGCCGCCAGCGGCGTGATCCACGGTGAGATCGACGTGGCGAAGGACTTGCCCAGGAACGGCCCGAGCGGGACGTACTCCCACGCCTGGATGTCGCGCGCCGACCAGTCGTTGAGGAGCGTGACGCCGAAGACGTGGTCGGCGAAGGCGTCGGCCTTCACGGCCTGCCCCATGGTGCTCGGCACGCCCACGACGAACCCGAGCTCGGCCTCGATGTCGAGGGCCTGCGACGGCCCGAACGCCGGCTGCCCGTCGGGACCGGGACGCCGTTGTCCTTGCGGCCGCACGATCGGCGTGCCCGAGGGGACGACGGTGCCGGCCCGGCCGTGATAGCCGACCGGCAGGTGTCGCCAGTTGGGCAGCAGCGGCTCCGCGTCGGGCCGGAAGATCCGGCCGACGTTGGACGCGTGGTGCAGCGAGGCGTAGAAGTCGACGTAGTCGGCCACGGCGAACGGCATCCGCACCTCGACCTCGTCGAGCGGGATGCGTCCGGCCGACGAGCCGGCCAAGGTCTCCTGCAGCCACGAGCGCACGTCGGCCCAGACCCGGGGCCCGGCGGCCAGCAGCGGTCCGAGGTCGGGGCCCGCGAGCACCGACGGGTCGACCCCGGACGGTGCCGACGCGGCCAGGGCGGCGAGGTCGACGACCGTGTCCTCGAAGCGAGCGGCGACGATCCGTCGACCCTGGTGGGTCACGACGCCGTACGGCAGGTGGTCGAGCCCGAATCCTGTGGTCATGCGATCAGCTCCAGTCCGACGAGGTCGTCATGCGGCTCGATGATGCTGCAGCTCCCGAACCCGCGGAACGACTGCCGCACGGCCGCCGCGTCCGCGTCGCTCCAGGAGCGCGCCTCGGCCGCCAGCCTCGCACCCTCGCGGTCGGCCAGCACCTCGGCGGCGGCATCCACGGAGGCGCCACCCAGGAGCCGGTGCACCGCGACCATCACGTTGAGGAAGCCGTGCTGCTCGAAGCCCGTGCCCGGCTGCGTGTGCCGCACCGCGCGATGCAGACCCGCGGTCAGCTTGAACCGGTGCGGCACGAGAGCTTCGAGCACCATCGCCAGCTCACGCTCGCCGGGATGGGCGTCAGGATGCACGCCGCCGGTGCGGAGCTTGACCTGGCAGCCGGCCTCGGCGACGTCGGCGGCCGCCGCCAGCCAGGCATCGGGCACGGTCGCGCCGGGTCGTGGCAGCTCGACCGAGACCGTGACGCCGGGCGGGGGCTTCAGCTCCGCGAGCAGCGTGCCGACAGCCGACAGCTCACCGGCGGGCAGTGGGATCTCGAAGCCCGTGACCCGCAGGTGCGGCCCGTCGTGCAGGGCGACGACGGCCCGCTGCAGGGCCGACGGACCGGTCGTGGCTATGACACCGATCTCGAGCGGTCTCTCGGCGAGCGCGACGACCTGCTCGACATCCGTCTCGCGCACCAGGAGCGGACCCACCATCGCCGCGTACGATGCGGCGCGATGACTCAGGTGGTCGCGGATCGCGACGTCGAGCGGCGCGTTGCCGGGCGGGAAGATCGCGGCGTCGTCGACCACGCGATCGAGCAGGGTTGACACGCTCAGCACGATATCGCATGGTGTTTTTATCGGACATGTTCATCCGTTATCCGGACACAGGAGACCTCGTGGCCCACTACCGCAGCGTCGGCCAGATCCCGCCCAAGCGCCACACCCAGTTCCGCACGGACGACGGGGCGTTGCACCGCGAGGAGCTGATGGGCGAGGAGGGGTTCTCGAGCGACTCGTCGCTGCTCTACCACCTCGGCGTGCCGTCGGGGATCGTCGCGTCGGAGATCTGGGACCTGCCCGACCACGCCACGACCGCCAACCATCCGCTCAAGCCGCGCCACCTCAAGCTGCCGCAGCTGTTCGCCGACGCCGATCCGGCGGCCACCGACCTGGTGACCGGCCGGCGACTCGTGCTCGGCAACGGTGACGTCCGCATCGCGTACACCGTGGGCAGCGCCCCCTCGCCGCTCTACCGCAACGCGATCGGCGACGAGTGCGTGTTCATCGAGTCCGGGTCCGGCGTCGTGGAGACCGTGTTCGGCGTCCTCGCGTTCCGCACCGGCGACTATGTCATCATCCCGCGCGCCACGACGCACCGCTGGGTGCCCGACGCGTCGACCGGCGCCGTCAAGGCGTACGCGATCGAGTCCAACAGCCACGTCGCGCCGCCGAAGCGCTACCTCTCGCGCTACGGGCAGCTGCTCGAGCACGCGCCCTACTGCGAGCGCGACCTGCACGGTCCCACCGAGCCGCTGCTCGTCGACGGCACCGACGTCGAGGTCTTGGTCAAGCACCGGGGCTCCGGCCCGAACGGCATCGTCGGCAGCCGGATGACGTACGACACCCACCCGTTCGACGTCGTCGGCTGGGACGGCTGCCTCTACCCCTACACGTTCAACGTCTCCGACTACGAGCCCATCACCGGGCGCGTGCACCAGCCGCCGCCGGTGCACCAGGTGTTCGAGGGACACAACTTCGTCATCTGCAACTTCGTGCCCCGCAAGGTCGACTACCACCCGCTCGCGATCCCGGTGCCGTACTTCCACTCCAACGTCGACTCCGACGAGGTCATGTTCTACGTCGACGGCGACTACGAGGCGCGCAAGGGCTCGGGCATCGCCGTCGGCTCGATCTCGCTGCACCCCGGCGGGTACGCGCACGGCCCGCAGCCGAGCGCCATCGAGGCGAGCCTCGGCGTCGAGGCGTTCGACGAGCTCGCGGTCATGGTCGACACGTTCCGCCCGCTCGAGCTCGGCGAGGGCGGGCTGGCCGCCGAGGACGACGCGTACGCCTGGTCGTGGGCCGGCCGCCGGCTCGACTCCTAGCCCCTGCACGACCGACACCCCGCTCTGAGAAGGTGGATCCATGGACACCCGTCATGACCTGCTCGACGTCGACCACCTGCTGACCGACGAGGAGCGGGCCATCCGCGACACCGCGCGACGCTTCGCCCAGGACTCGCTCGCGCCGCACGTCGCCGACTGGGCCGAGAGCGGCGAGCTGCCGGCCCGCGACATCGCCAAGCAGATGGGCGGCGCCGGGCTGCTCGGGATGCACCTCGAGGGCTACGGCTGCGCGGGTGTCGGCCCCACGGCGTACGGACTGGCGAGCATCGAGCTCGAGGCGATCGACAGCGGACTGCGTTCGCTGTTCTCGGTGCAGGGCTCGCTGGCGATGTACTCGATCCACGCCTACGGGTCCGAGGACCAGAAGCAGCAGTGGCTGCCCGGCATGGCTGCGGGCGACTTCGTCGGCGCCTTCGGCCTGACCGAACCCGATCATGGCTCCAACCCCAACGGCATGCGCACGCGGGCCAAGCGCGACGGCGACGACTGGCTGCTCAACGGCGCCAAGATGTGGATCACCAACGGCAGCATCGCGGACGTCGTCGTGGTCTGGGCGCAGACCGACGAGGGCATCCGAGGCTTCGTGGTGCCGACCGACACCCCCGGATTCTCCGGCCGTGCCATCAAGCACAAGATGTCGATGCGGGCCTCCGTCACGAGCGAGCTCACGTTCGAGGACATGCGGCTGCCGGGATCGGCTCTGCTGCCGGGCGCCGAGGGCCTCCGAGGCCCACTCGGGGCGCTCAACGAGGCGCGGTTCGGCATCGTCTTCGGCACGACCGGCGCGGCGCGCTCGTGCCTCGAGTCCGCCATCGAGTACGCCACGACCCGCACCCAGTTCGACAAGCCCATCGGCGCGTTCCAGCTGACGCAGGGCAAGCTCGCCGACATGAGCGTCGCGCACGGCCAGGCACTGCTGCTCAGCGTGCACCTGGGTCGGCTCAAGGAGGCCGGCATCCTCAAGCCCGCCCAGGTCAGCGCCGGCAAGCTCAACAACACCCGGGTCGCGCTCGAGATCGCCCGCACGGCCCGGACCATCCTGGGCGCCAACGGCATCTCGGGCGAGTACCCGGTCATGCGGCACGCCAACAACCTCGAGTCGGTGCTGACCTACGAGGGCACCGCCGAGATCCACCAGCTCACGATCGGTCGCGAGCTCACCGGCCTGTCCGCGTTCGCCTAGTCGCCTTCCCCAGCGTGAGACGCTGGGGGCATGACCGAGGCGGCTGCACCCCGACGAGGCCGGCCGGGCTACGACCAGCAGACCGTGCTGAGGCGGGCCATCGAGCTGTTCAACCGCCAGGGCTATGACGGCACCAGCATGGGCGACCTCGCCAAGGAGCTGGGGCTGACCAAGTCGGCGATCTACCACCACGTGCCGAGCAAGGAGCACCTCCTGGCGGCGGCGCTCGACGAGGCGCTCGACGGGCTGTCGACGGCCGTCGACTCCGCGGCCGCCGCGGCACCGGGCACCAGCGCGTACGAGCGACTGCGCACCGTCGTGCAGGAGTCGGTCGAGATCCTCGTCGCGCACCTGCCGGCCGTCACGCTGCTGCTCCGGGTGCACGGCAACAGCGAGGTCGAGCAGGCCGCGCTCGAGCGCCGTCGCCGCATCGACGAGCGCCTCGCCACCCTCGTCCAGGCGGCCGTCGACGAGGGGGCGCTGCGCGGCGACATCCCGCCGGACCTGATCAGCCGGTTGCTGTTCGGCATGGTCAACTCAGTCGTGGAGTGGTACCGCCCCGGCGGCCCGGTCGACCCCGACGTGCTCGCCGCCTCGATCACCACCCTGGCGTTCGACGGGCTGTCGCTGCACGAGCACTGAGGTCAGGCGTCGAAGTCGACCGTCACGGCGTCGGTCACCGGATGACTCTGGCACGTCAGCACGAAGCCGGCCTCGACCTCGGCGTCCTCGAGCGCGTAGTTGCGGCGCATCTCCACCTCGCCCGCCGTGACCTTGCCACGGCAGGTGCCGCACACGCCGCCCTTGCAGGCGAACGGCAGGTCGTTGCGCGTGACCGCCGCGCCGTCGAGCACGCTCCGGTCACGCGGCATCGGCGCCGTCGTCGTACGCCCGTCGAGCACGATCGTGACGTCACTCGTGACACCGGAGACGATCGCCTCGGCACGGCGGAGCTCCGGAGGCGGCTCGCCGACGTAGAACAGCTCGAAGTGCACCTTGGCGGCCTCGACCCCGACCTCGTCGAGCACCGTACGCGCCTCGGTGATCAGCCCGAACGGTCCGCACAGCCACACGTGGTCGAGGTCGTCGACCGGCACCAGCGCCGTCAGCAGCCGGCGCAGGCGGTCGGCCTCGAGCCGCCCCGAGAACAGCTCGACGTCACGAGGCTCGCGGGACAGGACGTGCACCAGGTCGAGGCGCGGCCCGTAGCGGTTCTTCAGGTCGGCGAGCTCCTCGGCGAACATGACGGACTGCGTCGTGCGGTTGCCGTAGAGGAGCGTGATCCGGGCATCGGAGTCGCGCAGCATCGACGAGACGATCGAGATCATCGGTGTGATGCCCGACCCCGCGGCGATGCACAGGTGGCGGCCGCCCAGCTCGGGGTCGGCCCGGAAGGTCCCGGTCGGCGTCTGCACCTCGAGGCGGTCCCCCGGTCGCACGTCGTGCACGAGCCAGCGCGAGAAGAAGCCGTCCGGGATCTCCCGCACCCCGACGCGCGGCGGCTCGCCGACAGCGGCGCAGATCGAGTACGTGCGCCGGTGCTCCTGCCCCTCGACCACCCGGCGGATCGTGAGCGACTGGCCGGCCTCGAAGGCGTACGCCTCGCGGAGGTCCTCCGGGACCTCGAACGTGACGGCGGCCGAGTCGTCCGTGAGCCGCTGGACCGACGCCACCGTGAGCAGGTGGAAGGCGGCGCGCGCTGCCGGGACCGGTGGGGTCATGACCGTCATTCAGATCTCCTTGACGTGCTCGAACGGCTCGAGGCAGGACCCACATCGATAGAGCGCCTTGCAAGCCGTGGGCCCGAACTCGGACGTCAGCTCGACGACGGGAGAGCCGCAGCGCGGGCAGGTGAGCGCCCGGCGCGTGGGCTGCAGCGACAGCACGACCGGACCCTCGTGCGCAGGTGCCGGGCCGGGCGCCGAGAGGCCGTGCTCCGCGAGCGCAGCGCGGCCGCGGGCCGTGATCCAGTCGCTCGACCACGCCGGGTGCAGGCTCAGGCGGACGTCGACCTCGTCGAACCCGGCATCGCGGAGCCGGTGCACGATGTCGTCGCGCATCGTGGCCATCGCCGGGCAGCCGGCGTAGGTCGGGGTGATCGTCACGACGACACGCTCGTCGTCGACCTCGACGTCGCGCAGCACGCCGAGGTCCTCGAGCGTGAGCATCGGCATCTCCGGATCCGTGACGAGCGCCGCTGTGCTGCGAGCCTTGGAGGAGGCCGAGACGCTCGAGACTCCGCCCATCACCAGCTCCCCATGGGGTGGGCCCGCGCGACGACCTGCATCTCGGCGAGCAGACGGCTGAACGCCTCGGTGTGCAGCCCGTCGCGGCCGGTCTCCCCGCGCACGCCCGCCAGCGGCGCGACGTCGGGACGATCGACACCGCTCATCGCGAGCACCTGCTCGAGGACGACATCGACCTCGTCGGCGACCGTGGCCGGGTCGACGCCGACGCCCGCTCCGGCGACGGCCAGCTCGACCGGGTGAGTCGTGACCAGCTCGGCGTGCAGGGGCCAGATCGCTGCGAGGCCCGCGACGACGCGGCGACGCGACTCGTCGGTCCCCTTGGCGAGGGTCAGGAACCAGCGGCCGGCGTAGTCGCGGTGGTAGGTCATCTCCTTGACACCCTTGACCGCGACCGCCGAGAGCACGTGGTCGCGGCTGGCGGCCAGGCGTTGCAGCAGTGCCAGTCGCCACGTCGAGAACAGCAGCAACCGCGCGATCGTCACGGCGAAGTCGCCGTTGTCGGCCTCGACCAGCCGCACGTTGCGGAACTCGCGATCTCTGCGGAAGAACGCGAGGGCATCCTCCGGCGGGACGGGAGAACCCTCGGGCAGCACGGGCACGACGGCAGGATCCGCGGCCGCCGCGCGAGCCAGCAGCAGGCGGGCCTGGCCCAGCAGGTCCAGAGCGATGTTGGCCAGCGCGATGTCCTCTTCGAGGTCCGGCGCGTTGCTGCACCACTGCGACAGCCGGTGCGACATCACGAGGGCGTCGTCGGCGAGCATCAGGCAGTACGCCGCGAGGTCATGCGTGTCGACCCCGTCAGGGACGCTCGTGTCGACGCCGGCGAGCGGGTCCTCGAAGTCGGTGCCGAACGCCCACTGGGAGTCGTCGCCGCCGAGCAGCCCGTCGTAGATGGAGTCGTGGTCGGGCAGGTGGCTCGGATCAGGTGTGTGGCTCATGCGTTGGACACTTCCTTCGGAAAGGTGCCGGGGTCCCGTGGGCTACATGTGGGGGACGTCGTCGGGGATGTCGTAGAAGGTCGGGTGGCGGTAGACCTTGTCGCCACTGGGCGCGAACAGCGGATCCTTCTCGTCGGGGCTCGACGCCGTGATCGCGTCGGACCGGACGACCCAGATGCTGACCCCTTCATTGCGACGGGTGTAGACGTCGCGGGCGTGCCGCACCGCCATCTCGTCGTCGGCCGCGTGCAGCGACCCCACGTGCACGTGGTTGAGCCCGCGCTTGCCTCGGACGAACACCTCGTACAACGGCCAGTCGCCCTGGATCCCGGTCATGCGATGCCCCGCTCCGCGAACGCCGTCGCCGCCTCGCGCACCCACGCGCCGTCCTCGTGCGCCCGGCGACGGTGTGCGATGCGCTGGGCGTTGCACGGTCCGTTGCCCTTGATGACGTCCTTGAACTCGTCCCAGTCCGGCGAGCCGAAGTCGTACGACTGCCGCTCCTCGTTCCACCTCAGGTCCGGGTCCGGCAGGGTCACCCCCAGCGCCTCGGCCTGGGGCACGGTCATGTCGACCATGCGCTGGCGGAGGTCGTCGTTGGTGTTGCGCTTGATGCCCCACGCCATCGACTGCGCGGTGTTGGGCGAGTCGTCGTCAGGCGGCCCGAACATCATGAGCGCGGGCCACCAGAACCGGTCGACCGACTCCTGCACCATCGCGCGCTGCTCGTCGGTGCCGCGCATCATGGTCGCCAACAGCTCGTAGCCCTGGCGCTGGTGGAACGACTCCTCCTTGCAGATGCGGATCATCGACCGGCCGTAGGGCCCGTACGACGTCCGGCACAGCGGCACCTGGTTGCAGATCGCGGCGCCGTCGACGAGCCAGCCGATCGTGCCCACGTCGGCGTACGACAGCGCCGGGTAGTTGAAGATCGAGGAGTACTTCTGCCGGCCACTGATCAGCATCTCGGTCAGCTCGAGGCGGGAGATGCCGAGCGTCTCGCAGGCCGAGTAGAGGTAGAGCCCGTGGCCGGCCTCGTCCTGCACCTTGGCCAGCAGGATGGCCTTGCGCCGCAAGGACGGCGCGCGGGTGATCCAGCTGCCCTCGGGCTGCATGCCGATGATCTCGGAGTGCGCGTGCTGGGCCACCTGTCGGATCACGGTCTTGCGATAGGCCTCGGGCATCCAGTCGCGTGGCTCGATGCGGTCGTGGCGCGCGATCGTTGCGTCGAACGCGGCCTGGAGCTCCTCGTCGGCCTCGGGCGCCACCGTCATGCGTACCTCCGGAAATGTCGACGACGGCCATTTACTGACCGAACGGTCTGTAATAGTCTTGCATGCGACATCTGGTTCATGCAACGGAAGGCCTTGACCCGTGAGTGCACTGCTCGAGAGCTACGCCGGGGGCGCCTGGTTCCGCGCGTCCGACGACGGCAAGCCCCTGCTCGACGCCGCCACCGGCGACGTGGTCGCCCGCATCTCGGCGACCGGCCTGGATCTCTCGGCGATGGTCGACCACGCACGCAGCGTCGGTGGTCCGGCCGTCCGGGCGCTGACCTTCCACGAGCGCGCGGGCATCCTCAAGGCGGTGGCCAAACATCTCGGCGCCGACAAGGACGAGATGTACGCGCTCTCGACCCGCACGGGTGCCACGCGCCGCGACTCCCAGGTCGACATCGACGGCGGCATCGGCACGGTCTTCAGCTATGCGAGCAAGGGCACCCGCGAGCTGCCCAACGACACCGTGCTCCTCGACGGATCCACCGAGCAGCTGGGCAGGACCGGCGTGTTCCTCGGGCAGCACCTCTTCACGTCACGGCCGGGCGTCGCGGTGCAGATCAACGCCTTCAACTTCCCCGTGTGGGGCATGCTCGAGAAGCTCGCTCCGGCCTTCCTCGCCGGACTGCCGACGATCGTCAAGCCGGCGAGCCAGACCGCCTATCTCACCGAGCTCGTCGTGCGCCGCATCATCGAGTCCGGCCTCATGCCCGAGGGGTCGCTGCAGCTGCTCTGCGGCAGTCCGGACGGGCTGCTCGACCAGCTCGGCGCGCAGGACTCCATCGCGTTCACCGGCTCCGCGAGCACGGGTGCCACCCTGCGCCAGCACCCGTCGGTCCTGCACGGCGGCGCCCAGCTCGGCGTCGAGGCGGACTCGCTCAACTGCTCGATCCTCGGCCCTGACGTGACGGCGGACGATCCCGAGCTCGACCTGTACGTCAAGGGCGTCGTCGCCGAGATGACGGTCAAGGCCGGCCAGAAGTGCACCGCGATCCGCAGGGCGATCGTGCCGGCGGCCATCGCGGACGAGGTCGTCGCGGCGATCAGCGCGCGGCTGGCCACGGTCACCGTCGGCCACCCTGCCAACCCCGACGTACGCATGGGTGCCCTCGCGAGCCTCGCCCAGCGCGACGAGGTCCGCAAGGCCGTCCAGATCCTGCGCGCCTCGGCCGAGCTGGTCCATGGCGACCCCGACGTCGTCGACGTCGTCGACGGCGATGCCGAGGCGGGCGCCTTCATGTCACCGATCCTGCTGCGGGCCGCGGCCGGCGCCGCCGAGCCCCACGAGGTCGAGGCCTTCGGTCCGGTCAGCACCGTCATGACGTACGACTCGGTGGACGAGGCGATCGCCCTCGCGGCTCGTGGGCAGGGCAGCCTCGCCGGCTCCCTCGTGACCCACGATCCCGCGGTCGCCCGCGCCGTGACCCTCGGCCTCGCCCCCTGGCACGGTCGCATCCTCGTGCTCGACCGCGACGCGGCACCGGAGTCGACCGGTCACGGCTCGCCGCTGCCGATGCTGGTGCACGGCGGTCCCGGGCGCGCCGGCGGCGGCGAGGAGCTGGGCGGCATGCGCGGCGTCCTGCACCACATGCAGCGCACCGCGATCCAGGCCTCGCCCGACATGCTCACCGCGATCACCGGCCAGTGGACCAAGGGCTCGGAGCAGCACGCCGACGACGTGCACCCGTTCCGCAAGAGCCTGGCCGAGCTGCGCATCGGCGACACGATCCGGTCAGCCTCGCGCACCGTCACGCTCGGCGACATCGAGCACTTCGCGGACTTCACCGGTGACACGTTCTATGCGCACACCGACGCCGAGGCCGCGGCCGCCAACCCGCTGTTCGGCGGAATCGTCGCCCACGGCTATCTCGTCGTGTCCCTCGCCGCCGGGCTGTTCGTCGATCCCGACCCCGGACCCGTGCTGGCCAACTTCGGCGTCGACCACCTGCGCTTCCTCACACCGGTCAAGGCCGACGACACGATCGACGTCACGCTGACCGTCAAGCAGATCACCCCGCGCAACAGCGCCGACTACGGTGAGGTGCGCTGGGACGCTGTCGTCGCCAACGCCGACGGCACGCCCGTCGCCACCTATGACGTGCTGACCTTGGTCGCCAAGACCTGGCCGGCCACCGGCTGAGAGGAACTCATGCACCGCATCACGATCCAGTACGGCACACCGGCCGACCCCGAGGCGTTCGAGCAGCACTACACCGACGTGCACGTGCCGCTCGCCGCGACACTGCCCGGACTGCGCCGGTTCACCCGTTCACATCCTCGCGCTTTGGGCGGCGGCGCGCCCTACTTCGTCGCCGAGCTGTGGTTCGACGACGCGGACTCCATGAAGGCGGCGATGAAGTCGCCCGAGATGGCCGAGACCGCCGCCGACGCGCAGACGTTCGACGTCGCATCGATGACGATGTTCACCGGCGAGGTCACCGAGACCGACGTCTGAGGATGCTCAGGCGGTGCCGCAGACCCGAAGGATCGTCAGGACCAGGGCCCGGGTCACCTCGACGACCTCGGTGACGGCGACCGACTCACGCGGGCTGTGCGCGAGACGGACGTCGCCGGGCCCGTAGTGCATGGTCGGCACCCCGGCCTGCTCGTAGAGCCGCAGGTCGCTGCCGTAGGGAGCTCCGCGTTCACGCGGTCGAGCCCTGCCGGTCGCGGCGGCGTGCGCCTCCTGCACGGTCGCGACGAGACGACTGCCGGGGATGCTGGTGCGGCCACTGGCGTACTGTCCTCCCGGCCAGGTCACCAGCGGCGGATGATCACGCAGGAACGGGTGCTGCGCCGCCGTCCCCCTGACGCACTCCTCCAGCTCGCGACGTGCCTCGGCCGGGTCCTCGTCGAGGCGCAGCCCCAACCGCCCTTCGCAGACCAGCAGGTCGGGGACACTGCTGGCCCAGTCGCCGGCCCGCAGCGTGCCCACCGAGATCGGGTAGGCGATCGGGTACTCCCGCATCAGTGGGTCGACCGATTGGTTCCTCCGGACCTGCAGCTCGGCGAGCGCATGGTGGATGCCGATGTAGGCATCGATCGCACTCACCCCTTCGTACGCCGTGCTGGCGTGCGTCGCGCGTCCGGGGACGCGGATCTCGAACGTGAGCGCACCGGCGTTCGCGGTCGTCACCGTCCCCGATGTCGGCTCGGTGATGATGCAGGCGTCTCCCGTATGACCTCGGGCCAGCGTGCCGAACGCGCCGAGCCCACCGTCCTCCTCACCGATCACGAAGTGCATCGCCAGCGGATCACGGAGGGTGATCCTCGCGCGGGCCAAGGCCTGCACCGCGGCGATGTTGGCGACCAGCCCGGCTTTCATGTCGCAGGCGCCACGACCATGCACCCGGTCGCCGCGAACCACCGGTGAGAACGGGTCCAGGCTCCACTCGTCGAGCGATCCGGGCGGCACGACGTCGACGTGCCCCTGCAGGATGAGGGCGGGGCGTTGCGTCCGCTCGTGCGTGGCGGCGACGAGACCCCATGCCTCGTCCCGCGTGACCTCCACCCCGGGGAACGCGGGTGCGGCCATCAGCGTGGGCACGTCCATGCGCCAGAGATCGACGTCCGTCCCCAGCAGCTGCATGCGCTTGGCCAGGGTGTGCTGGATGTCAGCCTCCGCCGAGGACCCGCTGACGCTCGGCACCGCCATCAGGCTGAGCAGGTCGTCGATGATCGCCGAGGTGTCGATCGCCTCGAGCGCGCGTTGCTCTGATGGGGACTGATGACGATCGGAGGTGGGGTGGTTCACGTCGACAGCCTAGGTGCCAATCGCGCAATCAAACCCCCGAATAGTTTGCGTTTGAGCGCTCAGAGTTGCGTTCCTACTGTATTCACGCAATCTTGTTGTGCATGGATACCATCGATCGCCAGATCCTCGCGCACCTGCTGGCGGACGGCCGGGCCACGTACGCCGCCATCGGCGAGGTGGTGGGATTGTCGGTCGCCGCGACCAAGCGACGGGTCGACAAGATGGTGGAGCAGGACACGATCCACGGGTTCAGCGCCGTCGTGGACCCTGACGCCCTGGGCTGGCGGCTCGCGGCTCACGTCCAGCTGTTCACCAACGGGGCGATCCCGTTCGAGCGGATGCAGAGCGACCTGACCGCGATCCCCGAGGTCATCGAGGCGTTCACCGTGGCCGGGCCCGCAGACACGTTGCTCCGCGTGGTCGCCGCGGACGCCGAGCAGCTGGAGCGGGTCATCCGCCGGCTCCGCAGCCTGCCGTACGTCCAGCAGACCGACACCGCACTGCTGCTGTCCCACCTCGTCCGTCGGCCGGCCGGGCCGAGCGACCTAGAGGTTGGCGATCGCGGAGGCGGGTGACTCGATCGCATCGGCGACGATCCGCATGAACGCTGCTGCTGTCCCGCCGTCGCAGACGCGGTGGTCGAACACGAACGACATCTGGGCGATCTTGCGGACCGCCAGCTCGCCGTCGACGACCCACGCCCGGTCGATGACCCGGCCGAAGCCGAGGATCGCGACCTGCGGATGGTTGATGATCGCGGCGCTGCCGTCGACGTTGAACCCGCCGTAGTTGTTGAGCGTGAACGTCCCGGCCGTCAGCTCCTCGTGCGTCGCCCGGCCCTCGCGCGCCGCCGCGGTGATCCGGCGGATCTCGGTGTCGAGCTCCGCGGTCGTCAGCCGGTGCGCCCCGATGACGGCCGGCGCCAGCAGCCCCCGGTCGGTCTGCACCGCGAGGCCGAGGTTGATGCCGGCGTACTGGACCAGCTCTTCGGTCGTGGTGTCGACCTCGCCGTTGAGCTCGGGATGCGCACGCAGGGCGGCGACGGTGAACCGGGCGAGGTAGGCCAGCAGGCTCGGGACCGGCTTGCCGGCTGCCTTCGCCGCGTCCCGCAGCGCGAAGAGCTCGGTGAAGTCGACGTCGACCCACACCGTGGCCTCCGGGATCTCGCTGCGACTGCGCGAGAGAGCCGCGGACACGGCTTTGCGGAAGCCGGTCATCGGCGTGCGGCGAACGATGTCCAGGCCGGTACGACTCGCGGTCCCCGTCTCCGGCTGCGTCGCGGCGTCGATCGCCGCCTGGACGTCTCGACGGGTGATGAGCCCGTCGACACCCGTCCCGGTGATGCCGAGAACCGAGAGCCCGGCCTCCCGCGCCAGCCTGCGGACCAACGGTGACGAGACCCGCGGGACCCGGCTGGGCACGGGCTCACTCGACGACGGCGACGGGGCAGCGGCCGGACGCGGACGGCGCCGCCGGGTGCTACCTGCGCCCTCCGCCGTGCCGTAGCCGATCAGGACGTTGCCCGAACCGGCCTTCTCCTCCTCGCGGTACTGCTCCGCGGCCACCTGCGCCGGCTCGGGCGCCACGGCCAGACCGGGCTCCACCGAGATGAGCGGCGTGCCGACGTCGACCGTCCCACCCGCCTCGCCGTGCAGCTCGCTGACCCGACCGGCGTACGGCGACGGGACCTCGACGATCGACTTGGCCGTCTCGACCTCGACGACCGGCTGGTCCACGACGACTTCGTCACCGACGGCGACGAGCCAGCGCACGACCTCCGCCTCGGTCAGGCCCTCGCCGAGGTCCGGCAGCAGGAAGGTCTGGACCGCCATCAGACGTCCTCCCACTGCAGCGTGTCCACGGCGTCGAGGATGCGGTCGACGCTGGGCAGGTGGAGGTGCTCGAGCTTCGGCGGCGGGTAGGGGATGTCGAAGCCGGTGACCCGGCGCACCGGGGCGGCGAGGTGGTGGAAGCAGCGCTCGGTGACCCGGGCGACGATCTCGGACGCGACGCTGGCGAAGCCCGCGGACTCGGCGACCACCACGGCCCGGCCGGTCGAGCGTACGGCCCCGCAGACGGTCTCGTCGTCGAAGGGCACGAGCGACCGGACGTCGACGACCTGCAGGCTGCGACCCTCCGCCGCGGCGGCGTCCGCGGCCTCCAGCGCCGTCGGCACCGACGTGCCGTACGCGATGAGCGTCGCGTCGGTTCCCTCACGGCGTACGACGGCCCGGCCGATGCCGGGCTGGGCCTCGTCGAGGTCGACCTCCTCCTTGCTCCAGTAGAGCTTCTTGGGCTCCAGCACGACGACCGGGTCCGGCGACGCGATGGCCTCACGCATCAGGGTGTACGCGTCCGCGACCGTCGCCGGCGCCACGACGGTCAGGCCGGGCGTGTGCACGTAGTAGGCCTCCGACGAGTCGCAGTGGTGCTCGACGCCGCCGATGCCTCCGGCGTACGGGATGCGGATCGTGATGGGCAGGTTCACCGCGCCCCGCGTGCGGTTGCGCATCTTGGCGACATGACTGACGAGCTGCTCGAACGCGGGATAGGCGAACGCGTCGAACTGCATCTCGACGACGGGGCGCATGCCGTTCATCGCCAGGCCGACGGCCATCCCCATGATCCCGGACTCGGCGAGCGGCGTGTCGAAGCAGCGGGAGTCCCCGAACTCGGCCGAGAGGCCGTCCGTGACCCGGAAGACGCCGCCGAGCGCGCCGACGTCCTCACCGAACATCAGCACCGACTCGTCGTCGGTCATGGCGTCGCGCAGGGCGTGGTTGAACGCCTGCGCCATCGTGATCTTCTCGTGCTGGGCCATCAGCGTGCTCCCTCCCGGCTGAGCTCCTCGTCGAGGAACGCGGCCTGCTCCCGCAGCTGGGGAGTCGGCGTCGCATAGACGTGGGCGAACAGGTCGCTCGCGACCGGCTCGACGTCCTTCATCAGGCCATCGCGCATGCTCGCGGCCACCTCCTCGGCCGTGGCCGCGATCGCGCTCCGCCGCTCCTCGGTCAGCAGCTCACGGCCCACGAGGTAGGCCTCGCTGCGCAGCAGAGGATCGCGATCACGCCACGCCTCGACCTCGTCGTCCTGGCGATAGCGCGTCGCGTCGTCGGCGTTGGTGTGCGCCTGCATCCGGTAGGTGTGCGCCTCGACCAGCTGCGGTCCGCCGCCGCCCCGAGCCGCGTCGACGGCCGAGCCGAGCACCGACAGAAGCGCAGCGACGTCATTGCCGTCGACCCGCTCCCCCGGCATGCCGTAGCCGACTCCCTTGTGGGCCAGCGAGGGTGCGACGCTCTGCCTGGCCAGCGGGACCGAGATCGCGTACTCGTTGTTCTGCACGAAGAACACGACCGGCGCCTTGAACACGGCGGCGAAGTTGAGCGCCTCGTGGAAGTCGCCCTCGCTCGTCGCCCCGTCGCCGCACATCGCCATGACGACGGTGTCCTCGCCTCGGAGGGTCGCGGCATGAGCGACGCCGACGGCGTGGACCAGCTGGGTCGCCAGCGGCGTCGCTTGCGGGGCCACGCGGTGCACGGTCGGGTCGTAGCCGGAGTGCCAGTCGCCCTTGAGCAGCACGAGCGCGTCGACGGGGTCGACACCGCGACCCACGATCGAGACCGTGTCGCGATAGGTCGGGAAGAGCCAGTCCCCGTCGCCCATCACCAGGGCCGCGGCGACCTCGCACGCCTCCTGCCCGTGCGACGACGGATAGACCGCAAGCCGGCCCTGCCGCACCAGTGCGTACGCCTGCTCGTTGATCCGCCGGCCGACGACCAGCGCCTCGTGCGCGCGCAGGAGCTCCTGGTCGGACGGGAAGCGGTGGGTCGAGTCCTCGGTGCGCCGACCGTGCTGGTCGAGCAGCTGGACCGGTTCGTCCGACGGCAGCAGGTCATGGCTCGGCACCGGGCACGCCCTTTCGAGAGACACGAGTGTTCACTCGAACCGTGCACCTTCTGGCCATCCGGATTCAAGTGCTGCAGGATTGTCGAGAAGATGTCTTGCCCGGCGCCGAGATTCCGCGCCGTTCGTCCAGCGAGACGCGCGTCACACACCGAGCGGGAGACAGATGGCCAGCACGCCCCTTGACGACATCGACAGCTTGATCCTGGCCGCTCTCGAGCGAGACGGGCGGCTCTCGATGCGTCAGCTCGCCGAGGAGGTCCACATCTCCCGCGCCAACGCGTACGCCCGGGTGGAGCGACTCACCCAGTCCGGCGTGATCACGGGCTACGCGGCGCTCGTGGATCCGGTCAGTCGCGGTCTCGGGACCTCGGCGTACCTCACGATGAACGTCCGCCAGCCCGACTGGCGCAGCATCCACGCCCGGCTCCGCTCGCTCGCCGGCGTCGAGCACATCGCCCTCGTGGGCGGCGAGTTCGACGTCGTGATGCTGGTGCGCGCTCGTGACAACGCCGACCTGCGCCGCCTCGTGCTCGACGAGATCCAGAGCATCCCGGGCATCCTCAGCACCCGCACCCTGCTGGTGTTCGAGGAGTCCTCGCCGGAACGCGCCTAGCGGGCGGGGACCCGTCCGCCATCCGGCCGCTCCACGGCGGGCGGATCGCTGACCGTACGATCGGGCTCATGGACCGCAGACCGGGCCGGCCACGCTCCCTCAGCCTGGACGTCATCGTCGAGGCCGTCCTCGAAGAGGGCATCGCGACCTTCAGCATGCCGTCGGTCGCCGCCCGGCTCGGCGTCGCGCACTCGGGCCTCTACCGCTACGTCACGGACCGCGACGAGCTGCTCATGAGCGCGATCGAGCGGGCCGCCCTGTCGGTCGACTGGCCCGACGCCGACCTGCCCTGGCGCGACCTGCTGCGCGAGGTCGCCCGGTCGGTGTGGGCGATCTGCGATCGCTACCCCGGCTACGACCTCGTCGCGCTCTCGCCACCCAAGTGGCCGCAGCGCATCGTCGAGCAGGTCACCCCTTACATCCGGTCACTGCACGACCAGGGCTTCACGATCGAGGACGCTACGGTCGCGGTGCAGGTCGCCGGCAACCTCGCGTTGACGACGTCCGTCAAGGGCACCGCCGGCACGTACCCACTGGCCCGGAGGGATGGGCAGCCAACGACGACGGCGCGGCACGAGTGGCACGACCGGATCCTCGACATCGTGCTCGACGGCCTCGGCGGCCGTGTCCTGTCCTGACCGGGCGAGATCCGGGCCGGCGGCTTCGCTAGAGTTCTGGGCGCGGTGAGGAGGACTCCGCGGCCACGCCATTCGGTGCGGCCTCCGACCTGTTCCAGAAAGTCTCACCCATGCTCGACAGCATTACCGCCACCGCAGGCGACCAGGACATCACCGTCATCACGATCGCCAACGACGTGTGCCGCGTCGTGCTCACCGATCTGGGGGCCCGAATCCTCGAGCTGCACGTGCCCGACCGTGACGGCGAGCTCGCAGACGTCGTCCTCGGCCGCGCGTCCTACGACGAGCTTCCGCAGGACCCGTACTACTTCGGCGTGACGGCCGGCCGCTGCGCCAACCGCATCCGCGAGGGGCGCTTCGAGATCGACGGCACCCCGTTCACCGTGACGCCCAACGAGGGGCCGAACCACCTCCACGGCGGACCCCGCGGCTTCGACACGTACGTCTGGTCGACCGAGCTCGATGCCGAGCACGACCGGGTCACGTTCACGCGACGCTCCCCTGACGGCGAGGAGGGCTATCCCGGCACCCTCGACACCCGGGTGATCTACACCCTCGAGGGCGCTGCCCTGGACATCCGCATCGAGGCCGAGACGGATCGCCCGACGCTCGTGAACGTGGTCAACCACGCGTACTTCAACCTGGCCGGTCACGACTCCGGCACGGTGCTCGACCAGGTGCTGCAGATCAACGCCGAGGCCTACACGCCCGTCGACGCGGAGCTGCTGCCGACCGGCGAGATCCTTCCCGTCGAGGGCACCCCGTACGACTTCCGCTCCCCCACGCCGATCGGCACGAACATCGACGCCGTCGGCGCCAACGGCTTCGACCACAACTGGGTGCTCGACGGGGACGGCATGCGGCAGGTCGCGACCCTGACCGACCCCGCCAGCGGCCGCCGGCTGACCCTGGTGACCGACCAGCCCGGCACGCAGGTCTACACCGGCGGCCATCTCGAGGGCGCCAGCGCCAAGGGCGACCAGGGCGCGTACGCCGCGTTCGCCGGCGTCACCGCCGAGATGCAGACCTACCCCGACTCCATCAACCATCCGACCTTCCCGCAGCGCGTGCTGCGGCCCGGCGAGACGTACGTCAACGTGGTCCGCTACGAGTTCTCGGTGGTCTGACCGTCACTCGTCGAGCATCGCCGCGAGCCGGACCGTCGTGTTCCAGTTGCGGATCGTCAGCGACGGATAGACCGGTGAGCCGATGATCTTGTTGAGCCGGCTGCGGGTCGCCAGCGCGGTGACGCGGCGGTGGTAGACGGCGCGCTCGCCGATCAACGCCTCGTCGACGTCGGGGTTGAGCACGACGTGGGGCTCGACCTCGGCACCGCTCACGCCCATGTAGAAGAGCACGTCGTAGCGGTAGCGATCAGGCTCGTCGCCGAAGCCCTTCGGCGCCTGGGCGACGACCTCGCGATAGGCGTCGGCATCGAGCACCAGCACTCTCACCAGGTCGGAGTCGAGCGCGAAGGCCGCGGGCAGTCCCTTGTCGATGTGCGCTGCGACCTGCTCGGCCGACCGGTCGGACTCGAGCACCACGTTGCCGGACTGGATGTAGGTGCGGACGTTCGCGAAGTCCGCGCCGAGGTGCTCGCGGAGGTCGGCCATCGGGACCTTGTTGCGGCCGCCGACGTTGATGCCCCGGAACAGCACGACGTACGTCGTCATGGAACCAGCATGCCGCGGCATGCGGACAGCTGTCGCCGGTCCCAGCCGGTGCCCTCAGCCTGCGATGATCGCCTGCGCCAGCTCGGCGCCGACACGCAGAGCACCGTCGACGTGCTGGAAACCGAGCCCGGCCACGTCGGAGCTGCCGATCTGGATGGGACCCGCCGGCTCGCGCAGGCGCGGACCGAACCGTGTGAGCCCGCCGATGTCGAAGCTCGATCCGTAGGCGCCGCTGCCGAGCTCCTCGGACGTCCAGTCGCTCTCGAAGTACGTCAGGGGCGCTGACGCTGACGGCCCGAAGTAGGTGGAGAGCGAGGCCAGGATGACCTCGCGCCGTGTCGCAGCCGGCATCGCCAGGACGGCATCGGCCCGGAGGTCGGAGACGAAGCCGACGAGCGTGCCGCGGGACTCGTCGTGGTTGGTGTTGTCGTACGCCTCGTGCACGACCTCGTACGGGCTGAAGGCCGTGCCCGACAGCCCGGCCTCGCGCCAGAACGGGGTCTCGTACGTCGCGTGCACCTTGATGACCTGCCCGAACGACTGGTGCTGGCGGGTCTCGCGCTGAATCGACGGCAACGGCGGCTCGAAGCGTACGCGGGTGACCGCGGTCGGCGGGATCGCCAGCACGAGGTGGAGCGCACTGACCGTCAGGTCGCCGGACGTCACGGTGACGCCGTCATCGGTCCAGCGGACCTTCTCGACGTCGTGGCCCGTGCGCACCGCCGAGCCGAGCCGCTCGGCCAGGCGGAGCGGCACCTGCTGCAGCCCGCCGACGACCCGTCTGTCGAGGATGAACTCGGAGTCGACGAGGTTGCTGAAGCTGCCGGCACTCGCCGCCATGTGGACGGCCTGCAGCGCCGAGAAGGTGTGCGCCGGCTTGGTCAGCATCGCCTGTGCGATGAACATGCCGATGTTGTCGCGGGCCTCGGGCTCGTCGCAGCTCTGCTCGAGCCAGCCGAGGAAGGTGACCTGGTCGAGCTCCCGGGCTCCCGGCATGTCCCACGGCCGCGCCGGGTCCATCTGTGCCGCGAGCTCGTCGAGCGACGTCGTGAGCCGCGCCATCGCCGACTCGACCCTCGGCGGGACCGGCAGCTGCTCCCCCGTGAACGTCCGGCGCTCGCCGTCGAGTCCCACGTAGACCGACTCGCCCTCGCGGTGCCGCTCGAACGTCTCGAGGCCGAGCTCGTCGAGCATCGCGAGCAGCGCGTCCTGGTCGGGCGAGACCCATTGCCCGCCGATCTCGAGGTCGACGCCGTCGACCTCCTCGGTCCACAGCCGACCGCCGACCCGCTCGCGCGACTCCAGCACCAGCACCGTCCGGCCCGCGGCCTGCAGGGCGTACGCGGCGGACAGCCCCGTCGCCCCGGCACCCACCACGAGGACGTCGACGTCGTGATCACTCATACTCGGCCTCACTGCAGAGTTTGCTGAATCAGTCTCGAAATGGTCGCTGTACGACCGAATCCGTGGATTCGCGTGCCAGTCAACACGCGTATCAGCAACATCGTAGCCTGCGTGCTCGGCGGTCGTGGCTTCAGCGTGAGGGTGACAGACCGGCGTAGCCCTCGCGGTACGTCGGGAAGTCGGGCGTCCAGCCGGTCGATCGCAGACGTGCGTTGCTGAACCGCTTGCCGTGCCCGAGACTCGGGTCCGCGGCAGGCGGATGCGGTGCGCCCAGCTGCGCGGCGATGTGCGCCGCGACGTCGCCGAGCAGCGCCGGCTCGTCGTCCGTGCCCACGTACAGCTCCTCCGGAGAGGCGTCCGGCGTCAGCAGCTGGACCACGGCAGCGGCCGCATCGTCGCGGTGGATGCGGTTGGTCCACCGGTTCGGATCGGTCACCCTGCCCTCGCGAACCTGGTCGATGAGTCGCGTGCTGGTCCCCCCGTACAACCCCGACAGGCGCAGGACCGTGCCGCCGGGCACCCGGTCGTGGAACACCTTCTCGGCCTCGAGCAGCATCCGCGCCGGCCCGTCGGCGGGTTGCGCGGGCGTGGACTCGTCGGCCGGCACGTCAGGGTCCAGCTTGCCGAAGACTCCCGTCGACGACACCAGCACCGCCCGTCGTGGCACCTGACCGGCGGCCGTCAGGGCGTCGAGCGCCCGGCTCATGCCGTCGACGTACGTCGCTCGGTATGCCTCCTCGGTGCGAGGCCGCGCCGCCAGGGCCACGACGAGGTATGCCAGGTCGAGTGGCGGGAGCTCGGGGCGGTCACGGGTGAGGTCGACCGAGAGCCCCTGCAGAGGTCGCGGGACCTGGTCGGCCCGACGGCGCAGCGCGAGCACCGTATGACCCCGCCCGGCGAGCCGGGTGCCGACATCGGCGCCCAGCTGGCCGCAGCCGACGAGCACGACGTCCGGGTTCACATGACGAGGCTACTGACCTGGTGGCACCGGGTGGCGACGAGGACGTGAGGCACGCGCAGCGGCGCGGGTCCACGCAACAGGCGAAGGCACCTAGGGATGATGAGAAGACGAGCCTAACGCGGTTGCGCGGCGTCCGAGCCGGCTCCGCTGTGCTCCAGCGCCCAGTCGAGAGCGTGATCGGCGATCTCCTCCCACCCCGGCTCCGCGCAGGTCCAGTGCGAGCGCCCTTCGAACAGGACGTACTCGGTGACTGCAGCCGACTTCTTGTACTTCTTGAAGTTCGACTTGTTCACCGAGGGCGGCATGATGTTGTCCTCTCCGCCGGCGATGAACAACAGCGGAGCCCGTTCGTCGTTGGAGTAGTCCACCCAGGTCTCCTGGTGGCCGGGCTTGAAGTTGGCGATCAGGCCGTAGTCCCAGACCCAGCGACCCGGAGCGGCAATCGCGTAGCGGTCGTAGGCCTCCTTGGCCGCCGCCTCGTCCAGCGTGTTGGTGAACGCATAGTGGAACTGCTTCTCCGTGAACCCCACGGCCTGGTGCCGCTTGGCCGGGTTGTTGAGGGCGGGGAAGAGCGCCTTGACCTGCGAAGGCGGATTGACACGGACGCCTTCGGTCGGCGCGGAGTCGATGGCGACGCCCGCGGCGCCGAGGCCCCGCGCCAGCAGCATCTGGGTCAGCGCTCCTCCGAAGGAGTGGCCCATGATGACCGGCGGCCTCTCCACCGACTCCACCACCGCGACGAGGTGATCGATCGTGTCGGTGATCGAGCACTCTGCGATCACGGACGGATCGGCTCGCAGGGCTTCGACCTCGATCTCGAAGCCGGGGTAGGCCGGGGTCAGGACCTTGAAGCCGCGCGCTTCGTAGCGTGACACCCAGTGCTCCCAGCTGCGTGGTGTGACCCAGAGCCCGTGGACGAGGACGACGGTGTCGGGCCCGGTCGAGCTCGGGCCGGTCTGCGCTGTGCTCATGATCTTCCTTCGCTGGTGAGGACGGGGCGGGGCTGGGAGCTCGAGCAGGACGATCGCGAGCATTCCCGGTCGAGCTTCCGCTCCCGACCTTGGCACCGCCGGCTTGGTCGTGGTCGGCTGTGCTCGCCGGATTATCGGCCCTGAGTGCCCACCTGCCGGATCTCGAGGAGTCGGCTGTCTGCGTGCTTGCCACCCTCGGGCGCGCGTCCCTACGCTTTCACCAGCTAGTACGAGGAGTGCAGATGGCGGTCCTGCTGGACACGGCGGAAGTGGCCGCCGACGATCGACACGAGATCTTTCGCGAGGCCATGCTGGCGGCGTCGGGTGCGACGCGGGTCGAGCTGGAACACGTCCCCGGTGGCATCTCAGGGCGTATGGAGCTGCATGAGCTGGGTGCCACGCGCATCTTCACCGCCCAGAGCTCGGGCATCGCTCTGCTGCGAGACCGCCGGACCGCCGGCGGCGCCTCTCCGGAAGCCGTGGCGATCGCGGTTCAGGGCCTCGGAGTCGGGCGCCACCAGATGGGCGACCGCCAACGCCTCGTTAAGCCGGGCGAGGTGATGGTCGTCGACGTGACCCGAGCCTTCGACTTCTCGTGGAGCGGGACCGGCTCATCGACATCACTCCAGGTGCCGATCGCAGAGCTCGGCATGCCGCTCAGCACCGTTCAGGAAGCCTCGGCCAGCCTGGAGCGCAGCCCGCTGTACGGCATCGTCAGCCGCTATCTCGTCGACCTGACCGCCCGCGCCGAGCGCCTCGCTTCTGCACCCTTGGCGCCAAGCGTCGGTGAGGCAAGTGTCCACCTCGTCCGGGCACTCCTCGCAGGTGCCGTTGGTGACCGGCCCGACACCCGAGACGTGTTGGAGCAGACGCTCCTGGCACAGGTCCGCGCATACGTACGCGAGCACCTGCGCGACCCCGCACTGAGTGCCGATCAGGTCGCCGTCGCGCTGTCGGTGTCGCGCCGCCAGCTGTTCCGGATCTGTGCCCGGGCGGAGTTCAGCCTCGAGCAGTACGTCATCGGGAAGCGCCTCGAGGGCGCCAAGGCCGAGCTGGGGAGTCCGTCAGGCCGGGGTCGGTCCATTGCCGGCGTCGCCTATTCGTGGGGGTTCAAGGACTCGACCCACTTCTCACGACGCTTCAAGGCTGCGTACGGCATGCTCCCGCGGGACTGGCGCCGTCACGCCGCGGAGGACACATCCAGCAGCCAGATGGGAGCAGGACCGCGATGACATCAGCTGGCACCCAGGACCCATGGCTGATTCGGATCATTCCCTGAGCCTCCGACAGGATTCGAACCCGCGACATCCTCATTACAAGTGACTCAGGGTGACGGTTTTCCTTGGAATTTCAGTTGCATTGATGGCTCACAGACCGCAGGACTTGCGGTGGGGGTGCGCCGGGGGTGCTTGGAACCCTCCAGATAACTTCTCGACTGAAGGCCAGAGAACTCCGGTCGACGTCACAGCGCACGGCCGTCCTGTCGATTCCCGAGCCACCCCGCCATCGACCCCACGGCGGTTGTCCAGTGGCAATGTGCGCTAGTCCCTCTCACTTGTCGCGTCACGTTGCCCTCCAAACCGACGCCCGGAGCGGGGACGCGTCGACTCGACCCGTTCCCGCTCCGCCGGCCGCACCGCTCAGTACTGCGGTGTGTACTTGTCCACGTTGTCGGCCGTCAGGACATACCCGGTGTCCTTCAGAGGCTGTAACGACGGCTGCGTGGTCGCGAGATCGAAGACTGTCTTCTTGTCGCCTTCGATGCATTCGGCGATGCGCTGCATCGCACGAGCACCGTCATCGACCACGGGTTGAGGCACGGTCGCGAAGGCCTTGCCCTCCTTGATCTTCTCCACGAACGGCGCGTATCCGCTGAAGCTCCCGATCGTGACTTTTCCGGAGAGCTCGCTCTTGTCCAGGTAGTCCGCGACTGTGGCACTCATGCTGTCGGCTGCGGTGATGACGCCGGTGATCTTGTCGCCGTATCGCTGGACATAGTCCTGCATCACGCTGCGCGCCTTGGCTTGGTCGTAGTCAGCGGGCTGGCCCTCAAGAAACTTGATGCCCGGGTGCTTGGCGGCGAGTTGCGACTTGATGTTCTTCTCGATGATCTTCGTCGCCCCGTAGGACGCGACCCCGCCGATGAAGACCATGCCGCCCTTGTCACCCATCTTCTTAGCCATGACGTCGACCAGGTTGCGGGCGCCGTCGGCATTGTCGGTGCCGAAGTACGTCTTGATACCTGGTGTGATCTCGTTCCCCGGGGTGATGTCGGAGTACGCAACGCCCACGCAGATGCCCGCGTCGACCGCCTGCTTCAGTGCTGGACGTACCGCGTCGATGCTCAGCGGGATGATCAGCAGCCCCTTAGCCCCCTTGGAGATCGCGTCCTGAACGTTGGCGATGTCCTTGGTGATGTCACCGTTGGACTGAGAGACCTGCATATTGAGGCCGAGCTCATCCGCGCCCTTCTTGTATCCCTTATCGATGCCGGCGATCGCAGGCGTGGGCACCGAGTCGATGACCTGCACCAGCGCACCCTTGGCGGAGACGCCGTCGTCACCCCCGCCGGAGGCATCCGATCCCCCGGACGAGCAGGCTGCCGTCGCGGTCAGTGCCGCTGTTCCTATTGCCAGCCACAGGAACGAGGGTCGACTTTTTCTGGACATGTGTCCTCCATTGATGTTGATGGTGATGGCTGCTCAGGATTGACGCTGAGCCCCGAGAACGTGGGGTGGTGCCGTGTCGACGACGGGCCGACCTTGAGGTTGGTCGCTCACGACTGCCGGACGCCCGCGCCAGGACGCCTGCAACGCGGCGTCGATCGCGACGGCGACGACGAGGATGGTGCCGGTCGTGATGTTCTGGTACGCGGCGTCGAAGTTGAGCAGGTTGAGGCCGTTGTTCATGACGCCGATCAGCAGCACGCCCAGCACGCCCATCGCAATCGTGCCGCGTCCACCGGCGATGCTGATACCTCCGACCACGGCACCGGCCACGACCTGCAGTGGCCAGGCTGCGGCAGCGGTCGGCACGCCACCCCCGAGGAGGCCCGTGAGGATGACGCTGGCGATCCCGACGAACAGGCCGGTCAAGACGAACGGGATGAACCGGATGAGGCTCACGCGGACCCCGGCGTAGCGGGCCGCCTCGGCGTTGCCCCCCACCGCGAAGGTCTGCTGTCCCGCCACCGTGACGTGCAGGTACCACGCCGACACCGCGATGACCGCCGCGAAAAGGTAAGCCGGCAGCGATACGCCCAGTGCTCTGGTGCTCATGAAATCCGACAGGCTCGTGCTCTCGATCGTGATCGCGGTGTTGTTCGAGAGGAGGAGCGCCATCCCGCTGTATGCGAGCCCGGTGCCGAGCGTCGCGACGAGGGAGTTGACCCGCAGGACCGTCACGATCAGCCCGTTGAGTGCACCCAGGAGCACCGCCACGCCGACGCCAACCACAACGCCGGCGGCGACGCCCTCAGCGTTGGCGACCTTTGCGATCACGACGGACGAGAGGCAGGCCATCCCGCCGATCGACAGATCGAAGTTCGCGGACACGAGAAGGATCGCCATGCCCATCGTGATGATGCCGATCATCGACACCTGGTCGAGCACATTGGAGACGTTCGAGGCCGTGGAGAACTGCGGGCTGCGGATCGCCAGGTACGCGCAGACCGCGAGCAGGACCACGCCCACGGCATAGTCATGGATGGCGGCGCGGCCGAGGCCGAGGATTTTGCTGGTTGCTGTGTTCACGGTGTCACCTCTGAGGGGGTGTGATGGCGGGTGCTGGCTCGGACCATGTGCTCCAGCCGGTCGATCGTGAGCTCGTCGCGCGAGAGCTCGCGCAGCGGCCTTCCGCTCGCGAAGGGGACGGCACGATGGCACAGTGCGACGATCTCTTCGGGATCCGTGCTGTGCAGCAGAACGGATCCGCCGCGGGCCGCGAACGCCCGCAGCTGCTCGTGTATCGCGAGGCGGCCGCTGACGTCGACACCGTGGGTCGGCTCGTCCAGCAGCAGGCAGCTGCCCGTGGCCGTCGTGATCCACCGCGCGAGCAGGATCTTCTGCTGGTTGCCGCCCGACAGCATCGCCATCTTCTGGCCCGGCGTCCCCTTGACCGCGAAGGCGTCGATGCTCCTGACCGTCTCGGCTCGACCGGAGCGGCTCGGGCGGCGTGCCAGCAGCGGCATGACGCTCAGCTGCGGCAGCACGTGATTAGCCTCGACGGTCCACTCACCGATCGCCGCGCGCTTGCGGTCTCCCGTGGCGAGGGCGACCCCACGGCGGATCGAGTCGCGGGGCGTGCCAGGCAGCTCGGCGCCGTCCCAGCTGATGGAGCCCGATCGTCGCCGCAGGCCGAAGATCGCCTCGACCAGGTCCCGGGCGCCGGAGTCCTCGAGCCCGTACAGTCCGACGATCTCGCCGGGCGCGACGTTGAGGGTCCCGTCGATCGTGGTGCGGCCGGTCTCGACGCGGTTCAGCACCAGGCCGCCGGCGCCCGTACGCCCGAGGGCGGCCGGCGAGTCGTCGACGTCGCCGCACGCCTGGACGGCTGCGGCACGGGCCGTGCCCGAGGTCATGTGGGACAGCAGAGCGTCTTCGTCCAGCGCCGCGCACGGGCCGCGGTGCACCAGCCTGCCGTCGCGCAGGACGCTCACGACGGACGCGACCTCGAGGATGTCGTCGAGGAAGTGGCTCACGTACAGCACCGCGATGCCTTGCGCCGCGACGGCTCGAAGACGTACGTGAAGGGCATGGCGCTCGTCCAGGGTCAGGCTCGACGTCGGTTCGTCCAAGATCAGTACCCGCGCCTTCGAGGCCATCGCCCGCATGATCGCCACGACCTGCCAAGCGAAGAGGCTCTCGTCCTCCAGCCGGCTCGTCGCCGACGGCGCCCCGGGAAAGTCGCGAGCAGCGCGTCGGTAGTCGAGCCGGTCGCTCCGCCGGGACGCGGGCGACAGGAGACGGCCCTCCTCGCGGCCGACCGCGATGTTCTGCGCCGCCGTCAGGTTCGGCAGGAGGGGCAGCTCCTGGTGGACCACGCTGATCCCGAGTCGCTGCGCCAGGCCGGCGTTGCGGATCACGACGTCCTCGCCGGCGACCGCGATGGAGCCACCCGTGGGGGTCAGCAGGCCGGACAGGATCTTGATGAGCGTGCTCTTGCCGGCGCCGTTGGCGCCGACGACTCCGTGGATCTCCCCGGGGTGAAGGTCCAGGTCGAAGTCACTGAGCGCGCGCATGCCCGGATAGGACATCGTCAGACCGCGCGTCGAGAGCGCCGACGCGGTCGCTGGCATCACCACGTCCGGTCACGCATCCAGGACGAGACGGGACGACCGGGCGCGTGAGACGCAGATCATCATGCTGGTGCCGGCCTCGCGCTCCGCGTCGCTCAGCACGGTGTCGCGGTGGTCGACCTGGCCGCACAGGACTGCGATCTCACAAGAGCCGCAGGTGCCCTCCTCGCAGGAGTATGTGATCGGGATCCCCGCCTCGTCGGCGACCTCCATGATCGACCGGTCGGCGGGGACCGTGAGCGTGACACCGAACTGGGCGAACTCGACCTCGAACTCGGTGTCCTCGCCGTCGGAGGATGCGCCCTCGACCGGGGCGAACCTCTCGGTGTGCAGCGCGCCCGGCGGCCACGGCGTGCACACCGCCTCGACCGCGTCGAGCAGGGGTCCCGGCCCGCAGCAGTAGACCGCCGTGTCCGGGGCCGGAATCGCGAGCACACTCGCCAGGTCGAGCAGCCCGTGCTCATCCTGAGGACGTACCGAGACGCGGGGACCCCAGGCAGCGGCGAGCTCGTCGGCGAAGGCCATCGACCCGCGGCTGCGTCCGCCATACAAGAGGGTCCAGTCGGACCCGGCCGCCTCGGCGGCCGCGATCATCGGGATGATCGGCGTGATGCCGATGCCGCCGGCCACGAAGACATACCGCGGCGACGGCACGAGTGCGAAGTGGTTGCGAGGGGCACTAACCGGCACGCGGTCCCCGACAGCCAAGCGGTCCACGACGTACGACGACCCGCCGCGGCTCTCCGCCTCACGGAGTACCGCGACCTCGTACCGGGTGCGGTCGGACGGTGAGGAGCACAGCGAGTACTGACGGATCAGAGTCGGCGCCTCGCCGACGTGCAGGTCGACGTGCGCCCCGGGCTCCCAGGGCGGCAGCTCGCCCTCGTCCGGTCGGCCCAGCGCGAGCCGGACGACGCCGTCGGCAACCGGATCCTTCCGGAGCACGACCAGGTCCAGGGTCTCAGGAGCTGGCATCAGATTCACCTCGTCTCGTCGAACGGCGGGCGTCGCCCACCTGCTGGTAGAAGTCCACGAGCTTGGGCTGGTCGATCGCGTCGACCCGGACCGCCCCCGCGAAGCCTCGGAGGATGTTCTTGACGGGGACCTCGAGCTTCTTGCCCGTCAACGTGTGCGGGATGCCCGGCGCCTCGATGACCTCGTCGGGGACGTGGCGCGGCGAGACCTTGTCACGTACTGCGGCCTTGATCGACGCGACCAGGTCGTCGTCGAGGTGGCGGCCCTCCACGAGGGTCACGAACATCGGCATCCAGTAGCCCGCGTCGGGTTCTTCGACACCCACTACGAGGGCCTCGGTCACCTCGGGCACGTCTTCCGCGGCTTGGCAGATGTCGGCGCTGCCCATGCGGATGCCGTGGCGGTTCAGTGTCGCGTCGGACCGGCCGTGGATCACGACGGACCCGTGGTCGGTGATCGTCACCCAGTCGCCATGGCGCCACACCCCGGGGAACTCCTCGAAGTACGCGCCGCGGTAGCGGCTGCCGTCCGGGTCGTCCCAGAAGCCCACCGGCATCGAGGGCATGGGACTGGTCACCACGAGCTCGCCGACCTCACCGACCAGCGACTCCCTGTCGGCTGACCAGGCGTGCATGTCGACTCCGGGCCAGCGTGCCGTGATCTCCCCCGGACGGCCCGGCATCGTGGGCACCCCGCCGGCGAATCCTCCGACGACATCGGTCCCCCCAGTTGAGGAGCTGATGGCGACTCCGGGACCGAGCTCGGCGGCGGCCCACCGGTGCATCGCCGCGGTGAGCACCGAACCGGTGCAGCCCAGCATCCGCAGCGAGCCGAGATCGAAATCGGTGGCCGGGCGCAGATCGGCGTCACGGGAAGCGCTCAGGTAGCCCGGGCTGACGCCGAGGTGTGTGACCCGGCCTCGTTCGGCCACCTCCCACAGCGCGCGGGGCGTGGGAGCGCCGTCGAAGCAGTGCACCGTGGCGCCGCAGAGCAGTCCGCTGAGCCGCAGGTTCCACATCATCCAGTTGAGCGTCGTGTACCAGAGGAACTGGTCCCCCGGTCGCATGTCGAACATCAGGCGCAGTGTCTTCAGGTGCTCGACGACGACTCCCGCGTGGCTGTGCACGATGCCCTTGGGCGGGCCCGTGGTACCTGAGCTGAACAGGACCCACAGCGGCTGCTCGGACGGCACCGCGACGGGCGCGCGGGTCGAGACGGACGAGTCGACGGCAGCCGCCCATCCAAGCGTGCCGCTGGTCGTCGCGTGGCCGTCCCCTACCAGGACCGTAGCGCGCAGGCTCGGCAGCCCCTCGCGCACTGCCTCGACGTCCGTCGTGCGGTCGATCCAACGGCCCCGGTGGTGATAGCCGGAGGCCGCGACCAGACAGGTCGGCTCGAGTTGCTTGATCCGGGCCAAGGCCGCATCTCCGGCCAGGTCAGTGCCGCAGCCAGCCCACACCGCCCCGAGGCTTGCGGCGGCGAGGAAGGCCACGATCGCCTCGGGACGGTCCGGCAGGTAGCCGACCACGCGGTCGCCGGGCCTCACCCCGATGTCCTCCAGCGTCGCGGCGAGGGCGCCGACCTGCTGCTCGAGCTCGGACCAGGACAGGGTCTGGCTGATGCCGTTCTCGTCGTGGCCGATCACGGCGGAGCCGGTGTGACGTCCGGAAAACACCTGCGACACGTAGTTGAGGCGTCCCCCCGGGAACCACCGGGTCCCGGGCATCGGGGCGCCGTCGGTGATCGCGTCGGGCTCGGTCTCCCACGCCAGCCCGCAGAAGTCTCCGACGGCACGCCAGAATCCGGTGGTGTCGTCGACCGACCACTGCCACAGCTCGTCGTACGACGCCGAGGGTCCCGGTCCCCCGTACGTACCGACGACGCGCGTGAACGCGGCGATCGCTGGCTCAGCCGACATGGCTCACCACAGCTGCCCATCGGCGATCGCGCCGCTCGCGGGCGGCCCGGGCCCTCGGCAGGGCCACGGGGCTCGCTCCGGCGACGATCGTGTTGGACATCGAGCCGATGCCCTGCGCAACGAGGGTGACGACGTCACCCGGCTTCAGCGGCGGAACCTGCTCAGTGTCGAGGTGGGCCCAGTACTCGAGCAGGCAGCCTCCGCCGCACGTACCGGAGGCCAGCACGTCACCGGGCTTGAGCTCGGTACCGCGCGAGGCGAACGCGATCATCTCTTCGAAGGACCACGCCATGTTGACCGAGTTGTCGCCGCCCGCGGGGAGGGGCACGCCGTTAAGCTCGGCGTGCAGGTCCAGCGCGATCCGACCATCGCGTCGGAAGGGCTCCAGCTCGTCGGCCGTGACGATCCACGGCCCAAACGAGTTCGCGAAGTCCTTGCCCTTCATCGGACCCATGCCGAACGGGATCACTCGCTCCATGAGGTCGCGCGCCGACCAGTCATTGAACAACGTGTAGCCCGCGATGTGCTCGCCGGCCTGCTCGGGCGTCAGGTCCTTGCCGGCCTTGCCGATCACCACGCACAGCTCGAGCTCGAAGTCGAGTAGCTCGCATCCCGGCGGGACGGCCACGGTGTCGCCGGGCCCCAGCGCCGTGTTGCTGTTGTAGAAGAGGAAGACCGGCATCTCGTACCAGACTGGATGCGGCTCCGTGGCGCCCAGGATCTTCAAGCTGCCCTCGAGGTGCTCCTCGAACGTCAGGAAGTCCCGCAGCGTCGTGGGCTCGATCGCCGCCCGCAAACGTACGTCCGACAGCGCGAGCGGCGAGCCGTCGGCGCTGCGATCGACGATCTGTCGACGCTCGGCCGCAGACGCCGTCAGGAGGTCCAGCTGCTGCACGTCGGCAGCCAGCGGCTGGACGCTCTCTCCGTCCACGATGCCCAGCCGAGTTGTGCCGTCGAGGTCAATCCGTGCGATCTTCATGCCGTCACCCCGAGTTCCCACGCGGCGATCCGGCTGAACTGCTCGCCCCGGTCGGCCCGCGGGCGCTCAGGATCGAGCTCCTCGTAGACGTTGAGGACGTTTGCGGCGATGCGCCCCTGCTCCGACAGGTCCGCGAACGCCGACATGTCGATCGAGTCGATGGCCTCCTCGACGGTCAGCCCGGCGCGGAAGCGGACCGTAGCTTCGGTCGCGACGTGCTCGAGGTAGTCGCGGACGCGACGCACGCCCTTGCTGTCGGTCAACGGGCCGTGGCCGGGGACGACGACGGTCGGCTCGAGCGCCAAGATCTGGTCGATCGCCGCGATGCAGGCCGAGATCGGACCGGTCCAGACCAGCGGGGCACCACCGATGAAGACGATGTCCCCCGTGTAGACGACGCCCGCCTCGGGCACGTGGATCAGCACGTCGCCGTCGGTGTGCGCTGGTCCGACCTCGATGAGCCGCACCTCGCGACCGCCGATGTCGAGATCGAGATGACCGCTAAACGTATGGGTCGGCGGGGTCGGGACGATCCCGCTGAGATCGAAGTTGGCCGCGATGGGACGGATGAAATCCCCCACGTGGTCGTGCCGGTGCGGCAGGGCGATCATCTCGTCCACGTTGTGCTGGGTCATCGAGGCGGCAGCGGCGTCGGATGCGATGATCTCCACGCCTTCTCCGGCGACCAGCTGATTGCCGAACCAGTGATCGCCGTCGGAGTGGGTGTTGACCAGCGTGCGGATCGGGTGGTCGACCGTCAGCGGCGCGTACCCGTCGAGCATCTCTTGCGTGTGGTCGAGGTCATACAACGTGTCGACCAGTAGGGACTCGCCGTCGCCGCGGACGAGGCCGGTGTTGCTCTCCCCCCAGTGGCCCTCGGGGACCAGCCAGGCGAAGCTACCGGCGCCGAGGTCGTGGGGGCCCTTGTCGTACGTCATGCTCATGCTCCTTCGGCCGGCACGATGCGCACGGGGAGCGTCTCGAGCTTGTGGACGGTCTGGCTGGGACTCTGGATGGCATCGCCCGCGCGTTCAAACCGCTCGACCCCGCGGGTGAGCTCGGTCAGCAAGGAGGTGATCTCCATGCGGGCCAGGGGCGAGCCGAGGCACACGTGCAGGGCGTTGCCGAAGGCGAGGTGGGTCTTGGCGTTCTCGCGCGTGATGTCGAGTCGGTGCGGGTCCGGGAACTGTCGCGGATCGCGGTTGGCGGCCGCCAGCATGACGGCGACGCGGGACCCGGCCGGGATCTCGATCCCCTCGACCTCGGCCGTGGCGCGGGTGCGGCGGAAGAACGCCCGGAACGGCGTGCCGTAGCGCAGAAGCTCCTCGGCAGCGTTAGGGATCAGGTCCGGTCGGCTGCGCAGGAGGTCCCACTGATCGGGGTGGTCGATGAACGCGTTGATCGCGTTACCGAGAACCGCCCCGGTCGAGTCGATGCCGGCCAGCCAGATCGAGGCCAGCGTCATGATCCGTTGCGAGCCCTCCTCGAGACCACCGTCGTTGCCACCGTCGTCCACAATTAACCGCCCGAGACAGTGCGCGGGCATGTTGGGCAGTCCCTCGGCTACGAGCCATGTCAGCGCCTCCATGACCTGGGTGGCGTGCTCCTCCGTCCCGGACGGCTCCTCGCCACGGCTGGTGGCGTCGCTCCAATCCGCCAGGGTCTGCGCGCTCGGCGGGGTGATGCCGGTCAGGAGGGTCATAGCCCGGTCTGGCATCTCCTGAGCCACGACCTTGACAGCGTCGAACTCGCCCTGAGCGAGAGCGTCCTGAACGATCGAAGCCGCGGCGGCCTCGACACCCGGGCGGAACACCTCGATCGCCCGCTTGGTGAATGACGGCTGCATCGACCGGCGGATGTGGTCGTGGACCGGGGGGTCGTTCTCAATAAGCGGGTACCGCTCGGTCCTGGTCGACGGCACCTCGAACGTGACACCGTCGCCGGAGACGAAGTCGGCGTGGTTGCGCAGGACCTGCACCGCCTCCGCGTGGCCCGGCACCAGCCAGACGTCACGACCCGGCACATAGATGACCGGATCGAGCTCACGCAGCCGGTCGTAGTAAGGATTCGGATTGAGTTGCGCTTCCGGGGCATACGGGTCGAGCTCGGTGGGCTCGATGGTGGGCGCTACGTTTGCCATGCCGCTGTCACTCCTTCTTCAGGATCAAACTGCACTTGAGTGCAAGGTGTTCTGAGTCACAGTGTGCACTCGAGTGCAGTTATCGTCAAGCGCACGCCGAAAGGAGTCGAGATAGATGCCCATCGCACCGCCGCCACCGTTGGCGAACCCTCGCGCCGCCCGGACCAGGAGGGCCCTTTTCGACGCTGCCGCGAAGCTCTTCGTCGCTCAGGGTTACGAGAACACGACCATGGCCAACATCGCTGCGGAGGCCGGCACCTCTCGCCGAACGGCGTTCAACCATTTCCCAAACAAGGGCGACATCCCGATGCTGTGGGTCCGCCAGATGGCCGACCACGCGATCGAAGAGGTCGCGACCACCATCACCGACGACATCTCAGAGGGCATCCGAGCGTACTTTAGGGTGATCAGCGAGGCAGTGGAGTCAGAGCCAGAGCTGAGCCGGCAGATGATGCTCGGCTGGACCGCCGCGCTCGGGCCGGCTCTGTACGAGTCGCAGCTCTTGTCGGACGTCACGCCGTACCTCAAAGGCGGCCAGGAGCGCGGACAGATCCATCCGTGGGTCGACATCACGGTCGCTGCGCGCACGCTGAGTGACGTCCTGCAGGGAGCGACCTTCCGGTGGGTACGCGAGCCTGACTCGGTCCTGCACGAGATGGTCGACAGCGGAATAACCCTCGTGCTGCGTGCCATGACTGCGTCGGACTGATCCCGGCTCACGCCCATCGACATCGGCGATCGCAAGAAGGTGTGCCGAGGCCGCTGCGATGGCTGTACTGCCGAACGCGATGCGTAGCAGGTCCACAGCGCAGGTCTCTGAGCCCTCAGAGCCACTTCGATCGAAGAAATCCGATCCCGATCTCAGATCCTCACAGCGATCACCGACGTTCCCCCGCCAGAACCTCGCCCCTCAACATCCACACACCTCTTGCATTCTCGGTGGCCCCTTGCGTCCGTACGAAAGGCCTTAGGGGTCATGAGTGCAGACAATGAGCGCGAAAAGCGCGAGGAGAATGGACGAAAAGTCGCAGGGGGAACATGCCCACGGTGCGGCAAAGATGTGCAGCGCAAGGCGACCGGACGACCGCCAATCTGGTGCTCGCAGGCATGTCGGAGGGCCGCGTACGAAGAACGCCGCGCTGCCGCCTCGGGCGCGATCGCTGTCGAAGTGGTCGACCGCGTCGAGACGCGCGAGCATCCTCTCAACACCTGCGTCGACCGCACCCTGGAGTCACCTGCGGGATGCCGTCGCGTGATCTACGAGTCGGCCCGACTGGGTCGCGAAGGAATCTTGCAGTCGGATCCCAGATGGGAATCGACCTACAACGCCGTACGCAACGGACTCATGGATGCGCTCTACGTGCCTCCAAGCCGGCGCCGGTAGATTGCGGACGGCGTCTGGTGGGGCGAGCATTCTGCCCATAGCGACCCGCCCTCAGCGGCGGCGTGCCGCCCAGAGTCGATAGATCCAGCCTTGCTTGGACTTCGATGTCTGATCAGGATCCGGGTTGTGAGGGGCCCGCGCGGCGTTCTCCATCCGGCGCACGGTTGCGGCTCTGCCGGCGGCAATGCGCTCGCGCGACCACGTAGCCGCCCAATCGACGCGTCCGCGGTCGAGCCAGTAGTGCGATTGGCACTCGAAGCTCCAATTGCCTATTGAAGGTGACAGTGAGACCGTCCGGCCGTCGAAGATCACGCACCATTGTTGGGGCGAGATCGGGCTGTTGACTTCGAACCCGCAACCGCACATACACAGGTGGGCCGTAGTCGCGTAGGTGGTGGAGACATATAGGACACCTGGCAGCAGAGCGTCGGGGATGAACTCGACGAATTCGTGGGTGTACCGCTCGACCTTACTCACAGCTGATCCTCGTTGATCATGCTGTTTCCCCCGACCACATAGACGGTGCTCGTCTCCCGGTCGGTGTCCTGGTAGAACCCCAGGAGCTTCTTCCACCTGATGACGGCAAGGGTCGCCGCGAGCGAGTTCAGCTCAGCGATCTGAATGTTTGATTTGTACTCGTTGTTCGGGTCGGGGGTGCCAAAGGGGAGCCGCGCACTCGCTGCGTCGCGGTTCTCCGGGGTGCTGGTGGTAACCCGGACTTGTCCGCCGAGCAGCTCGTCGGCTTTGTAGAGTCCCATCCCGACATCGATGTAACTGATGCCGAGCTGATCGAGCGCGCCGCAGATCTCGCGCCGGGCATCGCCGTTGTCGACGGCCACGAACGCGAAAGACATCAGGGCGAGCTCGGAGATGTTGTCGGACTCGACCGCGTACGGGTGCGGGACGATACCGGTGTGCATTCGTGAGTAGATGCGCGAGTAGTAATCAACCTTGCTCGGGATCTCCTCGAGGTCGTCGAGCGACGCGGCGCCAGGCGAACGAAAGGCATTGTGCTGGATGAACCGGTCTCCGTCGAAGATGTGGATCTCCGACACCGGCGTCTTCGCCACGAGGTCGAGGATGTAGCTGCCGCTGCCGCCCAGCCCGATGATCGCGATCGGCCCAACCTCGAGCTTCTGGGTCATGGGTTCGATCCCGGCGCGCGGCGTAGCGGTGTCCCGGTAAACGAACACGGAGGGCTCGTCGTCGGCCACCCGAACGGGTGTGTTCGCCTGGGCGGTCACGCTCGGGTCAACAACCTGAGCCTCCCGTTCGAGTAGTGAGACGTACGTGGTGACCTTGTGGTGGTAGTCGCGGTACCGATTGCCGTTGTCGGCAGGTTTCCGAGAGAAGTGGTGGTCGGCCCACACTCCTCGTGCGGGGTTCTGGCGTCCGCTGGCCGCGATGATGGTCAGGGGGCGCCCATCGGCCCGATGAGGCAGCTCGCCCTCGAACAGCATGGTGTGGTCCGAGGGTTGCGCGGTCCGGTCACCAGCGAGTTCCAGCGCGCAGTACAACGTTCCACGCTGAACGATGCAGTTCGAGTCCAGGTACGGGACCTGGTCGACGACCAGGAACCCGGACCTGACCTCAATGTCGTAGCCGGCGAGGTGCAGCTCCTCGAGGTCCGGACTACGAGAGATCAGTGGCAGTGACATCGAAGATCATGCCGTCATTGACTTTGACCGACTCGCCGGCCTTGAGGGTGCCTTGCGGCTTGTTGCCGTGCGCTCGTCGGTAGCTGATCGTGTACTCGATGTTGCCGCCCTGGGGCGGGTTCGGATAGGCCAAGGCGACGAGCTGGTCGAACGTGATCTCCTTCTCGGCCCAGTTCTGGGGACGGCCATTCACAACGATGGTCTCGACCTTCTTCTCCTGCTGATTCATGTCTCTGCTCCTCTGGCGTCGCTCGGTCTACTTGGTGTCTCGCGGCGGGAACGGATCGTTGCCGGGTGCGATGGTGTCCGAGTCGCGAATCCGGCCGTCGCGACCATGCGTGACGACCTCGCCACCTCCCGCGTTGTGCACGATCTCCCGAGCCCGGTCGATCGCGTCTGACTGCGTGTCGTGGTGGGTACTGGCGCGATCGGCGCCGGGCGCCTTCACGTCCCAACCACCGTCGGGATTCGGCACGACGTGCCGGTTGTTTGTGGTCATGTTCCACATCCGATCTCCAGGGCGATGCCCAGGGGTTGCGCTCCGCACATCGCGAATGATGTGAAGTTGAGCGACCTACTGAATCAATCATACCAGATGAAAAATCGCGTCCTCGGTTAAGTTCTCAGATGGACACGCAGGCCGCTCGTGTTAGGTTTCTGCACCAACTTGGGAGAGAATTGCACGCGTGATCATGGTTTCCTCGGACGCGTCGCTTGCAGAAATGCTCGCGTCGTCCACGTTGATTACGCAGACATGGCCTCAGGCGAGCGATGATGTCTTCCTGTTGGTCCACCTCATCAAGGTCACGCTGCCGTCCTTGGCAGAAGTCCTCTCGACCGGACTCGTCAACGTGACCTTTGCTGGCCCACGTTCCGCCGAGCTGTCCCTCGGGTTCGGATTGGCTCAGCTAATTGGGCATGCCCACTCGAAAGATCACGAACCGGTCACCGACCCCAGGCGCCATGCGAACGACGTTGTCCGCATCAACATCCTCGATGTCGTCGCCGAAGGTCGCTCAGCAGTAAAGGTTGCGCGATGACTAACGAAACGCCCTCAACTACCCAACTCCCAGAGATCCGCGTCGATTGGTCACTTCACCCCGGCGTCGTGCTTAGCCACGTTCTAAAGCAGAGAGCCATGCGCCAAGCGGAGCTCGCCGAGCGAACTGGACTCTCGCCAAAGCACGTCAATCAAATCGTGAAGGGAGCTGTGGGAATCACGCCCGACGTGGCGGTCCTCCTTGAGCGAGCGCTGGATACGCCGCCGCGCTTCTGGGCCAACGTTGGCGTCGACTGGGAGGTGTATCTAAGTGAGCAGAGGGCCAGCACGAGTCTGCGGGACTTCACGACGTGGGCGAGCAAGTTCGACGCGGGCACCCTCATCAGACACGGCGTCGTCGGAAAGGGTGACAGCCTTCCTGAGCGCGCCAACAAGCTCCTGCGCTTCTTCGGCGTGGCTAGCCCCGCCGCCTTCGAACAAACTTGGATGCGGCCGCGTGTTTCCTTCAAGCGGAGCCAGGCCTACACGGTCGACGAACAGAACACCGCCCTTTGGCTCGGCCTTGTCGAGCACTGCGCTAAGGGCGTGGACGTCAGCCCTTACAAACCCGCCCGCCTACGAAAGGCTGCGGCACAGATTCCGGCATTCACGACCATGCCCTTTATGACTGGGTTCGAGGCCGCTCAAGCATCACTCGCCGGAGCAGGCGTGGCCTTAGTGTTCGTGAGGCAGGTACCTGAGACCCGAGTATGTGCCGCGACTTGGTGGATCGACGATCAGCCAGCCATCGGCATTACCGAAAGACACAAGAAGCCTGACATCTTCTGGTTTAGCCTGCTTCACGAGATCGGACATCTCCTTTTGCATCCGCGACGCAAGACTTTCCTAGACCTTGAAGGCGACCGCGAGGCCGACGACGACGCTGAGGTCGAGGCCAACGAGTACGCGGCATCCGTCCTGTTCCCTGGCGACGCGAGAGATCGCATCGGTAGGGCCAGAACACGCCAGGAACTCATCCTGCTAGCCGCAGACTTGAAACTCGGTCTGCCCGTTGTGGCAGGACAACACGGACATCTCACGAACAACTGGCAAGTCGGAGGCAAGCTCCGGAGCACAATCTCCGATCAGGATGTTGCTTCGCTCGAAGAATGGTGTCAGATGCCTGCAATCGTGAGCTGATGGCCGCCGATGGACTCTTGGCTGACCGCTCGCCGAGGACACCATTCCGCCGCAATGGGGCATACGAGCCAATTGCTGTCAATCCTCCTTCGTGCTTCAAAATCGGCTGTGACCCGATCGCCTAGATCTAATGCGCCGGGGCAAATAGATTCGCCGGCTGCGCGGGATGCGCATGATCTGGCAAGTCCAGGTTGTTAGGTGGCGTCGATCATCGCGGCAAGGACAGCCGGCCTCAGTACAGGGATGCCGTGGCCGGAGGCTGCGGCCTCTACGGCACGGTCATTCGTGACAATCACCCACGTGTCCGCGAAAAGTTGCTCCTCCTCCAGCGCGATCGCGTGGAGCGCAGATGCGACCAGTCCGGGATCTGCTGCGCCCGTGTTGCCGTAGAGATCAACCAAGCTGGTATCGCCCACCTCAACTGTCTTCATGACGCGTCGGACCTGCTCGAGCACGCTCGGCGTGAGCTCGTATCTGTTCCGCGAAAGGAGTGCCGCATCCGGGTGTTCTCGTGCCTCCCGAAGGACGTCGTCAGTGATGCGGCAGAAAGAACGGAAGAAGGCCGATTTTATGCGCTCGCGCCTGAGTTGAACGATCGCATTGTTGTCGACGAGGTACAGGGTTTGATTCATCCCACGGCCACCCGAAAGTCGTTGATCTGAGCGGCGGGAAGTTTGTTGAAGAGGACGATCCGTCGAAACTCATTCTGGGTGATGTGCCCGGAGTCGAGGATGCTGAGCATCCGGCGCGAGCACTCGACACCGTTGTACTTCTTTAGAGCGTTCACAGGGCGGGCACTGGACATGACCTGCTTCGGTCGGTTCTCGTACTCGTTTTGAAGCTCGTCCATGTAGGTGCTGAACGTGTCTCTGTCGAGCCGGCCGAGTCGCCGAGCGCGCATTGCGATCGCGCTCGGGGTCACCTTGAACTTGTCGGCTGCGTCCTTCACCGACTGCAGGTCCGGAAACTTCATGGGCCCGATCTCCGCAGCCGGCATCAAGATCTCAGCGGTGAGCTGATACGCGCGGGGCGACGCCTCGTCCTTGGTGTGACCGTCGTAGTTGACAGGAGCGAATGTCCCCTCGGCGATCAGGACCGTGAGCAAGACAAGCGTGAAGAGTTTCCGTCCCGCGGGTTCGAGGTGCTCACCTTCGTTACCTGTGGCCAGGAAGATGAAGGGGACCTTCTTGTCTTTGATCGTCATTCCGCTGAACTTGGCGTGCGGGGGCATCTCCTGCGGCATGTGGTGCTGGGCGCTCCGAGAGACCAAGACCTGCTTGCCCTCAAGCCGCGCAATGAGGAGCTCGAGCGCGGCCTCCTTGGTCCTCGCTGTCCGAAGCTCGGAGCGGGTGAATCCGACCGCCGCCATCAGTCGACCTGCATCCTGGACCACCGGCCCGCGCGATCGATTAAGGAGCCCCACGAGGTCGTTTTTCACAAGTGTGTCGTCGTAGCGGCGAAGCAACTCCTGCTTGCGAAGCAAGTCTTTGACAATCAGTTCAACGTCCCGAAGTTCAACCTTGTGACGCGAATGCATCGAGAACGAGGACTTCGTAAAGCCTGCCATCAACTTCTTGATCTTGAGCCGGACCTGTTCCTCAACGACACCCTTCGGCGCGAAGAACAACGGGTAGGGAATTTCTGCCTTATTGGCGAGATTGAGGAACTCCTTGAACGGAAGCGGCTTGCCGTCCAGAGTGTTCCTAACTCCTGCGTAGGTCGACACGACGGAGTTGCTGAACAGCGCAATGAAGACGTCCCGTTCGATCGGCACCAGCGCGCCGTTCAGCGCTACGGTCACGCCCGTCGTCATCCGTTGCCTACCGCCGATTCGCTTTGGGATCACTCGAAGTTAGACGACGGCTGTGCATCACCGAGGGAAAACGGCGGGTTTGACTGCTGTCGGGCGCGACGTTTCCGCGGCGAATCGGCCTGGAGCAGCGAGCGGGAACGTTCCCCCTCTTAACGTTCCCCCTTCCAACGTTCCCCCGAAAGTTCAACGTTCCTGGCCCTAGGACGCATGGAATCGGGCCTTAGGGGTTGTGCCCGTATTCCACAGGGTGCTGGCCATGCAACTGGTTCTCCACAGATGTCTTTCGAGTCGGAACGTTCCCCACCTCACCGGCTCAGGCTGGAGGGTCGAGATGGCTATCGCTATCGGGGTGGGAGGACGGACGAGTGCCATGACAGAGATTCAGCTGCTGACGCCGGCGCAGGTTGGGAAGATCCTCGGCGTCACGCCTTCGACGCTGTGCCGATTGCGCCAGACCGGCAAGGGCCCGCGGTTCGTGTGGGTCACGGACCACACGCCGCGCTACCGCGAGGACGAGCTGCTCGCGTACATCGAGGAACGGGCTTCCTGATGCCCGTTCGCAAGGACCGCTCGGGGCGCTGGCGGGCGACGCTCAAGAACGGTCGCGAGTACGTCACCAGCAAGACGTTCGATACCAAGCGTGAAGCCGACGGATGGCTCAGCCGGGAGAAGGCGGCCCTGGCCGGCGGGACCGACCCGCGAGCCGGCGAGGTTGCCGTGCGCAAGGCGTTCGCCACTTACATGGAGGCGCGCCGGCACACAGTCGCGGTGAAGACGTACAAGGCCGACATGGAAATGGTGAAGCTGATGCCGCCGAACCTCGGGAACCTCCACGTAGGTCGGGTCACCGACCGCGAGGTCCAGCGCGTCCTGGACGCGTGGTCGCGCCGCTACGCGGAGTCGTCGGTCAGGCGGTTCCGCGCCGTGCTGTCGGGGTTCTTCTCGTGGACCGTGCGCGAGCGGCTACGCGTCGACAACCCGGTCGCACGCACGAGCGTGGCGCACCAGCTGCTGCCTGCCCAGGGCATGCAGCCGTTTACTGAAGCCGAGCTGGACGAGGTGCGCAACGACATCGCCGCGCACGACCCGCACCTCGCCGACATCGTCTGGCTGCTGGCCTGGACCGGTCTGAGGTGGTCGGAGGCGCGTGAGCTGCGGGTCGCCGACTTCATCGAGGTGCCGATGCCCAGGCTGGTCGTCCGCCGATCCGCACCCGAGTCGGTGGAGCCCAAGTCGACCAAGAGCGGCAGGACGCGTCACATCCCGCTGTCCGAGGAGCTCCTGCCGCTGGTGCGCGGCATGGCGAAGGACAAGGGCGCCGACGACCTGCTCCTCACCTCGTCCAGCGGCGGGCGTCTTCACGCCGCCGGGTTCAAGCGGACCACCCGCTGGGCCACCACCGGACGAGGTCGTCGCCTGCACGACCTGCGCCACACCGCCGCGTGCCTCTGGCTCGCCTCCGGGGTATCGATCTCGACGGTTCAGGCATGGCTCGGACACTCGTCCCTGCAGACCACGCAGATCTATGTGCACTACCTCGGCGACAGCGCCGATCAGGCCGGTCTGGAGGTCCTCAACCGGCGGGGGAGCGCCGGGGGTGCGCGGCCCAATCCACCAATCCCGATTTTTCCCTGAGCCTCCGACAGGATTCGAACCCGCGACATCCTCATTACAAGTGAGGCGCTCTACCAACTGAGCTACAGAGGCGTACGGGCCGGAGCCCGGGGACCATCGTAGCGAGCGTCAGACCTGGCCGTCGCGGCACCGCTGGAGGTACTCGTCGTCGACCTTCTCCTGCACGGGCAGCTCAGGCATCTCGACCTTGCTGCTGTTGCCGATGCGGATGAACGCCTCGAGATCCTTGCGGGCCTGGGCGGGATCGCTGTCGGGCACCAGCGCGTCGTCGATCGCCAGGGCGCAGTCGCCGGCGCCGAACTCCTGCCAGCCACCGACCGTGCCGTAGTCGTCGGTCGTGTCCGGGTACGCCGTCAGGCCCTGGACCCGCAGGACGCCGATCACGCGGGTGTCACCGTCGCCGAGCCTCACCTCGTACGCCACGCGCGTCTGCAGCTCGAGCCGCACGAACGTCTCGTCGGCCGGGTCCTCCTCGGTCGCGACCCGCCAGGCCGAGGTGACCATCGGCGAGCCGACCACTGTGACGTCGTCGCCGAAGACGTTGGCGACGGCGAGGTTCGGCGACACCTCCGGGCGTACCTGCTCCTCGAGCGTGCCCGCCGCTTCTTTGGGCAGGATCGTCCTGAGCTCCGAGAGCGGGTCGTTGCTGCCCCACCCGTCGGGATCGACGGTGGTCTGCTGCGCCCAGGCGGTGAGGGTCTTCGCCATCCGCTCGAGCAGCTTGGCGTCGAATCCTTCCGGGGCAGCCGGCAGTGCCGGTGGGTCGAGTCGGCCCTGCGCCTCGGGCCAGTCGAGCTGCAACGACGCGAACGTCAGCTCCTCGGGCGCGGTCCGAGACGGCTCCTCAGACCCCGACGTGCAGGCCGCGCAGGCGAAGGCGATCGCCAGGACGAGTGCTGGGAGCCGGCGCATCGATCCAGTATCGACGATCGAATCCTCCACCGGCGGTGCGACATACTGACGGCGTGCCACAACCCTCCAGCGTGTACGCCCGACTGCTCGCCGCGACCCAGGAGATGGACACCCCGTTCGCGCTGATCGACGAGCCGGCGCTGTGGGCCAACGCGGACGATCTCGTGCGGCGCGCCAACGGTGTGCCGATCCGCGTGGCCAGCAAGTCCGTGCGCGTGCGGTCGATCATCAAGGGCACTCTCGCCCGCGACGGATTCGCCGGCGTCATGTCCTACTCGCTCGCCGAGTCCAGCTGGCTCGTCGACAACGGGATCGACGACGTCCTGCTGGCCTATCCGACGACGAGCCGCAGCGGCCTGGACTATCTCGTCGCGGACGAGCGACGCCTCGCCCAGATCACCGTGATGGTCGACAGCACCGAGTCGCTCGACCACATCGACGGCCTGCTCGGGCCGGGACATCCCGCGATCCGCGTGTGCATCGACGTCGACTCGTCGCTCAAGATCGGCCCTGCACACCTCGGCGTCCGCCGCTCCCCCGTCCACACCGCCGAGCAGGCCGGCGCGCTCGCCGCGGCGATCGCCGGCCGTCCGGGCTTCGACCTCGTCGGCGTGATGTTTTACGACGCGCAGATCGCCGGACTGCCCGACTCGTCGCCGGCCGTGCGCCTGGTCAAGAAGCGCTCCGCGGCAGACCTGCTGGAGCGCCGATCGGCCGTCGTTGCTGCGGTGTCGGAGCACGCCACGCTCGAGATCGTGAACGCCGGCGGGACCGGCAGCCTCGAGGTCACCGGTGCCGACCCCGCCATCACCGAGCTGACGGCCGGGTCAGGCCTGTTCGCGCCGACGCTGTTCGACGGCTACGACGCCTTCGAGGCCCGGCCGGCGGCGTACTTCGTGCTCTCGGTCGTACGCAAGCCTGCACCTGACATCGCCACGCTGTTCGCCGGTGGCTACATCGCATCGGGACCGACCAACAAGAACCGGCAACCAGCACCGACCTGGCCCGAAGGGCTCAAGGCGGTCGGCACGGAGGGCGCCGGCGAGGTCCAGACCCCGGTCAAGGGCGCGGCCGCCCGCGACCTGCGGATCGGCGACCGGGTCGTCATGCGGTACGCGAAGGCCGGCGAGATGTGCGAGCGGTTCGACGAGGTCGCGATGGTCGCGGCCGACGAGACGGTCCGCCGCATGCCGACCTACCGTGGAGAGGGCAAGAACTTCGGATGACGACCCAGAACACCTGGACCAACTGGAGCCGCAGCGTCGAGACCCATCCCGTACGCATCGAGCACCCCGGTTCGACCGCCGACGTCCAGCGCATCGTCGCCGAGGCTGCGGCAGCTGGGATCAAGGTCAAGGCTGTCGGCGCCAGCCACTCGTTCACGCCGATCGCCGCGACGGACGGCGTGCTGCTGCGGCTCGACCGGATGCGTCGCATCGTCGCGCACGACTCGGCGACCGGACGCGTACGTGTTCAGGCCGGCATCTCGCTGCACGACCTCAACCCCCAGCTGAAGGCCATCGGGCTGGCGCTGCCCAACCTCGGCGACGTCGACCCGCAGTCGGTCGCCGGCGCGATCTCCACCGGCACGCACGGCACCGGCGGCAAGCTGTTCGGCATCTCCGCAGCGGTCGTCGGCGTCCAGCTCGTCACGGCCGACGGGCAGGTCGTCGACATCAATGAGGACCACCCGTGGTTCGGCGCCGCCCGCGTGACGCTCGGCGCTCTGGGCATCGTGACCGAGGTGACGCTGCAGTGCGTACCCGCCTTCCTGCTGCACGCCCGCGAGGAGCCCATGCCCCTGGCGGACGTGCTGGGCCGGGTCGACGAGCTCGTCGACGACAACGACCACTTCGAGTTCTACTGGTTCCCGCACACCGACAAGGCACTGACCAAGCGCAACAACCGCGTCGCCGACGGCACCGAGCGCCGGCCCGTCAGCCGTTTCCGGCACTGGCTGGACGACGAGCTCCTCAGCAACACGGTGTTCGAGGGCCTCAACCGCGTCGTCGCCCGCAAGCGCTCGTGGATCCCACGCACCAACGCGTTCGCCGCCTCGGTCCTGAGCGCGAGGGAGTACGTCGACGACTCGTTCAACGTGTTCGTCTCGTCGCGCACCGTGCGGTTCCGGGAGTCCGAGTTCGCGATGCCGAGGGCGGCGTTGCCCTCGGTGCTGGCCGAGCTCGAGGCCTGGTTCGCGGCTGGGCACGAGAACATCTCGTTCCCCATCGAGGTACGTTTCACCGCCGCCGACGACGTGTGGCTGTCGACCGGGCACGAACGGGACAACTGCTACGTCGCGGTGCACCAGTACTGGCGCAGCGACCACGAGGCGTACTTCGCCGCCGCCCGGGACATCTTCACAGCTCACGAGGGCCGCCCTCACTGGGGCAAGCTCCACACCCTCGACGCCTCGTACTTCGCGACGGCGTACGACCGGTTCGACGACTTCGTGGCCGTGCGCGACGACCTCGACCCGAAACGTACGTTCGGCAACCACTACCTCACCCAAGTCCTCGGCTGACCCATCCCCCAGCACCTGGTGACGCGCAGTCAGACTCTCGCCAGCTCCCTCGCGTGGAACTGGTTCGCGGGCTTCGCGAGGCCGTAGTGCTCACGCAACGTCGTACCCGTGTAGTCCTCGCGGAACAGCCCACGCGACCGCAGGATCGGCAGCACGTGCTCGATGAACGCCTCGAGCCCCGACGGCAGCGCCGGCCCCATGATGTTGAACCCGTCGGCCGCACCGTTCTCGAACCAGTCCGTGATGGTGTCGGCGACCTGCTCCGGCGTGCCGGCGACGGTGTGGTGACCACGTCCGCCACCGAGCTTCGACAGGACCTGGCGCACCGTGAGGTCCTCGCGGGTGGCCAGCTCGACGATGAGGTCGGCCCGGCTCTGGAAGCCCTCGACGATCGGCCGCTCCACGACCGAGCGCGGCAGCCGCTCGTCGAGCGCCAGCGACTCCGCCGGCACCTCGAGGATCGTCGACAGCTGCAGCAACCCGTACTCCGGGACCCGCAGGTCGTCCAGCCGCTGCGCGAGCTGCTGGGCCTCGGCCTCGGTCGAGCCGATGATTGGCACGATCCCCGGCAGCACCTTGATCCCGTCAGGATCACGGCCGATCCTGCGGGCCCGGTCCTTGATGTCGGCGTAGAAGTCCTGCGCCCGCTCGATCGTCTGGTGCGCCGTGAAGATCGCCTCGGCGTACGCCGCCGCGAACTGCTTGCCGTCGTCCGACGACCCGGCCTGCACGAGCAGCGGGTAGCCCTGCGGTGGACGCCGTACGTTGAGGGCTCCCTCGACCCGGAAGTACGTCCCGTGGTGCTCGATCGCGTGGATGCGCGAGGGGTCGGCGAACCGTCCGGCGGCCTTGTCGCCGACCCGCGCCTCGTCCTCCCAGCTGTCCCAGAGCTTGAGCGCGACGTCGAGGAACTCCGCCGCACGCTCGTAGCGGGCCCCGTGACCGAGGGTCGAGTCGAGACCGAAGTTGTCGGCCTCGCGCTGGGTCGCGGACGTCACGATGTTCCACCCCGCGCGGCCGCCGCTGACGTGGTCGACCGAGGCGAGCCGGCGCGCCAGGTTGTAGGGCGAGTTGTACGTCGTGGAGACCGTCGCGATGAGCCCGATCCGGCTGGTCGCCGCCGCCAGGGCGGTCAGCAGGGTCAAGGGCTCGAGCTGTCCGGGCGGGCGGAACTCCCCCGAGCCCTGCAACGCCGGCCCGTCCGCGAGGAACAGCGAGTCGAACTTGGCGTCCTCGGCGAGGCGCGCCAGGCGCACCCAGTGCTGCAGGTCGAAGTCGGCGTCGACGTTGCTCTCGGGCAGGCGCCAGGCCGCCTCGTGGTGGCCGGCCTCCATCAAGAACGCGTTGAGGTGCAGCTGCCGCGCGCTCACGAGGCACCGAACCCGGCGGGCAGGACGTTGTCGATGACCTTGTCGACGTCGACCTTGGTCGTGATCTCACCCGCGTCGTAGAAGTTGTCCGCGAGCTTCTGCTCGCCCTTGGCCTGCTCGGGGGTCACCGCGCCGATCTTGAAGCTCCAGGCCGCGATGTTGCTCTCGATGACCTTGGGATCGAGCCCGGTCTCCTTGACGAGCGCCTGGACGTGCTTGTCGGGGTTCTCGTGGGCATACGCGTACGCCTTCGCGAGGCGCTTCAGGACGTCGGCCAGGGCCTTCCGCTTGACCGGGTCGTCCAGCGTCTTCTTGGACCCGACGTAGAACTGGCTGCCGTAGTCGAGCGGCGGCACGCCCGCGGCAATGACCTTGGCACCCTGCGAGATCGCGAGCGAGGACTGCGGGTCCCAGATCGACCACGCATCGACCTTGCCCGCGGCGAACGCGCTCTGGCCGTCGGCCGGCGGCAGGAACACGAACTTCACGTCCTTGGTCGTCAGTCCGACGCTCTGGATCGCGTTGAGCGCCAAGCCGTGCGCGGAGCTGCCCTGGGGGATCGCGATGCGCTTGCCCTTGAGGTCGGCGAGCGTCTTGATGGGCGACCCCTTGGGCACGATGATGTTCTCCAGCGCGCGGTCAGGATCGGTGGGCGTCTGGATCGCGATGATCCGGAAGCCGAGCGTCTTGGCCGCTCCGGTGATGGGCGGGACCGCACCGACGCTGCCGAGGTCGATGTCACCGGACGCCGCGGCCTGGACGAGCGGCGGGCCGTACTCGAACTTCGCGAACTTGATCTCGTACGAGGCCGAGTCGAATGCGCCGGACTCCTCGGCGAGCTGGACGATGCCGTCGCTCTGCTCACCGATCGTGAAGGTGTACTTCTTCCACTCGGGGTTGACCTTCTCGGCGGTCGACGAGTCGGCGGCCCCGCCGCACGCGGCCAGCGTGCTCGCCAGGGCGAGCGCACCGATGGCGGCGGCGATCTTGGGCAGGGTGCGGTTCATGGTGGTGCTCCTTGGGGTTCGTTCGTTCGGGGTGAAGGGGTGGGGGGTTCAGTGCACGGCAGCGAGGCCGAGGTCGCCGAGCAGCGAGGCGCGGAGCTCCTCGCGGGCGGGGCCGAGGTCGCGCTCGTCCTGGTCGAGCCGCACGTCGTACGCGCTGCCGATGCGGCCGTCGCTCATCACGAGGATGCGGTCGGCGAGCGCGATCGCCTCGTCGACGTCGTGCGTGACGAGGAGCATCGCCGCGTTGTGCTTGCGACGCAGCTCCCGCACGAGGTCGTGCATCCGCAGCCTCGTGATGGCGTCGAGCGCGGCGAACGGCTCGTCGAGCAGCACGAGATCCGGCTCCGTGACGAGGGCCCGGGCCAGCGACACGCGTTGCGCCTCGCCGCCCGACAGCGTCTTGGGCCACGCGCGGGCATGGTCCTTGAGCCCGACCTCCTCGAGCACGGCGAGCGCTCGTTCGTCGGCACCGTCCTCGTACAGGCCGATCGCGACGTTGCGCAGCACCCGCTGCCACGGCAGCAGCCGGTCGTTCTGGAACACGATCGCCCGTGCCTTGGGCACGCTGACGGTGCCGCCGTCCGGTCGGTCCAGACCGCCCAGCAGACGGAGCAGCGTGCTCTTGCCGCACCCGGACGGGCCGAGCAGGACGACGAACTCCGACTCGCCGATCGTCAGGCTCAGGTCGTCGAGGACGACACGTTCGCCGAACCGCCGGTGCACGCTCGCGACCTGGACGGCCGCCGTGGTCGCGGTGCTCATGCCGCCTCATAGCTGGGCCGCCACTGCAGCAGCACCCGCTCGAGGGTCCGGACGAGCTGGTCGGCCAGGAGCCCGATCACGGCGTAGATGACGAGGCCGAGGAACACCTGGTCGGTGCGCAGGTAGGTCTGGGCACGGTTGATGAGGAAGCCGAGCCCGGAGGTGGCATTGATCGTCTCCGCCGCCACGAGCCCCAGCACGCTGTACGCCAGCGCGAACCGGAGCCCGACGAGGAATCCCGGGAGCGCCCCGGGCACCAGCACACGGGTGACGAGGCGCCAGCGCCGTACGCCCGCGGCCTGGGCCATCTCGATGAGGCGCTGGTCGACCCCCCGGATCGCGGCGAACAGGTTGAGGTACATCGGCACCGCTGCCCCGAACGCGATCAACAAGACCTTGGTCAGCTCGTCGATGCCGAACCACACGATCATCAGCGGCAGGATCGCGAGCAGCGGGATCGTGTTGGCGATCTGGACGAGGCCGTTGAAGACGTACTCCCCCGATCGCAGCAGGCCGGCGACGACGCCGGTGGAGATGCCGACCGCCAGCCCGAGAGCGAGCCCGAGGCCGACGCGTTGCAGCGAGATCAGGAGGTCGGGGCCCAGCTGGCCGATCTGCCAGAGGTCGACCCCGGCCTGGACGATCGCCGTCGGTGCGGGGGCGATCTTCTCCGAGACCCAGCCCAGCTCGCTGCCCACCTGCCAGGCGACGAGGATCGCGACCGGGACGGTGTAGATGCCCAGCGGCCACGCGAACCGGCGGAGGCTGCCCCGCTCGCGGCGGTCGGGGGCGGTGAACGTCTCGGTCGCCCTCGTACGTACGGGAGCGGCGGCGGGCTGCCGGGTCCGTGCGCGGGCGGGCGCGATCCCGGTGCTCATGCGGCCGACCGGCTCTCGGCGACGGTCGAGTAGTGGCTCGAGTCGCCGGTGATGGCGTACGACGGCGTGCCGTCGATCGAGACCGGCACGTCGCCGGCGACCGTGATGCGCTCGAGCCGGCGCGGCTGGTCGTCGTAGTTGTCGATGGCGTAGTGCTGCGTGATCCGGTTGTCGAAGATCAGCAGCTGGCCCGGCGACCACGACCAGCGCAGGATGTTCTCGGGCCGGGTCACGTACGCCTGGAGCAGCCGCAGCAGGTCACGCGACTCCGTGCTCGACAGTCCGACGAGGCGGCGCACGAAGCCGCCGATGAACAGTCCGCGCTCGCCGGTCTCCGGGTGCACGCGCACCACGGGGTGCGCCGCCTCGTAGACCGTCGAGGTGAAGGTGTCGTTGTACGCCTTCTGGTGGTCGGTCAACGTCTCGGGCGGCACCGCGTAGTCGTAGTCGTTGGAGTGCACCGCCCAGAGGCCGTCGGCCAAGGTCCGCAGCGCCGGCGGCAGGTCCCTGTAGGCGCCGGCCGCGTCGGCGATCAGGGTCTCCCCTCCGTACGGGGGCACCGTGATGCTGCGCAGGGTCGAGATGGCCGGCGGGTTGACGACGAACGTGACGTCGGTGTGCCACTGGTTGGCCTTGCTCTCGGTGCTGTCGACGGCCAGCACCGCGGCGCTGCCATCGGCGGCGGGCACCGTCGGGTGGGCGGTGGTGAGGTCGCCGAAGTATCCGGCGAGGCGCTCCTGACCGCGCTGGTCGAGGTTCGCGCCGTCGAACACGATCGCCTTGTGGGTGTTGACGGCGTGCCGGATCGCGGCGATCGTCTCGGGGTCGAGCGGTGCCGACAGGTCGACACCGCTGATCTCGGCGCCGATGCGGCTGGACAGCTTGCGGATGGACAGGGTCATGCGAGTTCCTTCGATGGGCAGGTGGACGTGCGGGACGGGCGCTCGGTCAGCGACAGGTCGCGCTGGTGGTCCGCATCAGGTCGATCGCGAGGCGCGCGACGAGCCAGGTCATCGAGTTCATGCCGACGACGCTAGGGGCGGCGATCCGGGCCACCCGGGGTGTCCCGTCCGCTGGAACGCATGCCGCCCCGCGGCCGGCCTGTGCTATTTCGCGCAGCGCGCGCGAAAGCACGATCTGACGCCGGCCGGCCTCAGGTCTCACGATCCGGGCCGAGCTGGATCGTGCTGCACGACGGCACAGACTCGGAGCCACATGCTCTCGGGAGAGGACCAGGAATGACCGTGACCAACGACGTGCGGCTCGAGCAGGGTCTGCGAGCCGCCATGGGCAATCTCGTGGCCGGTCTCAACGTCGTCACGACCTCGGCCGGTGCCGCGCCGCACGGCACGACGGTCAGCGGCGTCATGTCCCTGTCGATGGATCCGCCGATGGTGCTGGTCTCGCTGGGCGTACGGTCACGGCTCCTGGCGCGGCTCGAGCTCGGCACCCGGATCGGGGTCAACGTCCTGGCCGCGGACCAGGACCAGGTCGCGCTGCGGTTCTCCGGATCGGCGGCCGACCGGTTCGCGGACATCCCGTGGTTCGAGGACCACGGCGCACCGCGCATCGTCGACGCGCACGCCTGGGTCGCCGCCGACGTCGAGTCACTCGTGCCCGGGGGCGATCACGTCATCGTGCTGGGACGGGTCGTCGATGCCGTCGCCTCGCCCGGTGCCCCGTTGTCGTACCACCAGCGGACGTTCGGCACCCACCACCCGTTCTGAGCCCCCGAGATGTGGACGCTCTCCGCCCACTAAGTGGGAACCAGTGGACGGGTTCAGTCCACATCTCGGAAGCTGGGTCAGGCGCGGGCCTGGGCGATGGCGTAGAGCGCGATGCCTGCGGCGACGCCGGCGTTGAGCGACTCGAGGCCCGTCGACATCGGGATCGACACGATCTCGTCGCACGTCTCCCCCACGAGCCGCGACAGGCCCTTGCCCTCGCTGCCGATCACGACGACGACGGGACCGTCGATCATCTGCGACTCGGCGATGTCGACCGTGCCGTCAGCCGCGAGGCCGATGACCATGCAGCCGTCGTCCTGGAACTGCTTGAGGGTGCGGGTCAGGTTGGTGACGCGGGCCACCGGCACGCGCGCGGCGGCACCGGCTGACGTCTTCCAGGCCGCTGCAGTGATCTGCGCGGCGCGACGTTCAGGGATGACGACGCCGTGGGCGCCGAAGCCGGATGCCGACCGGATGATCGCACCGAGGTTGCGCGGATCGGTGACGCCGTCGAGCACCACGATCAGGGCAGGCTCGGCGCGCTCGGCCGCGAGGTCGAGCAGGTCCTGCGGGTTGGCGTACTCGTATGCGTTGAGCTTGGCCGCGATGCCCTGGTGCACCGCACCGCCGGTGAGCTTGTCGAGCTCGATGCGACCGATCTCGAGCAGGCTGACGTGCTGCTCGGCGGCGAGCTTGAAGATCTCGCGGACCTTCTCGTCGCGGTCGGTGCCCTCGGCGACGTAGAGCGCGTGCACCGGCACGGTCGCCTTGAGCAGCTCGAGCACCGAGTTGCGGCCGGCCACCCACTCGGCGGCGTCGCCCTGCTTGCGCTTGGGCCTGGCCTGCTCGCGCTTCTGCGCAGCGTTCTTCATCTTGTAGAGCTTGTGGTTGGGGCGGTCCTCTGCGCGGGGCGTCGGGCCCTTGCCCTCGAGCCCCTGCCGGCGGCGTCCGCCGGAGCCGGCGGTGGGGTTGCCCTTGCCGGTCTTCTTGATCGCGCCCTTGCGCTTGCTGTTGCCTGGCATGTCTAGTTCTCGCCCTTCACGGACCATCTCGCGCCCTGCGGAGTGTCCTCGATCTCGATGCCGGCGGCCGTGAGCTGATCTCGCACCCGGTCCGCCGTGGCGAAGTCCTTGTCGGCTCGCGCCGCCTGGCGCTGCTCCAGCAGGCCGCCCACGAGGGAGTCGATCACCTGCGCGTACGCCGCATCGTCACCTCCACGGTCCCACGTCGGGGACAGTGGGTCCAAACCGAGCACGTCGAGCATCGCTCGTACGCTCGCGAGTGCGGCCGTCAGCTCGGCCGAGGCGCCGCCGGCGAGCAGCTTGTTGCCATCCCCGATCGCGGCCTGCAGCACCGCGAGCGCGGCCGGCACCGACAGGTCGTCGTCCATCGCCGCGGCGAACTCGTCGGGGACGTCGCCCATCTCACCGGCACCGCTGACCTCCGCGGCGCGGCGGACGAAGCCCTCGATCCGCTGGAACGCCGTCGCCGCCTCGGCGAGCGACTCCTCGGAGAACTCGACGATCGACCGGTAGTGCGACGCGGCGAGGTAGTAGCGCAGGTCGATCGGGCGTACGCGCTTGACGACCTCGCTCACCAGCAACGTGTTGCCGACCGACTTGGACATCTTCGAGCCCGCGAGGTTGAGCATCGCGTTGTGCATCCAGAGCCGGGCGAACTGCTGGCCCGCGGCCCGCGACTGGGCGAGCTCGTTCTCGTGGTGCGGGAAGCGCAGGTCGAGGCCACCGCCGTGGATGTCGAACTCGTCGCCGAGGAACTTCGATGCCATCGCCGAGCACTCCAGGTGCCAGCCCGGCCGGCCGCGGCCCCACGGTGTGGGCCAGGAGGCGGACTCGGGGTCCCCTTCCTTGTGCCCCTTCCACAGCGCGAAGTCGCGAGCGTCGCGCTTGCCCTCCGGAGGCGCGTCCTCCGCAGCCTGCATGTCGTCGATCTTCTGGTTGGACAGCTCGCCGTACGACGGCCACGACCGTACGTCGAAGTAGACGTCGCCCGAGCCGTCCGATGCCGCGTAGGCGTGACCGCGCTCGATCAGCGTCTGCATCATCTCGATCATCTCGGGCACGACACCGGTCGCCCGCGGCTCGTACGTCGGCGGGATGCAACCCAGCACCTCGTACGCCGCGTGCAGCGCGCGCTCGTTCTCGTAGGCGACGGCGAACCACGGCCGGTCCTGCTCGACGCCCTTGCGCAGGATCTTGTCGTCGATGTCCGTGACGTTGGCGACGATCGTGACGGCGTAGCCGGACCGCTCGAGCCAACGCCGCAGGACGTCGAACACGACCTCCTTGCGGATGTGGCCGATGTGCGGCGGCCCCTGCACCGTGAGCCCGCAGTGGTAGATCGAGACCCGTCCCGGCTGGACCGGGACGAAGGGCTGGATCTGCCGGGACGCGGTGTCATAGAGCTGGAATGCCACGCGCCAACCCTATCGGCTCCGGCGTGGGCCACCGGACCGTCGCGCGCGCCACGTCACCGCACGGCTCCACCCGTCAGGTCGGCGGCGTAGGGGAAGTACGTCTTGGGTGCGACCGACCCGCACGGCGTGGACTCGCGCCACCAGATCGACATGTCGTCCCAGTAGCCGTGGGTCCACACCGCGCGCGACAGTCCCAGGGCCTCGTAGATGTCGTAGGTGTCCTGCGCATACGCGGTCGAGTGCGCCAGGGCGCCGCCGTTGCACGGGTTGACGACGCCGTACTCCCCCACGTACAGCGGCATGCCGGCAGCTGCCGCCACGTCGACGGCGTGCTGGACGAACGCGGTGTGCTCGGCCTTGCGCGTGGCATACGCCTTGGACGTGGAGCTGTACGGCACGTAGGACCCGCCCATCGCGGTGTTGCCGGTCTGGTCCGTGTCCTCCTTCTGGGTCGCATAGCCGCTGGACGAGTAGCCGATCCCGTGCGTGGCGTTGGTCCCGGTGGCCTGCCCGAAGTAGTCGTGGAACGTCATCACGACGTTGGGCTGCGCGACCTTGGCCAGGTCGACACCGACGAGCGACCCGCTGCCGGCGACCGGCGTCACGATCAGGATCTTGTCGGGATCGACCGCGCGCAGCGACTTGCTGCCGGTCGGTGCCAGCCACGGGGCGTAGACGGTGTCGACGAGCTTCTGCGTGCGGTCGACCGCCGTCACGCCGTCCGCTGCCGGCTCGTTGACCAGGTCCACCGCGATGACCTGCTGGCCGCGCGCGGTCGACCCGTCGTAGCGCTCGAGCACGTACCGCAGGTAGTCGGCGGTCTCCTGCAGCCCGAGGGCGTCGTCGGCGAGGGCGTCCCAGGCCGTGCTCGACGCGCACGTCGTGCCGGGGACGGCTCCGACCTTGGTCCAGGCCCACGCCGGTATGCCCTTGTGCGCGCCCGCCATGGCCGGATCCTCGCGGCACATGGCCGAGCTCGGGTTCGACGCCGTCGCGACGTTCGACAGGTGCATCGGGTCGAGGATCACGTAGAGGTCCTGCGCGATCGCCTCGTCGATGATGCGATCGAGTTGGGCGAACGCGTCGGTGTCGATGACGATCGACGAGCCGACCTGCCTCTGGAAGTACGACCAGTCCATCGCGAGCCGGACGGTGTTGAACGCCGGCGCACCGGCCCGGCCCATCGCCGCGACCTCCTCGACGACGTACGGGGTCTCCCAGACTCCCGACTTCTTGTGAGCCGTGCGCTTGATCTTGACGCCGTTGGCCACGAACGGCTCACCCGTCGCGGTGCTGACGAAGGACGACGGAGCACCTGAGCGGAACAGCTCGTTGCTCGGCACCGTGGGGGTGGCCGGCATCGGAATGCTCTGCGTGGCCGTCCTCATCTCCGAGCGCACCCATTTGATCGGCTGGCCGTTGCGCCGGGCCTGCGACTGCGTCACCCGTGCCCCGACCGTGTAGGCAGCGCCGGGCCTCAGGCCGGTGAACGTGTGGCTGGTCGTCGCGATGTCGGTCCGGTACGTCCGCCACGACGGCGTGCCGCTGCCCTCGCGCAGGTAGAGGTCGTACTGGTGGAACGGCGTCGCGGCATAGGCCGGCCACGTGACGGTGAGATCGCCGTCCGGCGTCGCCGAGGTGGTCAGGGCGCCGAGCTGCGGGTTGGTCCGCACGGCGACCTTCGAGAGGTTGGCGCTGCTCGCGAGACCGGACGTCGGGACCGCCCGGACCGTGACCTCGTACGCCTGGCCCGGCACGATGCCCGCTGCTCGGAACGACTTGGTGTAGGTCGTGCGGCCGCGCACGTACGGCACCTTGGAGGCGTACGTCGAGCCGACCCCCGCCGCCGTGCTCTGCCGCCAGGTCACCGAGCCGAGGGCCCGGTAGTGCACGACGTACTCCTTGAGCGTCCCGCCGACATGGGGCCAGCTGAGTCGCAGCGTCGTCGAGTCGGCGGCGACCTCGAGGTAGGTGATCGTGGGCGCGGGCGGCGCGGCCTGCGCGGCGCCCGACGTGTGGACCAGAGCCGCGGCCACCAGCAGCGCAGGCACGGCGATGAAGCGGACCGCTCTCGAAGACTTCGTCATGGTCAGCTCGCCATCTGTGAAGTGACACCGCGTGACCCGGACTCTAGCGACAGCGGCGGTCACCGGCACGGCGTTTCCATCCGATCAGGGAACCCGATCCCCGCTCAGCATCGCCACATCAGCCCCACTGGTCCCACGACTGACCTATCATGAGTCGATGCGCCACCTTCCCCGTATGGCCGTCGCCGCAGTGCTCGGACTCGCGATGCTGCCCGCCGTTCCAGCCTCTGCAGCGACCGACCAGGCCGCGTACGCGCGCTGGGACACCACGACCGACTTCACCAAGGGCACCTCCGTGGGACTGGCGGCCAAGGCCAGCGCGGTGACCTTGGGATCGGGCACCTCGAGGATCACGTACGACGACCCTCGGGTCAGCGGTGGCGCGCGGACCTACGACCGCGGCTACTGGACCTCACCGTGGCAGACCACGGGCTTCCCGGCGCGGACGCTGATCCCGTCGTGGAACGTCCACACCCCCACCGGCACCTGGGCCAAGATCGAGGTGCGGGTCCGCAGCGGCTCCACGATCGGCAGCTGGGACGCCGTCGCCCGCTACGCGTCCGCCACCTCGTACGTCAAGCGGTCGTCCCACTCCAGCCAGGGCGACGACCTCGCGAAGCTGTCGACCGACACGGTCGTCGCCAACACCGGCAAGACCTTCAGCGGCTGGCAGGTCCGGGTCCAGCTGATGCGGCACGTCTCGATCGACCACAGCCCTGTGCTCAACACGGTCGGCGGTGTCGCTGCGAGCTACGCGACGCGCACCGTGGCCACCAGCTCGACCTCGATGACCGCGACCAAGGAGCTCAGCGTCCCGCGGTCCTCCCAGATGATCCACAAGGGCGAGTACCCGCAGTGGGGTGGTGGCGGTGAAGCCTGGTGCTCGCCGACCTCGACCTCCATGGTCCTGCGCTACTTCGGCACGGGACCGACGCCCGCCGCGTACTCCTGGTCGCGCTATGCCGACGGCTTCGTCGCCTACGCCGCCCGCGAGACCTTCGACTACGGCTACGACGGCACCGGCAACTGGCCGTTCAACACGGCGTACGCCGCGCGCTACGGCACCGACTCGTTCGTCACCCGCCTGCACAACCTCCGCGACGCCGAGGCGTTCATCAAGGCGGGCATCCCGCTCGTCGCCTCGATCGCCTTTCCGAGAGGGGGGCTGGACGGCGCCCCGATCTCGTCCACGCCGGGACACCTGCTCGTGATTCGCGGTTTCACCGCCGGCGGCCGCGTCATCGTCAACGACCCCGCGGCGGGCAGCAACTCGACGGTTCGGCGCATCTACTCCCGGTCGCAGTTCGAGCGCGCCTGGCTCAAGGGCAGCGGCGGAGTCGTCTACGTCGTACGGCCGACGAACCGCCCCCTGCCGGCCGACACACCGCGCTGGTGACCCGGCCGCGATCGGCCGCTGCGCGTCGCGTCATGCGTACGGCATGATCGACCTGTGACCTCCGCGCGCATCGGCATCGGTACCGACGTCCATCGCTTGGTGGCGGGGCGGCCGATGTGGTTGGCCGGGCTGCTGTGGCCCGACGAGGACCAGGGCCTTGAGGGACACTCCGACGGTGACTGCGTCGCGCACGCGATCGTGGACGCCACGCTCAGTGCGGCCGGCCTCGGCGACATCGGTGGCCTGTTCGGCACGGGCGAGCCGGAGTGGGCCGGCGCCTCCGGCGTGGACTTCCTCGTCGAGGTCGAGCGGCGCCTCCGCGATCACGGGTGGCGGGTCGGCAACGCCTCGGTCCAGGTGATCGGCAACCGGCCCAAGATCGGGCCCCGCCGGGCGCAGGCGCAGCGCGTCCTCGGCGACGCGCTGGCCGCACCGGTCAGCGTCTCGGCGACGACGACCGACGGCCTCGGGCTGACGGGGCGCGGCGAAGGCATCGCCGCGATCGCCACGGCCCTCGTCGTGCCCCTCTGACCCACATGCCGGCGAGCACGACGAAGCCCCCGCCTCAGCGAGACGGGGGCTTCGTACGGATGTCAGGTCAGGACGCGAGGACCTCGTCGAGACGGGTCTCGGCCTTGTCCTCGTTGGTCTTCTCGGCGAGCGCGAGCTCGGAGACCAGGATCTGGCGGGCCTTGGCCAGCATGCGCTTCTCGCCGGCTGACAGTCCACGCTCGTGATCCCGGCGCCAGAGGTCGCGGACGACCTCGGCAACCTTCAGCACGTCACCCGAGTGCAGCTTCTCGAGGTTTGCCTTGTAGCGCCGCGACCAGTTGGTCGGCTCCTCCACGTGCTCGGCACGAAGGACTCCGAAAACCCGCTCGAGCCCTGCTTCGTCGACGACGTCGCGAACTCCGACGAGATCAAGGTTGCAAGCCGGGACGCGAACGACCAGGTCGTTCTGCGAGACGATGCGCAGCACGAGGTATTCACGCTCCTCGCCCTTGATCGTCCGGGTCTCGATGTCCTCGATGACTGCAGCGCCGTGATTGGGATAGACAACGGTTTCGCCGACAACAAAAGTCATAGAGAAAACACCTTTCCTAGGTGACCAGTCTAACATGCGCGCCGGAGGTCGATCCCTGCCGTTTCAGGCCATCCCGCCCATAGCAGATGACATCGCAGCAGGTCAAAGGCGGAGTTCGGAGCACCCTCCGATACGATCTCGATGAACCCTCGCAGCACCAACGACGGACTGGAAGCGTGATCTCGTGAGCACCGTACGACGTCGCCGCATCGCGGCCACCGCCCTTGCCACGACGGCACTTCTGACGCTCGGGGCCTGTGGCACGAGCTTCGACGCGCAGACCAACCAAGTCTACCAGGCTGCGGTCGGAGCCGACCATCGCGGCGACATCGATGCGCTCAGCACACTGCTCGTCGCCAACGAGGACGGGTCCGCGTCGCTGTCGACCAGCCTGATCAACAACACGGACGAGGGCCACGAGCTGACCTCCGTCGAGGCCACGACGATGGACGGCAAGCCGCTCGAGGTTCGCAGCGGCGAGCCGCTCGAGGTCCCGCGCGATGTCGTGACCCCGGTCGGCGCGGCCACCAGCCCCGACGGCTTCTGGATCACCGAGGGCGCGGCGGCCGGCGACTACGTCCGGCTCACGTTGACGTTCACCGACTCGGCACCCATCACGATCGAGGCGCCCGTGGTCACGCGCACCGCCGAGTACGCCGGCGTCGGCGCGCAGCCCGCAGCGGAGCCGACGGACACCGAGCAGGCCGAGCAGGCCGAGACCGAGTCCACCGAGGACGCTCCGGAGTAGCACCACGACGCACACGAAGGCCCCCAGCCGATCCGGCCGGGGGCCTTCGTACGTCCGTCAGCTCAGCTGGCCCGTGACGAGGTAGACGACGCGACGGGCCATCGACACCGCGTGGTCGCCGATGCGCTCGTAGTAGCGACCCAGCAGCGCCAGGTCGACGGCGGGCTCGACACCGTACGACCAGCTGTCGCCGAGCAGCGAGCGCAACAGCTCCTTGCGGAGCCGGTCCATCTCGTCGTCCTCGTTCTCGAGCTGCCCTGCGGCATCGACGTTGCGGTTCGCGACGATGCGCGACGCCGAGTCGATCATGGAGTCGGCGACGGTCGCCATCGCCGTGATGTTCGGGTGCAGGTGCGCCGGCACCGCGGAGTCGGGCATCCGGCGCCGCGCCACCTTGGCCACGTGCACCGAAAGGTCGCCCATCCGCTGGAGGTCGGTCAGCATGCGCAGGGTCGCGACGAGCTGCCGGAGGTCGGTGGCGACCGGCTGCTGGGTCGCGAGCAGCAGCAGCGCGCGCTCCTCGATGATCTCGGTGGCCTCGTCGATGTCCTTGTCGCCGGCGATGACGGACTCCGCGATCTGGGCGTCTGCCTCGAGCAGAGCCTTGGTCGCGTCGGCCACGGCACGGCGCACGGTCCCGGTCAGGTTCACCAGGTCGTCGACGATGGCATCGAGCTGTTCGTAATACTGATCGCGCATGTCCTCGACCGTAGGCAGGCGGGATGAACGGACGGCGACCTCCGGTGAACGCGATGTGAACAGCAACCGAAAGGCCCGTCGCTGCAGGGTTCAGAGTGGCGGCTGGGGCGGAAACGCCCTCTACGATCAATCCTGTGGAAACCAGTGCAGGACTGTTGATCGCGGGGGCGATCGGTGCCGTCATGGGCGCGATGATCACCTATGTGTGGCGCTTCAACGAGCGCCGCGAGGCGGCGGTGCCCGAGCCGTCCCCACTTGTCCCTCCCGGCGCCGACCAGGTCCTCTCCGTGATCTCGTCCTCCGCGGTGCTGATCGACTCGGCCGACACGGTCGTCAAGGCGTCGGCCCCCGCGTTCGCGATGGGCATCGTCCACGACGACCGGCTCGAGCCCGAAGAGCTCGTGGCGCTCGTCCGGCAGGTACGTCGTGACGGTCAGGTGCGCGAGGCCGACTTCGCGATCCAGCCGCGCCGGGGCACGACGTCGTACGTTCATGCGCGCGTCGCCCCCCTGACATCCCGGCTGATCCTCGTGCTCGCCGACGACCGGACGCGCGAGCAGCGGGTCGAGTCGATCCGTCGCGACTTCGTCGCCAACGTGAGCCACGAGCTCAAGACCCCGGTCGGCGCGCTCAACCTGCTGGCCGAGGCCGTCGGCGAGGCCAAGGACGATCCCGAGGCGGTCGTCCGGTTCTCCAGCCGCATGCACCTCGAGAGTGAGCGCCTGACCCGGCTGGTGCAGCAGATCATCGACCTCTCGCGGCTGCAGAACGACATGCTGAGCGACGACGCGACGACGATCAAGGTCGGCGAGCTGGTCTCCGAGGCGACCGAGCACTCCGCCACGGACGCCGAGCACAAGAAGATCGAGATCGCGACCGCGGTCGAGCCCGACCTCCACGTCCACGGTGACCGCGCCCAGCTGCACGCCGCGGTCAGCAACCTGGTCGAGAACGCCGTGACCTACAGCCCGGAGGGGTCGCGCGTCACGGTGACGGCCCAGCTCGACGGCGAGGACGTACGCCTGACGGTCGCCGACAACGGCATCGGCATCCCCGGTGACGAGCTCGACCGCATCTTCGAACGGTTCTACCGGGTGGACCCGGCTCGAGCCCGTACGACCGGCGGCACGGGCCTCGGCCTGTCGATCGTCAAGCACGTCGCAGCCAGCAACGGCGGCACGGTCGAGGTGTGGAGCGAACCGGGACTCGGTTCGTCGTTCACACTGGTCCTGCCGGCGCACAGCCACGAGATCGATGAGGAGAACGCGTGACCAAGGTACTGGTCGTCGAGGACGAGGCGAGCTACAGCGAGGCGCTGTCGTACGTCCTGCGCAAGGAAGGATTCGAGGTCGCGATCGCCGAGACCGGACCCGACGCGCTGACCGAGTTCGACCGCGGCGGCGCGGACATCGTGCTGCTCGACCTGATGCTGCCGGGCCTGTCGGGCACCGAGGTCTGCCGTGCACTGCGGCAGATCTCGTCGGTGCCGATCATCATGGTCAGCGCCAAGGACACCGAGGTCGACAAGGTCGTCGGGCTGGAGCTGGGCGCGGACGACTACGTCACCAAGCCCTACTCCCCCCGTGAGCTCGTCGCCCGCATCAAGGCGGTCCTGCGCCGCGGGTTCACCGAGGACGTCGACGACAACGCCTCGCTCGAGCAGGGCCGTGTCCGCATGGACGTCGACCGCCACCTCGTGACGATCGACGGGACGGAGACCAAGTTCCCGCTCAAGGAGTTCGAGCTCCTCGAGTACTTCCTCCGCAACCCCGGCCGCGTCCTGACGCGCGGCCAGCTGATCGACCGGGTGTGGGGCGCCGACTACGTCGGCGACACCAAGACGCTCGACGTCCACGTCAAGCGGCTGCGGGCCAAGATCGAGAAGGACCCCGCCAACCCCATCACCCTGACGACCGTACGAGGCCTCGGCTACAAGTACGACTCGTGACGAACGCTCACGATGTCGGAACCATCTGTGACGTGCTGACGCATACGCCACCTCGATCTGGGTAAGAGAGCGTTCGAGGTCGAGGGCGAGCGGGAGGCGTGACTCGATTCGGAAAGGTCAGCATCGTGAGCTCGTTGACAGACGGCTGGCACCGCCTTCCGGCGGTGGCCCGTTGGCCCATTGGGTTCGTCCTGGTTATCGGCGTCTACGCGATCGGCTACGTGGCCATAGCCGCGGCCTTCGGGCTGGACTCCGATCGGGACGACATGACGATCCGGCTCGCCCTGCTGCCGTTCGCAGCCGTGCTCTTCGGGATCGGCCTCTTGGATCAACGTCGCCGCCTTGGCGGCAAGGGGCAATTGAGCCTGTACCGGAAGGCATACCGAACCGGCGTCGTGCCCGAAGGCGCACGGGTCGACAGGTGGCGGAGGGTCGTGCGCAGGCAGGCGCGCTACTTTCGCGAAGGGCGACGCGTCTACTTGGGCCTGTACGCGATCTTCATCGCCGTCTTGGTCGTTGTCGCCGTGCTGGGGACGGTGCTGCACGGGCCCACGTGGCTGTGGTTCCTGGCTCTCGCCGCGGTGACGTCGCTGATCGCCTGGGGGACCGATCGCCTGTGGCTGTGGCGGCGCCGACAGTTCGAGCGCCTGGAGCAGGCTCTGGCGAGCAGCGGCTAGCGACCCTGGTTGGCGACTGCTGCGATCGCGGCGGCCGCGGCGTCGGGGTCGAGGTAGGTCCCGCCCTTGACCGTCGGCTTGAGGTTGTCGTCGAGCTCGTAGACCAACGGGATACCGGTTGGGATGTTGAGGCCTACGACGGCCTCCTCGCTCAGCCCGTCGAGGTGCTTGACGAGGGCGCGCAGCGAGTTGCCGTGCGCGGTCACCAGCACGACGCGACCCTCGAGCAGGTCGGGGACGATCGAGTCGTACCAGTAGGGCAGCATCCGGTCGAGCACGTCGGCGAGCGCCTCGGTGCGCGGCAGCAGCTCGTCGGGCAGTGAGGCGTAGCGCGCGTCGGACGCCTGGCTGAACTCCGAGTCGTCCTCGAGCGGCGGCGGCGGCGTGTCGTACGACCGGCGCCACGTCATGAACTGCTCCTCGCCGAACTCCTCCAGCGTGGCCTTCTTGTCCTTGCCTTGCAGAGCGCCGTAGTGCCGCTCGTTGAGCCGCCACGAACGGCGGACCGGGATCCAGTGGCGGTCGATCCCGTCGAGGACGATCTGCGCCGTACGGATGGCGCGGCGCAGCAGCGAGGTGTGGAGGACGTCGGGGGCGAGGCCGGCGCCCGCCAGCAGCTCGGCGCCGCGGGACGCCTCGGCGAGACCCTGCTCGTTGAGGTCGACGTCGACCCAGCCGGTGAACAGGTTCTTGGCGTTCCACTCACTGTGACCGTGGCGCAGGAGGATCAAGGTGCTCATGCCGACGAGCCTATTGGGTCAGTCCTGCGGGCCTTCGTCGGCCTTCCACTCCAGGTAGATCTGGTTGAGCGCCTGCACGTAGTCGTCCTGCGAGTGGATTCCGGCGAGCGTCCAGTGCTGCTCGACCACGACGTAGGGCAGCTGCGTGACGCCGATGGCCTGCCCGGTGGCCACCTGCGTACGCACCTCGTCGGCGTACTCCGTGCTGGCCAGCAGCGCCTCGGCCGTCTCGAGGTCGAGCCCCACGAGGGCGGCCCTCGTGGCCAGTGCGAACGGGTCACCGATGTCGGCGCCCTCGAGGAAGTGCGCGCGCCAGAGCTGGTGTGCGAGGTCGCGCTGGATGCCCGGACCGGATTCGTCGGCCCAGGTCAGCAGCCGCCACGCGTCGAACGAGTTGGCCCGCACGGCCTCCTCGAAGTTGAGGTCGATGCCGGTGATCCTCGCCGCAGCGGTGACCTGGACGTTGACGAGCTCGGCCTGGTCCGCGCCACCGAGCTCCTCCGCGGCCGCCGCCATCAGGAGCCGGCCGTCGCTGGGGGCCGAGGGATCGAGCTGGTAGGCCCGGAACGTGAGCTCGACGGGCTCGCCGGTGAGGATCGAGAACATCGCAGCAGCGCGCTCGAAGCGGGTGGCGCCGATGTAGGACCACGGATCCGTGATGTCGGCGAAGATCAAGACCTTCACAACGGCAACGCTACGCGATCGCGGAAGGGCTCAGCTCGACGGCTTGAGGTGCTTGAACGCGTCGAGATTGCGGGTCGACTCGCCTCGTGACTCGCGCCAGGCCCACTCCTTGCGGATCGACGACGCGAACCCGAGCTCGAGGATCGTGTTGAACGACTCGTCGGCGTACGTCAGCACGGCGCCGAGCAGGCGGTCGACCTCGTCGGCCGTGACGGCGTGCAGCGGCACCCGGCCGTCGAGGTAGATGTCGCCGGCCGAGTCGACCGCGAAGGCCACGCCGAACATCTTGAGGTTGCGCTCCAGCAGCCAGCGGTAGACCGTCTCGTGGTTCTCGTCGGGGTTGCGGCACACGAACGCGTGGATGCCCAGCGCGTGCTTGCCGATCTCGAGGCGGCACGTCGTCTGCAGCTTGCGCTCCCCCGGCAGGGTGATCTCGAAGACGCCGGGCCGGTGCTCGGTGTGCTCGAGCTCGGCTCCGGCCAGGGCCTCGAGGATCGTCGTGCGTACGTCGCTCATGCTTCGTTCTCCACGTGGGTGCGGTGCCAGGCGATCGCCTCGTCGTAGACCTTGAGCGTACGGTCGGCGGTGACGTCCCAGCCGAAGCCCTCCGCGTGGTGCACGGCCTTCTGGCTCATCGCCCCCCGCAGCTCGGCGTCGGTCAGCAGCGGGTGCAGCGCCGCGGCGTAGTCGCGCGGGTCGTGGCCGTCGACCAGCACGCCGGACACGCCGTCGGACACCGCAGTCGACAGACCGCCCACCCGCGCGGCGACGACCGGGGTGCCGCACGCCTGTGCCTCGATCGCGACGAGACCGAACGACTCGTTGTAGGACGGCACGCAGACGACCGACGCCGCGGCGTACCAGTCCGCGAGCTCGTGCTGCGACACCGTCGGGACGAAGCGGACGACGTCCTCGATGCCGAGGCGGGCGCTCAGGTCGGTCAGGGCGGACGGCCGGTCCAGGCCGGATCCCGAGGCGCCACCGACGATCGCGACGACGAGGTGGTCGCGCAGCCCGGGATCGTCACGCAGCATCTGTGCCGCGGCCTCCAGCACGACGTCGGGGGCCTTCAAGGGCTGGATGCGACCGGCGAACAGCAGGAGCGCCGCGTCGTCCGGGATCCCGAGAGCCGCTCGCGCCTCGGCCTGCCGTCCTGCGCGGAACACCTCGAGATCGACGCCTGGGTGCACGACGGCGACGTGCTCGGGCTCGGCGTCGTACATCTCGATGAGCTCGCGGCGTTCCTCCATCGTGTTGGCGATGAGCCGGTCCGCGAGCCGGACGATCTCCTCCTCGCCGTAGATGCGACCGATCGGCTCGGCATCATCACCGTCGGCGAGCATCGCGTTCTTGACCTTGGCCATCGTGTGCATCGTGTGGACGAGCGGCACGTTCCATCGCTCGCGGGCCACCGTGCCGACCTGGCCCGACAGCCAGTAGTGGGAGTGGACGAGGTCGAAGTGTCCGGGCTCCCGCTCGACCTCGGCCCTCAGCACGTCGCGGACGAACGAGCAGAGCTGGGACGGCAGGTCGTTCTTCTGGAGTCCTTCGAAGGGGCCTGCGGGGACGTGGTGCACCAGGATCCCGGGCTCGGCATCGACGAGCTGGGGCTGGTGACGCGACGTGGCGCGGGTGAAGATCTCGACCTCGATGCCCCGGGAGGCGAGCTGTCGCGAGAGCTCCAGCACGTAGACGTTCATGCCGCCGGCGTCGCCGTCCCCGGGCTGCTCGAGCGGCGACGTGTGCGCCGAGAGCATCGCGATTCGCTTGAGCATCGATCAGCCACCTTTCAACTACATCGTCTCACCCGAGGCCCAACCCGCACCCGCCCGGCGGTCTGACACGATGACGTCATGCCCACCGCCGTCGTCACCGGGGCCAGCAGCGGCATCGGCGCCGCCACTGCGCGCGCCCTCGCCCAGGCCGGATTCCACGTCTTCTGCGTCGCCCGCCGGACCGAGCGCATCGAGGCCCTCGCGGCCGAGATCGGCGGCACCGCGATCACCTGCGACGTCACCGACGAGGCCCAGGTCGCCGACCTCGCCGAAGCGGTCGGCCCCTCGCTCGACCTGCTGCTCAACAACGCCGGCGGAGCGGTCGGCACCGACCACGTCGCCGCGAGCAACCCCGACGACTGGCGCCAGATGTACGAGGTCAACGTCATCGGCACGCTCCTCGTGACCCGCGCCCTGGTCCCGGCCCTCGTGGCCAGTGGAGCCGGGACGCTGATCAACCTCGGGTCGACAGCGGGCCGCATCGCGTACGAAGGTGGCGGCGGCTACACCGCGGCCAAGCACGGCGTCGCCGTCATGACCGAGACGCTCCGCCTCGAGCTCAACGGCCAGCCGGTGCGGGTCACCGAGATCGCGCCGGGCATGGTGCGCACCGACGAGTTCTCGCTCAACCGGTTCGGCGGCGACCAGGCCAAGGCGGACGCGATCTACGCGGGGGTGCGGGAGCCTCTCGTCGCCGACGACATCGCCGAGGCCATCGTCTGGGTCGCAACCCGGCCCCACCACGTCAACGTCGACCTGATGGTGCTCAAGCCGATCGCGCAGGCCGCGCAGCACAAGGTCCACCGCACATGACGAACGGCCCCACCGGTTGCCGGTGAGGCCGTTCGGACGAGGCGCTGGTCAGTGCATGACGACCGGCGTGGCGCCCTCCTCGTCGTCGAGCAGGTGCACGGCCTCGCGCTTGCGCGGGAGGAACGCGACCGGGATCAACGTGGCGAGCAGCACCGCGAAGGCGACCCAGTAGGACGACTGGAAGGCATCCGCCAGGTCCTGGAAGCCCTTCTGGAGCGTTCCGTCCGTGACGTTCAGCATGTCGACGAGCTTGCTGCCGTTCTCGGTGTGCGAGCTTGCCGCCAGCTGGGCTGCTGTCAGACCGCCCTCGACGCCCGGCAGCTTCTCCGAACCGGCCAGGACGTCGCCACTCTTCATCGCGTTGGTCAGCACGACCGAGATCGTCGCGATGCCGGTGGCGCTGGCCACCTGCTGCGTGACGTTGAGCAGCGTCGACCCACGGGCGACGTCGGCCGCCTTGAGCGTCTTGAGCGCCGACGTGAACAGCGGCATCATCGTCGCGCCCATGCCGAGACCAGTGACGAACAGCCAGCCCATGATGGTCCAGTCGGACGTACCCGGATCGGTGCTCTGGGCGAGTCCGAACATGCCGATCAGGATGCCGAGGAAGCCGAACGGGACGATGCGACCCACCGGCATCTTGTCCGTGAGCGCGCCCGCGATCGGCATCGTCAGCATCGCGCCGATGCCCTGAGCCGCGACCAGCAGACCCGCCTTCTTGACCGAGTAGCCGTCGACCTGCTGGAAGTAGGTCGGGACCAGCAGCAGGGCGCCGAAGAACGCGCCGGCGAACAGGAACATCGTGATGATCGAGACGGTGAGGTTGCGGTCCTTGAACAGTCGCAGGTCGAGCAGCGGGTGCTGCGGCTTGAACGACCAGAACACGAACGCACCGATGAGGAGCACCCCGATGATCGCCGGCAGCAGCACCTTCGTGGCCGCGACCGTACCCTCCTCGGGGATCGACGAGACGCCGTAGAGCAGCGAGGCGAGACCCGGCGACAGCAGGATCATGCCGACGACGTCAAGCGACTCGCTCGGCTCCGGGGCGTCCTTGGGCAGGACGCGCGAGGCGTACACGAGGCCGATCAGGCCGATCGGCAGGTTGATGAGGAACACCCAGTGCCACGACGCAGCGTCGATCAGGACACCACCGAGGATCGGGCCCATGATCGGGCCGAGCAGCATCGGGATGCCGAGGATCGCCATGAGGCGGCCCATGCGGTGCGGTCCTGCAGCCTTGGTCATGATCGTCATGCCGAGCGGCATCAGCATGCCGCCACCGAGGCCCTGAAGCACCCGGAAGCCGATGAGGGCCTCGATGTTCCAGGCCGTCGCGCAGAGCAGCGAGCCGATCGTGAAGAGGGCGATCGCCGTCATGTAGAGCCGCTTGGTGCCGAACCGGTCGGCCGCCCAGCCGGTGAGCGGGATGACCGCGGCGAGCGCCAGCATGTACGCCGTGGCGGTCCACGCGACGGTGGAGTAGGCCAGCGGCTCGTCACTGCTCGACAGCTCGGTCTGGAACGTCGGCAGGGCGACGTTGACGACCGTGACGTCGAGGATCGACATGATCGCGCCGAGCACGACGACGCCGGCGATCTTGAGCAGCTCCGGGGTGATCTTGTCGCTGTCGTCGATCTGTCCCGTTGGGGAAGTCATACGCATATCTCCTAGTGGGTGTGCCGGCGCAGGGTGTCGCCGGCGAGGATCTCGCTGATCGCGCGATGCAGGTTGTCGCGCTGGTCTTCGGGCAGGTCCGCCGTGAAGGCCTTGATCGACTGCCGCTTGCAGTCGATGTGTTGCATGCTGAGCTTCTCGCCGACCGGGGTGAGCGAGACGAGCTTGACCCGTCGGTCGTCGGGGCTCTCCCGACGCTCGACGACATCGAGCTTGAGCAGCTGCTCGACGTTGCGACCGGTCGCTGCGTCCGAGAGGCCGAGCGTCTTGGCGATCGCGTGGATCGGCATGGGCTCGCCCTTCTTGGCGAGCAGGAACAACGTCCGTGCCTGCGAGAACGACAGGTCGAGCTCGACCATCGCGTCCATGCCGTCGGACTCGGCGAGTGTCATCAAGCGCATGATGAAGTCCTCCAAGGCGGCATAGAGATCGTCCGGTGAGGTGGGCACGGGAAAAACCTAACGTTGATGCAACCTTTGTGCAAATGAAGTGTTTGTGAACGAGCAATGACCTGCGTGCGGCCGCGATTCGTCTCTCACGGGTCGTCCCCCGTAGAATGGGAAGGCTCCGAGGTGCTCGAGCATTCCCCACGCATAGGACTTTTTTCGCATGCCCATTCGCTCCGACCTGCGCAATGTCGCAATCGTCGCCCACGTCGACCACGGCAAGACCACGCTGGTCGACGCCATGCTCCAGCAGCAGGGTCACTATGACGAGCACCACCAGCTCGCCGAGCGCGCCATGGACTCCGGCGACCTCGAGCGCGAGAAGGGCATCACGATCCTCGCGAAGAACACCGCGGTGAGCTACAACGGTCCCGGTGCTCCCGACGGCGGCGTGACGATCAACATCATCGACACCCCCGGGCACGCCGACTTCGGCGGTGAGGTCGAGCGCGGCCTGTCGATGGTCGACGCCGTCATCCTGCTGGTCGACGCGTCCGAGGGCCCGCTGCCCCAGACCCGCTTCGTGCTCCGCAAGGCCCTCGCGGCCCACATGCCCGTCGTGCTGGTCGTCAACAAGGTCGACCGTCCCGACTCGCGCATCGCCGAGGTCGTCGACGAGACGTACGAGCTCTTCCTCGACCTGCTGGAGGACGGCGCCAGCGAGGACGCCCTCGACTTCCCCGTCGTGTACGCCTCCGCCCGTGCCGGTCGCGCCTCGCTCAACAAGCCCGAGGACGGCGGCATGCCGGACAGCGACAACCTCATCCCGCTGTTCCAGACGATCATGGACGCGGTGCCGGCCCCGGAGTACACCGAGGGCGCGCCCCTGCAGGCCCACGTCACCAACCTCGACGCCTCGCCGTTCCTCGGCCGGCTCGCCCTCGTCCGCGTCTTCGAGGGCACCCTCAAGAAGGGCGCCCAGGTCGCGTGGATGAAGCACGACGGCACGACCGAGCGGGTCAAGATCACCGAGCTGCTCGTCACCAAGGAGCTCGAGCGCGTACCCGGTGAGAGCGCCGGTCCCGGCGACATCGTCGCGATCGCAGGCATCCCCGACATCACGATCGGCGAGACCCTGGCCGATCCGGAGAACCCCGTCGCGCTGCCCCTCATCACGGTCGACCAGCCGGCCATCTCGATGACGATCGGCACCAACACCTCGCCGCTGGCCGGCCGCGAGAAGGGCACCAAGGTGACCGCCCGCCTCGTCAAGGACCGGCTCGACCGCGAGCTGATCGGCAACGTGTCGCTCAAGGTGCTCGACACCGAGCGCCCCGACGCCTGGGAGGTGCAGGGTCGTGGCGAGCTGGCCCTGGCGATCCTCGTCGAGCAGATGCGCCGCGAAGGCTACGAGCTGACGGTCGGCAAGCCGCAGGTCGTGACCCGCGAGGTCGACGGCAAGCTGCACGAGCCGATGGAGCGCCTGACGATCGATGCGCCCGAGGAGTACCTCGGCGCCATCACCCAGCTCCTGGCCGTCCGCAAGGGCCGCATGGAGCAGATGATCAACCACGGCACCGGCTGGGTCCGCATGGAGTTCATCGTGCCGGCGCGTGGCCTGATCGGCTTCCGCACGGAGTTCCTGACCGACACCCGCGGCACGGGCATCGCGCACCAGACGTTCGAGAAGTACGAGCCGTGGGCCGGCGAGATCTCGACGCGCCCCTCCGGCTCCCTCGTCTCGGACCGCGCAGGCGCCGCGACGTCGTACGCCATGACCAACATCCAGGAGCGCGGCACGCTGTTCATCGAGCCCGCGACCGAGGTGTACGAGGGCATGATCGTCGGCGAGAACTCCCGCTCGGACGACATGGACATCAACATCGTCCGCGAGAAGAAGCAGACCAACGTCCGCTCGAACGCCGACGAGTTCGAGAAGCTCGTCCCGCCGCGCAAGCTGTCGCTCGAGCAGTCGCTGGAGTTCTGCCGCGAGGACGAGTGCGTCGAGGTCACCCCGGCCAACGTCCGTATCCGCAAGATCATCCTCGACGCCACCGAGCGCGACCGCGCCAACCGCCGCGCCAAGAAGTAACCTGCCGGGCGGTGGGTTAGCGTCCAGCTGACCAGCCGAGCGGTGACCTGGCGTCCAGCTGTCAGGGGATCTTGGACGCTAGGTCACCGCTCGATGGGATACGGGTGAAGAGGGACGACCATCTGGCGCCGAAGACGGGCGGCGGGCCGTCATAGCCCCGATCGATCAGCTTCTGATGGATCAGCAGCATCAGGGCACGGGGCTGCCGGAGCATCTCGTTCGTGATCTGTACGTACGCGACGAGCTCGTCGCGAAACCCCGCGTACCGCGTGATGTCGATGTTGAACTGCTCGACCGTCTCGGCGTGCTGACGGCCCTCGTACTCCAGGACGAGCAGCCAGATCCGGAACAAGAGGTCGACGCAACCGAGGTGTCGGCCGTTGAGCACGAGATCCACGTTGACCTCAGGCCTCGGCAGTCCGGCGAAGACCACCAAAGCCCGGGTCTCGGACTCCTTCAGCGAACGAGACGCCGCGTCAAGGTGCGGCAGCACGCGCCGGACCTGGCGCGCGCCCGGGCGCCAATGATCGCGCCGCGCGAGCTCGCCCGCCTCGAGTATCGTCATGTGCCGTCGATGCAGCAACCAGTCGCCCACCTTGATCGCGTCGATCATCCGAGCGTCCGAGCAGTACTGGAGGAACGCCGCGGCCGGAGTCACCCCCACGTCGTCCAGCGGCGGGAGGACCTCCGTTCGGTGGAGGAAGACATCGTCGAGATCGAGGTGCAGGTCGCCCGCGACAGTGAACCGGACCGGTGTGACGGGACCGAAGGCGAGACCCAGCGCCTGGATGCGGCTGAGGTGGCTGAGCTGAGCACGATTTGGCATTGCCAGCTTCGCGCCCGCGATCTGGTCTAGATCGCTCATCGCATGATCCACGTGGACCCACACTCGCGGGTAGATTCTGCGGAAGCGCTTGCCACGCAACACCTTCTCCGAGACGCCGAGAGCTCGTGCGCTTGCTGCTGTGAACGGGCCGGCCAAGAGCGCAGGTGGAAGGCCCATCGGTGGAGGCATGCTTCCACCATCGACCCCCGGTGCCCGTGCAGCGGCGCTTGGCAGCTCGCCTGTGGACGCCTGGACACCGCTGCGGCAGTGTGGACACGGATCGGTGACACAGCGTCCAGAGAGAGTGCTGGCTTGGACGCCTAGTCACCGCCCCCGCAGCCGACTGGACGCCGAGACACCGCTCCCGCAGCCGACTGGACGCCAAGTCACCGCCCCCGCAGCCGACTGGACGCTAACCCACCGCCCGGGGGTCAGAGGACGTTCTTCGGGCGGAACTGGACGCTGATGCGGGGGCCGACGGGCTTGGCGGTCTTGAGGATCGCGTGCTCCCACGTACGTTGGCACGTCCCGCCCATGACGACGAGGTCGCCGTGCCCCAGGGCGAACCCGATCTGCTTGCCACCGCCACGGGGGCGCAACGACAGCCGGCGGGCAGCGCCGAGCGAGACGATCGCGACCATCGTGTTGTCGGTCCGGCCCCGGCCGATGCGATCCCCGTGCCAGGCCACGCTGTCGCGACCATCGCGGTAGTTGCACAGCCCAGCGGTCACGAAGCGCTCACCGAGCTCGGGCTCGTAGTGGTCGCTCAACCGCTCCCGCGCCTCGAGCAGCAGCGGATCGGGCAGCCGCGCGCCGACGCCGTAGTGGCACAGCAGACGGGGCACGTCGACGACCCGGTCGTACATCTCCCGGTTCTCCGCCCGCCACGGCACCTCGGCCTGCAGGCGAAGAAACAGGTCGTCGGACCCCGTGACCCAGCCCGGCTGCACGTCGACCCAGGCACCGTCGGTCAGCACCGTGCGAGCCGGCGCGAGCGCGCCGAGGCCGGTGGGTTGACCCATGTCGAGCAGCGATCCCTGGAAGAACTCCTCCATACCGCCATCGTACGCCGAATCGAACGCATGTTCTAGTGACTATCGTGGAGCCGTGACGACCAACGACGCGGTGGACGAGACCGCCTGGGACCGGCTGCTCGACCTGCTCGACCACCTCGCCGACAACCCCGGCCTGCCGCTCAGCCGCGACGTCGAGCGGACGTTCGCCACGCTCTGCAGCCAGGCGATCGAGGACGGCTCGGTCGATCGCGAGCTCCACGTCGACGACACCGCCCGGTGGCTCGCCGGGCTCGTGGTCGCGCACCGGGCGATCCGCGACACGCATCCCGAGGTCTCGCCCGACGCCGACCTGGGGGTCCTGCGGGTCGTGGTCACCCGGTGGCTGCACCCCGCCCGGCCACGCTGACGTGAGGCCCCGACGGCCCGAGGGCGGCTAGGTCTTCTGGTCGTCCGGAGCCGGCTCGATCACCAGGACGAAGTCGTCGTCGTGCTCCTCCTCGCCGGTCACCACCGCGTTGGCGACGACCTCGACCGCCCGGTGGTGCCGGACGATCACGGGGTCGGTCTGCAGGTCCTTGTAGAGCGACAGGCACATCGCGGCCATGACCAGCACGAACGGCACCGCCGCGACGATCGTGATCTGCTGGAGGCCCGTCAGCGCCTCCGAGCCGTCCTTGCCGCCGGTCGCCAGCATGATCGCCGCGACACCGCCCATGACGGTGCCCCAGAACACGACGGTCCACCGCGACGGCGCGATCGAACCCTTCTCGCTGAGCGTGCCCATGACGATCGACGCCGCATCGGCGCCGGAGACGAAGAAGATGCCGACCAGCACCATCACGAGGACCGTCGAGACCGACGCCAGGGGCAGGTGGTCGAGGGTCCCGAAGAGTGCGGACGTGGGCTCGACCGCGCCGGCCTTGTCGACCAGGTCTCCGGTCCGGCGCTGGACGTCGATCGCCGTGCCGCCGAAGATCGCGAACCACACGAGGCTGACGAGCGACGGCACGATCAGCACGCCGGTGACGAACTGGCGGATCGTACGACCGCGGCTGATGCGCGCGATGAACATCCCGACGAACGGGGTCCACGAGACCCACCAGGCCCAGTAGAAGATCGTCCAGCTCGCCAGCCAGGTCTTCATGTCATCGTCACCGCTGGCCGCCGTGCGCGAGGCCATGCCGGTCATCTGGCTGACGTAGTCGCCGAGGGTGGTGGGAAGCAGGTTGAGGATCAGCAGCGTTGGGCCGGCGAGGAAGACGAACACGGCCAGGACCAGCGCCAGCACCATGTTGATGTTGGACAGCCACTGGATGCCCTTGGCGATGCCGGAGACGGCGGAGGCGATGAACGCGATCGTCAGGACGACGATGATCGCGACCAGCAGCGTCTTGCCGGCGCTGTCGGCCCAGCCGTTGTAGGTGATCCCGCTGCCGATCTGCAGCGCACCGAGCCCCAGCGACGCGGCGGACCCGAAGAGGGTCGCGAAGATCGCGAGCATGTCGATGGCCCGTCCGACCGGACCGTCGGCCCGGGCGCCGATCAGCGGCCGGAACGCCGAGGAGATGAGGTGGGAGCGACCCTTGCGGAACGTGCCGTAGGCGATCGCGATGCCGACGACGGCGTAGATCGCCCAGGGGTGCAGCGCCCAGTGGAACATCGTGGTCGCCATCGCGGTCTGCATGGCTTCCTCGGTCTCGGGCCTCGAGGTGCCGGGCGGCGGCGCGGCGTAGTGCGTGAGCGGCTCGGCGACCCCCCAGAACATCAGGCCGATGCCCATGCCCGCGCTGAACATCATCGCGATCCACGAGACCGTGCGGAACTCGGGCTCCTCGTCGTCGTCGCCCAGCGGGATCTTGCCGTACTTGCTGGCGGCCAGGCAGATCACGAAGATGACGAAGAACGTCGAGCTGAGCACGAAGAACCAGCCGGTGTTGGTGATGACCCAGCTCTGGGCGTCACCCGAGGCGTCGGCCAGGCCGTCCGTGCTGAGAAGGCCCCAGGCGACGAAGGCCACGGCCAGCACGCTGGTGACCCAGAAGACCACCGGGTCGATACGTGCGCGCCACGACGCTGTCTGCTGATTCATCCGATCCCCCGAACGGTAGGTGAAGCTGGCAACCTTGCGACCGTACGCGAGGCGCGCCGCAGTTGGCCAATCCGCTCAGCGGGCGTCGGACCCCCGCACCTGGGCGAGATAGACGAACGCCGCGACGGTGCCGATGAGGCTGAGCAGGCCGAGCGGGTTGAACCCGTCGACGAGGTGGGCGAGGATCGCCAGCACCAGGATGATGAGCCAGGTCTGCTTCGGCAGGGTCTCGATGTAGGTGAACTTCGCCGAAGGACGAGCGACGCAGTCGACCAGGGCGAAGCCCTTGGCCGCGAACAGCGCGATCGACAGGACGATCATCAAGCCGTTCTCGATGTCGAGCATGGGACGAAGGCTATCCAACGACGCACACGAGGCGGGCCCCCGCATGGGGACCCGCCTCGTGCGATGGTGCTGGGACGTCAGGCCTTCTTGGCCGGAGCCTTCTTCGCGGGCGCCTTCTTGGCAGCCGCCGACGCCGTCTTGGCCGGAGCCTTCTTGGCGGCGGTCGTCGCCTTCTTGGCAGCCGGAGCCTTCTTGGCCGGAGCCTTCTTGGCGGCCGGGGCCTTCTTGGCCGGCTCGGGCGTCTTCTTGACGGTCGTGTCGACCTTCTCGGCAGCCTTGCGGGCCGTGGTCGGCGCCTTCGACGTCACCTTGGTGACCTGCGTCTTGGCGTCCGTCACGAGCTGCTCGGCGCGCTTCTGGGCCTCGTCGGCAAACTCACGAGCCTGCTTGGCGTACTCGTCGACGCTCTCGTTGGCCTTCTCGACGAGCTTCTCGCTGCGCTTGGCCAGATCGGCGTACGCCGCGGTGGCGGTGCCGAGGGCGGTCTGCGCAACACCCTGAGCCTGCTTCTGCAGGTCGGAGACGTCGAGCTTCTTGAGGGTGTCCTGCAGGTTCTTGACGTCGTCGACGATCGACTTCACCTGCGCGTTGATGGTCTCGGTGATGGTGGTCATGCGGTTTCCTCCTGGTTGGCTTCGGTCACTGTTGCGGCCAGCTCGGTGTCCGACGCTTCGGCAGTGCCGACGAACGAGCGATAGATATCGAGCAGCGCGGTCTTCTGACGCTCGGTGAGACGGGGGTCGAGGGCGATGGCGTCCTCGACCATCCGCGCTCCGTTCTCGTCGGCATCGAGGATGCCGGCTCGGACGTAGAGCGACTCGGCGGAGATCCTGAGCGCCTTGGCGATCTGCTGCAGGACTTCTGCTGAAGGTCGGCGCAGCCCCCTCTCGATCTGACTGAGGTACGGATTGGAGACATCCGTGAGCTCAGACAGCTGCCGGAGAGACATCTGCGCCTGACCCCGCTGCTCACGCAGATAGTCGCCCAGTCCTTCGACGGTCTTCTGCATGCTCAACTTGGCCATGACTCCATGGTGCTTGCAAAAGTTAGCAAATGCAAGCAGAACTGCTTGCGACCCTCGTCACACGCATCGCCGCAGGTCAGAAGGTAGTTCGCAGCTCGCCGACGGGCTTGCCCCCACCGAGGACGGTGGGGCGATCGCGCAGGATCGGCGCGTCCAGACCTGCGAGCTCGAGGGCCCGGCCCATCACGGCGTACAAGGGCCGCTCGCTCCCGTCCTCGATCTTGATCGCGTACGCCGAGCCGTCGGACAGGCCCACGACGTAGACGCTCTCGGCGCCGGACTTGGCCACCAGCCCGGGGACCGCCAGCATGAGGTCGCGCTCGGCCCGGGTCGTCCCGCTGACGTACTCGGGGTGCTCCCGCATGGCACCGATCAGCCGTGCTCCGGGAGTGCCGGCCGGGCTCTGCAGGATGCGGCCGACCGCCCTGGCGAGCTGCTGGAGCGGGGTCGCGAGCAGGGGCGCTCCGCAACCGTCGGTGCCGGCGACCGCCGGGGGGCCGTCGGTGAGCTCGGTGAACGTCGCGGTGATCTCCCGCTGGAGCGGGTGCTCGGGGTCGAGGTAGTCGTCGACCGACCACTCGTTGACCACGCAGGTGAGCAGCATCGCGGCGTGCTTGCCCGAGCAGTCCATGCAGATGGGCTGGCGCGTGCCACCGGCACGGAGGTGGTCGGCGTGGACGTGGGGGTCCAGCGGGTACGACGGCGGGGTCTGCAGCGCCGACTCGTCCAGCCCGGCCAGGGCGAGGATCTCGCGGACGGCGTCGAGGTGGAACGGCTCACCGGAGTGGCTCGCCGACGCCAGCGCCAGCAGGCGGCCGTCGAGCGGCAGACCGGCGCGCAGCATGCCGAGCGCCTGGATCGGCTTGTTGGCCGATCGCGGGAAGATCACGGTGCTCGGATCGCCGATCGACCAGGTCACCTCACCGGCCGGATCGACGCCGACGGCGACCCCTCGATGGCGGCTCTCGACGAGCCCTGAACGCACGACCTCCGCGAGTACTTCCACGCCGGCCACTCTAGGCCGCGCGGCCGTACGGCCCGCCATACGGTGCTTTTCGGCCGGAATTCGCCTACCCTCGTAGGACTACTGGTCGGCTCGACCGAGCCGCTTCCCCACCAGCAAGGTTCATTCATGACTGCAACACTCCGGCGTGCTGTCGTCCTCGGCACCGCTTCCATCGCCCTCCTCGTCTCCCTCGTCGGCTTCGTCCCTGCCGGCGCGGCCACGGCCCCGGCGGCGCCCACCGGGCTCTCGGCGCGGGCGGGACAGTCGTCGGCCGTCCTGTCCTGGCGACCGGTGGCGACCGCGACGAGCTACCGCGTCTGCCTCATGGTGCACAACACGAGCACCTCGTGCGCACGGACCTCGGGCCAGCTCACGACGACGTCGTTCACCGTCCTCGGGCTCGAGCCGACGCCCGGCACCGACTACTTCTTCAAGGTGTACGCCTTCAACGGCGAGGCCAGCTCCGTCTCGGCCCTCGCGTCGTTCGACCTCAAGGAACCGGCGGCCCCCGCCGTCGTCACCGGCATCACCCAGCGCCTTGGCTACTCGACGCTCGTGGTCGAGTGGGAGCCCGCAGCCTCGGCGCGCACCTACTCGGTCTGCCTCATGAGCACGACCGCCGAGACGTGCCTGCGCTCGTCCCCTCGCTCGGCGACCCGGACCGCCACCTTCGCCGGACTGACCCCGACGGCGTACGGCGACTACTACTACCGGGTCTACGCCTACAACTCGCTCGGTGCGTCCTCGCGGTCGGCCAAGCGCGCCGTCGACCTCCCCGTCGGCAGCGTCGAGGAGATCACGGCCAAGCGGCAGTCGGCCTCACGCAGCATCGCCTTCAGCTGGACCGGCGCACGGAACGCCGAGACGTACGAGATCCAGGTCTCGACGTCCTCGTCGATGACGACCGAGCTCAAGACGTACTCGGCGACCGGCACGACGGGAACGGCCACGGGCCTCGTCGTGGGCCGGAGCTATGCCTACCGCGTGCGCGGCATCAACGGGATCAGCCGAGGCCCCTACTCCGCGGTACGCCTGCTCCGGCTGCCGGCCAACCCCGCGACCATCAACGTCATGACCTACAACCTGTGCGGGCAGGACAAGTGCGTCAGCTCGGCCAACCGGATGAAGACCTGGCGGACCCGCAAGGACTACGCCGGCGCCATCGTCCGCGGCGCCAAGTCCGGCATCGTGGCCACGCAGGAGTCGCACGACGAGGACACCCGCTTCATCACCGAGCTCCCCGGCTTCGGGGTCGCGGCCTACCTCCACGCCAAGACGCTGTTCTACGACAAGGCCCGCTACGACGTCCTACGCTCCGGCGGGATCACCTTGAGCTCCGCGGAGCGCAAGTACGCCGTGTGGGCCGAGCTCCGCGACCGGACCTCCCGGGCCACCTTCATCGTCGTCGACGCCCACCTGCAGCCGGGCAAGGGCAAGTCCCGCGACGACCTGCGCTATGCCCAGACCAAGACGCTGCTGAGCAAGGTCGCTGCCGCGAACCCGAAGGACCTGCCGGTGGTCTACGCCGGCGACTACAACTCCAACAAGAGCAACGCCATCCAGAGCCGCTACCCCGGTGGCTACGACGCCGTGCTCAAGGTGTTCACCGCCGCGGGCATCCCCGACGCGCTGAACCGGGCCGACTACGTCGTGGCGTCGACGTGGAACAGCGCCAACCAGGCCATCAACCCGCCGCTCAAGCACAGCGACCACGTCGACCACATCTACGTCGACCCGGAGATCCGGGTCGACTCGTGGCGGGTCGTCCTGAGGCTGAAGGGTGACAACTACGCCCTGCCGTTCGCGACCGACCACAACCCGGTGCGCACGGTCCTCACGATCCCGGGCCGATGACTCCGCAGAGTCGCCCCGCCTGACCTCGCGACCACTTATCCTCGGTTGATGCGTGTTCTTGCGGCGGGGGCCGTCACCTTCCTCCTGATGCTCACCGGACTGGAGGCGGCGTCGGCCGCCACGAGGCCCGGCAGCGTGGGCCTCGTGTCGTTCACCGCGGCGTCCTACTCCCGAAGCACCGGCACGGCCGGGCTCACCGTCGACTGGTACACCGCGAGCCACGCGCGGTCGTACGAGGTCTTCATCTCCCGGCACTACTCGATGGACAACGCCAAGCGCTACACGACGACGGCCAGCGCCAAGACGTTCACCGGGCTCGCCCGCGGCGCCAGCTACTTCGTCCAGGTCCGGGCGCGCAACGGCAGTGCCGTCGGCTCGAAGTCGGCGCGCGTCGGTCACACGACGATCAGGCGGCTGGATCCTGCGGCGGGCCCGCGCTACCGCGTGATGACCTACAACGTCTGCTCGCAGAAGTGCTCCTCCTGGAGCACCCGGCAGCCGGCCGCGCTGGCCCGCATCGCGGCCTACTCCCCCGACGTCATCGCAGCGCAGGAAGCGGTCAACCTGGCCGTCCCGCCCGCGACGGGCTACGCCGAGGCGGTGAGCAAGAGCTCCAAGCGACTGCTCTACAAGACCTCGAGGTTCACGGTGGCCGAGCCCACCACGCCGGTGCCTGCCGACCCGGGCGAGAACCACGTGGGCTGCGACCGCACCTGGCCGAAGAGCACGACCGGCTACGTCTATCTCGGCTATCACGACGCAGGCTGCCGCTATGCCGTGTGGGCGGTCCTGGTCGACCGGCAGACCGGCCAGCCCACGGTGTTCGTCGACGTCCACACCGTGGCGGGCGACAACGAGACGCGCGCCGAGCAGCGCGAGGCCGAGATCAAGACGCTGACCTCGCACCTCACGACGATCAACCCCGGCGGCCTGCCGGTCGTCTACGCCGGCGACTTCAACTCGCACAAGAACCGCGACAACGACGACATGGCCAGCGTGTTCCACCGCCTGGGCTACTACGACGCGTTCGACCTGGCGCTCAAGCTCTACCGCCAGCACCACAACAGCTACAACGGGTTCGACGTCGTGCCGCGGATCAGCTACAAGTGGGGCGATCACGTCGACCATGTCTGGATCCGGCCGAGCGAGGGCAGGATCGAGAGGTGGGCCAACGGTGCCCTCATCTCGAACGGCCGCATGGTCAGGCCCATCCCGTCCGACCACAGCCCCATCGTGGTGGACGTCCGGCTCAACCGCTGATCGCCGGGACACCGAGCGCCGGTCGCGGGTGACCCATTAGAATTCAGCAACCCCACCACCCCGTACGTCCTGGAGCCTCCCGTCGTCACCCGAAGAAAGATCGCCCCGCGTCGGCGCGCCGACCCGCCCGGGCGGTCCCGCCCCGCCGCGCGCGTCGCCGGTCGGCGCAGGAGACGTGATCGCCGTCGCCTGCTGATCGGCGTCGTCGGTGTGCTCGTGGTCGGTGGGCTGGCGACCGGGCTCGCGGTGACGTACGCGACACCTGACTCCCTCGACGCGCCGACCAAGCTCTCCGCCACCCCGTTGTCGCCGACCAGCGTCAAGCTCGACTGGGCCGGCTCCGAGGGCGTCGACTCGTACGTCGTGAAGGTCGGCTCGGACCGCGCGCTCACCCAGGCCAAGACCACCAAGGTCCCCGCCAAGGGCACCTCGGTCACCTTGGCGGACATCGGGCCGACGACCCCGGGCGTCGACCGGTTCTACCGCATCGACGCGATCCGGGACGGCAAGGTCAGGTCGTCCCGCACCGCCCGGTTCACCCTCAAGCCCGGCTCGCTCGGCGGCCTGCGCATCAAGCAGACGACCGCCGACGGAGTCCGGGCGACGTGGAAGAAGGTGGCGAACGCCCGGCAGTTCGACGTGACGATCGCGCGTGACAAGGCGTTCACCAAGCAGGTGAGTGCGGTCCGCACCCTCGCGGGCTCGCACTCGTTCGTGACCCGTGGGCTCACCGCGGCAACCGTCTACTGGATCAGGGTGCGCCCGGTCAACGGCGACCAGGCGGGCCGGTTCAGCAAGCCCGTGAAGTTCCGCACGATGGTCCGCAAGACGTCGTTCAAGGTCGGCACCTGGAACGTGTGCTCGGAGAAGTGCTCTGGCTACGCGGGCCGTGCGCAGATCGGTGCCGCATTCCTCAACGCCAACAAGCTCGACATGTTCGGGCTGCAGGAGGCCGGCGGGCAGCGCGTCGGCCGTACGACGAACGCCATCTGGTCCGGCGGTTCGCAAAAATTCGTCCGGGCCAGCGGCGGCGGCGAGGCCGGCTACATCTTCTACCGGCCCAAGCTGTTCACCCAGCTCAGCGGCGGCCTCTTCTCGATCGGCGACGGCCGCCACACGGTGTGGGCGAAGTTCAAGGTCAGGCAGACCGGCCGCATCTTCTACTTCGTCGACATCCACCTCGACAACGGCAAGGGCAACGACTCGGCCCGGTCCCGCGAGATGAACGTGACGCTGTCGCGCATGGCCCAGATCAACGACACCGGGCTGCCGATGGTCTACGTCGGCGACTTCAACTCCGGCAAGCACCGCGGCGCCGACTCCCCCGGGGTGCAGATGCGGGGCGCCGGGATGACCGACAGCATCGACCTCGTCAAGGAACCCGTCAACGCCCAGTACAACTCCAGCTATCCCGACGGCGGCACGCTGAGGTCCGGAGCACACGTCGACCACATCTTCGTCTCCAAGCAGTTCACGGTGCTGGCGTGGAAGCAGCTCGTGCGCCTGTCGGCCAGCGGCGCGTACGCCCGGCCCGCGGTCTCGGACCACAACGCGATCAGCGCAGTCGTGGCCCTCGACGCGGAGCCCAAAAAGCTCGGCGAGCCGACCGCCACGACGACCGTCAGCGGGCTCGACGCACCCAAGCCGTAGCGCGCCCTAGGATGACGTGGTGCCTGAACAGTCCGAGGTGACCCTCGCCCATTTTCACGCCGTGATCCCTGCCGGCGGCGCAGGGACCCGGCTGTGGCCGCTGTCCCGTGCGTCGCGGCCCAAGTTCCTGCTCGACCTCGACGGCTCGGGACGATCACTGATCCAGCAGACCTGGGACCGGCTCGTCGACCTGATCCCGCCCGACCGCATCCACGTCGTGACCGGCAGCGCCCATGCCGACGCGATCCGCGCCCAGCTGCCCGAGCTGACCAATTTGCTCGTGGAGCCCTCGCCCCGCGACTCGATGCCGGCGATCGGGCTCGCTGCGGCGGTCATCGGCGCGACGGACCCCGACGCCATCATCGGCTCGTTCGCGGCCGACCACGTCATCGACGACCAGGTCTCGTTCGCCGAGGCGATCGGCCAGGCCGTCACGACCGCCGCGAGCGGCCTCATCACGACTGTCGGCATCACGCCGGCCGGTCCGTCGACGGCGTTCGGCTACATCGAGTCCGGTCAGCATCTCGACGTCGACGGCGCCGGTTCAGCACGCGCCGTGGTCGCGTTCGTCGAGAAGCCCGACGCGCCCACCGCCGCGACGTACGTCGCCAGTGGCGTGCACAGCTGGAACGGCGGCATGTTCGTCACCCGCACCGACGTCCTGCTCGGCCACCTCGCGCGGCTCCAGCCGGGCCTCCACACCGGCCTCGCGACGATCGCCGCGGCGTGGGCCTCCGACGAGCGCCAGCAGGTGCTCGACGACGTCTGGCCGACCCTGACCAAGATCGCGATCGACCACGCGATCGCCGAGCCGGTCTCGCTCGAGGGCGGCATGGCCGTCGTCCCCGGCGCGTTCGACTGGAACGACGTTGGCGACTACGCCGCGCTGCAGGACGTGGGCGGCATCTCGTCCTCCGACACCGTGTGGGTCGACGCCGACGGCCTGGCGATCGCCGACGACGGCACGACGATCGCGGTGGTGGGTCTGCGCGACGTCGTGGTCGTCCGGACGTCCGACGCCCTGCTCGTGACGTCGCGCGACCACGCCCAGCAGGTCAAGGAGGTCGTCAGCGTGCTGAAGGACCGGGGCCGCGCCGACGTCGTCTGAGCTCCCGCTCGCTGAACGGCGGGACCAGGTCGATCAGCTCGCCGGCCACCGTGTCAGGTGTCGGCGTGTACGCCTGCGCGACCTCGCCGGTGCCGACGACCCGCAGGTCGCCGTCGTCGGGACCGGCATAGACCGAGTCGCCGCGACCGAGCTTGAGCCGGTCTCCGGCGGCGTTGACCAGCTCGACCTCGCCGCCCGTGCACACCACGATGCGCTGACCGGCCTTCGGCAGGAGCGTGCCTGCGGGCTCGGCGCGTGAGCACTGGCTCACGGCGAGGGCGAACTCGCGCACGTCCGGGCTGAAGACGTCGGTCGAGAAGCCGAACGGCTCGGGGGTCACCCGCGCCAGGCGCGACATGCCGCGGTCGAGACACTTCACCAGGCCCTCGGGATCGAGCGCCTTGGTCGTGAGCCCGGCGCGCAGCACGTTGTCCGAGGCGGCCATGACCTCCAGGCACATGCCGCGCAGGTGCGCGTGGATGATGCCGGTGCCCAGGAACGCCGCCTCGCCCGGCTGCAGCGTCAGGCGGTTGAGCGTCAGGGAGATCACGACGCCCACGTCGTCGGGGAAGTGATCGGCGATCTCCACCGCGGTGACGTACGCCCGCTTGACGTCGATGCCCTGGTCGACGAGGTCGCGGCAGCACACCACGACCTGCTCGATCTCGGCCGCGGAGATCTCCTCGGTCAGCAGCCGCTCGACGAGGCGGACGATGCCGCGGAAGCCAGGTGCAGCGTGCAGGTCCTCGGCGAGGCTCTGCGCGAGCGGGGTGTCGATGCCGTTGAGCACCCGCAGGATCTCCGCGGTCGGCCGGAACCCGACGAGCGTGTCGAACGTCGTCAGCGCGTAGGCCATCTCCGGTTTGTGCTGCGGATCCTTGTAAGTGCGATGCGGTGCGTCGAGCGGGACGCCCGCGGCCTCCTCGGCGTCGAAGCCGGCGCGTGCCATCGCCTCGTTGGGGTGGACCTGGAGCGACAGCGGCCGGTCTGCGGCGAGGATCTTGAACATGAACGGCAGGTCGCCGGCGACCTCGCCGAGCGGCACCGCGCCGTCAGGGCCCTCGACGGTCGACGACCCCAGCGGGTGCGTGCCCATCCAGATCTCCGCGAGCGGGACGTCGCCCGGCTCGCTGCCGACGAACTGCGGGATGTCGGTCAGCGAACCCCAGTCGTACGCCCTCGAGGCGTTGTCGAGCCGGTGCATCACTTGTGCCGCGGCTTGCGTGTGGCGGGTCCGGTCGACGGGCCCTGCGCGTCCTTCTTGTATGGCTTCTTCTCGCCGGCCTTTTTGTCGTACGGCTTCTTGGGTGACTTCGACGGGTAGGGCCGCTTCTCGTACGGCGTCTTGCCGTCGCCGCGCTTGCTGTAGCCCTTGCGGTCCTCGCGCGTGCGCCGGATCGGCGGGCCGTCGTCGAGCTGCAGCTCGATGAGCTTGCCGGAGATGCGCGTGTTGGCCAGCGCCTCGAAGACCGCGTCGGGCAGGTCGGCGGGCAGCTCGACCAGCGAGTGGTCGGTGCCGAGCGTGATCTTGCCGAAGTCCGAGCGCTTGAGGCTGCCCTCGTTGGCCAGGGCCCCGACGATCGCCGACGGCCCGATCTTATGGCGCTTGCCGACGGCGACCCGATAGACCGCTGAGCCCTCGGCGGGCAGCCGGTCGCTCCGGTCGTAGCCCGCGGGCTTGCGCCGCGGCTCGCCGTCCTGGCCCTGGAAGCTGCCCTCACGCGGCGCGCGAACGGACTTGGGCGGGTCGGGCCGCAGGAAGAACTCCTTGTCCGACTGGCTCATGACCGCGAGCGCTGCCGCGACATCGGTCATCGAGACGTCGTTCTCGCTGGCGTACTCCTCGACGAGCGCCCGGAAGGCGTGGAACTGCGGCGAGCCCATGCTCGACGTGATGGCCTGCGCGAAACGTCCGGCGCGCCGCTCGTTGACCTCCTCGGCCGTCGGGACGGACATCTCCTCGACCGGGCGACCCGACACCTTCTCGATCGCCGAGAGCATCCGGCGCTCGCGCGGCGTCACGAACAGGATCGCCTCGCCCGTGCGGCCGGCGCGGCCCGTACGGCCGATGCGGTGGACGTACGCCTCGGTGTCGTGCGGGATGTCGTAGTTGACGACGTGCGTGATGCGGTCGACGTCGAGGCCACGGGCTGCGACGTCGGTCGCGACGATCAGGTCGATCGCGCCGGACTTGAGCTGGGCCACGGTGCGCTCGCGCTGCGCCTGCACGAGGTCACCGTTGAGCGCCGCGGCGGCGTACCCCCGGCTGCGCAGCTTGTCGGCCAGCTCCTCGGTCGCGGACTTGGTGCGGACGAACACCAGCATGCCGTCGCCGGTCTCGACCTCGAGCAGCCGCGTGAGGGCGTCGAGCTTGTGATGGTGGGAGACCTGGATCCACCGCTGCCGGACCGTCGCGGTCGAGGTCGTGGCCTTGGGGGTGGCGATGTCGACCGGGTCGTGGAGGTACTTCTTGGCGAGGCTGCGGATCTGCCGCGGCATCGTCGCCGAGAAGAGCGCCACCTGCTTGTACTCCGGGGTGTCGGCGAGGATCCGCTCGACGTCCTCGGCGAACCCCATGTTGAGCATCTCGTCGGCCTCGTCGAGCACGAGGTACTCCAGCGAGGTCAGGTCGAGGCTGCCGCGCTCGAGGTGGTCGATGACCCGTCCCGGCGTGCCCACGACGATGTGCGCACCCTTCTGCAGGCCCGAGAGCTGGAAGCCGTAGCCCTGGCCGCCGTAGACCGGCAGGACGCGTACGCCCGGGATGTTGACGGCGTACGCCGTGATGGCCTCGCACACCTGCAGCGCGAGCTCGCGGGTGGGCGCCAGCACGATGGCCTGCGTCTTGCGGTTGGCCGGGTCGATCTTCTGCAGGATCGGCAACGCGAACGCTGCGGTCTTGCCGGTGCCGGTCTGGGCGAGGCCGACGACGTCCTTGCCCTCGAGCAGGGTCGGGATGGCCCGCGCCTGGATCGGGGTGGGGGTCTCGTAGCCGAGCGCCGCCAGGCGGTCGACAAGGGTGTCGACGAGGCCGAGGTCCGCGAAGGTCGGCAGCTCGACAGGTGTTTCGGTGGTCATGGAAGCTCCTGGGTCGACGGCGCGGGACCAGATCGGTCAAGTCCCGTGCAACCCGCCGGCAGCCACATGCATGCCAAGGTCGTCTGAGAACGTACGCGCCCACCGCCAACGGTATCGGTCGACAGCGCCTTCGGTGAAACCCAGCAGGCGTGTGATGCGACTCAGTAGGCGCCGGCCGACGACACCACGGCCCGGAACGTCTTCCAGAGGATCAGCATGTCGCCGACGAGCGACCAGTTCTCGACGTAGTAGAGGTCGAGCCGCATCGTCTCCTCCCAGTCGAGGTCGGAGCGTCCGGAGATCTGCCACGGGCCGGTCATGCCCGGGCGTACGAGCAGGCGTCGGCGGGCCTCGGCCGCATAGCCGGACACCTCGGACACCAGCGGCGGTCGTGGTCCCACGAGGCTCATGTCGCCCTTGACGACGTTGAGCAGCTGGGGCAGCTCGTCGAGCGAGTAGCGCCGCAGGAAGCGTCCCACCTTGGTGACCCGGGGGTCGTTGCGCATCTTGAACATCACGACGTTGCTGGTGTCGGGCTGCAGGTCTGCGAGCATCGTGTCGGCACCCTCGACCATGCTGCGGAACTTGATCATGCCGAACGTCTTGCCGTCACGTCCGACCCGCTCCTGCACGAAGAAGACCCGGCCGGAGCTGGTTAGCTTGATCGCGATCGCGAGCGCCACGAGGATCGGCGAGAAGAGCAGGAGCAGGGTCAGGCCACCCACGCGGTCCAGCAGGTCCTTGGCCCAGCGCTGGGCGCCTCGGTAGGACGGCTGCTCGACGTGCAGCAGCGGCAGCCCGGCCACCGGGCGGATGTGGACCCGCGGGCCGGCGATGTTGGCCAGCGACGGCGCCACGATGATCTCGATGTCGTAGCCCTCGAGGTCCCACCCCAGGCGGCGCACCATCTCGGGGTGCATCGCGTCGGACGACGTGATGATGACCGCGTTGGTGCCGGCGTTGATGACCTTGGTCGTGAGGTCGTCGACCCCGCCGAGCACCGGGACGCCGGCGACGTGCGCCGGCGGATCGGCGCTGGTGATGCAGGCGCCCGACAGCCGGTAGCCGAAGGCGGCGCTGCGGTTGATGACGACCGCGAGGTGGGCGACGGCGTCGATGCTGCCCACCACGATCGCGTCGTGGGTCATGTGCCCGTGCTGGCGGCGGACCAGCAGCCACTGCCGCCAGGACCAGCGACTCAGCGACAAGAGCAGCAGGCCGAACGGCAGGAGCACCACGACGTAGGTCCCGGGGATCTGGAACCGCAGGATGTAGCCGATGAACGCGATGATCGCGAAGACCACGAGCGTCGAGTTGAAGACCCGTTTGTACTCCTCAGGGCCCGCCCCGTAGACGCGGAGGTCGCGGGTGCCGGCCACCGTGAGCACGACGTACCAGAGCACCAGCATCAGGATCGAGAACGTGATGGGGAACCAGGTGTACGGATCGATGTCGGGCTGCTGCAGGTTCTCGGCCCACACGACGTGTGCGGTGATGAACGTCCAGGTCAGGAACACGAGGTCGGAGACCACCAGAATGCGGCCGTACTGCCGCTCCCAGTCGGCGCGGCCGCGGTCGCCCGATGACTCCACTTCCGCTCCCGTCGCGCCGAGTGCCTGTTCGGCGACGGGATCGACCCCGAGACTCACGCCCGGGTCGGACGCCGAACCATGCGTCGGCCGAGTGCGACCGTCAACATGAGTACTCCGATCAAGGAGGCCGTCAGGACGGCGCTCCCCGTTCCGAGCACGAGTTCACGGTAGCCGCCATCCGCGTTGGTCACACGGTCGAGGGGGGCGCTCGCCCCGGATTGCAGGAAGAAGAAGAGCGCCGGCGCTAGTGCGACGAACGCGGTGAACGCGAACGCCAGCAACACGCGGCGCGCACTGATCGGCGTGTAGTCCATGGTTACTCGGTTCCGGCAGTCGGGGCGCCAGGGGCGGCGCCTGTCACAGTAGAAACGATCAGGGGCGGCACGGGTTACGTTCGAGACAGGTTTCCGTCATCGATGAGCCACGAGGTGGCGACCGGGTGTCGTAATCTGCCCGTGACCCTTCCGGATCCCCCAAGGAGTGCTCGGTGAGCCAACGCCCCGTCGTCAAGCCCCTCGTCAGACGATGGCCGACCCTGATCCTGATGACGCTGCTCGGGATCGGGCTCGCGGTGCTCTACCTCAATCTCGCCACCCCCCGCTACTCGGCGCACGCCGACGTGCTGGTCTCGCCGCCCGCGGCCAAGAGCACCGACGCGGTCTCCGAACGCACCCTCGAGTCGTACGCGCACGTGCTGGGCGGACGCAGTGTCGCCACCCGCGTCATCGAGGACCTCGGGCTGCCGGGCAGCACCAGGTCGGTCGACCAGCAGCTGTCGGCACGCGTCCTCGACGGCACGTCCGTGCTGCGGGTCTCGGCGGACAGCTCGAACCGCGAGCAGGCCGCGGAGCTGAGCCAGTCGGCCGCCGAGGCGTTCGTGGCCTGGCTGGGCGCCCAGGACACCGACCTCTCCTCGGCGGTCGTCACGGAGGCCGTGGCGCCGACTGACCCGTCGAGCCCCGCCCGGACGCCGTGGCTCGTCGCCGGTGGCCTCCTCGGCCTCCTGGCCGGCCTGCTGGTCGCGGCCGCCCGCAATGCCGCCGATCGGAGCATCCACAGCCCTGCGGAGCTCGAGGAGGCATCCGGCGCTCCGGTGCTCGGCGCGATCGCGTACGACCGGGCCGCGGTGCAGACCCCGCTCATCACCTCGCTCGGCACCCACCACCCGAGGTTCGAGGCCGTGCGCATCCTGCGCACCAACCTGCAGTTCCTCGACATCGACCGCGACAACAAGGTCATCACGATCACCAGCTCGCTGGCCGGCGAGGGCAAGTCGACGACCGCGTGCAACCTCGCGATCGCTTTGGCGCAGGCAGGATCGCAGGTCGCGCTCGTCGAGGGCGACCTGCGGCGGCCCAGAGTCAGCGAGTACCTCGGCATCGAGAAGTCCGTCGGGCTGACCACGGTCCTGGTGGGTCGCGTCTCGCTCGACGCGGCGCTCCAGCAGGCCGCCACCCCCGGCCTCGACGTCCTGGCAAGTGGATCGCTGCCGCCCAACCCGTCGGAGATCCTCCAGACCAACGCCATGCGTTCCCTCGTGTCCGAGCTCCGGCACCGCTACGACATCGTCCTGATCGACGCGCCGCCGCTGCTCCCGGTCACCGACGCGTCCCTTCTCGCGTCCATCTCTGACGGCGCGATCCTAGTCGTGCGGCACGGCGAGACGGGCCTCGAGGAGGTGCGGACCGCGACCGCACGGCTGAGCTCGGTGGGCGCCCGGTTGCTCGGCACGGTGCTCAGCATGTCGCCGGTCAAGGAGCTGTCCCGCTATGGATACGGGTACGGCTATGGCTACGGGCCGGAGTACTTCGAGAAGGCGACGACGGGGCGCAAGCGCCGACGCGGCTAGCCCACCGCGACGAGGGCGTTGAGGCGCTCGCTGATGGTCCCGACGGCGGTGGCGATCTGGTCCGCGGCACGTCGGTGCACCTCGGGGCTGCGGCGATAGGGATCGCCGATGTCGATCTCGGCAGGTGCCTTGCTCCGCTGACGGGACGCGTCGGCGACCAGCGAACGAGGGTCCTCACCGTCCACGATGCCGCACAGCGCAGCGAACTCCAGGAGCGTGAACGTTCTTCGCAGGGCGGCCGGCGTGATCTCCAGGACGGCGGACCGGTGCGACCGGGTGGCGGTGAGGATCAGGTCGGCCGAGTCGACGAGATAGGTGTCGACGGCGTGGGACCGGAAGTGCGTGTTGGAGTGACCGAGGCGCATGAGCTCCATCGCCGCCATGCCGTCCATCGGCTGGCGGTCCCAGCCCTGGGTGCCGGCGCTGGCGACCTCGAACGTGTCGTTGTCGAGCTGGGCGCGCAACAGCGCCTCCATGATCGGCGACCGGCAGATGTTGGCCGTGCACACGGCGAGGATCGCGAAGCGCTGGTCCGACATCAGCGCAGGACCGGCCGCACGTGGAGCCCAGCCTCGGGATCGACGAGCAGCTCCTGATTGGCCGCCACGCCGTCGGCGAGCAGCGTCGCGCCGGCGTCGACGGTGCGCTTGACCACGGCCAGCGCGATCGGTCCGAGCTCGTGGTGCCGGGCCGCCGAGCCGACGAACCCCACGCGCACGCCGTCGAGCGTGACGTCCGAGCCGTGCGCCGGCAGGTGGTCGACCGAGCCGTCGAGCAGCAGGCGCACGAGCCTGCGGGGCGGCCTGCCGAGGGTGTGCACCCGGGCAACCGTCTCCTGCCCGCGGTAGCAGCCCTTGTCGAGGTGCACGGCGACGCCGAGCAGCCCGACCTCGTTGGGGATCGTCTTGTCGTCGGTGTCGAGACCGACCCGCACGAGCCCGGCCTCGATGCGCTCGGCCTCCCAGGCCCAGAGGCCGACGGGGTCACCGAGCTCGGCGGGCAGGTCCGCCAACGAGCCGCGCGGGCGGATCTCCCAGCGCTGGCCGGGCAGGCCGATGACGGCCCAGTCGTCGGTGACGAGGGCGATCTCGACCCGCAGCATGAACCGCATGCGGTCGAGGAACTGCACCAGCGCCGCACCGGCACCCGGCTCGGTGTGGGCCCAGAAGGTCTCCCCGTCGTCGATCCCCGAGAAGCCGTGCTCGATGCGGCCCTGTGGCGACAGCAGCAGCACCTCGGTCGGCACACCTGGCGCGAGGTTCTCGAGGAACTGCGTCGTCAGCGAGTGCAGCCAGGTCAGTCGGTCGGGGCCCGAGATCGTGACGACGTCGCGGTGCGAGAGGTCGACGAACGTCCGCCCCTCGGCCAGCCTTCGCTGCTCCGCGGCGATCGCTCCGTAGTGGGCGGCGACGCCCTGGTCGGGCGCGTCGCCGGACACGGCGCCCTGGAGGGCCAGCAGCGGGCTAGACACGGGCGAGCCTTCCCCACAGGTGCGACTGCATCTCCTGGCCCTCGGCCGCCATGTCGTACGCATACATGAGGTCGCCCTCGACGAGCCCGTACATCCGCTGGCCGGCGGTGTACTCCTTGGCGGTCGAGGTGCGCGCGACGAGATCGGTCGCCAGGGTGATCCGCGGGCCGTCGACCTCGCCGTACCAGACCTCGGCGTAGCCGGTCGGGTGCGCGAGCACCAGCTCAAGCTGCCCGTCACCGGTCGGCCGCACGAAGCCGGTCTCGAGTGCTCCTGGGCGCACGCGCTCGCCCTTCTCGTCGGTGATCCAGGTGCGGCTGAAGTAGTGCAGGAACGGCCGGGTGTCGTGGGCGAAGACGACATCCTGCTCGAACGTGAACGCGTCGATCGTCGGGTAGTCGCCGCGCCCGTCACCGTGCCAGGTGCCCAGCAGCCACACGACCGGCATGAGGTCGGGGTGGAGGTCGGACGGGATCTCGAACGGCATGATTCCAGTCTACGGGCGACCTCTACGCTGACCTGCATGAGAGCAGTCGTGCAACGGGTCACGCAGGCACGGGTGGACGTGGCGGGCGCGACCGTCGGCGAGATCGGCACCGGCCTGATGGTGCTGCTGGGCGTGACGCACGACGACACACCGGACGTCGCCGACCGGCTCGCGGCCAAGATCTGGACCCTGCGGATTATGCGCGAGGAGAAGTCGGCCGAGGACCTCTGCGCCGGCATCCTCGTCGTCAGCCAGTTCACGTTGTACGGTGACGCCCGCAAGGGCCGTCGGCCCACCTGGACGGCGGCCGCTCCGGGAGCTGTGGCCGAGCCGTTGTACGACCACTTCTGCAGCACCCTGCGCACCCTCGGCGCGACGGTCGCTCAAGGCGTGTTCGGCGCCGACATGGAGATCTCGCTCACGAACGACGGACCCACGACGCTCGTCCTCGAGCTCTGAGCCTGCGCGGACTTGGAGCCCTTGGCGCGACCCGGCAGAATGGACGGGATTCCCTGAGGACGGAGCACGATGGCAGGCAGGTTCGGCAACTATCGCGAGGCCGGCAAACGGCGCGCGGACGGTGACAAGTTCCGCCGGCGCCACCGCAAGGCGTTCCTGACCCTCGTGACCCTCGCGGTCGTGTTCAGCGTCGGCGTCGGCATCACGGGTGCGTACGCCTACATGCTCAACAACAAGCTGGGCAACATCGACAAGGTCGACACCGACAAGAAGCTCAAGGAGGAGGACCGTCCCGACCCCGACAAGGGCAAGGCGCTCAACATCCTCCTGATCGGCTCCGACAAGGGCAAGAGGCTCGATGGCGAGGTGCAGGACACCTCGATCGCCGAGGACGCCAAGGCCGCGAAGTGGCCGTCGGGCAAGTACCGCTCGGACACGCTGATGATCGTGCACATCACGGCCAACCGTAAGTACGCCTTCTTGATGTCGATCCCGCGCGACACTCTCACCACGATCTACAACGAGGAGGGCGAGCCCCAGGGCCAAGACAAGATCAACGCCGCGTTCTCCTCGTACGGTCCCAGCGGCACGATCTCGACCGTCGAGCACCTCACCGACCTGCGCATGAAGCACATGGCGATCATCGACTGGGAGGGCTTCAAGGACCTGTCGACCGCAGTCGGCGGCGTGCCGGTCACGATCCCCCGGGCGTTCTACGACCCCAAGCAGAAGATCCAGTGGGAAGCCGGCAAGCAGAACATCGAGGGCAAGAAGGCCCTGGCCTACGTCCGCACCCGCTACGGCCTGCTGCGAGGCGACTTCGACCGCATCGCGCGCCAGCAGAACTTCCTGCGCGCCCTGATGGGCAAGATCCTGGCCAAGGGCACGATGCGCAACCCGGTCAAGCTCATCAACACCGTCAGCGCCCTGACCAAGAACCTCACGGTCGACCAGGCCTGGACCGCCGGCGACATGCGCGGGCTCGCGCTGTCGCTGCGTGGCGTGCAGACGGAGGACGTCATCTTCCTGACCGCCCCCGTAGCCGGCACCGAGACCGTCCCGGTCTACGGCAGCATCGTCCGCCTCGACGAGGCGAAGTCGCAGGAGATGTACACCGCGTTCCGCAAGGACAACCTGCGGGCGTACCTCAAGAAGTACCCCGACGACGTGCTCAAGCCGGCGGATGAGGTCGGCTGACCCGGCGTACGCTCAGGAGCAGGCGGACTTGATCGACACGTCGTTCTGCATGCTGCGCACACCGGGCGTCGTGGAGAACACCGGGTCACCGCCCTGGCCCTTGCCCGAGATCATCGATGTGCTGATGGTGTAGCTCTGCTGCGGCTTGACCGTCAGGAGCACCTTGGTGACGTTACGACCGCGGTGCGTGTCGGCGTAGACGGTCTGCTGCTTGCCGTTGACGCGCACGTCGGTGAACCCGCCGGCGTAGGGCGAGTAGAAGCGCAGGATCAGGCGCATCGTGCCGCGCGGCGTGAAGCTCCCGTTGCCGGTGACGGCCTTGGGGAGCTCGGCAGCGTTGGCCGGCGCGTTGGAGGTGAGCTCCGTGGTGGTGTTGATCTCCTGGACGTCGTCGCGCAGGCACCGGCCCACCGACACCGTGGTGTTGTAGTCGAGGTAGTACTCCATCTTGGTCGACGCCGCGTCGCCGAGGTATAGCCCCACGTGCGGCACTCGGCCGTCGTTGCCGCTCAGCTCGCCGGACACCCCTGAGGGGCGGATCAGCGCCTGCTCGGACTTGTGTGACGACCACACCATCAGGCGGTTCTCGCTCGCAGACTTGACCAGCCCGTCGATCACCACGCGGGAGTCGCCGCGGCCCTCCTTGACGACGTCGAAGATGGCCCGGGCCGCGACCTCGAAGACCGAGTCCTGCTGATCGCGATCCTTGAGCAGCACGTATGTCTTGTTGAGCAGCAGGTCCACAGCGTTGTTCTGATCGACCGCCGGACCGTTGGGGATGCGGATCGGGCCCGTGCCGACCAGGACGTAGCTCAGCGCGACCGGGTCGACCGAGATGACGCCGTCGACCTTAGTGCCAAGGCCCTGCTCGACCATCGCCTGCGCGAGCTGACCCGTGCGCGGGAAGTCGGGGGTGAAGTTGGCGTCGAGCAGGTTGGTGCCCAGGTCGTTCGAGAACACCGCCTGCTCGTTCTTGGTTAGCGGCAGCACAGGCTTGTCAACGGGCCTCAGGTCCTGGATCGAGCCCTGGAAGCCCATCGACAGCTTGCCGTCCTTGGCCTTGAGGATCGCGAACGATCCCGAGATGCCTCCGGTCGACCGGATCTCCGCGTTGTTCTGCACCAGGAGCAGGTAGCGGCGGGTCTCCTTCTGGCCGAGCATGTCCGGCAGCAGCTTCGCCGCGAGGTTACCCGAGTCGGCCGCGGCCTTGGCGCTGTCGAGCTTGAACTTGATCGTGCTGACGGGGCCGCGCAGGGGCACCAGGAGCGAGTCGGGATCGACGTCCTCGAGCTCCTCCTGCGCGGACGCGAGAGCCGCGGAGACCGAGTCGACCGCCGGGGCGATCTCGTTGATGGCGGCGAGATCCACCTTGCCATCGTGCGGGCTGTAGGTGTTGAGGTTGATCTGCTTGGAGAGCGCCACGACCGGTGGCAGCGCGTCGGTCGAGACCTCGTCCATCACGCGAGAGACCGTCTGCACCGCCTCGACGTTGCGACCGAAGAAGGGCACGTGCGAGCCGATGTCCCACAGCGGACCGTCGGTCGTGCTGCGGGCGCGGAAGGTCGAGTCCTGCAGGCTCGCGAGCGTCGCCTTGGCAGCGGTGTCGTCCCCCGCGACGATCTGATTCTGCAGCAGCTCGGCCTGGCTCGCCGCCAGGCGGAGCGAGGAGTTGGCCTTGAAGGCCTGGTAGGCGAACAGCAGGAGCATCAGCACCGCGACGGCGAGCAACGCCATCAGGACGCGGTCGCGGGTGATCTGGCGGTACCACGGCTTGTGGCCGCGCCTGCGTTGTGTCGTGCTCACCGCAAACACCGCCAGTCACACGTCATGCACGCCCCGAGGTCTGGGACGTGCATGACGTGACGGGGTTCTTGAGTCTCAGCGAGCCGAGTGACGGCGACGGGCGACGTAGGTGACGCTGCCACCGACGACGACGAGCGCACCACCGAGGACGAGGAGCCAGATGTTAGAGCCGCCGGTGTCGGGCAGCGCGCCGTCGTCCTCGGCGTCATCAGGCGCGACACCCTCGGGGAGCAGCGTCACATTCGCCGACACGGGGCAGACGGTCGTGGCCGCCGGCAGGACCGCGCTGCGCTCAGCGGAGTAGAACGCGGGAGTCACGGTGGACGCCGACGCGGACGACGCGGATGCATCGGAGATCTCGTGCTCACAAGCAGCGGTGATCTTAGTCGTCGTCTTCTTGCTCACCACGGGCGTCGAGTACGAGCCCGAGATCGAGGTGCCAGAGCCGGTCTTGGTCTTGCCCCGATAGGTCACGGTCCAGTCGCAGTCAACCTCGCCGGCATCAGCGGTGAACGAGAAGCTCTTGCCACCGACCAGCGTCGAGTCGTTGAGAGTGAGCGAGATTCCGCAGTCGGGGTAAGCCTGCGCGCCCGAGGACAACAGGGTCACCGCGCACGCGATGGCTGCTGCGGCTACAAGCCGAAGTTTGAACATGAAGCACTCCCATGGGTGTTCGATGAGACGAACGTGATGATGACAAGTGATGCGTGTTGCTGGTGGTGACACAGATGCGTATGACTCAACGACTGCTCAACGCAGTTCGTTACGCGGAACTCTATCGCACCTCGCGCCTACTGCGTACTCAATTCGAGACGACGTCTCATCCGAACGAGCGTGACGAGACGATCGGAGGGGTGCGACCGGCAGCGTCGGGCGCACCCCATCCGGTCATCCGCGGTCGGTCAGACCGCGACGGCGACCTCGGCCACGACGCCCTTGGCGGCCGTCACCGAGCTGTCGACCGAGATCGACTTCGGGGCGAGGGTGCGAAGCGTCCACTCGCCGGGTCCGGCGAAGAACCGGAACTGCCCCGTCGCCGAGGTGGGCACCTCGGCGGTGAACTCGCCCGTGCGGTCGAGCAGTCGGACGTACGCGTTGCCGACCGGCTGGCCGTCACGCGTGACGATGCCTTGGATCACGGCCTGGTTCTCGACGTCGACGCCGTCGAGCGAGGGGCCGCCCTTGATCGCGCCGCACATCAGGCGGCACCCGGCTCGTCGCCGAGGGCGACCGGCACGCTGCGCAGCGAGCCGTACTCGCTCCACGATCCGTCGTAGTTCTTGACGTTGGGGTAGCCGAGGATCTCCTTGAGGACGAACCACGTGTGCGAGCTGCGCTCACCGATGCGGCAGTACGCGATCGTGTCCCGGCCCTCGTCGAGCCCTGCGTCGGCGTAGAGCTCCTTGAGCTCGTCGTCGCTGCGGAACGTGCCGTCGTCGTTCGCGGCCTTGCTCCACGGCACGTTGCCGGCGGTCGGGATGTGGCCACCGATCTGCGCGGCCTCCTGGGGCAGGTGTGCGGGGGCCAGGAGCCGGCCCGCGTACTCGTCGGGGCTGCGCACGTCGATGAGGTTCTTGGTGCCGATGGCCTCGATGACCTCGTCGCGGAACGCACGGATCGAGCCGTCGGCGTCCTTGGCGGTGTAGGTGGTCGCCTCGCGGCTCGGCACCTCGGCGGTCAGCTCGCGGGAGTCGAGCTCCCACTTCTTGCGACCGCCGTCGAGCAGACGGAGGTTCTCGTGCCCGTAGTAGGAGAGGTACCAGTAGGCGTAGGCCGCGAACCAGTTGTTGTTGCCGCCGTAGAACACGACGGTGTCGTCGTTGCCGATGCCCTTGGCCGACAGGAGCGCCTCGAGCTTCTCCTTGCTGACGAAGTCGTGGCGGACGCCGTCCTGGAGGTCCTTCTTCCAGTCGAGCTTGACGGCACCGGGGATGTGGCCCTTGTCGTACGCCTCGGCGTCCTCGTCGACCTCGACGAGCACGACCGACGGGTCGTCGAGGTGTTCCTCGACCCAGTCTGCGGTGACGAGCGCGGATTCGCGGCTCATGCTGTACCTCCGTTGTGTGCCCGGGATGGGCGTTGGTTGATGAGACAGTGCTTGTTCGGTGTGGGGCGGATGAAGTTGTCAGGCGCGTGCCGGCGTGAGCCGGCGCACCGCCAGGTAGAGCTCGCACCCGAGGCACAGGCCGACGGACGCGTTGAGCAGGGCTGCCACGAGTGCGAGCACCGTGGCGACGTAACCGACCGTCGCAGCTCCTGCGAGGAACGCGACGAGGGCGACGGCGGTGAACCCGAGGCCGACGACCTGGGCGAACCGCGGCGGGCGGGCGTCCTCGAGCTCGGCAGGAGCGCCGATCCGGGGGCGCACGACCGTGGCGAAGAACAGCGCGTAGGGCGAGAGCCGCAGGCTGACCAAGGCCGAGACGGCGAAGACCGCGACCTGGATCGCCAGCAGCACGATGCTGACCGGTTCAGGGGTCACCAGCACCAGCGCGAGCACGACGGCGGTGATGCCGGCCGAGACGCGCAGACCGCGGGGGTCCACCTGCGTGGGTTGGGACATGGTGCTCCTGCGCTGGGGCACGGCCCGGGATGAGCGGGCGTGCGGGAACTGACGGACGAGAGGTGTCAGCGCATACGACACAGCGAGGAGCGGGTGCGGCAGTTGTCGACTGCGCGCCGCCTCGTCAGGTGTGTCGTCTCAAGCATGTGCTCCAGAGTAGGGACACCCGTCGAGTTATTCACTCCGTGGTCTCGACATGTGGACGCTTGTCCCACATGTTGGCGGCGGCACTGCAATCGCAGGCCAATATTACGACGCTTCGACCGCGCGACCGAGTGCCGCGAGCACCTGCTCGCGCCGCGGAAGGCCGGAGGCGCGGGTTGTGACGGCTCCACCGGCGTCGAGGACGAGCACCGTGGGCGTGCGCATGATGCCGAACCGGCGTACGAGGTCGAGGTTGTCCTCGGCGTCGATGTCGACCGCGACGACGCCGTCGACCTTGCTCGCGATGTCGGCGAGCAGCACCCGCGTGGCGCGACACGGGCTGCAGAACGCGCTCGAGAACTGCACGAGGGTGGCGCGCTCGCCGAGCTGGGTCCCGATGTCGCTGACGCCGAGGACGTCCGGCTGGGCCTGCGTCGAGGACGTCGACCCGAAACGCCCGTTGCGCACGCGATATGCCCATGCCACCGAGACCGTCAGCACGAGGGCGGCGAGCAGCGCCAGAATTCCTGCCATGCCCCAAGCGTACGTTCGGGGGCCCGGAGGACCGGGGGTGCCTCAGTGGCCGGTCGGAGGCAGCGGCAGGACCTGGTAGCGCTCGCGTACGTCGGCCGTGTCGTTCAACGGCTGTCCTCCGTACTCGACCCAGGCGTGCGCCGGCAGGGTGCCCCCGATCGGTTCCGACACTCCCATGAAGAGCTCCACGTGATGGCCCCGGCGCCGGGTCATCCAGAGGATCGTCACGGCCCGCGGCAGGCACGTTCCCCGAGGCCGCCGGCCGGCCACCACGGTCACGGCCGAGGTCACGACCAGCACGGGAACCGGCGGCGGGGCGCCGGCGTGCGGCGCTGGCCGGCCGGGCGACGAGCCGGCGGCCCATCGAACCGTGCCTGCATACCCGCGGAGCCGCAGGGCGAGCGCCACCCACGGCATCACGACTGCCGCCTCGAGGAGCGCGAGCCACCACGACGGCCGGCTCCGCATGCGGCGACGCGTCACGGCTTCCCGCTGCCGAAGGTCGCAGCCTGCATCGTGTAGAGATCCGCATAGGTGCCGCCCCGTGCCATGAGCTGGTCGTGCGTGCCCCGCTCGACGATCTCGCCCTCGGCGAGCACCACGATGTTGTCGGCGTCGACCACGTTGGCGAAGCGGTGCGAGATGACGAGCACGGCACGGTCGGCGAAGACCTCGCGCGTGCTGTCGATCATCTCCCTCTCGGCGACCGGGTCGAGCGCCGCGGTCGGCTCGTCCAGGACGATGACCGGCGCATCGCGGAAGAGCGCCCGCGCCATCGCGACCCGTTGCCACTGACCGACCGACAGGTCGGTCCCGCCCTCGAACGACGGGCTGAGCCAGGTGTCGAAGCCGCGTGCCAGGCGGGAGAGGAAGTGGTCGGCCCGGGCTGCGCGGGCGCTCGCGACGACGCCGGCGCGGTCGTCGTTCCGGGAGACGTCACCGAGGGCGACGTTGTCGTGCGCGGACAGCTGGTAGCGCAGGAAGTCCTGGAAGATGACGCCCACCCGCGGCCGGCCGTGCGAGCTCGTCACCGCCTCACCCCACGTGATGGTGCCCGCGTCGGGCTCGTACAGCCGGCACACGAGCTTGGCGATCGTCGTCTTGCCCGAGCCGTTCGCACCCACGAGTGCCGTCACGCGACCCGCCTCCAGGGTCAGGCTGACCCCCCGCAGGGCCGGCACGGCGGAGCCCGGGTAGGAGAACGAAACGTCGTGCAGCGCGACGGCCGCTCCCTCGTCGGAGCCCGGGCCGGCGTCCGCAGTCTCCGTCGCCCGGACCCGCGCGGCACGGGCGACGAACGCCGCATGGTCGTTGAGAAATAGCGAGGACTCCTGGACGGCGCTGATCGAGCCGCCGATCCCCCGCACGCGCGTCGTCAGCTGCTGGACGGCGACCGCGCCGATCGCAGCGTCGGCCAGGGAAATCTGCCCGTCGACGCCGAGCCAGACGAGCAGCGCCAACGTCGCGATCGTGATGATCGTCGTCCCGATGCCCGCGATGAACAGTCGGCGGGACCGCAGCCGGGAGACGACGCGCAGCCCCTCGATCTCGTCGTCGTACCGCTGCTCGAAGCGGGCGCGGAGGTGCTCGCCGGACTCGAAGGCCCGGATCTCCTTGGCCTGGTCGCGACCCGTGAGCAGGTCCTGGAGGTACTCGCGCTCCCGGTTCACCGGCGTGATCGCCGTGACGGCGGCGAACATGGCGCTACTGTTGCGCCCCGCCGCGAGCAGGACCGGGAGCCCGACGAGCAGCGCGGCCGGGACGAGCCACGGCTCCACTGTCGCGAGTACCACGGCGACCACCGCGCCACCCGTGACGGCCCCCGCCATCTGCGAGACGGCTTGGGTCAGCTCCCACGGGCGCTGTGCCGCCTGGCGCAACGTGCGTTTCAGGTGGTCCTGGAAGTCCGGGGACTCCAGCTCGGCCAGCGGCACGGTCGACGCCGCCTTCACGACCGCGGCCACGGACTGCCGCTCCACGAGGTGGGCCATGAGCCACCGGACCTCGGACTGGACCGCGGCCGCGAGCGTGGTGAGCACCGTGCCGACCGCGATGCCCACCAGCCCAGGCACGAGCGGGCCGATCTCCCGGCCCCGGTCGCCGGCCGTCAGGTCGTGGATGAGGTCACGGCCCGCGACGAGCAGCAGGACGAACCCGATTCCCGAGACGACCGTGCAGACGAGCAGGACGACGTACTCCCGCGGTGCCGTGCGCCGGATCAGCCGGGCCGCGTCGAGCGTGTTGCCGAGCACCGACCGGTGCGAGGTCTCTTCGGTGCCGCTCACGTCAGCGCCGCCTCGAGGTGCGCCGCGAGGTCCGGGAACACGTCCCACCGGCGGGGGAAGTCGACGCGCAGGCACGGCACGTCGAGCGCCAGGGCGCTGGCGAGCAGGAACGTCTGCGCCGCGAGCGACTCCTCGGCGGCCGCGAGGTAGAACGAGTGCCGGGCCAGGCACGCCGTGGCGTCCGACAACGACATGCGGTGCGTCTGCAGCGCGGAGTCGGCACCGAGCTCGACCACGAGGGACAACGGCACCGGCCGGTCGGCGGCCGCCTGGAGGTTCGGGGTCACGCGATGCTTCGCCGCCCCGTCCGCCATCGGGCGCGACGGCAGGTCCGGCACGAGCGCCGCCCGGCTCTCGGCCAGCAGGCGTACGCCCGGATAGCTCGGGACGACGTCGTGACCTGCGGCGGTCCGCACCAGCCGGCAGGCGTCGTCGGCAACGAAGCCCCACCCGATCTGGCTGAGGGCCGTGGTGGTCGTGGACTTGCCGCGGCCGCTCTCGCCCACGAACGCCACGACGCGGCCGCTCGGAGCCTGGACCGCACCGGCGTGGAGCACGAGGTCCCCCCGCATCGCGAGCCATTGCGGGACGACGTGGTCGATCACGAGGTGCGCCACGTGATCGAGGTCGTCGGTCCCGGAGGCGTCCACCACGATGACGGAGGTCTCAGTCGACAGCTGGGCCGTCAGCTCGGCGAACCGCAGGACCACCCGGGCATCGCCCCAGCCCTTCTCGAGCCAGATGTCGTCACCGCCTGCGTCGAGGTCGGCGAACCGCACGCCGTCACAGTCGACCGAGCCTCGGCGAATCTCGAGATCGACCTGGGTGCCCCGTCGCGACGGGAGCGGCAGAGGGATCGCGGAAGCGATGCACAGCCCGTACGCGTCGTACGTCGAGGGGGCGCCGACGCGCGGGCGCATGGCGGGTCAGAAAAGTTCGGGTGTCAGCGCCTGGCGCGGCCTGAGGCCCCGTCCAGACCGAGGCCGGAGCGTCCCTGCACGACCTTGGTGATCGCGCCGTAGCAGCGGAGCTCGGGGCGGACATAGGGCAGGTTCTTCTTGGAATCCATGGGAGTCTTCGATTCGTCGAGGGAGCGTTGACCTGCATAACGAATCTCGCGCGCGCAGGTTACCCGTACATCCGTCCCACTTCGTCCAGCGTGAGACCAGCGCTCAGGGCGAGCCAGAGGTGGAAGACGTGCGGATCATCGGACTCGGGCTCCACCGCCCGCTCCCCCAGGTCGTACGTGCGCAGGAAGGCCGCTTGGTCGACGCGGCCGTCCAGAGCCTGGAGCGCCGCGACTGCCGCGGCCCGGTCGAGGGCCGTGGAGACCTTGCGCACGAACGGAGCGGACAGTTCGGCCTTGTCGAACCGGCCGACCACCGAGTCCGGCAGTCGGCCGGCAAAGGCCAGCCGGTGCAGGCCACGGTGGTCGCCGTCCGCGCGGACGTGCTCCTCTGGGAGGCGCAGGACCAGGTCCACCACGCGGCGGTCCAGGAACGGGTAGCGGACCTCGACATGACGCTCGGCCGCCAACCGGTCGGTCTGCTCGTACGCGGCCTGGTTGTGGGGAGCCGACAGGTAGTAGGCGAGCTGCTGCTCCTTGGCCCGGGAACCGGCAGCCGGTCGGTCGGCCGCCGTCGGCAGCGGCGCCTTCAGCCAGGCGAGCCCCCGGCGTCGAGACCGGGCGCGGCGCGCACCGTCCAGGCGGGCGAGCATCCCGGCGGGACGGTGACGCGTACGGACGTCGACGCGGTGGCGGACCGCCGCCCGCACGACCCTCGACAGGGTGCTGGGCATGGACAGGCCCTCCCGCCGCCACCATCGACCGCCGGCGAGGAGTCGCCCGGCGCCGACGAGGTCGGCCGCCACGAGATCCGATCCGTACAACGCCTCGTCGCCACCCACCCCGCTCAGCACCACGGAGCAACCCAGCGCACGCGCCGCGTCGTGCCGTGCGGCGGTGTCGGCGGCGTCGATCGAGTAGAGCGGCTGCCGCTGGGCGGCGATGTCGGCGCGGGGGTCGTACGCCGGGATGTCCTCGACGTCGACGACCTCGACGTCGAGACCCACGCGCCCGGCGACGGCTGCTGCATGGTCGAGCTCGTCGGCCTCGGCGTCCGGGAACGTCGTCGTCACCAGCGACACCGCGGAGCCGAGTCCCGCCGCGGTCGCCGCGATCGTCGACGAGTCCAGCCCGCCGCTGAGCTCGACCGCCACGCCACCCCGGGCCCGCAGGCGGCAGCGCACCGCCTCGTCGAAAGCCTCCCGCAGGCGTACGACCGACTCGTCCAGCGAGATCGGGAGCGGCTCGGTAGACGGGTTCCACCATCGCTCCACGACGATCCCGGACGGCCCGAGGCGCAGAAGGTGCCCGGCCGGCAGCCGGTGTACGCCGGCCCAGATCGTGCGGTCGACCGGTGGCTCATCGGCGAGGAAGCCCGTCAGGTAGTCCTCGTCGACCGTGGTCCCGCCCACCGCGGCCAGCACCGCCGGCAACGTCGACGCGGCCACGAGGCCGGTTCCGGAAGCGGCCCAGTACAGCGGTCGTACGCCGACCGCGTCCCGAGCCAGCAGCAGCTCCTCGCGCTCCGCGTCCCAGATCGCCATGGCGAAGTCACCGACCAGGCGCACGACGAAATCTGCACCCCAGTGCTCGTACGCGGCCGCGACCAGGTCGGCATCGGTGTCGAGGGGGTGCTCGACCCGACCGGTGAGCAGCTCGGCGAGCTCCGCACGGTTGTCGATCCGACCGTCGACCGTCAGCCAGACGTGGCGCAGGAGGTGCCGCAGAGGCTGCTCCTCCCGCTCGGCCTCCGGAGTCGTCCACGACGCAGCGTGGAGCAGCGTGCAGGGACCGGCCACCTGCATCGCCTCGCGGTCGCGGCCGCGAGGGGCGATGGCCAGGGCCATCCGCTGCGCGACGTCAGGGCTGACCGGCTCGTCCGCCAGGTGGACCGCGAAGCCACTCACCCGCGGCGAGCCTCCGGCTCAGTCATGGACGACGACCAGGCCGCGCTCGACCAGCTCGCTCGCCAGGCCGAGCAGGTCCGACGCCAGCACGGCGCGCTCGACGTCGTACTCCTCCACCAGGACATCAGCCACCGTGTCGATCGTGCTCGGCTCGGACAACAGCTCGAACAACCGAGCCCCGACCCCGTCGAGCCCGAAGAACTCCTCGCTGGCCTGGTCGAGAAGGACCGTCTCGGTGCCGGCGCTCCGCACGAGCACGGTGCCGGAGGCCTGGAGCACGGTACTGCCGGACAGCGATGAAGGCATGGGAGAGGTTCCTCTAGGGCGGGCGGGGCTGGAGATCGGGTCTCGGACGCCGGCGAATGTAGCATGTTTCCGGTGGAGATCTGCGCCGAATGAACCGCCCCGTGCCGCCTCGTGTGATGGCTGCGGTCCAAGCGATCGGTCTCGACATGGCGACCGCTGAAGTGGTCGATGCGCTGGCCGATCGGGACATCGACGCCGTGCTGTTGAAGGGACCCTCCACCGTCCGCCGGCTCTACGCCGACGACCCTGACCAGCGCCTCTACGTCGACGTCGACCTCCTCGTCGCGCCCGAGAGCTTCGACGCTGCCGAGGACGTGCTGGCGGCGTGCGGATTCAGCCCGGGTCTGGGTCGGCTGCGCGCCGTGGAGCGGGAGTGGATGCCGGTCACGCCGTGGGAGCGGACCTCACCGACACCCGCCCAGGTCGACCTGCATCGTGGGTTCCACGGCGTCCGTGACTTCGCGGCGTTCTGGTCCGTGATGGCTGGTCACACCGAGGAGATCCTCGTGCACGACCGGTCGGTGGCGGTCCCGGACGCCTCCGGCTGCGCACTGGTCGTGACCCTGCACGACACGGCCGTCGCGCGTACGTCCAAGGCTGCCGAGGACCTGGCAAGGGCCCTCACGCAGCTCGACGACAAGACGTGGGCCCAGGCCGCCCGCCGCGCCGACGCCTGCGGTGCCGCCGAGTCGTTCGCGCTGGGACTGTCCCACCATCCCGAGGGCCGACGGCTCGCCGAGCGCCTCGGCCTGGCGGCTCCGCTGTCGCCCAGCGTCGTGGCCCGCAACCTGGCAGAGCCCGGTGACGACCCGGCGCCCGCCGCGGCCGCGGCCCTCCTGCTCGAACGCTTCGAGGACGCCTCGCGGTGGCGCGAACGCGGCCGGGTCGTGCTCAACATCGTCTTCCCGTCGGCCGATCACCTCCGTGCCCACCGGCCCCTGGCCCGTCGCGGGCCCCTCGGGCTCGCCGCCGTCCGGCTGACGTGGCCGGTCGCGCTCCTCACGCGGGCGCCGAAGGTGCTGCTGCTCGTGCGCCGTGCCCAGCGCAGGTCGGACGACCCTGCGGCGACGGACTAGAGCCCGGGCGCACCGACGAGCTGGCCACCGACGTAGACGAGCGGCGCCGCCAGTGCGACGGACATCGCGCCGGGGAACCCCCAGCCGGCAGCAGCGTGCGTGCGGCCCTGGGCCCAGGCCCGGCCGAGCACCTGCCCGAGCACGCCGAACAGCGCCGCGGCCGACCCGATGGCCACGCCGAAGACCGAGGTGAGCGGCGAGTCGACCCCCATCGTGACCGCGACGCCACCTCCGGCACCGGCCAGGACCGCGAGGCACGCACAGGTCCACCGGTCCAGCGGAACGAGCCAGACCAGGAGCCCGGCACCGAGGCCGCCCGCACCGACCGCGACGGCGTCGGCCCCGCCCAAGGACTGCGCTGCGCCGATCCAGCCGGCCGACAGCGCCGCGAACGCGCCCAACGCAACGGCGTACGCCGTGGAGGACACCAGGTCGGGGCGACCATCGGTGCGCAGCATCTGCGCGACCAGCGCGACGAACACCGACACCGCGACCGCCGGCAGGATCGCGGCCAGCATCCCGTTGTCGGTCGCGCCGACGACGTCCGGTGACGTGCCCTCGGCGCCGTCCAGCAGGCCGGGCGCCAGCGTGATGCCGGTGGCCACGACGCCACCGCCCAGCGCCGCCACGAGGTGGGGTGAGCGGATCGAGCGCCCCGAGGGATCGATCGCGCTGGGTGCGAGCGCGATGAGCACCTGGACGAGGAGGACCGCTGCGGCGACGAAGACCGTGTCGGTGTACGCCGCGAGCGTGATGACCCCCGCGAGCGCGAGGGACAGGAGCGTCGAACCGAGGCGTGGCACCCCCGCATGATGCCAGTACGCCGTGACGCGTGGTGGCTAGCCGCCGGCGAACGGCGGGAGGAGCTCGACCGTGTCCCCCGGGTGCAGCGTGATCGTCGCGGGGTCCCGGGCACCCACGGGGGTGTCGCCGACCAGGATCGAGCAGGACGCGATCACGTCGTCGAAGCGGTCGCGGTCGCGGTGCCGGCGACTGATCTCCTCGAGCAGCTCGGCGAGGCTGCCGGCCGGGACGCGCTCCTCGGCCTGGCCTGCGGCGGCGCGTGCCGACGCCCAGTAGTGCACTGTGACGTCGTTCTCATTCCCGTCACCTCGTGGCCCTTGATCCGTCACATGACGTATTGTTGACCATGCAACGAGGCCACGGTGTCCCACCATGGCCTTTTCGCACATCTGGACCAGATCGACCCGGCTACCTCACGCGGCACGAAGGATCCTCATGTCCCACCTGCTCCTCCTGACCAAGAGCACGCAGTCGTCGGTGGAGGTGCTGCCCGCGCTCGCGCTGCTGCCGCACCACGTCAAGATCCTCCCGGCCGAGGCCAGCGCCCTGCTCGACGCTCCGCCGTGCGACGCCGTGCTCGTCGACGGCCGGCACGACCTCGCCCAGGTGCGGTCCCTGACCCGCGTCATCCGCACGACCGGCATCGAGTGCCCCCTGATCCTGATCCTCACCGAGGGCGGCCTCGCCGTCGCCGCGTCCGACTGGGGCATGGACGACGTCATCCTCACCACGGCGGGACCGGCCGAGCTCGAGGCCCGGCTGCGTCTCGGCATCGGCCGCATCGCGGCGAGCCGCGACGGTGACAACGACAGCCACGTCATCTCCTCCAGCGGTCTCGTCGTCGACGACGCGACCTACACCGCGAAGCTCGAGAACCGCACCCTCGACCTGACGTTCAAGGAGTTCGAGCTCCTCAAGTTCCTCGCCCAGCACCCGGGCCGCGTCTTCACCCGCCAGCAGCTGCTGCAGGAGGTGTGGGGCTACGACTACTTCGGTGGCACCCGTACGGTCGACGTCCACGTGCGCAGGCTGCGGGCCAAGCTCGGCAGCGACAACGAGACGTTGATCGGCACGGTCCGCAACGTCGGCTACCGCTTCGTGGCCACCAAGACCGAGCCGGCTCGCGACACCGCTGACGCCTAGGCCACGGCGCTGCGTCACTCCTGAGACGATGGGCGCATGGCCCACCTGACCGCGCAAGAGCTGCTGGACCTCGTCCTCGACGCGGGATCGTTCGAGTCGTGGGACGAGCCGGTGGACCATGCGGGGCTCGACCCCGCGTACCAGAAGGAGCTCGCCGCCGCAGCCGAGCGGGCCGGCACCGACGAGTCCGTGCTGACCGGCCGCGGCCTGATGCACGGGCGGCCCGTCGCGGTGCTGGTCAACGAGTTCAGGTTCCTCGCCGGCTCGATCGGCGCCGCGGCTGCGAAGCGGATTGTCTCGGCGGTCCGCCGCGCCACGGCCGAGGGCATCCCGCTGCTGGCGACCACGGCCTCCGGCGGCACGCGCATGCAGGAGGGCACGCCCGCCTTCGTCCACATGGTCGACATCTCGCGGGCGATCATGGACCACCGGGCGGCCGGGCTGCCCTACCTCGTCTACCTGCGGCACCCCACGACCGGTGGGGTCTTCGCGTCGTGGGGGTCGCTGGCGCACGTGACGGTCGCGGAGCCCGGGGCACTCATCGGGTTCCTCGGGCCCAAGGTCTACGAGCTCCTGGAGGGCCGGCCGTTCCCGCCCAACGTGCAGACGGCCGAGAACCTCGCCGATCGCGGGATCATCGACGCTGTCGTGCTGCCGGACGAGCTCCCGCTCCTGGTCGACCGTGCCCTCAGCCTGTTGATCGACCCGCCGGGGCCGCAGACCCGTGACCTCCGCACCTCGGAGGTCACCCGCTCGCGGTCGGCGTGGGAGTCCATCCAGATCACCCGCGGCCGGCACCGCGCCGGCGTACGCGAGGTGCTGCGCTACGGCAGCGACGCGACGCTGAGGCTGCAGGGCACCGAGAAGGGTGAGCGCGACAGCGCCATGATCGTCGCGATGGCTCGCATCGACGGCCAGCCCTGCATCGTGATCGGCCAGGACCGCACGACCCAGACCCGCTTCAAGCCCATGGGCCCCGCGGCGCTGCGGGAGGCGAGACGCGGGATGCGCCTGGCGAACGAGCTGCGGCTGCCCCTGGTGTCGTTCATCGACACCCCCGGCGCCGAGCTGTCGCCGGAGGCCGAGCAGGGTGCCATCGCCGGCGAGATCGCCCGTTGCATCGCGTGGATGTCCACGATGCGCGTGCCGACCGTCTCGGTGCTCCTGGGGCAGGGCTGCGGTGGCGGCGCGCTGGCCCTGCTGCCGGCGGACGTCGTGATCGCAGCCGAGAACGCGTGGTTGTCGCCGCTCCCGCCCGAGGGCGCCAGCGCGATCGTGCACGGCGACCTCGACCATGCCGCCCAGATGGCCGAGGCGCAGCGCGTCAGCGCGATCGACCTCCACGAGAACGGCACGGTCCACCGCATCGTCGCCGAGCCTGAGGGCGACACGCCGGAGCTGCTGGCCCGCGCGATCGCCGCCGAGGTGGGGTCGCAGCTCGTGGCCCTGAGGGCCCGATGAGCATCCTGACGCTGGCCGAGCGCGCTGCGGCCGTCGACGGGGTCGAGCCGTTCAACGAGGCGAGCCTGTTCGCCTTGAGGGACGGTGCGTCCGCCCGGGTCCTGGTGCAGCAGACCGAGCGCGACGGCACGATCTCGGCCGCGGCCTACGCCGTCGGCGACGCGCCGGTCGAGATCGTCGTCGACCCCGACCACCGCCGGGCCGGCAAGGGGCGGCGCATCCTCGACGAGCTGCTGGCCGACGGCGAGGACCGCTTCTGGGCGCACGGCGACCTGCCCGGCGCACGGGCCCTCGCTGCGTCGGCGGGGCTCTCGGTCGAGCGCGAGCTGCTGGTGCTGCGGCTGACGTTCGACGGTGCGCCGACGCCCGAGCGGGTGCCTGACGGCGTCACGATCCGGTCCTACACCCCGGCGGACGCCGACGACGTCATCGCGGTGAACGCGCGGTCGTTCGCGCACCACCCGGAGCAGGGCGCGATGGACGCCGCCGACTTCGCGCGGCGCACGTCATCGGACTGGTTCGACCCGGCAGGGCTCTTCGTCGCCGAGCGCGACGGGCGGATCGTGGGATTCCACTGGACCAAGGTCGAGGACGAGGTCGGCGAGGTCTACGTCGTCGGGATCGACCCGGACGCGCAGGGTGGCGGCCTCGGCACCGCGCTGACAGCACGTGGGCTCCGCCACCTCCACGAGCAGGGGCTCGGCGTCGTCGACCTCTACGTCGAGGGTGACAACGCCCCGGCCCTCGCGGTCTACCGCAAGCTCGGCTTCGAGGACTGGAAGAAGGACGTCCTCTACGGCCGCTGACCGGGTCAGCTCAGGCCGCGCTGGAGCGCGGCGGCGACGCGGCGCATGGCCCGGGGTGCCGAGGTCCCGACGCCGACCATGTTGGCGAACGAGTGGATCAGGCTCTCCTCGCAGACGTACTCGACCGGCACGCCGGCCGCCCGCAGCTTGTCGGCGTACGCCTTGCCCTCGTCGAGGAGCGGGTCGAAGCCGGCGGTGACGAGGAACGCCGGCGCCACGCCGGTGACGTCCTGGTGGAGCGGCGAGAGGCGCGGGTCGGCCCGGTCCTCGTCACCCAGAAGGTAGTTCTCCTCGCCGAGATCCATGAAGGCCTTGGTCAGGTAGAACCCCTCGGTGTACGTCTTGCGGCTCGCGCTCGTGTCGAGGAAGTCGGTCGCGGGGTAGATCAGCAGCTGGAACGCCGGCTTGATCCCGTCGTCCTTGGCGGCGTGCTGCGCGACGAGTGCCGCGAAGTTGCCACCCGCACTGTCGCCGCCGACCGCGATGCGGGTGGCGTCGATCCCGATGCCCTTGGCGTGCTCGGTGATCCACCTCCACGCCGCCCACGCGTCCTCGAAGCCCGCTGGGAACGGCGCCTCGGGGGCGAGGCGGTAGTCGACCGCGACGACCCGGACCTGCGCCTCCTCGGCGAGGAACCGGCAGACCGCGTCGTGGCTGTCGAGGCCGCCGTAGATCCAGGCACCGCCGTGGTAGAACACGAGCGCCGGGGCGTCGCCGGTCAGCCCGCGCGGCGTGTAGAACCGCAGGGTCAGCGGACCGGCGGGACCGTCGATCGTCCGGTCGGTGACGGCGCCGATCGGCAGGTCGCCGCCGACGACCTTCGCACCGGAGACGATGTTGGCGCGCCCCTTGCGGATCGGCATGGTCTCGACAGCGGGCCCTTCGAGGCGCTGGAGCCGCAGCAACAGCTGCATCTCGGGGTCGAGAGTCTTGCCGTCGATCACGACCGGAGCGCCGGCCAACCTGCGGATGACCGGCTGCGGCAGGCTCAGGATCGAGCGGGCCGTGAGGGCGCGAGCGGAGCCGACCAGCTGGGACACGAGCGACATGGTGGTCAAGGTAGCGCATCGGGCTCGTTCAATCCGCGTTCATCTTGGCCTGTCAGGCTGGTCACGTGGAGACTCATGACATGGCCGTCGCCGACCTCGAGGCACCGGCCTCCCCCGACGAGTTCGACGTCGATCCGCCGTTCGACCCCGCCGGGAGCATCCTGCCGGCCGACCGGTTCCTGGATCGCGAGCTGTCATGGATCGCCTTCAACGCCCGGGTCCTCGAGCTGGCGCAGGACGACGCCCTGCCCCTCCTGGAGCGCGTACGCTTCGCGGCCATCTTCGCGAGCAACCTCGACGAGTTCTTCATGGTGCGCATCGCCGGCCTCAAGCGCCGGATCGCGGCCGGCGTCGCGGTGCCCTCGGCCAGTGGTCTCAACCCCCGCGACGTCCTCTCGCGCAGCCTCGCCGCGAGCCAGGAGCTCATGGTGCGGCACGCCGAGACGTACCACCGCGAGCTCGTGCCGGCGCTCGCCGACCACGGCATCGAGCTGCTGCACTGGGACTCGCTGCGACCCGACGAGCAGGAGCAGGTCAGCGCGATCTACCGCGACCGGGTCTTCCCGATCCTGACGCCACTCGCGGTCGATCCTGCTCACCCGTTCCCCTACATCTCCGGGCTGTCGCTCAACCTCGCGCTCGTCATGCGCAACCCCGAGACCGGCAAGGACCACTTCGCCCGGGTCAAGGTCCCGCCGATCATCAACCGCTGGATGGCCGCGTCGCCTGGTCGGTACGTCCCGTTGGAAGAAGTGATCTCTGCACATCTGGACCTGCTGTTCCCCGGCATGGAGCTCATCGCCCACCACGCGTTCCGGGTGACCCGCAACGAGGACCTCGAGGTCGAGGAGGACGACGCCGAGAACCTGCTCAAGGCGCTCGAGAAGGAGCTCCTGCGGCGCAAGTTCGGCCCGCCCGTTCGCCTCGAGGTCGAGGAGTCGATCGATCCCGGTGTCCTCGACCTGCTGGTGTCCGAGCTTGGCATCAAGGTCGACGAGGTCGTCCGCCTCCGGGGACCGCTCGACCTGCGCAGCCTCAACGAGATCGCCGACCTCGACCGGCCCGAGCTGCGGTACGACCCGTTCGTCCCGGGCACGCACCAGCACCTCGCCGAGGTCGAGACGTCCAAGCCCGCCGATCTGTTCAGCGCGCTGCGCAAGCGCGACGTGCTGGTGCACCATCCGTACGACTCGTTCGCCACGAGCGTGCAGCGCTTCATCGAGCAGGCGGCCGCCGACCCGCAGGTGCTGGCGATCAAGCAGACGCTCTACCGGACCTCGGGAGACTCCCCCATCATCGACTCGCTCGTCGACGCGGCCCGCGCCGGCAAGCAGGTGCTCGTGCTGGTCGAGATCAAGGCCCGGTTCGACGAGCAGGCCAACATCCGCTGGGCGCGCAAGCTCGAGCGCGCGGGCTGCCACGTCGTGTACGGCCTGGTGGGGCTCAAGACGCATTGCAAGCTCGCGCTGGTCGTGCGGGACGAGCCGGACGGGCTGCGCCGCTACGCGCACATCGGCACGGGCAACTACAACCCCAAGACCGCACGCCTCTACGAGGACTTCGGGCTGCTCACGGCCGACCCCGACATCGCGCACGACCTCACGGACCTGTTCAACAACCTCTCGGGGTTCGCGCAGGACTTCTCCTACCGGCGACTCATGGTCGCTCCCGCAGGGCTGCGCGACGGCATCGTCGAGCGCATCGACACCGAGATCGCGCACCACGAGGCCGGCCGGCCCGCGGGCATCCGCATCAAGGTCAACTCCCTGGTCGACGAGGCCGTGATCGACAAGCTCTACGAGGCTTCGCGGGCCGGGGTCGAGGTCGACCTCGTCATCCGCGGCATCTGCACGTTGCGACCGGGGGTGCCCGGCCTGAGCGACAACATCCGGGTGCACAGCATCCTCGGCCGCTTCCTCGAGCACAGCCGGGTGTACTGGTTCGCCGGTGGCGGCGAGCCCGAGGCGTGGATGGGCTCGGCGGACCTCATGCACCGCAACCTCGACCGCCGCGTCGAGGTCCTCGTCCGGGTGCCGTCCGCCGCACACACCGAGCAGCTCGGTGAGCTGCTCCGGCGCTCGGCCGATCCCGAGACCACGTCATGGCACCTCGGTCCGGACGGGCAGTGGAAGCGTCACGTCGGCTCGTCGGACCTGCAGTCAGTCCTGATCGACCGCGCCAGGGCCCGCCGCAGTCGCTGACCCGGCTAGAGCGGGCAGCCGGCGAACAGCAGGGGGCCCTCGCCGGTCATGTAGGCCGTGCTGTCGGGGTCGTGCCTGAACCGCAGCACCGCGGTGCTGCCGCGAGCCGTCGACGAGAGCGGCACGAGCGAGTCCTCGACACGCCCCGATCGCCCGATGAACGGGCCCACGGCCAAGGACGCGCGCGTCTTGGCCTGCTGGGCCGCGATCGACGGCGACCGGAAGCCGAACGCGAAACGCATGACCTCGCTCGACCTGGTCCCGCCGTCGAGGGCTCGGCCGGCGAACTCCGGCTCGACCAACGCGTCGGCCCGGCCGAGGGCCGCCCTGGCCTGGGAGAGGACCTCGGCATCCTGGGTCTCGAGCGTGGTCGACCGGCACGCCGATGGGCCGGCCTGCACGAGCACGCTGTCGGCTCCCGCAAGAGCCCTCGTGACGTCGGCGGCGCTTCGCACGCTGAGCAGCGAAGGCGTGTCCCGGTCGATCGTCCCGAGCACCTCCGAGACCTGTGCCGCCTCGCTCGCAGCGATCACGAGATCACGATCGGGCACGAGCGCGATGGCGCCCAGGGTCGAGGCGAGGTCGGAGCTCACGGCGCTGGTGTCGGCGCGGATCGACCACACCCGTCCGTCACGCACGTAGCCGAGCTTCGTCAGGTTCGACCGGATCGTGGCTCGGGAGACCGAGTCGTCGAGCCGGGCGACCATGGTGGCGCTGGCCTGACCTTGTCCGTAGGCCTCCCAGAGCAGATCTGCCGCCGACCATCCGTAGGCGTTGTGCATCTCCTCGGCGTACGGACCGATGACCGACCGTGTCGAGAGGTCGCGCAGCGATGCCCCGTCGACCAGCTCGGACCGCTCTGCCGCGTTCCTCGGCTCGTCGACCTCGAGCAGCCGGCGGATCCGCGACCAGTCGGTGAATCCGGCGATCTGGGTGTCTGCCGGCAGCGAGTCGAAGCCGACGGTCAGGCTCGAGCGAGCGTCGCCGGCCGCCGACTCGCCGGCCTGCCGGCCGCCCACGACGGCCAGGACGATGGCGATCAGCGGCACCAGGACCGTGACGAGCCCGAGGCGCAGTCGCATCCCGTCCACGTCTCCTTCATCGGCCGGCCATCTCCTCAGGGGAGAATACGCGTATGCCAAGTGAACGGATCATCAACGCCGCGGGCGGAGTCGTCTGGCGCAAGCGAAACGGCTCGGGTCGCGCGGAGCCCCGGGTCGACGTGCTCGTGGTGCACCGGCCGTCGTACGACGACTGGACCTTTCCCAAGGGCAAGGTCGACCCGGGCGAGGCGTTGCAGGCCACCGCCGTCCGCGAGATCGCCGAGGAGACCGGGGTGCGCGTGCGGCTCGGCGCGCCGCTCGTGCAGGTGCGCTACCCGATCGCGGCCGGCACCAAGGTCGTCGACTACTGGTCGGCGCGGGCCGTCAGCCCCGGGGCGGGCGAGGAGTTCGTCCCCAACAAGGAGGTCGACGAGATCCGCTGGGTCGGCATGCGTGAGGCCCGGGAGCTGCTGACGTACGAGCACGACGTCGAGGTGCTCGAGGACTTCCGCAGCCTGCGCGAGCGGCAGGGCCACCGGGCCCGGACGCTCGTGGTGGTCCGGCACGGCAAGGCAGCGCCCCGAGCGGACTTCGAGGACGACCTCGAGCGACCCCTGACACCGGTCGGCATCCAGCAGGCCGCCGTGCTGGTGCCGCTCCTGTCGGCGTACGGGGTGCGCCGCGTCGTGAGCAGCCCGGCCGTGCGCTGCGCGCAGACCGTCGAGCCGTACGCGCACTCGATCAGCACGTTCCTCGAGATCGACGACCGGCTCTCCGAGGACACCAGGGCCGCACAGGTCGCGCGGTCCGTCGCGGCGTTGCTGGACCGCAAGAAGCCGGTGGCGCTGTGCTCCCACCGTCCGACGCTGCCGTGGATCTTCGACGCCATCGGCACCGACGTGCACGAGCTGGCGACGGGCGAGGCGATCGTCGTGCACCACCGCAAGGGCAAGGTCGTCGCGACCGAGAGGCTGCCCTGACAGGCCATTTCACGTCAGGCAGGCACCACCGTTACATCACCGTTCACCCCGCGTTCACCCACGGTCGGACATCGATACACCTGCCCCTCATAGCGTCACGGGACGTAAGCATCTAAGAATCCCAGAGAGGGACCCCCCGTGAACCGCAACTCACTGCGCATCGCCGCCCCCGCGGCCGCGCTCGCACTCGCCCTCGGCCTCAGCGCCTGTGGCGCCGGCAACGAATCCGACGGCGCCGGCACCGGCGACTCGGGCACCAAGGTGTCCGGCACCCTGAACGGCGCAGGCGCGACGTCCCAGGAGGCGGCCATCGCCGCTTGGAAGAAGGGCTTCCAGACCGCGAACCCCGACGTGACCGTCAACTACGACCCCTCCGGCTCGGGCGGCGGGCGTGAGCAGTTCATCGCCGGTGGCGTGCAGTTCGCCGGCACCGACTCCTACCTCGAGGACGAAGAAGTCACCGCCGCCACCGAGAAGTGCGGCAGCGACATCGTCGAGGTGCCGGTCTACGTCAGCCCCATCGCCGTGATCTACAACCTCGACGGCGTCGACGAGCTCAACCTCTCGGCCAAGACGATCGGTGAGATCTTCGAGGGCAAGATCACGAAGTGGGACGACGCGGCCATCAAGGCCGACAACCCGGACGCCGAGCTGCCGAGCAGCGACATCACGCCGGTGCACCGCTCGGACGACTCGGGCACGACCAAGAACTTCACCGACTACCTGGACAAGGCCTCCGACGGTGGCTGGTCCAAGGGCGTCGTCGAGACGTGGCCCGTCAAGGGTGGCGAGGGCGCCAGCGGCACCTCGGGCGTCGTCGCCGCCGTCACCGGTGGCAAGGGCACGATCGGCTACGCCGACGAGAGCCAGGCCGGCGACCTCGGCCAGGCCAAGGTCAAGGTCGGCGACGAGTTCATCGCCGCCTCGCCCGAGGCCGCGGCCAAGGTGCTCGACACCGCCACCCCGGTGGAGGGCCGCCAGGCGACGGACGTCGCGGTCGACATCGACCGCAAGACGGAAGAGGCCGGCGTCTACCCGATCGTCCTCGTCTCCTACCAGGTCGCCTGCCAGACCCAGAAGGACAAGGCCACGGCCGATCTCGTCAAGGGCTGGCTGACCTACGTCGCCAGCAGCGAGGGACAGGCTGCTGCCGCCGACACCGCAGGATCCGCTCCGCTCTCGTCGGAGTTCAGCACCAAGGTCCAGGCCGCGATCGACACGATCAAGGCCAGCTGACCAACACCTTGAGCGGCCACACGCTCCTTGGGCTTGTCGGAGGTTCGACAAGCCCAAGGAGCGGGGCCGCCCCGGACCTCAACTTCTGAAAGGCACCACCTGTGACCAGCACGCAGGCTCCCGCTCCCGGCAAGGCCGCCCCGGTCCGCCGGCCCGGCGACCGCGTCTTCGCCGGCCTCTCGCTCAGCGCCGGGCTGCTGATCCTCGCGATCCTCGCGGGCGTCGCGATCTTCCTCACCGTGCAGGGCATCCCCGGCATCACCGCCGGCGCCGACGAGGTCAAGAGCGGCAAGAGCTTCCTGCCCTTCGTCTGGCCCCTGGTGTTCGGCACCCTGCTCGCCGCCATCATCGCCCTCCTGATCGCCGTGCCCGTCGCTATCGGCGTGGCCCTGTTCATCTCGCACTACTCGCCCCGCCGCCTCGGGCAGGTCCTCGGCTACCTGGTCGACCTGCTGGCCGCGGTGCCGAGCGTCGTGTACGGCCTGTGGGGCATCCAGTTCCTGGCCCCCAACCTGGCTCCGTCCTACGCCTGGCTCGAGGACAACCTCGGCTTCATCCCGTTCTTCGCCGGCCCCGCCGCGTCGGGCGGACGTACGATCCTGACGGTCTCGATCGTCCTCGCCGTCATGATCCTGCCGATCATGACCGCGATCTGCCGCGAGATCTTCCTCCAGACGCCCCGGCTTCACGAGGAGGCCGCGCTGGCCCTCGGCGCCACGCGCTGGGAGATGGCCCGCCTCGCGATCTTCCCGTACGCCCGCAGCGGCATCGTGTCGGCCGCGATGCTCGGCCTCGGCCGCGCCCTGGGCGAGACCCTAGCCGTGGCCATGGTGCTGTCGGTCGGCGTCGGATCGGCGGTCACCGCCAACCTGATCAGCAACGACAACCCCAACACGATCGCCGCCAACATCGCCCTCATCTTCCCCGAGGCCAGCGGGCTGACCGTCAACGCGCTGATCGCCAGCGGACTCGTGCTGTTCGTGATCACCTTCCTCGTCAACTTCGCCGCGCGGTCCATCGTGGACCGCCGCAAGGAATTCTCCGGAGCCAACTGATGACGACCACCCTCACTCCCGACGCCCTCGACATCCACGAGGAGCTCTACGGAGCCCAGCTGCCGTCATGGGGCGCCAAGGCCGTCGTCGGCGGCGGCGTCGCGATCGGGCTGGTGCTCTACCTGCTCGGGGTCAATCTCGTCCTGGCGACGCTGGTGGTCTTCGTGGTCAGCCTCGCGCTGCCGCTGTGGTCCGTCGCCGTCGAGGGCAGCCGCAAGGCCACCGATCGGCTGGTCACGGTCCTGGTGACCTCGGCGTTCGTGCTGGCGATGTTCCCGCTGTTCAGCATCCTCTACACCGTCATCAGCAAGGGCCTCACCGTCCTGTCCAGCCAGTTCTTCACCTACTCGATGCGCAACGTGGTCGGCGAGGGCGGCGGCATCTACCACGCCATGATCGGCACGCTCCTCATCACCGGAGCGGCAGCGGTCATCTCGGTCCCGATCGGCCTGTTCACCTCGATCTACCTGGTCGAGTACGCCGACGGCAACCGGCTCTCGCGCTGGATCCGCTTCCTGGTCGACGTCATGACCGGCATCCCGTCGATCGTGGCGGGCCTGTTCGCGTACGCGCTGTTCGTGCTGTTCTTCGGCGAGGGCGTCCGGATGGGCCTCGGCGGCGCGGTCGCCCTGTCGGTGCTGATGATCCCGGTCGTCGTGCGCTCCTCCGAGGAGATGCTCAAGCTCGTGCCCAACGAGCTGCGCGAGGCGTCGTACGCCCTCGGCGTCCCGAAGTGGCGCACCGTCGCCAAGGTCGTCCTGCCGACGGCCCTGGCCGGCATCGTCACGGGCATCACGCTCTCCGTGGCCCGCGTCATCGGTGAGACCGCTCCGCTGTTGATCATCGCCGGCATGACCGACTCGGTGAACTTCAACCTGTTCGACGGCCGCATGGCCACCCTCCCGGTCTTCACCTACTCCTCGGTGCGCAGCCCCGGCATCCCGCCCGAGTTCAGCATCGATCGCGCATGGGGTGCCGCCCTCACGCTGCTGATCATCGTGATGCTGCTCAACCTCATCGCCCGCCTCGTCTCCTACTTCTTCTCGCCCAAGGGCGAGCGCTGAGTTCAGAAAGGACTCTGACATGGCCAAGAGCATCGACGTCTCTGACCTCAACATCTACTACGGCGACTTCCTCGCGGTGGAGGATGTCACCATCCCGATCGCGGCGAAGTCCGTCACGGCGTTCATCGGCCCCTCGGGCTGCGGCAAGTCGACCTTTCTCAGGTCGCTCAACCGCATGCACGAGGTCATCCGTGGCGCTCGCGTCGAGGGCAAGGTCCTGATCGACGGCCAGGACCTCTACGGCTCCGACATGGACCCGGTCAACGTGCGCCGGATGATCGGCATGGTCTTCCAGCGCCCCAACCCGTTCCCGACGATGTCGATCTACGACAACGTGCTGGCGGGGCAGAAGCTCAACAGCAAGCGCATGAAGAAGAGCGAGGCCGACGACATCGTCGAGCGCTCGCTGCGCAGCGCCGGCCTGTGGGCCGAGGTCAAGGAGCGGCTGGACCGTCCCGGATCCGGCCTCTCGGGTGGCCAGCAGCAGCGGCTCTGCATCGCCCGCGCGATCTCGGTCGAGCCGGAGATCCTGCTCATGGACGAGCCGTGCTCGGCCCTCGACCCGATCTCGACGAGCGTCATCGAGGACCTGATCCACGAGCTCAAGTCGCAGTACACGATCGTCATCGTGACCCACAACATGCAGCAGGCCGCCCGCGTCTCCGACGAGACCGCGTTCTTCAACCTGTCGGGGGTGGGCAAGCCCGGTCGCCTCATCGAGCACGGCCGCACGGAGACGATCTTCTCCAACCCGACCGACTCGGCGACCGAGGCCTACATCCAGGGCCGCTTCGGCTGATCAGTCGGCCGAACTCAGTTGCCCGGGATGAACAGGCGCAGGATGAAGTAGGTCACGGCGCCCACGGCTGCGGCAGCGGGAATCGTGATGATCCACGCCGTGATGATGCCGCGTGCCACGCCCCACCGCACCGCACTGAAGCGCTTGGTCGCTCCAGCGCCCATGACGGCAGAGGTCATCGTGTGCGTGGTCGAGACCGGGGCGTGAGCCCCGATCGCCATCCCGTAGAGGACGATCGCCGCAGTCGACTCTGCGGCGAAGCCACGCGGCGGGTCGAGCGCGATGATGCGGCGTCCCATCGTGCGCATGATCCGCATGCCGCCGGACAAGGTGCCCAGCGAGATGGCGCCGGCGGCCGCCAGGATGACCCACAACGGGATGTCGTCACCGCTGTGCTCGCCACCGGCGATCAGCGCCAGGACGATGACGCCCATGGTCTTCTGCGCGTCCTGCAGCCCGTGACCCAGCGAGAGGGCTGCGGCGGACACCGTCTGCGACAACCGGAAGCCCCGGTTGAGCGTGTGGGGATTGGCCTTCCGGAAGATCCACATGATCGACAGCATGATCAAGAACGCGCCGCCGAACCCGAGGGCCGGGCTCATGATCATGGGGATGACCACCTTGTCAACGACCTTGTCCCAGTCGACCGTCACGCCGGCCGCGATGCCGACGCCGATCAAGCCGCCGATGAGGGCGTGGGACGAAGACGACGGGATCCCGAAGTACCAGGTGATGAGGTTCCAGGTGATCGCGCCGACGAGCGCACTCATGACGACCGTGAGGGCGTGCTCGGCCGACATGTCGTCGAATCCGGTGAGGATGTCCTTGATGGTCTTTGCCACGCCGACGCCCAGCAAGGCCCCGACGAAGTTGAGCACTGCCGCCATCATGAGGGCGATGCGGGGGGTCAGGGCGCGGGTCGAGACCGAGGTCGCGATCGCGTTGGCTGCGTCATGGAAACCGTTGGTGTAGTCGAAGAACAGGGCGATGGCGACAGTGGCGATCACCAGCGCCAGGACGAGATCCACGACTCAGGACTCCTTGACGGCGATCTGCTCCACCGTGTTCGCGACGGATTCCAACGCGTCGATGGCGTGCTCGAGGGAGTCCACGACGTCCTTGAGCTTGAGCACCTCAAGGGACTTGTAGTTGCCGCTGAACAGGTTGGCGAGGATGCGCCGGTACGACCGGTCGCCCTGGTTTTCGAGACGGTTGATCTCGATCCAGTACTCGTCGAGGTCCTTCATCGTCCGCAGTCGCGGCATGGCCTCGGCGGTCAGCTGAGTCGCCCGCTGGAGCACCTCGACCTGCGGGGCGAAGTCTGCCGACAGGTCGCCGAGCTCGTAGAGGCCGACCAGGTCGACGGTTTCCTCCATGAAGTCCATGACGTCATCGAGGCTGCTGGCGAGGCGGTAGATGTCCTCGCGGTCGAACGGGGTGATGAAGGTCGAGTTGGCGCGCTTGACTATCTTGTGCGTCGTCTCGTCAGCCTGGTGCTCGGCCTCGCGCATCTGCTCGCCGATCGCCGCCTTGTCGGTGCTGGGGTCCAGCATCTGCGCCAGGAGATCGGCACCGAGGACGAGGTGGGTTGCCATCTCGGTGAACAGCTCGTAGAACGTCGTTTCAACCGGTCGGATGCGAAAACGCACGACTAGCTCCTGTCAATGCTGGGTAGGCCACGCCCATGCTAGAGGCACGGCGTTCCAGAGTGTCAATCGCGGTGCACGCCGAGCGTGATCAACCCGTCTTGGCGATCCCGAGGATCTCGTCGACCTCCAGCTGGGACAGGTGTCCGTCCTTGGACGAGGCCGCGATGATCAGCCGACTCGTCAGCTCGATCTCGTCGAGCGCCTGGTCGTCACGAAGGCGACTGTCCAAGGGCTCCGGCATCAGGGGCACTCCATCTTGCATCGATCTGCACACCGTGGTCAGCCTGATCGCGGCGGGCCGCGTCAGGGTCGTCCTCCCCTTTTCTGCAGGCTATCTCGTCGGGCCCGACGTCGCACGCGTTTCCTGCGAACCGGAGTGGCGGCACCAGGGGTGAGCGCCGTGGAAAGATTCGACGAGCCGACTTGGTCGGGCTGTGGAAAGGTCGAAGTCCCTTGATCCGGGAGATGGAGGAGCCATGACGCAGTCCGCCGGCGAGCTGGATCTCGAGCAGGAGCGAAGCGCCGAGCTGGAGCGCTATGCGGTCCTGAGCCAGCCGGCTGGTCGCGACCTGCACTCGCTGGTGGAGCTCGTCGCACAGGTGTGCGAGGTGCCGACTGCGGCGATCAACATCATCTCGCGCGACCACCAGCACCAGATCGCGACCGCGGGGTTCGACCCGTCGGTCTGCTCGCGCAAGGACTCGATGTGCGCCGCCGTCATCACCGATCGCGAGCCGGTCGTGGTCGCCGACGCCAGCCTCGACCCACGGTTCGCCGAGAACGCATTCGTCACCGGCGTCATCGGCCGGGTGCGGTTCTATGCGTCGGCACCGCTCATCACGCCCGACGGCCTGACGCTCGGGCGGCTCTGCGTCTTCGACGAGACCCCGCGCCAGCTGACGCCCGCCCAGCAGCGCGCCCTGCAGACGCTGGCCGATCAGGTGATGGACGTGCTGGAGCTGCGGTTCCGATCCCAAGCCCTCGAGGAGTCGCTGCGCGAGCTGACCGAGGTGCGCGACGAGCTGCGCCGGTCCAACCACCACCTGGCGTTGTTCGCGGGGCAAGTGAGCCACGACCTGCGCAGCCCGCTGACCGCCATCTTGGTCAACGCCGAGATGCTCGCCGCCGAGCCCTCGGTCGAGCGGGACCGTGAGCTGCACGCCATGGTCGACGCGGTCAGCGACGCCGGGCAGCGGATGAACCGGATGATCGGCGAGATGCTCGACTTCGCCGTCACCGGTGGGCGCCTGGACGTCAAGGACACCGACCTCGAGTCCGTGCTCGAGCTCGTGCTGGTCGACCTCGGGCCCTTGATCGGGCAGACGTCGGCACGCGTCGTCGTGGGAGACCTGCCAACCGTTCGCGCCGACGCCGACATGCTCTACTCCGTCGTGCTCAACCTGCTGACCAACGCGCTCAAGTTCGCGCGCGAGGGTGTGACACCGCGCGTCGAGGTGTCAGCGGAGCGTACAGACGCCGGGTGGCGCGTCGCCGTCGACGACAACGGGACGGGTATCGAGCCGGAGCGCCGGGACGGCATCTTCGAGCTGTTCAGCCGGGCCGACGAGAGCGTCGCCGGCCACGGCATCGGGCTGTCGACCACCCGCCGGCTGGTGCAGGCCCACGGGGGTCGCGTCGGAGCCGACGAGTCACCGCTCGGCGGCGCCAGGGTCTGGTTCGAGCTGCCTGCCTGACCTTTCCCCCGCACGACCTGGAGGCCCACCGGAAAACAGTTCCGAAGTGTGGCCGTCATGAAGCACTTGTGTGGATCTTTCGTGGATCGCGCCTCCGTAGCGTCGGAGACACCAACTCAGACATCACGAAGATCCCCCAAGGAGCACGAAATGAAGAACACCACCAAGAAGGTCCTCGTCCCGCTCGCCACCTTGGCTGCGGCCGGCGCGATCGCGATCGGCTCGGGCGCCACGTTCACCTCCACGACGGCCAACACCATCAGCTCGGTGACCTCCGGCTCGCTCAACCACACCAACTCCAAGGCCGACAAGGCGATCCTGAGCCTCGCGAACATCAAGCCCGGCGACACCATCAACGGCGGCCTGACGATCACGAACACCGGATCGCTCCCGGCTGACTTCACCCTGACCGAGACCAGCTCGACGAACGGCTTCTCGGACAACTACCTCACGCTGACGATCACCAACACCACGACCGGCGCGTCGGTCTACTCCGGCACGTTCGGTGGCCTCGTCGACGGCACCAAGACGGCGATCGGCTCGATCGCACCCGGCGTCGCCAACAACTTCACCTTCAGCGTGCGCCTCGCCGACGACGCCCCCAACAGCCAGCAGAGCAAGAACGCGACTGCTGCGTACCAGTGGGACTCGGTCCAGCAGGCCGCCACGACGACCAACCAGTAGTCGCACCGACCTGGGGCGTCCGCGACGAGGAGGCGGACGCCCTGGACACCTTCCCAGCCACGAACGACGAGGAGCAGACATGAGCATCAGCCAGCACCGCCGGCCGCGCCACACCGTGCGCCGCCTGGTCTCGGCCGCGATCAATGTCCTGCTCCTCGTCACGACGTTGCTGGGCGTCTGCTACTTCGCGCCGGTGCTCCTCGGGTACGAGCGATACGTCATCACCGGCGGGTCGATGTCGGGCACGTTCGAGAAGGGGTCACTCGCGTTCGAGAAGAACGTGCCGGTCGAGGACCTCGCCGTGGGCGACATCATCACGTACCAGCCGCCGGCGGACAGCGGCGTCACGACGTTGGTCACCCACCGCATCTCCGCGATCAAGGCCCAGGCCGACGGACAGGTCCTCTTCCGCACCAAGGGTGACGCCAACGCAGACCCCGACCCGTGGACCTTCACCTTGGTCCAAGCGGACCAGCCGGTCGTCCGGCACACCGTCCCGCATGTCGGCTGGGTCTTCATCCGGCTCGCCGACCCGGGCTTCCGGACCATGGCGATCGGCATTCCCGCCGGCCTGATCGCGCTGGCCAGCGCCGTCGAGATCATCGGCGTTCTGCGCGCCGCGCGCCGCCGCCCGGAGGAGCTCCCGGCGGACCACGCACCGCTCGTCGTCCGTGAGCCCGTACATGTCTGATCGCCGGACATCTTGTGGACGTCATGTCGACATCGTGTGGAGATTCCGTGGCGCGCGTCTCCGTAGCGTTGATGTCATGACCAGGCAGCCTCGACACCGCAAGCAGACCGAGCAGGGCTCGACCCGCATCGCCCTCCTCGTCGCCGCCCTCCTGGCCGTCGCCACGGCCCTCGGCCTGACGGGATTCTCGTCCGCCGCCTTCACCTCGACCAGCTCGAGCACCGGCAGCGTCAGCTCGGCGGCTGACTGGACGCCGCCGACCGTGACCGTCCAGAGCCCCGGCACCTCCGTCAAGGGCTCGGTAACCCTGACCGCCTCGGCCTCCGACGGGGAGTCGGGAATCAAGTCCGTCGCGATCCAGGTGCAGCCCGAAGGCGCATCGACGTGGACGACGCTCTGCACCGACTCGACCGCCCCGTACAGCTGCTCGTGGACCACGACGTCGGCCGCGGACGGCGCGTACGACATCCGAGCCGTCGCGACGGACAACGCGGACTACACGACCATCTCGGACTCGGTCCGGACGATCGTCGCCAACAACCTGCTGGTGACCCTGGCGGATCCGGGCGAGGTCATCAAGGGCAGCGTCTCGCTGACCACCACGACCTACAACCCGGGCCTCACGATCTCGTCGACGGCGGTGCAGTACTCGGTCGCCGGGTCGGGTGTGTGGCGGACCGCCTGCACCAACACCCTCTCGACGAGCTGCACGTGGAACACGACGACGGTCGCCAACGGCTACTACGACCTGCGCTCGGTCGTCACGGTGGTACTGGGCGGGACCTACTACTCGGCGATCCAGAGCGACGTCCTCGTGGACAACACCGCGCCGGCGGTCACGATCACCGATCCCGGCAGCCCGTTGAGCGGCACCCGGACGTTCTCCGCGACGGCCACGGACGCCGACTCAGGCGTCGCGCAGGTGGTCATCCAGTACGCACCCTCCGGATCGTCGACCTATCAGACGCTGTGCACCGACACGGACGCGCCGTTCACCTGCTCCTTCGACACCACGAAGCTGACCAACGGCACCTACACGTTCCGCGCGATCGCGACCGACGGGGCCGGCACGGCCACGACGTCCTCCACGGTGTCGAACCGCGTCGTCGACAACACCGTCTCCTCGGTCTCGGTCAACGACCCGGGCGCCTTCCTCAGCAGGACCGTGACGATCGCGGCGACTGCCAGCGCGACGTCCGGCGTGACCTCGGTACGCATCCAACGGGCCGTCGCCGGTGGCTCGACCTGGACCGATCTCTGCACCGACGTCACGGCGCCGTACTCCTGCAGCTGGGACACCACGACGGTTCCCGACGGCAGCTACGACCTGCGCGCGATCCTCGTCGACGGGGCGGGCAAGACCACCACGTCCGCGGTCGTGTCGGGACGCCGGGTCGACAACAGCCCGGTCAGGGGGGTCGACGTCCAGGCCACCAACGGCGGCGGCACGGTCGGCCGGCTCGACACCGACGACACCCTCACCTACACGTACAGCGAGCAGGTGGCACCCGGCACGATCCTGGCCGGCTGGTCCGGCTCGGCGACCGCCGTGACGCTGCGGCTCCGCGACGGCAATGCGTTCGGCCTCGGCAACAAGGGCGACACCGTGGACGTGCTCAAGGGCACCTCGAACGTCGCACTGGGTTCGGTCGTGCTCAACCAGGACTTCCTCAAGACCGGGAAGACCGTGAGCTTCAACGCCACCATGACGGCATCGACGGCCACGGTCGGTGGCGTCGCCCGGACGGTCGTCGCGGTCAGGATCGGATCGGTCGCGAGCGGCAACGGCCTCAAGACCGTCACGGTGGCCGGCGGCCTGGTCTGGACCCCCTCTGCCACGGCGGCGGACCTGCAGGGCAACAAGTGCTCCACCGCGCCGGCCAGCGAGTCGGGTGCGTCGGACCGAGACTTCTGATGACGACGGGCGACGGGCGGTCCGGCCGTATGCTTCATGAGGTGCCACGCCTGCTTCTCGTCGAGGACGACGACCAGATCGCCGCTCCGCTCATCCGCACGCTCGAGCGTGAGGACTACGAGGTGTTCCGCGCCTCGACCGGGCAGGACGCCCTCGACCGCGCCGAGGCCGGTGGGCTCGACGTCGTCCTGCTCGACCTCGGGCTGCCGGACATCGACGGCCTGGAGGTCTGCCGCCGGCTGCGAGCGTCGGGATTCCAGTCGCCCGTCATGATCCTGACGGCGCGTGGCGGCGAGCTCGACCGGGTCGTCGGCCTGGACGTCGGCGCCGACGACTACCTCGCCAAGCCGTTCGGCCTCGCCGAGCTGCTGGCTCGGCTGCGCGCCCTGCTGCGCCGCAGCGCTTCGGCGGGCCCCACCCCGGCGCCCACGCCTGACGTCGGGTCGGCCCCGGGTCAGCTGCGGGTCGACGCGCAGGCCAGGCGCGTGTGGGTCGGCACCGACGAGCTCGCGCTGACGGCCAAGGAGTTCGACGTCATCGCCCTGCTCGACTCCGAGCCGGGTGCCGTCATGACCCGCGAACGTGTCATGGACGAGGTGTGGGACGAGAACTGGTTCGGCTCGACCAAGACCCTCGACGCGACGATCGGCCGCCTGCGGCAAAAGCTCGAGGACAGCGGCGCACGCGCCAGGGTCGTGACCGTGCGAGGCGTCGGGTTCCGCCTCGAGAGCGACCCCCCCGATGCGTAGGCGCTTGGTCCTGGCTTTCGTCAGCATCACCGTGGCCGTGCTCGTCGTGGCCTGGGCGAGCGTCGCCCTCGACCAGGCCGCCGACTCGTTCGTGCCGGTGCTGCTGCTGGGCGCGGTCGCCCTGGCCGGCGCCACCATCGCCGGACTGCGGTTCGCGGACCGACTGTCCCAGCCGTTCCGCGAGCTGTCGGCCGTCGCCGTCGACATCGGCGAGGGTCGCTTCGACGTCCAGGTGCCGCACTACGCCGTGCCCGAGGCCGAGGACCTCGGCCGGGCGTTGCGCGAGGCCGCGGCCCGGCTCGATGGGCTGGTCAGCCGTGAGCAGGCTGTCGCCGTGGCGGCTTCGCACGAGCTGCGGACCCCCATCACCGCGCTCCGGCTCTCGCTGGAGGACCTCGCGCTGTGGCAGCAGACTCCGCCGGACGTCGCCGAGGAGATCGCGCGGTCGATCTCCGAGCTCGACCGGCTCAGCGACGCGGTGACCTCGCTGCTCGACCGCAACGACAGCGCCCGTGACACCGGCGTGGTGGACCTGGCCGAGCTCGCGGCGCAGGCCGTCGCCCGCTGGCGTACGCAGTCGAACCGCGAGATCACGCTGGACGCTCCCGGACCGATGCTCGTCCTGGCTGCCAAGCCCGCCGTCGACCAGGTGCTCGACGCGATGCTGGCGCACACGAACGCCAGGGCCTCCGGCGGGATCTCCGTCGACGCCGTCCGGCTCGGCACCACCGTCCGCGTACGGGTGTGTCTTGACGAGCCCAGCGTGCTGCCCAGCGGCGTCATCCACGGCACGACCCCGGCCAGCGGCACCGACGACGACCCGGCGCTCGCGGCCGCCGGCGCCGTCGCCGAGGCCATGGGCGGGCGCCTCGGGGTCGAGGACTCCACCGGTACGTGCCTCGTGCTGGTCGTCCCGGTCGCACCGGAGCTCAGCGCGACCTGACGCCGCGGACTCGCCGACCGCGGGAACTGGCAGACTGGGTCCCGCGCTCAGAGCGCGGGCCTCTAGCTCAATTGGCAGAGCAGCGGACTTTTAATCCGCGGGTTGTGGGTTCGAGTCCCACGGGGCCCACCTCTTGCCGGCATCACCTCGGCGGTCGTGTGCCGAGAGCGAGGAGCTGCGGCACCGCCGGCGAGCCGCAGCACCCGCCGCCGCCCGCGTCGTCGTCGAAGGTGCCGGATCCGCCGCACACCCCCGTCTCGGGCAGGGTCAGCTCGACGCGCGCGGATGCCTCGTGGTCACCCGCAAGCTCGGCGACGATCGACCGGGTCTGCTCGAAGCCGGTGAGGCTCAGGAACGAGGTCGCCCGGCCGTACGACTTCATGCCGGCGAGGTAGAACCCGGCCTCGGGCTGCGCCAGCTCCTTTGCGCCGTGCGGATAGACCGTCCCGCACGAGTGCACGTTGGGATCGATGAGCGGAGCCAGCTGCCGCGGCGCGTCGAGCACAGGGTCCAGGTCGAGCCGGATCTCCGACAGCATCGACAGGTCCGGTCGGAAGCCGGTCAGCGCGATGACCTCGTCGACGCCCTCCAGGACCTGCCCGTCCACCGAGGTCAGCGTGAGGGTCCCGTCTGCCGCTCGGTCGACCGTCGCCGTACGGAAGCTGTTGAGCGTATGGACTGCTCCGGACTCCACGGCCTGCTTGGCCGACTTGCCGAGCGCGCCACGCTCGGCGAGCTCGTCGTCGTCGCTGCCCTCGAACGCCGCACCGACGCTCGCCCGTCGGACCAGCCACGAGATCCGGGTCGAGCGATCCTCCTCCACCAGCTTCGCCAGCCCGATCAGTGCGCCCTTGGCGGAGGCGCCGGTGCCAGCGACGACGACGTGCCGGCCGGCGTACCTCGCCCGCGTCGCCGGGTCCCCCAGGTCGGGGATCCGGTACGTGATGCGGTCGGCCCCTGCTCGCTCGCCCGGCGCGGGCAGGCCGTCCCCACCAAGCGGGTTGGGGCCGCCCCACGTGCCGGACGCATCGATGACCGCTCGCGCCGAGATCAGCTGCTCCCCCGAGGCGGTCTCGACATGAACCGTGAAGCTCTCTTGGTCGCGGCCAGAGTCGACCAGCCGATCACGACCGCGCTTCGCCACGCCGACGGCCCTGGTGCCGAATCGCACACTCCCACCCAGCGCGTCAGCGAGGGGCTGGAGGTAGTCGTCGACCCAGGCGCCGCCGGTCGGGTACTGATCACCCTGAGGCCTGGTCCACCCGTTGCTCTCGAGCAGCGTCGCGGCCGTGGAGTCGATGAGCTCGGACCACGGCGAGAACAGACGCACATGTGACCATTCCCGCACCGCGGACCCGGCGACCGGTCCGGCCTCGAGCACGAGGAACGACATCTCGCGGCTCCGGAGCTGGGCAGCCGCGGCAAGTCCGGCGGGACCGGCGCCGATCACGATGACGGGAAGGTCGGGGTGCTGCATGCTGATCTCCGGGTTCATTGACAGATGTCGATGAATGCGACTCTAGCGCTTCATCGACGATTGTCAATGAAAGGGTACGCTGATGCCATGCCCACGTCGCTCACCGTGCTCGAGTCCACCACGACCGCGTGCTGCTCCCCCGTCACCGGCGGAGCTTTGAGCGCCGAGGAGGCGACCGCGTTGGCCGCTCGCTTCAAGGCGATCGGTGATCCGAACCGGCTCCGGCTGCTGTCCCTCATCGCCGCCCACGAGGGTGGCGAGGCGTGCGTGTGCGACCTCAACGAGCCGCTCGACCTGTCCCAGCCGACGGTGTCGCACCACCTCAAGATCCTGGTCGACGCCGGACTGCTGACGCGTTCGAAGCGCGGCACCTGGTCGTACTACGCGTTGGTTCCGGGTGCGTTGGCCACGCTGGCGGACACCCTCCGCACCTGAACCCGGACAGTCCCGTCCGACCACGTGGCCCGGCGGCCAACCCGGCAGGTGCGACACGCTAACCGCAGCAGCCGTCCGAGCAGGTCGGCCCGGACGATGGCGCGCAGCAACCTTCGCCGCGCCACGCCTCGAGCCCTTCCCTGACCGCCACGGCAGCGATCACCAGGCCCGCGACGGGATCGGCCCACGACCAGCCGAGGGTCGCGTTGAGCACGAGGCCGAGCAGGAGGACAGCCGACAGATAGGTGCACAGCAGCGTCTGGGTCCCGTCGGCGTACACAGCATCGGAGCCGAGCGCCCGCCCCGTGCGCCGCTGGGCGTACGAGACGAACGGCATGATGACGAGCGAGGCGAGGGCCAAGCCAGTGCCCACGCGGGAGTGGTCGGCCTCCGCGCCGGTCATGAGCGCACGTGCCGACTCGAAGCCGACATACGCCGCCAGCGCGAAGAACGAGACCGCCAGCAGCCGCAGCGCTTGTCGCTCCCGCGACTCCGGGACGCGGTGCGAGAACTGCCACACGATGATCAGGCCGCTCGACACCTCGACCACGGAGTCCAGGCCGAAGCCCACGAGGGCGACCGAGCCGGCAGCAAGGCCGGCCGAGATCGCGATGACGCCCTCGACCAGGTTGTACGCGACCGACAGCAACGCCAGCAGCTTCGCCCGCCTGCCCAGGGCGACCCGGTCGACGCCGGGCAGCAGCTCAGGCACGCCCGTCGATCCCGTGGTTGGGGCACAGCGTCACGGCGTAGCCGGTGACGTCGAGGAGCTGCTCGGCTGCCGCCAGCAGCCGCGTCGTGGCCTCGGGGTGCGTCACGCGGAACAGGGACGCCCGCCCCACCGGCCGGGACGTCACGAGCCCGCAGTCCTTGAGGCAGGCAAGATGCTTGGAGACGGTCGACTGGGCCAGGCCGAGGTGCTCCGTCAGCTCGACCACCCGGTGCTCCTCCGCCAGCAGGTGCTGCAGGATCCGTAGCCGAGAGGGATCGCCGAACCCGTGGAACAGGCACGCGGCCGCATCGAGCGGTTGCTCGATGGCATTCTCGTCTACGATTGTCATCGCCATATGGCGATGTTAGCAGGTCAGGCGAGCGAGGCGATCAGCTGCTCGACGCGTGACCTGATCTCGTCGCGGATCGGTCGCACGGCCTCGATCCCCTGCCCGGCCGGGTCGTCCAGGACCCAGTCCTCGTAGCGCTTGCCCGGGAAGAACGGGCACTCGTCGCCGCAGCCCATCGTGATGACGACGTCGGAGGCGCGCACGGCCTCATCGGACAGCTTCTTGGGCTGCTCCCCCGCGATGTCGATGCCGACCTCGGCCATGGCCTCGACGGCGACGGGGTTGATCGCGTCGCCGGGCATCGAGCCGGCAGAACGTACGTCGATGCGTCCCTCGCCGAGGGACTGCAGGAATCCGGCGGCCATCTGCGACCGACCGGCGTTGTGCACGCAGACGAACAGGACGCTGGGGCGATCAGGCACGGGTCTCTCCTTGGTGGGTGTGCGGCGTGATCGCCGGCGAGGGGTAGAGCGCCAGCGCCAGGCCCACGCCGATGACGCCGCCGACTGCCTGGGCGACGACGAACGCCGGGACGGAGCTCGGTGCGATGCCGGCGAACGTGTCGGACAGCATGCGGCCCACCGTCACGGCGGGGTTCGCGAACGAGGTGGAGCTGGTGAACCAGTACGCCGCGCCGATGTAGGCGCCCACGGCCGGAGCCACCAAAGCGACCCGGTCGGACCTCACCAGCGCGAAGATCAGCAGCACGAGCCCTGCCGTCGCCACGACCTCGCCGAGCAGGTGTCCCCCGCTGGCACGCTCATGGTCGGAGAACGAGGTCCCGACGTCGAACATGGCGTTCGCCAGCAGCGCACCCGCCGCGGCTCCCACGACCTGCGCAGCAACGTACGGCGCCACGTGCCCGGCCGAGAAGCCCTCCGGGTCGCGGCGCGACAAGAACCAGTCCGCCACCGTCACGACCGGGTTGAAGTGCGCACCGGAGACCGGGCCGAGCACCAGGATCAGGACCGCGAGACCCAGGACGGTCGCGGTGCTGTTCTCGAGGAGCTGGAGCCCCACGTCGTCCGGCGAGAGCTCGGCAGCCGCGATGCCCGAGCCCACCACGACCGTGACGAGCAGCCCGGTCCCGAGCAGCTCCGCGAACAGCCGGCGAGCCAGCGGCTGCGGCCTGCTCGGCGGTGCCTGGTTCACGCGTCCATCATGGACCGTCCGGATGAACGCCGGATGAACCGGCTCACGGCGCGACCTAGACCCGGCGGCGCGCCTGCCGGTCAGCCGCATCACGCAGACGTCGTGCCTTGACCAGCCGCACCGCCACTCGGCTGTGAGGATCACGCGGCTCGGGACAGGCCGCGACCCAGCGCTCGAGCACCTCGACCTCGGCGGCATGGTCCCGTCGACGACGGTGGATCACCGCCGCCCGGAGCGCGTACGTCATCGGCGGCGCGACCTGCGCCGCCCCAGCCTCCCGCTCCGCCACGGCCATGCACTCCTCCAGCAGCTCGAGCGCGGCCTCGTCGAGGCCTCGTGCGCGCAGCCGGTCCAGCGTCGCGACATCCGATCGGCACCACCCCACTGGAGGAGTTGAGGTGGTGCCGACCGAGCTGGGGGGAACCCGGTCGAGGACCGAGTCCGAGCCGGGGGCGACCAAGGTCAGAGACCGGCGGCGAGCCGGTGGTACGCCTGGTTCCAGCGGAGCTCCCTGAGGAAGCTCTTCGGCGTCGTGTCCGCGTTGATGTGCACCAGCTCGGTGCTGAGGATCTCCGCGAGGTCGTCGAACTCCTCGATCCCGACCGCAGTCGACAGCACCGTGTGGTGCGGGCCGCCGGCCATGATCCACGCCTCGGCGGCTGTCGAGAGTGACGGGTGCGCCTGCCACACGGCACACGCGACCGGGAGCTGTGGCAAGGGCTCGTCGGGCTCGACGAGCGTGATGTCGTTGGCGGTCAGGCGGAACCGGTCACCCAGGTCCGAGAGCCCGACGACGATGCCCTCGCCCTGGTCGGCGACGAACCGCATGCGTACGGGATCCTCGCGGCCACCGATGCCGAGGGGGTGCACCTCGATCGTCGGCGTGGTCGACGAGATCGTGGGGCACACCTCGAGCATGTGGGCGCCGAGCGACTTCTCGTTGCCCGGCTCGAGGTGGTACGTGTAGTCCTCCATGAACGAGGTGCCGCCGGGCCGGCCGGCCGCCATGGCCTTGGTCGTGCGGACGAGAACCGAGGTCTTCCAGTCACCCTCGCCGCCGAAGCCGTAGCCGTCGGCCATCAGACGCTGCACCGCGAGGCCGGGGAGCTGGCGCAGCCCGCCGAGGTCCTCGAAGTTCGTCGTGAAGGCGCCGAAGCCGCCCTCCTCGAGGAACTGCCTCATGCCGGCCTCGACCCGTGCGCCGTAGCGCAGGCTGTCGTGCCGCGACGCCCCGACGCGCAGCTCTGCGGCGACGTCGTAGAGGTCCTGGTACTCGGTGACGAGCTTGTCGACGACGCTGTCGTCGACCGCGTCGACCACCTCGACGAGGTCGTTGACACCGTAGGTGTTGACCGAGACGCCGAAGCGCAGCTGCGCCTCGACCTTGTCGCCCTCTGTCACCGCGACGTCTCGCATGTTGTCGCCGAACCGGGCGAGCTTCAGCGACCGCATCTCGGCGGCGCCGGCCGCGGCCCGGACCCACACCCCGATGCGCCGCCCGACCTCAGGATTGCTGACGTGGCCGACGACGGTCTTGCGGGCCACCCCGAGCCGGGTCTGGATGTAGCCGAACTCCCGGTCGCCGTGTGCGGCCTGGTTGAGGTTCATGAAGTCCATGTCGATCGTGGACCACGGGATGTCGCGGTGTGCCTGCGTGTGCAGGTGCAGGAACGGCTTGCGCAGGGCGTCGAGGCCGTTGATCCACATCTTGGCGGGCGAGAACGTGTGCATCCAGCCGATCAGGCCGATGCACGCGTCGTCCGCGTTCGCCTCGAGGATCGTTCGACGGATCGCGTCGGACGACGTCAGGACGGGCTTCCACACGATGCGAATCGTGAGGTCGGGGTGGTCGGCCAGCGCGTCGGCGACCTCGCGCGACTGGTCGGCGACCTGCTGGAGCGTCTCCTCGCCGTAGAGGCCCTGGCTCCCGGTCAGGAACCAGATCTCGCGTTCGGCGGTGGTCATGGACGTCTCCTTCTGATGGGTCGCGGGGCTCACTGGCCGTACGCGTTCTGGTAGCGGTCGAAGAGGCTGGCGATCTGGTCCGGCGCGATCGGCACCGGCTCACCCAGCTGGCGAGCGATGTGGGTCGTGCGTGCGACGTCCTCGCACATCACGGCGGCCTTGACCGCCGAGCGGGCGTCCTTGCCGATCGCGAAGACGCCGTGGTTCTGCATCAGCACGGCCGGCGAGTTGCTGCCGCGGAGCGTGTCGACGATGCCCCGGCCGATGGAGTCGTCGCCGATCAGCGCGAACGGACCGACCGGGATCTCGCCACCGAACTCGTCGGCCATCATCGTGAGCACGCACGGGATCGCCTCGGCGCGCGCGGCCCACGCCGTCGCGTACGTCGAGTGGGTGTGCACGACACCACCGACGTGGGGCAGGTGCCGGTAGACGTACGCCTGTGCGGCGGTGTCGGAGGAGGGCGCGAGGTCACCCTCGAGCACCGTGCCGTCGAGGGCCGTGACGACCATGTTCTCCGGCGTCAGGTCGTCGTAGCTGACGCCGCTCGGCTTGATGACCATCATGTCGGCGCCGGGCACCCGGGCGGACACGTTGCCGGCGGTCCAGACGACGAGCTCGTAGCGGGTCAGCTCCGCGTGCAGGGCGCAGACCTCGCGACGCAGTCGCAGGATCGTGTCGTGGACGTCCTGGGTCAGCGTCATGCCGCACCGCCTGCCAGGGCCTCGCGGCGCAGGGCGTGGAGCCGGTGCATGACGTCGTTGCCGCCGCGACCGAAGTGGTCGTGCAGCGCGGTGTACTCGGCGAACAACCGGTCGTAGACCTTGGAGCGTCCCTCATCGGGCAGCACCGCTGCCCGATTGAGGGAGCCCATAGCCTTCGCGGCGGCGCGTATGTCCGCGTACGCGCCGGCCGCGACGGCAGCATGGAGGGCAGAGCCCAGAGCGGGTCCCTGCTCGGACCCGATCACCGAGAGCGGCAAGCGGGTCACGTCTGAGTAGATCTGCATCAGGAGCGGGTTCTTGGACAGGCCGCCGGCGATGATGAGCTCCTCGACCGGGACCCCGCTGGCGTTGAACGTCTCGATGATCGTGCGGGTGCCGAACGCCGTGGCCTCGATCAGCGCGCGGTAGACGTCCTCCGGCCGGGTCGCGAGGGTCTGGCCGACCAGCAGGCCGGTCAGCTCGTGGTCGACCAGCACCGAGCGGTTGCCGCTGTGCCAGTCGAGGGCGACGAGCCCGTGCGCCCCAACGGGCTGCTGCGATGCCAGAGCCGTGAGGTGCTCGTGCATGCCGGTGCCTGCGGCGTCGGCCGCCTCACGGACGTACGCCGGCACGCCGTGGTCGACGAACCAGCCGAAGATGTCGCCGACCCCGCTCTGACCGGCCTCGTAGCCCCATGTGCCGGACACGATGCCGCCGTCGACGACGCCACACATGCCGGGCACCTCGCGCAGCACCGTGCCGCTCATGACGTGGCACGTCGAGGTCCCCATGATCGCGACCATCTGGCCGGGGTCCACGGCCTGTGCCGCCGGGGCCGTGACGTGCGCATCGACGTTGCCGACCGCGACCGCGATGCCCTCCGGCAGCCCGGTCCAGGCCGCCGCCTCGGCAGTCAGCGTCCCGGCGGGATGCCCGAGCTGGCCGATCGGCTGGTCCAGCTTGGCGCTGACGAAGTCGGCGAAGGCCGGGTTGAGTGCCGCCAGGAAGTCGGCGCTCGGATAGGCGCCGTCCTGCAGGATGCCCTTGTAGCCGGCGGCGCAGGCGTTGCGGACGTACGTGCCGCACAGCTGCCAGACGATCCAGTCGGCGGCCTCGACCCAGCGCTCCATCGCGGCGTAGACCTCGGGATCCTCCTCCAGGACCTGCAGCCCCTTGGCGAACTCCCACTCCGACGAGATCAGCCCGCCGTACCGCGGCAGCCAGGTTTCGCCGCGCTGCTCGGCGAGGGTGTTGATGCGGTCGGCCTGGCCCTGGGCCGCGTGGTGCTTCCAGAGCTTGACGTACGCGTGGGGGCGGTCGGCGAACTGCGGCAGCTCGCTGAGCGGCGTGCCGTCAGCGAGCGTCGGCACCATGGTGCACGCCGTGAAGTCGGTCGCGATCCCGATGACGTCGGCCGGGTCGATGCCGGAGGCGCGTACGGCCTCGGGCACCGCGATGCGCAGCACGTCGACATAGTCGGAGGGCACCTGGAGCGCCCAGTCGGGCGGCAACGGCGAGCCCGGTGCCGTCGGCAGCGCGTCGCTGATCACGGCGTGCGCGTACGGGTGCACGGCGCTCGCGAGCTCACGGCCGTCCTTGACAGCGACGACCAGCGCGCGCCCCGAGAGGGTGCCGTAGTCGACTCCGATGACGTACTGTTCGCTCACTTCTGGGCCTTTCGGGGATGCGGTGCGGAGGTGCTCGAGCGGATGATCAGCTCGGGCTCGATGAGTCGCGGGAGGTCCTCGTTCTCGCCGAGGATCGCTGCGTGCAGGACGTCGATCGCCCGGCGGCCGACCTCCTGGAAGTTCTGCCGGACCGTCGTGACGGACGGGATGAGGAACTCCGTCTCGGGGGCGTCGTCGAACCCGACGACGCTGATGCCGTCAGGCACCGAGATGCCGGCCTCGGCGAGCGCGTGCAACACGCCGATCGCCATCTGGTCGTTGGCGACGAAGACCGCGGTGGGCTCGGCCTCGTCCACCAGCTGTCGACCGGCGAGGTAGCCGCTGCGCGGTGTCCAGTCGCCCAGGTAGAGGGGACCGGGCTCGTGGCCGGCGTCGCGGATCGCAGCCTCCCAGCCCTCGCGGCGGGCCTCGGCCTCGGTCCACTCCAGCGGGCCGCGGACATGGGCGATCGAGGTGTGCCCGAGGTCGAGCAGGTGCTGCGTGGCCTCGTAGGCGCCGCGGTGCTGGTCGACCCCCACGGCGAACTTCGCCCTCGAGAGGTCGCCCTCGACGACGACGAGCGGGACGCCCGGGTCCTGGTGGTGGATCACGTCGAGCGCGGCGTGCTGGGCGGCGATCATGACGATGCCCTCGACCGACTGGCGCAGCAGGTGGTCGATCGCGTCGGTCAGCGACTGCGTCGTGACGGTCGACAGGCTCACCGATCCGGCGAAGTAACCGGCCTGGCGGGCCGCGTCCTCGACCGTACGGTGAATGCTGTTGGGTCCGTAGAGACCTGTCTCGGTGCTGATGATGCCGATCGTCGAGGACTTGCGGGTGACGAGCGCCCGGGCGGCGGTGTTGGGCCGGTAGCCGAGCTCCTTGATCGCGGCCTCGACACGCTGGCGCGTCGACTCCTTGATGTTGGGCATGCCGTTGATGACCCGGGAGACCGTCTGGTGGGACACCCCGGCGACCTTTGCCACGTCCGCCATGACGGGCGCGTGCTGGGGGCTCGCGGTCATCCGGCTCTCCGGGTGAACAGCCGCTGGATCAGGACGAACACCAGGAGCAGGACACCGATCGTGATCTTGGTCCACCACGAGCTGAGCGTGCCGTCGAACGAGATGAAGGACTGGATGAGGCCGAGCACCATGACGCCGAGGGCCGAGCCGAGGACGAGGCCCGATCCGCCGGTCAACAGGGTGCCGCCGATGACGACCGCTGCGATGGCGTCGAGCTCCATGCCGACGGCGGTCAGGCTGTAGCCCGACAGCGTGTAGATCGCGTAGAGCAGTCCGGCCAGGGCCGAGCAGAAGCCGCTGATGACGTAGACACCGATCTTGGTGCGCGCGACCGCCAAGCCCATCAGCATCGCGGACTGCTCGCTGCCGCCGACGGCGTACACCGTGCGGCCAAACCGGGTCATGTGCAGGACCACCGCGGCGATGACGAGCACGACCAGCGCGACGATCACCGCCGGGGTGATGAAGTAGTCCCCGATCGTGATCGTGCCTTGGGCGAACGACGTGAAGGTCTCGTTCTTGATCGGGATCGAGTCGACGCTGATGACGTAGCAGAGGCCGCGGGCCAGGAACATCCCGGCGAGCGTCACGATGAACGGTTGGATCTCGAAGTAGTGGATCACCATCCCCTGGAGCAGGCCCAGGACGGACCCGGTCAACAGAACCGCTGCGATCACGAGCGGAGCGGACCAGCCGGCCCGCAGCGTCTCGGCCGCGATCATGGTCGAGAGCGCGACCACCGAGCCGACCGACAGGTCGATGCCACCGGTCAGGATCACGAACGTCATGCCCACGGCGAGGACGATGAGGTAGGAGTTGTCGACCAGCACGCTCAGCACCGTCTGCGGCGACGAGAAGCCCTCGTAGCGGAGCGAGCCGAGACCGAACATCCCGACGAACAGCGCGAACGTCGCGATGACCGGGAGGAACCGGGTGGGGAAGGCGGGGCCGCGGGGGGACCGCGGTGACGGGGCGCTCGCGGGGTGCTCGGGCGGAGCGATGACGGTGGTCATGCGGCCGATCCCTTCATGAGGAGGGGCGTCGGTCGTCGCACGGACAGCACGGCCCGGGCCTTGGGCGACTGCAGCAGGCAGACCACGATGACCGCGACGGCCTTGAACAGGTAGTTGGTCTCGGCCGGGATCCCCATCGTGGGGATCGTGGTGGCGAGCGTCTGGATGAACATCGCGCCGACCAGCGTGCCGGTCAGCGAGAACCGGCCGCCCGCGAGCGAGGTGCCGCCGATCACGACCGCGAGGATCGCGTCGAGCTCGATGAACAGGCCGGCATTGTTGGCGTCGGCCGCGCTCGTGTTGGAGGCGATCATGAGGCCGGCGATGCCGGCACAGAACGCGACGAAGACGTAGACGGTCCAGGTGATCGTGCGCGCCCGGACGCCCGCGAGCCGGCTGGCCTCGGGGTTGATGCCGACGGCCTCGATGAGCATGCCGAGGGCCGTGCGACGCGTGAGGACCGCGGTGATGGCGAAGACGGCCAGCGCGATCAGGATCGCGACGGGCAGGCCCAGCACGAAGCCGGCGCCGACCTTCTTGAACAGCGCGTTGTTGACCGTGATGATCTGGCCGTCGGTGATCAGCATCGCCAGGCCGCGACCCGCGGTCATGAGCACCAGCGTCGCGATGATCGGCTGGATCCCGAGCACGGAGATCAGGAAGCCGTTCCAGAGACCGAGCAGGACGCACACCCCCACGGCCATGCTCATCGCGACGATCGCGCGGCCGGCCGACGAACCGTCGGGGGCGCCGGCCATGTAGGTGCAGGCCACCGCGGCGGCGATCGCGACGATCGCGCCGACCGACAGGTCGATGCCGCGGGTCGCGATGACCAGCGTCATGCCGAGCGCGATCAACAGCGTCGGGGCCCCGTTGCGCAGGATGTCGATGAGACTGCCGTAGAGGTGGCCGTCCTGGACCCGGATCGAGAAGAACGACGGCGTCGCGATCACGCTGACGACCAGCAGGAGGGCCAGGGCCACGAGCGGCCAGAACAGCGAGTGCTTGGTCAGGTCACGCATCGGCGCGCGCCTCCCCCGCGATGATCTCCAGCACGTCGGAGACGGTCACGTTCTCGTTGGCCCGCTCGTCGATCTTGCGGCGGTCGCGCATCACGACGAGACGGTCACTGAGCCGCAGGACCTCCTCGAGCTCGGCGGAGATGAAGACGACGGACATGCCATCCTTTGCGAGGTCGGCGACGAGCTGCTGGATCTGCGCCTTCGCGCCAATGTCGATGCCACGGGTGGGCTCGTCGAGGATGAGGAGCTCCGGCTCGGTGATGAGCCAGCGCGCCAGGAGGACTTTCTGCTGGTTGCCGCCGCTGAGGTTGCGCATCAGCGCCTGCGGGTTGGCCGGCCGGATGTCGAGGGCCTCGATGTACTTCTTGACGAGACGGTCCTTGGTCTTCGCGGGGATCGGCCGCAGCCAGCCGCGCGACGCCTGCATCGCGAGGAGCATGTTGTCGGCGATCGACAGGTCCTCGATGACGCCCTCGGAGCGCCGGTTCTCGCTGGAGAACGCGATCTTGTGGTCGATCGCCTGTCGCGGCGTGCGGAGCTTGGTGCCCTTGGCGCGCAGGTTCATCGCGCCGGTGTCTGCGGTGTCCGCACCGAACAGCAGGCGGGCGAGCTCGGTGCGACCGGATCCCAGGAGCCCGGCGATGCCGATGACCTCACCCTCGAAGACCTTGAGGTCGACGGCCTCGACGCTGCCCTTGCGGCCGAGCTGCAGGACCTCCATCAGGGGCGCGCCCTGGGTCTTGACAGTGTGCTCGTCGGCGGCCTGCTCGATCTTGTCGAGCGTCTCGAGCTCACGGCCGATCATGGCCTGGACGAGCTGCAGCTGCGTCGTCTCGGCGGTGAGGTACTCGCCGACGAGCTGGCCGTTGCGCAGGACGGTCATGCGGTCGGAGATCTCGAAGACCTGCTCGAGGAAGTGCGAGACGAAGACGATCGCGACACCGTCGGCGCGCAGCGTGCGCATGACCTCGAACAGCTTGGCGACCTCGTCGGCGTCGAGGCTGGAGGTCGGCTCGTCGAGGATCAGGAGCTCGGCGTCGATGTCGACGGCGCGGGCGATCGCGACGAGCTGCTGGATCGCGATGGGGTGCGTGCCGAGCTGCGACCTGGGATCGATGTCGAGCCCCAGGCGGGTCAGCGTCTCACCGGCGCGGCGGTTCATGGCACGCGTGTCGATGCGGCCGAACGAACGAGGCTCGCGGCCCAGGAGCATGTTCTCGGCGACCGTCAGGTTGGTGCAGAGGTTGACCTCTTGGTAGACCGTGCTGATGCCGGCGGCCTGCGACTCCGCCGGACTGTTGAACGTACGCGGCTCGCCGCCGACGACGATCGTGCCCTCGTCGATCGAGTAGACACCCGTGAGCGCCTTGATCAGCGTGGACTTGCCGGCGCCGTTCTCACCCATGAGGGCGTGGACCTCGCCGGCCCTCAGCGTGAGGCCGACCGACTGGAGGGCCTTGACGCCGGGAAAGCTCACCGACACGCCGCTCATCTCCACGACCGGCTGCGTGCGTGTTGCCGGCACGGCTTCGGCTGTCATCTCGACCATCTCTTCGTTCCTAGAAGTTGGACGGGGCCCTGCGTCCTGCGGACGCAGGGCCCCCGTTCGTGGTGCTGCTCAGTACTGACGGTCTGCCAGGACGGCCTTGGCCTGCTCCTGGTCGAACGCGCCTTCCTTGGTCTCGACGCGCGGCGGGACCTCTTCGCCGGCGACGACCTTCTTGGCCAGGTCCATCAGCTGCGGGCCGAGGAGCGGGTTGCACTCGACGATGTAGTTGATCTTGCCCTCGGAGAGCGCCGTCATGCCGTCCTTGACCGCGTCGACCGTGACGATCTTGATGTCCACGCCCGGCTTCATGCCGGCCGCCTCGATCGCCTCGATGGCGCCCAGGCCCTCGTCGTCGTTGTGGGCGTACACGACGTCGATGTCCTTCTGCGACTTCAGGAACGCCTCCATGACCTTCTTGCCGCCGTCACGGGTGAAGTCACCCGTCTGCGAGGCGACGACCTTGATCTTCGAGTCCGCTGCGATCTTGTCCTCGAAGCCCTTCTTGCGGTCGATCGCGGGCGCGGCGCCCGTGGTGCCCTGGATCTCGACGACGTTGATCTTGCCGTCCTTGTTGACGTCGTTCTCGTCGGCGTTGTCGACGACCCACTGACCGGCCTTCTCGCCCTCGAGCACGAAGTCGGACCCGAGGAACGTCTTGTAGAGCGACGTGTCGTCGGAGTCGACGGCGCGGTCGGTCAGGATCACGGGAATCTTGGCGCGCTTGGCCTCTTGCAGGACCGTGTCCCAGCCGGTCTCGACGACGGGGCTGAACGCGATGACGTCGACCTTCTGCTGGATGTACGAGCGGATGGCCTTGATCTGGTTCTCCTGCTTCTGCTGCGCATCGGAGAACTTGAGGTCGATGCCGGCTTCCTTGGCCGAGGCCTGGATCGACTTGGTGTTGGCCGTCCGCCAGCCACTCTCGGCACCGACCTGGGCGAAGCCCATGGTGATGTCGTCGGAGCCCCCCGAGCCGCCGCCGTTTCCGTCGTCGCTGCTGCCACAGGCAGCCAGACCGCTGGCGAGCACGACGCCCGCGCCCACGGTGATGAGTTTCTTGAACACTTTTCCTCCATCGGGATGAGACACCCCAAGTCGCTCGACTTCGGGAGAGCCTGGACACCTGCGGGCGGACCTCCGCTTGCATCCTCGGGGCCTGGTCTCGGGTTGAGATTCGGCCCCCGTCAGGGCCTGGCAACCCACTGTGTGACGTGGACCACGCGAACCCTGCGTTGAATTGTTAACGCTCACAACTCTGGCGTCAAGCGAATGTCCCAAGAAATTTTCGTGTCGTTCTCTGCCGGCCCATCCCGAATGTGAGCGTGAACAATTTGTGGTCTCACCTAGCACAATTGTCTGGAATCACCGTGGTTTCAGGGAATTCCGATGCGAATCAGGTGACATGCACCGAACGGCCGCGAGCGTACGTGCGGGTCACGCGGATGGTCGCGATGGCACGGGGATCGATCGCCAGGATGTCGGCATCGATGACGGCCAGATCGGCCGGGCCGCCGACCTCGATCGTCCCGGCCGCCTCCCGCCGGTTCACGAAGGCACTCCCCCGGGTGTAGGCGTCGATCGCCTCCGTGACGGTCAGGCACTGCTCCGGGAGGAGCGGGTCGGCGTCCTCGCCCGGTGCCACGCGATTGACCGCGACGTGGATGCCGTGCAGCGGGTCCGGCGCGGACACGGGCCAGTCACTGCCGAACGCCAGACGTGCCCCTGCGTCGACGAGCGACCGGAAGACGTACTGCCGCTCGCGCGCGCCGGTGCTGAGGAACGGCAGCGTGAGATCGGTCATCTGGTCGTCGAGGCAGGCCCACAACGGCTGCGCGTTGGCCGTCACGTCGAGCTCCGCGAAACGCGGCACGTCCTCGTCGCGGACGATCTGGATGTGGGCCAGGTGGTGGCGGTTGCCGCGGCGGCCGTTGACCGCGATGGCGTGCTCGATCGCGTCGAGGCTGTCGCGGACCGCGCGGTCGCCCAGGGCGTGGACGTGCACCTGGAAGTCCTCGGCGTCGAGCTGCTGGACGTAGCGAGCGAGATCGGCCGGCTCGATGAACGACAGCCCGTGATTGCCGGTGGACTGCCCGTCGGGCCCGAGGTAGGCCTCGACGACGGCGGCCGTAAACGTCTCGCACACGCCGTCCTGCATGATCTTGACGCTGCCGGCGTCGAGCCCCGCCGCTCTGGCACGGGCCCGGCGCTCGACGAGCTCGGCGATCTGCTCCTCGCCGCGGTCCCGGTCCCACCACAGCGCCCCGACGACCGTAGCCGTCAGCGTCCCGTCCTGCTGAGCCGCGAGGTAGGTGTCGAGCGAGTCCGGCATGCCGAGGCCGTCGCCGACCAGGGCGTCCTGCCAGGCCGTGATGCCGCGGGAGTGCAGGTAGGCCTGGGCCGTCTGCAGGGCTCCGGCGATGTCGGCACCCGTGGGCGGCGGCACCAGCCTGCCGACGAGCCCCATGGCTCCTTCGTGCAACGCGCCGGTGGGCTCGCCACGGTCGTCCCGCTCGATGCGGCCGTCGGCCGGGTCGGGCGTCGCAGCGGTGATGCCGGCCAGCTCGAGGGCCGTGGTGTTGACCCAGGCGCTGTGGTGGTCGCGGTTGGGCAGGAACACGGGCCGGTCGGGCACGATCCGGTCCAGGCTTGCCGCCGTCGGCACACCGCCGGGGAAGGCGTGCATCGACCAACCCCCTCCGACGACCCAGCCGTCACCGGGCACGGCCTGGGTGTACGCCGCGATGGCGGCGAGGCAGCCGTCGAGGTCCTCCGCAGCCGTCAGGTCGCAGGCGTTCATCTCGAGCCCCGCCTGGACCGGGTGGACGTGCGCGTCCTGGAAGCCGGGGAGCACCCAGGCACCGGCCAGGTCCACCACCTCGGCCGACGGCACCAACCCGACGACCTCGCCGTGCGTCCCCAGACCGACCACGACCCCGTCGCGGACCGCGATCGAGTCGACACCCTCGCGCCAGGACCCGTCGCCGTACACGTGGACGTTCGTGAGGAGCAGCTCCGGCATCAGGTGATGAGGTGCGAGTGGTAGTCCGGGATCTCCAGGTCGCTGCGCAGGATGCAGAACTCGTTGCCCTCGGGGTCGGCCAGGACCATCCAGCCGAGTCCCTGCGGGGTGCGCAGGTCGGCCACCTCGGTCGCGCCCATCGCCAGCACGCGATCGATCTCCTGCTGCTGCGTGCGGTCGGTGGCCCGGAGGTCGAAGTGGATCCGGTTCTTGACCTGCTTGGACTCCGGCACCTCGATGAACAGGAGCCGGGAGCGGCCGTCTCGGGAGAAGATCATGCACTCCTCGTGGCCCGGCTCGTTGGGGTCGCGGGGGTCCTCCTGCATGCCCAGCACCTCGGCCCACCACACCGACTGGGCATGCGCGTCACGACAGTCGATCGTGGTGTGCGAGATCCGGCTCGTCATGCCCTCCATCTGACCACAGGTCGGGGACTGCGGCGACGTGTCGTCAGGCCAGGCTCGTGGCGAGGGCACGGATGTCGGCCGGCCCGATGCGGCAGCACCCTCCGACGTGCTCGACACCGGCCTCGAGCCAGGCCGGCACGAGCGTCAGGTCGTAGGAGGCCTGTCCGTGCCAGGTGTGGCTCGCGCTGTCCCACGTCTGTCCGCTGTTGGGATAGGCGACTGCCGGCTTGCCGGTCACCTCATGTGCCGTGCGCACGGCACCGAGGACGTCCACGGGATCGCAGCAGTTGACGCCCGCGGCGACCACGGCCTCGGTCTCGGCCACGACGGCGAACGCGTCGGCGAGGGGCTGCCCCGCCCGGGTGGTGTCGCCCTCGATCGTGAACGAGAGCCAGGCCGGGATGCCGATCTCCTCGAGCAGGCCGGCGAGCACGGTGGCCTCGTCGAGGTCCGGGATGGTCTCGACGGCGAACAGGTCGGGCTGCTCGGTCGCGAGCAGCTCGAGCCGCGGGCGGTGGAAGTCGTACAGCTCCGTCGCCGTCAGCCCGTAGCGACCGGAGTACTCCGAGCCGTCGGCGAGCACGGCACCGTACGGACCGACCGATGCAGCGACCAGGCGGTCCGCGCCCTCGTCGCGGACGTCACGCGCGACGGCGACGCTGAGCCGGATCAGCGCCTCGGCCTCCGCCTCCGACATCCCGGCGCGGACGAACCCCGGGACGCTCGCCTGATAGCTCGCGGTCGTGGCGACCTGGGCGCCGGCGTCGAAGTACGCCCGGTGCACCGCGGCGATCTCGTGCGGGGCGTCCCGCAGGAGCTCGGCCGTCCAGAGCTCGGACGTCAGGTCGTGCCCCCGCTCCTCGAGCGCGTTGGACAGGCCGCCGTCGATGATCATGTCTCCAGTCTGGCTCAGGTCGGCGGATCGCTCACCGCTCGAGGTGCCGATGCGCCCGGTTCGACGTAGCCTCGGACACCGGCTCGACGACCTGAGGGAGGGGACATGACGGCCGATCTCGTCTACCTCCTCGGAGGGACGGCACTGCTCATCGCGGTCGTCCTGCCGTACGCCTTGCGCACGGCGGCACTCTCGCCGCCGGTCGTCCTGCTCGGTCTGGGAGCGCTGATCGGGCTGCTGCCCGGCATCGACGACGCGACGTTCTCACCCATCGAGCAGCGCGTGTTCGTCGAGCACCTCGCCGAGTTCACGGTGCTGGTCGCGCTGATGGGTGTCGGCCTGGCACTCGACCGCCCGCTCAGCTTCCGGTCGTTCACGACGTGGCGGCGCTGGGGCGCGACGTGGCGCCTGCTCGCCATCGCGATGCCGCTGACGATCGCGGGCGTCGCGCTGCTGGGCTGGTGGGTCATGGGGCTGGCTCCCGCGACGGCGCTCCTGCTGGGCGCCGCGCTCGCCCCGACCGACCCGGTCCTGGCGTCGGACGTCCAGGTCGAGGGACCGACCACGACCGAGGCCGACGAGGACGAGATCGATGAGGACGACGAGGTCCGGTTCGCCCTGACGTCCGAGGCGGGGCTCAACGACGGGCTCGCGTTCCCATTCGTCTATGCCGCGATCCTCCTGGCCGGGACGGGACCGGTCACCGAGTGGGGCGTGCACTGGTTCGCCTGGGACCTGGTGGGCAAGGTCGTCGTCGGGGCCGTGCTCGGCACGGCGGTCGGCTGGGTCCTGGCGAAGGTCGCGTTCCGCTCGAACCGTCCATCGTTGCGCGCGGCCGACTCCGGTGAGCCGCTGCTGGCTCTCGCCGCGGTGCTGCTGGCGTACGGGGTGACCGAGGTCGCGCACGGCTACGGGTTCCTGGCCGTGTTCGCCTGCGCCATGACGATGCGGTCGGCCGAGCGCGGGCACGACTACCACGCGCTGATGCACGACGTGGTGGAGCGGCTCGAACGGCTGCTGACGCTGATCGTGCTGCTGCTGCTGGGCGTCGCCCTGACGAACGGCTTGCTGGCCGGCCTGACCTGGCAGGCCGTCGTGGTCGCGGTGCTGCTGCTCCTGGTCGTGCGCCCAGTGTCCGGAATGATCGCGTTGTTCGCCGGACGGAGAGACCTGCGGGTCGGCGGCAACACCCTCGGCCGGCGCGAGCGCGCCGCCACGGCATTCTTCGGCGTCCGCGGGGTCGGCTCGATCTTCTACCTGGCGTACGCCGCCGGGCACGCCGACTTCGACGACCTGCCGCTGCTGTGGTCGACCGTCGGCCTGGCGATCACGCTGTCGGTGATCCTCCACGGCGTCACGGCCACGCCGGCGATGCGCTGGCTCGACGCGAAGCGGGACGACGCCTAGGGGCTCGCGGCGAGGAACAGGAACGAGCCGAGGATCGCGATGTGGATCCCGCCCTGCAGCACGGTGGCGCGACCCGGGACGACGGTCAGCACGCTCGTCACCATCGTCAGGCTGAGCAGCACCAGCTCGGTCGAACCGAGGCCCAGGACGAGCGGCCCGTCGAGCCAGACCTGGGCGATCGCGATGACCGGGATCGTGAGCCCGATGCTGGCCATCGCCGACCCGTACGCCAGGTTGAGGCTGATCTGGACCCGCTTGCGACGGGCGGCGCGGACGGCCGCGATGGCTTCCGGTGACAGCACCAGCAACGCGATCACGACGCCGACGACGGTGTGCGGCATCCCGGCACTGCGGACGCCGTCCTCGAGCGACGGCGAGACGTTCTTGGCGTTGCCGACGACCGCGATCAACGCGGCCAGCAGCAGGACGAGGCTCGTCAGCGCGGCGCGGGCCGACGGCGGTGAGGCGTGCTCGTCCTCCGGCACCAGCGAGCCGTCGCTCCGCGTCGGCAGGAAGTAGTCCCGGTGCCGCACGGTCTGCATCGCGACGAAGAGCGCGTACAGGCCGAGCGCTGCCACGGCGGCGAACGCGAGCTGGCCCGGCGTGAACTCCGGCCCGGACCTGCCGGTCGTGAAGGTCGGGAGCACAAGGCACAGGGTCGCGACGGTGCCCACCGTCGCAAGTGCCGCTCCGGTGCCCTCGGCGTTGAAGTGCGCCACCTGCCCACGACGCGTGGCCGTGAGCAGCGAGATCCCGACGATGCCGTTGCAGGTGATCATGATCGCGGCGAACACCGTGTCGCGAGCCAAGGTCTCGCCGCCCTTGGCGCCGGTCGTCACCAGCGTGACGATCAACGCGACCTCGATGATGGTCACGGCGACGGCGAGGACCAGCGAGCCGTACGGCTCACCGACCCGGTGCGCGATGACCTCCGCGTGGTGCACGGCAGCGAGCACGGCACCGACGAGGAACGCCGAGACCACGACGACAGCCAGCCAGGGCAGGTCCCGGTGCCATGCCAGGGCGAACACGATCAGGGCGAGGACCGGCACGACGGCCGTCCATCGACTGGTCAGGGCCGCGAGCCGGGTGGTCATGCGTCCACCTTTTCAGATCGCCGGTCGGTCGAGCCGGTACGGTGCTCGCATGGCTGTCCGGAGTCCGTGGCTGATCGCGTTCGGCGTCGTGGCGGTCGTGCACCTCGGGCTCAACGCTGCGGACGTCACGCCGTGGGACAGCATCACCAAGTGCTTCCTCGCGCCACTCCTCGTGGGGTGGGTCGTCGAGCAGCGTGGGCCCCGGCTGCTCGTCGCGGCTCTGGTCTTCTGCTTCTTCGGTGACCTGTTCCTCGAGCTCGGCGACGACCTGTTCGTCGTGGGCATGGCGGCGTTCGCGGCCGCCCACTACTGCTTCATCCGGTTCTTCATGGTCCGCGGCGCGCTCGAGCAGCTGCGCGCCAAGCCCTGGATCCTCGTCCTCTACGTCGCCGCCGCGATCGGCTTGGTCGTGTGGGCGTGGGACGGCCTCGAGCCCGGCCTGCGACCGATCGTCCCGGTGTACGCCGCACTGCTCCTCGGCACGGCGTCGACCTCGCTCGCGACCGACCTGCGAGCCGGCATCGGCGGCGCCTGCTTCCTGGTCTCGGACGGCATCATCGCGCTGGGCGAGGCCGACCGCATCGACAAGGAGGCCGCCGGCACCGGGCTGGCGATCATGGGGCTCTACATCGTCGCGATCCTGCTGCTCACGACCGGCATCCTCGGCCGCGAGAAGCGCACGATCGCCGCCGGTCCGAGGTTCGACCCCACGATCCGCACCGACTGCTGGCCGCGCCTGCCCGAGTAGGGTGAGCCGCGTGCCCGGATCTAACGTCACCTACCGGGCCGTGGTCAGGATCATCGGCGCGCTCTATCGACTGATGGGCTACCGCGTCGACGTCCGCGGCGTCGAGCACCTGCCCGCCACCGGCGCCGGGGTCGTGGCCGGCAACCACATCGGCTTCCTCGACTTCACGTTCATCGGGTACGCCGCCCGGCCCCGCAAGCGACACATCCGCTTCATGGCGAAGCGCTCGGTGTTCGAGCTGCCGGTCGTGGGGTCGCTCATGCGGGCGATGCACCACGTCCCGGTCGACCGCAGGTCGGGGGCCCGGGCCTACCGACAGGCCCTGCGTCTGCTCGACGACGGACAGCTGGTCGGGGTCTTTCCGGAGGCCACGATCAGCCGGTCCTGGTTGCTCAAGCCGTTCAAGCGCGGCGCCGCAGGGCTCGCCGTCAACCGGCAGGTGCCGCTCGTCCCGGTCGTCGTGTGGGGCGGCCACCGGATCTACACCGTCGACGGTCACCGGTCGCTGCGACGCAGGATCCCGGTCACGATCATGGTCGGCGAACCGCTGCAGTCGGCCGCCGGGGAGACCGTCGACGCCCTCTCGCTGCGCCTGCGCCGAGCAATGGACGCCCTGCTCGCCGAAGCGATCGACACCTACCCCGCGGCGCCGCGCAACGACCAGGACCGCTGGTGGCTCCCCTACGATCGCGGTGGGAGTGCACCAGACCCGGAGCGGGCGGCCGTGCTCGACCGTGAGGCCGTCGCCCGCATCGGCGACGCCTTCGAGTGACCGAGCCGAGGAGCGCCATGACGTACGACGAGCAGACCCCCGTGACCATCGGCGACCTCGTCCTCGACGTACGCCTGCTGGGTCCTGAGGACGGCGAGCCGGTCGTCCTGCTGCACGGCTTCCCGGAGAACTCGTCGTCCTGGTCGGGCGTCGCTCCGCTGCTGGCGGCGGCCGGCCTCCGCGTCATCGCCCCCGACCAGCGCGGCTACTCCCCCGGTGCCCGGCCCGTGGGCGTCGAGGCCTACACGACCGACCGGCTCGCCGACGACGTCGTCGACCTGTCCGACGCGCTCGGCATCGGCACGTTCCACCTCGTCGGCCACGACTGGGGTGCGGCGGTCTCGTGGGTCACCGCAGCGCGGCACCCCGACCGGCTGCGCACCCTGACCGCGGTCTCGGTGCCGCACCTCGCGGCGTACGGTGCCGCGCTCAAGGGCGACGCCGACCAGCAGCAGCGGGCGTCGTACATCGGGCTGCTCCGGCAGCCTGGCAAGGCCGAGGACCTGCTGCTCGAGGACGATGCCCGGCGGCTCCGAGCGATGTACGAGGGCCACGTGCGGCCGGCGCAGGTCGACAGCTATGTCGCGCAGCTCTCGGCGCCGGGGGCCATGACCGCCGCGCTGAGCTGGTACCGCGCCATGCGCTCGGACCTCGGCTCGCTGCCGCCGGTGACCGTGCCGACGACCTTCGTGTGGAGCGACCAGGACGCCGCCATCGGACGGGCCGCGGCCGCGCGGTGCGGGGAGTTCGTGGACGCCGACTTCCGGTTCGTGGAGCTCACCGGCATCAGCCACTGGATCCCGGAGCAGAATCCCGAGGTGCTCGCCGGGGCGATCCTGGCGCGCGTCGGGGCCTGACCGTGTCGCTCGCCGACGACTTCGCGCGGACGGCCGCTCCGTTCGCCCTGCGGACCCTGCAGGCCCGCGCGCTGGAGGCCATCGACGAGGCCTCGGCGCAGGGCCGCACGCGGCTCTGGGTGTCGCTGCCCCCGGGCACCGGCAAGACCCTGCTGGGGCTCGAGCTCGTACGCCGCCTGGGCACGCCGGCGGTCGTGCTGGCGCCCAACACCGCGATCCAGTCGCAGTGGGGCGACACGTGGCAACGGTTCACGCCGGCCACCGTCGCGACCGGGACCGATCGGGACCTCGAGGCGCCCGTGACGGTGCTGACGTACCAGTCGCTCGCGACCTTCGAGCGTACGGACGCGGGCGACGACGCCGACGGTGCGGAGGAGCCGCTGACGGACCGACTGCACGAGAACGGTCGCCGGCTGGTCGCCGCGCTGCGTGCCGCCGGGCCGATCACGATCGTGCTCGACGAGTGCCACCACCTGCTCGAGGTGTGGGGCCGGCTCCTCGCGGAGGTGCTCGCCGACCTGCCGGAGGCCACCGTCATCGGGTTGACCGCGACCCCGCCGACCGTGCTCGACGCCCGGCAGGCGGAGCTGGTCGACGAGCTGTTCGGCGACATCGTGTTCAGCGCCTCGATCCCGGCCGCCGTGCGCGAGGGACATCTCGCCCCGTTCGCCGAGCTGGCCTGGTTGACGCAGCCGACGGCCGAGGAGGCCGAGTGGCTGCGCGACCAGTCGATGCGCTTCGTGCAGCTGACGACCGACCTGGTCGACACGAGGCTGGGGTCGACGCCGATCCTCGTCTGGTTCGACCGCCGGTTCCTGGAGCTCACCACGCCGTGGGCCCGGTTCGAGCGGGACCACCGCGACCTCGCGCGCGCCGCGCTGCGCCTCGTGCACGCCGAGCTGCTGGCTCTGCCGGAGGGCGCGCGCCTGCGCGAGGAGCACCGGCAGAAGCCGACTGCGGACGACTGGGCCGCGCTGATCGACGACTGGGTCACGAAGTGCCTGCGCAGGTCGGAGGCGCCGGACGACGTCGCGGTCCTCGAGGCACTGCGGGAAGCCCTGCCAGGGATCGGATACCAGCTGACCCGCACGGGGGTGCGGCGTGGCCGGTCGCCGGTCGACCGGGTCATCGCTCGCAGCGAGAGCAAGATGCGCGGCTGTCAGGAGGTGCTCGAGGCCGAGCACGCCCATCTCGGCGACCGGCTCCGCTCGTTGGTGCTGTGCGACCACGAGATGGCCGCCGCGACGACCCCGACCGGCCTGCGACCCGCCCCGCAGCGGTCCGGTTCGGCGCGCCAGACGCTGCGCCACCTCGTCGACTCCGCCGTGACACGAGCGCTGCGTCCGGTGCTCGTGACAGGGCGCACGGTCGCTGCCACGCCGGAGGTGGCACAGCGGGTCGTCGACCTCGTGCGCACGACCGATCCGACTCTCGCCGACGCGCTCACCCTCGAACCGCTCGACGACGCGATCGGCCCCGATCGGATCGTGTCGATCGCCGGGCCATGGGTCAGCCGCGACTGGGTGCGGATCGTGACCCGGTTCTTCGAGAGCGGCGGCAGCCAGGTGCTGATCGGCACGCGGGCGCTGCTGGGCGAGGGCTGGGACGCCAAGGGCCTGAACAGCCTGGTCGACCTCACCACGGCCACCACGACGAGCGCCGTCGTGCAAACGCGCGGCCGGGCACTTCGCCTCGACCCCGAGTGGCCCGACAAGGTCGCCATCACCTGGTCCGTCACGTACGTCGCGCCGGACCATCCGCGCGGCGACGGCGACTGGCAGCGGCTGGTCCGCAAGCACCAGGGATTCTTCGGCGTGGACGACCTCGGTGAGGTCGTCTACGGAGTCGCGCACATCGATGCCCTGTTCTCGCCGTTCGCCCCGCCCCCGGCGGAGTCCTTCGACGCGATCGACGCCCACATGCTCGAGCGCGCCGGCGAGCGCGACGCCGTGCGCAGCCGCTGGGCCGTCGGCACGCCGTACGACGACATCCTCGTGCACACGCTTCGCGTGAAGCCGTCACGTGTCGAGCGCCCGCGGGTCGCGCCGGACGGCCACGTCCCGATGGAACCGCCGGCGTTCGTGCCGAGCCCCCACGGACCGGTCGCAACGCGGCCCGGTCGGTCTGCGCGGGGGGCACCGTGGACTGCGGCCCGGGCAGCGGCGCACGAGCCGGGGACCATGGCGTACGCCTGCGTCGTCGCGGACGCGCTGCACGTCGCCGGCTTGTCACCGGTCGGGGCGGACCACGTCGAGGCCACGATCGACCCGAGCGGTGAGTACCGCCTGCGGCTGCGCGAGGTCGACGAGCCCACCTCGCAGCTGTTCGTCGAGTCGCTCGACGAGCTGCTGGGGCCCGTGCGCTCCCCTCGCTACGTCGTCGCACGCCTCGTCCACGGCACGCCCACGTGGCTGGACGGCTGGCGAGTGCTCGTCGGGCGGCTGCGGCCCGATGCCACCGTCTGGCATGCCGTGCCGACGGTCTTCGGGGCGCACGGCAAGCTCGTCCGCCAGTTCGATCGCGCCTGGTCGCGCTGGGTCTCGCGATCTGCCGCGGTCTACGCCCACAGCCCGGAGGGCGTGGTCGCACTGTCGGCCAGCAACGGCACCGCCCCGCTCGACCTCGTCACGGTGCTGCGCTCGGCCTGGTCGTGAGGTCAGGCCAGCGCCTTGACCAGCTCGGCCCGGTGCTCGTCGAGGGGAAACTCGAAGTCCGACCGGTAGGCCTCGACGGCGAACCCGCCCTCCGGCTGGTCGACGATCGGCGGCGCCCAGAAGTAGTGGAGCTCGTGGCCGGCTGCGGAGGCGAAGAGGTACTCAGTGCCCGAGACGTAGCCGCGACTCGAGAGCACGACGATCCGCGCATCGGGATTGAGCATCATCGTGTACAGGGCGCTCCCGGCGAACCCCGCGACAACCTTGGCGGCACGGAAGATGTGGGCCTGCTCGGCATACGGCAGGTCCTCCGGGTCCAGCACGGTGAAGCCTTGGCCCGCCATGAACGCCTCGACCTCGGGGGTGTTGAGGCACCAGCGCTGGCTGCGGGTGCGGCGCGACACGAAGATCTTCTCCGGGCGCTCGTCCGGCGACGGATCCGCGCCGAGGCCGTCGCGCAAGGCTTCCCACGTGTCGACCAGGCCGCGATCGGCGTAGTGCGGGTTCTCCAGCTGCGGCATGGCGGCGACGAGGGACTCGACCCGCACGGACTCGTGCTGCGTCACCCACGCGACGTCGTCGAGCCGCACCCCGAGGGCGCCCAGGATCTCGGCCTTCCACGACGGCAGCCGGTCCTTGCCGGGCTGGTGCGTCATGACGACACGCAGGTCCGGGTTGCGCTCGCGCGCGATCCGCCAGCCCCAGTGCTTCGAGAGCGTCTCGCTCGTCAGGTGTCCGTAGTGCGTCGGGAACGCCGAGTCGAACGAGAAGAACTCCCCCGCCTCGCGGCGCACGCCGGCCTGCTGCATCGGGTCTTCCAGCCGGCCGTAGCAGGCGGTGGCGGGGACGATCCGCTTGTGGAACAGCCGGCCGGCCTGCCAGTGGCGGAACGAGTCGGGCAGCACGAGGTTGTCGCGGGTCACGACCTCTCGGACGTGGCACGTGACGTCGGTGTAGCGGCGCACCGAGAGCGCCGGCACCGAGATCGTGGTCGGCTTGTCGCGAGCCGCCGGCTCGCCATGCATCACGAGCGTCGCGCGCGACTCGTACTCGTACGCCTCGTGGTGGGCGACGACCTCGCCCCAGTCCGCGCCGAACCGCTCCTCCAGCACCTGGCCGACGACGGCGTGCCGGAGCGTGACGTGATGGGTTCCCCGCTTGTGGACGACGGCGAGGCGGCCGTCCCTCCTGTCCAGGACGATCGAGTCCGCCAGCTCCGCGCGTCGGCGCGCAGCACCGACCGACTCGGATCGTGGCGCAGTGGCACGACGCACGTCCTCGGCCCAGGTGCGCGGGGGCGCCACGACGACGTACGGTGCGCCGTCACGCAGCGCGAAGACGGTCTGGCGGAACAGCCGGACGCGGTTGCCGGCGCAGGTCGCGTCGACGATCGCGGCCGGGCGCGGCAGCGACCGCAGCCTCGTCAGGACCGGATCGACGGAGCCGTCGACCTTGATCGCGTGGACGATGGTCGACAGGCGTCGCTCCAAGGCCTCCACGAAGCCCGGGTTCGGCCGGTCGAGAAGGACGACGATCGGCCCGGTGCTCGGACCGATTGCCTCCACCAACTGGTCGGACCTCGCCAGGGCTCGGCTCAGTCGTCGCCGCCGCACCGCACGAGCGATCCGGCTCCTCAAGGTCACCCTCGGAGTCTAGGACGAGCGGGTCACCCGACCCGGGTTCAGAGGTCGGTCACGACTCCCGAGTCGCCGCCGTCGTAGGGCTTGCCGGTCACCTTGGACTTGGCGAGGCTCACGAGGCTGGCCACGCGGCCACCGGGGTTGTCCCAGTACTGCGCGGTCTCGGCATCGACGTGGATCAGGATCGCGTTGGGATCCTCGGGACCCTCGGGCAGCCAGGCCTCGGCGAACGTCGACCACAGCTCCTTGAGCTTCGCGGTGTCGTCGACGACCTCGCCCCGCCCGGCGATCGAGACCCACGAGCTGCCTGACGTCACGGTCACGTTGACGGCGGGGTCGGCGCGGATGTGCTCGACCTTGCGGGAGTCGCGGGTCGCGATGAACCAGAGGTCGGCACTGAGGTCGACCTCCTGTCGCGCCATCGGACGGCTGACGAGATGGCCCTCGGCATCCGTGGTCGTCAGCATCACGAACCGTGACTCCCTGGTGAGGTCCGCGAGCTTGCTCAGCTGCTCTTCGTGGGTGTCTGCGCTCACCAGCCGAGCACCTGGCCGGCGTCGACGTCGCCGTGCTCGTTCTGGATCGCGTCGGCGAGCTTCTCGACCTCGTCGGGCTCGACCTCCACGCCGACCTCGTCGAAGCCCTTGCGAAGCTCCTCGGCCACCGTGCCCTCGGTCGCGCCGTCCTGCCAGGAGGAGACCCGGTCCACGACCAGCTGCACGGCCTCGAGCTGTGGGTTGTCTGGGGTGTCTGTCTCAGTCATGTGCGGGGACGTACCCCAGACGCGACGACCTACGCGTCAGGCGATCTGGGTGTTGGGCAGGGTGACCGGCCGGGCCAGCGGCCAGCCCGCCGGGTCGTCCAGCGGGCGGTCGACCGTGCGGGCGTAGTGGTTCCAGTCCTCGGCCCGACCCGCGAACCACACGATCTGGCGCAGCATCAGGCTCTCGAGGTCACCGGCCGCGACCGACGGGTGCCGCCGGCCGATCTCGTAGGCGATCTCGCGCGCCGCGCGCGCATCGGCGGTCGCGTCGTGCGCGTTGTCGAGCGGGACGTCGTAGTAGGCGGCGACATCGGCGAGTCGCCGAGGCCCGAGGCCCCCGCGCTCGATGCCCCAGTCGATGACGTAGGGGTCGACCACGAGCAGGCGCTCCCAGTCAGGCTGGTCGAGGCCCCACCGCGTCGCCTCGGCGCGCAGCATCGTCAGGTCGTAGGCGGCGTTGAACACGACGAGCCCGACGCCGCGCTCGACCAGGTCCTGCACCCAGGCGATGACCTCGGCCAACGCGTCGACAGGCGCAGGCGCGCCGGCCAGCGCCTCGGCGGTGAGGCCGTGCACCGCGGCGGAGGCCTCGGGGATCGGCACGCCGGGGTTGACCAGGCCGGAGAAGTCGTGGCCACGGTCATCGAGCAGCGCGTAGCTGAGCACCCGGTCGGTCAGCGGGTCGATGCCGGTCGTCTCGAAGTCGAGGGACGCCAGCGGGACGTGGTGCCAGCCGGGGTGCTCGCCGCGAGGCGGCGGCGTGGGTGAGCAGCCGACACAGATCGTGCGCCAACGACCCGGGAAGCCGATGAGCCGCCCCGCCGCGATCTCGACGGTGACCTCGCACTCGGAGCACCGTCCGGCGTACTTGTTGGCTCTCATGGGGTTCACGGTAGGTGTCGGAGCGGACAGCGGGCCTCCACGACACGAAACCGGTACGATCGTCCCACTTCTAGGAGGCGACATGCCGAGGACGAGCTTCGACGGCAAGGCCGTCGTCATCACCGGGGCCGGCAGCGGCATCGGTCGCGCCGCCGCACTGCTGGCTGCGGCCAAGGGGGCGCGCGTGCTTCTCACCGACGTCAACGACGCCGGGCTGGACGAGACCGTCGCCCTCGTGAGCACGGCCGGCGGCACGGTCCTGCACCACGAGGCGTTCGACATCACCTCCGAGGACGCCGTGACGGCGTTCGCCGGACGCGCGACGAGCCGAGCGGGCCGGGTCGACATCATCATGAACGTCGCCGGCATCTCCACGTGGGGCCGCATCCAGGACCTCGAGCCCCGGCACTGGCGGGACTGCGTCGAGGTCGACCTGATGGGCCCGATCCACGTCATGTCGGCGTTCGTCCCCGCGATGATCGCGACCGGCAACGGCGGCCACGTCGTCAACGTCTCGTCCGCGGCCGGGCTGTTCGGCCTGCCGCTGCACGCGCCGTACAGCGCCGCGAAGTTCGGCCTGCGAGGTGTCAGCGAGGTGCTGCGGTTCGATCTCGCCCAGCACGGCATCGGCGTCACGCTGGTCTGCCCCGGCGCGGTCGACACCCCGCTCGTGGGCACGGTCACCATCGTGGGGATCGACCGCGACAACCCGGTCGTCGCCCGCAACATCGGCGCCTTCCAGAAGCACGCCGTCAGTCCCGAGAGCGCGGCCGCGTCGATGATCCGCGGGGTGGAGAAGGGGCGTCACCTCGTCTTCACCTCCGCCGACATCCGCGCCGGGTGGTACGCACAGAGGTACGCGCCGTGGATCTACCACCTCGTCATGCGCCAGCTCAACCGCCGCATCACGCGCATCCTCACCCAGGCCCGCGCGGCCGAGGACGCGTAGCCGCCCGCACCAGGGCCCGGAACAGGCCGGCGTCCTCGATGCGCTCGGGATGCCACTGCACCGCGAGCCAGAACGGTCGAGACGGGTCCTCCATGGCCTCCAGCACACCGTCGGCCGCGTGCGCGGAGGCGATGAACCCGGGGTGCTCGCGCACGGCCTGGTGGTGGTGGCAGTGCACCGAGCCCTTGTCGCCGACGGCGCGGCCCAGCAGCGTACCCGGCACGACATCGACGTCGATGACCCCGAACTCGGCGCCGCCCGGTGAGTGCTCCTCGTGCCCGGCGACATCCGGCACGTGCTGCTCGAGGACACCTCCGGCGTGCACCGCCATGACCTGCATGCCCCGGCAGATGCCCAGCACCGGCAGGTCAGCCGCTGCGGCCGCGTCGAGCATCGCGAGCTCCCACGCGTCGCGGTCCTCGCGCCACCCGGCCGTACGCTCGTGGGGCTGCGCCGCGTACCGGCTCGGGTCGACGTCGGCGCCGCCCGCCACGACCAGCCCGTCGATCCGTGCCGCGACCGACGCCGCGCCGCTGGGGTCACCTGGCGGCAGCAGCACCGCGACCCCGCCCGCCGCCTCGATCGACCGTGAGTAGACCGCGTGCAGCACGTCGGCCTGCTCGTGCCAGATCCCCCACCGCGACTGCTCGCGGTAGGTCGTGACCCCGATCAGCGGCTTCACGTCACACCGGCGTGACGTAGGCCCCGGAGATGCCGCCGTCGACGAGGAACGTGGACGCCGTCATGAAGCTCGACTCGTCCGATGCCAGGAACAGCACGGCGTTGGCCATCTCCTCCGGCTCGGCGAACCGCCCGAGCGGCACGTGCACCAGCCGGCGCTCGGCACGCTCGGGGTCGCTCGCGAACAGCTCCTGCAGGAGCGGGGTGTTGACGGGGCCGGGGCACAGGGCGTTGACCCGCACGCCCTCGCGGGCGAACTGCACGCCGAGCTCGCGCGACATCGAGAGCACGCCGCCCTTGGACGCCGAGTACGAGATCTGCGACGTCGCGGCGCCCATCACCGCCACGAAGGACGCGGTGTTGATGATCGAGCCCTTGCCCTGCTCGAGCATGTAGGGCAGCGCAGCCTTGCAGCACAGGTAGACGCTCGTCAGGTTGACGTCCTGCACGCGCTTCCAGGCCTCGAGGTCGGTGTCGAGGATCGAGTCGTCCTCGGGTGGCGAGATGCCGGCGTTGTTGAACGCGATGTCGACCGAGCCGTACGTGTCCTTGGCGGTCTTGAACAGGGTGTCGACCTGGGCCTTGTCGGTGACGTCGACGTGCACGTAGGTGCCGCCGACCTCGTCCGCGACGGTCGGGCCCTTGGTGTCGTCGAGGTCGCCGATGACGACGTTCGCGCCCTCCTCGGCGAACCGCCGCACGGTCGCCAGGCCGATGCCCGAGCACCCGCCCGTCACGACGGCGGTGCGGCCTGCGATGCGTCCTGCCATGATTCCTGCTTTCGTTCGTGTCGTTGCCAGACGTGGCTAGTCGTGGGAGATGAAGACGTTCTTGACGTCGGTGAACGAGTGCGGGGCGTCCGGGCCCAGCTCTCGGCCGATGCCGGACTGCTTGAACCCGCCGAACGGCGTCCAGTAGCGGACCGACGAGTGCGAGTTGACGCTCAGGGCGCCCGACTCGACGGCGCGGGAGACGCGCAGCGCCCGCCCGACGTCGCGGGTGTAGATCGAGCCCGACAGGCCGAACTCGGTGTCGTTGGCTAGCTGCACGGCCTGCGCCTCGTCGTCGAACGGCATCACCGCGACGACGGGCCCGAACACCTCGTCGCGCCAGATCCGCTGCTGCGGGTCGTCGGCGAGCACGACGGTGGGCGCGAACCAGAAGCCCGGACCGTCCGGGGCCGAGCCCGCGAACGCCACGTCGACCTCGTCGACGAAGCCCTTGACGGTGTCGCGCTGCCCGGCCGAGATCAGGGGTCCCATCTCGCTCGTGCGGTCCGACGGGTCGAGCACCTTGACGCCACGCACCGCCGGCTCCAGCAGCGACACGAACTCGTCGTACGCCGAACGCTCGACCAGGATTCGCGACCGCGCGCAGCAGTCCTGCCCGGCGTTGTCGAACACCGCGGAGGGCGCGGCCGCTGCGGCCTTGGCGAGATCGGCGTCGGCGAACACGATGTTGGCGCTCTTGCCGCCGAGCTCGAGCGTCACCCGCTTCACCTGGTCCGCGCAGCCGGCCATGATCTTCTTGCCCACCTCGGTCGACCCGGTGAAGCACACCTTGCGCACGGCGGGGTGCGTGACGAACCGTTCACCGACGACCGAGCCCTTGCCGGGGACGACCGTGAAGACCCCCTCCGGCAGCCCGGCCTCCCGACCGAGCTCACCGAGGCGGATCGCGGTCAGCGGGGTCAGCTCCGCGGGCTTGAGCACGACGGTGTTGCCGGCTGCGAGGGCGGGCGCGAAGCCCCAGCCGGCGATCGGCATCGGGAAGTTCCACGGGACGATGATCCCGACGACGCCGAGCGGCTCGTGGAACGTGACGTCGATGCCACCGGCAACCGGGATCTGGTGCCCGGTCAGCCGCTCCGGCGCGGCGGAGTAGTAGTTGAGGACGTCCCGGACGTTGCCGGCCTCCCAGGTCGCGTTGCCCCAGGTGTGGCCCGAGTTGCGCACCTCCAGCTCGGCGAGCTCGTCGACGTGCTCGTCGACCAGCTGGGCGAACCGGCGCAGCAACCGGGCCTTCTCGCCGGGCGCGACGTCGCGCCAGCGCGGGAACGCCTCAGCGGCTCGCGCGATCGCCGCGTCGGTCGCGGCGAGGTCCGCCATCTCGACCTCGACGACCGGCTGCTCTGTCGCCGGGTTCACGACGGTGTACGTGTTGCTCACTTCGGTTCCTTCGTCTCGGTACGTGGTTCCTAGAGCCGCTCGAAGCCGCGGCGCAGCTCCCAGTCGGTCACGGCGGCGTCGAACGCGGCGAGCTCGACGTCGGCCATGTTGGTGTAGTGGTTGACGACGTCGTCGCCGAAGACCTCGCGCGCGATCGCCGAGCCGGCCCACGCCTCACGCGCCTCGCGCAGAGTGGTGGGAACCTTGGGCTTGTCCGAGGCGTACGCGTTGCCCGTCTGCTCCGGCTCCAGCTCCAGCTCGTGCTCGATGCCGTACAGGCCTCCGGCGACCATGGCGGCCAGCGAGAGGTAGGGGTTGGTGTCGCCACCCGGCACCCGGTTCTCGAGCCGCGCCGACGGGCCGTGGCCCACCAGGCGCAACGCGCAGGTGCGGTTGTCGAGACCCCACGCGACGGTCGTCGGTGCGAACGAGCCGCCGGCGAACCGCTTGTAGGAGTTGATGTTGGGCGCGTACAGCAGCGTGAAGTCGCGCATCGTCGCGAGGATCCCGGCGATGAACCGGTCGTACGTCGGCGTGCGGCCACCCCGTCCGTCGTCCAGCTCGTCGTCCCAGAACGCGAGGCCGCCGTCGGTCGTGCGCAGCGAGAGGTGGATGTGGCACGAGTTGCCCTCGCGCTCGTTGTACTTCGCCATGAAGGTCAGCGCCTGGCCGTGCGCCGACGCGATCTCCTTGGCGGCGGTCTTGTAGACCGCGTGGTTGTCGGCGGTCACGAGCGCCTCGTCGTAGAGGAAGCCGATCTCGTGCTGGCCGAAGTTGCACTCCCCCTTGGCACCCTCGACGTTCATGCCCGCGGCGTACATCGAGTTGCGGATGTCGCGCAGCAGGGGCTCGACCCGCGTCGTGCCGATGATCGAGTAGTCGATGTTGTACTGGTTGGCCGGCGTCAGGTCGCTGTAGCCGCTCGACCACGCCTGCTCGTAGGTCGTGTCGAAGACGATGAACTCGAGCTCCGTGCCGGCCAGCGCCGTGAACCCCGCGTCGGCGGCCTTGGCCAGCTGCGCCTTGAGGATCGTGCGCGGCGACTGGACGACCGGCTGGTGGTCGAGCCACACCAGGTCGCACTGGATCATGACCGTCGCGGGCAGGTGCGTGAGGCGGCGGATCGTGTCGAAGTCGAGGGCGAACTCCATGTCGCCGTAGCCCTTGTCCCACGACGACATCTCGTAGCCGTCGACCGTGTTCATGTCGACGTCGACGCTCAGGAGGTAGTTGCAGCCCTCGGTCCCCTGCTCGACGACGAAGTCGAGGAAGTACTGGCCGTGCAGGCGCTTGCCCTGGAGGCGGCCCTGCATGTCGGTGAAGGCGACGACGACGGTGTCGACCTCGCCCTCCTCGATCTGCACGCGCAGCTGCTCGAGGCTCAGCAGGTTGGGGTGTCGCTGGGTCATCGACTCGTACCTCTCGTCGTGGGCAGGTTCACATGAGCCCCCGGAGCAGGGCTGCCGTGTCGTCGCAGTGGCTCTCCATGACCCGTCGCGCCTTGGCGGCGTCGCCGGCGAGGATCGCCTCGGCGATCGCGGCGTGCTGCTGGCGCGAGTGGTCGATGTTGCGGTCCAGCACGGGGATCGCGCCGAGCATCTCGTGCAGGCGGATCTGCACGTTCGTCACGGCGTCGATCAGCATCGGCGAGTCGGTCAGCGACGCGATCGCGAGGTGGAACTGCGAGTCGGCCTGACGGTGCACCGCGTTGCTCGAGGCGGTGCTGACCCGGTCGAGCGAGCCCCGGAGCATCTCGGCCTGGGCCAGGGTCAGGGTCCGCTGCGCGGCCTCGTGCGCGGCACCCGGCTCGACGATGCGGCGGAACGCCAACGCGTCGAGCAGCTCGTCGCGCGGTCGCTCGAGCTGGACCGAGGCGCCGGGCTCCTCGGGGCGGAAGTCGACGACGCTGCCGCCACCCCGTCCCCGGCGCGTGGTGAGGAGGCCTGCGTCGCGGAGCGCGCCGATGGCCTCGCGCAAGGTCGACCGCGACACGCTCATGCGCTCCGCGAGCTCACGCTCGGGCGGCAACGTGGTCCCGTCGGGATAGATGCCGAGCCGGATCGAGGTCGCCAGCATCTCGACGCACGACTCGAACGCGTGGTGCGCGCGCAAGGGCCTGAGCACGGCCGCGGCGAGGTCGTCCTGCGGGTCCGCGACGGCGTCGTCGGGTGCTGCCGTCATGCCGCCTCCGATCGCCCACCATAAGGTCTGATATCGAACCTTATCGGCCCGGCGAAGCGACTGTCTACGGCGTGGGCCTGATCCGCTCCCCCGCCGGATCCAGCAGCGGCTTGAGGCTGACGACGACCGGGACGCGGCGTCCGCCGACGTCGAGCTCGTAGTCGCCAGACCGTACGTACGCCGCGTCGGCGGTCGCCCCTGCGGGCGCGTGCACCCAGGCCAGACCCACACCGGCGCCCAACGTCGCGCCCCACGCACCGGAGGTGGCCTGGCCGGCGGCGACGCCGTCGCGGACGAGCAGCTCACCGCCCCACACCATGAGATCGGGATCGGCGAGGCGGAACGAGACGAGGCGCCGCGACGGACCGGCCGCCTTGGCCTCCTCGACGGCGGCGCGCCCCAGGAAGTCGACGTCGGTGCCCAGCTTGCACGTGAACGTCAACCCGGCCTCGACTGGATCGACCTCGGGGTTCAGCTCGCGGCCGAACGCCCGGTAGCCCTTCTCCAGGCGCATCGACTCGATCGCGTAGTAGCCCGCGTCGACCACGCCCAGGTCGCGACCTGCAGCCTTCAGGGCGTCGTACACCGCGAGCGCGTCGGCCGTGCGGACGTACAGCTCCCAACCGAGCTCGCCGACGTACGTGATCCGGGTGGCTCGCACGGTGCACCCGGCGAGCTCGACCTCACGGCTGGCACCGAAGGGGAACGCCCCTTCGGTGAGGTCGGCCTCGGTCAGCCGACCCAGCAGGTCCCGGGAGCGAGGACCCATGACACCGAGGACAGCGAGCAGGTCGGTGACGTCCTGCACCGTCGCCTCGAGGCCGGCCGGGATGTTGCGCCGCAGCCAGTCCTGGTCGCGCTCGGTCGTGGCCGAGCTCGCGACGAGGAGGAACTCGTCGCTCGCGACGCGGGTCACGGTCAGGTCGGACTCGTAGCCGCCCCGCTCGTTCAGCAGCGCCGTGTAGACCGTCTCGTCGGGCGCGACCGCGACGTCGTTGCTGCAGATCCACTGCAGGGCCGCCTCGGCGTCGGCGCCGTGCACGACGTACTTCGAGAACGACGACTGGTCGAAGACCGCCACCGCCTCACGGCACGCGCGCTGCTCGGCAGCGGACCACGGCAGCCAGTTCTGCCGGCCCCATGCGTAGCGGATCGCGGGATCGACGCCCGGCGGGGCGAAGAAGTTGGCCCGCTCCCAGCCCATCTTGCTGCCGAAGCCGGCGTTGGCCTCGGCCAGTCGCTCGTAGACCGGTGACGTCCGCAGCGGCCGGGCGGTGTCGTACTCGCGGTTGGGCCACGGCACGGCATAGTGCAGGCCGAGCACCTCCGTGACCCGAGCCCGCAGGTAGGCCTTGTCGTTCTGGAACGGCGCGAACCGCCGGATGTCGACCGCCAGCAGGTCGACCGTGGGCCGGCCCTCGAGCACCCACTCCGCGAGCGCTCGGCCGGCGCCCCCGGCCGAGGCGATGCCGACCGAGTTGAACCCGGCACCGACGAAGAACCCCCGCACGGACGGGGCCTCCCCGAGGATGAACTGGTTGTCGGGCGTGAAGCTCTCGGGACCGTTGTAGAACTTGCGGATGCCGGTGTCGTGCAGCGCGGGGATGCGCTCCAGCGCGCTGTCCATCAGCACCTGGAAGTGGTCCCAGTCCTCGTCCAGCAGCTGGAACTCGAACGGGTGCGGGATCTGGTCGGGGGCGACCCACGGCTTGGCCTCGGGCTCGAAGCCACCGACGACCAGCCCGCCGACCTCCTCCTTGAAGTACGTGTAGCCGTCCGGGTCGCGCAGGATCGGCAGGTCCGGGCGCACGCCGTCGATCTGGTCGGTCACGACGTAGAAGTGCTCCGCCGAGTGCAACGGGACCGCGACGCCGATCCGGGCGGCGAGGTGGTGCGCCCACTGGCCGGCGCAGTTGACGACGATCTCGGCCTCGACGTCGCCCTGGTCCGTACGCACGCCGGTCACCGCGCCGCCGGCGACGAGCACCTCGGTGACCCGCACGCGCTCGACGACGGTCGCGCCGCGCTGCCGCGCACCCCGGGCCAGCGCCTGGGTCAGGTCCGTCGGGTTGGCCGTGCCGTCACCCGGCAGCCAGATGCCGCCGAGCAGGTCGCTGGTCTGCAGCAGCGGATACCGCTCGCCCGCCTGCTCCGGCGTCAGCAGCTCGCACTCCAGGTCGTACGCCGCCGCGGTCGCGACGGTGCGACGCAGCTGCTCCATGCGGTCCTCGGTGCGGGCCACGGTGACCCCGCCGCACCGCTTGAAGCCCGAGCTCAGGCCGACCTCGGCCTCGAGCTGCTCGTAGAGCGACGCGCTGTACTGCACCAAGGTCGTGCCGGCCTGCGTCGCGCGGAGCTGGCCCACGAGGCCCGCGGCGTGCCAGGTCGTGCCGGACGACAGCCGGCCCTGCTCGAGGAGCACGACGTCCGCCTCGCCCGACTTGGTGAGGTGATAGGCGACGCTCGCACCGACGACGCCGCCGCCGATGATGACGATCCGCGCCCTGCTGGGGAGGGTCATCGCGCCGCCGTCTCGAGCCACGTCTCGAACCGCGGGTCGCGGAAGTCGCCGACGGCCTTGTCAAAGCGGTCCTGCCCCCAGCCGCGGAAGTCGAAGTCCTCCTCGTTCGTCGCGGCCTGGATGAATCCCCACAGGGCCCAGCCGTAGCGCGACACCGTCGCCTGGAGGCGGGTGCGCGCGATCAGCACGGGATCCTCGTGGCCGACGTACGCCGTGACCAGCTCGGTCAGGTGGTCGTCGTCGAGCTCGCACTCGGTCCACGTGTTGCCGAGCTCGAAGTAGGCGTCGTTGTTGCCGGCGTAGTCGTAGTCGATGAGCCAGATGCGCTCGCCGTCGTCGACGATGTTGCCGGCGAGGAGGTCGTTGTTGCACGGCACGGTCGGCAGGGGCCGCGACGCGAGCGCACCTTGGATCCGCAGGAACTCGCCGCCGTACGAGACGTAGTCGTCCGGGATCGCGAACCCGCGGTCGACGCACGTGCGCAGGTAGGTCGGCTGCCGCACGAACATGTCGAAGTCCGTCGAGAACCGCGGGCCTTGGTGGAGTCGGCGCATCGCCGTTGCCAGCCGCGGCAGCGTGCCGGGCACGCGCAGGTCCTCGTTGACGTAGCTGCGGCCGCCGAGGAAGCCGATCACGAGCAGCCCGAGGTCGGGGCGGTAGTCGACGAACGGCGCTCCGGCGCCCGACACCTCGGCGGCGCGGGTGTTGTAGGACTCCGCCTCTCGGTCGATGCCGAGCAGCGAGCTGTCGCTGCGGGCGAGGCGGACGACGTACTCGCCTCTCGGCGTCGTGACCTTGAGGTTCTGGTTGGTGAGGCCGCCCGAGAGCTCCTCGACGGTCCTCGGGGAGTCGGCGAGGACCGGCACCTGGTCGAACAGCGCCTCGAGGTCCACCATTCGGGCAGCCTATCGGCGAGGCATCTTAAGGTCTAGACACAACCTGTCAGCGATCAGTCGGTCGTGGTGTCGATGCTGATCCGCGTCCGGTCCGGGCGGTAGCGGTCGTACGCGAACTCGACGGGTTGTCCCGCCGCGGTCGAAGCCTGGCGCGTCACCAGCATCAACGCGGACCCGGCCTCGACCTCGAGCAGCTCGGCGTGCTCGGGCGTCGAGATCTCCGGCTCGAGCCACTCCTTGGCGTGGTGGGGCGAGAGGTCGTAGTGCTGCCGCATGAGCGCGTAGAGCGAGCCCGTGAGGCTCCGCTCCAGGAAGCCCGGGAACAGGTGGGCCGGCAGGTAGGTCTCCTCGAGCGCGAGGGGGACGCGGCGCGCCGAGCGTACGCGGACGACCTCGATGACGTCGCGCTGGCGCCCGAGCTCCAACGCCGCCGCCACCTCGGTCGTGGCCGGCACGATGCCGGCCCGCACGATCCGCGCACCGGCGCGCACGTTGGCCCGCCGCATCAGCTCGGTGAAGCCGGGCAGACCACTGAGGTCGACCTCGATCTTGGGCTCCCGGACGAAGTTGCCGCCCGAGCGGCCGCGTCGCCGCTCGATGTAGCCGCGCCCCTCCAGGGAGCCGAGCGCCTGGCGCAACGTCATCCGGCTGACGCCCAGCGAGGCCGCCAGCTCCTCCTCGGGGGGCAGCTTGTCATCGGCCCGGATGCGACCCGACGCGATGCGGTCGAGGAGCCACGACGCGATGCGGGCGTGTGAGGGACCGTCGCTCGTCGATGCCGAGAGGTCGGGCTTGTCGCCCAACGCCTCGTCATCGACCTGCAACGTCCTCACACGCCCGACCGTACCGCCGACGGCTAGTCCTTGAAGGCCTCGGTGACCGCCGTGTCGATCGTGTGCTTCGGACCCGTGAACCAGGAGCGGGCCGACGCGAACCACCAGATCGTCAGCGCCAGCAGCACGCCGCCGGTGAGCAGCGGTGCGTAGTTGACGAACTTCCAGGAGAAGTCCTCGTTCCACGGCGCCGCCCTGGGCGTGAACGGCAGGATGAAGTAGACGCAGATGATGGCGATCTCCGCGACCGCGATCAGGTTCATCCACTTGTACTTCGAGCCGTTGTTCCAGCTGCCGGGCTTGAACGCGTCGCCCATCCTCCAACGCAGGAAGATCGGGATCAGGAACGCCAGGTAGAGGCCGATGACCGCGACCGAGGTCACGGCGTAGAACGCGACCGGGACGATCAGAGGCTCCTCCTCCGTGCCCTGGTTCACCTCCACCAGCGCCGGCAGGGTGATGAGGGCACCGATGACCGCGACGAAGATGACGGCGTTGGCCGGGACCTTCGCGGCCGAGACCTTGGCCCACATCTTGGACCCGGGGATGGCGCCGTCACGGGCGAAGGCGAACGTCATCCGCGACGCGCTCGTCAGGCAGGCGATCGTGCAGAACAGCTGGCCAGCTGTCGAGACGGCCAGGATCATCACGTGCCAGCCCTGGGGCAGGGCTTGGCCGAAGATCACGTTCACGCCGCCGCCCCCCGCGGTGACAGCGTCGGAGTCCTGGACCGCGAACAGGAACGCGAGCAGCAGCAGCCAGCCGCCGATCGCGGAGTAGGCGATCGAGCGCCAGATGCCCTTGGCCGCGCCTTCGGCCGCACCCTGGGTCTCCTCGGAGAGGTGGGCCGAGGCGTCGAACCCGGTGATCGTGTACTGGGTCAGCAGGAAGCCCAGCGGCAGGACGAGGAACCAGTACGTCGATCCGCTCACCGACCCCTCGGCGTAGCCGGAGTTGTTGATCCGCTCGGTGAACATGTAGTCCAGCGACTGGTGCGTGTCCGGGATGATCAGCAGGACGGCGATGATGATCGCCACGCCGAGGACGTGCCACCAGACGGAGATGTTGTTGACGATCGCGAGCAGGTGCCCACTGAAGATGTTGAGCACCGCCGCGAGGGCCAGGATGACCACGAAGATCACGAACACCCGCTGCAGGCTGTAGCTGTCGGTGTAGCTCTCGCTCAGTGTCTGCAACGTCAGGTCGAAGAACGTCGCGCAGCCATAGGCCACCGACGCCGTCACCGCGAGCAGACCGATCAGGTTGAGCCAGCCCGTGAAGAAGCCGGCCGCCGGCCCGCCCATCTTGGACGCCCACCAGTAGATGCCGCCGGACGTCGGATAGGCCGACACCAGCTCGGACATCGTGAACCCGATGATGAGGATGAACAGGGAGATGATCGGCCAGCCCCACGAGATCGCGACCGGTCCGCCGTTGTTCCAGGCCTGGCCGAACGTCGTGAAGCAGCCGGCGAGGATCGAGATGATCGAGAAGGAGATCGCGAAGTTCGAGAAGCTCGACCAGCTGCGGTTGAGCTCCTGCTTGTAGCCGAGACTCGCGAGGTGCTTCTCGTCGTCGCTGAGGTGATCTGCCATGTGGTGCACCCAACTTTCAGTGAAGTTGGTGCATGCTAGCGCGGGCAAGAGGTATGAATCTAGACCTTTGATGGACCCAATTCACGCGTTCACACGACGGAAATCGCGGCGCAAAGAGCCAGTCTCAACTCGATCCGTCGCCCTCGTCAGGCGGGCGCTGCGCCCGCTTGAGCTCGTCCCGCTCGCCGCGCAGCCGTCTGACCTGGTTCTTGCGACGCTTCATCTGCATGCCCGTGCCGGTGATGACGAGGGCCAGCACGACCCCGCCGATCACCCCGCCGAGCGTGCCGGCCCGGAAGCCCGGCGCCTCGACGTCGAAGATGCGCTCGCCGGCGTGCGCCGCCTTGCTGTCGCCGGCCACGACCGCCAAGGTCAGCCAGTTGGGTGCGGCGAGGGCCAGCGCGACGACGGCGACGATGATGCGCCACGTCCAGCTGAAGAATCGCTTGCGGACCTGGAACAGCAGCAGGACCGGGACGAACGTGAACACGAAGCCGTAGAACAGGCCCCAGAGCGTGCCCTTCGTGAGGCTGTCGTTGACCTGGTCACCGACCCGGTGCGCCCACCACCGCGGGAAGAACGCCGCCGAGACCCGGAACCCGATGTAGGCCGCCGCGAGCAGCAGCACCGCCAGCACGATCCGCTTGACCCACGCACCGGGGGCGATGTCGGGCTGGTCCTGGATCCTCCGCTCGAGGTGGTCGTCCTCGTGCGGCTCGTTGGTCGCCGCCGACTCATCCTGGGTCATGGCCACATCATGGCACCGCGGACGACGCGCCGCGCGGCGTCAGAGGGCGTCGGCCATGGCCTGCCACTCGTCGGCGCCGACCACGCCGTCCTGCGTCAGGCCGGCCGAGGCCTGCAGCTTCTGCACCGCTGCACGGGTCACGCTGCTGAAGTAGCCGTTGCGATCGGCGGTCGGCAGGCCCAGCGCGGTCTGGACGTACAACGACGCCCGCCCGACGTAGCCGGACTTGATCGAGCTGTCGGCGTAGTGCGCGAGGCCGTAGGAGATCGCCTCGCTCCGCGTGACGCCGGCGAGCGCGTTGCTCGTCACGCTCGACGGACTCAGGGACGCCCAGGTCGGCTGGTCGAGCGCGCCGGACCAGGGGATGTCGTGGGCCGCCTGGTATCTCCGCACGGCGGTCCAGGTCGCGGCATCGAACCTCGACGTCCTGGGCACCCCGAGCAACGCCTGGGCCTTGGCCACGGTCGTCCCGGTACGCCCGTAGGCCCGGTCGCCGAGCGACGTCTTCTTGAGCAGTGCCGAGGTCGCCGGGCACGGGCCTGATCGCGGCGTGTTGGTGCGCGCGGCGTACGTCCCGGCGAACCGGACGCAGGGGCCGAGGTCGATCGTGCCGACCTCGCCGGTCCAGAACGAGGTGTTGCCTCGCGCACCGTTCCAGCTGAACGAGATGTGCACGTGATCGGTGTGTCCGGAGCTGGTCCGCCACCCGTCGGCGGCGCGATAGACGGCCCAGATCTTCTTGTTGTAGATGATGTACATGATCCCGAGGCGGCGGGCGTTGCGACCGTTGTTGGCGGTGGCCCAGCCGATGAAGTTGGCCGCGGCAGCCCGCTCGCTCGTGTCTCCGACGTCCACCATCCAGTCCCACGCCCGTCCCTCGCTGTGCTCCGACACCCCCTCGGTGCAGCCGCGGGCGATCCCCCCGGCGCCGCCCTCGCCGTACGTCTTGAGCACGAGGTCCCGGAGCTTCACGACACCGGGCATGGCGATCGGGCTGCACGACACCTGCGGGAGGTAGGGCGAGGCCGGGTCGACACCTGCCGGCAGAGCGACAGGAGCCGCCGGGCCCTTGGGGCTCGACGGCAACGTGATCGGCGGAGTGCCCGCCGAGGCCGGCGACGCCAGGAGCGCCGCCAGCGCGACGAACGAGGCGGATGCCGCCAGGAACCTGCGCATGGTCTCCCCCCTCGGTGTCCGAGACCCGTGTTCCATCATGCGCGGCATCCGCCCCATCTGTCACTCAAACCCCGGAATCCTGCCGTGCCGGTGCGAGCACGCCCACGACGACCGCGGTGACGGCCACGACGACGGCAGCGATGAGCAGCGCCCCGCCGATGCCGTCGACGAACGCCTGCTGCGCCGCCGACACGAGCTGCTGCCCGGCGGACCCGAGCTCGCTCACGTGCGGGGACTGGGTGAACGCGATCGAGCTCTGCGCACCTTCCGCGACCTCCGGCGGGAGTCCCTGCACGGCCTCGGTCATGCCCTCGCGGTACTTCTGGTTGAGGACGCTGCCGAGGATCGCGATGCCGAACGCGCTGCCCAGCTCGCGGGCCGTGTCGTTGACGGCCGACGCGACACCCTGCTTGCTCTCGGGAAGCGACTCGGTGATCGCAGTGGTCGACGGCGTGCCGGCCAGGCCCATGCCTGCTGCGAACAGCACCAGGCCGAGGGCGAACGACCAGTACGTCATCTCGGTGCCGACCTGCGAGATCACGACGAGCCCGGCGGCCGTGAGCGCCAGCCCGAGCGGGGCGATCCGCTTGAAGCCGACCTTGTGGGCGATGCGCGGCGCGTTGCGGGCCAACGGGATCATGACCAGCGGCAGCGGCAGCAACGCCACGGCGGCACCGAGTGGTGACCGGGCGACGACGAACTGCAGGTACTGGATCACCACGAAGAACAGGCCAAACGTCGCGAAGAACTGCACCATGACCGTCAGCGAACCGGCACTGAAGGCCCGGTTGCGGAACAGGCGCGGGTCGAGCATCGGCTGGACGACGCGCAGCTCCCAGAGCACGAACGCCACGAGGGCGACGATCCCGACCGACAGCGCGGCGACCGTGAGGCTGTCGCCCCAGCCGCGCTCCGGACCCTCGATGATCCCGAAGACCGAGCCGGCGACCGCGACGAGCGACAGCAGCGCACCCACGAGGTCCAGCCGGGGCGGGTCCGCGTCGACCGAGCTCGGCACGACGAGGATCGTCCCCAGCAGCGCGAGACCGGCGAGCACGACGTTGAGGCCGAAGAACGAGCTCCACGAGAAGAACTCGAGCAGGAGGCCGCTGCCGAACAGGCCGAGGACGGCACCGCCGCCGGCCATGCCGACCCACACGCCGACCGCCTTCGCGCGTTGCTCGACGGGGAACGAGGTCGTGATGATCGACAACGTCGTCGGCATGATCGCCGCTGCGCCGATGCCCATCATGGCTCGCAGGGCGATCAGCTGAGCGGGATCGCTCGTGAGCATGCCGAGCCCGGCCGCGATGCCGAACACCGCGAGCCCTCCGGCGAGCAGCTCGCGCCGCCCGAACCGGTCGCCCAGAGCGCCGGCGAACAGCAGGAGCCCCGCGAACACGACGGTGTAGGCGTCGACGATCCAGGTGATCTGGGTCTGGGTGGCGCCGGTCTCCCGGGCCAGGTCGGGCAGGGCGACGTTCAGGCCGCTCACCGCCGAGACGACGGTCATCAGCGCGAGCGAGACGACCGCGAGGACCGGACCCGTGCGGATGCGGGCTCCGTCCTGGGCTTTCGTGGTGGACATGATGATCTCCTCAATTAATTCTACGTTTGATGAATTATTATTCATCGCCTGTTGAATTGTCAAGACGCAGCACGATCCCGCCCTGCCCGGACGACCGAGTAGGTTCGTCGTGTGCGTATCGCGACCTGGAACGTCAACTCCATCCGCAGCCGCATCGACCGGGTCACCGGCTGGCTCGAGCGCAACGACGTCGACGTGCTCGCGATCCAGGAGACCAAGTGCCGCGAGGACCAGTTCCCGGGCCTCGAGCTGGCCGCGATGGGCTACGAGTACGCCCACGTCGGCCTCAACCAGTGGAACGGCGTCGCGCTGCTCTCCCGGGTCGGGCTCGACGACGTCGCGACGTCGTTCGCCGACGACCAGCCGATGTTCGGCGAGCCGCAGGTCGTGGAGGCGCGGTCGATCGGAGCGACGTGCGGCGGCGTACGCGTGTGGAGCCTCTACGTGCCCAACGGCCGTACGGTCGACGACCCGCACTACGTCTACAAGCTCGCCTGGCTCGAGCGGCTCAGGCAGGCGTCGATCGAGTGGCTCGCCGAGAACCCTGAGGGCGAGATCGCGCTGACCGGCGACTGGAACGTCGCGCCGCAGGACGAGGACGTGTGGGACATGACCGCGTTCGAGGGCCACACCCACGTGTCCGGGCCCGAGCGCGAGGCGTTCCAAGCGATCCTCGACGCCGGCTACGCCGACGTCGTCCGCCCGCACACGCCGGGCGAGTTCACCTATTGGGACTACCAGCAGCTGGCCTTCCCCAAGCGCCGCGGGCTGCGCATCGACTTCATCCTGGCGTCAGAGAAGCTCGCGGCGCGGGTGGACCGTGCGTGGATCGACCGCGAGGAGCGCAAGGGCAAGGGCGCCAGCGACCACGCCCCCGTCGTGATCGAGGTCGCCTGACCATGCGGACCGGCATACGTACGACGGCCCGCCGGGTGCGGGACCGGCTGCGGCGACGGACCCGTGAGCGCCATCCCGAGCGGCTCCGACCGCTGGTTCCGGAGCTGGCGGCAGCCGTCGCGGGCGACAGGATCGGCCGCAGCCGCTCCCTGCTCGACCGAGCACTCGCGACCACCGACCCCAGCGGGGTCGACCTCGACGTGCTGCTGGCCGCCGGGTTCACCGCAGACGTCGCGCACGAGATGCGTCGGGTCGCGGGCTACGTCCGGGAGCACGGTGACCGCGCGAGGCGGACGAGCACGTCGCAGTTCCACCGCCTGCCGTCGCTCGTCGAGGCCCTCGACGGTCCGGCCGACGAGCTGGAGCAGCGACTCGACGCGTGGGCGGAGTCGTCCGATGATCGCGTCCTGGCGTTCAAGGTGGCGCTCGCCATGAAGCTGTCACCCGCGCTCGTGCTGCTCTCGCCCCACGTCACCCCGGCGGACCTCACGGTGCCGCAGCTGTCACGGGCCGCCCTCGCGCTGTGGCGCGCCGGAGCCAACGACCGCGGCCTCGACCTGGCCCGCGCGGTCCCGCCCGGTGACACCGCCTCGGCGCGCCGGGCTCGCATGGTGACCGGCGAGCACGAGTCGTTCGCGCTGATGGAGTCGGGCTGGACCGTGCCTCCGCGGCTCGACGCCCCGGCCCACGAGCCGCGGACCGGTTCGGTGCTGCACGTCCTGCACAACTCGCTGCCCTACCGGCGTACCGGCGCGGCCAACCGCACGCAGGGCCTGTTGTCCGGGCTGGTGCGCGAGGGCTACGCGATCACCGGGGTCACCCCGCCCGGGTTCCCCTTCGACGACCTCACGGGCGAGGCCGCCAAGGCCGTCGTCGACCGGCACGAGATCGACGGTGTCGTCTACCAGCACCTGCTCAACGGCGGCGTCGTCCAGCCCCGGTTCCCCGTGCAGGAGTTCGTCGCGGCCTACTCCGCCGGCATCCTCGAGCACGCCCGGGCCGAGTCGGCGGCGCTGATCCACGCGGCCAGCAACTCCTACAACGCCCTCTCGGCCCTGACCGCCGCACGGGAGCTCGGCGTGCCCGCGATCTACGAGGTGCGAGGGCTCTACGAGGAGGTGCGCAGGTCCAAGAACCCCGCGCACGCCCTCACCAAGCAGTACGCGTTCGCGAGCCACCTCGAGACCTTGGCGGCGACCGAGGCCGACCACGTCATCGCGATCACCGACGGGCTCAAGGACACCCTCGTCGAGCGCGGGGTCCCGGCGGAGTCGATCACGGTCGTGCCCAACGGCGTCGACACCCAGCGCTTCCGGCCCATCCCCCGAGACGAGGAGCTGGCCCGCCGGCTCGGCCTCGACGGCAAGGTCGTGATCGGCTACCTCGGGTCGCTCAACTGGTACGAGGGGCACGAGCTGCTCTTCGAGGCGTTCGCGACCCTGCACGAGCGCCACCCCGACGTACGCCTGCTGGTCGTCGGGTCGGGTGCTCGGCTCGCCACCTTGCAACGGCTTCGCACCCGGCTGGGCCTCGAGGACGAGATCCTCATGCCCGGCAGCGTGCCGTTCGAGGAGATCGAGTCCTACTACTCCATCGTCGACGTCGCTCCCATCACCCGGCTGTCGTCGCCGGTGACCGAGTCGGTCTCACCGCTCAAGCCCTTCGAGGCCATGGCGATGGGCAAGGCCGTGGTGTCGTCGGACGTCGCGATCATGACCGAGATCGTGGACGACGACCGCACCGGACTGCTGTTCCGCAAGGGTGAGGTCGACTCCCTCGTGCAGGTCCTGGATCGCCTCGTCGCCGACCCCGAGCTGCGTGCGCGGCTGGGCGAGCAGGCACGTGACTGGGTCGTCGCCGAGCGCGACTGGAGGATCCTCGCCGCACGGGTCGCGGGGGTCTACCGGGACCTCGGGATCGAGCCCGGTCCGGTCGCCGAGCGCGTGTAGCATCGTGAGTCGGCCCGGGCGCGCGACGCCGGGCGCCTGACGCTGGCAGACCCACAGATCGGACTATCGTGACCCTTCGTTCCCGGCTCGGCCTCATCCGGCTCCGGCGACAGATCGCCGCCTACGTCCACGGTCATCCGGACGCCGACGGGACCGAGCTGCTGACCTGGGCGCGGCGCGGCGAGGGCTACCGCGAGGCCGTGCGCCGCGAGACCGAGCGGCACGTCTCCAACCACCTGTCGCTGCGCACCTTCCAGGCGGCTGAGGCCCTGCTGACGCCGCTCGACAACCGCAACACCATCGCGCGGCTCGCCGACCAGCTCACGGCGGAGCAGCCCCGTCTGCTCTATCCGCACCTCGCCCACATCCGGGTCGGCCTCCGAACGCGCGCCGCGGTCGTCGCCGCCGCCGCGTGCGACGACCTCACCGACGCCGATCTCAACACGCTCTACGACGGGGCGCACTCGCCGCTGCGGCCCGAGTACCTGCCGATGATCCACGACTACATCACCGAGCACGCCGCCCAGTCGGTCGTGCCGGTCTACCCGGCGCCGGCACGGGTCGGCCGCCTCCTCGACCTGTTCGCCTCCGACGTCTCGTCGCGCGACGCCGACATCGCCGCGTGGGCGCAGAGCCCCGAGGAGCACCTGTTCGCCTTCCGCACCGCCGTCACGATGCGCGAGCCGGCCATGATCGAGCGCCTGCTCCCCACGATCGACATCGAGCAGCTGACCGACCGCCAGAAGGCCCGCGCGGCCTCGCTCCTCTGGCGCGGCGGCACTGAGGAGCTCGCGGTCCCGCTCGCCCGGGCGGTCCGCACCGGCGTCAACAATCTGCGTCGCGCCCGCGCGATCATCGACGAGTTCGAGTCGTTCGAGTACATGGACTCCGGCTGGACGCCCCCCGCACTCAGCGAGACGCCGCTCTACACGCCGGCGCCGCGGTCGATCCTCCACGTCCTGCACAACTCCCTGCCCTACCGCACCACGGGATCGGCCAACCGTACGCAGGGCCTGCTGGCCGGACTGGCCGACAACGGCTACGCGATCTCGGCGATCAACCCGCCCGGCTTCCCCTACGGGGACGTGCCGCCCGAGAAGCTCGACACCATCAAGGCCGACTTCGAGGTCGGGCCCGTCAGCTATCACAACCTGCTCAACGACGGCGAGGTCATCCCGCGCTTCCGTCTCGGCGCGTTCCTCGACGCCTACACGACCGGCATCATCGCGCAGGCCGAGCGCGACAAGGCCGCCCTCATCCACTCGGCCAGCAACGGCTACAACGGTCTCGCCGGCACCGTCGCCGCCCGCCGGATCGGCATCCCCAACATCTACGAGGTGCGCGGTCTGAACGAGGAGGGCCGGCGCTCGCGGGACGAGCGCTACGCCCAGACGCGTCAGTACGCGTTCGCGCACCACCTCGAGACCCTCGCCGCCAACGAGGCCGACCGGGTCATCGCGATCACCGAAGGCCTCCGCGCCACGCTCGTGGAGCGTGGGGTCGACCCGGCCAAGATCCTCGTCGTCCCCAACGGTGTCGACACCCGGAGGTTCGGCCCCCTGGAGCGCGACGTCGAGCTCGCTCGGCAGTACGGCCTCGAGGGCAAGCTCGTGATCGGCTACATCGGCTCGCTCAACTGGTACGAAGGTCACGACCTGCTGTTCGAGGCGGTCCGGCGGCTCCGGCCGCGGCACCCCGACATGCGGGTGCTGATCGTCGGTGGCGGCCAGGAGTACGAGCACCTGCTCGCGCTGCGCAGCGAGCTGGGGCTGGACGACGTCATCGTCATGACGGGTCGCATCCCGTTCGAGCAGGTCGAGGCGCACTACTCCTTGATCGACATCGCACCGATCACCCGCAGCTCCTCCCCCGTCACGGAGTCGACCTCGCCGCTCAAGCCGTTCGAGGCCATGGCGATGGGCAAGACCGTGATCTCGTCCGACGTCGCCGTCATGAAGGAGGTCTTCAACGGCGACAACGGCCTGCTCTACACCAAGGACGACGCCGACTCGCTCGAGAGCGTCCTGGAGCAGGTGCTGCTGGACGAGTCCCTCCGCGCTCGGCTCGGCGAGGGCGGGCGGTCGTGGGTCATCGCCGAGCGCGACTGGAGCACGCTGGCCGCACGCGTGACGCGCCTCTACGCCGAGCTCGGCGTCGCCTGACCCTGCGCGTCAGCCGCGACGCAGGATCTCGGTGCCCTTCTCGGTGTCGTGGTGCTCGCGGGTGAGCTCGGGGTGAGCCGCGATCCAGCGGTCCACCATGACCTGCTCGTCCTCGCGGATGAAGTCGTCGACGACCACCGAGGCCGTCGGGGCCAGCCGGTCCCACAGCTGCGGGATCGCCGGGAGGCGTGACAGCGGTCCGGTCGTCGCCGGCGGACCGTCGACGAACAGGATGCCGATGTCGTGCAGGTCGGTGATGACCGCCGGGTCGTACCAGGGCTGCGTGCCGTCGTCCGAGGGGACGTCCACGAGCGGCGCGAGGCGGGCCGAGGCGATGTCGTCGACGCCGTGGAGGCGCAGCAGCCGGTTGGTCTTGTCGGCGTACTCCGCCTCGTGGTCCAACGCGACGATGCGCGTGTCCACGCCGCGCTGCTTGGCGGCGAGCGCCATCCAGAGCGTCGAGACGCCGCTGCCGCACTCGACGACCAGCCCGGGCTTGACCTCGAGCATCTCCTGCACGAGCAGCACGAGCGCGTCGGGCGACACCGCCCAGAGGCGCATCGGCGGGACCGCCGCCTCGACGTCGACCATCTCGAAGAGGTTGAGCGTGGCCTGGACCTGCTCGTACTGGCGACGGGACACGGCGTTGATCTCCCGCAGGAGGCCGAACTTCTTGGGGTCCTTGAAGCCCTCCTCCATCCGCTTCAGCCGCTTGAACGACCAGTCGGTGCGGGTGCGGACGAAGTGCAGGTCGCGCTTGGCGTCGCCGGCCCGGACAGCCTTCTCGAGCGTCGTGAGTCGCGCGTGCAGGCGTCGGCTCTGCTGCTCGGCACGCAGCGTGTGGGCGGCGAGCAGCACCACGATCGCCGCTCCGAGGGCGGCCAGGAGCTGCTCGCCCCACGCATCGGCGAGGACGACCGCGAGGACGACCGTCGCGAGGTCGGCAACGCCGAGCAGGGCGAGCTGGGTGGTGCGCGGCATGCCGCTCGTCGGCCCGGCCATCAGGCGGTCGGGCCGGTCAGCGCTGCGCTGATGACGGCGGCGATGCGCTCGCCGGCGTGGCCGTCCCAGAGCGGCGGCGTCACGCCGTCGGACGTACGCGTGCGGTCGATGATCGGCTCCAGGCGGGCGAGCAGGTCGTGCTGCGTCACGAGCTGGTTGGTGCCGTGGGTGATCGTCACCGGGCGCTCGGTGTTGGGCCGCAGCGTCAGGCAGGGGACCGCGAGCATCGTGGTCTCCTCCTGCACGCCGCCCGAGTCGGTGATGACGGCGAGGCTGCCGCGCACGAGACCGATGAACTCGACGTAGCCCAGCGGCGCGATGACCTTGATCGAGTCGTGGTCCATCAGCCCGGCCGCCTCGAACGACGCGCGACCACGTGGGTGGAGCGGGATGACGACCTCGGTGCGGTCGGCCACCTGATGCAGTGCCTTGACGATCGCGGCGGCCTGCTCGGGGTCGTCGACGTTGGCCGGGCGGTGCAGCGTCGCCACGATGTAGTCGCCCTCGAGACCGAGGTCCGCGCGCGCGGCCTCGGCGTCGAACTTCTCGAGGTTGGCGAGCAGGGTGTCGATCATCGGGTTGCCGACGAAGTGGATCTTGTCGGCGGCGACGCCTTCGGCGCCGAGGTGGACGTTCGCGTCGGGGCTCGTGGTGAACAGCAGGTCGGCGAGGCTGTCGGTCACGATGCGGTTGACCTCTTCGGGCATCGTGCGGTCGAAGCTGCGGAGGCCGGCCTCGACGTGGGCGACCGGGATGTGCAGCTTGGCCGCGACGAGCGAGGCAGCGACGGTCGAGTTGACGTCGCCGTAGACCACGACGAGGTCGGGCCGCTCGGCGACGAACATGTCCTCGAGCTCGGTCATGACCTTCGCCGTCTGGTGCGCGTGCGTCCCGGAGCCGACCCCGAGGTTGACGTCGGGCTCGGGCAGGCCGAGCTGCTGGAAGAAGACCTCCGACATCACCGGGTCGTAGTGCTGCCCGGTGTGGACGAGCACCTGGCGGATGCCGAGCGCATCGAGGGCCCGGATCACCGGAGCGGCTTTCGGGAAGTTGGGGCGAGCGCCGGTCACGTGGACGACGTGGGGCACAGACGACAGGCTCATGCACTTCTTCCGGTTGGTGTCAGACGTACGTCGACAAGGGTATCGCCGGGACTTTCCCGGCGCTGCCGCGCGTCCGGCGGGCTGCTCGGGTCCGGTATATTCCGCGGGGATCGGCCCGCGGTGTCGCTTGGTGGCCGACGACCTCGATGGACGGACTGGAGTGGATCCGACAGTGCCCGGCGCGATGTCCCCGATCCTGCCTCCATGGCTGACGGACCTCGCCGATGCCCGGATCGTGACGCCGGGAGCACTGGCCAAGCTCGCGCTGCGCTACGAGCACCGGGGGCTCGAGGAGCTGCTGGCCCATCTGGCCTCGAACGGCGAGCTCGGGCACCGGGCCATCCTGGACCTGGCCGCGGCCGGCTCCACGACGGGCGGCCGCGGCGACGCGCTGCGGGCTGCTGGGCTCTACGCGCTCGCGCTCCTGACGATCGGCACGCCCGCAGCCGATGCGGTCGAGCGCTCGGCCGACCTCTTCGCGCTGGCGCGGACGGTTGCCGAGCGGACCGGCGCTCGCACGGAGCACGCCGACCTCGAGCTGCAGACGGCACTGAGCGCCGGCCGTGAGGACACCGCCCGTGCCCTGATCGCCACCGGCACTGCCGACCCTTGGGTGCGATGGGCTGCCGCGGCGGACCTGGTCAACCCGTTCGGCGATGCGCGATCGGCAGCCGAGCCCTGGCTCGCCGAGTTCAACCGGCCGTTCATCGAGCGCGGGCTCGACCCGATCGCGGTGGGCGACCACGCCGCGCCGTTCGACAGCCTCTCGACCTCGACCGCGGATCGCGCCGGGACCGTCGGCGGCCCGCTCGTGACGATCGTGGTCTCGGTGTTCAAGCCCACCGAGAGCCTGCTGGCGGCGGTCGGCTCGCTCGTCGCGCAGACGTGGCGCGACCTGCAGATCATCATCGTCGACGACGCCAGCCCCGACGAGCACCTCGACGTCCTCGAGCGCGCCCGGGCACTCGACCCCCGAGTCGAGTACGTCCGGATGCCGGCCAACGGTGGCGCCTACCGCGCGCGCAACACCGGGATCCGGCACGCCCGCGGGGAGTTCGTCGGGTTCCAGGACGGCGACGACTGGTCGCACCCCCAGCGCATTGAACGCCAGATGCGGGCCTTCACCGCGAACGTCGTCGCGACCCTGTCGAACGCGGTGTGGCTCTACGGCGACCTGCGCATGACGGTCCCCGGCGCGGCTCCCTACGCGCGCATCGCGCCCTCGCTGATCCTGCGCCGGGACCCGGTCCTGGAACGCCTCGGCCCCTTCGACGACATGCGGCGCGCCGCCGACACCGAGTTCATCGAGCGGCTCGCCGCCGTGTTCGGGCGCCCCGCAGTCGTCACGGTCGACGAGCCCCTGTCGCTCTACCAGCTGACCCACGGCTCGCTGTCGCGCGGAGACTTCCGGCTCGGCTGGCGCCGCGATGCGCGCGTCTCCTACCACTCGGCGTTCCGTCACTGGCACCGCCAGGTCGCCGGCGGGAGGGCCGATCCCGTGATCCTGTCGGACCACGGACGGGCCTTTCCGGCACCACCGGAGATCGAGGGCACCGAGCACCCCGCGTCGCCCGACGTCGTGGTCCTCGCGGACTTCAGGCCGCGGATCGCGCAGCTCACGGGGCTGCCCGCGGAGCTCACGGCTCTGTCCAGGGCGGGCCTGCAGGTGGGGCTCGCGCGGGGCGAGGCCCCACGGCACGCCGCCGTCGCGCGGGCGTACCCGCACGAGGGCATCCAGCGGGTCGTCGCCGACGGCCTGGCCGACTGGCGACCACTGAGCGCGGACCTCACCCCGCGCCTGCTGCTCGTCCGTGACCCCGACCTCCTGGCGTTCTCCCGAGCTGCCGACCGCGTTCGCATGCGGCCCCAGCGGGTCCTCGTCCTTGCCGACCGCCTTCCCCGGCCCGAGGGCCACCCGCGCGTCTCGTACGACCCGGCGCACGTCGAGCAGGTCGCGCGGGAGATGTTCGGCATCGACGTGGAGTGGCTGCCGGCGACCGCTGCCCTGTCGGACGCACTGCTGGCTGCCGGCGCGCAGGGCGCCCGCCATGCTCCGGTCCGGATCGACGCCGTCGACCTCCGGCGCTTCCCGGCCCGGCTGCTGTCCGAGCGGCCCGTCATCGGGGTGGCGGACGGCGCCCGGTTCGGTGCCGAGCGGGTCGACCCCGCTGCGTTCGGCGCCCTGCCCGCCGGCGACACGTTCGACGTGCGGATCCTCGAGCCGGCCGACCGGCCGCGCAAGGGCGCCGCGGCAGGTTGGCTGGGGGTCGACCAGGCCCTCCTGACGCCGACCGAGTTCTTCGACCAGTGCGACTTCGTCGTCGGCCTGCCGGCGCGGGTTCACGGCACCGTGCTGTCGCGGCCGGTCCTGGACGCGATGGCCCGAGGTTGCGTCCCGATCGTCCACCCGAGCCTGCGAACGGCGCTCGGTCCTGACGTCGCGGTCTTCGGGGAGCGCAGCATCGCGGAGATCGTCACGACGCTCTGGAGCGAGCCGCAACGCTACGTCGCAGCTCAGCGCTCGGCGGTCGAGTTCTGCCACAATGAGACCTCCCCCGAGGCGTTCGCCGGGGCGGTCACGCGGATCATGGGCACGGAGGCGTCATGACGAAGTCGACGAACCCCCTCAGCGGCCTGCGCACGCGGCTGCCCGCTCTGCTCGAGCGGCTCCACGTGCCGCTGCTCGCACTGTCCGGCGTGGTGATCGCCGTCGGTGTGGTCGCCGTGCTCGCCGACCAGGACCGGACCGCAATCGTCATGGTGCTGCTGGCGCAGGGCTGCGTCGTGCTCATGGTGGCGGCGCACCACCTCGCCGCCGTCCGCACGGCTCAGTCGCTGGCCCACCGGATCGACCAGGCCAGCGCCCGGCAGCTGGCCGACCTCGCCCGCACGCGGCACGCCCTGCTCTCGGGCACCGACGACTCGTCGGACAGCCCGCGATGACGGGACAGGCCCCCGCCCGGCGATGAGCCAGGCCAACGCTGCCGCCCCCGTCCGACCGCCCGCGGCAAGCATCCACGGGATCGAGCTGTCCGCCGACGGCACGCACCTCGTGGTGACCGGGACGTGCCGGCGCGCGGCCGCCGAGACCGACAGGCCCGCCGGCGACCTCGTGCGTCTGCACCTCGCCGACGCATCGGGTCGGCGGCGCCTCGGGGTCGACACCGTGCCGGCCCCGCGCTTCGAGCACGGTGGCCGCCGCTGGACCGGGTTCACCGCCGCGCTGCCGGTCGCCGACCTGCCGATGGGCAGCTCATTTCCCGTCCTCGAGGTCGTCCCGGTCGAGGGGGCGGCCGTCGAGACCCCCGCACTGGCCTCGCCGGGCCTCCTCGCGTCGTCGCGACCGCTGTCGAGCGGGGGACGGCGGGTCCAGGCCGTGCCGGCACCGGGGTCCGACCGGGTCGAGCTCGTGTGCCGCCGCAGCGCCGCGGCGTGGAGCGCTCGCATGGCCCGCCGCGACCTGTCCGACCTCGTCCGCCGGCGCCCCTTCGCGTGGGCTCGCCTCGTCCGGTTCCTGACCCGCCCCCTCGTGCCCGGAGGCCCCGTCTGGCTGATCGGCGAGCGCGCCGACACGGCCCGCGACAACGGCCTCCACCTGTTCGCGCACGTGTGCCGCGAGCGCCCGGACGTACGGGCCCACTACGTCATCGACCGCGCCAGTGACCAGAGGGCCCGGGTCGCTGCGCTCGGCCGGGTCGTCGCGCACTCGTCGTGGCGGCACCGCCTCCTGATGCTGCACGCCGACGTGATCGCCAACGCGTACTCGATCAAGCACATGCTGCCGCGTCAGTGGGACTCCACGGCGTACGCCAGACAGCTCGCGTGGCGCATCGGCGCGCACCGCGTCTACCTCAAGCACGGCATCAACCTCAACATGGCCGAGCTGCGGCGCCGGGTCGGCGGCTACGACCTCTACCTCACCGCGACCCCCGCCGAGACGGCCGCGGCTCGTGAGACGTCCGGCTACGACCGGCAGGTCGTCGAGACCGGGCTCCCCCGCTACGACGCCCTCGTCCCGACACCCCGGAGCCGGACGATCCTGTTCATGCCGACGTGGCGCCTCTACCTCGCGCCGAAGCTGTTCAGCGGCAGGACCACCGGCAGCGTCCCCTTCGAGGGATCGGACTACCAGCGGTTCGTCGTCGGCCTCGTGACGAGTCCGCGGCTGCTGGCGCTGCTGGACGAGCACGACCACCGGTTCCAGCTCCTGCCGCACTACAACCTCCGCGAGCACCTCGCCGAGACCCCCGTGGTCGGGGACCGGGTCGACGTCCTCGACGGCGGGACCGCAGACGTCCAAGATCTGCTGAGGACGTGCGACCTGTTCGTCACCGATCACTCGTCGGTGCAGTTCGACGTCGCCTACCTCGGCACGCCGGTCGTCTATGCCCAGTTCGACGAGGACGACTATGCGCGCCACTCGGGACCGTCGTGGTTCGACACCGAGCGGGACGGCTTCGGGCCCGTCGCCCACGACGTCGAGACGACGATCGACGCGATCGAGCACTACCTGCGGCACGACTGCCGACGCGAGGCTGAGTACGACGCACGCGCGGAGGGTCTGTTCACCCATCGCGACCGGGACAACTCGCGGCGCACGGTCGAGGCGATCGAAGCGCTGACCAGTCGCACCGGGCCGGCAGGTCAGCGGCTGCCGAACTCCCCGGACGTCGCCTCGTAGAGTCGCTCGGCCAGCTGCGGCGCCATGCTGTCGATGTAGGACCGGGTGAGGTGCGAGCCCTGGCGGTAGACCAGGACGTTGCCGATCACCGCGGCGCACCGGTCGCCGTCCGGACAGACGACGTCGCTCATGTCGATGACCTTGACGGCCGGGACCTGCTTGGCGGCGGCCAGCGCGGAGGGTGCGCCGGAGCTGGCCACGCCCTCGGCCTTGTCGAACGCGCACCGGTCGAGGGCGTCCGGGTTCTGCGCCACACACTCGTAGACCGGGCCGCCGGTGGGGCTCGGGTTGTCGAGCATCGCGATCATCGGGATCCCGGCATCGGTGATCCGCTTCCAGTAGCGCGCCATGCCGTCCGCCATCGCCTCCCGGGTCGGCCGCGTCGTGACGGTGCCGCCGACCGGGAGGGCCGCGGCCCGGCCGTGCGATGCCATCACGAGATCGGGCTCGAGCTCGAGGATCTCCTGGAGCGCCGCCTTGCCCCACGCCCGGCAGTCGGTCCACAGCTTCTCGCTGGTGGTGACCGAGGTGTCCGTGAACGGGCAGGCCGACTTGGTGATCGTCACGACCTTGAAGCCCTCGGCCTTGCCCAAGGCGCTGAGCGCGGTCTCCCACTGCACCATCTTGGAGTCGCCGACGATCGCGATGACCCGGTCCGACGAGGTGTCGCCGAACTCGCACAGCTCGGGCTTGTCGACGCCGTCGCGCACCTGGCACTCGGGCTGCTCGGTGTAGAGCGGTGGCCGGTCGTCGCCGGCGTCGACCGGCAGGGGTCGGATCCGATCGACGTGCGTGAGGTCGCTCCACGTCACGTCCTTGGTGTCAGCCGCGTCGATCGCCGCAGCGCCGGGGGCCTGCGCGGCCGTCGCCTCTTGCTGCCCGCCGCCCGCGGTCGAGCTGAGCGCGGCGCCGACGATCACGCCGAACGCCGTGAGCGCGGCACCCATGGCGAGGGCGCGGCCGGTCGGCTTGAAGAACGAGCCGAAGCGCACGGGGTTCTCGATGTACCGGTGGCTCAGCCAGGCCGGCACGATCGACAGGATCATGAGCAGCACGGTCCAGCGCACCTGGGCGTCCGGGTACTCCGCCTCGAACGCCACCAGCAGCGGCCAGTGCCACAGGTAGATCGAGTAGGACAAGCCGCCGATCCACACCATCGGCGCCAGGCTCAGCAGCCGCTGCGGAGAGCCGGGGGTGCGTTTGATGCCGCTGGCGATCATCAACGCCGCGCCGACGGTGGGGACCAGCGCGTTGGCGCCGGGCCACGTCGTGCCGGTGTCGAAGAACAGCACGGCATACGCGATCAGGGCGATGCCGACCCAGCCGCCGATCGCGAGCAGGACCGAGGGCAGCCGCGCGACCCGGGCCGCGGCCAGCGCGAGCAGTGCGCCGATGCCGAGCTCCCAGACGCGCGTCGTGGACACGAAGTACGCCGTCGCGGGCGAGCTCTCGGTCTGGGTGACCGACCAGACGAACGACGCCACGGTGATCGCGCCGAGGGCCACGAACGCGCCGAGCTTCCAGCGCTTGGCCGCCACGACGCCGATCGCCAGCATGAGCAGCGGCCACACCAGGTAGAACTGCTCCTCGACCGCCAGGGACCAGTAGTGCTGCACGGGCGACTGCCCGATGTCCTCGGCCAGGTAGTCCACCCCGCGCGACGCGAGGCTCCAGTTGACGACGTAGAGCGCAGCGGCCTTGATGTCGCCACCGAAGTCCGGGCGCTGCGTGATCGGCAGGTAGACGTACGTGACGACGGCCGAGAACAACAGGACCGTCGCGGACGCCGGCAGCAGCCGCTTCATGCGCCGCGCCCAGAAGTTGGCGATGCGCACCCGGCCGGTGCGGGATACCTCGCGCGCCAGCAGGCCCGTGATGAGGAAGCCGGACAGCACGAAGAAGACGTCGACGCCGACGAACCCGCCCGCGAACCACGAGACCCCGGCGTGACCCACCAGGACCGAGCCGACCGCGATGGTCCGCATGCCTTCGATGTCGAGGCGCAGGGTCCGACCGTGGTCCGCCTTGGTCAGCGCCGCGTCGTCGGAACGATGCAGAGCGGTCGTCATGCGTCGATCCCCTCTGGAGCTCGAGAAACGGTCAGGACTGGGTGGTCCGGTCGGGTCGTGCCCCGTCGGCGGACGCTGCCACAGCGGCAAATGGCCTCGGTCAGGCTACCTGATGCGGCCCAGTCCCCCGGCCCGGGCCGCACGGCGGTCGTGACGACCGTCACGGCCGTCGTCCCGGGACGGAAGCGGGTGCAGCAGCGGTTGGTAGCCTCCTGACGTGCACATCTCCGTCATCGGCTGCGGCTACCTCGGCGCCGTCCACGCCGCGTGCATGGCCCAGCTCGGTCACCAGGTCACCGGCTTCGACGTCGACGCCGCCAAGATCTCGGCCCTCCAGCGCGCCGAGGCCCCGTTCTTCGAGCCCGGGCTGCCCGACCTGCTCGCCGAGACCATGGCGACGGGCCGGCTCACGTTCTCCACCGATCCCGCGTCGGTCCAAGGCGCGGCCGTCCACTTCGTGTGCGTCGGGACGCCGCAGGCCGAGAACAGCAACGCCGCCGACATGACGTACGTCGACGCCGCCGTGACCGCCCTCCTCCCGCACCTCGCCGACGGTGACCTCGTCGTCGGCAAGTCGACCGTGCCCGTCGGCACCGCCGAGCGGCTCGCCGAGCAGGTCACTGCCGCCCAGCCCGGCGCCACGCTCGTGTGGAACCCCGAGTTCCTCCGTGAGGGCTTCGCGGTCAAGGACACGCTGCACCCTGACCGGGTGGTCTACGGCGTGCCCGAGGGCGCTGCCGGGGAGTCTGCAGCAGCCGTGCTCGACGAGGTGTATGCCGCGCCGCTCTCGGAGGGCACCCCGCGCATCGTGACGGACTACGCCACGGCCCAGCTCGTCAAGGTGGCGGCCAACTCGTTCCTCGCGACCAAGATCTCGTTCATCAACGCCATGGCCGAGCTGTGCGAGGCGACCGGCGCCGACGTCACGCAGCTCGCCGACGCGATCGGCCACGACGCCCGCATCGGCCGTCGCTTCCTCAACGCGGGACTGGGGTTCGGGGGCGGCTGCCTGCCCAAGGACATCCGGGCCTTCATGGCGCGGGCCGACGAGCTCGGGGTCGACCAGGCGCTCAGCTTCCTCGGCGAGGTCGACGCCATCAACGGGCGCCGTCGCGAACGCATGGTCACGCTGGCCGAGGAGGAGCTCGGGGGTTCTGTGAAGGGGCGCCGCATCGCGGTGCTCGGCGCCTCGTTCAAGCCCAACAGCGACGACGTCCGCGACTCCCCGGCCCTCGACGTCGCGACCAAGCTCGAGGAGCTCGGGGCGCAGGTCATCATGACCGACCCGGAGGCCAACGCCAACGCCAAGGCCCGGCGGCCGCAGCTGGCGTTCGTCCCGTCCGCGCAGGACGCCGCCGAAGGTGCCGAGCTGATCCTGCTGCTGACCGAGTGGCAGGAGTTCGTCGACCTCGATCCCGAGGCCCTAGCCGACCTGGTCGACACCCCGCGGATCCTCGACGGCCGCAACGCCCTCGACCCCGCTGCGTGGCGGGCCGCCGGCTGGACCTATCGGGCGCTCGGCCGCGGCAAGCACTGACCGTTGGGCGGCACGACGCGGTCCGGCCGTGAATTTCAGTCCCTGTGACCCGCTGCGGTAATCTTCGGCAGGCACCACGGATCCCCACCTGAAGGAAACGACCTTGTCCATCGACATGGCAATCATCGGCCTCGGCTACGTCGGGCTCCCGCTCGCCCAGCAGGCATCCCGCTCCGGCCTCACCGTGGTCGGCTTCGACGTCAACGGCGCCATGGTCGACTCGCTCAACAGCGGCACGAGCCACATCGACGACCTGACGGACGACGACATCGCGGAGATGATCTCGCTCGGCTTCACCGCGACGACCGACGAGGCGGTCCTGGCCACGGCCGACGCCATCGTGATCTGCGTGCCCACGCCACTGTCCGTCGACGGCGAGCCCGACCTCGGCGCCGTCATCGCGGCGACGACGACCATCTCGCGCCAGCTGCGCGCCGACCACCTCGTGGTGCTCGAGTCGACGACCTACCCCGGCACGACCGACGAGGTCGTCCGCCCCATCCTCGAGAAGACCGGTCTCACGGCCGGCAGCGACTTCCACCTCGCGTTCAGCCCCGAGCGGGTCGACCCGGGCAACCCGACGTACGGCATCGCCAACACCCCCAAGGTCGTCGGTGGCCACACGCCGGCCTCGACCGAGGTCGCCACGGCGTTCTACGGCCGGTTCATCGACACCGTCGTGCCGTCCAAGGGCACGCGCGAGGCCGAGATGACCAAGCTGCTGGAGAACACCTACCGGCACATCAACATCGCCCTGGTCAACGAGATGGCTCAGTTCTGCCACGAGATGGACATCGATCTCTGGGAGGTCATCCGCAACGCGGCGACCAAGCCGTTCGGCTTCCAGGCGTTCTTCCCCGGTCCCGGCGTCGGCGGTCACTGCATCCCGATCGACCCGAACTACCTGTCCTACAAGGTGCGCGCGACCCTCGGGCGGCCGTTCCAGTTCGTCGAGCTCGCCCAGTCGATCAACCTGCAGATGCCGTCGTACGTCGTCGAGCGGGTCATCGACCTGCTCAACGACGAGGGCAAGGCGCTGCGCGGCTCGACGATCCTGCTGCTCGGCGTGACCTACAAGCCGAACATCGCCGACCAGCGCGAGTCCCCGGCGACCCCTCTGGCCCAGCTGCTGATCGACAAGGGCGCCAACCTGGTGTTCCACGACCCGCACGTCGAGGCGTGGACGCCCAACGGCGTCAGCGTCACCCGCGCCGACGATCTCGACGACGCCCTGCGCACGGCCGACGTGTCGATCCTGCTGCAGAACCACAAGCAGTACGACCTCGAGTCGATCGCGTCGACGGCCAGGTGCCTGTTCGACACCAAGGGCGCGACGGACGACGCCAAGATCGCCCGGCTCTGATCCCCGCCGGCCCGGCACTGACGCCCTCGCGTCAGCGCCGGGCGCTGCCGGTCAGCTGAGCCAGGTCGGGCGCAGCGGCCAGTCGGCGTTGCCGTGCGCGTCGGTCTTGACCGCCAGCACGTGGTGCAGCTCGATCTCGTTGCGCTCGAACGCCAGCCGCGACCCGGCCATGTAGATGCCCCACACCTTGGCCCGGCCGAGGCTCACCTCGCCCAGCGCCTCGTCCCAGTGCTCGACCAGGTTGTCGCACCAGCCCTTGAGCGTCAGGGCGTAGTGCTCGCGCAGGTTCTCGACGTGGCGCACCTCGAGGCCGTTGTCCTGCACCGCTGTCGTGATGCGCCCGACGCCGGTGAGCTCGCCGTCAGGGAAGACGTAGCGGTCGATGAACGCGCCGGTCGACATCGTCTTGTTGTGCGGCCGGGTGATGCAGTGGTTGAGCAGGCGGCCGCCGACCTTGAGGTGGTCGCGCATGAACCCGAAGTAGGCGTTGTAGTTGCGGACGCCGATGTGCTCGGTCAGCCCGATCGAGCTGATCGCGTCGAAGTCGGTCTCGGTCACGTCGCGGTAGTCCATGAAGCGGACCTCGGCGAGGTGGTCCAGCCCTTGGCGCTTGATCTCGTCCTGCGCCCAGGTGGCCTGCTCGCGCGACAGGGTCACCCCGATCACCTTGACGCCGTAGTGCTTGGCGGCGTGCCGCACCATGCCACCCCAGCCGCAGCCGATGTCGAGCAGGCGCTGGCCGGGCTTGAGGTCGAGCTTGCGGGCGATCAGGTCGTACTTCTCGAACTGCGCCTCCTCGAGGGTGGCGTCAGGCCCGGGGAAGACCGCGCAGGTGTAGGTCATCGACGGGCCGAGCACGAGCTCGTAGAACCGGTTGGAGACGTCGTAGTGGTGGTGGATCGCCTCGGCGTCGCGCTTCTTGTTGTGGCGCAGCCCCTCCATCGCGCGGCGCCACTTGGGCAGGTGCTCCTCGGGCGGCGGCGGCGGGGGCTTGAGGTTGCCGAAGCCCAGGCTGCGGACGATCTGCACCATCTCGGGCGCCGACGGGACCTTGAAGCGCAGCTGGCTCATGATCAGGACCATGGCGTCGTAGGGATTGCCCGGGTGGACCCCCTCGAGCTCGAGATCGCCCGAGACGTACGCCCGCGCGAAGCCGAGGTCGCCGGGGGCGGTCATCAGGTAGGACAGGCCGCGCTCGTTGACGAGCCGCATCCTGATGGGGGCGTCCTCGGGGCCTGCGACGCTGCCGTCGAACGCCTCGAACCTGAAGGGCAGTCCGTCCTTCATGAGCCGGCCCAGCGCGTCAGCGATCGTCAGCCGTACTCCCACGTCCGTGGTCATGAGTTCCTCACCGCTTTCTCGAACAGGGTGCTCAGTCTGCCCTCGGGGTCGTACCGCCCGCGGGCGGCGGCGAGCACCTCGCCGCCGTACATCTGGTCGAACGTGTCCTGGTCGTAGAACGCCTCGGAGTAGAGGGACTTGTGCCCGCCGAGGTCGTGCACGAACTCCTCGATCCGGCGGTTGACCATGCCGTCGGGGGAACCGGCCGGCACCTCGACGGTGCCCCAGAACCCGACGTTGACGTAGGTCTCGCCGGGCGTCAACGGGTAGACCGGCCACGGGCGGGTCGTGCGCAGCGGGCACAGCCACACCGGGCGCATGCCGACCTCGGCGTCGAACCAGGCCAGGAACTCGGGCAGGCGGTCCAGCGGCACCTCGATGTCCTGGATCACCCGCTCGCGACCCGGCACCTTCTTGACCCGGTCGAGGACCTTGCTGAGGCCGATCCTCTCGTCGAGGCCGACGAGCCGGTGGTAGACGTCGCTGCGCCGCCACCTGGCGGGCCACACCCTGCGGACCCAGGGGTTCTGCGCGCCGAAGGCTCCCGAGCACCAGAACCAGTCGGTGTCCCACCGCCAGATGTAGTCGTTCATGGTCAGGGTGTCGGTCTCGCGCTGCTGGATCGAGCGGTAGTAGATCTGCTGGCCCGTGTAGTCGCTGACGGCGTGGGACCCGCGGTTGCCCGGCTCGTCGACGAAGTGCGCCAGGGTCAGGTAGATCTCGTCCGGGCTGAAGGCCGTGCCATCGAGCCCGTCGACGCGCTCGCCGTGCCACTCGCCGGTCTCGGCGATGACCTCGACGGCCTTGACCGCGGCCGCGGCGTCGGCGACCTGCACGTGGCGCAGCGTGACGAACGGCGGGACCTTCTCGAGCTTGATCCGCAGCCGCGTGGCGTAGCCGAGGCTGCCGTAGGAGTTGGGGAACGCCTCGAACAGGTCGGCGTGCTCACCGTCGGGTGCCGCCGTGACGACGTCGCCGGAACCGGTCAGGATGTCGAGCTCGAGCACGGACTCGTGCGGCAGCCCGCTGCGGAACGACGTCGACTCGATGCCCAGCCCGGTCACCGCGCCACCGAGCGTGATGGTGCGCAGCTGGGGGACGACGTAGGGGATGAAGCCCAGCGGCAGCGTCTCGGCGACGAGCTGCTCGTAGGTGCAGATGCCCTGCACGTCGGCGGTCTGTGCCTCGGTGTCGATGGCGATGACCCCGTCGAGGCCGCTGACGTCGAGGCCCGGCGCGTCGTTGCCCTGGCGGGGGCGGAACAGGTTGGACGTCTTCTTGGCCAGGCGAATGCGGTCCCCCGGCGCTATCCGCCCGTAGGACGCCAGCAGCCGGTCAACGGCTTCCCCGTGGGCCTGCCAACCTTTCACGTCCATCAGGTTAGACCCGGGGGCGGACAGCCGGTCCCAGAGGTCGGCCTAAGGCGCGGCGAGATAGCGAATGGCTGCCGCATACCCCTCGAGGCCCATGCCCACGACGACCGCGGCGGCGATGTCGCTGAGGTAGGAGGTGTGGCGGAACGCCTCGCGGGCGTGGACGTTGCTGAGGTGCACCTCGACAAGAGGGGCGCTGAGCTGGCTCGCCGCGTCGCGGACCGCGACCGAGGTGTGGGTCCACGCGCCGGCGTTGAGGATCACGGGCGACCCGACGTCTGCGGCGGCGTGCAGCCAGCCGATCATCTCGGCCTCGGTGTCGGTCTGCCGCACGTCGACCTCGATCCCGGCCTCCTTGGCGACCTCCTCGCAGCGGGCCACCAGGTCGGCGTACGTCGCGGTGCCGTAGACGTCAGGCTCCCGCACGCCGAGCCGGCCGAGGTTGGGGCCGTTGAGGACGAGGACCGTCATGCGTTCACCTCTGCAGTTGCCAGACCAGGACGTCGCCGCCGTCGCCGGCAGCACTCAGATCGTACGCGCCCTCGTCCGTCAGACGGGCCTCATCGCCACTGGTCAGGACGGTGTCCCCGAGCACGACCGCACCCGTCGTGACGTGGACCAGGCTGCGCCCGGCTGCGGGCACCGTCACGCCCTGCCCCTCCCCCAGGCGTACGACGAACAGCTCCGCGGCGGCGTGGACGTCGACCGTCGGCGTCAGCACGCCGGGCTCCAGCGGGACCGCCGCCTGCGCGTAGTCGGGCTCGCCGTCGTGGTCCGAGCGCAGCATCATCTGCACGAACACCAACGGCTCGTCGGCCGAGGCGTTCTCCTCCGAGTGCTGCACGCCGGTGCCGGCGCTGAGGCGCTGAGCCGTGCCGGGCCGCACGACGCCGCGATGGCCCGTGCCGTCCTGGTGCTGCAGGGCCCCCTCGAGGACCCACGTCACGATCTCGACGTCGGCGTGATGATGCAGCTCGTAGCCGCGAGCGGCCTCGATGCGCTCGGTGTTGATCGCGACGATCGGGCCGAAGCCCACGTTGTCGGGGTCGTAGTGCGCGCCGTACGAGAAGCTGTGCCACGTCGACACCCCGTCGCCGACGGTGCGGAACCGGTCGTCGGCCCGGCGGATCTCACGCATAGCCGAGCTCGTGCAGCCGGTCGTCCTCGATGCCGAAGTGATGGGCGATCTCGTGCACGACCGTGATGCCGACCTCCTCGACGACGTCCTCCTCGGTGTCGCAGATCGCCAGCGTCGGGTTGCGGTAGACGTAGATCCGGTCGGGCATGACCCCGCCGTAGGACGTGTCGCGCTCCGTCAGCGGGATGCCGTCGTAGAAGCCGAGCAGCGTCGGGTCGTCCGCAGGCGCGTCGTCCTCGATGAACAGCACGACGTTGTCGAGGAGCGCCGCGAGCTCGGCGGGCACGGCGGCGAACGCGGCCTCGACGAGCTCGGCGAAACGGTCCTCGCTGACCTCGATCATGCGTCCATCCTGCCTGATGCGGTTTGGGCGGCACCTGTCTCACCCACTATGCTGAACGGGTTTTCCGGCCCCCATCGTCTAGCGGCCTAGGACGCCGCCCTTTCACGGCGGTAGCACGGGTTCGAATCCCGTTGGGGGTGCCACAGCTCCACGCTGAGCGTGCTCCACGCTGAGCGTGACGATCTGCAGGCTCGCACCGGCGTGTCGCCTGCACGTCGTCACTCCCACGGCAGGGTGGGAGGATTCAGGGATGCCGGACTGGGTCGCCATCGCGGGGGTCGTCGCCGCGAGCCTCGTGCTCGTCTGGCTCGTCATGCTGGCGGTGCTGTGGCGGGCGAAGCCGGACGACCTGACCCTGCGCGACGCCGTGCGCCTGGTGCCGGACCTGCTGCGCCTCCTCAAAGGCCTCGCGGGCGACCGCACGCTGCCGCGCGGCATCCGCATCCGGCTCGTGCTGCTGATCGGCTACCTCGCGATGCCGGTCGATCTCGTGCCCGACTTCATCCCGGTGCTCGGCTACGCCGACGACGTCGTGGTCGTCGCGATCGTCCTCAGGTCGGTCGTCAGGCGGGCCGGTCCGGATGCACTCGAACGGCACTGGCCGGGTACGCCCGAGGGACTGCGCGTCGTCCGTACGCTCTGCTGACGGCGGTTCCGTGGGACGCTGTTCCCGTGAAGGTCATCCGCGCGCAGCTCTCCGACGTCTCCCAGGCCGCACCGCTCTTCGCGGCGTACCGGGAGTTCTACGGTGAGCCGTACGACCTCGACGCCTCGGCGAGCTTCCTCGCCAGCCGGCTGGCTCGCGACGAGTCGATCGTGCTGATCGCCCGCGACGACGCCGACCAGCCGGTCGGGTTCAGCCAGATCTACCCCGCGTTCTCCTCGACGAGGCTGGCGCCGATCTGGATCCTCAACGACCTGTTCGTGTCGGAGGACGCCCGCGGCACCGGCGCGGTCGACGCCCTGCTCGACACCGCCGCGACCCTCGCGGTCGAGGCCGGTGCGATCGCGATCGAGCTGGCGACGGCGCACACCAACCTGCGCGCCCAGGCCGTCTACGACCGCAGCGGCTACGAGGCCGACACGGTCTACAAGCACTACGAGAAGCCCCTGCCCTGATCGAGCGGGGTCAGCGCTGGGCGATGTGCACCACGAGGTTGACGACCACCGCCAGCAGGACCGTGCCCACGACGTCGAGGTTGACCCGGCGGTGGCTGACCACCTCGGCCCCACGCGTGGTGGTGCGCTCGATGAGGCTGAACATCACCCCGAGCACGCCCGCCGACACCAGCACCCAGAACGCCGGCGCGGTGTCGCCGCCGTTGGCGATGCTCAGGACCAGCGCGACGACCGCGGTCGCCAGCGTCTTGGTGCCGTAGATGAACGAGCGGGTGCCGATCGGGCGATCCGCCACGGAGTCGGGCTCGTCCGGTGTGTGGATGTCGGCCATGGCTCGAGCGTAGTTGGGCCGCACACCTCCCGCGCGTCGTGTCTGTGGCACCGTGGCGCCATGACACGTGAGACCGACTGGTCGTCGATCGGCGACCTCGTCCAGCAATCCGTCGAGGCCGGCACCGAGGTCGGCGCCGGCGTCTCGGTGTGGCACGACGGCGCCGAGGTCGTGAACCTCGCGGTCGGCACCCGCAACGCGGCCGGCGACCCGTGGCAGCCCGACACCCTCGCCCACACCTACTCGGTGGCCAAGCCGTTCGCCGCCCTCACGGCCCTGAGCGTGGTCGCCGAGGGCGCGATCGGCCTCGACCAGCCGATCGCGGACGTGTGGCCGGAGTTCAGCGGGCACGGCAAGGCCCCCACGACCCTGCGGCACGTCCTGTCGCACCAGTCCGGGCTCTTCGCGTTCCCGGACTCAGCCGCATCGATCGACCCCCTCGACGGCGAGGCGCTCGTCGAGCTGCTCGCCGAGGCCGCGCCCTTCCACCCGCCCGGGCAGGGCATCGCCGAGCACGCCCTGACGTACGGGCACCTGCTGCACGGCGTCGTGCAGCGCGCCACCGGCCAGGGCCTCGCCGACCGCTTCGCGGAGCTCGCCGCCGCGCACGGCTGGGACCTGCACCTCTCGGTGCCGGAGGCCGACCTGCCGCGGGTCGCCGACCTGACGTACGCCCGGCCGGGCTGGGCCGCGGGATATCTCGACAGCACCAACACCGCGCTGACCGCCTCGCTCGGGCGGCCCGCAGGCCCGCTCGAGGTCGACGTGGTCAACGGCAAGGACTGGCGGTCGGGCTGGTTCCCCGCGATCGCCCTGCACGCCACGGCACCGGCACTGGCCCGGTTCTACGCCGAGCTGCTCGACCCTGACGGCCCCGTCGCCCGGTTGCTCGGTCCTGAGCTGCTCCGCGAGTACACCTCCGTCCAGGCCACGGGGCACGACCTCGTGCTCGACCGCGAGGCGACGTGGACGCTGGGCTTCCAGCGCGACGCCGTCGAGATCGGCATGGGCGGCATCGGCGGCTCCTCGGCATGGTTCTCGACCGCCAAGGGGTACGCGTGCGCGTACGTCACCCGCGGCCTGGCGACGCACGACCGGGTCGACGCGGTCTGGGAGGAGATCGAGCGCCTGCTGCCCGGCGACATACTGGACGCGTGAGCGCCGGACGCTATGCCCCTTCTCCCTCGGGCGACCTGCACGTCGGCAACCTGCGCACGGCGCTCCTCGCCTGGCTGTGGGCTCGGCACACGGACCGCGACTTCCTCATCAGGGTCGAGGACCTCGACCGCGTGCGTCCCGGCGCCGAGCAACGGCAGCTCGCCGACCTGCGCGCACTCGGTCTCGACTGGGACGGCGAGCCGGTGCGCCAGTCCGAACGGCTCGACCTGTACGACGCCACGATCGCCCGCCTCCGCGACCAGGGCCTCGTCTACGAGTGCTTCTGCACCCGCAGGGAGATCCTCGAGGCGCCGACCGCCCCGCACCATCCGCCGGGCGCCTATCCGGGCACCTGCCGCGACCTCACCGACGTGGAGCGGGCCGAGCGACGAGCGCTGCGGCCCGCGGCGCTGCGCGTGCGCTCCGACGTCGCGACCTTCACGGTGCACGACGAGATCCACGGGACGTACGAGGGCGCGGTCGACGACTTCGTGATCCGCCGCGGCGACGGCGTCCCGGCCTACAACCTCGCGGTCGTCGTCGACGACAGCGCACAGGGCGTCGACCAGGTGGTGCGCGGCGACGACCTGCTGGCCTCCGCTCCGCGGCAGGCCTGGCTCGCGACGCTCCTCGGGGCCACACCCCCGGCGTACGTGCACGTGCCCCTGGCGCTCAACGCAGAGGGTCAGCGGCTCGCCAAGCGCGACGGTGCCGTGACCCGGGTCGAGCTGCAGGACACCGGCGTCGACGTCCTCGGGCTGATCGCCGGCTCGCTCGGGCTCGACGGACGTACGCCCGAGGAGCTGCTCGCCTCGTTCGAGCCGGCGGAGCTGCCGCGGGAGCCGTGGGTCTACGTGCCGACGGCCTAGGTCAGGCCTGCGCGAGCCTGCCCACGGTCCCCAGCACCACGAGGACGACCAGGATCCAGCCGATGATCCGCTTGGTCCCGCCCTTGTCGCCCTGGGTGGCCCTGACCTGCTGGTTGCCACTCACGATCAGCCAGATGCTGAGGGCGGCGACCACGACGAAGAAGGTCAGCGTTCCGGCGGTCTGAGCGGCTGTGTTCTCCTCTGCGGCGAGCAGGCTGTGCATGTCGTCCCCTAGTTCTGGTCGATGAAGGTCTCGAGCAGGTCGCTGATGGCGTCCGGCTGCTCGATCGTGCTGGAGTGGCCCGCGTCCGGAACGATCTCCAGTCGGGATCCGGGGATCAGCTTGTTGATCTCCTCGGCCTTGGCGACCGGCGTCGCGACGTCGTCGGCGCCCACGACGACGAGGGTGGGCGAGCTGATGCTGCTCAGCTCGGCGGCGATGGGCTCGCGATCGGTGACCCCGTAGATGGCCTGCTTCATGCCCGAGCGCTTGGCCGCCTTGACCTCGTTGAGCCACGCCTCGATCTGCGGCTCCGAGCGCGGGCTCGACAGGTAGGTCCGCCCGAACATCAAGGGCTTGACCCTCGAGGCCACCGGACCGAGACCGAACAGCCCGTAGATCTTGGCCAGCAGCCGGTACTGGGAGACCTTCTCGGGGTCCTCCGGGCCGGCGCTGGTGTCGAGCAGGCTCAGGGACCGGATGAGCTCGGGTCGCCGGGCGGCGAGCCGCATGCCGACGAAGCCACCCATCGACAGGCCGACCCAGTGCACCTTGCCGAGGCCCAGCTCGTGGATCACCGCGACAGCGTCCTCGGCGAGGGTGTCCATGTCGTAGCCACCGTCCGCGGCCGGCGACCGGCCCTGCCCACGCCAGTCGATCGTCACGCACCGGTAGCGCGGTGCCAGCCGATCGACCTGGTCGTCGAACATCCGTCCGCTGAAGAGCAGGCCGTGCCCGAACACGACGGTCGCCGCATCCGGTCGGCCCACCGGGGCCTCGGTGTCCTCGATGTTCAGCTTGGCGCCGTTGACCTCGACGAGTGGCATCCAGACCTCCTGTTTTCGTCACCGAGCATGGCAGTGGAGGCTGCGGATCGCCAGATGCCGGGCTACTTGATCGTGACGGTGATCTTGTTCGACCACTTCTGGCGCGTGTCGGTCGACCCGAGGTACTTGAACCGGAACGTGCGCTTGCCCTTGCCGAGGCCCGTCAGGTTGACGGTGCGCTTGCCGGCGGTGAAGCCGACGGCGGACCGGATCTTCTTGGTTCCGAGGTAGAGGTCGAACCGGCCGCCGGGGTTCGTGATGCCGTAGTAGAGCGCGCTGACCTTGAGGTTCAGCGTGGCCTTGCCCTTGGCGGGTGACGTCCCGGCAATGTGCACCGTGGAGGGGTAGACCTTGATCTTCGTCAGGTTCACGCCGGTGACGGTCTGACCGGCGGTCTCGACGATGAACGACGCACGGCGGCCGGACGGGGCGACGTCGTACTCGAAGATCGGGAACGCCGTGTACGGTCCGACGCCCAGGCCGGCCATGCGGAAGCCACCGGTCTCGTCCGTCTCGGCGAAGCCGATGTTCTCGAAGAACGTCGGATCCTCCTCGTCCGGGAAGGTCCCGTCACCCGGGAGGGCGAGGACCGAGACGTTCTTGAGCTTGCGGCCCGACGGCGCCGTCACCGAGCCCTCGGCGTACGACGTGGGCTGGACCACGATGTCGCCGAGCGCGTTGGCACCTGCCACGAGGGTGATCTGCTTGCTCGTCGTGGCGTACTCGGGGTTGTCGTCGTCGTCCGACACTGTCAGCGTCCACGTGCCGGGGCGGAGGTCGCCGTACGCAGTGGTGCTGAACGTGCCACCGGTCCTGGTCGAGCCGAGGTAGGCGTAGTCGTCCTCGTCCTCCCCGTCACCGATGTGCGCCTCGAGGGTCAGTCCGCGGACGCCGACGCCGTCGGAGTCGACGACACGGCCGGACACCGATACGGCGACGGCGGCCTGCGCCGAGGTGGTGACGAGTCCTGCTGCGGCGAGTGCGAACGCCGCGACGAGAGCGGCGAGCAGGCGAAGATGACGGGTCATGCGGGCCTCCGGTGGATGGTGACAGGGCGTCAGAGTATCGGGCGTCACCCGCTCCGCAGGCGACTTTCACATAACTCGTTGACAAGTTTGTGAGTCATCACTAACTTAACGTGCATGAGCCCGGCCACCCGCATGAAGTCCGAGGACCGCAAGGTCCTGATCCTCGAGGCAGCGATCGAGGAGTACGGCCGCTCCGGCATGCACGCGACGTCCACCGAGGTCATCGCGGAACGCGCCGGAGTCTCCCAGCCGTACCTGTTCCGGCTCTTCGGCACCAAGGCCGGACTCATCGGCGCTGCGATCGAGCACCACACCACGACGCTGCGCCGGACCTTCCGCGAAGCCGTCGAGCAGCGCGACCCCGACACGTCGCCGCTGGAGGCCATGGCGATGGCCTACATCGGCTTCATGGAGGACGACGTCAACTCGATGCGCTGCCAGCTGCACACCTGGGCAGCAGGCTCCGACCCCGCCATCAAGGACGTCGCCCAGCGGACGTACCGCGAGATCTGGCAGGACATCGCCGCCTTGAGTGGCGCCGGCGCGGACGAGGTCCGCGACTTCATGGCCCAGGGAATGCTGCTCACCGTGGTGGCCGCCCTCGACCTCACCGAGCTGTACGGCGACCCGCTCGCCGTGGCAAAGGAGTTCTGATGTTCAGTGCACTCGGCCGCCTGGCCAACACCCATCCCCGGCGCGTCCTGGGCGTGACGGTCCTGTTCTTCGTGATCGCCGGCGTGCTCGGCGGGCCCGTGGCAGGACTGCTCAACAGCGACAACGACTCGTTCTCCGACACCGGCGCCCCGAGCGCGCAGGCGATCGAGCAGATCGAGAGGGCAGCCGGCCAGGATGCCGCCCCGAGCCTCATCGCCCTCGTCGACGTCGACGACCAGGAGGCGATCGCCGAGACGCAGGAGATCTTGTCCGAGCCCGACCTGGTCGTCGCCGGTGGCCCCGAGGCGGGCCAGCAGTTCGTCTCGAAGGACGGCTCACAGACGTTCTTCGCCGTGACCTACAAGTCCGGCGTCGACGCCGACGAGACGACCGAGCACCTCCGCGAGGAGCTCGCCGAGGTCGACGGCGTTCAGGTGGGCGGCTTCGGCCCGGCCTACCAGGAGGTCAACGAGAACGTCGAGGCCGATCTCGTCACGGCGGAGATCATCGCGTTCCCCCTGCTGTTCCTCGTGTCGCTGTGGGTCTTCCGCTCGGCCGTCGCCGCGCTGCTGCCCCTGCTCGTCGGCGGCCTGACGATCGTCACGTCGCTGCTGATCGTGCGCGGCATCAACGAGCTCGTCGACATCTCGATCTTCGCGCTGAACCTCATCACCGGCCTCGGCCTCGGCCTGGCGATCGACTACTCCCTCTTCCTGGTCTCTCGCTATCGCGAGGAGCTGGAGCGGGTGGGACCGGGCGCGGAGGCCGTACGTCGGACCGTCGCCACCGCCGGACGTACCGTCGCCTTCTCCGCGGTCACGGTCGCCGGCGCCGGTCTCGCGCTGCTGGTGTTCCCCTTGCGCTTCCTCTACTCGATGGGCATCGGGGTGACCGTCGTGGCCCTTGCCGCGGCCGCGGTGTCGCTCATCGTCCTGCCGGCCCTGTTCGCCGTGCTCGAGCACCGGATCAACGCCTGGGCGCCGAAGCGGTGGCGCGCGGCGCAGGTCGCCGAGTCGCGGGCCGAGGTGCAGGGGTTCTGGTACCGGGTGTCGAAGTTCGTCATGCGGTTCCCCGTCGGGACGGCCATCGCGGGCGCCGCGATCCTGCTGGCGCTGGGCGCACCGTTCCTCGGCGTGAAGTTCACGGGCGTCGACGCCACGGTCCTGCCCGAAGGCAGCCAGGCCAAGACCGTCGACACGACCCTGCGTCAGGACTTCGTGGGAGCCGAGTCGTCGCCGCTCGTCGTCGCCGTCACGGCGCCGGAGTCCGCCGGCGAGGACGTGCAGGCGTACGCCTCGGCGTTGGGCTCGCTCGACGGGGCGGCACAGGTCGCCGAGCCGCGGTTCCTGGGCGACGACACGTGGCAGCTGGACGTCGTCCCGGCGAAGCCGACGCTTGACGAGCAGACCCTCGACCTCGTCGGCGAGATCCGCGACGTCGACGCGCCGGGCTCGGTCCTGGTCGGTGGCGCCAGCGCCGAGCAGGTCGACCAGGTCGACTCGATCGCCGCGAACATCCCGTTGGCCCTGCTGATCCTCGCAGCGCTGACGTTCATCACGCTGTTCCTCATGACCGGCTCGGTCGTCCTGCCGCTCAAGGCGCTCCTGATGAACGTCCTCACGATCAGCGCCACGTTCGGCGTGCTGGTGCTGATCTTCCAGGACGGCCGGTTCGAGGGACTCCTCGACTACACCAGCCAGGGCGCGCTCGAGTCGACGCAGCCGGTGTTCCTGTTCGCCGTCGTCTTCGGGTTGTCCACCGACTACGCGGTGTTCCTGCTGACGCGGATCAAGGAGGCTCGGGACGCCGGCGCGGGCGAGCGCGAGTCGGTCGCGCTGGGCCTGCAGCGCACGGGACGCATCGTCACGGCCGCGGCGCTGCTGTTCGCGATCGCGCTGGGCGCCTTCGCGACGTCCGAGATCATCTTCATCAAGGAGCTCGGCATCGGGACCGCCCTCGCCGTGCTGATCGACGCGACGATCGTCCGGGCGATGCTCGTCCCGTCGCTGATGGCCATGCTCGGCCGCCGCAACTGGTGGGCGCCGGGACCGCTGCGCCGGTTGCACGACCGGATCGGGCTCAGCGAGGGCGATCCGGCCGAGCTCGAACGGGACCGCGTCGACGCCTGACCGCTGAGCGGCTCAGCCCTGCAGGTACGCGATGACGGCCAGCACGCGACGGTTGTTGCTGTCGTCGTCGGCGTCGAGGTCCAGCTTCATGAAGATGTTGCTGGTGTGCTTGCTGATCGCCTTCTCGGTCACGAAGAGCGCAGCGGCGATCGCGGCGTTCGACCGGCCCTCCGCCATGAGGCCCAGCACCTCGCGCTCCCGGTCCGTGAGGCGCGTGATCGGGCTGTCGGGCTGCGCCCGGGCGATCAGGGTCGAGACGACCTCGGGGTCCAGCACCGTGCCGCCCCCGGCGACCGTACGCACGGCGTCGACGAAGGTCACGACGTCGGCCACCCGGTCCTTGAGCAGGTAGCCGACCGCGCCGTCGCCGCTGCCGAGCAGCTCGCGGGCATACAGCTGCTCCACGTACTGGGACAGCACCAGCACCGGGAACCCCGGCCGCTCGGCCCGCGCCGCGATCGCCGCCCGGAGCCCTTCGTCGGTGAAGGTCGGCGGCATGCGGACATCCACCACCGCGATGTCGACCTCGGCGGTGCGCAGCACCTCGGCGAGCTTCTCCGCGTCGTCGACGGCTGCCACCACCTCGAAGTCGTACGCCTCGAGGAGCCGGGTCAACCCGTCCCGGAGGAGGGCGAGATCTTCGGCGATGACAACGCGCACGGAACCTCCAGGGTGACCACTGTCGGCCCACCGGCGGGGCTGACCACGTCCATCGTGCCGTCAAAGGCCGCAAGGCGTCTCGCGACCCCCGCAAGACCCGTCCCCGCGGACACGGCCGCGCCGCCCCGCCCGTCGTCCTGCACGACGACCTTGAGGGCTCGGCCGTCGTGCGTGACCTCGATGACCGCCCGGGTGGCGCCGGAGTGCTTGCCGATGTTGGCGAGCAGCTCGCTCGTCGCGAAGTAGGCCGCGGACTCCACCGGCGCCGCGGGCCGCCCGGAGAGGTCGATCATCACCGACACCGGCAGCGACATGTCGAGGGCGAGGGCCTGGATGGCGCCGGCGAGTCCGCGATCGGCGAGCACCGGTGGGTGGATCCCGCGGACGACCGACCGGAGGTCGCCCAGCGCGGAGGTCGTGACGGCTCGCGCCTCGGCCAGCATCGCCGCAGCGCCGGCAGGGTCCTTGGCCAGCATCTCCTCGGCCATCCCCAGGTTCATGCCGAGCGCGACGAGCCGGGCCTGGGCGCCGTCGTGCAGGTCCCGCTCGATGCGACGGAGCTCGGCGGCGGAGTGGTCGATCGTCTCGGCCCGCGACTGCGAGACCTCGGCGACGCGACGCTCGAGGAGCTCGCGCGTGGGCGACAGCATCGCGCGGTCGAGCTCGGCCCGCCAGCGCATCAGCACCGGCATGAGCCACCACCAGAGGCTGAAGGCGACGAGGAGCCACACCCACTCGTAGAACGCCTCGGCCTGGGTGTCCAGGGTGAAGAATCCGTAGTTCATGTCGAAGACGCCGTCAGGGGTGACCCAGTAGACGAACGGGAAGAAGAGGTACCAGATCACGCCCAGCCCGAGCCCGAAGGCGATCCAGGCCAGGACCCAGCCGATCGTCACCGACATGTACGTCCAGGCGAAGTCGCGCCAGCGGGCCGGGTCGGCGGCCCACCGCTTGAGCAGGCCGAAGCCCGACACGGACTTCGTCGAGTGATAGGGCCGCTCGATGCGGATCCCGAGGATGCGGCCGGCCATCCGGCGATGCACGTTGGCGAGCAGCTGGTTGACCGGCACGAAGATCAGCAGGAGCGCCATGCCGACGCCGACGATCGCGACGCCGAGAGCCGTGGTGAGGATGCACACGAGCGCGACCGCCGGCACCGCCAGCAGGACGTACGCGATCGCCAGGGCACTCAGCTTCAGCCGGCGCGACAGCCCGGCGAGGAACGTCTCTCCCTCGAACGGCGAGGCGACGGGGACGGTGGTGCTCATGGCGGGTGCTCCGATTCAGGTGGGTGATCCGTCCCAATCCTCGCGCATCGGCCGGCCGCTGACAGTGGGCTCAGACCTACTCCCGATCGGGGTTTCAGCACCATGTCGCGCGATCGCCCGGATCACGAGGCTGGTGACCGGACATTCGAACCAGCCATATCGAGAGAAGGACTCCTCATGTCTTCGACATCTCCCACCGTCAGGGTCGCTCGTTGGAGCGCGACCCACCCCTGGCGCGCGATCGGTCTCTGGGTCGCGTTCGTGATCTCGGCGATCGCCCTCATGATCACGGTTCCCACCAAGCAGGTCGCCGACGAGGACTTCCGCGTCGGCGAGTCCGGGCGGGCCGCCGCCATGATCGACGCCGCCGGGCTCGAGGCGAGCCCGACCGAGTCGGTCCTCGTCACCGCCGCCGAGGGGACGCTCGACGAGACCCAGGCCGAGGCCGCCGCCACCCAGCTGTCGCAGGCGGCTGTCGACGTCAAGGGCGTGGCCGACGTCGGGCCGCCCATCTGGTCCGAGGAACGCGACGCCCTCCTCGTGCCGATCACCCTGAGCGGGGACGCGGACGCCGCCGCCGACAACGTGGGCGGCCTGATCGACACGACCGCTGACGTCCAGAAGGAGCACCCTGCGCTCGACATCCAGCAGGCCGGCGACGCGTCGCTCGACACCGGCATCAACGACAAGGTCGGCGAGGACCTGGCATCGGCTGAGTCGATGAGCCTGCCGATCACGTTCCTGATCCTGCTGATCGCCTTCGGCGCCTTCATCGCCGCCGGCATCCCGGTCCTGCTCGCGATCACGTCGGTCTTCACGGGCCTGGGCCTCTACGCCCCGATCTCCTACCTCGTGCCCGACTCGGGCACGGTGGCCAACGTCGTGCTGCTGATCGGCATGGCGGTCGGCGTCGACTACTCGCTGTTCTACCTCAAGCGCGAGCGCGAGGAGCGGATGCGCGGACGATCCACCATCGATGCGATCGAGATCGCCGCGGCGACGTCCGGTCGTGCCGTCGTCGTGTCCGGATTCGCCGTCGTCGTCTCGATGGCCGGGCTGTTCATCACTCGTGAGCCGGTCTTCAGCGCCCTCGCGGTCGGCTCGATCCTCGTGGTCGTCGTCGCCGTGATCGGGTCGCTGACGGTGCTGCCGGCGCTGCTGGCCAAGCTCGGCCGCTGGGTCGACCGCCCCCGCATCCCCCTGCTGTGGCGCCTCAACCGCCGCATTGGTGCCGGTGGCATCAGCGGTCGTCTGATCCGCCCCGTCATCCGCAAGCCGCTCGCTGCGGCCGTCATCTCCGGCGGCGCACTCGTGGCCCTCGCGGTCCCGGCGCTGGGGATGAACATGCACCAGGCCACGATCGACACCCTGCCGCAGGACATCCCGGCGGTGCAGGCGTACCAGCGGATGCAGCAGAGCTTCCCGTCCGAGCGCCCCGGCATCGACGTGCTGGTGCACACCGACAAGGACAGCACGGACGCTGCTCGCACGGCGCTCGAGACGGTCCGGTCGGAGGCCGTCGACTCGGGCATTGCCACCGCTGGGGACGATGCCGTCACGGTGTCGAAGGACGGCCGCACGGTCCAGCTCTCGATGTACGCGGCGCACCCTGAGGGCGACGTCCGCAACGACAAGGCCATCGAACAGCTCCGCGACACCATCGTCCCCCGGGCCACGGACTCGCTGGGCAGCGCCGACACGGCGGTCGGCGGAACGGTCGCCGAGAACTACGACTACGAGGAGCAGCCGTCCATGCTGCCCTGGGTCATCGCGTTCGTGCTGGTCCTGACGCTCATCATGATGGGCTGGACGTTCCGCAGTGTCACGATCGCACTTCTGACGACCGTGCTCAACCTGCTGTCGGTCGGCGCGGCATTCGGTGTGCTGACCCTGGTGTTCCAGAACGACTGGTTCAACGGCCTGCTCGACTACGAGTCCTCCGGGTTCGTCGTCGACTGGATCCCGCTGTTCTGCTTCGTCGTCCTGATCGGCCTGTCGATGGACTACCACGTGTTCGTCCTGAGCCGGGTCCGTGAGGGCCTCCGTCAGGGTCTGCCGTACGACCGGGCCGTCGAGTTCGGCATCCGCGAGACGGCGAGCGTCGTCACCAGCGCGGCGGCCGTCATGGTCTCGGTGTTCGCGGTGTTCGCCACGTTGAGCATGCTCGAGATGAAGCAGATGGGCATCGGCCTCTCGGTCGCCATCTTGATCGATGCGACGCTCGTCCGCCTGGTGCTGCTGCCCGCGCTGCTCCTGAGGCTGCGCGGCCGGCTCGAGCACCTCGGCGACGTGACGAGCGCCGAGGACGCGTACGCCCCGAAGCCCGCGCTCGTCTAGGCGGGCACACAGGACGGCCCGGTCACCGAGAGGGTGACCGGGCCGTCGTGCGCTGCAGGACTAGATCAGGCCCTTGCTGGTCAGCCACTCCTTGGCCAGGACGTCCGGCGCGGTCTTGTCGTCGCCCTGGTTCTTGGCGTTGAGGTCGAGCAGGTCCTCGGTCGTCAGCTGCGCCGAGACCTTGTCGAGGATGTCCTCGACCTTGTCGCTCGCCTTCTTCTCCGTGATCAGCGGGAGGACGTTCTGCGAGGCGATGAGGTTCTCCGGGTCCTCGAGCGTCACGAGCTTGTTGGCGACGATCGACGGCGTCGTGGAGTAGATGTCCGCGACGTCGACCTTGCCGTCCAGCAGCGCCTTGAGCGTGGCGGGGCCGCCGCCGTCGCTGATCGGCGTGAACTTGATGCCGGTGATGCCGTAGACCTTCTCCAGTCCCGGAATCCCGTACGCGCGGGTCTTGAACTCCGGGTTGGCGCCGAGCTTGAGGCCGTCGATCTTCTTCAGGTCGGCGATGGTCTTGAGGCCTTCGGACGCGGCAAGCTCGGGCGTGACGTTGAGCGAGTCCTTGTCCTCGGCCGGCGCGGCGTCGAGGACCTCGAGCTTCTCGGGCAGTGCGTCGTCGAGCGCCTCGTCGATCTCCTCCGGCGAGGTCGCCGTGGTCTTGGGGTCGTAGTAGGACAGCAGGTTGCCGGAGTACTCGGGCACCAGGTCGATCTCGCCGCTCTCGAGCGCCTTGATGTAGGCCTCGCGGGCACCGATGTTGAGCTTCTTGGAGACCTTGACGCCCTCGGCCTCGAGCGCCTGGGCATAGATCTCGGCGATGATCGCGTTCTCCGGGAACTCGGCAGATCCGACGACGATCGTGTCGGACGCAGCCTTGTCGCCCTCGGTGGGATCTCCGCCGCACGCGGCGAGGGAGAGCCCGAGGGCGGTCACGGCCAGGGCCGTCGTGAGCTTGCTGATGGTCATGTCGTTCCTTCTCGTGGGTGGGGGTGGGTCATGCGCGGGCGGGTTGAGCGATGGGCCGGGCCCCGAGGGCGAGCTTCTGGAGACCGGCGAACAGGGCATCGACGACGAGGGCCAGGACGACGACGATGACCGAGCCGGCCGCCATCTGGGGGTAGTCGCTGACCTTCTGGCCGTCGATGATGTAGCGGCCGAGGCCGCCGAGGCTGACGAAGGCGGCGACGGTCGCCGTCGCGACGACCTGCAGGGCCGCCGAGCGGATGCCGCCGACGATCAGCGGCAGGGCGAGGGGCACCTCGACCTTGGTCAGGATCTGCCACTCGGTCATGCCCATGGCACGCGCGGCGTCGACGGACTGGCGGTCGACCGACTCGAGCCCGGAGTAGGCCCCGGCCAGCAACGGCGGGATCGACAGCACCACCAGGGCGATGATCGGCGCGGTGAGGCCGATGCCGGTGTAGAGCACGATGAACGTCAGCAGGCCGAGGGTGGGCAGGGCGCGCATCGCCCCGGTCACGGCCACGGCGAGTCCGCGCAGACGGCCCGTGTGGCCGATCCACAGGCCCAGCGGGATCGCGATCGCGCCGGCGATGCCGATCGTCAGCGCGGTGTAGCCCACGTGCTCGAGCAGGCGGTGCGGCACCCCGTCGTCGCCGCTCCAGTGCGTCGAGTCCGTCAGCCAGTCGACGGTGTCGTTGACCACGCTCATGCCGCCCCCACCATCAACAACCCACGATACGGCGGAGTCGGCATGATCCCTGCCTCATGGTTCGCTCGCTGGCGCTCGCTCATGCCGCACCACCCGTCGGCCGGCTGATGGAGGACCACGGCATCAGCAGCTTGCCGGCCAGCACGAGCAGCCCGTCGAAGACCAGCGCCACTACGACCGTCGCGACGATCCCGATGACGATCTCGGTGCGGAAGTCACGCTGATAACCGTCGGTGAACAGCGAGCCGAGGCTGCTCACCCCGATCAGCGCGCCCACGCTCACGAGACTCACGGTGCTGACGGCGACGACCCGCAGGCCCGCGAGCAGCACCGGACCGGCCAGCGGCAGCTCGACCGCCCAGGCCCGGCCGCGCGACGAGTAGCCCGACGCCCGGGCAGCGTCGAGCACCTGCGGCGAGACCGAGCCGAACGCGTCCGAGGCCGAGCGCACCATGATGGCCACGGCATAGATCGACAGCCCCACCAGCACGTTGGTCGCGCTGAGGATCCCCGTGCCGAGGATGCCGGGCAGGATCACGAACAGCGGCAGCGACGGGATCGTGTAGAGGATGCTGATGCCGCCCAGCAGGCCGCCGCGCAGACGATGGTGCCGGTTGGCGTACCACCCGATCGGGAGCGACACGAGGAAGCCGACGACGATCGGGATCGCGCTGAGCCACATGTGGCGGACCGTCAGGTCCCACACGTAGTCACGGTTGTCGAGCAGCCAGCTCATGACTGGAGGACTCCGGTGGCCTTGCCGGTCGAGTCGACGACGAGCCTGACGCCGTCACGCTCCTCGATGCGCAACGTACGACGACCGCGGTCCAGCCCGATGAAGCTGCGGACGAAGTCGTCGGCCGGCTCGGCGAGGATGTCGGCCGGCGAGCCGACCTGTGCGATCTTGCCGCCCTTCTTGAGGATCACGACCTGGTCGCCCAGCAGGAACGCCTCGTCGATGTCGTGGGTGACGAACACGATGGTCTTGTCGAGCTCGCGCTGCAGGCGCAGGAGCTCGGCCTGCAGCTCCTCGCGAACGATCGGATCGACGGCACCGAACGGCTCGTCCATCAGCAGGATGTTGGGGTCGGTCACGAGCCCGCGGGCCACGCCGACGCGCTGCTGCTGACCGCCGGACAGCTGGCTGGGGTACTTCTTGGCGAGGCTCGTGTCGAGGCCGACGGTCTCCAGCACGGCGTACGAGCGCTCGCGGGTCTCCTTCTTGCCCACGCCGTTGAGTCGCAGGACCGTGCCGACGTTGTCGATGACCGTGCGGTGCGGCAGGAGGCCTGCGGCCTGCATGACGTAGCCGATGCTGCGCCGCAGCTCGACGGGGTTGCGGGTCGCGACGTCGACGTCGTCGATCAGGACCTGGCCGCGGGAGGGTTCGACCATGCGGTTGACCATGCGCAGGAGCGTCGTCTTGCCGCAGCCGGACGAGCCGACCAGCACGGTCGTCGTGCGTGACGGGAGCTGGAGGCTGAAGTCCCCGACCGCCTCGGTGCCATCTGCGAACGTCTTGCCGATGGAGCGGTACTCGATCATGCGGTCCTCCGCGTCTCGCGATAGGTAGGCATTGAACTGGGCAGTCGGGCTCCGCACAGTCTGGCGTGAAGCCGGACCCGCGGCAATCGGGTGGGGTTCATCTCACGCCGAGGACGTCACCGGGACCACGGTCTCGACGGGCGTCGGTCCGGTCGTGACGGGCAGGCCAGCAGCGCGCCACGCATGGATGCCGCCGACGATGTCGGTGGCCGCCAGGCCGAGCGAGACCAGCGAGGATGCTGCGAGCGACGACGTGTAGCCCTCGGTGCACACCACGATCCACTCCTGTCCGTCGCGCGCCTGGTCGAGGCTCGCACCCGAGGCCGGGTGCAGGCGCCACTCCAGATGATTGCGCTCGACTATGACAGAACCCGGAATCTCGCCGTCTGATTCCCGCTGCCACGCGGGCCGGATGTCGACGACCAGTGCGCCGTCGGCCACCCGATCGTACGCCTGCTGTGGTTCGAGCCGCGTGATCGAGCTCCTGGCCGCGGCCAGGAGCTCGTCCACCGACGCGTACGTCGCCGTCACGAGGCCGCCTGCAACGCCGGTGCCGGGGCCTCGGGATCGTCGGTCCACACGGAGGCGAGCCGCGTGAGCTGGTGCCCGTCGACGTCGTAGTAGTTCATCAGCGACAGCGGCGGCGAGTAGGCGTGCACGCTGACGGCCGTCCCGGTCCGGACGTTCCGGACGTCGTGGACGTAATGCTCGCCGAAGATCACCGAGTCGCCTGCGCGACGTGGGGTCTCCGTCAGCTCCTCGGCTCCGGGCGTCCAGACCGCCTCGCTCAGCTCGCCGCTCACCACGGTGAACGCGCCCGACGAGCCGCCGTGGTCGTGCAGCTGCGTGCCCTGCTCGCTCGTCCAGCTGATGAGCCAGACGTCGACCTGCTCGTCGCACCGGATCCTCACGTGCCACCGGCTCTCCTCGTCGGCGTGGACCTCGTACAGGCCGGCGCGTACGTCGTCGGCGACCGTGCTCGTCAGGGTGGCGAGCTCGGCCAGCGACAGGGCTGGGGCAGTCGTGGGGCGAGCAGTCATGACCCCATACAAGCTGCGATTCGTGCCGCCAAAGGCTCGGTTCAGCACGTGGACCGGCACCCCATGACGCTCCGACATGCGCTATGCGCCGCCCCGGCTAGGCTGAAAGCGACGGTGCCTCGGGGGCACCTCGAGTGTCGCCAAGCGCACGACAGGGAGGACACACCATGAAGTGGCTCGTCATCATCGCGATCGTGGCCGTCATCATCATCGGCATGCTCTGGTTGCGAACGGTCCGGCAAGGACCCGACACCGTCGACTCCCGCGAGCCGCACCGGCTCGACGACTCGATCGTCGCGAGTGGCGACGCCGACAGGCCCGTCCCTCCGGGCGGCACGGCCGTCGCCGGCGGAGCGACCGGAGGCCCTGCTGTCGACCCGCCCACGAGCGCGACGTGGGCGACCGAAGAGGCCGGCACGAACGAGCCCGGGCCGCACGAGGATCTGCCCCCTTCGGAGACGCGTCCGCAGGCCTGACCCGTTTTGTTCGCCGGGGTGCCCGTACGTTACAGTTGCGTGCGCGGTTCACCGCACAACAGCAAGGCCCCGTGGCGCAGTTGGTTAGCGCGCCGCCCTGTCACGGCGGAGGTCGCCGGTTCGAGTCCGGTCGGGGTCGCCAGCTGAACGAGACCCACGCACCTGAGTCCAGGTGCGTGGGTTTTTCGTTTGCCGATTTCGATCGCGCAGGTGGGGTGCGATAAGGTGATCGTCGCTCGTTCGCGGGCACGGCCAGGTAGCTCAGTTGGTACGAGCATCCGCCTGAAAAGCGGAGGGTCGCCGGTTCGACCCCGGCCCTGGCCACCACGCATGTCTCCTGTCGCCGCCACACTTGCGGGTGTGACCGACAAGATCGACTTCAAGAAGAGCCTGGACTCCTATCGGGCCAAGCAGGGCGAGTTCCGGCTCGTCGACGTGCCCGATCTGCAGTACCTCATGATCGACGGCCACGGCGATCCCAACAGCTCGCCGGAGTTCACCGGCGCTGTCGAGGCGCTCTACCCGGTGGCCTACAAGCTGAAGTTCGCGAGCAAGCGCGAGCTCGGCCGGGACTACGTCGTGCCACCCCTCGAGGGACTGTGGTGGGCCGAGGACATGGAGTCGTTCACGACGGCCCGCGACAAGTCCCGGTGGGACTGGACGCTCCTCCTCATGGTGCCGGACTGGATCGAGCACGACCTGTTCGCCTCGGCCGCCCAGCAGGCTGCGGCATCGGGACGGCCAGGGATCGACGACGTACGCCTGGAGAGCCTGTCGGAGGGGCGGTGCCTCCAGACCCTGCACGTCGGGTCCTTCGACAGCGAGGCGCCCGTGCTCGACCGGCTGCACCACGAGGTCGTGCCGGCCGAAGGGGTGCGGCTCGCCGGCAAGCACCACGAGATCTACCTCAGCGACTTCCGCAAGGTGGTCCCGGAGAAGCAGCGCACGATCCTGCGGCAACCGGTGGCGCCGGCCTGAGGCGTCACTTCGTGGGGTCGTGGCCCCAGTTCATCAGCGAGTAGCGCCACCTGCTGTCCTCGACGTCGCCGTCGGGACCCTGCGCCCGGTGCCGGGCGACATAGCCCGTCACCTTTTTCATGTGCGCCAGGTCGTCCTCGGTGAGGTCGTCCTTCTTGGTTCGCAGCAGGTCGACGATCCGGCGACCGGATGCGTGCCCCGTGCTCTCGCCGCCTCCGGACTTCTGCCCGACCTCGCGGGACTCGTCGGTCTCCAGCCAGTCCTCGAGCTCCTGGGGGCTCATGTTGACGGCATCGTGGAACTCCTGGCGTATCGTCTGGTCGTCCTCGCTCATTGCTCCATCGTGCGTGGCACCGCCGCGGCTCGCATCTTCGCGGTTCACCCGGCGACGTGGGGGTACGTCCGGGACGATGCAGACCTTCCTCCCCTACGCCGACTTCGCGCGCTCGGCCGAGGTGCTGGACCGGGCCCGGCTCGGCAAGCAGCGCGTCGAGTCGATCCAGGTCGTCCGCGCCCTCACGATCCCGACCTACGGCTGGCGGCACCACCCCGCGGCGCTGATGTGGCGCGGACACCTCGAGGCCCTGGGGGCTTACAGCTTCGCGATCATCGACGAGTGGACCCGGCAGGGCCACGCCGACACGTGTGCGGCCACGATCGCCGCCGACCTCGCCACCGCGGGTGTCACGGCCGTACGCACCCAGGACGAGCTGGCGGCCGCCGGGGCGATGCCCTCCTGGCTCGGCGACGCGGACTTCCACCGCAGCCACCAGTCCGCGCTCGTGCGCAAGGACCCGGACCGCTACGGCCCGCTCTTCCCGGGAGTCCCGGACGACCTGCCGTACGTCTGGCCGGGCCCGGACAGCACCGAGGCAGGCCTAGGCTGACCGGCATGGACCTCGGACTCCGCGATCGCGTCTACCTGCTCACCGGCGCCACCGGCGGCCTTGGCCTCGCCACCGCCCAGGCGCTCGTCGACGAGGGCGCGCGCGTCGTGGTCTCGTCCCGCTCGCAGGAGTCGGTCGACCGGGCCGTGGCAGGGCTGGGCGACGGCGCCACCGGCGTCGCCGTCGACAACGCCGACCCGACCACACCCGAACGGCTGATCCGCGCCGCGAAGGACACCTTCGGCCGCCTCGACGGGGCGCTGGTCAGCGTCGGAGGGCCACCCGCCGGCCCCATCCTGGAGCGCACGGAGGACGAGTGGCGCTCGGCGTTCGAGACGGTGTTCCTCGGCGCCATCCGCCTCGCCGTCACGGTGGCCGAGGAGCTCGGCGACGGCGGCTCGATCGCGTTCGTCCTGTCGACGTCGGCCAAGGCCCCGGTCCCCGGCCTCGGCATCTCCAACGGCCTGCGACCCGGCCTGGCGATGGCGGCCAAGAATCTCGCCGACGAGCTGGGACCACGCGGCATCCGGGTCAACGGCCTGCTGCCCGGCCGCGTCGACACCGACCGCGTGCGCCAGCTCGACTCGCTGGCCGACGACCCTGACGCTGCTCGGGCGGCCAACGAGGCGACGATCCCGTTGCGTCGCTACGGCCGGCCGGAGGAGTTCGGCCAGGTTGCCGCGTTCCTCCTGTCGCCGGCCGCCGGATTCCTCAGCGGGGTGATGCTGCCGGTCGACGGCGGCCTCACCCGCAGCCTGTGACCTCCTCCAAGGGGGTCGCGGACCTCGGCGCCGACACGCTGCGCGACCTCGACTATCCGGCGCTCGTCCTGCACGAGGACGCCCTCGAGTCCAACCTGGCCGCGATGGCCGATTTCTGCGCCGGCGCCGGAGTCCTGCACGCACCCCACGCCAAGACGTCGCTGTCTCCCCAGGTCGTGGAGCGACATCTGCGGCACGGAGCCTGGGCCATGACGGCGGCCACGCCCGCCCAGGTCCGCGGGCTGCACCGGCTCGGCGTGGGCCGCATCCTGCTGGCCAACGTGCTGGTCGACGACGCGTCGATCCGATGGGTCGCCGACGACCTGCTCTCCCGGCCCGGCGAGGACGCCGGGTTCTGGTGCTACGTCGACAGCATCGCGGGTGCAGAAGCGCTCGAACGCGGCCTCGCGGGCACCGACCGCGTCCTCGACGTGCTCCTGGAGGTCGGCTACGTCGGTGGCCGCACCGGCACCCGTACGGCCGAGGAGTCCCTCCGCGTCGCACAGCACGTCGCAAGCTCTACCCACCTCCGGCTCGCGGGCGTCTCCGGTTTCGAGGGGCTGATGCCGACAAAGGGGCACGACGTGCCGCCAGGGATCGACGCCTACCTGGCCAACCTCGGCAGCACCGTCCGCCTGCTGCGCGACCACGGCCTGATCGACGAGTCGGTGCCCCCGATCGTGACCGCCGGCGGCAGCTCGTACTTCGACCTCGTCGCCGACGCGTTGGGCCCCCGTGCGTTCGACTTCCCCGTCCGCACCGTGATCCGCAGCGGCTGCTACGCCACGCACGACCACGGCACCTACCGGCGCACGTCACCGTGGGACGGGCGGGCGAGCGGTGCACCTCGCCTCCGGCCGGCGCTCGAGCTGCTGGCGAGCATCTGGTCGCGGCCCGAGCCGACGCTCGTGATTGCGGGGTTCGGCCGGCGCGACGTGCCGACCGACGACACGCTGCCCGTGGTCCTGGGCCGCTACGACGCATCGCGACGTCTCGCGCCGATCGACGGTGTCACGGTCGACCGGGTCAACGACCAGCACGCCTTCCTGACGGTGCCGGCAGACCTGGAGCTCTCGGTCGGCGACCTGCTCGGCCTCGGCCTCAGCCACCCCTGCGGGGCGTTCGACCGATGGCCGTCGATCCCGCTGGTCGATGCCGATCACATCGTGATGGGGAACGTCACGACCGATCTCTAGGTGGTGGCGTGCACCGGCTCCTTCGCTTGCACGAGCGCCACGACGTCGGCCGCGGCCAGGGCACCGTGGAGGTAGAGCGGGAACAACCACCACGGCACCCCGAGCAGGTCGGGCGCCACGTAGTCGAACTCACCGATCGCCGACAACGCCGCCTCGGCCAGCACCCCGCCCACCGCGATCACGACGCAGGCGACAAGGGCGGGCGGCCGCTGACGACGCACTGCCACGCGTACGGTCCACGCAGCCAGCAGCGCCAGCGCGAAGGCAGCCGACAGGTCGGGCTCGACCAGGCCTGACGCGCCGTACACCACCGTCACGACGCCGAGGCTGACCGCGACCCGCCGTGTGCCGGCCGGGGCGGGCGCGACCGGCCGGACCCGCCGGCTGATGTCAAGCATCGCGATCGCGGCCAGGAAGAACGTGACCGGCACGATGATCGTCTGGTCCCAGACCTGGGGCTCCCAGTGGTAGACCAGCGTGTCCGTGCGGACGTGGAACAGCGCATCACACGCCGTCAGGAAGACCGCGAAGATCCCCGCGACAACGGCCAGCTGCCGGTCCGTCACACCAGCGACTCCGACGGGTCGCGCGGCTGCTCGGCCTCGGTCCGTCTTTCCCCGGGCTGCCAGCCCGGCGGCATGAAGACGTAGCCCAGCTTGTGCCGCCAGCTCGTCGCGTTCCGTACGTCGCGGTAGAGCTCGACGAACGCGCCGTACTGCAGTCGCAGGACGTTGTACGTGTCCACCGGGACCGTCAGGCCGTACGTCGGACGGAACAGCTCCTTCTGGAACGTGCCGAACATGCGGTCCCAGATGATGAAGATGCCCGCATAGTTCTTGTCGAGGTACTCCGGGTTGCTGCCGTGATGGACCCGGTGGTGGGACGGCGTGTTGAAGATGAGCTCGATGGGCCACCACATCGTGCCGATGCGCTCGGTGTGAGTGAAGAACTGGTAGATCAGGTTGATCGAGAAGGCGACGTACAGCATCCACGGCTCGAACCCGAGGAACGGGAACGGCAGCCAGAACAGCGCCTCGGCCCACGGGTTCCACTTCTGCCGCAGGGCGGTCGAGAAGTTGAAGTACTCGCTCGAGTGATGCGCCTGGTGGGCCGCCCATCCGATGCGCACCCGGTGCACGAAACGGTGCTGCAGGTAGAACGCGAGGTCGAGGCCCAGGATCAGGGCTGCCCAGGACCACCAGGTGTCGGTCGGCAGGTGCCACGGCGCGAGGTGCACGCTGATCGCGACGAACACCACGAGGGTGGTGACCTTCAGGACCGTGCTGGACACGAGGGAACCGAAGCCCATGATCAGGCTGGTGCGGGCGTCCTTGCGCTCGTAACCACGCATCTCCTCGTCGGTCTCGAGGTACTTGAACGCCGCGAGCTCGATGAGCAGCGACAGGATGAAGAAGGGCGCCGCCACGAGAACGGGGTTCTTCAGCGGATCCAGGAAGTCCTGCATGGTGCCTCCAAACTGATATGACCTTTGAGTAAGTTACCACGAACTCATATCGCGTCGCTAGACTGCTTCCGTGGTCAGACCGAATGCAGGCACCAAGGGCGTCCCCCGCCTCGACCGGGAGACGCAGATCCTCGACATCGCGTCCGAGCAGTTCGGCACGCAGGGGTTCGCGGCGACCTCGGTGGCGGCGATCGCCGACAAGGCCGGCATCTCCAAGCCGCTCATCTACAACTACTTCGGGTCCAAGGAAGGCCTCTACGAGGCGTGCCTGGACCGCGGCGGCGCCCTGCTGGCCGACGAGATCGAGCAGATTGCACGCGGCGACGCCGTCGGCATCGAGCGAGGCATGGCCACGCTCGCCGGGATGTTCGCGCTGCTCGAGCCCCAGCCCTATCTCTGGCGCCTCTTCTTCGACGCGACGGCGCCGTCGACCGGATCCATCGCCGACGCGGTCGCGCTCTACGCCGAGCGGATCGACAAGCTCGCCGACGAGGGCGTCACCGAGCTCATGAGCCTCGCGGGCAACGACGACCCGCTCGACATCTCCGCGATGACCGCGGTGTGGCTCGGCATCGTCGACTCGCTGATGAACTGGTGGATGGAGCACCCCGACGAGAGCGCCGAGCAGATGATGGAGCGGTGCCTGCGCCTCCTCACGGCGCTCTTCGGTGGCAACGAGTGACCAAGCTCCGAGGCCGGACGATCGTCATCACCGGCGCGTCCAGCGGCATCGGCGCCGAGGCGGCCCGCAAGACGGCGCGGCTCGGCGCGACCGTGTGCCTCCTGGCTCGGCGCGAGGACCAGCTCGACGAGGTCTGCGCCGACATCCGGGCTGCCGGCGGCACCGCCCATGCGTACGCAGTCGACCTGGCCGACCCCGAGGCCACAGATGCCGTCGCGGCCAGGCTGCTCGAGGAGCACCCGCGCATCGACGCCCTGGTCAACAACGCAGGCCGGTCGATCCGCCGGCCGATCGAGGAGTCGCTCGACCGGGTCCACGACTACGAGCGCACGATGGCGATCAACTACTTCGGCGCCGTACGACTCACGCTGGCCCTGGTCCCCCGGTTCCTCGAGCAGGGCCACGGTCACGTCGTGATCTCGTCGACGATGTCGACGCAGGTGCCGATCCCGCTGTTCTCGGCCTACCTCGCGAGCAAGGCCGCCCTCGAGTCGTTCACCCGGTCGCTGACCGCCGAGCTCGGGCACCAGGGCATCACGTCGACCACCGTGTACTTCCCGATGGTCCGCACCGAGATGTCGAGCGCGACCCAGATCTACCAGGCCATGCCGATGCTGTCGGCCGACAAGGCGGCCAACTGGCTCGTCAAGGCAGTTGTCGACAAACCGACTCGGGTGACCAGCCTGCCGGGCGCCGTGGGCGAGCTCGGGATGGCTGCCCTCCCCGGCGTCGTCACCAAGGCGTCGCGACCCCTGTTCCGCCGCATGGACGCCTCGCTCGCCAAGCGGGTCAAGGACCGCTAGGCCGTTGGTCCGCCCGGCTCGATTGCTCGCCGCCTGCAAGGATGAGGCATGGGCAATTCGCTGGCGAGCATCCGATGAGTGACGACAAGCCGCAGCGCCGGCGATCGACCCGGGCCGTACGCCGGCTGGTCCTCGAGATCGTCGGCTGGGTCCTCGTCGCCGGCGGCATCGCGGCGCTCGTCCTGCCCGGTCCCGGCCTCCTGCTGCTGGTCGCCGGGCTCGCGGTGCTCTCCGAGCAGTACGAGTGGGCCGAGCGTCGCCTCGAGCCGGTCAAGGTCATGGCCTACAAGGCCGCCGCCGACGGCGTGCAGACCTGGCCCCGCATCATCGCCAGCTGCACCGGCGCCCTCGCGCTGGCCGCCGTGGGTGTGGTCTGGGGCATTCGCCCGGACCCGCCGGCGTGGTGGTCACTGGACGACGACTGGTGGTTGCTCGGCGGTTGGGGCACGGGCGCGACGCTGATCCTGTCCGCGTGCATCGCCCTGGGCTTCATCGTCTACAGCTTCCGCACGTTCCGCGGCGTCGAGGACCCCGAGGGTGCCGCCGAGCGGAAGGCGCTCGACGAGGACTGACCAGCCAGGCCCTCCGACCGGTAGAGTTCGTCGGAAGTCGCACCACCCCGCGGCTTCACCGATGGAAGTGCCCACCACCGCACCTCCGCCATCCACGACAGAGAGCACTACCGTGACCAACTCCAGCACCCATGCGCCGTCGGCCTTCGGCAGCCGGCACGAGCAAGTCGTCTTCTGCCACGACGAAGCCTCCGGCCTCAAGGCCATCATCGCGATCTACTCCACCGCCCTCGGCCCAGCCCTGGGCGGCACCCGTTTCTACCCCTATGCCTCCGAGCAGGACGCGCTGACCGACGTCCTCAACCTCTCGCAGGGCATGGCCTACAAGAACGCGCTCGCGGGCCTCGACCTCGGCGGTGGCAAGGCCGTCATCATCGGCGACCCGACGAAGATCAAGACCGAGGCGCTGCTCCGGGCGTACGGTCGTTTCGTCCAGACCCTCGGCGGCCGCTACTACACCGCGTGCGACGTCGGCACGTTCAGCCCCGACATGGACCTCATCGCCCGCGAGTCCGACTTCGTGACCGGGCGGACCGTCGAGCACGGCGGAGCCGGTGACTCCTCGGTGCTCACGGCGTTCGGTGTCTACCAGGGCATGCGCGCATCGGCGCAGCACCTCTGGGGCGACACCTCCCTGGCCGGGAAGCGCGTCGGCGTCGCCGGCGTCGGCAAGGTCGGCAAGCACCTCGTCGGCCACCTCGTCGAGGAGGACGCCCAGGTCGTCGTCACCGACGTCAACGCCGAGGCCGTCGCCGCCCTCCGGCAGACATATCCGTCGATCACCTCCGTCGCCGACACCGACGCGCTGATCCGCGAGCCGCTGGACATCTACGCCCCTTGCGCCCTCGGCGGCGCGCTCAACGACGAGTCGATCGAGGTCCTGACCGCGACGATCGTCTGCGGCGCCGCCAACAACCAGCTCGCGCACGAGGGCATCGAGAAGCGGCTCGAGGAGCGCGGCATCACCTACGCCCCCGACTACTGCGTCAACTCCGGCGGCGTCATCCAGGTCGCCGACGAGCTCGAGGGCTTCGTGTTCGACCGTGCCAAGATGCGCGCCACGACGATCTTCGACACGACGCTCGGCGTGCTCGAGCGCGCCAGGTCCGAGGGCGTGCCGCCGTCGATCGCCGCCGACCGCATGGCCGAGCAGCGCATGCGCGAGGTCGGCCGACTGCGTTCGGTCTGGCTGCCGTAGCGCACCGCAGCCCCGCTGGGTCGGCAAAAACACCGACCTGCTGGTCGGGGTTCAGCGAGAAGTGAGGGGCCCGGTCGCCTAGGAGGCGGCCGGGTCTTCTCGATCCAGGTCGCGATACTGAGCGGGAATCGGTTCGCCCGACTCACCATGGAGCTCGCGCTGCAGAGTGTTGAAGTCCGTATCAGGTGTGCGGTACTTCAAGTCGCGCGCAACTTTGGTCTGTTTGGCTTTCGCACGGCCGCGCCCCATGGGTCGACCCCCTCGCAGAAAAGTAGTCAGTATGTCGTGCGACAAGCGTACCCAAAGGTGACAACAAATCCGTCACCGACCCCCCGAACAGCCCGCGGTTTGCTACGCGGGTCAGGCGTGTGAGCCGGTCAGCGTGACCGTGCCGCCGTCGCCGTGCACGCCGGCCCCGGCGACGTCACCCGCGATCCACGCGTCGATCCCCCGATCGGCCAGGAGCCGGACCGCGGCGTCCGCGGCGTCGGGTGCCACGAGTGCGACCATGCCGACCCCCATGTTGAGTGCCTGGTCGAGATCGGCCTGGGCGACGCCACCCAGCGAGCCGACGAGCCCGAAGACGGGCTGCGGTGACCAGGTCGAGCGGTCGACGCGTACGGAGACCGTGCTCGGGACGACGCGCGCGAGATTGGCTGCGAGCCCGCCGCCGGTGATGTGCGACATCGCGTGAACCTCGACGGCGTCGGCGAGGGCCAGGCACGGGAGGGTGTAGAGCCGCGTGGGGGTCAGCAGCTCCTCGCCGAGCGTGCCGCCGAGCTCGGGGACGTCGCGGTCGAGCTGCCAGCCGGCCTGCTCGAAGAAGACGTGCCGGACCAGCGAGTAGCCGTTGGAGTGCAGCCCGCTCGACGCCATGGCGACGACGACGTCACCGGGGCGCACGAGGTCGGCGCCGAGGAGCTTGTCGGCCTCGACGACACCTGTGGTGGAGCCGGCGATGTCGTACTCGTCGGGCGCGAGCAGGCCGGGGTGCTCGGCGGTCTCGCCGCCGAGGAGGGCGGTGCCGCTCTCGGCGCAGGCCTGCGCGACACCCTTGACGATGTCGGCGATGCGCTCGGGGACGACCTTGCCGCAGGCGATGTAGTCGGTCATGAACAGCGGCTCGGCCCCGCACACGACGAGGTCGTCGACCAGCATGCCCACGAGGTCGAAGCCGATCGTGTCGTGCTTGTCCATGCGCTGGGCGATCTGGACCTTGGTGCCCACGCCGTCGGCCGACGTCGCGAGCAACGGCCGCGCGTACGCCTTGAGGGCCGTGGCGTCGAACAGTCCGGCGAAACCGCCGATGCCACCGACGACCTCAGGGCGGCGAGCCTTCTCGACCCACTCCTTCATGAGCTCGACGGCGCGGTCGCCCTCCTCGATCGAGACCCCGGCGCTGGCGTACGACGTGGGCTGGTCGGCCATCAGAGAACCTCGAGGGGCAGCGTGTCCTGGACCTCGAGGAGGTGCTTGCCGATCAGGTCGTCCTCGGGCAGTGCCACGGGGTAGATGCCGTCGAAGCACGCCCGGCAGAGGTTGTCCTTGGGCACGTTGGTCGCCTCGACGAGCTGGTCGAGCGTGACGTACGCCAAGGAGTCCGCGCCGATCGAGCGGCAGATCTCGTCGACCGAGATGCCGTTGGCGATCAGCTCGGCCCGCGAGGCGAAGTCGATGCCGTAGAAGCAGGGCCACTTGACCGGCGGCGACGAGATGCGCACGTGGACCTCGGCGGCACCGAACTCGCGCAGCATGCGGACGAGGGCGCGCTGGGTGTTGCCGCGGACGATCGAGTCGTCGACCACCACGAGCCGCTTGCCGGCGATGACGTCGCGCAGCGGGTTGAGCTTGAGCCGGATGCCGAGCTGACGCAGGGTCTGGGAGGGCTGGATGAACGTGCGGCCGACGTAGGAGTTCTTGACGAGGCCGTGCCCGAACGGGATGCCGCTCTCCTCGGCGTAGCCGATCGCCGCCGGCGTACCGGACTCCGGCACCGGGATGACCAGGTCGGCCTCGACGGGGAACTCGCGGGCCAGGCGCCGGCCGATCTCGGCGCGGACCGAGAAGACGCGCTGGTCGGAGATCGTGGTGTCGGGGCGGGCGAGGTAGACGTACTCGAAGACGCAGCCCTTGGGCTCGGGCTTGGCGAAGTGCTCGGTGCGCAGCCCCTTCTCGTCGATCGCGATGAACTCGCCGGGCTGGATCTCGCGGATGAACGAGGCGCCGACGATGTCGAGGGCGGCGGTCTCGCTGGCGACGACCCACCCGCGCTCGAGGCGGCCGAGGACCAGCGGGCGGATGCCTTGGGCGTCGCGAGCGGCGTAGAGCGTGCCCTCGTCCATGAAGACCAGCGAGAACGCGCCGCGCAGCTTCGGCAGCACCTCGAGGGCAGCCTCCTCGACCGAGCGGTCGGGATAGGACGACAGCAGGGTGGCCATGACCGAGGTGTCGGACGTCGCGGTCTCACCCTTGCCGGCCGCCTTGCCCGCCTCGAGGTCACGCTCGTGCAGCAGCTCAAGGAGCTCAGCGGTGTTGGTCAGGTTGCCGTTGTGGCCGAGGGCCACCGAGCCGGCGGCCGTGGGCCGGAACGTGGGCTGGGCGTTGTGCCACACGCTGGAGCCGGTCGTGGAGTAGCGGGCGTGGCCGATCGCGATCTCGCCCTTCAGCGACTCGAGCGTGGCCTCGTCGAACACCTGGGAGACCAGTCCCATGTCCTTGTAGACCAGGATCTGCCGCCCGTTGCTGACCGCGATGCCGGCCGACTCCTGGCCGCGGTGCTGCAAGGCGTACAGCCCGAAGTAGGTGAGCTTGGCGACCTCCTCACCGGGGGCCCAGACTCCGAAGACGCCACAGGCGTCCTGGGGTCCGGCGTCCTGGGGATCGAGGTCGTGGGTCAGGCGTCCATCTCCGCGGGGCACCCTCCAAGTGTAGGGGCCGCAGCCCCTCGCAACCCAATGGCTTGACGGAGTCCCCTACGCTGTCGTGATCCACGTCACACGGCCGAGGAGCATCATGCCTGTTGCCATCCCACCTGCCACCTACCTGCCCGACTTCCTGGCGCACCGCGCCACCGAGCGACCCGACAAGCCGTGCTGGATCTTCGGCGAGCGCACCTGGACCTGGGCCGAGGCGTGGGAGTCGGTGCGCCGGACGGCGGGCGCGCTGCTGGCCGAGGGGGTCGGCCGCGGTGACCGGGTCGCGATCCTGGACAAGAACAACCCCGCCGTGCTGCAGGTCATCCTCGGCGGATGCCAGGTCGGCGCCGCGACCACGGTGGTCAACTGGCGGCTGGCCGGCGACGAGCTCGACTACGTCCTCAACGACTGCGGCGCCAAGGTCGTGCTCGTCGGCCACCAGCTGCTCGATCAGCTCAACCTCGTCCGTGACCGCCTCGAGCACGTCGAGCGCATCATCGTCGTCGGCGGCGAGGACGACGAGCTCGAGGCATGGCAGGCGGCCGCGACTCCCGCCGACCTGCAGCCCAACGTCACCCCCGACGACGTGTGCGTCGTGATGTACAGCTCGGGCACGACCGGCCGGCCCAAGGGCGTGCAGCTCAGCCAGCACGCCATGGTCCAGCACAGTGTCAACGGGCTCGGCGACGCGACGTACGACGAGGGCGACATGCTCCTGGTCGCGATGCCGATGTTCCACGTCGGCGGCACGTCGTACGCCCTGCAGGCGCCCGTGATCGGCGCGACCGGCTACATCGTCCCCGAGGTCGACGGCGCCCTGTTGGCCGGCGGAGTCATGGCCGGGTGCACACACGCGTTCCTCGTGCCCGCCGTCGTCTCGGCCCTGATCGCGGCGGGACCGCAGGTCATGGGACTGTTCGGCAAGCTGAAGTCGGTCGGCTACGGCGCGGCGCCCATGCCCCTCCCGGTGCTGCGGGCGGCGATGGAGGCCTGGCCCGACACCGAGTTCCAGCAGGTCTACGGCATGACGGAGTTCGCGGGTGTCGTGACGGTGCTCAACGACGCCGCCCACCGGGACGCCGATCATCCCGAGCGCCTGGTTTCCGCGGGCCGTCCGGTGGCCCACGCCGAGATGCGGGTCGTCGACCCGGCGACCCTCGAGGACGTGCCGCAGGGCGAGTCCGGCGAGGTCTGGTTCCGTACGCCGCAGGCGACGACCGGATACCTCGGCAAGCCCGAGGCGACCGCCGAGCTCATCACGCCCGACGGGTGGGTACGCACCGGCGACCTGGGTCGCGTCGACGAGGACGGCTTCCTGTTCATCGAGGACCGGATCAAGGACATGATCATCACCGGCGGCGAGAACGTCTACTCCCCCGAGGTCGAGCGCGTCCTGGCCGAGCACCCGGCCGTGCAGGAGCTGGCCGTCATCGGGGTGCCCGACGACACGTGGGGTGAGACCGTCAAGGCCGTCGTGGCCTTCAAGCCCGACCAGGAGGTGCCGGCCGACGAGCTCATCGCCTTTGCCCGCGAGCGGCTCGCCGGCTACAAGACGCCGACGTCGATCGACGTCGTCGACGCGCTGCCCCGCAACCCGTCGGGCAAGATCCTCAAGCGCGACCTCCGCAAGCCCTACTGGGGGGATCGCGCGCGTCAGGTCTGAGCGCGGACGGGCCGAGACGTGGCCCCGATCATCCAGGGGAGGGACCGGGACCACGCGGCCCCAGCGTATCGCTCGGCTCGCTCGGCGCCGCAACCCCCGAGGCCCGAATCCATGACATGGCCCTCCGCCGGACGTACCCTCGTAGGATGCGCCAGGTGCCTTCCCCCACCTCGCGGCTCACGATCGCCGGCATCCTGACCGGCCTGGCCGCGACCTTGATGATGTCCACTCCCGCCCAAGCGGCGGGTCCACGCGCCCCTGGCGACTTCACGGGGCACGGCCTCGACGCCTGCGTCGCGCCGAGCCAGTCCGTCATGGACACGTGGAACCTGCGGTCCCCCTACACGGCGATCGGCATCTACGTGTCCGGCAGCTCGCGCTACTGCGGGGATGCCTACCAGCCCAACCTGAGCAAGGCGTGGGTCGCCAAGAACGCGGCCAACGGCTGGCGCTTCATGCCCATCCACGTGGGCCGGCAGGCGCCGTGCTTCGTCAACAACCCCGACAGCCGGGTCCAGAAGAAGCGGATGTCGTGGACGGTCTCGACCGCACGCTCGCAGGCCCGGTCGGACGCAGCGGAGACGATCGTCGCGCTGCGCAAGTACGGCTTCACGAGCGGTGCCTACTCCTACCTCGACATCGAGTGGTACGCCCGCACGACCAAGTGCGACAACGTGGTCCTGGAGTTCGTCGACGCCTGGACCGAGTACCTCCACAAGTTCAGCTACAAGTCCGGCGTCTACTCCAGCGCGTCGGCGGCGATCGCGGCGATCGACGCCGCGCGCAAGGCCGGGCGCGCCGGCTTCACGAAGCCCGAGCAGCTGTGGTTCGCCTGGACCAACCAGGTCGCCAACACCGACGGCGGCGCCTACCTGTCGGACGACGGCTGGGTCAACCAGCGCATCCACCAGTACCACAACAACGTCACCAGCTCGTACGGTGGAAAGAGCCTCACGATCGACAAGAACTTCCTCGACGTCGGCCGTGGCTCGGTCGCGGTCAAGCAGGTGCTGGCGTGCGGCGTCAAGATGTCGTTCAGCTCCTACCCGCAGCTCAAGCTCGGCAGCACGGGTCCCGAGGTCGCCGCGCTCGAGTGCCTGCTTCGTCAGCAGGGGTTCGTGCGCACGGTCGACACGACCTTCGGCACCGGGACGGTCAAGGCGATCGACGCCTTCCGCAAGACCAAGGGCTGGTCCCCCGTCGGTCGCACGACCGGGCCGACCTGGACGGCGCTGGTGTCGTACGGCGCCAACCCCCGCGTGCTCAAGCAGGGATCGGTCGGGCTGGCGGTGTGGCGCCTGCAGCGTTCGCTGATCGCGGCTGGGCTGCAGCCCCGACTCACCGGTGTCTACGACACCAGCACCGTCGCGGCGGTCAAGGCCTATCGCAAGGCCAACGGCCTGGCGCAGTACGCGACCGCGGAGTCCTCGGTCTGGGCGCTCCTGCGGCGCGGCAAGCTCGGCTAGTCGCGGGCATGCCCCTCGTGTCGGCGCACCGTGGCGGTGCCGCGGACGACCGCTCCGCGCAGAACACGTTGGCGGCGTTCGAGTCGGCGATCGCCCTCGGCTGCGACTACGTCGAGTTCGACGTCCGCCTCACCGCGGACGGTCGCCCGGTGATCTTCCACGACGACGAGATCGACGACGACACCATCACGCGGTCGATCTCCCGGCACCGTCATGACGAGTTCTCGCCCGACCGGCTGGTCGACCTCGACACGGTGCTCGCCTTGATCCGCGGGCGCGTGAGGGCCCACGTCGACCTCAAGGTCCGGGGCGACGACCTGGTCCTGGTGCAGCAGATCGTCACGATGCTCGGCACGGACCAGGCCATCATCACGACGGCCGAGGACTCCTCGGTCCGACGCATCCGCCGGTGGTCGAAGACGCACGCCCCCGACCTGCTCGTCGGGTTGTCGTCGAGCCCGCGATCGGGAACGGCCAACTGGTTCGTCCGCAAGCTCGTACGGATCGAGTCCGCCTTCCCGCGCCTCCGTGTCCGGCTCAGCGGGGCCAACCTCGTCGTCTCGCACAAGATCGTCGCCAGGCTGAGCCTCAAGACGTACGCCCGGAAGCGCGGACTCCCCCTGCTGGTGTGGACCGTGGACAAGACCGACGAGCTCGAGCGCTGGATGAACGACCCGGACGTGTGGATGGTCGCCACCAACTATCCGGCCCGGGCGATCGCAGCGCGACAGGCCGCTGGGGCCTAGGCGGAGACGCCGCGGGTGATGCGCAGGAACTCCTCGACCGAGATGCGGCCCGAGACGTAGGCCGCCACCGCTTCCTCGCGGGTCATCCTGGGCTGGGGCTCCGGGACGAGGGACATGATCGGCGCCGGTGCCTCGGGGGCCGTCCGCTCCGGCTCGACCGGCTGAGGGCTCCATTCCGGTCGGGTCTGGGCCGACTGGGTTTCCCACTGCTCGGCTGCTCGCTGCGGCGGGGCGGCCGGCTGCGGCACACCCTCGTGACCGCCCAACGAGACCACGATGCCGACGGCGTAGTCCTGCGCGTCGATCTCACCGTTGGCATAGGCCACCAGGAGGCGTACGGCCTCACGGTCGGCCGGCCAGCCCTGCTCCTGGGAGGAACGCAGGGCGGCGACGACGGCTTCTCGTCGCTTGCCGCTGAGGCTGGAGAGCAGGTCGGACCACTGCTGAGCCGGATCGGAGATGCCATTCGTCATGACTGTGCCTGAACGTGATGTGTCGGGTTCCCTCCCTGACAGGTCGATCATAAGGGAACGGCGTGTCTGCTTGGACAGGTTCCCGGAACTCTGGGAGATCTCAGGCTTCGTCGAGCGGCAGCAGCGGCGACAGGTCGGACCGCTCGCCGGACGCGCGCACGGTGGCGTCCGCCCAGCGCAGTCGGCCACGACCGAGGGCGATCCACGTCGGGGCATCCATCTCGACGACCGCAGGAGGCGTGCCGCGGGTGTGCCGCGCCCCGGCGATGCACTGGACGGCCGCGAACGGCGGGATCCGGACCTCCACGCTCGCGCCGGGTGCCTTGCTCACCAGCACCGCGACGAGGTGCATCGTGGCCGCCTTGAGGTCGGCCCGCGACGGCTCGCCCTCGTCGAGCCGGCGACAGATCGCGGCGAACTCCTCGTGCGCCAGCGGGACCGGACGACGCGCCATGGCGGCTAGGCGAGCGCAGCCGGAATCGTTGCCTGCCAGGCGGCCTTGAGCTCGGCCACCGGCACGCTGAACTGGCCGGCGACCTCGATCGCCGTGCCCCCCGTACGCCCGACGGACGCGAGCTCGACGCCGTGCTTCTCGGCGAGCGAGACCAGCTCGTCGTGCCGGTCCTCCGTGACGACGACCATCGCGCGGGCGGACGACTCGCTGAACAGCTCGAGGAACGGGTCGTCGAGCTCGACCGTGACGCCGACACCGTGGCGGAACGCGGCCTCGGCCAGCGCGACCGCGAGTCCGCCGTCGGACAGGTCGTGCGCGGCCTCGACCACGCCGGTCTTGGCGGCCTCGACCATCAGGTTGGCCAGAGCGCGCTCGGCCTCGAGGTCGACTGCAGGCGGCTGTCCACCGAGGTGGCCGTGGACCACGTCGGCCCAGGACGAGCCGGAGAGCTCGTCCCGGGTCTCGCCCAGCACCAGCACGTGGCTGCCTTCGGCGACGAAGCCCTGCGTGATGCGGGTGCGTACGTCGTCGATGACGCCCAGGATGCCCACGACCGGCGTCGGCAGGATCGGCGTCTCCCCCGTCTGGTTGTAGAACGACACGTTGCCGCCGGTGACCGGGATGCCCAGCACCTCGCAGGCGTCCTTGAGCCCGTGCGTCGCCTGCTCGAACTGCCACATCACGTCGGGGTTCTCCGGCGAGCCGAAGTTGAGGCAGTCGGTGACCGCGAGCGGCAGGGCGCCGGAGACGCCGACGTTGCGGTAGGACTCGGCCAGGGCCAGCTGGGCACCCGCATAGGGATCGAGCTTGGCGAACCGGCCGTTGCAGTCCGTGGACACCGCGACACCGAGATGGGTCTCGTCGTCGATGCGGATGACGCCGGCGTCCTCGGGCTGCGCGAGGACCGTGTTGCCCCGGACGTAGCGGTCGTACTGGTCGGTGACCCACGACTTGTCCGCCATGTTGGGCGACGTGACGACCGAGATCACCTGGTCGCGGAGCTCGTCGCCCGAGGTGGGGCGGGCGAGCCGCTCTGCGGCGTCGGCCTGCAGGGCGTCCTGCCAGTCGGGTCGGGCGAAGGGGCGCTGGTAGGTCGGGCCGTCGTGGGCCACCGAGCGCGGCGGCACGTCGACGACGGTCTCGCCGTGCCAGTCGATCACGAGGTGCTCGCCGTCGGTCACCTCGCCGACGACGACGGCCTCGACGTCCCACTTGGCGCAGATCTCCATGAAGGCGTCGAGGTGCTGGGGCTCGACGACCGCCATCATGCGCTCCTGCGACTCGCTCATGAGGATCTCCTCGGGCGAGAGCGTGGAGTCGCGCAGCGGCACCGTGTCGAGCTCGACGTGCATGCCGCCGTCGCCGGCGGACGCGAGCTCGCTGGTCGCGCACGAGAGGCCGGCGCCGCCGAGGTCCTGGATGCCGTTGACGACCTGGGCGCGGAACAGCTCGAGCGTGCACTCGATCAGGAGCTTCTCCATGAACGGGTCGCCGACCTGGACGCTCGGGCGCTTGGCCGGGCCGTCGGCGTCGAACGTCTCGGACGCGAGGACCGACACACCGCCGATGCCGTCGCCGCCGGTGCGCGCACCGTAGAGCACGACCTTGTTGCCCACGCCGCTCGCGAACGCGAGGTGCAGGTCCTCGTGACGCAGGACGCCGACGCAGAGGGCGTTGACCAAGGGGTTGCCGAGGTAGGTCTCGTCGAACACGACCTCACCGCCGATGTTGGGCAGGCCCAGGCAGTTGCCGTAGCCGCCGACACCGGCGACGATGCCCGGCATGACGCGGCGGGTGTCCTCGGCGTCCAGGGGGCCGAAGCGCAGGGGGTCCATGACGGCGACCGGGCGGGCACCCATCGCGAGGATGTCGCGGACGATGCCGCCGACCCCGGTCGCGGCACCTTGGTAGGGCTCGACGTACGACGGGTGGTTGTGCGACTCGACCTTGAACGTGACGGCATAGCCCTGGCCGATGTCGATCACGCCGGCGTTCTCGCCGATGCCGGCCAGGGTCTTGCCCAGCGGCGTCTCCTGGGGCAGGTCGCCGAACTTCTTGAGGTGCACCTTGGAGGACTTGTAGGAGCAGTGCTCGCTCCACATCACGGAGTACATCGCCAGCTCGGCACCCGTGGGACGGCGGCCGAGGATCTCGCGGATGCTGTCGTACTCCTCCTCGCGGAGACCCAGCTCTGACCACGGCTGCGGCTTGTCAGGGGTGGCTTCGGCGACGGCGACGGTGTCCAGGCGGGGGGCTTCGCTCACCCCCCGATCCTATCGGGCGTACGAGGTCCTTCCGACCGCGCGTTCAGCGGTGGCACTCCCGCCTGAGGCGGTGAGTCTGCGTCCACTTTCGTACGCGAGGTGGACGCCAGGTCACCGCTCACTCAGGACGGTGGACGCCGGCTCACCGCCAGGCGCCGCGCTCGTGCTGCGGAGGATAGGGCGCAGCCTTGGGCGGCACGCCCAGCTCGTGCGCTGCGCGCAGCGGCCAGGCCGGTTCGCGGATCGCGACGCGGCCCAGCATCACGACGTCGGCCGACTCGTCCTCGAGCACCTGCTCGGCCTGAGCAGGCTCGGTGATCAGCCCCACCGCGGACACCGGCAGGCCGCTGACATCACGCACCTCGCGCGCGAAGGGCACCTGGTAGCCGGGCCCGACGTCGATCTTCTGGTGCGCGACGGCCCCGCCCGAGGAGATGTCGAGCAGGTCGACGTCGTGCTGCTTGAGGACGGCGCCGAGCCGCGCGGTCTCCTCGACGTTCCAGCCACCGTCGGCCCAGTCCGACGCCGACAGGCGGACGAACAACGTCTTGTCCCAGACCCGGCGCACCGCGTCGACGATCTCGACGACGACGCGCGTGCGGTTCTCGAACGACCCGCCGTACTGGTCGGTGCGCTCGTTGGCCAGCGGTGAAAGGAACTCATGGAGGAGGTAGCCGTGCGCTCCGTGGATCTCGACCACGTCGAAGCCGGCCCGGTCGGCGCGCACGGCGGCATCCGCGAACGCCTGCGGCAGGGCCGCGACCTCGTCGGTCGTCATCTCGCGCGGCACGTCGTAGTCCTCGAACGCCAGCTCCGAGGGGCCGACGGCCGTCCATCCGCCCTGCTCGGCCGGCACGGTGCCGTCACCGCCATCGCCGAACGGCGCCCACGTGGACCCCTTGCGGCCGGCGTGCGCCAGCTGGATCGCCGCGACCGCACCTTGTCCGCGGATGAACTCCGCGATGCGCCGCCACGGCTCGACGTGGGCGTCCGACCAGATCCCGGTGTCCTCAGGGCTGATCCGGCCCTCCGGCACCACGGCCGTGGCCTCGGTCATCACGAGTCCGAAGCCGCCCATGGCGTGCTGGCCGAGGTTGACGAGGTGCCAGTCGTTCGGCATGCCGTCCTGCTCGAAGCAGGAGTACTGGCACATCGGGGCGAGCCAGATGCGGTTGCGGGCGGTCACGCCGCGCAGGGTCAGAGGTTCGAAGAGAGCAGGCACGCCACAACCCTAGACAGGCGGGCGCAGTGGCCCTGACCTCAGAGTCCCCCGAGGCCGTAGCGGACCAGGAAGTCGCGCTCGGTGTCGCGGCCGCCATCGGGGTCCGGCACCGGATCGGTGTCGGCCGTCGTGACGGTGTCCTCGAGACGTACCGGCTTGGGCAGGCGCTTGAATCGGTCCTGGTCGGGCGTCATGACACCACCTCTCGGGGCGACCCGTCGGGGACGACGAGCCGTGCACGAACCACGCTACTCCCGACCAGCACCCGGAGCCGTGTGATGAGCCCAGAACCATGGTATATTCAACGTATGTTGAATAGTTCTGAGCGGTCGCCGTAGTGACCACCAAGCGTACGCGGGGACGCCCACCGGCCGGGGACGCCGCGGACCGGCGCGCGGCGATCCTCGACGCGGCCCGGACCCAGTTCGCCGCGCAGGGATTCGGCGGCACCTCGATGCGTTCGATCGCCCGCGAGGCGGGCGTGGACGTCAGCCTGATCAGCCACTACTTCGGCGACAAGTCCGGACTCCTCGTCGCGACGATGCAGCTGCCGGTCAATCCGCTCGAGAAGATCGCCTCGGTGGTCAAGGACGGCCCGGACGGCCTGGCCGAACGCCTGCTGCGGACGTTCCTGGGCTCGTGGGACCCGCACCGCGACATCTTCAGCTCGATGGTCCGCACGACGCTGGGGTCGGGCGACTCCCAGGCGCCGATGCTGCAGCTGGCGCGCAACATCCTCATCACCTCGCTCGTCGCTGTCCTCGACGGCGACGACCGCGAGGCTCGCGCGTCACTGATCTCCAGCCAGCTGATCGGCATGGCGCTGATGCGCTACGTCGTCCGGCTGCCCGATCTCGCCGACGCCTCGGTCGACGACATCGTCCGCCTGTACGCCCCCGCGATGCAGCTCGTGGTGACGCCGAGCACCTGATCACGGCTCAGCCGGCCGCGGTCAGGCGATCTCCGGACCGAGGTCGGCGAGTCGCTCGATCAGGCCCATGGCGTCGAACGGGGCCCGGACCTTCATGTCGTTGTCGAAGTAGGCGTACACGTCCTTGCCGCCCTCGGCCCAGCCGCGCATCAGCGACGCCCACTCGTCGAGCGCCCGGTCGGAGTAGCCGCTGGCGTAGAGCTCGGTGTCGCCGTGCAGCCGTACGTACGCGAAGTCGGTCGTCACCTCGCGGATCAGGGGCCACTTGCCGGCGGTGTCGGCGACGACGAGCCCGATCCGGTGCTCGCGAAGGAGGTCGAGGAACGCGGGCGCCAGGAACGTGTCGTGCCGGACCTCGAGGGCGTGACGGATCACCCGCTCGGCCGAGACCTCGAGGTACGACCGACCGGCGACCCGCTCGTCGTGACCGGCACCCAGCGCGGCGGCCGCGGTGGTCGTGCGAGGCAGCCGGTCGAAGAAGTCGGTCAGGCGAGCCGCGTCGAACCCCAGCGTCGGCGGCAGCTGCCAGAGCACGGGGCCGAGCTTGTCGCCCAGCGCGAGCGGACCGGAGGCGAAGAAGTTCGCCAGCGGGGCCTCGACGTCGGCGAGCTTCTTCATGTGCGTGATGAAGCGGCCGCCCTTGACGGCGAACACGAAGCCGGTGGGAGTTCGCTCACGCCACCCGGCGTAGCTCTCGGGGCGCTGCAGCGAGTAGAACGAGCCGTTGATCTCGATGCTGGTCATCCGGCTCGCGGCGTACTCGAGCTCGTCCTTCTGTCGCAGGCCCTCGGGATAGAACACCTTTCGCCACGGCGCGTACGTCCACCCGGAGATGCCGATCCTCACGGTGCCGGACACGAGCGGTCAGAGCGATCCGGCGAGCGTCCCGATGAGCGCGAACAGCGTCACGACGACCGAGACCGGCACCAGCCACAGGGCCGCCACGGTGATCGTCACGGTGGTGCCGATCTTGGGCGGGACGAAGTAACGCGCGCGGGGCAGGTCGCCGATACCGTCGATCCACCGGCCGGTCATCCTCACCCCGCCCCAGGCGCCCTTGAGCCGGTCGAAGAACCGCCAGCCTCCGCCACCGGCGATGCGTTCCAGCGCCCCGCGGGTCTCGTGGACCTTGTCGCTGAGGCTGATCGCGATGCCGAGCTCGGTGGCGAGCTTGTCGGGCTGCTCCACGGCACGCAGGATGTTGCGGCGGCGCGCCCAGAACGCGCCGCTGATCGCGGCCATCGCGAGCCCGGCCAGCAGCACGACCACACGCACGCCGCCGTCGGCGACGAGGCCCAGCACGAGTGTGGCGAGGACGAACGGCAGCGGGACGGCCAGCACGACCGCCGTCGGGAGGCGCAGGACCCGGACGGCCATCGTGATGACCCCGGCGACGCGGTGCGCCGCCTCGCCGGTCCGGTCGTCGACGCGGGACGTGAAGCCGCCGACGGCCGAGTTGGCCTGCGCGCCGAATCCCCGAGCGAACGTCATGCCTCAATCGTACGGAGGTGGGGTGAACCTCGCAGGGGTCGAGATCCGTCCTAGGCTGCGCACGTGGCGATTGCACTCTCCCTCCTGTCCGCGCTGGCGTACGGGGTCTCGGACTTCCTCGGCGGCATCTTCGCCAAGCGTTCGTCGTCGTGGCAGGTCGCGGTGGTCGGGCAGACGTCGTCGGGCGTCATCAGCCTGCTGGCGGCGCTCATCGTCGCGACGACACCGGGCAGCGCCGACCTCATGTACGGCGCCCTGGCCGGACTGGGCGGCGGCTTCGGCGTCGCGTTCCTCTATCGCGGGCTCGCGACGGCGCGGATGAGCGTCGTCGCCCCGATCTCGGCGATCGGCACGGCGCTCATCCCGGTCGTCGTCGGCCTGGTCACCGGGGACCGGCCGTCCTGGGTCGCGATGCTCGGGATCGTCTTCGCCTTTCCCGCCATCGCGCTGATCTCCCGCGTCGTCGATGACAACCCGGCCCATCAGGGCGGGGTGATCGACGGCGTCCTGGCCGGTGTGGGGTTCGGCCTGCTGTTCACGTTCCTCGGCCAGGTCGGCGACGATGCGGGGCTCTACCCGCTGGCCATCTCGCAGGTCACGTCGGTCTTCGGCGTGATCGTCACCGCCACGGTGCTGGGACATGCGTGGGTCCCGCGCGGACGCCGGGTCTGGAGCGCGCTCGTGATGGGCCCGCTCGGCGTGACCGCCCAGGCGGCGTTCCTCTACGCGACCCACCACGGGCTGCTGTCGATCGTCTCGGTCATCTCGTCGCTCTATCCCGCCAGCACGGTGCTGCTCGCGTCGGTGCTGCTGCGGGAGAGGATCCACGGCTGGCAGGGAGTCGGCCTGGTCTTCGCCGCGCTGGCCGTCGCGCTGGTGGCCTGGGGCTGACTTACTTGAGGAACTTGCTCGTCGTGCGGTCCTTGAGCGGCTTGCCGCCCGTCTGGCACGTCGGGCAGTACTGCAGGGCGGACTGCGCGTAGGTCACCTCGAGGACCTTGTCACCGCACACGGGGCAGGCCTCTCCGGTACGTCCGTGGACCCGCATCCGCGTGCGCTTGTCGTCCTTGAGCTCCTCGGCGGGCTTCCCGCGCGCCTCCTCGACGGCCTCGCGCAGGACCTCCTGCACCGCCGTCTCGAGGCGGTCGATCTCGTCGGCCTTGAGGTTCTCGGCGATCGCGAACGGCGACAGCTTGGCCGCGTGCAGGATCTCGTCGCTGTAGGCGTTGCCGACGCCGGCGACGATCTTCTGGTCGCGCAGGAGCCGCTTGACCTGCATGCGGCGGTCGAGCAGCGGGCGGAGCTCGAAGCCCGGCTCCAGCGGGTCGGGACCGAGGGCAGCGATGCCCGGAACCTCCGCGGGGTCGCGCACGACGTACATCGCCAGACCCTTGCGGGTGCCGGCCTCGGTGACGTCGAAGCCCAGGTGCGGGCCGTCGCCGGCGTCGAGGCGCACGCGCGCAGCGATGTTGCTGGCACCCAGCTTGAGCTTGGTGTCGGGCAGCTGGCTCGACCAGCGCAGCCAGCCGGCCTTGGCGAGGTGGACGACGACATGGATCCCGTCGACGTCGATGTCGATGAACTTGCCGTGCCGGCTGACGCCGGTGATCGCGAGGCCGGACAACGCCGAGACTGGCGGGTCGAACGTCTTGAGGACCGCGAAGGACGCCAGCTCGACGCCGACGACAACCGCTCCGGCGGTCTCCTTGTCGAGGAACTCGACGAGCGCGTTGACCTCGGGAAGCTCAGGCATGCGTCCATGATCGGGGTTGACGCCCAACTTCTCCACCGCCATGTTTCGCTCCAGACCGAAACCATGGCGTCGCGACCGCGCTCGCGGCTAGCGTCGGCGGACTGTCCGCGAGAGAGAGTCACGATCCCGATGCGCTGCCGGCCCCCTTCCCTGCTCCTGATCACCGCGCTCCTGATGCTGCCGCTCGCGGGGTGCGGCGGCGACAGCGGCGGCGCCGACGATGCCCGGCCGCGGTCCTCCTCGACGCCGACCGGCAACCCCGCCGGCAAGGCACTGGCCCACCAGGTGCCCGGCATGTCGAAGATCGTCGCGACGACCGAGACCTACGCGAAGCCGGACGGCGCGGCACTGGAGATGGACCTCTACACGCCGTCCGGCGGCGGCCGCGCGCCCGTCGTGCTGCTCCTTCACGGCGTCACCCCCGACGCGTCGCCGAAGGAGTTCGGCGGCTTCGTCGGCTGGGGCCAGGCGCTCGCGTCCTCGGGCGTCGCGGCAGCCGTCGTCAACTATCGCGCGGAGGAGTCGGGCGCGGGGCCGGGTGCCGACGACGTCGAGGCCGCGATCGCCCACCTGCGCGACCACGACCGGATCGACATGTCCCGTTGGGGACTGCTGGCGTTCTCGGCCGGCGGTCCCTACGGCGTTCGCGCGGCGGCGGCAGACCCGGCCGGGCTGGCAGCGGCGGGATTCTTCTACGCGCGCACGGAGCCGTCGAGCGGGGCCGGCACCGACGGCACCAGCCTGTCCACGTTGGTCACGAAGCGCCGCGACCTCCCCGTGTTCGCGGCGTTCGGCGCGAAGGATCCCGTGCCCGGGATCGCGGAGTCGCAGCGCAGGCTCCAGGACGTCGTCGGGCGTGACGGGGACGGCCGCGTCCTGGTGCGGGTGCACCCGACCGCCGGCCACGCGTTCGACATCGACGACGACGAGGACAGCGGGGAGATCGTGCGATCCGGCGTCGCGTTCTTCGTCGAGCACCTCCTGCCCTGAACACCGGATCAGCGCAAAACCGCGACGGACCCCCGTCCGCCGCCCTAGCGTGGCCGCATGCTGTCGATCCGCCTGACGGACGAGGACCTGCGTCGCGTCACGTTCAGCGCCGCCGAGCACGTCGAGACCATCGGCGCGCTCCAGAGCCTGCGCACGCCGGCAGACTCGCGATTCCACCGGGACTGGCAGCGCGAGGTCCGACCCGCCCTGCCGCGCAGCACCGGGCCCGTCCTGCAGCTCGTGCCACCGACCGGCGAGATACCGCAGGCGCTCACGCCCGAGGACCTCTCGCCGCGAGCCACGCCGCACGTCGTCACGGCCATGCGCGACGCGAAGGCGTACGAGCCGATCTGGTCCGAGATCGGCAGCGGCCTCGTGGACTTCCACCGGACGGCGATCGCCCCGGTCCGGCAGGACACCCGCCGGCTCCTGGTCCACGAGCTCGCGCGCTGCGCGTCGACCCTTCAACGCCACGGCCTCGACGCGGCGCTGGCCCGGCTCGGCGACCACATCGCGTGGCGGCCGCCCTTCCTGCACATCGACGGGCTGCGCGACGAGCAGGTCGACAACCGCGGCCGCGGCCTGCGGCTCGTGCCGTCGGTGTTCTGGCGGCGCCCCGGTGTCGTGACGGCAGGCTTCACCGTGCCGACCATCGTCTATCCGATCGCTGCTCGTGACATCGACGGCAGCGGGACCACGCGTCGCGCTGCGCCGGCTGCGCTGCTGGGCGACACTCGCAGCGAGATCCTCCGAGCCCTCGATCGACCGTTGACGACGTCCGAGGTGGCCGATGCCGTGGGGACGAGCCTGGCCAACGCGTCGGCCCACCTCTCGGTCCTGCGGCAGAACGGGCTCATCGCGTCGCGTCGTAACGGCAGGGCGGTCGAGCACCTCGTGCTGCCGCTCGGCCGGCGCCTGCTGCACCCGTACGGCTGACCACGCGTCAGCCGGTCGGCGCAGCGACGAAGATGCAGAACGGGTGTCCCGACGGGTCGACGTAGACGTAGAGCGGCTCGTCAGGGTCGTCGTGACGGTCGAGGACCAGGGTCGCGCCCAGTGACAGCGCCCGCTCGTGGTGCGCGTCGAGGTCCGCGACCGAGTCGACCGTGAGGTCGAGGTGCAGCTGTTGGGGAACGGGCCCCTCGGGCCAGGTGGGCCTGGGCAAGGCCTCGACGAGCTGGAACGCGAGCTGCACGCCGGCGCCACGCAGGACCAGCCAGTCGGTGCCCGGCTCGTCCGGGCCACCCCCGGCCGGCGGCTCGTCGCCCAGCCGGTAGTGGAGGTCCAGCAGCTGGCGATAGAACTCGGCGAGCGAGCGGATGTCGGTCGCGTCGAGCACGACCTGTCGGACGGAGAGAGGACCCGGAGCCATGCCGCCAGCCTCGCACCGGCCACCGACAGCCGCACGCCGGCGGGATCAGCCGGTGAAGGTCAACCAGAGCAGCGACACGTTGAGCGCGATGACGATCGCCGCCACGAGGCACGCCGCCGCTGTGGTGAGCCTCGCGTTGGCGTGCTCACCCATCACGTCGCGGCGTGCGGTGAGCGCGACGAGCGGGATCAGGGCGAACGGGATGCCGATCGAGAGCACGACCTGCGAGATGACCAGCGCCCGGCTCGGCTCGGCACCCAGGGCGAGGACGACCAGTGCAGGAATGAGGGTCACGACGCGGCGGACGAGGACCGGGAGGCGGACGCCGAGGAGACCCTTCATGACCTCGGCCCCTGCGGCGCTGCCGACCGAGGTCGAGGCGAGACCGGACCCGAGCAGCGCGACCGCGAACAGCAGGGCGACGCCGGCGCCGAGCTCGGAGGTCACGACGGCGTGGACACCCTGCAGCGTGTCGGTGCCCGGCAGCCCGTCGAGGCTGGATGCGGCCACGACAAGCAGCGACAGGTTGAGCACCCCGGCCAGGATCAGGGCCAGCACCACGTCGGTGCGCGTGGCCGAGAGCAGCTCGCGCACCGACAGGCCCTCGCCGCGGCGGTCCAGACGGGTGACCGTCAGGCTCGAGTGCAGATAGATGACGTGCGGCATGACCGTCGCGCCGATGATGCCCGAGGCGAGCAGGACGCTCTCGGTGCCGTCGAACGACGGGATCAGGCCACCTGCCAACGGACCGGCGGCCGGAGGGTCGACGAACAGGCCGGCCATGAAGCCGACAGCGATCAGGGCCAGGAACCCGACGATGACGCGCTCCAGCGTGTGCTGGCCGCGCACGTCCCCGATGCGCAGGACGGCCATGGCGACGGCCGCCGTGATGACCGCGCCCAGCATCAGCGGCAGGTCGAACAGCAGGTAGAGGGCGATCGCACCACCGACCACCTCCGCCAGGTCCGTCGCGACCGCGATGGCCTCGGCCTGCAGCCAGTAGACGATGCGCGGCCCTGTGGGCAGCCGTTGCCCCATGTGCCCGGCGAGCGACTGGCCCGTCACCATCCCGAGCTTGGCCGACAGGTACTGCACCAGGACCGCCATGACGTTGGCCATCACGACGACCCACACCAGGGTGTAGCCGAACTCCGAGCCGGCCGTCACGTTGGTGGCGACATTGCCCGGATCGACGTACGCGACGGCAGCGATGAAGGCAGGTCCCAGCAGCCCGATCCGCGGGAGCCTGTTCTTCACCAACATGGTGTCCAGCATTCCCCATCGCGTCGGAGGCTCACACACTGCACGGTGCCGCGGGGTCGCGGCCGTCGGGAGGGGGCGTCAGGGCGTGGTCCCGGTGGCGACGGGCCGGTCGTCGTGGTTGCTCCACTGCGACCAGGACCCGGGGTAGAGCGCGGCCTCGAAGCCGGCGATCGCGAGCGCTGCGACCTCGTGCGCCGCCGTGACGCCCGATCCGCAGTAGGCCGCGACCTCGACCCCGGCACGCACACCCACGGCCTCGAACCGTCTGCTCAGCTCGTCGGCGGGCAGGAACCGACCGCCACGCAGGTTGTCGGTCGTCGGGGCGCTGACCGCGCCCGGGACGTGACCGGCCTTGGGGTCGATGGGCTCGACTTCCCCGGCGTACCTCTCTGCCGCGCGGGCGTCCAGCAGCACTCCCGGGTGAGCAGCGGCGCCGTCGATGTCGATCGTCGGCAGGTGCCCGCCGTCGAGGGTCACGCCTCCCGGCTCCGGCACGACATCGCCGGTCTCGAGCGGCCCACCTGCCTCGACCCAGGCGCCGAGCCCGCCGTCGAGCAGGCGTACGTCGTCGAGCCCGGCCCAGCGCAGCAGCCACCAGGCGCGAGCCGCAGCCAGGCATCCGCTGTCGTCGTAGGCGACGACCGCGTCGCCGTCGCTGATGCCCCACCGCCGCGCGGCGGCCTGCAGGGCTTCGACCGGCGGCAGAGGGTGACGACCGTCCTTCGGCTCACCGTGCGCCGCGAGCTCGGTGTCGAGGCCGACGAACACGGCGCCCGGCAGGTGCCCGGCGAGGTAGTCGTCGCGTCCGGGTGGACCGCCGAGCCGCCAACGCACGTCAAGGAGCACGACGCGACCGGCCGCGGCCATCAGCTCGTCGGGCTGGATCAGGATGCTCACACAGACAGCGTATGCAGGGCTGTCGGCGCCGGGACAAAAGACTGGCGGCGCCACCCCCGGGCGTACCGGGGATGACGCCGCTTCAGTCGTGACGGACGGTCTACGAGGAGGAGTAGACGCGGGTGGACCCGCCGGACCCACCGCCGCTGCGACGGCGTCCGCCGCCACCGCCCCGGTTGCCGCCGGCACCTTGCGGGCGGCCGCCGCCGTTGCCGCGGAACCCGCCCTGGGGGCGACCCCCGCCACGGTTCTGCCCGCCGCCGTTGCCCGAGCTGCGGGCACCCTGGCGTACGGCCGAGGCGTGCGGGGCCTCGGTGCCGGCTCCGGACAGCGCCTCGGCGGTCATCGGCGACGGTGCCGTGCGGGCGTCGTGGTGACGCGCCGTGACACCGGCCTTGTTCTGCAGCTGGATGACGTCGCGCAGCGCCTCGGGCGTCGTCATCGTGACGACGGACCCGGACTCGCCGGCGCGCGCCGTGCGACCCGAGCGGTGCTGGTACGCCTTGTGCTCGGCAGGCGCGTCGTAGTGCACGACGAGGCCGATGCGATCGACGTGTATGCCGCGGGCGGCGACGTCGGTCGCGACGATGACGCTGGCGCGGCCACTGCTGAACGCCTCGAGGTTGCGCTCGCGGTGACGCTGCGACAGGTCACCGTGCATGTCGACGGCCTCGATGCCGTTCTGGGTCAGCTGTCGGGCGAGACGCATGGCGCCGCGGCGCGTACGCGTGAAGACGATGCTGCGCGGGTTGGCGCGGAGCAGGTCGAACGCGGTCTTGGACTTCTCGGTCGCGGCGCTGACGAGCACGTGGTGCTCCATGGTGTCGACCGCGCTCTCGCCGGAGTCGACCTCGTGGAGGACGTGCTGCGGCAGGTGGCGCTTGACCAGCTTGTTGACGTCACCGTCCAGCGTCGCGGACAGCAGCAGACGCTGGCTCGACTGGGGGGTCTTCGTCAGCAGCGCGTCGATCGGCTTGTAGAAGCCGAGGTCGCACAGGTGGTCGGCCTCGTCGAGCACCGTGATCTCGATGTCGTCGAGCGTCATGCAGCGCCGGTCGAGCAGGTCGGTCAGCCGGCCCGGGGTCGCGATGACGATGTCGACACCGTTGCGCAGCGTGCTGATCTGCTTGTTGATCGGGACACCGCCGTAGACCGTGGTCAGGCGGAGGCCCATCTTCTGCGCGAGCGGCTCCATGGCCGTACGCACCTGGGTCGCCAGCTCACGGGTCGGGAGCAGGATGAGGCCACGGGGGGCCTTCGAGCGGCTCGTGCGACCGGCAAGCCGGACGAGGACCGGGAGCCCGAAGGCGAGGGTCTTGCCGGAGCCGGTGCGTGCGCGGCCCAGCACGTGGCGTCCCGCGAGCGCATCGGGGATCACCGCCTGCTGGACGGGACTGGGGTTGACGATGTCCTGGCGTGCCAACGCGGATATCAACGAGGCGGGGAGATCGAGGGTGGAAAAGGTGGGCAGCACAACGCTGCCTTCAGGCTGGTTCAAGGAACTCACAGACGATTCGGGATGAATGCCCGATATCCATTTCACGCGGGAGCCGCGCTACTTCGTCGGGCCGGAACAGCGCCGGACTGGCGCGTTCACGTGTTCACATTCTAGCAGTCGGTTGCCGCACTCAACGAATCCTGGAATGTGCGGGTCGTCACGCCAGCAGGTCCTGGTAGTCCGGGTGGCGTTCGACGAAGCGGGCGACGTACGGGCAGGTCGGGACGATCCGCTTGCCGCGCGCACGGATGTCGTCGAGCGCGCCCGTCACCAGCTCGGACGCGAGGCCTTGGCCCTCGAACTCGTCGAACACCTCGGTGTGCGGGAACGTCACGACGTCGCCGTCCTCGAACGCCTTGGTGAACCCGGCGAGGGTGTCGTCGACGTGGATCTCGTAGCGGTTCTCGTCGGAGTTGTGGGTCACCGTGTGGGTCATGCCTTGGTCAACGCTCAGGACAGCGTGAGGATTCCGAGGACGCCGACCGCGACGGCCAGCGCGAGCGAGACGGCGATGAGGATCGTGTGCACCCGCAGGAACGTCGTGGCGTTGCCGGCCGCGTCGCGCGACCGTTCGTCCTTGCTGACGCGCTTGAGGAACGGCGGCCAGATGACGAAGTTCCAGACGGCGGTGGCGATGAGCACAAGTGACCAGGCGACGGGGAGATCCATGAGGACATCCTCCCAGCCCGGCCGTCCGCGCTGGTCGCACGGTCAGAGGTCAGCCATCAGGTCGTCCAGTGGCTTCGGCACCCGGTCGAGGTCGAGGGCATCGACCAGAGCGCCGGCGTACCTCTCCTTCCGGCCACTCATCGTCCCGAGGAACCGGTGGAGCTGGTGCTCGGGCGTGCGTACGCGTTGGGCGGGCTGGTGCTGGAACGTCCGCAGGGTGGCGAGCTCACCCTGGCCCTCGATCACCCGCTCGACCCCGGCGACGCCGAGGGCGCGGATGAGCTCGTGCTCCAGGTCGGCGTCGCAGACGTGGAATCCCTCCGGGTCGAGCCCGGCTCGGTCGAGCGCACGGCGGAAGAAGCCCTGCTCGCGCGCATCACACAAGCCGACGATCCTGACCCCGAGCCCCCGTGGTCCGAGCAGGTCGAGGAACCGGCCGATGCTCGTCGCACCACCGAGCGGCACGACACACACCCCGTCGGCGTCGAGGTCGCGGCCGGACCGCTCGGCCAGCCGCTCGATCGCCGCCAGGTCGCTGATCCCCTCGACCAGCACGACCGTCCGCAGGCCCACCTCGGGCGCCAGCCGCCGGGCGACCTCTCCGGCGGCAGCGGCGGCCTGACCTCCCGCGGCCCAGGCGACCACGGCGTCGCGAAGCCGGGTCATGTCGTCCACGCGCCCAGTCTGCCCTGCAGGCCCGTCCCACGGGGCCGCAGCACCGCGAGAACGTGACGTCGTGGCTCGGCGAGGCGACCGGCACCGACGTACGAGAGCTGATCGTCAGTCGGCGCCGACGAGCCGCTCGCGGGTCGCCTTCCACGGCTTGTCCCAGCTGACGTCTGCTGCGCGCAGCGGCTCGCCGCACGAGCTGCACACGTCCGGCGAGGTCGTCTCGGCTCCGCACGTCTCGTGGATGACGGCCATGTGCGAGCCGCCCGCGGGCAGCTGCGTGTGCTTCTCGGCCCACATCGACACCGCGTGCATGATCGGCAGGAGATCGGCGCCGGCGTCGGTCGCGACGTACTGGAAGTGCGTGCGCCGGTCCGCCCGGTACTCGACCTTGCGCAGGAGGCCCTCGTCGACGAGAAGCCGCAGCCGCCGGCTCAGCACGGCGTCGGAGATCTCGATGCTGTCGCGGATCTCGTCGAACCGGCACCGACCGTGCAGCACCTCGCGCATGATCAGCATGATCCATGGGTCGCCGAGCACGTCGAGCCCACGTCGCACGGGGCAGAGGTCCTCGGACCAGTCGGATCGCAGTGGCATGGCACACCTCGTCGTCGATTCGTGCTTGCTTCAGGAAAGCCAGTACCAGTATGCTCGCCGAGTCAACTTTCCTCAAGAAAGTCAGAATCGATGACCCGTATGCGCCTCCACCCCGCCTGGCTCGTGGCCGCCACGGCCTTCGTCGCGCTGGTCGGAGCGGCCGGGTTCCGTGCTGCTCCCGGCGCGCTCTTCGTGCCCCTGCACGACGAGTTCGGCTGGTCGACGAGCATCATGTCGCTCGCCGTGAGCATCAACCTGCTGCTGTACGGGCTGACGGCGCCGTTCGCGGCCGCGCTGATGGACACGTTCGGCATCCGCAAGGTCACGACGGTCGCTCTGCTCATGGTGTCGCTCGGCAGCGGGCTCACGGTGTTCATGACCGAGTCGTTCCAGCTGCTCATCACGTGGGGCGTGCTGATCGGGCTGGGCACGGGGTCGATGGCCATGGTCTTCGCCGCGACGATCGCCAATCGATGGTTCATCGAGCGCCGCGGCCTCGTCATGGGCATCCTCACCGCCGGCGGCGCGACGGGGCAGCTCGTGTTCCTGCCGATCGTCGCGGCGCTCGCGGACCACGTCGGCTGGCGCACGGCGTCCTTGACGATCGCGGGGTCGGCACTCCTGGTCGTCCCGCTGGTCATCCGGTTCATCGGCGACTTCCCGGAGGACCGAGGGCTCTCCCCCTACGGCGCCACACCCGACTGGACGGCGCCGACGAGGGAGACCGGTGGCTCGGCGCGGCGAGCCGTCGATGCGCTTCGCTCGGCGTCGCGCGTGCCCGCGTTCTGGGCGCTGGCGGCAGCGTTCGCCATCTGCGGTGCGACGACCAACGGCCTGGTGGGCATCCACTTCATCCCGTCCGCGCACGACCACGGCATGGACCAGACGACGGCCGCGAGCCTGCTGGCGGTCGTCGGCATCTTCGACATCGTCGGCACGGTGGCCTCCGGCTGGTTCACCGACCGGTACGACCCCCGGCTGCTGCTGGTGGGCTACTACGCGTTCCGCGGCGTCGGTCTCGTCCTGCTGCCGACGCTGCTGTCCGCCACGGTCGAGCCCAGCATCGTGGCATTCGTCGTGATCTACGGCCTCGACTGGGTCGCGACCGTGCCGCCGACGGTCGCGCTCTGCCGGGAGATCTTCGGTGACCAGGGCACGATCGTGTTCGGCTGGGTCTTCGCCGCCCACCAGCTCGGGGCTGCCGCGGCCGCCCTCGTCGCGGGCATGATCAGGGACCAGACCGGCAGCTACTCCTTGGCCTGGTTCGGTGGTGCCGGCCTGTGCGCCGTGGCCGCCGTCCTGTCGTGGATCCTGGGCTCGTCCCGCAAGCGCGCCGCCGTGCGCGAGACCCTCACCCCCGTCCCGATGTGAGCCCCCCGCTGGGCGTGACGATCTGCAGGCGACACGCCGGTATCAGCCTGCAGATCGTCACGCCCAGCGCGGGCCGAGGTCAGGCCGAGGTGAGGGTGGCCAGCGCCGAGGTGAACAGCGCCAGACCGTCGGTGCCCGGACCGGTGAGGTCCTCGACCGCGTGCTCCGGGTGCGGCATGAGGCCCACGACGTTGCCGCGAGCGTTGGTGATGCCGGCGATGTCGCGCAGCGAGCCGTTGGGGTTGACGTCGACATAGCGGAACACGACCTGCCCCTCGCCCTCGAGGCGGTCGAGCGTGTCCTCGTCGGCGACGAATCCACCCTCGCCGTTCTTGAGCGGGATCACGATCTCGTCGTCGACCGACAGGCTCGAGGTCCAGGCCGTCGAGGCGTTCTCGACCTTGAGGACCTGGTCGCGGCAGATGAACGTGCGGTGGTCGTTGCGGATCAGGGCGCCCGGCAACAGGTGCGACTCGCACAGGATCTGGAAGCCGTTGCAGATGCCCAGCACCGGCATGCCGCCCTCGGCCGCCGCGATGACCTCGGTCATGACGGGCGCGAAGCGGGCGATGGCACCGGCGCGGAGGTAGTCGCCGTACGAGAACCCGCCCGGCAGGACGACCGCGTCGACACCCTTGAGATCGTGGTCGCCGTGCCACAGGGCGACCGGCTCACCGCCGGCGATGCGGACGGCGCGCTGTGCGTCGACGTCGTCGAGCGAGCCGGGGAAGGTGACGACGCCAACCTTCATGAGTCGACCCGTACGGCGTAGTCCTCGATCACCGGGTTGGACAGCAGGGTGCCGGCCAGGGCGTGCACCTCGGCGAGCGTCGCCTCGTCAGCCACCTCGACCTCGAGCTCGAACCGCTTGCCCTGCCGTACGTCGGTCACGGCGTTGAAGCCGAGCCGCGGCAGCGCGCCGTGGACGGCCTTGCCCTGCGGGTCGAGGATCTCGGGTTTGGGCATGACATCGACGATGACGCGGGCCACGGACGCTCCTTGAGTGGTCGGTGGTCTCAGTCTATCGGTGTCGCACGGCCTCCAAGAACCGCGTTCAGGACAGCTCGCGCTTGAGGATCTTGCCCGTGCTGGTCATCGGCAGCTCGTCGCGGAACTCGACCACGCGGGGGTACTTGTAGGACGCGAACTGTTCCTTGCCCCACGCGACCAGGTCGGCCTCCGTGACGTCGTCGTGGTCCTTGTTCTTGACCACCACGGCCTTGATCTCCTCGCCGTGCGACTCGTGCGGCACACCGATGACCGCGACGAGCGACACCGCCGGGTGCTCCATCAGGACCTCCTCGATCTCCCGCGGGTAGACGTTGAAGCCACCACGGATGATCATGTCCTTCGAGCGGTCGACGATGTAGTAGAAGCCGTCCTCGTCCTTCTTGGCCAGGTCGCCGGACCGGAACCAGCCGTCCCGGATCGCCTCCGCCGTGGCCTCGGGCCGGTTGTAGTAGCCCTTCATGATGTTGTGGCCCTTGATCGCGATCTCGCCCACGGCCTCCGGGTCGTCCGGGACGTCGCTCCAGTCGTCGTTGATGAGCTTCATCTCGACGCCCGGGATCGGCACGCCGATCGAGCCGACCCGCGGCTCCTCGCCGAACACCGAGAACGACGCGACCGGCGACGTCTCCGAGAGGCCGTAGCCCTCGAGGATCGTCACCCCGAACCGCTCCTTGAACTGCCGGTGGATGTCGACCGGCAGCGCCGAGCCGCCGGCCGCCGCGACCCGCAGGTTCGCCGCCAGGGCCTCGACGTCGACCGATTCGTCCAAGGCGCCGAGCAGGCCCCAGTACATCGTCGGCACGCCGGCGAAGAACGTCACCTGGTTGGCCGCCATCAGCTTGAGGGCCGACTGGGCCTCGAACCGGGGCAGCATCACGACCGTGCCACCGAACGCGAACCCACCGTTCTGGATCACGGTCTGGCCGAACGAGTGGAACAGCGGCAGGACGCAGAGGTAGGTATCGGGCCGCTCCGCGTCAGCACCGAACAGGTCGGTTCCGGCCAGCGCGTTGTCCCGCATGTTGCGGTGCCGCAGCTCCGCACCCTTGGGCTGCCCCGTCGTGCCGGAGGTGTAGAGGATCACCGCCGTGTCGTCGTCGTCGCGCTCGACCGTCTCGAACGTGGGCGGCTGCTGCGCGACCAACGGTCCGTAGAACTCCGGCGGCTCCATCGGCTCGGGCTGCTGGGAGTCCAGCTTGATCAAGAAGAACTCGGTGCACGACTGGGTGGCCTGGAATCCCTCCCAGGCCGCCTCGCCGATCGGCAGGTCGGGCGTGCCCTCGAACGCGAAGTACGCCTTGGCGTCCGAGTCGGCCAGGTGATAGGCAACCTCGCGGCCCTTGAGCAGGACGTTCAGGGGGACGACGGTCGCGCCCGCCTTGAGGATCCCGAAGTAGATGATCGAGAAGTAGGGCAGGTTGGGGCACGAGAGCGCGACCTTGTCGCCCGGCTCGATCCCACGCGCCACCAGCAGGTTGGCCACCTGGTTCGCCGCGCCGTTGACCTGTGCGTACGACAACCGGGTGTCACCGAACACGATCGCCGTGCGGTCGGCGTACTTCTCGGTCGACTGCTCCAACAAGGCGGCGAGATTGGCCACGAGATCTCCTCCAGGGATGTGACGGGCCTCTCACCATACCCGGAGTATCTGACGAGCGCTTCAGCCCTCCGCGCCGCCGCTGAGGATCAGAACGTCTCGCCGGTCAGCTGCTCGTACGCCTGGACGTAGCGCTCCCGGGTCTTCTCGACGATCTCTGCCGGAAGCGCGGGCGGCTGCCGGTTGCTCGCCCGGTCCCAGCCGCTCTCGGGCGAGGTCATCCAGTCGCGCACGAACTGCTTGTCGTACGACGGCTGGGGGCGACCGGGCTGCCAGGAGTCGGCCGGCCAGAAGCGCGACGAGTCCGGCGTCAGCACCTCGTCGGCGAGCACGATCGTGCCGTCGGCCCGGGCGCCGAACTCGAGCTTGGTGTCGGCCAGGATGATGCCGCGCTCGCGGGCGATCGCCTCGGCCCGCGCGTAGACCTGCAGCGTCAGGTCGCGCAGGGCATCGGCGCTCTCGGCGCCAATCGTCTCGGTGACCTGCTCGAACGACACGTTCTCGTCGTGCTCGCCGATGTCGGCCTTCGTCGCCGGCGTGAAGATCGGCTCCGGCAGCCGGGAGCCGTCGACCAGCCCGGATGGCAGGGGCACGCCGCACACCTCACCCGTGGCGGCGTAGTCGGACAGCCCGGAGCCGGTGAGGTAGCCACGGGCGACGCACTCGACCGGGAACATCTGCAGCTTCTCGACGATCAGGGCGCGGCCACGGACGCGCTCGGGCACCGACGTCGAGACGACGTGGTTGGGCACCAGGTCGCTGAGCTGGTCGAACCACCACAGGGACATCCGGGTCAGGATCTCGCCCTTGTCGGGGATGCCCGGCGTCAGCAGGAAGTCGTACGCCGAGATGCGGTCGGAGGCGACCATGAGCAGGTGGCCGGACTCGACCTCGTAGAGGTCACGAACCTTGCCCGAGTGCAGGTGGCGGGCTCCGGGGATCTCGAGTGGCACAGGGTCAGACTAGTGGCGCGTCATCCCAGGCCCGACGTGGGAGCCGCGCTCGAGCCGGGGCCCCACCCCGGGTCGTCGCGGAAGACCCGCTGCTGCACCACCGTCCACACCTTCGACGTGGCCCAGAAGACCAGGACGCCGACAGGCAGCACCAGGCTGAACGCGGCCATCGCGATGAGCAGCGCAGGGAGCATCAACGACTGGCGCTGCTCGATCGGGCCCGACACCACCTGGGGCCCCGCGAGCTGCGTCGCCTCCTGCCGCTGCGCCACGACGTGCATCGCGCAGATGACGGCGACCAGCACACCGGCCACCACCTGCGTCTCCGACGTGCTGTCGAGGAACGTGTCCGCGATCCGCGCTCCCAGCACCTCCGCCTGGCCCAGCGACCGCGCCTCGGTGTCGCTGACCAGGCCTCGCTGGAAGCTCCCGTCCCCCGGCCCGTGCTTCGCCGCCGCGTCGATGATCCGGTAGAGCGCCAGGAGCAGGAGGCCGAGCAGGACCAGGGGAAGGCAGGACAGGAACGGGTTGACCCCGGCGGCCTTCAAGATCCGCATCTGCTCCTGCGCGAGCCGCTCAGGATCGTCCTTGTACGTGTGCTTCAAGGCCCTCGTCTCGGGCTCCAGCCTCTTGATGTCGCGCCGGGCCCGCACCTGGCGCAGGTGAATCGGCAGCATCAGCAGACGGATCGTCGCAGCCGTGCCGACGATCGCCAGCGTCCAGACCCACCCCTCGTCGTCCCTGACCAGCTCGAGGATCTCGTGCCAGGCCAGCAGGAAGGCCGAGACGGCGTAGTCGAACGGGGTCATGAGGAAGGACGCGACATCTCCCAGGAGCTCGAGCACGGCGGCCTTCCTTGTGGGTGAGAGCTACAGGATCGAACCCGGAGAGTATGCCGCGGCGACCGGGTTCGCGGCCACCAGCTCCTCGACCCGGCCGACGACAGCCCGCACCTGGCTGACGGCCGCACCGGTGAACTCGATCGGCGAGGCGACCAGCGTCGCGAGGTCGGCCTCGGACAGGCCGAGACGCTCGTCGGCAGCGAGCCGGGCGAACAGGTCGTTCTCGGCAGCTCCCTTCTCGCGCATCTCGAGCGCGACGGCGACGGCGTTCTGCTTGACGGCGTCGTAGGCCGTCTCGCGGCCGCGGCCGTTGCGCACCGATGCCATCAGCACCTTCGTGGTCGCGAGGAACGGCAGGTAGCGGTCGAGCTCGCGCTGGATGACCGCCGGGAAGACGCCGAACTCGTCGAGCACCGTCAGGAACGTCTCGAACAGCCCGTCGGCGGCGTAGAACGCGTCCGGGAGCGCGACGCGGCGGACGACCGAGCACGACACGTCGCCCTCGTTCCACTGGTCACCGGCGAGCTCGCCGACCATCGAGGCGTACCCGCGCAGGACGACCGCGAGGCCGTTGACCCGCTCGCAGGACCGGGTGTTCATCTTGTGCGGCATGGCACTGGAGCCGACCTGTCCGGGGCGGAAACCCTCGGTGACGGTCTCGTTGCCGGCCATCAGGCGGATCGTGGTGGCCAGGTTGGACGGCGCGGCCACGAGCTGGACCAGCGCCGTGACGACGTCGTAGTCGAGCGACCGCGGATAGACCTGGCCGACACTCGTCAGGACCTTGTCGAAGCCGAGGTGACGGGCGACCCGCTGCTCGAGCTCGGCAAGCCGGTCCTCGTCGCCGCCGAGCAGGTCGAGCTGGTCCTGGCTGGTGCCGACCGGCCCCTTGATGCCGCGCAGCGGATAGCGGGCGATCAGGTCGTCGAGCCGCTCGACTGCGACCATGAGCTCGTCGGCGACCGTGGCGAACCGTTTGCCGAGCGTCGTGGCCTGCGCGGCGACGTTGTGGCTGCGCCCGGCCATGACCAGCTCGGCGTGCTCCGTGGCCAGCCGGCCGAGGCGGGCGAGGGTGGCGATCGTGCGGTCACGCATGAGCTCGAGCGACGCCTTGATCTGCAGCTGCTCGACGTTCTCGGTGAGGTCGCGCGAGGTCATACCCTTGTGGATGTGCTCCGTGCCCGCGAGCGCGGCGAACTCCTCGATGCGCGCCTTCACGTCGTGGCGGGTGACCTTCTCGCGCTCGGCGATCGAGCGCAGATCCACCTGGTCGATGACCGACTCGTACGCCTCGATGACGCCGTCGGGCGTCTCCACGCCGAGATCCTTCTGGGCCTTGAGCACGGCGATCCAGAGCCGACGCTCCAGCACGATCTTGTGCTCCGGCGACCAGATGCGGGCCACCTCCGGCGAGGCGTAGCGGCTGGCCAGGACGTTGGGTGTGGTCACAGCTCTATTGTCCCCTGCTCCGCCGCGCGGGCGATGTCGGTGCGGTGGTGGGCGCCGCGGATGCGGATGCGGTCGACGCCCTCGTACGCCTTGCGGCGGGCCTCGGCCAGATCTGCGCCGACGGCGGTCACCGACAGCACCCGGCCTCCGGCGGTGACGACCGCACCGTCCCGGAGCGCCGTGCCCGCGTGGATCACGTCGACGCCGTCGAGCTCGGCGACGCTGTCGAGGCCCTCGATCGGGTCGCCCGTGGTGGGGCCCTCGGGATAGCCCTCGGAGGCCACGACGACCGTCACCGACGAATCGCTCGACCACTGCGGGAGGCCGACCTCGGCGAGGCTGCCGGTTGCCGCTCCGCGCAGCAGCGCCGAGAGGGGTGTGCGCAGGAGGGCCAGGATCGACTGCGTCTCGGGGTCGCCGAAGCGGGCGTTGAACTCGATGACGCGCACGCCGCGGCTGGTCAGGGCCAGGCCCGCATAGAGCAGGCCCTGGAACGGTGCGCCGCGCCGGGCCATCTCCTGCACCGTGGGCACCAGGACCCGGCGGCACACCTCGGCGACGAGGTCGTCCGGTGCCCACGGCAGCGGCGTGTAGGCGCCCATGCCTCCGGTGTTGGGTCCTTCGTCCCCGTCGAGCGCGCGCTTGAAGTCCTGGGCCGGCTGCAGCGGGAGGACGGTCTCGCCGTCGGTGATCGCGAACAGCGAGACCTCGGGGCCGTCGAGGAACTCCTCGATGACGACCCGGTCGCACGCCGCCGCGTGGTCGATCGCGGCCTGCCGGTCGGTCGTCACGACGACGCCCTTGCCGGCGGCCAGCGCATCGTCCTTGACGACGTACGGAGGGCCGAACGAGTCGAGCGCGGCCTCGACCTGCTCGGCGGTCTCGCACACGTGAGCCAGCGCGGTCGGCACCTCGGCGCCGGCCATGACCTGCTTGGCGAACGCCTTGGAGCCCTCGAGCTGGGCGGCGGCCTTGGACGGTCCGAAGCACGCGATGCCGGCATCGCGTACGGCGTCGGCCACCCCCGCGACGAGCGGCGCTTCCGGACCGATCACGACGAGGTCGGCACCGATCTCGGTGGCCAGGGCGGCGACGGCCGCGCCGTTCATCGGGTCGACGGCGTGCAGGGTGGCGACCGCCGCGATGCCGGGATTGCCCGGTGCCGCGTGGACCTCGGTGACCTGGGGGTCTCGGGACAGGGCGAGGGCGAGCGCGTGCTCACGACCACCGGTGCCGATGACGAGCGTCTTCACGGAGGTCGAGCCTATCGGCACGCAAGAGGGGCCCCGCCGTCGGCGGAGCCCCTCTCAGGTCGCGCGGGTGCTGCTACCTGGTGATCGTCACCTTCATGCCCTTGAACGAGGGCAGGGTGTAGGAGGTGCCGCGGTAGTAGACGCTGACGCTGTGCGTGCCCTTCGTCAGCTTCTTCTTCAGGCTCAGCAGCGCCTTGCCCGTCGAGTACGTCGTGCCGGAGTTGACGAGCTTCTGGTCGACGTAGACGTCGACCTTCCCGCCCTTCATGTAGCCGGTCGAGGTGACCGTGATGTCGACCGCGGGCGTCGTGGCCGACGTCGGTGCGGACGGCTTCAACGTGAACGTGGTCGCCGACGAGGCCTTGCCGATGTTGATCTTGACCTGACCCGTGGCCGTCCCACCGTGACCGTCCGAGACCTCGTAGGTCAGGGTCGTGACGCCGTGGAAGTTGTTGGCCGCCGTGAACGTCAGGTCGTCGCCGTCCACGGTCGCCGTCCCGGCGCCGTCGTCGGTGATCGAATAGGTCAGGTCGTCCTCGTTGCGATCGGCGCCCTGCAGCGTCAGCGTGACCGTCTTGCCGGCCTGGACGCTGCCGGTGACGGTCTCCGCCGTCGGGTCGACGTTCTGGCCGGTGAAGGTGTACTTCGTCAGCCCGACCGTGATCGCGTCGACGATGTAGTCACCCTCGACGCCAGATCCGAGCGACCAACCGGCCTGCACGATCTGGGCCTCCGGGAACTCCTGCAGCCAGCCGGACAGCGTGCCGTGGCGGTCCGAGCCCGAGCCGCCCTCCTGTGACGGGGCGTTGTCGTACATCACGCCGCTGGTCTCGTTGAGCCACCAGTCGTTGCCGTAGTAGCTCGCCTCGCTGATCAGCGTGCCGTCGACGTCGCCGTCGTCGTCCGCGTCGATCGTGAGCCACAGGCCCGGCGGGATGGTGCCAGAATTGGTGCGGTAGTCGATCGTGGGCTCGCCTGCCTGGTCCAACGGCAGGTCGACGTCGAACAGACCGGCGGCCTTGGCTTCCGACGAGTCGTTGTCGGTCCACGTGCGGACGCCGCCGGTCGGCCTGAAGGTGTTGTGACCGGCCGACCTGGTGGACGTGGTGTCCACGTCAGCGGCGTACAGCACGTTGGTGGTCAGCCCGTTGCTGAAGTAGTACGTGTCGCCGCCGAGCGTCATCGACTCGATCACGCCATCACCGTGCACGCCGGAACCGAGTGACCAGCCGAGCTCGATGACCTCGGCAGAGGCCGCGGCCGCGCCGGCCCACTGCTCGAGCGTGCCGTGCCACTCCGAGCCCGAGCCCCCGCCGACCACGGGCGCGACTGCCTTGGCCTCGGCGCTGCCCTCGCTGAGCCACCAGTCGTCGCCGTACACCGGCTCGCCGACCAGGATGCCGTCGCGATCGCCGTCGCCATCGATGTCAACGACCAGCTGGGTGCCGGGCCGCGCCGTGGGCGTGGCGGCGGTGTTGCGCCAGCTCATGGCGGCGTCGGTGGCATCGTTCAGATCCACCTCGACGTCGAAGTAGCCGGCAGCCTTGTCGGTGTTCCAGTTGCCTGCTCCCCCATCCGTACGCGGGCCCGTGTTGCTGTTGCCCTCGGTCCAGACATGGACGCCGTCTTCAAGGAAGTCGTTGTGCCCCGTCGCCCGGGTGTTGCCCTGGTCGACGAGGTTGGGCGTGATGACCTTGTCGGCCGCTTGGGCCGGAGAGGTGAGCAGCAGGCTCGAGGCGACGAGGGCCCCGATGGCGGTACCTGCGCCGAGTCGGCGCAGGGGTGACTGACTGGAATTCATGAGGAGTCTTCCGGGAGACGGCTCCCGGACTTTCCCCCGAGAGTGTCACGATGTGACTCCTCCTTGTTACAGGAACAATCTGTCGAAAACAGGGCCAATGGTCCCGCCCGAGCACCTCGGACACCGAAATGACTCTCTTGAGCCCCCTCGACTAGTCAGTTGTGATCCGCATCACACGTCGCTCAAAGCAGGTCGTGACGGACGATCGTCTGCTCGCGATCCGGACCGACGCCGATCGTCGAGATGCGTGCGCCCGAGATCTTCTCAAGCTCGAGCACGTACGTCTGGGCGGCCTGCGGGAGGTCCTCGAACGTACGGGCGGCGGAGATGTCCTCGTGCCAGCCCTCGAAGTACTCGTAGACGGGCGTGGCGTGGTGGAAGCCCGTCTGCGTCATCGGCATCTCGTCGACGCGCTCGCCGTCGACGTCGTACGCGACGCAGACCGGGATACGGTCCCAGCCGGTCAGGACGTCGAGCTTGGTCAGGACGAAGTCGGTGACCCCGTTGATCCGGGCCGCGTAGCGGGCGATCGGGGCGTCGTACCAGCCGCACCGGCGGGGACGCCCGGTCGTGGTGCCGAACTCGGCACCGTTCTTGCGCAGCCGCTCGCCGTCGTCGTCGAACAGCTCGGTGGGGAAGGGCCCCTCACCGACACGGGTCGCGTACGCCTTGACGATGCCGATCACGCGGGTGATCTCGGTCGGCGCGATGCCCGAGCCGGTGCACGCGCCGCCGGTCGTGGCCGAGGACGAGGTCACGAACGGATAGGTGCCGTGGTCGACGTCGAGCAGCGTGGCCTGGCCGGCCTCGAGCAGGACGGTCTTGTCGGCTGCGAGTGCCTCGTGCAGCAGCAGCGGCGTGTCGGCGACCATCGGGCGGAGCCGGTCGACGTACGACAGGAGCTCCTGGACGATCTCGTCGACCTCGACCGCGCGGCGGTTGTAGATCTTGGTGAGGATCTGGTTCTTGAGGTCGAGCGCGCCCTCGACCTTCTGGCGCAGGATCTTCTCGTCGAACAGGTCCTGCACGCGGATGCCGAGCCGGTTCATCTTGTCGGCGTACGTCGGGCCGATCCCGCGGCCGGTGGTGCCGATCTTGCGGCTGCCGAGGAATCGCTCCGCAACCTTGTCCATCGTGCGGTTGTAGTCCGCGATGACGTGCGCGTTGGCGCTGACGACGAGCTTGGACGTGTCGATGCCGCGCTCGTTGAGCCCCTCGATCTCCTCGAACAGGACCTTGAGGTCGACCACGACACCGTTGCCGATGACCGGCACGCAGCCCGGGCTCAGGATGCCGCTGGGCAGGAGGTGGAGGGCGTACTTCTGGTCGCCGATGACGACCGTGTGGCCGGCGTTGTTGCCGCCGTTGAACTTCACGACGTAGTCGACCCGGCTGCCCAGGATGTCCGTGGCCTTGCCTTTGCCTTCATCGCCCCACTGGGCTCCGACGATCACGACTGCGGGCATGGGAATGCACCCCTCACACATGCGACAAGCCCCGGTCTCGCGGGGCTCTTACCGCGACAGTCTAGGGCACTTGCCCGTGTGACGGGCGGGTCAGTTCGCCTGGCGGGCCCGGTACGCCGCGACGGCGGCGCGGTTGCCGCACGTCGTGCTGCAGAACCGCCGCGACCGGTTGCGGGACAGGTCGAGCACCAGCGCCTCGCAGTCGCCGTCGGCACAGATGTCCAGACGCGACAGCTCGTCGGCGCGGACCACGTCGATCATCGCCATGGCGGTCTCGACCAGGATGCGCTCGTGCAGCGGCCGGTCGTCCCGCGTCGCATGGAGGTGCCAGTCGGTGTCGCCGTGCCGCACGAGCTGCGGGAGCGCCCTGGCCTCGTCGAGGATCTCGTTGATCTGGACCACGGCGTCGTCGCGGGAGCTCGTGAGCAGCGTGCGGAGCCGCGGCAGGATGCGGTGGACGGCGTCGAGCTCGGACTGGTCACCCTCGAGCCGGCCGGTGTAGGCGTGGCGCCTGAAGAAGGCCGCCAGCTCGTCCGGCGCGGTCATCGTCACCGGCGGCTCGGCTGAGTTGACCAGCTCGACCGCAGCCACCAGCGCGCCCTCGGTGTCATGAGCAAAGACCATGTTGACACCTTACATGCCGCATCGTAGTGTCATGTGTCATGGCGACTTTGACTCATGACACGGCGAAGGTCCTGACCTCCCGGCGTACGTCGGGGGTGGCCCTCGCGCTGCTCGCGGCGGCGTCGTTCGCCCTGTCCGGTCCCATCGCGAAGGGCATGATCGACTCGGGCTGGACCGCCGGTGCCGCCGTGACGGCCCGCATCCTCATCGCCGGCGCCGTGCTGGTGGTCCCGGCGCTCGTCGTCCTGCGCGGCCGATGGTCGCTCCTGCGTCGCAACGCCGGCCTGGTCGTGGCGTACTCACTGATCGCCATCGCCGGGTGCCAGCTGGCGTACTTCAACGCCGTCGACCACATGGACGTCGGCGTCGCCATCCTGATCGAGTTCGCCTGCCCCGTCCTGGTGATCGGGTGGATGTGGCTCCGGCACGGCCAGCGGCCCAGCCGCCTCACGGTGATCGGCGCTGCTCTGGCGATCGCCGGCCTGATGCTCGTGCTCGACCTCGTCTCGGGCGCCGACCTCGACCCGATCGGCGTCCTCTGGGCGCTCGGTGCGATGGCCAGTGCCGCGGTCTACTGGATCATCTCCGCCGACGAGGACAACGGCCTGCCGGGCATCGTCCTCGCGGCCGGTGGGCTCCTGCTCGGTGGCGTGGTGCTGCTGCTCGCGGGACTGATCGGCATCGTTCCCCTCGAGACCTCGCGGGCCGACGTGGTGCTGGCCGGGTCGGACGTGCCGTGGTGGCTCCCCGTCATCACCCTCGGAGTCGTGACGGCTGGGCTGGCGTACGTGCTCGGGATCGCGGCGAGTCGGCGCCTGGGCTCGCGGCTCGGCTCCTTCGTCGGCCTGAGCGAGGCCGTCGCCAGCGTGCTGTTCGCCTGGTTGCTGCTCGACCAGGCTCCGGCCGCGGTGCAGTTCGCCGGCGGAGCCCTGATCCTGGTCGGCGTCATCGCCGTACGACTGGGCGAACCGGCGACCGAGCATGCTGCGGAGGCCCCTGCCCCCTAGGCTTGCGGTCTGATGACCTCTCTCCTCGCGATCGCCAACGCAGATGCCGGCACGGCTGACGAGCAGGCGATCGAGGACGTCATCGAGGCGCTGCACGGCCATGAGGTGGACGTCGTCCAGACGGCCTCGCCCGAGGAGCTGGCCAGCGCCCTCAGCAGTCATCCGGACGTCGACGGTGTCGTCGTGCTCGGCGGCGACGGCAGCCTGCACGCGGTCGTCGACGCGCTCCGGTCGGCCGGCCGGATCGACACCGTGGTCATCGGGCTCGTCCCCCTCGGCACCGGCAACGACTTCGCCGCGACGCTGGGCCTGCCCGACGACCCGGTCGAGGCAGCCAAGGTCGTGGCCGCCGGGCGTACGCGTCCCGTCGACCTGATCGTCGACGGCCGCGACGAGGTCGTCGTCAACGCGGCGCACATCGGCATCGGCGCCGAGGCGGCCAAGGCGGCCCGGCCGTGGAAGAAGGCTCTCGGCCCGATCGGCTACGTCATCGGCGCGGTGCTGACCGGCCTGCGCGGACTCACGACCCCCGGCGCCCGCCTGGAGATCACGGTCGACGGCAAGACGCTGCCGCGCAAGGAGCCGGTCATCCAGGTCGCGGTCGGCAACGGGACCTTCGTCGGCGGCGGCACACCGCTCCTCCCGCAAGCCGACCCGTCCGACGGGCAGCTCGACGTCGCGGTGTCCTACACCAGGTCTCCGCGGCGCCGCATCGCGTACGCCTGGCATGTCCGTCGCGGTGATCACCACCGGCGAGACGACGTCGTCTACCTGCGGGGCACCGAGGTGACGGTGCGCGGTGACCGGCTGGCCTGCACGAGCGACGGCGAGCTCACCGCGCCGTCCCGCGAGCACTCCTGGCGGCTGGAGCCGGGCGCGCTGACGATCTACGCGCCCTAGCTCACCTGCTCAGCCCTTGGGGGCGACGAGCTCCGCATACGCCTCGGGGCTCGACTCATGCAGGAACTCGCGGCAGCGGTGCGCCTCCCCGGCGTCGCCGAAGCGCTCCGACGCGTCGGCGAGCGCGACGAGCGAACGCAGGAACGGCCGGTTGGGCTCGTGGTTCCACGGCAGCGGGCCGTGGCCCTTCCAGCCGTTGCGGCGGAGCAGGTCGAGCGAGCGGTGGTAGCCGGTGCGCGCGAACGCGTACGCCTCGAGGTCGAGGCCGTCGGCGAGCGCGAGCTCAGCGAGCGTGACCCAGGCGAGAGCCGAGTCAGGGTGGCTGGCCGCGACGTTCTTGGGGTCGTCGCCCTCGGCCAGGGACGCGGCTCCGGGATCCTCGGGCAGCAGCGTGGCGGGCGGTTCACCGAACAGGTTGGTCATGTCGCCATCCTCGCACCCCGCCGGTGAGGCCATCCCGTCGCGTGCGACGTCTGCGGGCCACGGACCGCGCAGACGTCGCACCCGGGGTTCTAGCGTGGGCTGCGGCGGAGGCCGACCACCGCGAGGGTGCTGAGCAGGCCGACGACGGTGAGTCCGACGACGACCTGGATCGCGGTCGTCATGCCCGGCAGCAGGGTGTCGGGCTGGGCAACCCCGTCACCCGCTCCGATCACGGCCGAGATCACCGCGAGCATCACCGCGCCGCCGATCTGGAGGCTGGTGTTGACCAGCCCGGAGGCCAGCCCCTGCTCGTGATCGGCAACCCCCGACGTGGCCTGTGCGTTGATCGACGGGAAGCAGAGGGCGAAGCCCAGGCCCAGCAGCAACATCGTCGGCAGCAGGAAGCTCACGTACGACATGCCCGGCGTGACCCGGAGGAACAGCGCATAGCCGAGGGCGAACGAGGCGAGGCCGGCGGCGATCACGAGCCGGGTGTCGAAGCGCTCGAGCACCGAGCCCATCTTGACGACGCTCGCGACGACCAGGATGCCGGCCGGCAGGAACCCGAGCGCCATCTCCAGTGGCGACCAGCCGAGAGCGTTCTGGAGGTAGAGCGTCACGACGAACTGGAACGCCACGTAGCCGCCGAACATCACAGCGCCGGCGAGGTTGGCGTGCACCACGCGAGCCGACCGCAGGATCCCCAGGCGTACGAGCGGGTGGTCGTGCCGCTGCTCCACGGCAACGAACGCCGCGGCGAGCAGCGCGCTGATGACCAGCAGGCCGACCGTGGCCGGGCTCGTCCAGCCGCGGGCGGGCGCCTCGACGACGGCGTAGACCAGAATCAGCAGGGACGCGGTGCTGGTGAATGCCCCGAGCAGGTCGAAGTGCTTGAGCGACGACGTCTGGCGCTCGGCGCGCGGGACGACCTTGAGGCCGGCGAACAGGAGCAGCAGCGCCGCCGGGCCGGGGAGCAGGAAGGTCATGCGCCAGCCGAGCTCGGTCAGCAGCCCGCCGAAGACCAGGCCCATCGAGAAACCGCTGGCCCCGCAGACGGTGTAGATGCTGAGCGCCCGGTTGCGGGCGGGGCCCTCGGCGAACGTCGTCGTGATGATCGACAGGCCGGCCGGCACCGTGAAGGCCGCGGCGACGCCCTTGACGAATCGCAGGGCGATCAGCGCGAGGTCGTTGCTGAGGAATGCGCTGACGACCGAGGCGACGCCGAATGCGCCGACGGCGAACAGGAACACCGACCGGCGCCCCAGCAGGTCGGCCGACCGGCCGCCGAGCAGGAGCAGCCCGCCGTAGCCGAGGACGTACCCGGAGACGATCCATTGCAGGGACGACGGCGACATGCCGAGGTCCTCCCCGATCGAGGGCAGGGCGACACCCACCATCGAGATGTCGAGGCCGTCGAGGAAGAGGGCGCCGGCGAGGACGACGAGCAGCAGCCAAGTGCGGCTGGCCCACCCGGAGCCCTCGGTGACGTGCAGGTGTGTGGAGTCAGGTGGAGTGCCTGTGAGGACTGAGGTCATGTCGCCAGTCTTATGCACTTGCATTTAATGCGCAAGCAACTAATGCACGAACATCTTATGCACGCGCGGTGATATGCTTCACACGTGTCGAAGGTTTCTGACGAGAAGCTCGCAGCGTCGTGGCACGAGCTCATGGGTCGCTACAACCAGCTGACCTGCCGCCTCGACCGCGAGCTCGGCGCGCAGCACGACCTCACCTCGAGCGAGTTCGAGGTGCTGCAGCTGCTGCACGGCGCCAAGCCCGACGGCAAGGTACGCATGGCCGTCCTGGCCGAGCATGCCCACCTCAGCCAGAGCGCGCTGTCACGCCTGGTGAGCCGTCTCGAGAAGGACGGCCTGGTCTGTCGCAACACCTGCGCCGACGACCGCCGGGCGCAGTGGACCGAGATCACCGCCGAGGGCCGGACCCGCTACGAGGCGGCCCGTCCGACGCACCGCAAGATCCTGCGCGAGGAGGCCGGCGACTGCGCCCAGCTCGCGGCCGGCGTGCTGCTGCCCGCCGACCGCTGACCCGGACTCAGAGCTTGGTGCCGGCGCTGCGCAGGTTGGCGCAGGCCTCCGCGACGCGGGCTGCCATGCCGGCCTCGGCGGCCTTGCCCCAGGCACGCGGGTCGTACGCCTTCTTGTTGCCGACCTCGCCGTCGACCTTGAGGACACCGTCGTAGTTGCCGAACATGTGACTGACGACGGGCCGCGTGAAGGCGTACTGGGTGTCGGTGTCGACGTTCATCTTGACGACGCCGTAGTCGACCGCCGCCGAGATCTCCTCGGGCAGCGAGCCGGAGCCACCGTGGAAGACGAGGTCGAACGGGTGGTCCTTGCCGTACTTCTCGCCGACGACCTGCTGGGCCTTCTCCAGCACCTCGGGCCGCAGCTTGACGCCGCCGGGCTTGTAGACGCCGTGCACGTTGCCGAACGTCAGGGCGGTGAGGTAGCGACCGTTCTCACCGAGACCGAGGGCCTCGGCCGTGGCGAGCGCGTCCTCGGGGGTCGAGTAGAGCTTGTCGTCGATGGCACCGACGACGCCATCCTCCTCGCCGCCCACGACGCCGATCTCGACCTCGAGGATGATGCCGGCGGCGTGGCAGCGTGCCAACAGCTCCTTGGCGATCTCCAGGTTCTCGTCCAGCGGCACGGCCGAGCCGTCCCACATGTGCGACTGGAAGTAGGGCAGCCCACCGGACTTGACCCGCTCCTCGGAGGCGGCGACCAAGGGCCGGACGAAGCCGTCGAGCTTGTCCTTGGGGCAGTGGTCGGTGTGCAGCGCGACGTTGACGGGGTAGGCCTTGGCGACCTCCTCGGCGAACGCCGCGAACGCCAGCGAGCCGGTGACCATGTTCTTGACGGTCGGGCCGGAGAAGTACTCCGCACCGCCGGTGGAGACCTGGATGATGCCGTCGCTCTCGGCCTCGGCGAAACCGGCGAGCGCCGCGTTGAGCGTCTGCGACGAGGAGACGTTGATGGCCGGGTAGGCGAACGACTCGCGCTTGGCCTTGTCGAGCATCTCGGCGTAGACCTCGGGTGTGGCGACGGGCATGCGGCTCTCCTGAAATGGCTGGTGGGATGGCGAAGGCCAGTATTCCAGTCCCCTTGGTTACGGGCGAGTCACCCCGGGGCTCGGCCGATGGCCTTGACCGCGGCACGGGCGGCGACCTGGACCGGGCTCCACACCGACGAGAACGGCGGAGCGTACGCCAGGTCGAGCATCACGACGTCGTCCACCGTCAGCCCCGCGGCCACGGCCGTCGCGGCGACGTCGATCCGCAGCGCGGCGTCCTCGGCGCCCACGATCTGCGCTCCCAGCACTCGGCGGGTCGACCGGTCGGCGATCATCACGACGGTCATGGTCTTGGCATCGGGCATGTAGCCGGCGACGTTGGTCGTCTCGATGCTGACCGCCACGGGGTCGAAACCCGCTTCGCGAGCCTGCTCGAGCCCCAGGCCCGTGCGGGAGACCTCGAGGGCGCAGAACTTCGTGATCGCCGTCCCCACGACGCCCGGGAAGCTGATCCTCGGCGTCCCGCCGGACAGGTCGGCGATGATGCTGTCGGCGGCGACCATCCCCTGCTTGTTGGCGTGGGTGCCGAGGGGCACGTGCACCAGGTCGCCGGTCACGCGGTCCTTGGTCACGACGCAGTCGCCGGCGGCCCAGATGTCGTCGAAGCCGACCACGCGCTGGTGCTCGTCGACGACGATGCCGCCCTTGGCCCCCAGCGGCAGTCCGGCCTCGGCGGCGAGGCCCGACCGGGCGGTGACCCCGAGGCCCAGCACGACCAGCTCGGCGGCGATCGACTCGTCCTCGGTCGTCACGGCACTGACCCGGCCCGCATCGTCGAGGGTGAACCCGGTGACGGTGGCGCCGGCCAGCAACCTGATGCCGTGCTGGCGCATCGCGGCTGCGACCTGCTCGCCCAAGGCCGGCTCGATGATCGACAGCGGCGTGGCCGAGCGCTCGATGACGGTGGTGTCGAACCCGCGAGCGATGCACGCCTCGGCGATCTCGAGGCCGACGTAGCCCGACCCGACCACCACGACGCGTCGCGGCTGCTCGGCCAGCCCATCGATGAGCGCCTGGCCGTCGTCGAGGGTCTGCACCCCGTAGATCCCGGTGCCGTCGATCCCGGGCAGGTCGGGGCGGACCGGCTCGGCACCGGTCGCGAGGACCAGACGGTCGTACGACACCTCGTCCCCGTCCCGCAGTGACACCGTGCGTGCCTCGGGGTCGAGCGCGATCGCCTCGACACCCATGCGCACGTCGATCCCGTTGGCGCGGTGCTGCTCGACCCCGCGCGCGACCAGCTCCTCCGGCGCCCCGACCTCGCCGGAGATCCAGTAGGGGATGCCGCAGGCCGAGTACGACGTCCAGCTGCCGCGCTCCAGGACGACGACCTCGTCGTCCTCAGGCAGAGCGCGGCGCACCGCGGACGCCACCGTCATACCGGCGGCGTCGCCACCGATCACCACCACGCGTGAGCCCATGTCCTAGAGACTAGAGCGACTTCTCGAACCAGTGGTCGGGGTAGGGGTTGTCGTTGTAGCGCGGGATCTCGACGTAGCCCGCGGCACGGTACATCGCGAGTGCGGCGGCCAGCGAGCTGTTGGTGTCGAGCCGCACGACCCGATGCCCCAGGGCCCGGGACTCGTCCTCGAGCCGGCGGAGCAGCCGGCCGGCGAGCCCTGAGCCGCGCCAGTCCCGGTGCACCCACATCCGCTTGATCTCGCCGATGTCGTCGGACAGGGACTGCAGGCCCCCGCACCCGACGACGGCGCCGCCACTCACGGCGACCACGAAGCGCCCGGTCGCACCTGCCAGTGCGTGCTCGTCGTCGGCACCGGCAGCCGCGTCGAAACCACCGTCGAAGGTCTCGTCCAGCTCGCGGAAGTACGCAGCGACGGCGGTGCGGGCATGCTCGGAACCGGGGTGGACGAGGTCGAGCGACACCGTGGCGGCGCGGACGAGGCGCTCGGCCTGGTCGAGGCACTCCGCGAGGCGTGCGCGCTGCCGCTCGGAGAGGACGTCGACGAGCTGGTGCGCGAGGACGTCGGACCGGTCGTCGAGATCCTGCTGCTCGGCCCGGCCGCGCTCGGTCAGCGCCGCGATCCGCCGCCGGCCGTCCGTCGGGTCCGGGGTCACCGTGATGAGTCCGTCGGCCTCCAGCTGTCGCAGCAGCCGGCTGAGGTAGCCCGAGTCGAGGTCCAGGCGCTCCCGCAGCTCGCGCACGCTGGTGTCCTGGCCCCGCAGCTCGAACAACAGTCGCACCGGCCCGAGCGAGCGGCCCGAGCCGAGAAAGGACTCGTCGAGCACGCCGACGCGTTGGGACCACGAGCGGTTGAAGCGGCGGAGCGTCGCCACGGCATCGTCGACCATTCTCTGACCTTAGTCAGACAATGGCGAGTGGGTCAACCGTCTAGCTCGGCGTGCTGGCGGATCCAGGTGTGCATCGCGATGGCGGCCGCAGCGCCGGCGTTGATCGAGCGCGTCGACCCGAACTGGGCGATCGAGAGCGTACGCTCGCAGGCTGCGCGCGCCTCGTCCGAGAGGCCGGGGCCTTCCTGCCCGAACACCAGGACGCAGTTTCGCGGCAGCTCGGCGGTCTCGATGGGCACGGAGTCGTGCACGTTGTCGATGCCGACGAGGGTCAGGCCCGCCCCCGCCGCCCACACGGAGAGCTCGGCCACGGAGCCGTGGTGGCGTACGTGCTGGTAGCGGTCCGTCACCATCGCCCCGCGGCGGTTCCACCTCCGCTTGCCGACGATGTGGACCTCGGCGACGGCGAAGGCGTTCGCCGTGCGGACGATCGAACCGATGTTGAAGTCGTGCTGCCAGTTCTCGATCGCGACGTGCAGCGGGTGCCGCCGCGTGTCGAGATCGGCCACGATCGCGTCGAGCGTCCAGTAGCGGTAGCGGTCGACGACGTTGCGCCGGTCGCCCTCTCGCAGGAGCTGCTCGTCGTAGTGGTCGGCGTCGGGCCACTCCCCCTCCCAGGGGCCGACCCCGACGGCCGGCTCGAGCTCGGGCTCCGGATCGGTCATGACGCCCGCGCGGTCCCGAACTCGTCGCGATAGGCGCGGATCGCCGCGAGGTGCTCGACGTGGCTGCCGGACTCCTCGACGTACTCCACGATCTGGCCGAAGTCGATGATCGAGACGACCGGGACACCGAAGTCCCGCTCGACCTCCTGGATCGCCGACAGGTCGCCGCTGCCGCGCTCCTGCCGGTCGACCGCGACCATGACCGCCGCGACCTCGGCCCCGGTCCCGGCGACGATGTCCATGACCTCGCGGATCGCGGTGCCGGCCGTGATGACGTCGTCGATCACGAGCACTCGGCCCTCGAGCGGCGAGCCGACGATGAGCCCGCCCTCGCCGTGGTCCTTCGGCTCCTTGCGGTTGAAGCACCACGGAACGTCTCGGCCGAGCTGCTCGGAGAGCTGCACCGCGGTCGCCGAGGCGATCGGGATGCCCTTGTAGGCGGGGCCGAGCAGGACGTCGAACTCGATGCCGGTCCGGTCGATCGCCGCGGCGTAGAACCCGCCCAGCGCAGCGAGCCGGGCGCCGGTGTTGAACAGGCCGGCGTTGAAGAAGTAGGGCGACGTACGGCCGGACTTCAGCGTGAACTCGCCGAACCGGAGCACCTCGTGCTCGAGGGAGAACTCGATGAACTCGCGCTGGTAGTCATGCATGCCAGCAGCCTAGGGTGCGCACGGACGGCCGCGATCAGCCGTTGGTGGTGGTCGTGGCTTCCTTCTTGTCGTACGTCTTGACCAGCTCGCCGATGACGACGCTGCGGTTCTCCGTGTGGAACAGCTCCGAGCACGTGAGCAGCGTGATGAGGCGCTCGGTGGGGGTGTCGTTGCGCGCGTCGGGATGCGGCACCCGCCAGAGTGGCCACGGCGTCGTGAACGGCACCGTGATCGACGTGCCGGAGTTGCGCAGACGGTAGGTGAAGATGTCCCGCCTCGTCTCGATGACGACGAGGTCGCCCTTCTTGAGCTTGGGGAACTTGCTGAACGGCTCGCCGTGCGTGACGCGGTGGCCGGCGATCGCGAAGTTGCCGACCTGGCCGGGCTTCTCGCTCTTGGGGTCCCAGCCGACGCCACGCGCCAGCGCGCCGTCGTCGAAGCCCTTGACGATCGGGACCTCGTAGTCCGAGCCGAACCGCTTGACCCGCAGCATCGCGATGGCGTCGCCGTCGACACCCTTCTCCCACTGGATCTTGGTCTGCTTCTTGATCTCGGACTGCTTGTGCTTGGCGACGAGGTTGGTGCCGATGTACTGCCACGCGAAGTAACCGATGACGGAGAGGCCGCCGAGCAGCAGGATGACGCCGATCGCCGTCACGACACGACGCCGAGGCCTGCTCGGCGGGTGCGGGGCGATCGTTGCAGTCATGAGGCGATTGTGTCATCCCGCTGGTACGCCGAAGCACGAAATCTCAGGGAACCGTCAGCGATCTGCGGCCGGTTCGGCAAAGAAATGTCGATTGTTCGACGAAAACCTCTCCACAGTTGTCCCGCTGGCGTAGCATTATGACTGCAGGGTCAATACGCGTTCAGCTGTTGGCGCCTGTTGTCGCCCCACCGTTTCACCCCCCGAGAACGGTGGGGCGACTTATGTCTCCAGCCGGTCGCGTCCCGGAGACCTCACACGGCATCCAGCCTCGCTGCGTCCGCTGTCCGGAACGACCGCCCGAGTACCAGCACCAGCGGGATCAGCGCCAGCGGGATGACGAAGGCCCAGCGCAGGTGATCGGCCGAGGCGGCGGCCCCGATCAGTCCGCCGCCGAGGATCGCACCCACGTAGTTCGCGATGTTCATCCGGGCGATCGCGACGTCGAGCGAGGCCGCCGGCACGGCCCCGGCCAGCGCAGCGAACGACAACGGAGCCAGGATCGCCAGGCCGAGGCCCGTGACGAAGAACCCGCCGATCGCCATGGCCGGCGAGACCGCCGTGACCACTACGGCGAGGCCGACCACGCCCACGACGGTGCCCATCACCACGACCTTGCGAGCCCCGATGCTCCGGACCACGAAGTCACCGCCGAACCGCGAGAGCAGCGCGCCAGCCTGGTAGGCGCCGTAGGCCAGCGGCGCGACGCTCGTGCCGGCGTCGAGGGCGTCCTCGAGGTAGACGCTGCTCCAGGTCAGGATCCCGGTGTCGGCGGCGTAGAACAGCAGGACGACCAGGCCGAAGACCAGGACGGGCCGCCAGGGCAGGTCGAGGCCGGCTGCCGACAGCCCGGGGTCGTGCTCCTTGACCCGAATGAAGTGCGGCGACGCGACGACGACCGTCGCCCACGTGATCGCGGCGATGACGGCCAGGGACAGGCCCAGCGGCAGCTCGATCTCGGCGACCCCGGCGGCGAACAGCGCCCCGGCGATCCCCGCGATCGACCACATTCCGTGGAAGCTCGCCATGATGCTTCGGCCGTACGCCTGCTGCACGCGGACGCCCTGCATGTTCATCCCGGCGTCGACCGCGCCGACGCCCAGCCCATAGACGACGAACGCGGCCACGACCAACGGAAGGGTTGGCGCGACTCCGACGAGCAGGGCACCGAGACCGATCGTGACAAGGGCCAACCGGAACGCCGCGGCGCTGGTGCGGCGCTCGGCGACGAGGCCGGCGAGGACGCTGCCGACGCCAGAGACCACGGCGACCAGCACGAGGATCCCGGTGAGGCCGCCGTCGCCGATGTCGAACTTGTCCTTGATGCGCGGGGCCTGCGTGACGATCGCGGCGAACACCAGCCCCTGCAGGGCGAACCCTGCGGCCACGGAGGCACGCGTTCGCCGGAGGCTCGTCACGCGGTCATCGTAGGGCGCAGCAGGGTCGGGCTCAGCGCATGAATCCCAACGGTGCGTACGAGATGCCCGGGAACACCTTGGAGGTGTCGAGGGCGGGGAACCTCGCACGCAGGATCTCGGTCAGGACGCTGCGGTAGTCCGTCGTCACGGCGAGGTCACCGTCGACCTGTCTGCCGGACGACAGCCCCGGCCAACGGGAGTAGAAGCCACCCTTGACGCCGGCGCCCAGCGCGAAGACCGCGTTGCCGTAGCCGTGGTCGACACCCTGCGACCCGTTCTCCTTGAGTCGCCGGCCGAACTCGCTCAGCGTGACCACCGTGACGCGGCCGGCGTCCAGGCCGAGGTCGAGGAAGAACGCCGCGAGGCAACGCGCCAGGTCCTTGACCGTGTCGTTGACGCGGTAGCCGAGGTCGACGTGGTGGTCCCAGCCGCCGGCATCCACGGCAACGGCCTTGACCCCGACGTTGGCGCGGATGAGCCCGGCCGTCGACTTCAGCGCCGCGCCGAGCTCGGAGTGCCGCGGATAGACGACACCGGCGAGCGGTCCGTCGTTGATCGATCCGGAGATCGCCGCGGCGCGACCCGCCAGAGCGATGGCGTTGAGGCCGGCCGCCCCGATCAGCCCACCCGCGGCGGCGTACTGGGCGTGGAGGCTGTCGCCCACACGCTTTGCCAGGACGGGGTCCTTCGAGAAGGGCATCGCGAGGTCGGAGAATGCCAGCGTCGCGATCGTCGGCGCCGGTCCGGCGAGCGACGTGGGCGTGATGGTGTCACCGATCTGCATCGCGTCGAACACGTCCGGCGACTCCGCGAGACCCGACACCATGCGATTGATCCAGCCGACCCGCGCCGAGCTGCCGGGGTCGGCGTCCTCCAGCGTCTCCATGGCCTCGAAGTGGCTGCGGTTGGGCGCCGGGAGCCCGACGGCGTGGATGCCGGCCACCTGGCCCAGCAGCCACATCGGGCCCAACGCCGTGAACGACGGGTGCAGGCCGAACGTCGAGTCGGCGTACAGCAGTTTGTTCTTGGCGATCGCGGTCGTGGGACGCGAGGCGTAATACGCGTCCTCCGCGTGGGGGACCATCATCGACAGGCCGTCGGCACCTCCGCGCAGCGACAGCACGACCAGCACGTTGGCGTTCGACGAGCCGTAGACCGTCGAGGTCAGCACGTCGCCGAACATCGACGTCGCGACACCGGCCATCGAGGCGAGGCCCGCGGCCTTGAGCAGCGATCGGCGGCTGACCTCGTAGCCGCCGCAGCTGCACTCGTCGATGGGGCTCATCGGAGCATTCCTTCCGGCGTGTTGAGGACCGCGCCGCGGATGACGACCCAACCCCAGTCGGTGACCTTGGCGGCCGACGTCACGACGTGCGTCTCGGGCAGGTTGAGCGCGGCTGCGACGGCGGCGCGCAGCGGAAGCGAGGCCGTGCGACCGACGAGCATCCGCGACTGGTGGTCGACCAGCTGCCCCAAGGTGCACGGCCACATCGTCGGCAGCTGGTCCTCCTTGGCCGGCAGCGTGACCTCCTTGGACCCCCACCAGTTGCCGGCGAGGTTGTAGTGCATGTCCCACGAGCGGAGGACCCGCGCCGGCGAGGTCCACGTCGACGACGTCTCGGGGAAGCCGTCCGGGCGCGGCCAGGTGTACGGGTTCTGCCCCATGTTGTTGCACATCCAGATGACCTTCTCGGCGAACGACTCTTCGTTGGACGACCCGGTCGGCCCCATGCCCAGCACGCGCGCGGAGTTGACGACGTCCTCGACGGGCGTCCGCACCTTCTTGCGCTGTGCCGCGATGAACTCCGGGTGCCGTGCGATCGTCCAGAGGGTCGCGCGGATGTCGGTGTCGGACTTCAGGTACGTCTTGGCGACGGCACTGACGAGGCTGCTCGAGGGGGTGTCGGACACGAACCGCACGCACAGGCGCCGGGCGATCCTCCGGGCGGTCGACGGGTGCCGGGCCAGGTAGTCGAGGTACGCGTTGACCGCCGCGCGCCCGTCCGAGGACGAGTTGGCGTGCGTGAAGCCGAGGATCCTGACCCGACCGCGATAGTGGTCCTTGGTCGAGTACGACGCCGCGAAGTCCTCGAACACGCGGACCGAGAACCCCGTCAGCAGCCGCGCCGAGTTCTTGACGTCGTCCTCGTCGTAGCCCGACGGCCGGCCGACCGTGTAGAGCTCCAGCAGTTCCCGCCCGAGGTTCTCGTTGATGCCGGACTTGGTGTTGGAGCTGTTGTTGAGCCAGCCCGACATCGCGGGGTGGACGATCGTCCCGCGGAGCAGGCTGCGGTACGAGCTGAGGGCTCGCAGGCGGATCATCGCGTCGTACGAGTAGCGCCAGGGGAACGACCGGTCCTCCCCCATCGGGATGTAGAGCAGGTTGGACCAGAAGTCGACCATGACCTCGTGGACCTGCCGCCGGCCCAGGATCTTGCGGGCCATCGAGTAGCAGGCGAAGTCGAAGCCGTAGTCCCAGGCCGACCGCTCCTGGGACTTGACCCGTGACCACGCCGCCGACGGCGAGTCCTTGAGCCGCGGGTACCAGGCGATCACGCCCTGCGCCCGGGTGTCGGACACCTTCGTCCAGTTGAACTGCCACTTGAGCCAGTTGTCGCCGGACCCCTTCGCTCGGACGTCCGCGGCCAGCGACTCGCTGACCCCGTAGCTGAACCGGTTGGCGGTGTGCTGCCACTTCGACGGCAGGACGACAGGCTTCACGGCTGCGGACATGCGCGTGCTCACGGTGCTCCCTCCGTGTGGCCACTCCCTGGCCGATGGCAACCACGCTCCCGGCGGGACTCCCAACCCACCGGTCGTGCCCACGGTTCTCCCCAACCGCAGGCGGGTCGCCAGGACCTGACCTGCACCAAGACTAGGCCCAGATCGCGCTGGTGTTCGGGGACTCGGAAAATTGCCGATCCGGCACCGACTAGCATCTGCGCATGAGTCCGACGTCACACGACGGCCCACGAGTCCCTCGTATGTCGGACGTGGCAGATCGAGCAGGCGTCTCGCACCAGACCGTCTCGCGCGTCATCAACGGCATGGCCGGCGTACGCCCGGAGACCCGCGACCGCGTGCTCAAGGCCGTCGAGGACCTCGGCTACCGGCGCAACCTCGCGGCCCGACTGCTGGCCTCGCGCCGCTCGAGGATGGTCGGCGTCGTGACGTGGGGCACCGAGCAGTTCGGACCGGCGAACGTCCTGCTGGCACTCGAGGCGGCGGCGCGTGAGTCGGAGTACCGCCTGGCGACCGTCAACGTCGAGTCGATGTCGCGAGAGGCCTTCCGCGCAGCGGTGATGGACCTGCAGGAGCGCGTCGTCGAGGCGATGGTCATCATCGTCCCGCACGAGACGATCCTGCGAGAGGCGCACTCCTTGGCCCTCGACATCCCGACCGTGGTGGTCGAGGGCGACATGTCGCGCACCCCGCTCACCGCCGGCTTCGACAACTTCGAGGGCGGCCGGCTGGCGACCCGGCACCTGCTCTCGCTCGGGCACGAGACCGTGATTCACCTCTCCGGACCGAATGGCTGGGCCGAGGCGCACGCCCGCCGCGACGGCTGGAGGGCCGAGCTGGAGAGCCAGGGCCGGCGGGTTCCACCCCTGCGCTGGGGCGGCGACTGGAGCGCAGCGAGCGGCTACCGCACCGGCCAGTCCCTCGCCCGTGAGCGGGACGTCACCGCCGTGTTCGCCGGCAACGACCAGATGGCCTTGGGTCTGCTGCGTGCCCTGCGCGAGGCGGGTCGACAGGTGCCCGGCGACGTGAGCGTCATCGGGTTCGACGACCTGCCCGAGGCCGGCTACTTCCTTCCGCCGTTGACCACGATGCGTCAGGACTTCGCCACGCTCGGGCAGCGCGTGATGGAGATCTTGGCCCGGGTGCTCGAGGGCGAGAGCGAGGCGACGGTCGACCTCGTGCCGACCACCCTCGTCGTGCGCGAGTCGACCGCCCCGCCCTCCGCCTGACCGTCCGCCGGCACCGGGTGCCCTGGTCGAGGCGCAGGAAGCCCCGGCCGCTCAGGGGTTGACGTGACCTGTGATCCGCACCACACTACCCTGATGTGAGCGGTCACATGAGCGCTCACATCAGCCCGGAGGAGGGCCCCCGCTTGAACCAGCACGCGCCCGTTCCCGGCAGTCCACCGTCACCTGTGGTGGTCGGCGTCGACTTTGGGACCCAGTCAGGGCGCGCCCTGGTCGTCCGCGTCTCCGACGGCGAGGAGCTCGGGTCAGCGGTGCACCGGTACGCCCACGGTGTCCTCGACCGCGCGTTGCCCGACGGCACTCCGCTGGGACCCGACTGGGCGCTCCAGGTCGCTGCGGACTACCTCGAGGTCCTGCAGCTCGCCATCCCCCGCGCCCTCGCCGAGGCCGGGGTCGACGCCTCCGCCGTGATCGGCGTCGCCACCGACTTCACCGCCTGCACGATGATCCCGACCACCGAGGACGGCACCCCGCTGTCCGACGTGCCGGGCCTCGCCGGAGAGCCTCACGCGTACGTCAAGCTGTGGCGCCACCATGCCGCGCAGGGGCAGGCCGACCGGCTCAACGAGCTGGCCCGCAAGCGGTCCGAGGTGTGGCTCCCCCGCTACGGCGGCCTGATCTCGTCGGAGTGGGAGTTCGCCAAGGGGCTGCAGCTGCTCGAGGAGGCCCCGGAGGTCTACGCCCGCACGGCGCACTTCGTCGAGGCGGCGGACTGGATCGTCTGGCAGCTCTGCGGCGTGCTGACCCGCAACGCCTGCAGCGCGGGCTACAAGGGCATCCTGCAGGACGGCACCTACCCGAGCCGCGACTTCCTCGCCGAGCTCCAGCCGGACTTCGCGGACTTCGTCACCGACAAGATCGACCGGCCCCTCGTGGCCCTCGGTGATCGCGTCGGCTCGCTGACCGAGGCGGCGGCCGCCCTCACCGGGCTCCCCACCGGCATCGCGGTCGCGGCCGGCAACGTCGACGCCCACGTGACGGCACCGGCCGCACAGGCGACCGGCCCCGGGCAGATGGTCCTCATCATGGGCACGTCGACGTGCCACGTCATGAACAGCGACGTGCTGCGAGAGGTCCCCGGCATGTGCGGGGTCGTCGAGGGCGGCGTCACGCCGGGCATGTGGGGCTACGAGGCCGGGCAGAGCGGTGTCGGCGACATCTTCGAGTGGTTCACGACGCAGCAGGTCCCCGCAGCGACCCGGCAGGCCGCCGAGGAGGCCGGCCTCACGGTGCACGAGCACCTCAGCAGGCTCGCGGCACAGCAGGCGGTCGGCGAGCACGGCCTCCTGGCCCTCGACTGGCACAGCGGCAACCGTTCGGTGCTGGTCGACCACGACCTGACCGGGCTGGTGATCGGGCTGACCCTGGCCACCCGTCCCGGGGACGTCTACCGCGCCCTCCTCGAGGCGACGGCCTTCGGGACGCGGCTCATCATCGAGACGTTCGACGAGGCCGGCGTCCCGGTCGAGGAGATCGTGGTCGCGGGCGGGCTGCAGAAGAACCCGCTGCTGATGCAGATCTACGCCGACGTCATCAACCTGCCGCTGTCGACGATCGGGTCCGACCAGGGCCCGGCCCTCGGCTCGGCCATCCATGCCGCGGTCGCCGCGGGGGCCTACCCCGACATCCACGCGGCCTCCGCCGCGATGGGGCGCATCGACCGCGACAGCTACGTCCCGGACCCGGCTCGCGCCCAGGCGTACGACGAGATCTACGCCGACTACCGCCGCCTGCACGACCACTTCGGTCGGGGCGGCGACGACGTCATGCACCGTCTGAAGGCGCGGCGGCGTGAGGTCCACCGATGAACACCCACCGACTCGCGCAGGGGCTTCGACGTCTGCGCAAGGAGAAAGAGAACAACGGACAGGGACAGCCCCTGCAGTCCGAGCAACGATGAGGAGAAGACCAGTGCGCAAGATTCTCGCAACAGTGGCGGGCGCCGCGATGGCGCTGAGCCTGACAGCATGCGGCTCCGGTGACGGCGGAGGCGGCGGCGACAAGGGCACGATCGGCGTGGCGATGCCGACCAAGTCGTCGGAGCGTTGGATCGCGGACGGCAACAACATCAAGAAGCAGCTCGAGGCGGCCGGCTACAAGGTCGACCTGCAGTACGCCGAGGACGACATCCCCACCCAGGTGTCGCAGGTCGAGAACATGGTGACCAAGGGCGAGAAGATGCTCGTGATCGCCGCGATCGACGGCACCGCGCTCGGCGACGTGCTGCAGAAGGCCGAGGACAGCGACATCCCGATCATCGCGTACGACCGCCTGATCCGTGAGTCCGACGCCGTCGACTACTACACGACGTTCGACAACGAGAAGGTCGGCGAGCTCCAGGCACAGTCGCTGGTCGACGGCCTGAAGGCCAAGGGCGAGGGTCCCTACAACGTCGAGCTGTTCGCCGGCTCGCCGGACGACAACAACGCGACGTTCTTCTGGAACGGGGCGATGAAGGTCCTGGACCCCATGATCAAGTCCGGCGACATGAAGGTCGTGTCGGGCCAGACCGGCTTCAAGCAGGCCGCGATCCTGCGGTGGGACCCGGCCACGGCGCAGAAGCGCATGGAGGACATCCTGACCAAGAGCTACACCAGCGAGACGGTCGACGGCGTCCTCTCGCCGTACGACGGACTGTCGCTCGGCATCATCGCGGCGCTCAAGGCCAACGGCTACAGCGGCGGCGGCAAGGAGCTGCCCGTCGTGACCGGCCAGGACGCCGAGGTGCAGTCGGTCAAGTCGATCCTGCAGGGTGAGCAGTACTCGACGATCTTCAAGGACACGCGCGAGCTGGCCAAGGTCACGGTCGCGATGATCAAGGCGATCGGCGCCGACAAGAAGCCCAAGGTCAACGACACCGACACGTACGACAACGGCAAGAAGGTCGTCCCGTCGTTCCTGCTCGACCCGGTCCCGGTGACCAAGGACTCGGTCCAGAAGGTCCTCGTCGACTCCGACTACTACACGGACGCCGACCTCAAGTGATCCGCGTGGGGCGCCCCTTCTGCGTAGGGGCGCCCCACCTCGCACCCCCCACCGGACCGACAGGAAACCCAGCACCATGAAGCCCATCCTGGAGATGCGTTCCATCACCAAGGCGTTCCCCGGCGTCATCGCTCTCGACGACGTCAACCTCACCGTCAAGACCGGCGACATCCACGCCATCTGCGGCGAGAACGGCGCCGGCAAGTCGACCTTGATGAAGGTCCTCAGCGGGGTCTACCCGCACGGCTCGTACGACGGTGACATCGTCTTCGAGGGCGAGGTCGTGGCGTTCAAGGACATCCGTCAGAGCGAGTCGGCCGGCATCGTGATCATCCACCAGGAGCTCGCGCTGATCCCCGAGCTGTCGATCGCCGAGAACATCTTCCTCGGCAACGAGAACGCCTCGGGCGGCGTCATCAGCTGGGACCGCACCAACCGTCAGGCGATCGAGCTGCTGGCTCGGGTCGGCCTGGCCGAGAACCCCCTGACCCCGGTCATGCACCTCGGCGTCGGCAAGCAACAGCTGGTCGAGATCGCCAAGGCGCTGTCCAAGGAGGTCAAGCTGCTGATCCTCGACGAGCCGACGGCAGCCCTCAACGACGACGACTCCCAGCACCTGCTCGGCCTGCTCAAGGGCCTGCAGGCCAAGGGCATCACCTCGATCATGATCTCCCACAAGCTCAACGAGATCGAGCAGATCGCCGACGCGATCACGATCCTGCGCGACGGCCGCACGATCGAGACCCTCGCGGTCGCCGAGGACAAGGTCGACGAGGACCGCATCATTCGCGGCATGGTCGGCCGCGACCTCGAGCACCGGTTCCCCGAGCACGAGCCCGAGATCGGCGGGGTGCTGCTGGAGGTCCGCGACTGGTCGGTCATGCATCCGATCGACGGCTCCCGGGCCGTCATCAAGGACGTCGACCTCACGGTCAACCGCGGAGAGATCGTGGGCATCGCCGGGTTGATGGGCGCCGGCCGCACGGAGCTCGCACGCAGCATCTTCGGCCGCTCGTACGGCAGCCACATCGAGGGACAGCTGATCCTCGACGGCAAGGAGCTCCACCTCAAGTCGGTGCACGCCGCGATCGAGGCGGGCATCGCCTACCTCACCGAGGACCGCAAGGCGTTGGGTCTCAACCTGCTCGACGACATCAAGCGCAGCGTGACCGCGGCCGGGATCGAGCGGCTGCGCAAGGGCCTGACGGTCGACCAGCGCGAGGAGGTCGTCGTCGCCGAGCGCTACCGCAGCAGCATGAACATCAAGACGCCGACGGTCAACGAGGGCGTCGCGAAGCTGTCGGGCGGCAACCAGCAGAAGGTCGTGCTGAGCAAATGGATGTACACCGATCCCCAGGTGCTCATCCTCGACGAGCCGACCCGAGGCATCGACGTCGGCGCCAAGTACGAGATCTACGGCGTCATCCAACGGCTGGCCAAGCAGGGCCGCGGCATCATCGTCATCTCCTCGGAGCTGCCGGAGCTGCTGGGGCTGTGCGACCGCATCTACACCCTCGCCGAGGGCCGCATCACCGGCGAGCTCGATCGAGGCGAGGCCGACCAGGAGACCCTGATGCGCTACATGACCACTTCGACACACGGACAAGAGGTAGGACGATGAGCACCGCGAGCAACATGAAGAGCCTGTTGCGAGGCAACGTCAGGCAGTACGGCATGGTCATCGCCCTGGTGACGATCATCGTGTTCTTCCAGATCCAGACCGACGGAGTGCTGCTCCGGCCGCTCAACGTCACGAACCTGCTGACCCAGAACGCGGCGATCCTGATCCTCGCGATCGGCATGGTCATGGTGATCATCGCCCGGCACATCGACCTGTCGGTCGGCTCGGTCGCGGCGTTCGTCGGCGCGGTCGCCGCGATCATGATGACCAAGTGGGACATGCCCTGGCCCATCGCCGTCATCCTCTGCCTCGCGCTCGGGGCGGCGATCGGGGCGTGGCACGGGTTCTGGGTGGCGTACGTCGGGATCCCCGCGTTCATCGTGACCCTGGCCAGCATGCTGCTGTTCCGCGGCCTGACGCTCGTCGTGCTCGACGGCGCCACGGTCGGCGACCTGCCGGGGGGCTTCGAGGCGATGGGCAACGGCTTCCTGCCGGAGGTGGGGCCCGACACGGACCTGGCCAACCTGACCCTCGTGATCGCAGCCTTGCTTGCGGCGTTCCTGGTGTTCCTGGAGTTCCGCAAGCGGGCTTCGGCGATCCGCTACAACTTCGAGGTCCTGCCGCTGCCGTTGTTCTATGCCAAGCTCGCGGCGATCGTCGCGGCGCTGTTCTGGTTCTCGTACATCCTCGCCCAGTACCGCGGCCTGCCCATCGTCGGACTGATCCTCTTCGTCCTCATCGGCATCTACAGCTTCGTCATGGAACGCACCGTCGTCGGCCGTCACATCTACGCGATCGGTGGCAACGTCGACGCCGCGACGATGTCGGGCGTACGCACCCGGCGCATCGACTTCCTCGTCATGACCAACATGGGACTGCTGTCGGCGCTGGCCGGCATGGTCACAGCGGCCCGACTCACGGCGGCCAACCCCAAGGCCGGCACCAACTTCGAGCTCGACGCCATCGCGGCGGCGTTCATCGGGGGCGCCGCCGTCACGGGCGGTGTCGGCACGGTCGTCGGCGCCATCATCGGCGGCTTCGTGATGGGCGTCCTCAACAACGGCATGTCGCTGATGGGCACCTCGATCGACTGGCAGCAGGCCGTCAAGGGCCTCGTGCTGCTGGCCGCGGTCGCGTTCGACGTCTGGAACAAGAAGCGCACGTCGGTCGGTGGCGGTGCCGGGTCGGAGGACACCACCACGACGGCGCCTCCACCGAACGACCTCGTGGACGAGATCGAGCAGGCATCGCTCCCGGGCACGGAGCAGGTCGCCAAGACCTAGCCGCCTAGGATCGAGCGCATGAAGACCTCCAGCGCCCGGCTGTCAGGTCTCGGCACCACGATCTTCGCCGAGATGAGTGCTCGCGCGCTGCGGACCGGCGCGATCAACCTCGGTCAGGGCTTTCCCGACACGGACGGCCCGGCCGAGGTCGTCGAGGTCGCGGTCGACGCGCTGCGCAGCGGACGCAACCAGTACGCGCCGGGCACGGGCGTGCCGCAGCTGCGGCACGCCGTCGCTGCGCACCAGAAGCGGTTCTACGGGCTCGACCTCGACCCGGACTCCGAGGTCGCCGTCACCACGGGTGCCACCGAGGCGATCGCTGCGGCCCTGCTCGGGCTGGTCGACCCGGGCGACGAGGTCATCGTGCTCGAGCCCTACTACGACTCCTACGTCGCGGTGATCCAGATGGCCGGTGGCGTGCGCCGGCCGGTGACGCTCCGCGCGCCGGACTTCCGGCTCCCGCTGGACGAGCTGCGTGCCGCGGTGTCGCCACGGACGACCACGATCCTGCTCAACTCGCCGCACAACCCGACCGGCACCGTGCTGCGACGCGACGAGCTCGACGCGATCGCGGCCGTCGCGATCGAGCACGACCTCGTCGTGATCAGCGACGAGGTCTACGAGCACCTCACGTTCGACGGCATCCCGCACCTGCCCATCGCGACGCTGCCCGGGATGGCCGGGCGCACGCTGACGATCTCGAGCGGCGGCAAGAGCTTCTCGTTCACGGGCTGGAAGATCGGGTGGGCCACCGGCCCGGCAGCCCTCGTGCAGGCGATGCTCGGCGCGAAGCAGTTCATGACCTACACCTCCGGGTCCCCGTTGCAGCCGGCGATCGCACACGCGCTCGGTGCCGACGACGCCTACTTCGACGACTTCCGGGCTCGGCTGCAAGCCCAGCGGGATCTGCTGTGCGCCGGGCTGGCCGACCTGGGCTTCGGCGTGCACGTCCCCGAGGGCACCTACTTCGCCACGACCGACATCACCCCGCTGGGCTTCGACGACGGTGTCGAGTTCTGCCGGGCGCTGCCCGAGCGTGCTGGGGTGGTCGCGATCCCGCACCAGGTGTTCTACGACGACGTCGCCGCGGGCCGTCCGCTCGTCCGGTGGGCGTTCTGCAAGCAGCCGAGCGTCATCGAGGAGGCGCTGGACCGGCTGAAGGCCCTCCACCCCTGACTATGCCCCGAGATTTGGACGCTGGTGCACCAGCCACGCGGTCGCGGTGGTGCACGAGGATCCAAATCTCGGCGCGTCGGTTAGCGATAGGCGGGGGCTCTCGTCGTGCTGCCCTCGGCACCCTTTCTCAGCATCGGCAGGACCCTCGGGCGTACGAGCTCCGAGAGCACGATCGTGCTCGTCGACCGCACGACGGAGCCGGACCGACTGATGTGCAGCAGCGTGGCCTGGAGGTCCTCGTGCGACATGGCGGCGATCTTGCAGACGACGTCGGCCAAGCCGCTCGTGACGTACGCCTCCAGGACGTTGGGCAGCGAGTCGAGCTCGTCGGTCACGGCGTCGAGCGCCCCTTGGGCGATCTCGAGGGTCACGAACGCCAGCACGGGGTGACCGGCGGCGACCAGATCGATGTCGGGGCCGTAGCCGGTGATGACGCCCGCGCGTTCGAGCTTGGCCAGTCGTGACTGCACGGTGGCCCGCGCCACCTGCGTGATCCGGGACAGCTCCAGGTCGCCGACACGGGGGTGCTCGCGCATCGCCTCGACGAGCGCGACATCGAGCTGGTCCATACGTCCTCCACCTGTGCAGACTGACTAGTTCGAGACCAGACTAGCGGGCTGATGTGGCACATGTGTGCACTCTGAAGCGCGCCGCTTGCCCATCACACGGCAATGCGTTGATGTTGGCCCATGACCCTCGACCTGACTGACTCCGAGCGCCTTGCCCACCTCGACCTCGACCAGCTCAAGCAGCTCGTCGGACTCGTTGAGTACGACACCACGACCGACCCGTTCCCGGTGACCGGCTGGGACGCCGTGGTGTGGGCCGTCGGCAACGCGACGCAGTCCGCGCACTTCTACCAGTCCGCGTTCGGCATGGAGCTCGTCGCCTACTCAGGGCCCGAGACCGGCAACCGCGACCATCATGCGTACGTCCTGGAGAGCGGTGCCGTCCGGTTCGTGCTCAAGGGCGGCGTGGACCCCGAGAGCATGATCCTCGACCACCACCGGGCTCACGGCGACGGCGTCATCGACATCGCGCTCGAGGTGCCCGACGTCGACGCCTGCATCGACCACGCTCGTGCCCAGGGCGCCACGATCCTCGACGAGCCGCACGACGTCACCGACGAGCACGGCACCGTGCGCCTGGCAGCCATCGCGGCCTACGGCGAGACGCGGCACACGCTTGTCGACCGCAGCGCGTACACCGGCCCCTACCTCCCCGGCTACGTCGAGCGCCGCTCGACGCTGGTCAAGCCCGAGGGCGCTCCCAAGCGGATCTTCCAGGCACTGGACCACGTCGTCGGCAACGTCGAGCTGGGCCACATGGACGAGTGGGTCGACTTCTACAACCGGATCATGGGCTTCACCAACATGGCGGAGTTCGTCGGCGACGACATCGCCACCGAGTACAGCGCGCTGATGAGCAAGGTCGTGGCCAGCGGCAACCACCGGGTCAAGTTCCCGCTCAACGAGCCAGCGGTCGGCAAGCGCAAGTCCCAGATCGACGAGTACCTCGAGTTCTACCGCGGTCCCGGCGCGCAGCACCTCGCCCTCGCCACGAACGACATCCTCGAGACCGTCGACCGGCTGCGGGCCGCCGGCATCGAGTTCCTCGACACCCCCGAGTCGTACTACACCGATCCCGAGCTGCGCGCCCGGATCGGCAACGTCCGGGTGCCCATCGAGGAGCTGCAGAAGCGCGGAATCCTGGTGGACCGGGACGAGGACGGCTACCTGCTGCAGATCTTCACCAAGCCGATCGGCGACCGGCCCACGGTGTTCTTCGAGATGATCGAGCGGCACGGCTCGCTCGGCTTCGGCAAGGGCAACTTCCAGGCGCTGTTCGAGGCCATCGAGCGCGAGCAGGCCAAGCGCGGCAACTTCTGACCGTACACAGGAAGGCGGCCAGCTGTTTTTTCAACCGACCGCCCCGGCGCCGAGCGCCTCGTCGAGCGGTCTGGTGCACCAGTCCGTTCAACTCGAGCGAGGTACCCGCGCGCCCGGATGCGAACCGCCTTGCTTCGGGGGCGTTTCGCGCCTGAGGCGCCAAGGCTGAGGACTGAGGCCGGAATGCAGCCCCGGACGGGGCGTAGTGTGGGAGATCCGCCAGGCACGATTCCCTAGGCACGTCCGGGAGCGCCATGCCCCACCACGCACCAGCACGTGCTTCAGACCTCGGTCCCGCCCTGGAGTTCGAGGGACTCCTTGCCCAGCTGGTCGAACGGGCCGATCAGATGATGCGATCGCAGTCCAGGCTGCGGGATCTCATTCGGGTCAACAACGACCTCACGAGCAATCTCGATCTCGAGACGGTGCTGCGGAAGATCGTCGAGATCGGCACCGAGCTCATCCACGCCGAGTTCGGGGCCATGGGGGTCATCGCCGAGGACCAGTCGATGGAGCAGTTCATCACGGTGGGGATGAACGCCGAGACGATCGAGCGAATCGGCGCGATGCCCGAAGGCAAGGGACTCTTGGGCGCGCTGATTGCAGACCCCAGCCCGGTCCGCCTCGCCGAGATCGCCGACGATGCCCGGTCGAGCGGTTTTCCCGCCCACCACCCGCTGATGAAGAGCTTCCTCGGCGTACCCATCCGGGTCCGGGACTCGGTCTACGGCAATCTCTACCTGACCGACAGCAAGAACGGGCAGTTCTCCGCCGACGACGAGGAGCTTGCTGAAGCGCTTGCAGCCACGGCGGGTATCGCCATCGCCAATGCCCGGCTCTTCGAGGAGGCGCTCTACCGCGAGAAGTGGGCGTCCGCCCTCGCCGAGACCGCGCGGCGCCTGATCGAGGACGAGGACGACCAGCACCTCGGATTCCTCGTCGACCGGGTGAAGGAGCTGGCCGACGCCGACATGGTCAGCATCGGCCTCGTCACCTCCGCAAGGACCGACCTGGTCATCGATCGGGTCGTCGGCTCCGGCGCCGACGACCTGATGGGCACGTCCTTCTCGCTCGGGGAGACCGTCGCCGGCGAGGCCATCCGGTCCGGTGAGCCCGTCCTCGTCCCTGACGCCGGCCTGCTGGACGATCACCACTTCACGACGCCGACCCGCCTCGGGGACGCGATGGTCATCCCGTTCACCATCGGTGCAGGCGGCGCCGGCGTGCTGAGCCTCGCCAGGCTCAAGGGGCGAGCCGACTTCGGCGCCAGGGACCTCGACATGGGGATGTCGTTCGCGAGCCACATCAGCGTGTCGATCGATCGAGCCGAGGCTCGGACGACCAAGCGGAGGGTCGCGCTCCTCGAGGACCGGAGCCGTATCGCTCGCGACCTCCACGACCACGTCATCCAACGACTCTTCGCGACCGGCCTGAGTCTTCAGGCGGTCGCAGCCGAGCTCGCACCGGCGGACGCCCACACCGTCACCGAGCAGGTCAAGGAGATCGACGCCTCCATTGCCCAGATCCGGCAGAGCATCTTCGCGCTGCATCGCGACCCGGAGGTGACGTCGGTGAGCCTGCGGGCCAGAGTGCTGGAGATCGTCGACAGGGTGGAGTCGCAGGACTCGAGCAGCCCGCGCCCCCAGGTGACGTTCCTCGGTCCGGTCGACCTGATGGCCGACGCCCCGCTGACGGACGACGTGGCTGCAGTCGTGACCGAAGCGCTGGCCAACGTGGTCCGGCACGGACAGGCCACCAACGTCGAGGTCGTCATCTCCGCCGCAGCGGGTCGGGTGACCGTCGAGGTGACCGACGACGGCATCGGCCCGGGCACCAGCCCACGACTCAGCGGCCTGGCCAACCTGCGATCTCGAGCAGACTCGTACGACGGCTCGTTCGAGCTCGAACCCGGCCCGGAGGGTGGCACCCAGCTCGTGTGGTCAGTGCCGGTCTGAGCTCGTGGAGCAGGCTGCGACGAAGCTGGGACGTACGCCGAGCGGGCGTGGGTGGCACACCCCGCAGCACGGCACACGCCCCACCTGCTCGGCGAGGCGCTCAGCTGGCACCAGCGCTACCGGAACACGGGCCGGATGGGACAAGGCGATCGGGACCGGCCGCCCCGTGGGGCTTCCGGTCCCGATGTAGGCCTGCGGGTCAGCGCAGGACCGGGTTGCTCTGCACGACGGGGAGCTTCTCCCACATCGCTCCGAGGCCCAGCGTGCGACCGGAATTGCCCAGCGCGAGCACGGCGAGCACCAGCGCGTAGATCAGGTGGTCGTCGAGGAACGGGTTGTTCTCCGGGGGCAGGACGGCTGTCCACATGAGGACCATCAGCAAGGCGCCGGCCGCGGCCGCGGCGCGCATCGCCACCCCGAGGATCAGCGCGGACCCGATGCCCAGCAGGCCGAGCATGAAGAGCCAGTCGGCCCACGCGTGACCGGCGAAGCTCTCGTACATGCCCGAGAACGGTCCTGACGTCGCGTTGCCGAGGAATCCGGCCGTGGGGCTGCCGCCGTTGATCCAGGCATCCGCGGACGCCGTCTCGTGGCCGAGGCCGAACGCCTTGTCGAGGAAGGGCCAGAGGAAGACCCAGCCCATCGCGAGTCGCGTCACGCCGAGGACCAACGACAACGGTGTCGTCCGCTCTGCGGTGACTGGTGCGGCGTGCGTGCGGCTGGCTGCGAGGGTCGTGCTCATGGTGACTCCTTGATTGATGTTCGTTGCCTCGAGCATCGCGGCTGTCCCTCGGCCGGGTCAGGGCACAGAGTCCGCATTCCGAGGGTCCCTTGGCGCCCCAGATGGACCAAGGTCCCTTGGCTCGGTGCTCAAGGCCCATGGGGTCGACGGGCGGACCGCGTCAGGCTGGACCTGCAGGCCCCGCCGCGAAAGGAATCCCCGTGACCATCCCCGTACGCTTGTCGCCCTCCCCCACCTTGACGGCCCTCGACGACCAAGAGTGCCAAGCCCTCCTCGGCACCACGACGGTCGGTCACCTGGCATTCGTCGACGCCGAGGGGCAGCAGCTGATTCCGCTCAACTTCGCCTTCATCGACGGCTTCGTCTACGCCCGGACCAGCCACGAGAGCATCCTGGCCGGCCTGGCGCGCGGCCACGAGGACGTCGCATTCGGCATCGAGCACCAAGACGTGTTCCGGTCCGGGTGGAATGTCACGGTCCGTGGCTCGGTCGACGAGGTGGAGGACCGCGCGACGATCAACGTCGTGCTGAGCCACCACAGGCTCGACCCGTGGGCCGGTGGCGTGCGCCCGCTCGTCCTGCGGATCACGCCGCGATCCTTCGCGGGTCGACGGGTGCATGGCGGCGCCTCTCACTGACCGAACAGCCTCGGTCACGACACCGCTGCACCGTCTCGCGGGGTCACCTCGTTGCGGGATCAGGGACGGCCGCCAGCTGATCCCTGATGTGGAGCGCCCACGCGTCGACCTGGTCCCAGTCGCGGTGGTCACCCGGCAGGGCGTGGGCGACTCTCACGGCCATGCGCTCGACCCAGCTCAGGTGGGTCGTGTCGAGCCGGCCCCCGAAGACCCGGTGCTCGACGGCCTGTCCCGACGCCACCATCGCGTCCGCCGAGAGCACCTGGGCATCCTCGCTCTCGACGTCGGAGATCGGACCGGTGCTGAAAAGCCAAAGGTCGAGGAGCGGAGCATCCTTCACGTGCTGCAAGGCCCGTCCCGCCGAGTGCATCCAGTGACTGAAGTAGATCGCGCTGCCGAGCACGACGGCATCCACGTCGTCGAGGTCCCTGAGGTCGCTCAGGTCCGTACGGATCACGTTCCAGCCTGCCGGTAGACCACGGGACAAGGTGTCGGCGAGGCGATCGGCGATCTCACAGGTCCCGCCGTGGCGACTCGCTGCCCCCACGACGACCGTACGTTGCAGCCGCATCTCAGATTCCTCGGTAGCTGGCGGCAACGATCGCCACAGGGCAGGCGGCCTGCTTGAGAACCTGGACTGACAGGGGGCGGGCGAGGGCGAAGGGCACGGCGCGGCTGCGAGGCCGGCCGATCACGACGAGCTCGGCGTGCGTGGTCGCCGCGACAATCGCGTCCCCGGCCCCGTCGAAGACGAAGGCAGGCAGCACTCGGACGTGCGGGAAGGCCTCGGACCAGCCGGCGAGGACCTCGCTGACGTTGGCCCTGATGGCGTCGACGTCGCGGGGCAGGGTGGCCGGCGGGGTCGCGTGCAGGACGTGGAGCTCATGCCCATGAGCGTCCGCCTGCTCGAATGCGTAGCGCAGGGGCCCGGCGGCCGAGGTGTCACCGTCGAGTGTCACGACGACACCGCCGCGCGGGGCCCTGGGATAGGCGATCTCCGGCACCACGACGACAGGGCAGGCAGCGTGCTTCACCAGGTGCCGGACCACGCCGCCCCCCAGCATCCGGTCGTACCACGGCAGGTCGTCGGCGCCGACGACCATGAGCTCGGCCCCGGCGGAGACCCGCTCGAGGGTCTCGACCGCAGGCGCCGTCGACAGCACGTAGTCCGCGACGGGTGCGGCCACCTCCTGCTCGATGAAGCTCTTGGCATCGTCCAGGACCTGATGACCCGCCGCGCGGACGTCAGCGAAGACGTCGACGCCGAGGTACAGCTCGGGTCCCTGCGCAGGCAGGGACGCCGAGTGGACGACCTCCAAGCGAGCTCCGAGGCGGGTCGCCTCTCGCATGGCGAAGCGCAGCGCCGTGGGCTGCTTGTCGATGACGCCGACGACGACGGTTCTGCTCGAGCTAGTCATGAGATCTCCCGTGCTGGTTGGTGACCTCAGCATCGCCGCGTACGGATCGAGGCGGTACGGGCCATCGACCACGGATCGTGGGACCTAGGTCGCCAACCGACCTCCCGAGCCGAGGTCCTTCGACCCTGCTCCAAACCTCCGAGCGGGCGCACACTCGGGGCATGATCACCCTCGAGGATGCCCCCGCCCTGCTCGCAGATGGTCGGCCGGCGACGCTCCGTCCGATGATCCCGACCGACTGGACCGCTGTGGAAGCCCTGTTCGGCGCCACCAGCGAGGCCAATCTGTACACGCGGTTCTTCACGACCGGCCGAGGTGCTGTCGAGAGCCATCTGCGCCACCTGTTCGACTCTGTCGACGGCCCCAGCGTGCTGCTGCTCGAGTCGGACGGGCGGTTGATGGGCATCGCCGACGTCGAACGGATCGACTCCGTCACCTCGGAGGTGGCCTTCCTCGTCGCTGACGACGCTCACGGCTTGGGCGTGGCGACGTTGCTGCTCGAGCAGGTGGCGGAGGACGCGAGGCACACCGGGGTCGAATGGCTCGTCGCCGACGTGCTCGCCGTCAACCACCCGATGCTGACGGTCTTCGCGGACGCCGGGTTCACGATCGCGGTGGAGACCGACCGGGGTGAGGCCGTCGTCCGGCTCAGCACGGTCCGCACGGCGGAGGTCGAGGCCGCCTCGCACGCACGGCACGTTCGTGCCGAGCAGGCGCGGCAGCTCAACGCAGTCGTGGCAGCCGGTTGAGCGAGCCCCGATTCAGGAGCTGAGCAGGCGGGTCGCGAACACCGCGGCCTGGGTGCGGCTGGCCAGCCCGAGCTTGGACAGGACGTTGGACATGTAGTTCTTGACCGTCTTCTCGGCGAGGAAGAGCCGCTCCCCGATCTGCCTGTTCGTCAGTCCCTCGGCCACGAGCTCGAGGATCCGGCGTTCCTGTGCAGTGAGGTCCTTGAGCTCGTCGGGCTGTCCCGGCGCCCCTTCGCGAAGCCTTTCCATCACCTTTGCGGTGACGCTGGGGTCGAGCAGGGATCCACCGCTCGCCACGTGGCGAACCCCGCTGAGCAGGTCCTGGCTCTTCACCTGCTTGAGGATGTAGCCGGAGGCGCCGGCCATGATCGCGGCGAACAGCGCCTCGTCGTCGTCGTACGACGTCAGGATGATGGCCTGCACCGATGGCGCCGAAGAACGGATCTGCCGGCACGCCTCGATACCGCTGCCGTCGGGCAGCCTGGCGTCGAGGATCGCGACGTCGGGCTTCAGCGCAGGAACCCGAGCGATGGCTGCCGCTGCGGTGCCGGCCTCTCCGACCACTTCGATGTCGCCGCCGCTCTCGAGCAGCTTGCGCAGGCCCATGCGGACCATCTCGTGGTCGTCGAGCAGAAACACGCGGATGGTCACCAGCACTCCTCGCCGGCACCTCATGCCAACACTCCAGTATGCGCTCTCACGTCTCGGAGAGGAGGGCACAAGGTCCCGCGACCGCCAGCCTCGTCTCGAACAGTGGGGTCCGGCACTTTCCGGTGACGTCGGATCCCGCCCACGGCGTGTCGTACAGGGGACGCCTCGAACGACCACTTCGAGGGAGGGCGGGGCCGGTCAAGAACCACGGAGGAGCATGGATCTTCGTGGAGCCGCTTGTCAGAATCGAACTGACGACCTTTTCATTACGAGTGAAACGCTCTACCGACTGAGCTAAAGCGGCCGAGGCTCGCCGGGGATCGCCCGCCGAACCGATCACTGAGTCTACAAGGTGATCGCCTGGACCTCACATCGGCCTCTCCGCCGTAGGATCGTACTCGTGACCGACACGACGAGGGCCGAGCTCGAGGAGATCCGGGCGAGCATCGACAACATCGATGCCGCGTTGATCCACGTGCTGGCGGAGCGCTTCAAGTACACCAAGCGTGTCGGCCGGCTCAAGGCCGAGCACGACCTCCCGCCCGCCGACCCCGAGCGTGAGGCGCAGCAGATCACCCGGCTGCGCGCGCTGGCCGTCGAGGCGGACCTGGACCCGGCGTTCGCCGAGAAGTTCCTCAACTTCATCATCGATGAAGTGATCCACCACCACGAGGCCGTACGCCAGTAGGTCCGTGCCGAGGACTACTCGTCCTCGCAGGTGAGGCCCTTCTCGGGCACCGTGCCCTTGGTGAAGAACGCGTCGACCGCCTCGGTGATGCACTGGTTGCCCGAGGTGTAGGCGGTGTGGCCGTCGCCTTCCCGGGTGACCAGCACACCCGACTCCAGCTGTGACGCCAGCGCCTGGGCCGACTCGTAAGGTGTCGCCGGGTCGCGCGTCGTGCCGAGGACGACGATCGGCGGCGCACCCTTGGCCTCGATCTTGGGCAAGGGATTGGTGACCTCGACCGGCCAGTCGGCGCAGCCCAGAGCGCCCCACCCGAGGGCCCGGCCGAACACCGGCGAGACCTTCTGGAATCGCGGGAGGATCGCCTCGGTCTCCTCGAGCGTCAACCGGTCAGGGGCGTCGAGGCAGTTGACCGCGTAGATGACCTGCCCGGTGTTGCCGCCGTAGGACCCGTCCTGCTTTCGGTCGAAGTAGGCGTCCGACAGCCGCAGCAGGACGCTGCCGTCGCCCTGGAACGCAGCGTTCAGCCCCTGTGTGAGGGCGGGCCACGTTGACTTGTCGTAGAGCGTCACGGCGACGCCGTAGAACGCCTGTCCCTCGGTCAAGGGCCGCCCCGCCTGCGCCCGCATCGGCTCGGCATCGAGCCGGTCCATCAGGTCGGCGATCTTGGCAAGGCCGGCCTCGGCGTCGTTGCCCAGGGGGCACCGGGACTGGTTGACGCAGTCCTTGGCGTACGCCTCGAGGGCACGCTGGAAGCCTGTGGTCTGGGCGAGGCTCGAGCCGACCGCGTCGAGCGAGGGATCGACGGCGCCGTCGAGCACCATGCGACCGACCTTCTCGGGGAACAGCTCGGCGTAGACGGCCCCGAGCTGTGTCCCGTAGGAGGCGCCGAACCAGTCCATCTTGGAGCGACCGAGGAGCGCACGCACGACGTCCATGTCCTTGGCCGCCTCGACCGTGGAGACGTGGGCGGCCAGCTCGCCGGAGTTCTGCTCGCACGCCTCGCCGAGATCGGTGACGCTCTGGCGCAGCGCCGTGATCTCCGAGGGCTCGTCGGGGTCAGGGTCGGTCGCGGTGAACGCGTCGAACTTCTTGTCGGAGAGGCACGTCAACGGCGTGCTCTCGGCAACGCCCCGCGGGTCGACGCCGACGATGTCGTACATCTCGCGGACGTCATCGCCGAACTCATCGGCGATGAAGCTGGCGAAGTCGACAGCGGAGCCCCCGGGGCCGCCGGGGTTGACGAAGATGCTGCGCTTGGCCTTGCCGCCCTCGGCCGGGTGCACGACGGCGCGCAGCCGTGTCGTCGCTCCGTCGGGCTTGGTGTAGTCGACCGGGACCTTGATCCACGCGCACCGCGCCGAGTCGCACGACGACCACGAGACCTTCTGGTCGTAGAACTGCGCGAGGCCTGACGGCGCCGAGGCGGAATCGGGCTTCGGCTCCTCCCAGTTGTCACGGTTGAGGGCGATCGCGACGAGACCGATGCCCGCGAGCACGACGACGACCGCGATGGCGATCAGGATCCTGGAGCGAGTCACCGGCGAAGTCCCATCATCATGCGTTCGAGCGCGAGCAGAGGTGCCGCGTTGGCCGTCAAGGCGGTTCGACAGTCGACGATGGCATCGATCGTGTGGATCGTCGACTCGGGCGTCCACACGCGGGCCATCTCGGCGATGTCGTCGGCGACGTCGGCATTGACCAGGTCGATGCCGTTGGCGCACTGGACAGCCAGCACGTCACGGCAGAACGAGAGCAGGTCGAGCAGCACGCCGTCGATCGAGTCGCGGGCCATCCGCTTGCGACGGCGCTCCTGGTCCTTCTGGAGCGTGGACAGCGCGCCGGCATATCCCGGTGGCCGGCGGCCACGCTCCTCGACGCCCCACGTGGTGCGCAGGTCGTCGAGCTCGCGCTCGTCGGCGGGATCGCAGAAGTCCTTGGCACGAGCCGTGGCCTCCTCGTTGACCTGGTGGGCGGCCCGCAGGCAGTCGCCGAGATCGCGAAGGCCGACCGGGATCGACAAGATGGCGCGGCGTCGCTCGCGCGCAGCCGGGTCACGAGCAAGCCCGCGGGCCCGACCGATGTGCCCTTGGGACGCGGCGGCGACCGCGTGCGCGAGCTCGGGCTCGATGCCGTCGCGGCTCACGAGCAGGCCCGTGATGGCCTGGGTCGAGGGGGTGCGCAGCAGCACGCTGCGGGCGCGCGACCGGATCGTCACCGAGACGTCGTCGACCGCAGGCGCGCACAGCATCCACACGGTCTGCCGCGACGGCTCCTCGATCGCCTTGAGCAAGGCGTTCGCCGCCTCGTCGGTGAGCCGGTCGGCGTCCTCGATGATGAGGATCTGCCATCGGCCGAGCGCCGGCCGCAGCGCCGCCGAGCGGACGTACTGGCGGATGTCCTTGACCCCGATCGACAGGCCGTCGGTGGTGATGAGGGTGATGTCGGGGTGGCTGCCGGCGCGCGCGGTCGTGCACGCGTGGCACTCGCCGCAGCCGCCGAGCTCGCACTGCAGGGCGGCCGCGAACGCGCGCGCGGCGTTGGAGCGGCCGGACCCGGGTGGTCCCGTGAACAGCCAGGCATGGGTCATCGAGCGGCCGTCGCCACCGGCGGACGAGACCGCCGACTGCAGCGTCTCGACCACGGGCTCCTGACCCACCAGGTCCGACCACACGGTCATGACGCGGCTCCGGCCTGACCCAGCCACGGCTCGACGGCGCCCCGGATGGCGGCGTGGATCTCGGCGGGGGTGCCCCGCCCACCGACCACGAGATAGTGCTGCGGGTCGGCGTCGGCCAGGTCGAGGAAGTGCTGGCGCACGCGCTGGTGGAACTCGAGCGGCTCGGACTCGATGCGGTCGGCGCCCTCGAACCGGGCGTGGCCGATCTCGGGATCGATGTCGAGGACGATCGTCAGGTGCGGGCGCAGCGACGAGGTGGCCCAGCGGGCGACGTGCTCGACCTCGGCGGCGTCGAGCTTGCGGCCACCACCTTGGTAGGCGAGCAGCGAGTCGACGTAGCGGTCCGTCAGGACGATCGTGCCCGCAGCGAGAGCCGGGAGCACGACCTGGTCGACGTGCTCGGCCTTGTCGGCGGCGTAGAGCAGGACCTCGGTGCGCGGTGACAGCTCACCGGTCTCGTTGTCGAGCACGATGTGGCGCAGGATCTTGCCGACCTCGGTGGCACCGGGCTCTCGCGTCAGCAGGACGTCGTGGCCGAGGCCCTCGAGCCACTCGACGAGCAGGGCGGCCTGCGTCGACTTGCCGGCGCCCTCCCCACCCTCCAGGGCTAGGAACACCCCGGTCTCGGTGAAGAGCGGATCCATGGAGGCGAGCCTAGTCTGCGTCACCCACATCCTCCGAGGGTGCGTACGCGTGACGGCCGAAGTACTCGACGATGCGGCGCGAGTTGGCCCGCGACCTGGTGAAGAGCACGTAGCGCTTGCGAGGGCCGGCCGACCCCGTCGCGATCTCCGGGACCCGGAAGTCGTGGCGCATGCGGCTGCGGCGGGCGATCACACCGATGGCCTTCGGGCTGTAGTAGGAGGTGTGTCCTCGGGAGTAGAGGTAGCGGTGGTTCTTGACGTTGCGACCGTCGTAGATGTTGGTCGAGCAGACCAGAAGGCCGTTCTTGGTCAGCAGCTTGAACAACCGGGGGAACTCCGTGCGCGGGTCCGTGAAGTGCTCGACGACCTCGCACGCGATGATCAGGTCGAAGCGCTCCGACGTGCCATTGGCGATGTTGATGAAGTCGGCGTCGATGCCGAGATCGACGACATCGCTCATGACGACCCGCTCGACGGCCGGAAGCTTCGCGATGTGGCGGTAGTCGAGGCTCCGGCCGGCGCCGAACACCATGACCGTGAGGCCCTGACGGCCCAAGATCTCGGCACCCATCTCGGCCATGTGGAACTCGCGCCCCTGGTGCTCCTCGGTGCCGACCCGCGGGGACAGCCGGAAGCTGTCGACCGACTCGAACGCGGTGTAGTCGACGGTGTTGGTGAAGTTGGAGACGTAGAGGCAGCGCTGGCAGATCCGGATCTCGTAGGACCGCCTCTTGCGGTCGACGACCTGGGTGCGCGAACGGCGTGATCCGCAGACCAGGCACGGGGGCGTACGGAGTCGTCGCGCGACCGCCTCGGCCGTTGCCTTGGGATCACGCACCAGCCGGGACACACGCTGCAGGGCCACCATGCGGCAACCGTAACGGGTCAGCCGGGCAGACCGGGCCGCTCGACGCGCGCGACCAGCTTGCCGGGCGCCATGACGCAGAAGCTGTCGGTCAGCAGCTCGGCGAGCTCGACCCAGTCGGTGTCGTCGCGCAGCTCGACACCGACGACGTCGCGCCCCCACCGCGCGACGAAGAAGGGCGGTCCGCTCTGTCGGAACGCCTCGAGCTCCTCGCCCGGAGCCCGGAACGTCACGACCGTGACTGGACCCTCGTCAGCGATGAACCTGGCATAGGCGTCGGGGCGGCCGTCCTCGATCACCAGCGCGTGCGCGAACGTCTTGCGGCGCACGCACCAGCGCAGTCCGGTCCACGCGGTCTCCTCGTAGGCCTCGGGCAGCGCGAGGCAGATCGCGCGGAGACGCTCCACGACGTCCAGCGACACATCGGCCATGGACCCACGCTAGGACGTGGCACCGACACTCTCGTCGTGCGTCGTGGTCAGGCGGATCTCGGTGACCAGCACGGCCAGCCCGATCAGACCGGCCCACAGCTCGGAGTAGGGCACGAACGTCACCGCCACCATCGCGACGGCACCAGCTGCGAAAGGCAGTGCGGTGCGCATCGACGCGTCGTGCAGGCGCACGTTGACGATCCACAGCGCCACCAGGAACGCCGCACCGGGTCCGGTCACGAAGGCGCTGCTGACCAGGTCCGACGCCTCGGAGTGATGGGTGTAGTGGTCGACCCGCGCCGCGAGCCCCGCTCCGACCGCTGCCGCAGCTCCGAAGATCACGTAGTGGCCGAAGCCCCAGACGTACCCGACCGAGTTGTCCAGCAGGACGCCGGAGTTGTCCCGGGCGAAGTACAGCCACCAGCCGGTGAACGTGATCAGCACGCCCGCGGTCACGACGAGCCAGAGCTCCGCCGGCGGGTGCGCCTCGTCGAAGGCGACCTGGAGGGCGATCGTCACCGAGAGGATCGTCTCGCCCAGCACGATGATGAAGAACAGCCCGTAGCGCTCGGCGATGTGGTGCGGGTGCCACGGCGTGGTGCCGGCCGCCTCGGCGTAGACCGGTACGGCGAAGTCGAGGGCCACGCCGATGACGAACAGCCAGATGGGCAGGTGGCCGTCGGTCGCCACGAGGGCGACGACCCAGCCGATCTGCACGGCGATGAGTCCGTACGCGTACCGGAGCGCCGTGGTGCGTCGAGCCTCGTGGCCGGCTGCTGCGCGCAACCACATCAGCACCAGGCCGACCCGCATGATGACGTAGCCGACGATGCCGAGCGTCAGGTCCTCCTCGAAGATCCGCGGCACGCCTGCGGCGAGCACGAGCGATCCGAAGACCTGGGTCAGCGTCAGGATCCGGTTGATCGTGTCGTCGGGGTCGTACGCGGAGTTGAACCAGACGAAGTTGAGCCAGGCCCAGAAGATCGCGAAGAACGACACGGCGAACCACAGGAGCCCGTGCGCGGCGTGCCCCTCGGCGATCTCGTGGTGCAGCGACAACGCGGCCTGCGCGATCGCGACGACGTAGCAGAGATCCGTGAACAGCTCGAGCGGCGATGCCGCCCGGTGCTCCTCGCGGGGGTCTCGGGGTGCAAGTGGCCTGACGATGGGGCGCAACATGGCCCCGATTGTGGCAGGTCGTCAGGCCTTCTTGGCAGCCGACTTCTTGGCGGGCGCCTTCTTGGTGGTCTTCTTCGCGGTCTTCTTGGCCGTCTTCTTGGCGGTCTTCTTGCCGCCCTTCTTGGCCGGGCCCTTGGCACGGCGCTCGGCGAGCAGCTCGAACGCACGCTCCGGCGTGAGGGTCTCGAGGGAGTCGTCCTTGCGCAGCGTCGCGTTGTACTCGCCGTCCGTCACGTACATGCCGAAGCGGCCGTCCTTGGCCACGACCGGCGCGCCGCTGACCGGGTCGTCGCCGAGCTCCTTGAGCGGGGCGGCCGCGGCGCGCCGACCGTACGTCTTGGGCTGCGCATAGATCGCCCGCACCTCCTCCTCGGTGATCGTGAGGAGCTGGTCCTCGCGCTCGAGCGACCGGGAGTCGGTGCCCTTCTTGAGGTAGGGGCCGTAGCGCCCGTTCTGGGCCGTGACCTCGGTGCCGTCCTCCTCGACGTAGACCACGCGCGGCAGCGTGAGCAGCTGGACCGCCTGGTCGAGCGTGATGGTGTCGAGGTCCATGTCCTTGAACAGGCTCGCGGTCCGCGGCTTGTCGGCCTTCTTGGCGTCCTCGGGCAGCGTCTCGGTGACGTAGGGGCCGAAGCGCCCGCTCTTCGCCACGATGGCGAGCCCGGTCTCGGGGTGCGTGCCGAGCTCGCGCTCGATGCCGGACGGGCTCGCGAGCAGCTCCTTGGCCTTGTCGAGCGTCAGCTCGTCGGGCGGCAGGTCGTCAGGCACGTTGGCGCGGGTCGGCACCTTCTTGCCCTCGGCGTCGTCGGTGAACGGCGGACCCTCGACGTACGGGCCGTAGCGGCCGACGCGCAGGTCGATGTCCTCGCCGAGGGGGAAGGTCGCGAGACCGCGCGCATCGATGTCGGGCAGGTTCTCCACGAGTCGCTTGAGGCCCGTGTCGCCCTCGCCCGTGCCGGTCCAGAAGCTCGACAGGACGTTGAGACGTTCTTCCTGTCCCTTGGCGACCTCGTCGAGCACGTCCTCGAGCTCGGCGGTGAAGTTGTAGTCGATGAGCCGCGGGAAGTGCTGCTCCATGAGCCGGATCACCGAGAACGCGATCCACGCCGGGACCAGCGCGGTGCCCTTCTTGTAGACGTAGCCCCGGTTCTGGATCGTGCCGACGATCGACGCGTACGTCGACGGTCGCCCGATCTCGCGGGTCTCGAGCTCGCTGATGAGGCTGGCCTCGGTGTAGCGCGACGGCGGCTTGGTCTCGTGGCCGGCCTTGCCGAGCTCGGCGGCCGTGACGGTCTGGCCCTCCGACAGGTTGGGCAGCTTGGTCTGCTGGTCGTCGCCCTCGGCGTCGGAGTCGTCGTGCGACTCGACGTACGCCTTGAGGAATCCGTAGAACGTGATCGTGCGGCCGGACGACCCGAAGACGACGTCCTCGCCGGTCGCGGCGGAGGCACCGATGCGGATCGACACCGAGTCGCCCTTGGCATCGCGCATCTGCGAGGCGATCGTGCGCTTCCAGATGAGCTCGTAGAGGCGGAGCTCGTCGCCGCCCAGACCGGTCTGCTGCGGCGTCGCGAACCGCTCGCCGGCGGGGCGGATGGCCTCGTGGGCCTCCTGTGCGTTCTTGACCTTGCTCGCGTAGACCCGCGGCTCGTCGGGCAGGTAGGCCGGGCCGTAGAGCTCGGTCACCTGGGCACGGGCCGCGTTGAGCGCGGTCTGCGACAGCGTCGTCGAGTCCGTGCGCATGTAGGTGATGTGCCCGCCTTCGTAGAGCCGCTGGGCGACCTGCATCGTGCGGGCGGCACCGAAGCCGAACTTGCGGGACGCCTCCTGCTGCATCGTCGTCGTGCGGAACGGGGCGTAGGGGCGACGTGTGTAGGGCTTGGACTCGACCGAGCGGACCGTGAACGGACGGTCGGCCAGGGCCTCGGCCAGCGCGCCGGCCTGCTGCTCGTCGAGGTGCGCGACCTTGTCGGAGGTCAGCTGACCGGTGTTGTCGAAGTTGCTGCCCGAGGCGATCCGCTTGCCGTCGACGCTGAACAGCTTGGCGGGGAACTGCCGCGGGTCGTGACCCTCGCCGACGTCGAACGTCGCCTCGAGGTCCCAGTAGGAGGCGATGCGGAACGCCATGCGCTCCCGCTCACGCTCGACCACGAGCCGGGTCGCGACGGACTGCACACGACCGGCCGACAGGCCGCTCATGACCTTCTTCCACAGCACGGGGCTGACCTCGTAGCCGTAGAGGCGGTCGAGGATGCGGCGGGTCTCCTGCGCGTCGACGAGGTCCATGTCGACGTCCCGCGGGTGCGCGATGGCGTACTGGATCGCGTCCTTGGTGATCTCGTTGAAGACGATGCGCTTGACCGGGACCTTGGGCTTGAGCTCGTCGAGGAGGTGCCACGCGATCGCCTCGCCCTCACGGTCCTCATCCGTCGCCAGGACGAGCTCGTCGGCGTCCTTCAGGAGCTTCTTGAGCTTGGTCATCTGCGACTTCTTGTCGGCCGAGACTACGTAGATCGGCTCGAACTCGCTGTCGATGTTGACGCCGAGGCGGGCCCAGGTCTCGCCCTTGAAGGCGGCCGGCACCTCGTCGGCGCCGCGCGGCAGGTCGCGGATGTGGCCGACGGACGAGTCCACGACATAGCCGTCCCCGAGGTAGCCCGCGATGCTGCGGACCTTGTTGGGGGACTCGACGATGACGAGGCTGGTCACTGGTGAACTCCTGATTGGTCAGACGCAGCACACCGTAGCGTGTGTCGTCAAGACTTCGTGCATCCGCATATGGGACCGGTTGGGGCGCGTCGATCCGTGACAGTCGGTCCTCCGGCGTCCCATGTCGGTGAAATACTGCGCTGTGGCCTTCTCCGGATATGCGCAGCTGCTGGCGGACCGATCTGTCCGCACGCTGTTCATCGCCGCGTTCTTCGCCCGCATCCCGATGATGGCCGCACCGCTGGTCCTCACGCTCTATGTGGTCGACGACCTCGACGGCACCTATGCCCAGGCCGGCATCGTCGCGGCGGCCACGACCGTCGGCGCCGCGATCGGCTCGCCGTGGCGCGGCCGGCTGATCGACCGACTGGGCCTGCGCCGCGCGATCCTTCCCTCGATCATCGCGATCGGCATCCTCTATCCCCTGGCGACGTTGGCGACGTACGTCTGGCTGGTCCCCGTCGCGGTGCTGATGGGCCTGTTCCTCATCTCCATCTTCTCGATCGTGCGGCTGTCGCTGAGCGTCATGGTCGAGGAGCGCCAGCGACGCACGGCGTTCTCGGCCGACTCGATCATCGCGGAGGCCAGCTTCATCGTCGGCCCGGCCGCGGGCGTCCTGCTGGTGACCCAGGCCGGCGCCGACGCCGCGCTCTACGCGATCGGCGCGTGCGAGGTGGTCGCCGGCCTCATCTTCCTGCGGCTGGACCCACCGACCCGCTCGGCGCGCACGGACGACGAACCTGCCCCGGACCCGGCGGCCACCAAGGCCCCGTTCGTCTCGGCGCCGGTCGTCTTCCTCTTCCTCATCTCCGGCGGCACGATGGCCACGCTGATCGGCACCGACCTCGGCATCGTCGCCGAGCTGCGCGAGCTCGACAAGGTCGGCGCGATCGGGTTCACGTACGGCCTGTGGGGGCTGTCCTCGCTGCTCGGGGGCCTCGTCTACGGATCGCTCAACCGCTCGATCAGGCCCACCTATCTCCTCCTTGCCCTCGGACTCACCACGATCCCGGTGGGTCTCGGCGGCGAGGTCTGGTCGCTGTCGCTCTGGGTCATCCCGACCGGCTTCCTCTGCGCGCCGACCATGACCGCCGCGGCCGAGTGGATCGCCAAGCTCGTGCCCGAGGAGCGACGGGGCGAGGCGATGGGCTGGCAGGGCACGGCGTTCACGATCGGTGGTGCGGCCAGCTCTCCGGTGATCGGCGCGGCGATCGACGAGGTCGGCGCATGGGGCGGCTTCGTCGTCGGCGGCTCGATCGCGACCGTCATCGCCCTGGTGTGCTGGGGCGGCCAGCTCATCCCGGCCTTCCGGCCGAGCAACTACGCCTCGGTCGACGACGAAGTCGGCGACAGCAGCCGATGATCGTCCGCGACGCCGGGCACGACGACCTGCCGGCCATCCTCGAGATCCACAACGACGCGATCCGCACGACGACGGCGATCTGGGACGAGCACGAGGTGGATCTCGCCGACCGGCGAGCCTGGTTCGACGCGAGGCGATCCGCCGGACTGCCGGTGCTGGTGGCCGAGCTCGACGGGGACGTCGTGGGCTTCGCGACGTACGGGCCGTGGCGGCCCAGGACCGGCTACCGGTTCACGGTCGAGAACTCGGTCTACGTCCACCCCGACCATCAGGGCCGCGGCGCCGCGAACGCGCTGATGCCGGTCCTGATCGAGCGGGCACGGGCGGGCGAGGTCCACAGCATCGTCGCCGGCATCGAGGCGACCAACACGAGCTCGATCGCGCTGCACGAGAAGCTCGGCTTCCAGCAGGTCGCGCTGATCCCCGAGGTCGGCTTCAAGTTCGGACGCTGGCTCGACCTCGCCTATCTCCAGCTGTTGCTCTAGCGCTTCCGGAACAGGGACCCGATGCCGCCCAGGCTCTTGGCTGCGAGGGCCAGGCCCTTGCCACCGGGCAGGCCCGGGACCTGGTCGAGGATCGGGGTGAGTGCGGTCAGCCCGGCGGGATGGGACACCCGCAGGCGTCGGGTGGCCAGCAGGCGTACCGGCTCGGCGCGACCTGCGGCCGCCTCGAGCAGGTCGCGGGCGCGACCGGAGATCCGGGGTCCATGCGGGTCACCCTCGACCGGGGCTGTCGTCCACGACCCGTCGGGACGGGAGGTGAAGGTCCACGGCGCCTCGTCCGCGATGATGCCGATCGTGGCGTCGGCGCCGGCCCGGGCGGCGAGGCAGCCGGTCGAGTCGGCAAGCGCCGCGACACCGTTGCGCAGCAGGACGGGATCGCACGTGGCTCCGGTCGCCTCGACGACGTCGAGCGCGTGGAGCGCAAGCTCGAAGCACTGCGCGTGCACGACGGTCAGCAGCGGCATCGGGCCCGTGACACTGGCCACCAGCTCCGTCCCACGGTCGCGGGCGATGTTGGACGTCAACAGCTCGGCGGCCGCGTCGCGCGACCCGACCAGGGCAGCCCGGATGTCGGCCGCGGTCGCGTCCGGGTGCGCGTCCACCAGCTCGGCGTTGAACGCGTCGGTGTCGAGCGGCTCGTCCGCGGCGGTCGAACCCAGGGTGACGAGCACCTCGGACAGCGCGGACCGGCCGTCCCAGGTGCCGACGTGCAGGGCGATCTCGCGGACCGACCAACCGCGCAGGCGAGTGTCCGCCGACAGGTCGACCTGGTCGACCAGCGCGATGAAGGCGTCCCAGCTGTCCAGCACCGCCGCGGCGAGGTCGTAGGCGGGCAGGTCGATGACACCGTGAGGGGAAGCTGACGTCATGCCCCGAGCATCTCGTGTGCTGCGCGTCTTCGCATGCCGAGCGTCAGGTGAGGAAGCCCTCGGCCACGAGGTCGCGCACCGAACCGGCATACGTACGCCGGAGGTCCGCGGCGTCGCGGTCGAGCAAGGTGGCGAGGGCGTCGAGGATCTGCCCCGCCGTCAGGTCGCCCTCGCTGGCACTGACCAGGCCGGCCTCCACGGTGTCGACCTGGCGGGCTCGGCGGACGCCCTGCTGGAGGCGGAGCACGATCGACTCCGGGTGCTCGGCGCCGACCGGTCCGCGGGTCTCCTCGACGAGGTCGGGGGCGTGCCGGAACGCGTGGCCCAGCAGGGTGTCGTCGTCGGCCCCACGCAGCAGGTCGGTGCGCCGTCCCCACGCGCTGACGGCCGGACCCACGGGCGGGGCGACCTCGCCGGTCCACTCCTCGAGGCGATGGACCGGGGTGGTCTGGGTCCTGCGCAGGTTCAGCCAGCCGAAGCCGACCGCCTCGATGCCCACGTCGACGAACCAGTCGAGCCACGCGTCGTAGCGCCGGGCGTAGTCCTCGGCATGTGCCAGGCCGGCGTCGGCGAGCCACATCTCGACGTACTCCGCGGGGTCGACCAGCTCGCGCTGCACCACCCAGGCGTCGAGGGGCTGCCCCGCGAGCCATTCCTCGAGCCCGTCCTGCCAGACCGTGTCCGACCGGTGTGCCCAGTTGGCCAGGATCTGGCACCAGCCGCCCTCGGTGAGGTGCGTCGCGGCGTTCCCGACGAGGTGGCGCACGACGCTGTCGCCCGGCATGCCGGAGTCGCGGTAGACCAGCACCTCGCTGCCGGGGGGTGAGATCACGAACGGTGGATTGGTCGCGATCAGGTCGAACGTCTCCCCCGCGACGGGCTCGAACAGGCTGCCGTCGCGCACGTCGATGGGCAGCCCGTTGAGCTCGGCCGTCAGCCGCGCCATGGCCAGGGCCCTCGGGTTCACGTCCGTCGCGACCACCTCGTCGGCGTGCTGGGTGAGGTGCAGCGCCTGGACGCCGCAGCCCGTGCCCAGGTCGAGCGCGCGCCCGACGGGCTCGCGGATCGTCAGCTGCGCCAGGGACGACGAGGCCTCGCTGATCCCCAGGACGTACGCGCCGTCCATCGGCGCCTGCTGGCCGTCGAGTCCCGGGGTGGGGTCGCACACGATCCACCAGTCGTGCGACTCGTCGCCGTACGGGCGGATGTCGACCAGCGCCCGAACCTCGTCCCCTGACGTCTGCAGCATGCCGGCGGCCACCAGTGGCTCCACCAGTCCGGGCAGGGCGGTGTCGGCGCGCCGACGGTCGACCGGGACCTGCAGGGCGAAGAGGCGCACCAAGGTCGCGAGGTCGCTGTCGCCGACCGTGGCGCGCCGCGCCGGCACGGTCTGGTTGCGACCGAGAGCGCGGTGGGCGTGCTCGCCGAGCAGCCCGAACACCGCGTCGACCGTGAAGTCCGCCCGTGTCAGCGCCGCACGGAGGTCTTGGACGTACGCGCCTGAGATCATCCGCCCAGCCTGTCAGACGTGCCGGGACGCACGAACGGCGCAGACCCTGAGGTCTGCGCCGCTCGTGTCGTACGTCCTACGGAGCCGGAACCGTCTGCGGCTCGGCCGGGTCGACGAGATCCGTCTCGAGCGCGATCGGACGACGCTTCGAGATGTAGACCGCCACCGCGATGATCAGCACCGAGACGCCGGCGATCGTGTAGCGGATCGGGTCGCTCGCGTCATCGCCGTACGAGTACTTGATGATCAGCGGCGTCGCCAGCAGGGCCACGAGGTTCATGACCTTGAGCAGCGGGTTGATCGCCGGTCCGGCGGTGTCCTTGAACGGGTCACCGACGGTGTCACCGATGATCGTCGCCTCGTGGGCGGGCGATCCCTTGCCACCGTGGTTGCCGTCCTCGACCAGCTTCTTGGCGTTGTCCCACGCGCCACCGGAGTTGGCCAGGAAGACCGCCATCAGCACGCCGGTGCCGATCGCGCCGGCGAGGTAGCCGCCGAGCGGACCGATGCCGAGACCGAACCCGACGGCGATCGGCGCGAAGATCGCCAGGATGCCGGGCGTCGCCAGCTCACGGAGCGAGTCGCGCGTGCAGATGTCGACGACCTTGCCGTACTCGGGACGACCCGTGCCCTCCATAATGCCGGGGATCTCGCGGAACTGGCGGCGCACCTCGTAGACGACGGCGCCGGCAGCACGGCCGACGGCGTTGATCGCGAGGCCGGAGAACAGGAACACCACGGCCGCACCGAGGATCAGGCCGACCAGGATGCTCGGGTCGCCGACGTTGAGGATGCCCTGGAAGGCGTACGTCTCGATCAGCTTGAGATCGGCCGCGTCCTTGGACTCGGCGAGGCCGGACTCCTCGACCGCCTCGGCGATCGAGCTGCTCAGCGAGCCGAACAGCGCGGTCGCGGCGAGCACGGCCGTCGCGATCGCGATGCCCTTGGTGATGGCCTTGGTCGTGTTGCCGACGGCGTCGAGCTCGGTGAGGATCTGCGCGCCCTCCTCGTCGACGTCGCCCGACATCTCGGCGATGCCCTGGGCGTTGTCGCTGACCGGACCGAAGGTGTCCATCGCGACGATGACGCCGACCGTGGTCAGCAGGCCGCAACCGGCCAGCGCGACCGCGAACAGCGCCACGACGAGCGAGCCGCTGCCCAGCAGGAACGCGCCGTAGACGGCGGCACCGATGACGATCGCGGTGTAGACGGCCGACTCGAAGCCGACCGACAGGCCGGACAGGATGACGGTGGCCGCGCCGGTCAGCGAGGTCTTGCCGACGTCCTTGACCGGACGGGTCTCGGTGCCGGTGAAGTAGCCGGTCAGCGCCAGGATCACGGCGGCCAGCACGATGCCGATGAGCACCGCGATGATCGCGATCAGTCGCGGGTTGGAGTCGAGGCCCGGCTCGCCACCCTGCGCCTGGCCGATCGTGATGATGAGCGACTGGGTGTCGATGCCCGGGAGCTTGGCGTCGCTGAACTTGGTGGGCAGCAGCAGGAACGCGGCACCGACCGAGGCAGCACCGGAGACCAGCGCCGTGATGTAGAACGAGCGGTTGATCGTGACGAGTCCGCCCTCACCGGCGCGGGGCCGGGTGATGTAGACGCCGAGGATCGCGGTCAGAGCGCCGATCGCGGGAATGACGAGCGGGAAGACGAGCCCGACCTCACCGAAGGCCACGGAACCGAGGATCAGGGCCGCGACGAGCGTCACGGCGTACGACTCGAAGAGATCGGCAGCCATGCCGGCGCAGTCGCCGACGTTGTCACCCACGTTGTCCGCGATGGTCGCGGCGTTGCGCGGGTCGTCCTCGGGGATGTTCTGCTCGACCTTGCCGACGAGGTCGGCGCCGACGTCAGCGGCCTTGGTGAAGATGCCGCCGCCGACACGCATGAACATCGCGAGCAGGGCCGCGCCGAAGCCGAAGCCCTCGAGCACGACGGGGGCATCACCGGTGTAGATCAGGACGATCGCGCCGGCGCCCAGCAGGCCCAGGCCGACCGTCAGCATGCCGACGGTGCCACCGGTGCGGAACGCGATGCGCATCGCGACCTCGCGGCCCTCGTTCTGGGCGGCAGCGGCGACGCGGATGTTGGCGCGCGTCGCGAGCCACATGCCGAGGTAGCCGATCAGCGCGGAGAACCCGGCTCCTGCGAGCAGTGCGACGTAGCGACCGATCTTGATCTTCCAGTCGTTGTCCCAGCCGAACACCGCCGCGTCGAGCGCGAACAGCATCACCAGGGCGACGAGCGCGAAGACCGCGAGGGTCCGGAACTGCCGGCTCAGGTAGGCCGAGGCACCTTCCTGGACGGCCTGGCCGATCTCCTGCATCTTCTCGGTGCCTTCGGACGCCTGGAGCACCTGCGAGCGGAAGATGCCCGCCATGATGAGCGCCAGGATCCCGACTCCGACGACTGCGTACAAGTAGTACGAGTTCTTGTCGGAGAAGTCGAGATCACCGCCTACTGCAGCAACAAAGGTCGCGTTTGCCATGAAATGGTCCTCCAGAGGTAAGGCAAGACGTGGAAACGGGCCTGGCGAGACCAGGCCGCGTGACGCAGGTTACATGGACGTTCGGTGATCCGGTGCGACCGGGATCACAGTTCCTGGTCGGTCCTCGCGTCCTCGATCGACGTGTGGAGGCCGAAGACCTTGTCGAGCCCGGTGATCTCGAAGATCTTGAGGATGCGTTCCTGGGTGCACACGATGTCGAGCGACCCACCGTCGGCGCGCACGCGCTTGAGGGCCCCGACCAGGACGCCGAGGCCCGTGGAGTCGAGGAAGTCGACCTTCTGCACGTCGATGATGAGGCGGGTGTGGCCGGCGTCGACGGCCGCCACGATGGCCTCGCGGAGCTTGGGAGCGGTGTAGACGTCGATCTCGCCACCGACCTCGATGATCTCGAAGTCACCCTCTGTGCGCGACGTCAGCGACAGCTCCATCTCCACCTTCTCTCTCCGCCTGCATTCAATCACGATCCGTAGGCCACTGCCGCTGGGCGAGATGCGTGCAGCCGTCTGGGAGAATCACGAGGTGGACCCCGCCGACCTCGTGCTGCGCTACGGCGAGCGGGTGACCCACGTCGAGCGGGTGCCCGAGCGCGAGGCGGTCGTCGAGCCGTGGCCCGACTGGGTCGACCCGGCCGTGCGCGCGATGTACGAGGCCGAGGGCATCGCGGCCCTGTGGGGACACCAGGCCGAGGCCCTGCACCAGGTCCACGAGGGCCGGCACGTCGTGATCTCCACCGGCACCGCTTCCGGCAAGTCGCTGGCGTTCCAAGCACCGGCGTTGACCGGGCTCGCCGAGGGTCGCAGCGGCAGTGCGCTGCGCGGCAACCGGCTGCCGACCGTCCTCTACCTGGCACCGACCAAGGCCCTCGCCGCCGACCAGCTGCGCCGGCTCTCCGGTGCCCGCGACTTCGCCCGGCCGGCGACCGTGGACGGCGACAACTCCCGCGAGGAGCGGGTCTGGGCCCGCGACCACGCCAACTACCTCCTGACCAACCCCGACACGTTGCACCACTCGATCCTCCCGGCCCACGCCCGCTGGGCTCGCGTCCTCGGCGGGCTGAGCCATGTCGTGATCGACGAGTGCCACCACTATCGCGGTGTCTTCGGGGCACACGTCGCCCACGTGCTGCGGCGTCTGCGGCGGGTGTGCGCCCACTACGGCGCCGAGCCGACCTTCGTCCTCTCGTCGGCGACCGTCGCCGAGCCAGAGGTGTTCGCGGGCCGGCTGACGGGGCTCGACGTCGTACCGGTCACCGATGACGCGTCACCCCATGCCGCCCGAACGATCGCCCTGTGGGAGCCGCCCCTGCTGCCCGGCCGAGACCCCGTCAGCGGCGACCAGACAGAAGGAGTGGTGCGGCGGGCCGCGACGACCGAGGCCGGCGAGCTGTTGACCGACCTCGTGATCGGCAAGGTCCGGACGCTGGCGTTCGTCCGCTCACGTCGAGGCGCCGAGTCCGTCGCCGCGACCGCCCAGCGCAGGCTGGCCGAGGTCGACCCCGAGCTCGTGGCCCGCGTCGCGACCTACCGCGGCGGCTACCTCCCCGAGGAGCGGCGCGAGCTCGAGCAGCGCCTGCGCAGCGGTGACCTGCTGGGGCTCGCCAGCACCAACGCGCTCGAGCTTGGCATCGACGTCGCCGGGCTGGACGCGGTGATCAGCGTCGGGTTCCCGGGCACGCGTGCCGCCCTCCAGCAGCAGTTCGGCCGCGCCGGCCGGTCCGGGCGCGACTCGATCGGCATCCTGGTGGCCCGCGACGACCCCCTCGACACGTTCCTCGTCCATCATCCTGAGGCACTGCTCGGCGCCCCTGTCGAGGCGTCGGTCTTCGATCCCGACAACCCGTACGTCCTGGGCCCTCACCTGGCCGCTGCGGCGCAGGAGATTCCGCTCACCGAGGCGGACTTCGACATGTTCGGACCCCGTACGGCGGAGGGCGTGCAGGCGCTCGAGGCCGCGGGATGGCTGCGCAAGCGCTCGTCCGGCTGGTACTGGACCAAGCGCGAGCGGGCCAGCGACCTCGCCGACATCCGGTCGAGCGGTGGCGCACCGGTGCAGATCGTCGATGCCGTGACGGGCCGCCTGATCGGCACGGTCGACGCCGGCTCGGCCGACTCCGCCGTCCACGAGGGTGCCGTCTACGTCCACCAGGGCGACGTGCACCTGGTCGACGACTACGACGTCGAGCACGGCGTCGCGATCGTCCATCGTGACGACCCCGACTACTCGACCATGGCTCGTTCGGTCACCGAGATCACCGTGACCGGCACCGAGCGCACGACCCAGTGGGGCCGGGCCGCGATGTCGTTCGGCTCGGTGGACGTGGTCAACCAGGTCGTGTCCTACATGAAGCGGAGCACGACCGGCGGCGGCATCCTCGGCGAGGAGCTGCTCGACCTGCCGGCGCGCACCCTGCAGACCAAGGCGGTGTGGTGGACCCTCGAGCCGTCCGCCGTCGCCGCAGCCCTCGAGACCGGGGACGTGCCGGGCGCCGCCCATGCCGCCGAGCATGCCGCCATCGGGCTGCTGCCGCTGCTCGCGACGTGCGACCGCTGGGACATCGGCGGCGTCTCGACCGCCCTGCACGCGGACACGGGGACCATGACGGTGTTCGTCTACGACGGCTACCCCGGCGGCGCGGGCTTCGCTGAGCGTGGCTATGAGCTGGCGGCCCGCTGGCTCCGGGTCACCCGCGAGGCCATCGTGGCCTGCGAGTGCGCGGCCGGCTGCCCGTCGTGCGTGTACTCCCCCAAGTGCGGCAACGGCAACGAGCCGCTCGACAAGGCCGCCGCCGTACGCCTGCTCGATGCCCTGCTGACCGATGCTCCGCCAGAGAGCCCCGCGTCACAGGAGTGAGGGCTGGGACCCACCGATCTCGTGACGCCACAGACCTGACCGGCTACTCCTCGATGTAGAAGTCCGGAGCTGCCCGGGCCTTCTGCTCGAGCGCCCAGCGGTGACCCCACCACCGGTGGCTGGTGGCTCGGGTGGTGATCGTGGCGACGTCGAAGTCCATCCGGCAGGTCACCAGCGTGGTGCCGTTGCGACGCGCGATGCGGCGAGCAGCGGAGCACGCGTCGTCCCCGGCAACGCTGGCCTGGGTCGCCGACAGCGCCGCCAGGTCCGCGCCCGCGGCGACCCGATGACGCAGCCTCACCAGGCCCGCCATCTCCGTGATGACGAGCGCCGCCACGACCAGGAGCACACAGATCGTGGCGGCGTGTGCCGTGACGGAGCCGCGTTCGGTCCACCGGCTCACGGTGACTCCACGGCAGCCACTGACGCCGAGTCCATCGTGCGGGAGCCGACCGAGGAGAAGAACGGCACCGGCATCCGCGATCGTGCGGTGACGGTGACGGTCACCGTGCCGGACTCGGTGTCCACCGAGACCTTGGCCCCCTCGGGCGCGTGCCTGCGGGCGACGTCCCTTGCGTCCTGCACCGCTTCGCCGCGGGCGATCATGCGGGCAGCCTCTCGCGAGGCATCGGTGATGCGGATCTGGGTCAGGCCCAGCGAGATGATCCAGAGCAGCAGGAAGGCGAAGGCCACCCCGAACGGCACGATCGTGGCCAGCTCGGCGGTGACCATCCCCCGGTCGCGCTTCATCCGACCCGGATGCCGATGCCGGGCACGGTGTCGAACAGGCTGCGCAGCCGCCCCCAGCCGAGAGCCCGGTCGAGGATCTCCTTGAACGAGTCGAGCCACGGATTGCCGTGGTCGAGCAGGCCGAGCCTGAAGAGAGCTGCGGCTATCACGACGGCGCCCAAGGTGCCGATGGTGTACTCCGCGGTCGCCATCCCGCGGTCGTCGTGGTGGGACATGTCATGCCCTTCGGGTCGAGGTCCGGGGCGGCACGACGGCCGCCCCGGACGATGGGTCAGAACGGGAGCAGGTCGGGGATCTTGCCGATCACGTCCTTGACGAGGTCGCCGAACCACGGGGACTGGCCGATCTTGACGAGGACGCCGCCGATCGTGCAGGCGCCCAACGTGCCCACGGTGTACTCGGCCGTCGTCATGCCCCGCTCGGAACGGCGGATGAGGTGCTTCATGTGGAGTCCTTTCGATGAATGAAACGGTCGAGAGGAAGATGCGGCAGGTGCGCCGCGCACTGCGCCTCGTGCCGTGTGGCTGGGGACAAGCCGGTCGAGGCACGCGACTGTGGATGGTCAGAAGCTGAACGAGCGGAACGTGGCGATGATCGTCGGCACGATCCCGATCAGGAAGAACGCGGGAAGGAAGCAGGCGCCCAGCGGGGCAGCCGTCCGGACCGCGACCTTGCGGCTCCGCTCTCGCCGGGCCGCCCGTCGCTCGCGCCTCAGGTCGTCCGCCACACCCGCGACGACCTGGGCGACCGGCATGCCGGACGCCGACGCTCGGCGGAACGCCCGACCGACCGGAGCCAGCGAGCGGTCGACCGTGACGGTCCGCCACACCGCCTCGGAGTCGCCGGCGATCGCGAGGCGGCCGGCGACGAGGCCGAGCTCGGACCCCAGCGGTTCCGCAGTGGCGTCAGCGGCGAGCTCGAACGCGGTGACCGGCGGCCGTCCCACCTCGAGCGCCGCAACGATGAGGTCGAGTGCCGTCGGCAGCTGCGCGGCGACCTTGGCGCTCCGGCGTCGCTCGGCCGTCCTCTCGAGACGGCTCATGGAACGGTGCACCATCGGGGCCAGACCCACGCCGACCAAGGGACCGATCGGGAGTCCGAGGACGACGGTCGCCGCCACCGGGGTGATGAGCGCGGCGACCAGGGCGGGATCGATCCGGCTGGGTGTCGCCTCGGGCTCGCCGAAGATCACCTCCCGCCGGGCTGCGGTCGACACGGGGATGAAGCACCACACGGCAAGGCCGGCGAGCACGGCGGAGATCACGACTCGGCCTCGGCGCTGGCCGCGATGCGCTCGACCCAGGCGACACCGGCGCAGGCCAGCGCGCAGCCCGCAGCCAGGCACACGACGCCCGGGTAGGTCCCCGTCAGGATCGCGACCGGGTCCGCGCCCATGCCCGAGCCCAGTGCCAGGCCGAAGACCGGAAGCACGGCCATCAATCGACCGGTCGCGCGGGCGGGCGCCAAGCCGGACTCGACCTCCCGCTCGATCTCCAGGTCTCCCCGAGCCGTCTCCTCGAGCCGGTCCAGGACTCGCGCCAAGGGCGCGCCTGCGCGCTCGGCCACGAGCCACGCCCCGGCGAGCTCCGCCAGCAGCCCGGCACCTGTCTCCTCGGCGGTGGCACGCAGGGCCGCCGGCACGTCGCCGCCGAGGTCGGCCGCACGCGCCGCAGGGGCCAGGAACTCGAAGTCGGGAGCGAGCCCCGACAGGACGCGCTGCGGGAGCAGCCCGGCCCGCAGCTCGGCCGCCATCAGCCCGATCGCCTCGGAGACGAGCCTTCGTCGCTCGTCCAGACGCTTGCGACGCAGTCCGGACCTCCACTGACGTACGCCGAAGCCGACGACCCCGGCGATGGTGACCGCGAGGATCAGGTGCGGACCGGACAGCGCGGTGCGGCCGGTCACCCACACCACCAGCAGCACCATCGCCGCGACGAGGACAGATCGGGATGGTCGCGTCGCCTCCACATCGAGCGCCAGTCGGTGCCGCGCGACCCACCGGCCTGGTGGGCTCTGCAGCCAGGCCGCGCCGGCAGCGAGCACTGCAGCCAGCAAGGTCACCCGAGGACCGCCCGGAGGCGCGCTTCGCCGGGCCCCTTCTCGACCCCTGACGCACCCGCAGTGAGCGCCGGGACGCAGGTGACGATCCCGTCGGGAGTCCGCTGCAGCACCGCGACCTGCTCGACACGACGCGTCCCGTCGCGCCCCCGACCCACGTGCACGACGAGGTCGAGGCTCGACGCGAGCTGGCTGTGCACGGCGTCGCGGGGCAGCCCGGCCGCCACTCCGAGAGCCTCGAACCGGGCCGGCACGTCGCCGGTCGAGTTGGCGTGGAGCGTGCCGCACCCGCCCTCGTGCCCGGTGTTGAGAGCCGCCAGGAGGTCCACGACCTCGGCACCCCGCACCTCGCCGACGACCAGACGGTCGGGCCGCATCCGCAGCGCCTGGCGCACGAGGTCGCGAACCGTCACGAGTCCCGCGCCCTCGACGTTGGCCGGCCGAGCCTCGAGCCCCACGACGTGCGGGTGATCGGGCCTCAGCTCGGTGGCGTCCTCGACCACGACGATCCGCTCGCCCGGATCCACCTCGGCGAGCAGGGCGGCGAGCAGGGTCGTCTTGCCCGAACCCGTGCCACCGGTCACCACGAACGCCGCCCGCGCGGCGATGATGCGGCGCAGCACGCCTGCGGTCTCGTCGGTGAGCGCGCCGACCACCCGCAGCTCGTCGAGCGAGAAGCTCCGCCGGGCCGGGACGCGCAACGAGACCAGCGTGCCGGGCCGGGCCAACGGCGCGAGAACGGCGTGGAGGCGGGTGCCGTCCGCGAGGCGCGCGTCGACCCACGGGCTGGCATCGTCCAAGCGTCGCCCCGCCTGAGCAGCGAGGCGCTGGGCCAGCCGCCGGACCGACTCCTCGTCGGCGAACCTGACGGACGACCTCTCGAGGCCACGTCCGCGATCCAGGTAGACCTCGTCGGCCCCGTTCACCAGGACGTCCGTGACGCCCGGCGTGGCCAGCAGCGGGTCGAGCACCCCGGCGCCGCGGGTCTCGCTGCGGAGCTGGTCGACCAGGGCGAGCACGGTGTCACTGCCGGCCACGTGCTGCTCGGCACGCAGTGCCGCCGCCACGGTGTGAGGCGTCGGCTGGGCCGTGCCGGCCGCCAGCCGGCGTCGGACGCGCTCGAGGATCGGCGGCTCCGTCATGGCGTGTCCAGTCCCAGGGCGTCGAGCAGGGTGGTGGCCGTGCGGCGTGCCGGCCGCGATCGTCGAGGACCGTGGCCGCGATCGACCGACCCGCGCAGTCGACGATCGACCCGATGTCGGGCCAGCACCGGGAGGCCTAGCGCGTCAGAGACCGCTGCGGGGCCGATGCCGCCCGGCCGGCTCACGCTCACGACGGCAACCGCCGACGCCACCCGTTGGAGGTTCCCGAGGACATGACGTGCGGCAGCCACCCCGCAGATGTCCTCGGCGACCAGCAGCACGCTGAGGACCGATCGCCCGACGACGTCGATCCCGAACTCGTCCAGGTGTCGCGGGACGTCCGCCACCACGAGGTCGAATCCCCGCACCGCCGCAGTGAGGACCGAGGACACCGCCGATGGGAGCGCCGTCGGGCCCGACCGGTCCCACGACAGCGTTGAAACCCCGTGGTGGACCGGGAGCACGTCGGCGAGCGACCCCGCACTCAGCCGGCCCTGGGTCGCGTCGAAGTCGTGCCACCGCAGGCCCTGGGCCTGCTCCGCGCCGATGAGCAGCTCGAGTCCTCCGCCGAGGGGGTCCACGTCGAACAGCAGCGACCTCAGTCCGCGGCGTTGCGCGGCGAGGCCCAGTGCGGCCGTCAACGTCGAGGCACCCACCCCTCCGGAGCCGCCGACCATGCTGACGACGCAGGCCTCGCCCTGCCCGTCGAGCGCGCCGGCGAGCACCTCGAGCATGCGTTGCTCCTCGTGGACGCCGCACACCGCGACTGCGCCCAGAGCGACCGCGTCGGGCCACCACTCGGACGGCTCCCTCGCCAGCAGCACGACGTGCTCGCGCCGGGGCAGCGCAGCACGTGCCAGCTGGGCCGCCAGGTCCTCCCCCACGACCACCACCGACGCCCGCCGCCACGACCTGCGGGTCGCGGTCAGGTCGGGCGCGACCTCGGGCACGGCCCCGACGGCGGCGCACCAGCGCAACGCGTCGTCCAGCAGGAGCTCGTCGGCGGTGGCGATCAGGGGGACGGCGAGGTCGGGCATACGTACGAGGGTTGCCACCCGGGCGGGGCCGCGGAACCGGCTCCGCCGCGCCTGTGGACCACCAAAGGCGGACCCGCGGGATGTGGACCGGCCTATCCTGAACGAGTGAGCCCCACGAGGTCCGCCGCATTCTTCGACCTGGACAAGACGATCATCGCCAAGTCGAGCACGCTCGCCTTCAGCAAGCCGTTCTTCCAGGGCGGCCTGCTCAGCCGTCGCGCGGTGCTCCGCAGCGCGTACGCCAACTTCATGTTCGCCCTCAACGGCGCCGACCACGACAAGCTCGAGAAGATGCGGGCCTACCTCACCCAGATGGTCACCGGCTGGGACGTCGACGTCGTACGCCAGTCGGTCGCCGAGACGCTGCACACGATCATCGACCCGCTCGTCTACGAGGAGGCGGTCGACCTGATCGAGGAGCACCAGGCGGCCGGGCGCGACGTCGTCATCGTGTCCGCGTCGGGCAGCGAGGTCGTCGAGCCCATCGGCGAGATGCTCGGTGTCGACCACGTCATCGCGACGACCCTGCTGGTCGAGGCCGGCCGCTACACCGGCCACGTCGACTTCTATGCGTACGGACCCAACAAGGCCGTCGCGATGGAGGCCCTCGCCGCCGAGCGCGGCTACGACCTCTCCGAGTCGTACGCCTACTCCGACTCCGAGACCGACGCGCCCATGCTCGAGGCCGTCGGCCACCCGTTCGCGGTCAACCCCGACAGAGCGCTGCGCCGCATCGCCGAGGACAACGGCTGGCCCGTCCTGTCGTTCGGCCGACCCGTCGCCCTGCGCAGCCGCCTGAGCCTGGACACCAAGGCCGGCAAGGCCGCCGCGGTCGCCGTGATCGCCAGCGCTGTCGGCGCGATCACCGTCGCGCTCGTCTCGCGCCGCAGGCACCGCCTCGTCGCGTGAGCCCGGCTTTGTGAAGCAAAGCGCACAACGTTACGACCGAGTAGGCCTCGCGCCGTCCGGTCGTTTGGCGTAGACAAGGAGCAAGAACTCCACAGCGGCAAAGCAGCCCAGTACCCACGCGGCGATCACCCGTCTCAATGGGAAAGTTGCTCGACGATCTTCGTCCCACTCAGGGATTCAGACGAGGACGCGACGACTCAGATCCAGCACGCCTGGTAGCCGGGCCGGCTTGCCAGGCGGCGCCATTCCCCCGGGGATCGGCGCCGCCGCCCTGTGGAGCTCCGCGCGTACGTCCGTCAGCCGGGCTGCACCGCGCGCAGCGCCTCGGCGCCGGCCGGGTCGTCACGGTGCGAGACCGCGACGTCCCAGAAGTGGTACGCCCGGGACTCCACCGGCTCGTCGAGCAGCGCCGCGCGCTCGGCCATCTCCGACAGCGGGTAGATGCCAATGGGGCGTCCCCCGTTGTCCCACACGCGCACGAGGTCGTAGCCCAGTGCGTCGAGGTCCTGCCACACCTTGACCGGGTCGTTGCCGGCGAGCCGCGACAGGTCGTGGTCGTACTCGAAGAACAGCACCGGCTTGGTGTCGGACCACGTACGCGCGACAGCCGGCACGAGCGTCACGTCGTAGCCGTCGGTGTCGGACTTGACCAGCCGCATCGCGTCGAAGTCGGGGTGCCGCTCGCGCAGCTGGCTCACGGTGACGGTCGGCGCGGTCTTCTCGGACTCGCCCGGCACGAACCGGGTCGTGCCGCCCTGGCGCACCGGTGCCATGGTGACCTCGGCCTCGTCGTCGAGCAGCAGCGACGCCTCGACCGCGACCCGGTCGTCGTCGCCGACGTTGCGGCGGAGGAAGTCGAGGTAGAACCCGTCGGCCTCGACGCACAGCACCTTGCCGTCGGCGACGTCGAGGATCTGCAGGGTCGAGTCACCCACGTTGGCGCCGATGTCCATCGCGACGACCGGACGACCGTCGGCGGCCGCGAGCGCCGCGGCGAGCCGCGGGAGGTTCTGGCCGTACTCCGGCTCCACCCGTGCGTAGTCGGGCAGCCGGTGCGACCACGGGAGGACCATGTCGACGCCCTGGACCGTGCGCTTCACCGGTCGGTTGGGCCAACGATCGCGGATCGCCCAGCCCAGACGGCGGCGCACCCGCTGAGCGATCGACTCCGGGGTCTTCGGTGGCATGCATTCTCCTTCGAGGTCGGAGGCAGTCTAGCCGCGGCTCACCGCGCGGATGCTTTGCGCCACATCGCATCGGCGCACGACCTATCATCGTCGGGTGACAGCAGCCAAGACCCGCAGCGTGGCGATCGACCTCGTCCGCGTCATTGCCATCATCGGCGTCGTCGCCCGGCACGTCTGGTACGACCCCGACGGCATCGTCGCCCAGGTCGTCTGCCCGTGGGCCATCGCGGTGTTCTTCGTCCTGACCGGCTACCTGTGGTCGTCACGGCGCGACCTCGAGGGTGAGGTCAAGAACCGGTTCCGCAACCTCCTGATCCCCTACATGACGTGGCTGGTCGTGATCGGCGTCCCGTTCTTCACGTGGGCATTCATCCACTTCTCCGACAAGCGGCTCGAGGTCCTGGCCCTGATGGCGGCGACGGCGTACGGATCGCAGCTCATGGTCGTGCCGTTCAGCGCCTGCTGGTTCTTCACCACGATGTTCTTCACCGCCGTGCTGGCGCGCTACCTCGAGCGCTACCCGCGCCGGGTCACCTGGGTCGTGCTCGCCGTGACGCTCCTCATCACCAGCGCCCCCGGCTCGATTCCCAAGGTTCTGTGGTTCCTGCCGCTCGGCACCGGTCTTGCGTTCCCCTGCCTGCTGTTCCTCGTCTTCGGCCAGGAGCTGCGCCGCCACCGCGCCCGCATCACGCGGCCCCTCACCACCGGCTTGCTCGTCATCGGCGTGGGCGCCGTCGCCGTCGCCCTGGGTGCGTCGCACAACCTCGCCGGCACCTTGATCGAGGTCAAGAACTCGACGTACGGGTTCCCGGTGCTCGGTCTCGTCAGCGGCGCCGTCATCGGGCTCGGCCTGGTCCTGGTCGCCGAGGGCCTCGACCCGATCGTGCCCAGCCGCATCGGTCCCGCTGTCGTGCAGGTCGCGTCCACGTCGACGTTCGTGATGTTCCTGCACCCGTGCATCCTGTTCCTGATGCGGGGCGACGAGGACGCCGGCACGTGGCCGCAGTTCCTGGCGTCGCTGCTGGGCTCGTTCGCCCTGGCCCTGCTGTTCCTGCGGCTGCGGATCTTCTCATGGCTGACCGGCGTGTGGGCTCCCCGGGTCCCGGCCGGCACGGCGGTCCAGCCCGCGGCGAAGGACCCGGTCTAGAGCGGAAGCGGCGTGCGCGAGAGCCACACCGTGCCGAGGCGCGGGGTCAGTGGCTCCTGGCGCACGACCGTCAGGCCGGCCTTGGCGAAGAACTCCTCGAGCTCCTCCCACGACTGACCGTCGACGGGGTGGTACTCCATGACGACTCGCTGCACGCCCAGCCAGTCCGACGGGTCCGAGCCGAGCACGATGTCATACTCCGCGCCCTCGGTGTCGATCTTGACGACGTCGACGCGATCGCCGGCCTGCGCGAACGCGGCGGCGACGGTCGTGCACGGGATCTCGATCACGGTGGAGCCGGCCGGGGCGGTGATGCCGTTGAGGCCGCTGCCGCCGGCGTTGTCGGCGAACTGCAGCGTGCCGATCGTGGACGACACAGCCGTGTTGTTGACCGTCACCCGGTCGGCCAGGCCGTTGCCGGAGATGTTGCGGGCGAGGAAGCTGTACGTCGTGGGGGACGCCTCGAACGTCTGGACCCGGCAGTGCGGGTGGAGCCGCGCGAACGCCATCGAGAAGCTGCCGATGTGACCGCCGATGTCGACCGCCGAGACGTCCTCGCGCAGGTCACCGGTGAACCACGGGAGCCGGTAGGCGTCCTCGGCAAACACCTCGTAGACCGGCACGCGTGCGCCGGCGACGTTGGGGATCGTCACGGTCAGGTCGTCGTCGACCTCGAACACGAGCTCCGGCTTGCGCTTGGCGATCGCTGTGAGGACCGACACGCCGTTGTCGAAGTCCACCAGGGTCTGGCGCACGCGCTTCGCGGCCAGGGTCAACCTGCTCATGCCTGAAGTCCTTTCGAGGGGCTGACGTCACCGTAACGCGGCACGCCAGGGGTCCAACGACCGGCCGGTCGCGTGGTCACGCGATGCCGATGACGGGCTTGTCGCGCCCCTTGGTGAGGCGCTTGAGCTTCATGGCCTGCTTCTCCAGCAGGTGCCAGCTGAGCCAGGCCAGCGGAGCCGTGACGATGAAGCACAGCGGCAGGAAGACCCAGACCGGCATCGCGTGGTCGAGCGCGATCGTCGCCAGGATCTGGGTCATCGGGAACGCGTAGATGTAGAGCCCGTACGAGTAGTCGTCGGGGTAGTTGATGCGCGCCAGGCGCGGTGAGCTGCCGAGGTACATCACGACGTACGCAAATGGCAGCGCCGCGAACACGTGGAACCAACCCACGACGCCCAGCAGGACGCACAGCGCGAAGCACGCCCACACGGCGGCCGGGACGAGCTTGATCCTGTCGCGGTGCAGGTAGAGGATCGCGCCAGCCATGAAGAAGATGCCGAGCCTGGCCAACGGCTCGAACGACGAGACCAGGGAGTCGAAGCCCGACGCCTGCGCCTCCGCGACCCTCTTGGCCGCGGTGTCCTCGGCGCCGAAGTCCGAGGACGAGTAGGAGACGACGAACCGGTCGAGGATTTTGACCGCCGTGAAGAAGACGAGCCCGAGGTAGACCCCGATGTGCAGGTGGCGACGACCGAGGATCGTCAGCAGCAGCCCCATGCCGACCCACAGCGCGAACTCGTAGAACAGGGTCCACGCCGAGAAGTTCCAGACCCCCGCGACCGGGACGCCCTCGAGGGTTCCGCTGACGTCGAGCTGGATCAGCTTGAGCCCCAGGTTGTAGACGATGTAGTCGACACCGCTGGACCAGTCGTAGCCGGACTTGCCCTCGATCATCCGGGAGATCGGGCCGAGGACCAGGCCGACGAGCAGGAGCGAGGCGATCCACGCGGGATACATCCGCAGGAACCGGCGCCAGAGATAGTCCCAGAACGAGCTGGAGGCCAGCCGGCTGGCGGCGATGAGGTAGCCGGACATCACGAAGAAGCCCGCCAAGGCGTACGTCGGGATCTCGTCGTGAAAGAACAGCTTCGGCATCCCGACCATGTAGCCGCCCAGCGGCAGGGCGTGGCCGAAGAGCACCGAGAGCGCGAAGAACATGCGGATCGCATTGATGCTGTTGCGGCGAGGGTCCAGCGCCTGCCCGAGACTTGTCACGGGCAGCAACTGTAGTCGCAGGCTCATGGGAGTCGTGAGAGCATTTCAGGAATTTCTTACCGGGTGCCCACGTGACTCACGCGTTCTGGAAGAGTTAATGCGGTGTGCCGACCAATGACGACCCGATGACCGACACCCAGCCCACCAGGACCGGCCTCCGCGCAAGGTTCGCCTCGCTGCTTCCCCCGGGGCACTGGGCCTACATCCTGCTCCAGCTCGTCCCGCTGGCGATCGTGGACCTGCTCTGCACCAGCATGCGCATCACGAGCGCCACCGAGGACAGCGACACCAGGGTGGGCTCGTGGTCGTGGATCGCCCAGCTCTCGTCAACGGTGTTCTTCTACCTCGCGCTGATCGCGTTCTGGGTGGGCGTCTTCGCGCTCGTGCGCCGGCGCGCGTCGCGACGCATCGCCGTCATCGTGTTCCACCTCGTCTTCACGGCGCTGGCGCTGCTCGTCGTGCTGACGCAGATCTACTTCATCCTGCTCGACGTCACGCTCAACTCCGAGTCGTTCGAGCTCGTCAAGCTGATCTTCCAAGTCAACATGCTCAAGATCATCCAGGCCGAGCTGCAGTCGTTCCTGCCGGTCCTCGCCGTGGTCTTCATCATCCTCGCCAACTTCTTCGCGGTCATCGTCAACCGTCGCTGGAAGCCCCGGCGGCTGCGCGACGACCCGCCCACCGGCTGGCGCCGCGCCCAGTCGGGCCCCGCCGTCGTGGCGTCGACGAGCCTCGTCGTGATCGCCTCGCTCGTCGTCTCGGCCCTGCCCAACGGTCAGGGCACGACCAACTTCAGCCGCAACCGCGTCGTCAGCATCACGATGGACTCGGTGACCAAACGCCTCGACGACAAGCCGGACGGGTTCACCGCGCCGACCAGGGCCGACCTCCCCCTCGACACGCGACTCGTGCCCACCAGCAGGACCAAGAAGTACAACGTCGTGCAGATCGTCCTGGAGTCCCAAGGGATCCAGGCCACCTCGCTCGGCGTGCCCGGGTTGCCAACGACGCCGTACCTCGCGTCGTTGGCCAAGGAGAGCCTCGTGGCCAACCGGGCCTACACCGGGATGCCCCACACGACCAAGTCGCTCGTCGCCTCCAACTGCGGCGTTGCTCCGCCGCTGGACACCAGCAACAGCGAGGCCGAGCCCGGGGGCCTCGCGGCCAAGTGCCTGCCCACGCTGCTCAAGGAGCAGGGCTACGCCACCTCGTTCTTCCAGACCGCGACCAAGAACTTCGAGAACCGCGAAAAGGTCGTCAAGGGCTTCGGCTACGACCAATTCTTCCCCCTCGAGGCGTTCGACAAGAAGGGGTTCTCCGAGACCAACACGCTGGGCTACGAGGACGACCTGATGCTGCAGCCGAGCCTCGACTGGGCGGCGGAGCAGGACGGCAAGCCGTTCGCGATGGAATACATGACCCTGACGGCGCACTCGGAGTACGTCCTGCCCGAGGGCTGGAAGATGAGGCACTACGTCGACGACGAGACGCACAACCACTACCTCAACGCGGTCGCCTACCAGGACCAGTTCGTCGAGCAGGTCATCGACGGGTTCAAGAAGCTCGGCCTCTACGACGACACGATCTTCGTCATCATGGGCGACCACGGCGAGGGCTTCCGCGAGCACGGCCGGCGGCTCCACAACGACACGATCTGGAACGAGGGCATCCAGATCCCGTACGTGATCCACGCTCCCGAGGCCACCGGCACGCAGGGCAAGACCGTCGACGCCCCGGTGCAGAACACCGCGACGCTCCAGACCGTCGCCGACCTCCTCGGCTTCGACATCGTGGGTGGGGAATACCACGCCTCCTCGATCCTCTCGCCCAAGGACAACGAACGCCCGCTGATGACGGGGTGCTGGGACATCGACCAGTGCGTCGCCTACTTCCCGGACGACCGGCACAAGTACATCTACTTCTTCGGTTACAAGAAGCCGCAGTACTACGACGTCGTGGCGGACCCGCTGGAGAAGAAGGACCTGTTCGAGACCCTGTCCGACGCCGAGGCCGAGCGCCTCAAGCAGGAGGTCTTGGTCTGGCAGGAAGAGGTCAACGCGACGCACGAGCTGAGCCGGCGGCTCGCCGACCGCTAGGTCGCCGTCAGCCGAGCAGGTCGTCGACGGCGGCCAGGACCCGCTTCGGGTCGAGGCTGATGTCGGCCTGGATGCCGGACAGCTCGCCGGCCGGCCGCGGCTCCCCACCGATCAGGTAGCGGTAGCTCGCCCCCTCGATGCTGTCGGTGATCGCCCAGAAGCAGTGCTTCACGTACGTCGAGGTGAACAGCTCCAGCACCGAGACACCCGGCTTGGCGAACACCAGGTTGGTCAGCGCCGCGCCGTGGATCCCGACGATGACGTCCGCGGCGGCGAAGTGGTCGATCTGGTCCCGCACCGACATGGCGCCGGGGTCGATCCGCACGAAGCCGCGACCCTCGAGCTCTGGCCACAGCTCCGGCTCCTCGATCAGCCGCCGCGTGTTGCGGCCACCCGTACGGGTCACGAAGATGCGCTTAGGCTTGTCGGCGGTCTCAACGGCGGGGAACGTGCGGCGCACCCACTCGACCATGCCGCGCGGCGCGACCTCCATGGGGTTGGCCGGCGAGGGCACGAGCAGGTGACGGGCCCGGACCGCGGTGCTGCGGGACGCCTCGATGACCGGTAGGCGGTCGAGCCCGGACAGGGCGAGCAGCTCGCGGTGGTAGCGCGTCGTGCTCGGGACGTGGATCGCGTCGGGCTCGCGGCCCGGCATGCTCTCCTCGAATACCCCCCAGCGCGGGAGGACGTCGAGCAGGAAGTGGTAGTAGCTGTTGCCGCCGCCGCGGGTCGCGAGGGCCAGCACCGAGCCGTCGACCTGCTCGGCGCGAGGCAGCCGCCGCCGCAGGAACAGCGGGTGCTCACGCCAGTCCGTGATCGCGAAGTAGGGACTGGTCTCGAAGTCGAGCGTGCCACCCGGCGTGACGACCGCGCCGTAGTCGCCCACGACCGTGCCGTCGGCGATGTCGGCGGTGAACGGCGGCGGCACGTCGTACGTCCGCATGGTCGCAAAGGCCCAGTGTCCCGCGGGCTCGCCCGGCGGCTGCTCGCGGTCGAGGTGCTCACCCTCCGGGCGTACGTGGATCGTGACCGCCTGGGGCTCCCACGCTGCTGTCATGGCCGTCGAGTCGCTGCCTCGGCGCGGCAGCGCGCGCTGGCCGAACACGACGGAGATCCGCCGGAACACGGCGCCGGCGAAGAAGGCCGTGAGACGGTGCGCGCGCTTGACGAGGGGCCACGCCGGTTGCAGCGCGCTGGGCAGCCGAGTCACGACACCGTCTCGACCGGGACGGCGCGACGGCGCGACCGCCGGGTCTCCATCGCGCCCTCGTCGTCCTCGTCGAAATCCATCCCGGTGACCACGAACGCCAGCGCCAGCAGGATGCCGACGTAGCGACTGCCCAGGTTGGGGGTGATCGGACCGGCGATGACGTAGGCCAGGGCGGGATAGGCGAGCAGCCGGTAGGGCCGCGGGCCGTGGAAGATCGGCGAGACCATCGACCACAGGACGAACAGGAACGCGATCAGGCCGATGACCCCCATGCCGGCCAGGACCTGCACGTAGATGTTGTGGGCCAGGAAGATGTCGAAGTCGAAGCCCGCGCCGAAGATCGGGTGGTGCGTGAAGACCTCCCAGCCCTCGCGCAGGCCCTTCTCACGCTCGGCGTTGGAGCCGGCGGCACCGGCCCGGCCGAGGAGGCGGGACAGCGCGTTGCCGCCTTCCTCGTTGAGGATGCGGTCGATGTTGGCGATGAGGAAGATGCCGCCGAGCGTTAGCCCGGCAGTGACCTTGATCGACCGCTCCATCGCGGGATAGATGACGGCCAGGACGGCCGCGACGAGGAGCGAGGCGCGGCTGCCGCTGATCCAGATCGTGTACATGCACAGGGCGCCCGCGAGGAGCACCATCCAGCGGTGCTGCGGGGCCAGCTTGGCGTAGATGAACGGCAGCAGGGCCAGGGCGAGCAGGCCGGCGTAGCCGAAGGCCGTGGGCTGCTCGGACAGGCCGATGTAGCGAGCCGTGAGCGGGTCGGGGCCGCTCACGATGCCGTACGCCAGGCTCAGCACGACGCCCACGACGTAGCCGGCCGCCAGGCAGAACAACGTACGTCCGCGCGGGGCCCACCACACGAAGAGAAGGGGAAACACCAAGGTCGCGGCGAACACGCGCACCATGAGGCTGAGGCTGCCGATCGGCACCTCGTTGAACAGCGACGTGCCGAAGCCCACGACGAACAGGACGCTGGCGCCCAGCGCGAACTGCCACGGGACCCGCAGGCGCTGGCCGAACATCGTCGGGAGCAGCAGGATGAAGCCGACGACGAACAGCAGGTCGGAGATCGTGACGGCGCTGGCGCCCGGCACCACGACGCTCGTCATCGGTGCGGCGACCATGCCGGCCACGTTGAGCCCCGCTCCGAGCCCCCGCAGCCCGAACGTGATGAGGGCGACGAAGAACAGGGCCACGCCGATCGAGAGCACGGCCCCGACGGTCGAGGACATCGCGAGCGGGAGCAGGCCGACCAAGAGCACCCCGGTGAGGGCGACCGGCCACACGCGCATCCCGACGGGATGCGCGTGTGGCACGTTCTTCGGATCCTCGTTGGGATCGATCGTCGGCGTCTCGAACGGAGCGCCGCTGAACGTCATCGCTTGGCCCGTCGACCCGTCCCACTCAGGGCGCTCTCGGACTCCTTGAACTTGACCTTGACCTTCCCCTTGTCGATTTCGTAGGGAACGCCGTAGCCGTAGCCGTAGTAACCGTAGCCGTCCGTGCTGGCCCGGCGCGGCGTGCGGTTGAGGACCGTGCCGAACAGGCGGCCACCGACGGCCTCGACGCGGGACACGGCCAGCCGCAGCTGCTCACGACCCGTCGAGCCGTAGCGCGCCAACAGCAGGGCCCCGTCGACCTCGGTCATGAGGATCGCGGTGTCGGCGACTGGGAGCAGCGGCGGCGCGTCGATGATGACGACGTCGTACAGCGCCCGGGCGTGCGCGAGCAGGTCGCGCATGGCCTGCGTGTCGAGCACCTCGGCCGGGTTGGGCGGGCGAGGGCCGGTGCCGAGGAAGTGCACCCCGCTGGAGTGCTCCTGGATCGCGTGTTCCAGCGTCGAGCGGCCGATGAGAGCCGTGATGACGCCCACGGAGTTCTCGAGACCCAGCAGGTCGGCGACGTTGGGGTTGCGCATGTCGGCGTCGATCAGCAGGACCGACCGGCCGGACTTGGCCATCGACACCGCGAGGTTGGTCGCGACCAGCGTCTTGCCCTCGTCGGGCAGGGCGCTGGAGACCACGATCATCTGCCGGCTCGCATCAAGGTTGGCGAACTGCAGGTTGGTTCTCAGCACCTTGAACGCCTCGCTGAGCGAGCCGCTGTCGTCACGACTCAGGGGGTCCTTCCTGACGGACGGGTCGAACGGCAGGGTCGCCATCACCGCATTCCCGGTCGCGTGCTCGACGTCCTGTCTCGTCTTGACGGTCGTGTCCAGCAGGTCACGGAGCACCGCCCCGGCCACACCGATGAACGTGCTCAGCAAGATGCCGACGATGATGTCGAGCATGACGTTGGGGGCCACGGGGCTGGCGTTGAACGAGGCCTTGCCGGTGACCCGGGCAACGATCGCGGCCGACAGGTTGGTGTCGGCGGGCTTCTCGATCTCCTTGACCAGGTCGACGATCTCCTCGCTCTCGGCGGCGGCGATCTGCTGGGCGAGCTGGGGCGTCTCGGCCTTGGCGGTGATCTGCAGGATCAGCGTCTGCGGCACGACGTCGGCCGAGATCTCGCCGGCGAGCTCCTCGCGCGTCATCTTGAGGCCGAGCCGGTCGATGACCTTCTGCAGCACCGTCGGATCGGTGGCGAGGTCGGCGTAGGAGGCGATGCGCTGGGCCGCGAACACCGTGGCAGCGTAGGGGTCGGCCTGCCCATTGGTCGGGGTCGAGACGAACACGCGGGCGGACGAGCTGTAGACCGGCGAGAGGTTGAGGACCAAGCCGACCGTCGCGATGGTGCCGATCACCAGCGTGCTGATGATGAACTTCCAACGACCACGCAGGATGCTCAGGAATTGACGCAGATCCACGCGTTGGTCCCTTTCAGTGAGTGTGCACGACCGACATGCCGGTCAGGTGTAATAGGGAGTGTATGCGAGGCGACGTTCGCGGCGTGCACGAAGTCCGTCCCGGGGGCCCCGGGCGTAACCATCGACACCCTGTGCCGTTGTGTAACCTGTGGTCCACCCTGGACAACTGACGGCACCACGGCCGGCGTACGCGGCCACGAAAAGGTAGGAATTCGATGACCGTACTTGTGACCGGCGCCGGAGGCTTCATCGGCGGCCACCTCGTTGCTGACCTCCTGAAGCAGGGCAAGGACGTGCGCGCTGTCGACGTCAAGCCCCAGGACGAGTGGTACCAGGTCCACGGCGACGCCGAGAACGTCGTCGCCGACTGCGCCGACATGAGCGACGCCCACAAGATCGCCGTCGGCACCCAGGAGATCTACAACCTCGCGGCCGACATGGGCGGCATGGGCTTCATCGAGAACAACAAGGCCGAGTGCATGCTCTCGGTGCTCACGAGCACCAACATGCTCGTCGCCGCCCGGGACGCCGGCACGCAGCGCTACTTCTACAGCAGCTCCGCATGCGTCTACGCCGGGGACAAGCAGACCGACCCCGACGTGACGGCCCTCAAGGAGTCGGACGCCTACCCGGCGGACCCCGAGGACGGCTACGGCTGGGAGAAGCTCTTCAGCGAGCGCATGGCCCGCCACTTCCGCGAGGACTTCGGCATCGAGACCCGCATCGCCCGCTACCACAACGTCTACGGTCCCGAGGGCACGTTCGAGGGCGGCCGCGAGAAGGCCCCCGCGGCGCTCTCGCGCAAGATCGCCCAGGCCAAGCTCAGCGGCGACCATACGATCGAGGTCTGGGGCGACGGCGAGCAGAGCCGCAGCTTCATGTACATCGACGACTGCGTCCGCGGCAGCCAGGAGATCCTGGCCGGCGACAACGTCGAGCCGGTCAACCTCGGCAGCGCCGAGCTCGTCACGATCAATCAGATGATCGGCATCCTCGAGGACATCGCCGGCATCACGGTCACCAAGAACCACGACCTGTCGGCCCCCCAGGGCGTGCGCGGCCGCAACTCCGACAACACGATGTTCCGGGAGATCTACGGGTGGGAGCCGTCGATCTCGCTGCGTGACGGGCTCGAGAAGACCTACGGCTGGATCTACGACCAGCTCAAGTCCCGGGCCTAGAGCCGCACGATGGAAGTCATCGTCCACGACTTCTCCGGCCACCCCTTCCAGGCCGAGCTGTCGCGCAAGCTGGCGAGCCGCGGCCACACCGTCGAGCACCTCTCGGCCGACCAGTACGTCAGCGGCAAGGGCCACCTGGAGCACCAGGACGGCGACCCGGACACCCTGACGTTCCGCTCGATCCGGCTCGACCTGGCGTTCCAGAAGTACGCCCCGCTGGCGCGGCTGCGCTGGGAGCGCGCATACGCGCGGGCGTGGATCAAGCAGCTGCGCACCTCGTCGCCCGATGTCGTCGTCGCCTGCAACCTGCCGCTGATCACGCTCTATCTCTTCTCCCGCTACGCCAAGCGCCGCGGGCTGGCCTGGGTGCTGTGGCACCAGGACATCTACAGCTTCGCGCTCGCCGACGAGCTGCGCCGCAAGCTGCCTCGTCCCCTGGCCTGGCTTGGCGGCAAGGTGCTCGTGAACCTTGAGGCGCGTTGCGCGCGCCGGGCGGCTCACGTCGTGGCGATCGGCGACGCGTTCGAGGGGGTCTACGACGACTGGAGCGTGCCGCGGGACCACGTCTCGGTGATTCCCAACTGGGCGCCGCTCGACAAGATCTACCCCGTCGAGCGGGACAACCCGCGCACGGCCGACCTCTTCGACGCCGATGCCGCGCTCCGGCTCGTCTACGCCGGCACGCTGGGCCGCAAGCACAACCCTCGGCTCCTGATCGACCTGCTGGCGACGGTCCGGTCCACCGGGATCGACGCCGCCCTCGCCGTGGTCTCGGAGGGCGAGGCGGCCGACGACCTTGCGGTCATGGCGCGTGAGCAGGACCTCCCGGTCCGCATCCTGCCGTTCCAGCCCGCGGCGAGCCTGCCGGACGTGCTCGGCACCGCCGACGTCCTCGTGGCGCTGCTCGAGCCTAACGCCACGAAGTTCTCGATCCCCAGCAAGGTCTTGTCCTACATGGCCGCCGGACGGCCGATCCTCGGTCTCATGCCGGCCGACAACCCCGCCGCCCTCGACATCCGGGACAGCGGCGGCTTCGTCGCCGACCCCTCCGACGTCGGGGCCAAGACCGGTGCCGGGTGGCTCGCCGAGCTCTCCGGGGACCGCGCCGCCCAGGCCGACATCGGCAGCCGCACCCGCGCGACGGCCGAGCGCAAGTTCGACGTCGACAAGGTCGCCGAGCAGTTCGAGCAGATCCTCGAGGCGGCGATCCCGGCCGGAGCCCTGACCGCGACGTGACCGAGCGACTCGACCATCCACGACTCGGAGCCTTCACCCTCGCGGGCTACGACAAGGGCCGCGGCGTGCTGTGGCAGGCCGCCTGGTTCGCCGTCCAGAACCTCGTGTTCGGCACGTGGTGGTTCCCTCGCCGCTTCCGTCCTGCGGTCCTGCGGGCCTTCGGCGCGACGGTCGGCAGCAACGTGACCATCCGGCACCGCGTCCGCGTGCTGTGGCCGTGGAAGCTCACGATCGGCGACGACACGTGGGTCGGCGAGGACGCGTGGCTGCTCAACCTCGAGCCCATCGCGATCGGCACGGACGTCTGCGTCTCGCAGGGGGTCTTCCTCTGCACGGGCAGCCACGACCGCCGGTCGGCGGACTTCCGCTACGACAACGGTCCTGTCACGATCGAGGACGGGGTGTGGCTGGCGGCGCAGAGCCTCGTGCTCCGCGGTGTCACGGTCGGCACCGCCAGCGTGATCGGCGCCAGGGCGGTGGCGACCAGGGACGTGTCCCCGGGCTCGACCATCCGCGTCGGGACGGTCCACTAGCTCCATGCGCATCCTCTTTGATGGCTTGCCGATCACCGGCTCGAGCCTCGCCATTGTCATCGAGCACACCCTCGCCGGCTGGCAGCAGCTCGCCGACCGCGACGAGCTGCACATCGTCTTGGGTCCGGACGCCGAGCTGACGGTGCCCGACGCGGTGACGGTGCACCGGGTCGGGTTCGGCAGGCGTCCCGGCCTCGGCCGCGTGCGCCAGCAGAACGTCGCGGTGCCCCGACTGGCCAGGCAGCTCGGCGCCGACGTCGTCGTGGGGGTCCTGCCGACCACCACGATCGCCCCGCTGCCGTGCCCACGGATCGTCATGGCGTACGACATCCGGCACGAGCTGCGACCGCACCAGTTCAGCCGCAAGACCCTCGCGATGCGCAAGGTCAGCTATGGCCTCGGCTGGCGGCAGGCCGACGGCATCACCTGCATCTCCAACCGCACGCGTCAGGACCTGCTGCGGTCACGACCGTGGCTCGCAAAACGGCCGGTGCGGCTGAATCTCCTGGGTGCCGACCACGTCGACTCCTGGCCCGCCGGCGTCCATCCGGAGCGCTATGCGATCGCGTTCGGGCAGTACGGCAACAAGAACGTCGATTTGGTGCTGGACGCCTGGCGCCTGCAGCTGGACCGCGGTCCTGTAGTGCCGCTCGTGATCGTCGGGCTCGGCGAGGGACCCCGGGCTGAGACCCAGCGACGGATCGACCAGCTCGGCCTGAGTGACGTCGTGACGCCGCTGCCGTGGCTGTCGGACGAGCAGTTCCGCGCCCGCTTCGCCTCCGCCGACCTCGTGGTGTTCCCCTCGGACTTCGAGGGCTTCGGCCTGCCGGCTGTCGAGGCGATGCGTCTCGGGCTGCCGCTCGTCGTCACACCGGAGACCGCCTTGCTCGAGGTCACCGGGGGCCACGCCACCGTGATGGACGGGTGGGACCCGCCCGCCCTCGCCGATGCCGTCGGCGTGGCGCTCGGACGTACGCCGGCCGAGCTCGAGGCGGCGCGCCAGCACGCGCTGCCCTTCACCTGGCGCCGGACGGCCGCAGACGTACGTGCTCTGCTCGTCGAGGTGGCGGACCGGAAGCCCTAGGGCATCAGGGGGTCTGCGTCGTCGAGCTCGATGACGTCCACCAGGTCGACCTCGTGCGGTTGTCCCTCAGCGTCGCCGGTCCCCCACGACAGGGTCGACGCGACCCACACGCAGGCGATCGCGGCCGAGACCACCAGGGCGACCCCAGCACCCTCGAGGCCCCACAGGTGCATGCCGAGGAACGCGGACGCGACGAGCACGACGGTCGAGCCTGCTTCGGCGAACGACGAGGCCGCGACCCGGCCCTGGGCCTGTGCCGCCGCGACGAGCACCCGGCGCAGCGCGAGCAGGGCCCAGGCCACGATCAGGATGCGGGCGACGTCGGTCGCCGGCACGAACTCCTCGCCGAAGAAGATCCGCAGGGCGGGGCCGATGACGAGCAGCATCCCGCCGACCATCGCGAGGTCGAGCACGATGGCAGCGGCGAGCCACCGACGCATCACCGCTTTGGCGCCAGCGGGCGGCAGGGCGGCCATCCGGGGCAGCAGAATCGCGGCGATGCCGGCCAGGACGATCGACGGGAAGCTGGTCGCGGACGCGGCCACTGCATAGAGGCCGAGGGCGGACGAGCCGAGCACGAGGCCGACCAGCAGCTGGTCGAGGCCCCACGCGTCGAGGGCGTTGAGGCCGCTGATAAACCCGCGCCGCGCGAAGGCGTGCACGTCGCGGCGGTCCACCTGCGCGTCGAGCTCGCCGGTCGGCGGCCGCAGCATGAGCCACGCGACGACGAACCCGCCCAGCAGCGAGAGGATGTAGATCAGCAGGATCACGGCGGCGTCGTCGACCGGATCGAGGATGAACAGGGCCGCGACCGCCGCGACGTACGACGCCATGCCGACGAGTCGCTGGGTGTTGATGCGACGGACGTTGCCCTCGCCCTGCAGCATCGCCCCGAGCAGGAACTGCACGGAAAGGCAGAAGCTGACAGCGAGGCACTCGACCGCCAGCAGCCACTGGTGTGGGGCGTCGCGGACCAGCGCCGCGACGAGCCCCGCGGCGACAGTGGCGGGCACGAGGGTGGCGAGGATCCAGACCTTGAGGTGGCCGCGCACCACGTCGCGCGCCGGCGCCCCGGACGAGCCCACAGCGTGCGCGATGGCTGGGCTGAGGCTGCCGACACCGGCGAGCGCCCCCAGCATCGCGACGAGCATGACCATGACCATCTGGCCGCGGCCCTCGGGGCCGATCATCCGAGCGACGAGCGGGCCCGAGGCGACGGTCAGCAGCTGGACGCCGAAACCGGCCGCGGCGATCGAGAGGAATGCCCGCAGCCCTCCGCCACGACGGGGCACCGACTTGTCGGGCGCGGCGTCAGCGGGGGTCATCGTCTCCTCGAGAGGTGCGGCAGATCGCGGGAAGTCTACGGAGGGCAGCGACCTCACCGTATCCGCCATCTGGGCCGGGTCAGGTCGGGGCCACGCGACCGCGACAATTCTCCATGGGGCGGCGTAACGAATTACTGTCTCTCTGAGTTGGATGTACGACGAGGAGCCACACAACGCGCTCGGCAGTGCCGACCGCCACACGGAGCGGAGCACCACCCGATGACGGACTCGAAGCGCGAGATCGGCCACGCGCCTTCGTGGGGAAAGCGGCTCGCGGGTCTCGACGGGCTACGCGGTCTGGCACTGCTCGCGGTGATCCTCGCGCACACGATCATCCTGCTGCCCGGGTCCGGCGGCTACAGCGCGTTCGGCACGGCACTCACGGGTCTGATGGTCCACGGCCTGACGTTCTTCTTCGTCCTCTCGGCGTTCCTGCTCTACCGGCCGTTCGCCTCCGCCGCGATCCAGGGCCGTACCCGCCCACCCACGCGCGAGTTCTACCGCAACCGCATCCTGCGCGTCTGGCCGGCGTACCTCGTGATCTTCGCGATCGTGACCTGGGGATTCGGCCTCGCGGTCGTCGACAACGAGATCCCCGGGGTCGAGCGGCTGGGGCGCATGACCGACCCGGTCGACATCATCCTCAACCTCCTGCTGCTCCAGAATTGGTGGCCCGGGTCGGCGTTCACGGGTCTCAGCGTCTCGTGGTCGCTCGTGACCGAGGTGTCGTTCTACGCCATGCTGCCGGTCCTTGGCGCGATCGCGATCTGGTTCGCCCGCCGCGGCCGGCCGGTCGTCGGCGCACTCGTGCCCGCCGGCCTGATGCTCCTGATGGGCCTGTGCGGCCGGCTCATCACGATGGGCATTAACGGCGGCGAGGACATCGAGGTCGAGTCGACCTGGCTGTCGGCCATCAACCGCAGCATCATCGGTCAGGGCGACCTGTTCGGTCTGGGCATGATCATCGCGGTTCTTATCGTCGTGTCCGACCGACTCAGCGAGAAGCGGCTGCGCACTTGGCGCATCGCCGGCTGGGCGACCGTGTTCGTCGCCTGCGTCGCGGTGCTCGGGATCGGGTCGGGCGAGTACGCCACACCGTTCATGGGCGTCATCTTCGCCTGCATCCTCCTGCTGACGCAGATGCCCAAGTCCGACGCCTTCTCCCGCGCCGTCGTGCGCGTCATGGAGACCCCGCTGCCGCGGCTCGCCGGCGAGTACAGCCTCAGCGCGTACCTCTGGCACTACCCCGTCATCTGGTTCCTCTACAAGCACGTCGGCCGGGCCGTCTACGACTCCAACGCCGACATCGCCGTGAGCTTCGCGATCGTGCTCGTGCCGACCGTGATCCTGGGCGCCATCACGTACCACCTGGTCGAGAAGCCCGCGATGAGCAAGAAGCGCCGCACCGACCGGCGCCTCAGCGAGGCCAACACTGCGCCTTAGTCGTCGGTCTTCTGCACGAACACCAGCAGCGCCGGCGACAACGCCGGCGGCGTCAGCCGATTGAGGAACGAGACGAGTCGCCAGGCAGTCACCGACCGACCGAAGTAGGCCGGCTCGCTGGTGTTGCCGTAGACGTACGTCCGATGGCGGCCGAACAACCGACGGAGCGTGCGCCGGGTGTTCATCTGGTAGCGGACCGGGAAGACGTCCTCGGCGACCCGGTCGGGCTGCAACCGCTTGAGCAGCCGCACGTGCAGCCCGTTGGGGATCGCCCGCGCACCGAGGCCGACCATGCCCCACTTGTTGGGCGTGCGGGCCGCGAACCATCCGCCCGGCTTCAGGACCCGCATGATGTCGTCGGCGACGTCCTGCGCGTCGGCCGCGTTGATGTGCTCGAGGACGAAGTCGGCGAAGACCAGGTCGAACGAGGCGTCCTCGAACGGGAGCGGCTTGCCGATCTCGACGACGAGGCCCTTGTCGAGGGACGGGTTGGTGAGGACCGCATCGTCCACGTCCGTGCCGACGACCTCGGCGACCCGTCCACGCAGCATGCGCAGGCGACGAGGCATCTCCGGGATGGGCTCGAACATCCACCAGGCGCGGCCCGCCCCGAAGTCGAGGACCCGGCTCTTCTCGTCCACGAGGGCGTTGATCCTGGAGTAGAACTCGATGTCGCCGTTGACCCGCGAGTAGCCGCCGACGGCCGCTTCCGGGAAGACGCGAAGCAGCGTGGGATCGGGCTTGAAGTCGTCGTTCTCCGTGGGCACGAGGAACAGCCTAAGGGGCGACGCCCGCTAGCGGCGGAGATACTCGGCAGACTCCTCGACCCCGGTCCGAACGCGCTGGAGCTCGACCTCCACCATCTCGGCGACGAGCTGCTCGAACGATGTCGCGGCGGTCCAGCCCAGCACCTCACGGGCCCGCGACGCGTCGCCGGACAGGCCCGGCGCGTCGGCCTTGCGCATCAGGGCCGGGTCCTGCTGGACGTACGGCCACGGGTCGGCGATGCCGACGGCACCGAAGGCCAGCTCGAGCAGGTCCTGCAGTGAGCGCAGGACCCCGGTCGCCAGGACGTAGTCACCGGGCTCGTCGTGGCCGAGGGCCAGGTGCATCGCGGTGACGTAGTCCCGGGCGGCGCCCCAGTCGCGCGAGACGTCGAGGTTGCCGAGACTGATTGCGTCGCGGCGGCCCTCCGAGATCTCGACGGCCGCCCGCACGATCTTGCGGGTCACGAACCCGGCACCGCGCAGCGGGCTCTCGTGGTTGTAGAGGATCCCGACGCACGCGAACAGCCCGTGATCCTGCCTGGCCCGCACCGTCGCCTGCTGCGCCCGGCTCTTGGAGACGGCGTAGGGACTGGCCGGGGCGTGCGGCGTCGACTCGTCCTGGGGGTTCGGGGCCCGCGGTCCGAACACCTCCGAGCTGGAGGCCTGGAAGAACCGCGGCGCCGCGCCCGTGCGGTCGCGCATCGCGAGCAGCGAGTCGAGCATCGACTCGACCGCCGCGGTGTTGACCTCGTGCACGAGCTCCTCGGCGTCCCAGCTCGCCCCGACGGACGTGAACCCGGCGAGGTTGTAGACCTCGTCCGGCTCGTGCGCCGCCAGCAGGCGATCGAGCCCCGCGGCGTCACGCAGGTCGTGCGGCTCGAGCTGCACCCCGTCGAGATACGGCAGCATCGGCGCCGTCGCCCCGGGCTGCACGGTGCCGACGACCCGGTATCCACCGGCGAGCAGGTGCCGGGCGAGGAGCACCCCGTCCTGTCCGCCGGCGCCCGTGACGAGGGCGGTTCGGGTCACGCCTTGAGCAGGGCGATGTCGGCGTCGACCATGAGCTCGGCGAGCTGCTGCGTGCCGGTCTGGGCCTTCCAGCCGAGCAGGTCGTTGGCCTTGGACGGGTCACCGAGCAGGGCGTCGACCTCCGTCGGGCGCTCGTAGCGCTCGTCGTACTTGACGTAGTCCTTCCAGTCGAGGCCCACGTGCGAGAACGCCATCTCGCAGAACTCCCGCACCGTGGTCCCGGTGCCGGTGGCCAGGACGAAGTCGGTCGGCTCGTCGTGCTGCAGCATCCGCCACATGCCCTCGACGTACTCCTTGGCGTAGCCCCAGTCGCGGATCGAGTCGATGTTGCCGAGCACGAGGTCGTCCTGCGTGCCCGCCGCGATGCGGGCGACGGCGCGAGTGATCTTGCGGGTCACGAATGTCTCGCCACGGCGGGGCGACTCGTGGTTGAACAAGATGCCCGAGACCGTGAACATGTCGTAGGCCTCGCGGTAGTTGACCGTGACCCAGTGCGCGTAGAGCTTGGCCGCGCCGTAGGGCGAGCGCGGGTAGAACATCGTGCCCTCGTCCTGCGGCGGCGGCGTGGCGCCGAACATCTCCGACGTCGAGGCCTGGTAGAAGCGGGCCTCGAGCTTGGCGGCCCGAATGGCCTCGAGCAGGCGGATCGTGCCGATGCCGTCGGCGGATGCGGTGTACTCGGGCATCTCGAACGACACCTTGACGTGGCTCTGCGCAGCCAGGTTGTAGACCTCGTCGGGCCGGATGTCGCGGATGAGGTTGACCAGGCTGACGCCGTCGGTCATGTCGCCGTAGTGCAGGAACAGGCGCTTGGCAGCCTCGGGATCGTTGTCGCGGATCGGGTCGATGCGGCCTCGGTTGAACGACGACGAGCGCCGGACCAGGCCGTGGACCTCGTAGCCCTTGTCGAGCAGGAGCTCGGTCAGGTAGGAACCGTCCTGGCCGGTGATCCCGGTGATGAACGCGCGCTTCATGGCCTGCCTCTACGTGGATTCGTTGGGGTTTCCCGCGCCTCAGCCCGGTCTCGCAGGTCACAGCATATGGGGTCCGCTGGGCGAAGCGGCCTATTATGCTCAGACGTGCTTACGATCGTCGTGACCGCCACCCGGGGGCTGTCCCCCCGGCACTCCCGAGGAGAAACCAGATGACCACCCAGGTCGTGGCCCCGCCGCGCTGTCAGGCGTGCCTGTCGACCGACGTCCAGGTTCACGCCGCTTCCAAGCGGACAGGTCTGGTCATCCACGAGTGTCGCGGCTGCGGGCTGCACGCCCTGGCCGAGCGCCCCGAGCTCGACGACCTCGTCGAGATCCTCGACGTTGACCGCGACTGGTACGCCGGCTGGGTCGAGCGAACCCGCGGCGACATCATCCACGCGAGCCACACGCAGGTGCTCGACCGGCTGGCGGCGATGGTCGGCGACGTCGACGACCGCAGCCTGTTCGACGTGGGGGCCGGCGAAGGCGGGTTCTTGACGATGGCCCGCGACAAGGGCTTCCGGCCCGCCGGCAACGACGTCGCGACCGGCGCGATCGACCTGGCCCGCGAGCGCAACGGCATCGAGCTGTTCATGGGCGACCTGTCCACCCTCGGAGACGTCGGTCAGTACGACGTCGTCACGATGTGGTGCGTCTTGGCGCACGTGCCCGACGGCAATCGGCTGCTCGCCGACGCCCTCAAGCTGCTCAAGCCGGGCGGCGTGCTCTACCTGCAGACCCCGCGCTGGTCGGCGATGGACACCGCCGGCATGGCCGCGCACGACGTGACCAGGGGCCGCTCGACCCGCATCACCGATCGCCGCCTGGCCCTGCACCACATGGCGCTGCACACCCCGACCAGCATGCGCACCAACCTCGAGCGACTGGGCTACGAGATCGACGCGATCGAGCCCAAGGTGCGCTACTCGCTCAACACCGCCGACTACCTCGGCTCGCTCGGAGTCGGCCAGGGGGTCGCCGAGCGCCTGGCCAAGCCAATCGACAAGCTCCTCGAGCGGGACCTCTTCTTCCGCAACGTGATCGACGTCTACGCGCGCCGACCCCGCTGACCTCATGCTTCTGAGGCGAGCCGCCGCCGCGCTGGTGGCCGGCACGACGGCGCTGGTCTTGGGCGCGTGCACCGGCTCCGACCCGGAGCAGGCGACCCAGAGCGTCCCGATGTACGTCGCCCTCGGCGACTCCTACGTCTCGGGAGCGATCGGCAAGGGCGCGGGCACGTGCGGCCGCGGCGACGACAACTACCCCCACCTCGTGGCGCGCGCGCTGCGCCCCATGACCGTGCGGGACGCGAGCTGCGGCGGGGCCGGCACCGCCAACGTGCTCTCGTCCGCCCCGCTGGCCGGCACGACGCTCCCGGCCCAGCTCGACGACGTGCCCGCCGACGCCGACCTCGTGACGCTCGGCATCGGCGCCAACGACGGCAACCTCTACCCTGCGATCTTCTACGGATGCTTCATCGAGTCCCAGATCAAGTCCGCCACGGCGTGCGGCCGCGCCCTCGCGAAGGCGCCCACGATCCTCGCGACGACGAGAACCAGCATCGTGAGCACGATCGACGCGGTCCGCAGGAAGGCCCCGCGCGCCGAAGTCGTCCTGGTCGGCTACCTCCGGCTGGCTCCGGACTCGGGTGACTGCCCGGACCTCGGCGCCGGGCAGCTCCAGGTCCGACAGTTCGCGCAGGTGGAGGCCCTGCTGGCGCAGACCCAGGCCGCCGCGGCCGAGGAGGCCGGCGTGCCGTTCGTCCCGGTGCACGAGAGGTCCGCCGGTCACGACGCGTGCGCCGACGACGCGTGGACCAACGCCTTGACGGCCGAGCGCGGTGACGGGATCCTGCTGCATCCTCGTGCCGCCGGCATGGAGGCGGTGGCCCGCATGCTCGAGCCGGTGCTGGCGGACACCTCAGCGCGCCAGCGGTGAGGCCTCCGCGCCACGGGTGAAGGCCTGCGACGCGTACATCAGCCACTGGTGCACCCCGGTGGGCTCTCCCCCGGCGTACGCCGCCAGAGCGGCTCGGTAGCCCTCGGCCTCCGCCGCGTGGCCGGCCTCGGGGACGGTGACCGACGCCGGGTCGACGCCCTTCGCGACGAGCACGAGTCGCTCGGCGGCCCGGCCGACGACGCCGTTGTGGGTCGCGAACGCCCCTGCGGCGGCGATCTCGGCGTGCACGAGTGCCGCGACCACGAGCCCGGGGGCGTCGGTCCGCTCCCCCAGCATCGCGGCGAGCGCCGTCAGACGGGCGACGCCCTCCGGGTGCACCGGACGGCCGAGGTCCGCGTCGTCCACCGAGCCCGCCGCCGCGAGAGCGTGCATGCGAGCCAGGGCCTGGACCGGCGAGTGGTTCCACACCGGCAGCAGGCCGAGCAGCTCCGTCGACAGCCGGACCGCACCGCGGGCCACCGCGTCTCCGCCGCCGGACGCGAGCACCTCGACGTCGTACGGGCTGCCCTCGAGCGATGCCGTCGCCGTGGCGCCCAGCAGCAGCGAGCGGGCCGTGTCGTCAGGCGTGCTCCGGCGCAGGCCCCGGTCGCGGAGCATCGAGTCGATGCCGTCCCGGGTGCCGGCGTACGTCGAGGGGATGCCCTCGAGCTGGGCTGCCGAGATGAACGGATCGGACACGCCCGAAGCGTACCGGCCGGCCCTCACGCCGACCGGTAGCCTGAGCAAGATGAACGACTCCCCCGAAGATCGCACCGCCAAGTGGCTGGTCGGGGACCGTCTGGCGTGCGTCCTGCACCTCGGTGACACGTCGCTGGCCTACCAGCTGGCCGAGCAGGGGCACGAGGTCGTCGTCGCGGGGGACGACGTCACGGCCAGCCGGCACGAGGACATCCAGTACGTCCGCAGCCAGGGCGAGCGGCTCCCGTTCCTCGCCGGCGCGTTCGACGTCGTGATCGCTCCCGAGCTGCGCGAGGCGCCGACGGCGCTCGCGGAGTACGCCCGGGTGCTGCGTCCCGACGGTCTGCTCTCGACCATCTCCCAGCGCTATGACGACTCGATCCCGTGGATGCGCAAGCTGCGCGAGATCACCGGCGACCGCGGCTCGGTCGCGGCGCCGGTCGACACGTTCACCGCCTCGGGCCTGTTCCACGAGCCCGAGACGCACGAGCTCGGCACCTGGGAGAAGCTCGACCTGCCCGGGCTGCTGCGCTTCGCCGAGGCGACCCGGCACCCGTCCGTGCCCGAGTCTGCCCTGTCCCAGGTGCGGGAGCTGTTCATGAGCCACGGCGCGCAGACCGGCTTCCTCCGCCTGCGGCACGAGACGTTCTGCGTACGCGCCAAGGTCGACAAGACCGGGATGGAGCATGAGGTCGAGCCCCCCGACACGATGCTGCTCGACTTCCGCTGACGGTCAGGCGCCGGCGGAACCTCGGGCACGGAGGCGGCCCACGGCGCCGCGCGCTGCCGACACCGACGACCTGCCCGCCTGCGTCAGACGCGGCGACAGCAGGATCTTGGTCGTCGCCCGCAGCGGGACGCGGTGGAACAGGTGGTAGTTGTCGCCGTTGCTGGTCAACTGGTAGTCGAGGCGCTCCGCGAGAACCTCGAGCGAGCGCTGTGTGTGGAACGCGATGTGCTGCCCGGACTCCAGCGCGTAGTAGAACCACTCGGAGGGCCGCGGCGGGATCGCCGGCTGCAGCCGCGTGGTGAAGAACAGGCGGTCGTTCGCGGCGGCGAGCTTCTCGAGCTCGGCGACCGGGTCGCTGATGTGCTCGACGACCTCGAACGCGGTGACCAGGTCGTACGACGCGTTCTCGTCACCGTCGAACCCGGGCGCCAGCAGGTTGTTCGCGTAGGCGTCGCAGGTGTAGTAGTCGAACCCCTTGTCGCGCATCATCCGGGTCAAGGTGCCGTAGCCGCCGGCCCAGTCCAGGAACCGGCCGTTCGAGAGGCGCTCGCTGCGAATCAGGGTCGTGGTCAGGGTGCTCATCAGCCGGCAGCGCCGCAGGAGACCGCTGTCACCGTCGTAGATCGCGCTCGCGTAGGCCTCCTCCAACCACGTCGGGTCGGGCAGGACGATCAGCCCGCAGGAGGTGCAGCGGTGGAAGTCCACCTCGTACTTGCCCAGCACGACGTCCCGGTCGAACAGGACGTGCGGACCGCCGCACACGGTGCAGGTCGGCCTGGGAGTAGGGGCCACAAGCTGAACGCTACCCGAGCCGGGGCGCCGCCGACCGCACAATCGATGATTCGTCGACACGAAACGCTCGCAGGTACCGGATTTGTCGGCCCCTGTTCCTATCGTGGTGGTTGAGGGAAGGAGATCGACATGCGACAGTCACTGGCACTCATCGGGCTCGCGATGGTCTGCGAGACCTGCGACGGGGAGATCGACCTCCCCGAGGACCTCGAGTCGGGCGACGGCATCTGCCGCCAGTGCGGCATCGCCTTCCTGGTCGACGCCCCCTACGACGCCGGCCGGGCCTCACGCCGCAGCGCCTGAGCGCCGTACCCACCGGGCCTCTAGAATTGTGCGGTGAAGTTCCTCAACGACCTGCAGCCCTCGTACGACCTGACCTACAACGACGTGTTCATGGTCCCGGGCCGCTCTGGCGTCACCAGCCGGTTCGACGTCGACCTGTCGACGGCCGACGGCATCGGCACGACGCTGCCGCTGGTCGTCTCCAACATGACCGCGATCTCCGGCAAGCGGATGGCCGAAACCATCGCCCGGCGCGGTGGGATCGCGATCATCCCCCAGGACATCCCGCTCGACATCGTGGCGGCGACGGTCCAGCGCGTGAAGGCGGCGCACACGGTCTACGAGACCCCCGTTACCGTCAGCCCGTCGACGACCGTCGGCGAGGCCATGAGCCTGATCCCCAAGCGGGCCCACGGCGCGGTCGTCGTGGTCGAGGACGGCAAGGTGCTCGGCATCGTCACCGAGCGTGACGGCGCCGAGATCGACCGGTTCGCCCAGGTGCGCGAGGTCATGACGACCGACGTCCTGACCTTCGACGCCGGCACCGACGCCCAGACCTGCTTCAACGAGATGTCGGCGCGCCACATCGACCTAGCCCCGGTGCTCGACGGCGGCCAGCTCCTCGGCGTGCTGACCCGCAAAGGCGCCCTGCGGTCGACGATCTATCAACCGGCCGTCGACGCGTCGGGCGCCCTCCTGATCGGCGCCGCGGTTGGCATCAACGGTGACGTGTCCGGCAAGGCCGGCGAGCTGCTGCAGATGGGGATCGACGTGCTCGTGGTCGACACGGCGCACGGCCACCAGGAAAAGATGCTGGAGGCCCTGCCGCTCGTCGTGTCGGCCCGCGACGCGTACGAGAAGGCCTCGGGCCACCGCGTCCCGATCGCGGCGGGCAACGTGGTGTCGGCCGACGGCGTGCGCGATCTCGTGGCGGCCGGCGCCGACATCGTCAAGGTCGGCGTCGGGCCCGGCGCCATGTGCACGACCCGCATGATGACCGGCGTCGGCCGGCCCCAGTTCTCCGCGGTGCTGGAGTGCGCCGCGGCCGCTCGCGAGCTCGGCGCCCACGTGTGGGCCGATGGCGGTGTCCGCTATCCCCGCGACGTCGCGCTGGCCCTGGCTGCTGGCGCCGCGAGCGTCATGATCGGCTCGTGGTTCGCGGGCACGCTCGAGAGCCCCGGCGACCTCAAGCACGGCCCGGACGGCCGCCCCTACAAGGAGTCGTTCGGCATGGCGTCCGCCCGCGCCGTCTCCAACCGCACGCGTGACGCGGCGGGGTTCGAACGGGCGCGCATGGCCCTGTTCGAGGAGGGCATCTCGTCCTCGCGCATGTTCTTGGACCCTGACCGTCCCGGTGTCGAGGACCTCGTCGACGCGATCACCGCCGGCGTACGGTCGAGCGCGACCTATGCGGGCGCCCGCTCGCTGCCGCAGTTCCACGAGCGCGCTGTCGTGGGCCTGCAGAGCTCCGCCGGCTACGACGAGGGCCGCCCGCTGCACGCCAGTTGGTAGGCGGGCACCGGAACGTGCCCCGGTCAGCCCGTTGCTCGGGCGGGCAGGCGTTGGCGGATGCCGTCGAGGATCAGGGTCAGCCCCAGCTCGAACGAGTCGGCGCCGGCCCGGGCGTACGGCTCGTCGTCGATCGCGCCGGCGCTGCCCGCCTGCAGGTGGGTCTGCTCGTCCGAGGCGTGACCGAAGACGAAGTAGAGGATCGTCGTCGCGGCCGACCGGGCGAACGCGGCGTCGAAGCCACCTGTCGAGATCGCAGCGGCGAGACGGCCGTTGAGCGAGAGCGCGCCGAGGCCGAACGCGTGGACCGTGGCGATCAGCTCGGCGCCGTCGCGATAGGCCAGCATCGCGTCGCGAAGCTCGCGGCTCGCCGCCAGGACCTGCTCGTCCCAGGTCGCGTCGTCGGGCAGGGGGCGGGCGCCACGTGCCAACAGCTCGTCGGCCACCGCCGCCAGCAGCACCTGCTTGTTGGCGAAGTGGTGGTAGAGCGCGCTCGGCTGGAGCCCCAGCTCGGCAGCGATCCGGCGCATCGACATGTCCGGGAGCCCGTACGTGTCGAGGATCCCGACAGCGCGCTCGACGATGTCCGAGCGGCGATAGCGCACGCGTGACCTCCGGGCTGGATTGACAGTGCCGTCAGCATATACGCTAACCTGAACGCCGTTCACCTGAGCACCGTTCAGGAACGTCGTCAGGAGCAGCCCATGACCAGCACCACCACGTCGCGCAGCAAGGCCGTGTCGACCACCGACCTCGCGCTCATCGCGACCTTCGCCGCGTTCATCGCCGTCTGCGCCATCATGCCGGCCCTCGGCACGAACGCCTCGGGCGTCGAGTTCACGCTGCAGATGTTCGGCATCTTCCTGACCGCCGGTGTCCTCGGGGCGTCCCGCGGCGCGCTGGCCGTCCTGCTCTACCTCGCCGTCGGCACGGCCGGCGTGCCGATCTTCGCCGGCCAGCAAGGCGGTCCGTCGGTGTGGACCGGGGCGTCGGCGGGCTACCTCGTCGCGTTCCCCATCGCGGCATTCCTCGTCGGCCTCGCCGCCAGCGCCGTCGCGCGTCGCAACCCGGCCGCCATCGCGGTCGTCCTGTCGGTCGTCGCGGCCATACTCACGGTCGCCGTGGTCGGCGTCCTCGGGACCATCGGCATGTCGATCAAGCTCGACGTCGACTTCGCCGCGGCCTGGGCCTACGCGACACCGTTCTTCCTCTTCGACATCCTCAAGGGCGTGTTCGCGGCGATCGTCGCGGCCGCGGTGCACCGCGCGTTCCCCCAGCTCGTCGCCAAGCGCTGAGCGTGGCGCCCGCGATCCGGTTGGACGAGGTCGCCGTCAGGGTCACCACCCCTGGCGGCGACCTCACCCTTCTGCACCCGACGAGCCTCGAGCTCGGCGAGTCGCGGATCGCCCTGATCGGCGGCAACGGCTCGGGCAAGTCGACCTTCGCGCGGCTGCTCAACGGCCTGGTCGAGCCGAGCAGCGGGACGGTCACGATCAACGGTCTCGACACCGTCGAGGACGGCGCGGCCGTACGCCGGAACGTCGGGTTCGTGTTCACCAACCCTGACGCGCAGCTCGTCATGCCGACGTGCGTCGAGGACATCGCGCTGTCGCTGCGGCGGACGATCAAGGACAAGAGGACCCGCCTGGCGCGCGCCCGCGAGATCCTCGACGGCATCGGTCTCGGCGACAAGGCCGACACGACGGTCCACGCATTGTCCGGCGGGCAGAAGCAGCTCCTGGCCCTGGCCGGGGTGCTCGCCACGGACCCGGAGGTCCTCGTCGCCGACGAGCCCACGACGCTGCTGGACCTGCGCAACACCCGCCTCGTCGCCGACCAGCTCTTCACGCTGCGGCAACAGCTCGTCCTCGTGACGCACGACCTCGACCTGGCGCTGCGCTGCGACCGTGCGCTCGTGATCGACGACGCGCGAGTCGTCTTCGACGGCGATCCGCAGGAGGCGGTCGCGTCCTACCGAGCGCTGGTCGACGGATGAGCCACCTGCTCGTCGGCGGCTACCGCCCGGGCACGACCGTGCTGCACCGGATCCCGGCCGGGCCGAAGCTCGGGCTGCTGGCCCTCTTCGGAGTGGCGACCGTCGTGGCGCCGTTCCGGCCTTGGGGGACGCTGGTGCTGCTCGCGGTCTCGCTCCTGCTCGTCGTCTGGGTCCGTCTTCCCGTCCGCACCATGCTCCGGGCCCTGCGACCCCTGCTGCTCGTCATCGCCGTCGTCACGGCCTTCCAGGTCTGGCAGCAGGGCTGGACGACCGCCATCCACGTCGTGGCCGGCCTGCTCGCCTCGGTGGTCGCCGCCTTGGTCTTCACCGCCACCACCTCGATCGACGCGATGCTCGACGCCATCACCCGGGGCCTGGGGCCGTACCGGAGGATCGGGGTCAAGCCACAGCGCGTGGCCCTGGCGTTCTCGCTCATGATCCGAGCGATTCCCGGAATCCTCGAGATCGGCCACGAGACCCGCGCCGCCGCCAAGGCCCGCGGGCTCGAGCGCAGCCCCCGGGCCCTGCTGGTCCCGATGGCGATCCGCACCGTCGCGCACGCGTACGAGACGGGGGCCGCGCTGCACGCACGCGGCATCGGGGACGACGACTGAGGGCGTCCTCGCGGTAGCGTCCCGGGATGGACAACATCAGGACGGCCGCGATCGTCATCGCCGCGCTGGTCGCGTCCGCGGTGTTCGTCCGGTGGCGGCTCCTGACACGCCGACGCGTCCTGGGTTCTCCCGCCGACCGGGCGACCTACGAGACGCTGCACACCGCCTCGCAGGCCGCGCCCGCCCTCCGCCGGGGGCTAGACGCGGAGAGCGCGGCACTCGCGCTGCCCCACGTGCGCACGCTCCTGGGCCAGCACGCCGTGGCCATCACCGACCTGCACGGGCGGCTGGCCGGCGACGCCCCCGAGGTCGCCGAGCTCACGGCCGACGCGTTGGCCAGCGGCCGGACCCAGGCCTCCGACCGCGCGATCGTCGCGCCACTGTCGGTGGAAGGACGGGTCGTCGGCAGCATCTCGGTCGTCACCGAGGAGGCGTCGGCCGGCCTGGCGCGCGCGACCACCGAGGTCGCTCGGTGGATGTCGAGCCAGCTCGACCTGGCCGAGCTGTCCGAATCCCGCACGGCGCTGATGGAGGCCGAGCTGCGGGCCCTGCGGGCGCAGATCTCCCCGCACTTCATCTACAACTCCCTCGGGGCGATCGCCTCGTTCGTGCGTACGGACCCCGAGCGGGCGCGCGAGCTGCTGCTGGAGTTCGCCGACTTCACCCGCTACTCGTTCCGCGAGCACGGGGAGTTCACGACCCTCGCCGAGGAGCTCCGCTCGATCGAGCGCTACCTCGTGCTGGAGAAGGCCCGCTTCGGCGACCGGCTGCGGGTCGTCACGCGGGTCGCGCCGGAGGTGCTGAGCGTGACGCTGCCGTTCCTCGCCATCCAGCCGCTCGTCGAGAACGCCGTGCGTCACGGCCTCGAGGCCAAGGACGGCGACGGGACCGTCACGGTCGTGGCGCTCGACGAGGGCGTCGAGTGCGTCATCACGATCGAGGACGACGGTGTCGGCGTCGACCCCGAGACGGTGCGGGACGCGCTTGCGGGCCACACGACGAGCGCCTCGGTGGGACTCGCCAACGTCGACGAGCGGCTTCGCACGGTCTACGGCGACGAGTACGGCATCGTCGTCGAGACCGCCCCCGGGCACGGCACCAAGGTGACGGTCAGGCTGCCGAAGTTCCAACCCGACCGGGAGCCCGCATGACGCGGCGGTTGTGGGGCGCCGGACATCTCGGCATGATCACGGCATGATCGAGCGCCAGGCGAGTGTTCCCCCGCGGGCCCTGCGCGCCTTGGTCGTGGACGACGAGCAGCCCGTGCTCGACGAGCTCGTGTGGCTGCTCGGCCGCGACGACCGCATCGCCTCCGTGCGCGCGGCTCGCTCGGGCGCCGAGGCGCTGCGGGTGCTCGACGAGGGCGACATCGAGCTGGTGTTCCTCGACGTCGCGATGCCGGGACTGAGTGGGCTCGAGATCGCCCGCCTGCTCGGCCGGTTCCGCACCCCGCCGCGCATCGTGTTCGTGACGGCCCACGACGCCCACGCGGTCGAGGCGTTCGAGATGAACGCCGTCGACTACCTGCTCAAGCCGATCCGCGAGGAGCGCCTGCGCGAGAGCGTCCGTCGCGCGTGCGCCGACGCCGACTCGACGCCGGTCGCGAGCGATGACCGGATCGCGGTCGAGCTGGGCGGCGTCACCCGGTTCGTGTCCCGCGCGTCGGTGTCGTACGTCGAGGCGCAGGGCGACTACGTCCGCCTGCACGTCGTCGACGGCGGCAGCCACCTCATCCGCACCCCCCTCACGACACTGGCCGAGGAGTGGGAGGAGGCCGGGTTCGCCCGCGTCCACCGCAGCCACGTCGTCAACCTCGCCCACCTGCGCGAGCTGCGGGTCCAGTCCGGCCGGTCCAGCGTGCTGGTACCGGTCGGTGACGAGCTCGTGGAGATCCAGGTCGCCCGTCGCCACGCCCGTGCCCTGCGCGAGCTGATCCACGAGCGGGCGCTGTGACGGAGGAGCACACCGAGCGTGTCCGGGTCACCAACCCGTTGACGACGGCACCGGCACACGTCCGGCGGAGCATCCGTCAGGAGATCGACGAGTCGACCGGCATCGGCGAGGTCTACATGCGTTCGCTGATCCGAGCCCAGCTGCGCGCGGCACTGACGGTCGCCGCCACCCTCATGCTGTCGATCGGTGCCCTGCCGCTGCTGTTCCTGGCCTTCGACAGCGTCACGGAGATGCACGTCCTCGGCGTGCCCGTGCCGTGGCTGATCCTCGGCGTCCTGGTCTATCCAGGGCTGTTCGCGCTGGGCTGGGTCTACATCCGGCAGGTCGAGCGCGCCGAGCGCGACTTCACCGAGCTGGTCGAGCCCGAGCGCCCGGACAGCCCATGAACAGCACGTACGGCGTCGTCGCGGTCGCGCTGGTGGCGATCGCCACGCTCGGGATCGGCGCCTTCGGGCTGCGGATGAGCCGGACGACCAGCGACTTCTACGTCGCCTCACGCTCGGTCAGCCCGGTGTGGAACAGCTCGGCCATCGGAGGCGAGTACCTCTCGGCGGCCTCGTTCCTGGGCGTCGCCGGCCTGGTGCTGACCCACGGCGCCGACATGCTCTGGTACCCCATCGGCTGGACCACGGGCTACCTGTTGCTGCTGGTGTTCGTGGCGGCGCCGCTGCGGCGCTCCGGGGCCTACACGATCCCCGACTTCGCCCAGGTACGCCTGCAGTCGACGGGCGTCCGCACGGTCGCCAGCGCCCTGGTCGTCGCCGTGGGGTGGCTCTACCTCATGCCGCAGTTCCAGGGTGCCGGGCTCACGCTGCGTACGGTCACGGGTGCGCCCACCTGGGTCGGCACCGTCGTCGTGGCCGTCATCGTGGTGGTCAACGTCGTGTCCGGGGGCATGCGCAGCATCACCTTCGTCCAGGCGTTCCAGTACTGGCTCAAGCTGACGGCCCTGCTGATCCCGGTGTTCTTCCTGCTCCACGCGTGGCGCGTCGACGGCCGGCCCTCCCCCGTCGCGCCGGAGGAGTGGTTCGAGCCGTTCAGCCAGGCCGACGGTCCCGGCCTCTACCTGACCTACTCCGTCATGATCGCGACGTTCCTCGGCACGATGGGGCTGCCGCACGTGGTGGTGCGGTTCTACACCAACCCCGACGGGCACGCCGCCCGTCGCACGACCTTGATCGTGCTCGCGCTGCTGGGCACGTTCTACCTGCTGCCGACGATCTACGGCGTCCTCGGCCGGATCTACGCCCGCGACCTGCTGGACTCCGGGCAGGCCGACACCGTGGTGCTCGAGCTGCCGTCGCGGGTCATCGGCGGCAGCACGGGCGAGCTGCTGGCGGCACTGCTCACGGCCGGCGCCTTCGCCGCGTTCCTCTCGACCTCCTCCGGGCTGACGATGTCGGTCGCCGGGGTCGTCGGTCAAGGTCTCGCGCGGGGTCGGATCTCGACGATCACGGCCCTGCGCATCGCGGCTGCCGCCTGCGTGGTCGTCCCGCTGGTCCTGGCGCTGTCGGCCGAGCGCATCGCGGTCGCGAGCTCCGTGACGTTCGCGTTCGCCCTCGCCGCGTCCACGTTCTGCCCCCTGCTGGTGCTGGGCATCTGGTGGCGTCGCCTGACGGCTCGCGGGGCGATCGCCGGGCTCGTCGGCGGTGGTCTGAGCGCCGGGACCGCGGCCGTCATCACCATCGCGGTGCGCCCCGACGGCTGGTTCGGCGTCATCATGAGCCAGCCGGCCGCGTGGTCCGTGCCGATCGGCTTCGCGCTGATGATCGGGACCTCGCTCGTCACCCGCGCCGACATCCCGCCGAACGTCTCCCGGACCATGGTCCGGCTCCACACGCCGGAGCGACTGGACGTGGATCGCCGCTTCTGACCCGACCGTTCGTCGCGTCCGGGCAACCGTTCGTCGTACGCCGTCGACCGCAGGCCGCACGGCCGTCGGCCTCCACCGCACGCCCCGCCCCGTGATCTGGCTCACAGGATTCGAGCTACCTAGGTTCGGGGGGCGGACACATCCCTGTGCCGTCCTGCCTTCACAGAAGAGGTGATCCCCGGTGGCCGAGAGAATCTCGCCCGAGGCCCAAGCGGCCTATCAACGCATTCATGCGACGGATGAGTTCGCGGAGCTGAAGCGTTCCTACCTGCGCTTCGTCGTACCGCTGACCGTCGCCTTCATGGCCTGGTACCTGCTGTACGTGCTGATGTCGAACTACGCCGGCGACTTCATGGGGCACGTCCTGTTCGGCAACATCAACGTGGCCCTCGTCTTCGGCCTGCTGCAGTTCGTCACGACGTTCGGCATCTCGATCTGGTACGCCAAGTTCGCCGCCCGCCGCATGGACCCCATCGCCGACAGCCTGCGCGACGAGTACGAGACGGAGATCGAGCGATGAGCACGACAGCCACCATCCTGCGCGCCGCCACCGACGACGACAGCAACCAGATGCTCACCGGTTCGCTGTTCGTCCTGATCGTCCTGATCACCGTCGCGATCACGTTCTGGGCCAGCCGCAACAACAAGACCGCCGCCGACTACTACGCCGGTGGCCGAAGCTTCTCCGGCGCCCAGAACGGGTTCGCGGTCGCCGGCGACTACATGTCAGCCGCGTCGTTCCTCGGCATCTCGGGTGCGATCGCCCTGTCGGGCTACGACGGCTTCCTGTACTCCATCGGCTTCCTGGTCGCGTGGCTCGTCGCCCTGCTGCTGGTCGCCGAGCTGCTGCGCAACTCGGGCCGCTTCACGATGGCCGACCAGCTGGCGTTCCGCATGCGGCAGCGGCCGGTGCGGACCGCCGCGGCGACGTCGACCGTCGTCGTGTCGATCTTCTACCTGCTGGCCCAGATGGTCGGCGCCGGCGCGCTCGTCGCGCTGCTGCTGGGTGTCGACAGCGAGACCGCCAAGAACCTGACGATCGCCGGTGTCGGCGTCCTGATGATCTTCTACGTCGTCGTCGGCGGCATGAAGGGCACGACCTGGGTGCAGATCGTCAAGGCGATCCTGCTGATGGGCGGGACGATCCTCATCACGGTCCTGGTGCTGGCGAAGTTCAACTTCAACATCAGCGACATGCTCGGCAGCGCGGCCGAGGAGAGCGGCGCCGGCAAGGCGTTCCTCGAGCCCGGCCTGAAGTACGGCGTGTCGACCGAGGCCAAGATCGACTTCATCTCGCTCGGCCTGGCCCTCGTGCTCGGCACCGCGGGTCTGCCGCACATCCTGATCCGGTTCTACACCGTCCCGACGGCCCGGCAGGCACGCAAGTCGGTGCTGTGGGCGATCGGCCTCATCGGCTCGTTCTACCTGATGACCCTGGTGCTCGGCTTCGGTGCTGCGGCGCTCGTCAAGGGCGACAAGAAGCAGGACATCGCCGACTCCGGCGGCAACCTCGCCTCACCGTTGCTGGCAGAAGCCGTCGGCGGTGGGTCCGGGTCCACCGGCGGCGCCATCTTGCTGGCGTTGATCTCGGCTGTCGCCTTCGCGACGATCCTCGCCGTGGTCGCCGGCCTGACGCTGACCTCGGCGTCGTCCGTGGCCCACGACCTCTACGCCAACGTGTGGAAGGACGGCAAGGTCACCGAGAAGCAGGAGGTCAAGGTCGCCCGCATCGCGGCGTTCGTGATCGGTGGTGTGGCGATCGCGCTGTCGATCCCGGCCCAGAAGCTCAACATCGCCTTCCTGGTGGCGTTGGCCTTCGCGGTCGCGGCCTCGGCGAACCTGCCGGCGCTGCTCTACAACCTCTTTTGGCGCCGCTTCAACACGCGCGGCGCGGTGTGGAGCATCTACGGCGGCCTGATCTCGTGCGTCGGCCTGGTGATCTTCTCCCCCGTCGTCTCGGGCTCGGAGACCGCCATGATCACCGGCAGCGACTTCAGCTGGTTCCCGCTGGCCAACCCGGGCATCATCTCGATCCCGTTCGGGTTCTTCTGCGGCTGGTTGGGCACCATCACGGCCCGGGACGCCGATGCCGAGGCGCGCTACGTGGAGCTCGACGTCCGGTCGATGACCGGAGCAGGCTCCGAGAAGTAGGGCCCGCGGCTCCGCCGCACCAGCTGCTCGTACCTCGCAGCTGCCGGGCTTCGCCCGGGCGCCTGCCTCGCTCCGCTCGGCCCATCGCCGGGTCGGGGTGAGGCAGGCGTACCCCCTGCGTGGCCCCTTGTGGGCTGCGCCACAATCAGAGAAGAACCCCTGGACGAGGAGCACATCGTGACCGAGCAGAACATCAGCAACCTGTCCCACGAGGACCGCGTGTTCGAGCCGCCGGCCGACCTGGCCGCCGACGCGAACGTCAAGGCGGAGGTCTACGACCAGGCTGCTGCCGACCGGGTCGCGTTCTGGGGCGAGCAGGCCGACCGGCTCGACTGGGGCACGCCGTTCACCGAGGTGCTCGACTGGTCCAACCCGCCGTTCGCCAAGTGGTTCGTCGGCGGCACGCTCAACGCGTCCTACAACTGTGTCGACCGGCACGTCGAGGCCGGCAATGGCGACAAGATCGCCCTGCACTTCGTCGGCGAGCCCGACGACGACACGCGCGACATCACCTACGCCGAGCTCAAGGACCTGGTGTCCCAGGCCGCCAACGCGTTGATCGAGCTGGGCGTGCAGACCGGCGACCGCATCGCGATCTACATGCCGATGATCCCCGAGGCCGTCATCGCGATGCTCGCGTGTGCGCGCCTCGGCGCCCCGCACACCGTGGTGTTCGGCGGCTTCTCGGCCGACGCGCTGTCGTCGCGCATCCTCGACTGCGAGGCCAAGGTCGTCATCACCGCCGACGGCGGCTACCGCCGGGGCGCTCCGTCGGCGCTCAAGCCTGCCGTCGACGAGGCACTGACCAAGTGTCCCGACGTGACGGGCGTGCTGGTCGTGCGCCGCACGGGCCAGGAGGTCGAGTGGACCGAGGGCCGCGACGTGTGGTGGCACGACGTCGTCGACTCGGCGTCGACCGACCACACCCCCGAGATGTTCGACTCCGAGCACCCGCTCTACGTCATGTACACGTCCGGCACGACCGGCAAGCCCAAGGGCATCCTGCACACGACCGGCGGCTACCTCGTGCAGTCGGCCTACACGTTCTGGGGCGTCTTCGACTACAAGCCCGACGACGTCTTCTGGTGCACCGCCGACGTCGGCTGGGTCACCGGGCACTCCTACATCGTCTACGGACCGCTGGCCAACGGCGCGACCCAGGTCATGTACGAGGGCACGCCGGACACCCCGCACAAGGGTCGCTGGTGGGAGATCATCGAGAAGTACAAGGTCTCGCTGTTCTACACGGCGCCGACTGCGATCCGTACGTTCATGAAGTGGGGCGAGCAGATCCCCGCCGAGCACGACCTGTCGTCGCTGCGCATCCTCGGCTCGGTCGGTGAGTCGATCAACCCCGAGGCGTACGTCTGGTACCGCGAGAACATCGGCGGCGGCCGCACCCCGATCGTCGACACCTGGTGGCAGACCGAGACCGGTGCGCACATGATCAGCCCGTTGCCCGGCGTCACCAAGGGCAAGCCCGGCTCCGCGATGACCGCGATCCCCGGCATCGCCGCGGAGGTCGTCGACGATGCCGGCAAGCCCGTCGACAACGGCGAGGGCGGCTACCTCGTCATCACCGAGCCGTGGCCGTCGATGCTGCGCACGATCTGGGGTGACGACGACCGCTACAAGGAGACCTACTGGTCGCGCTGGCCGCGGTACTACTTCGCCGGCGACGGGGCCCGCAAGGACGACGACGGGGCCATCTGGCTGCTCGGCCGCGTCGACGACGTCATGAACGTCTCGGGCCACCGGCTCTCCACGACCGAGATCGAGTCGGCCTTGGTGTCGCACCCGAAGGTCGCCGAGGCGGCCGTCGTCGGCGCCACCGACGAGACCACCGGCCAGGCCGTCGTCGCATTCGTCATCCTGCGGGAGTCCGCCGGCGACGGCGGCGAGGAGATCGTCGCCGAGCTGCGCACCCACGTCGCCAAGGAGATCGGCGCGATCGCCAAGCCCCGCCAGATCATGATCGTCCCGGAGCTGCCCAAGACCCGCTCGGGCAAGATCATGCGCCGGCTGCTGCGCGACGTCGCCGAGAACCGCGAGGTCGGCGACGCCACGACCCTGGCCGACACCGGGATCATGGACAAGATCACCGCCGGCATGAAGACCGCGAAGGACGAGGACTAGGCCACCGCGATGTGGGGTTCGCCACGCTGACAGGCGGCAGACGGCCGGTGTTCAGTTTGATCTCATGTTGGCGGGGAATTGTCGTCGGCATGGACACCACGACGACCACCAGCACCGATCAGCGCGGCGTCTCCACCATCGCGGAGCAGCCGAGCCCGGCGAGCCGCCGGATCAGCGCGGACCTCGCGCTCGGCCTGGCCCTCCTCGGAGCCGTCATCGTCGGCCGCCTGCTGTGGGCCGCGACCGATGGCAGCCTCCTCGTGGCCATCGGGGCACGCTGACCTGCGCGATCCCCTGGGTCACTTGTAGGCTCGCCGGTATGAACCGTGCTGACGATCCGACCATTGGCCGCTTGGTGGCTGACGCCAGCCGCGACATCTCCGCGCTGGTGCAGTCGGAGATCAAGCTGGCCAAGAGCGAGCTGAAGTTCAGCGTCAAGGCCGGCGGTGTCGGTGCCGGCATGCTGCTGGTCGCCGGGTTCTTCGGCCTGCTGATCATCATCCTGCTGTCGATCGCGGGTGCGTACTTCCTGACGATGACGGGCCTCGACCCAGCGTGGGCGTTCCTGATCGTCGCCGGCGGCTACTTCGTCCTGGCGTTGCTGTTGATCATCATCGGCATCGTGCTGCTGAAGAAGATCCGAGCACCCGAGCGCACCATCGCGACGGCCAAGGAGATCCCGGCCGCGCTCAAGGGGCGCACGAGCTAGACCGACCGCCCGGCCGCGCCGGTCACGCCGCGGCCCACGAGTCCTGCGGCCGTCGCGATGACGCCGGCGACCGCGAGGACGACGAGCCAGGCGTCGAGCGAGCCTGCGGCACGGTCCACCAGGAGCTTCTGCAGCGTCCGGGCGAACTCCGACGGCGCCTCGGTGTGGTCGAGGACCTCCTGGGTGACCGGACCACTCGCCAGCCAGAGCAGGCCGGCGACCACGAGCGTCCCGGCGCCGAGCCACGCGACGGCGCCGGACGTACGCCGGGCCAGCCCGACGCAGGCGAGGGCGCCAGCCACCGCGACGATCCCGGCGATGCGACCGAGGGGGGCCGACTGCTTGACCCGGTCGACCGCCTCGCGGTCACCGGAGTCCGTCACGACGGGCACGACGAGGCCGTCCGGGACGGCGAGGGCCACGGGCAGGTCGCCACTGACCTGCTTGACGACGAAGGTCGCCATGGGGCTCACGTCGATGCCGAGCACCTGGGGCATCGGGTCGGCGAACGCGGCGCGGTGCGAGCTGCGCTGCGTCTCCTCCCACGCCTCGACGAACCCGGCCTCGTTGCTCGTACGCTTGACGGCCGCGGTGAGCGCTGCGGCAGCCGGCGCCTTGAAGGCCGGCGGGATGACCCCGCGTGACGACAGCTTGTCGGTGAGGTAGGCCGAGAACGCGCTCTGCAGCTCGGCGTCCTTGGCCAGCGTGCTGCTGAACTCGACGTAGCCGTCCTCGTTGACGACGTGCGTCGACAGCCACAGCAACGGCACGGCCGCCATGAGCGACAGCAGCGCGACGACGCCACTGATGAACGAGAACGTCGTGCGCATCAGGCGCATCCTCCCGACGAGACCGTGGCGGTCGCGGCGATCCCGGCCCGGGCGTCGTCAGCCACCTGTGAAGCGGTGAGCGCATAGCCGGTGGACTTGTCCGTGATCGACGCCGCGAAGATCACGCCCAGCACGTCGCCGTCCTCGGAGACCAGCGGACCGCCGGAGTTGCCTGAGCGCACGAGGCCGCGCACCGAGTAGGTCTCGCGGACGACCTGGCCACGGTCGTAGATGTCGGGGCTTCGCAGTCGCATCTCGCTGCGGATGCGGGCGGCGCGCGCGTCGAACGGGCCGTTCTCGGGGAAGCCGAGGATGGCCGCCTCGTCGCCGGCACCGCCGCTGGTGTCGAAGTCGAGGGTGGGCAGGTCGGTGCCGTCGACCGCCAGCACCGCGATGTCGAGCTTGCGGTCGAACAGCACGACCCGTGCGCCCGTGCGCTGCCCGTTGACCACGATCGAGGGGTTCTCGACGCCCGCGACGACGTGGGCGTTGGTCATCACCCGACCCTCGGCGTACGCGAAGCCCGATCCCTCGATGCCACGGTTGCACGAGGCCTGACCGAGGATCTTCACGACGCTGCCCGAGGCCCTGCGCACGCCTTCGCTGGCGAGCGTCGCAGCATCCGGTGGCCCGACCGGCTTGATGTCCTCGCTCGCGAACGGGTCGATGTAGCGCGGGAACAGGTTGGCGTCGAGCACCTCGTTGAACGACCGCAGGACCGACGTGGCCCGGGACGGCATGACCGAGTCGACCTGGTCGAGGATGGCCGAGTCCCGCGACGCCGTCGACAGGTAAGGGATCGACGTCCCGCTGACCGAGTAGCCCAGCGCCCAGCCGGCGCACAGCACCGCGACCATGCTCAGCGCACTGCCGCCGACCGCGTCGACCCACCGCAACGGCTTCCACTTGAGTCCGTTGCGCAGGTCGGTGCCGACGTACGTCCCGATGCCCTGCCCGATCGCGGCGGCCCCCACGACCAGCCCGAGGGCCAGCAGGGACGAGCTGAGGGTCGCGCTGTTGCCGGACAGGAACTTGGGCACGATCGCGAGGGCCAGAAGCCCGGCCACGAGCAGGCCCACGGTGGCGATGAGGTTGACGACGAAGCCCTGGACGTAGCCGGAGACGGCGTACGCCAGCAGGACCAGGACGAGGATGACGTCGAGCGAGTTCATCAGAAGTCCGGGAGGGGTCGGGTGACGCTGTCGTCCCACGGCTGTTCCCAGCCGAGGCGCTCGAAGAGCCGCGACACGACGCCCGCGGTGAATCCCCAGAGCGGCACGCCGGAACCGACCTCAAAGGCCGGGCCGCGCCAGCCGGAGGGGTGCTCGACGCTGAACCGGTTGGCCGGGTCCAGCAGCCGGCGGATGGGCTGGTGGATGATCGCGCCGACCTCGTCGGCGCTGATCGGCAGGAGCGGACGTGGCTCTCGCCAGTAGCCGAGGACGGGGGTCACGGCGAAGTTGCTGGGCGGCAGCCACAACGTCGGCAGGGTGCCGAACACGTCGACCGTGCCGGGGTCGACGCCGACCTCCTCCTGCGCCTCGCGCAGCGCCGTGGCCACCGCGTCGGCGTCCTCGGGGTCCATCGCGCCGCCGGGGAACGAGATCTGGCCGGCGTGGTTGCGCATCCTCGCCGCCCGCTCGGTCAGCAGCAGCTCGGGGCCGTTGTCACCGTCGGCGAACAGCATCAGCACCGCCGCCGGGCGGGCATCGGCCGGTGCGTGCGGGAACCGGGGCGCCAGCTGCTCGGCCTCGACGGACCCGGCGAGCTCGGCCAGGGGTCGCAGCCACTCGGGGAGGTGCTCCCAGCTCACGGCGACACCCCCAGGTGCTTGTCGATCGCAGCCGTCAGGTCGGCATACGAACGGAACGCGATGCGCTCCGTGGCGACCATTCTTCCCTGTGCGTCCACGAACACCGTCTGCGGCAGACCGATGACCTTCAGCGAAGCCTTCGCATCGGCATCCGGGTCGACCAGCAAGGGGTAGGTCACCCCCGACCTCTCGGCGAGCTCGAGCGCCGCGTCGGGCGCCGCGTCGTCGAAGTCCACCCCGATGATGCGGAGCTTGTCGCCGTACGCCTGGTGCGCCTTGGCCAGCAGCGGCAGCTCCTCGCGGCACGGCGCGCACCAGCTGGCCCAGAGGTTGATGATCGTCGGAGTGTCCGTCAGGCCCGCCAGACGTACGGGAGTACCGCCGCCGAGGCAGCCCAGCTCCAGGTCCGGAAGCGCCTTGTCGGCCGGCGGCTCGCCGTCCGAGGATGGGCAGTCCTCGATGCCGGCTCGCGCCTTGAGGGCGGCGAGCTCCCCGGCGTCGCTCGTCGGCGCGGGTCCGTCGCCGCCGAACACCGGCTCGTCGTCGTCGGGTCCGGGGCCGCCACAGGCGGTGAGGACGAGCGCGACTGCGGCCAGGGTCAGGCGGGCCCTCACGCAGGACCCTGCGTCGTGATGAGCGCCGCCGCCTCGTCGCGGTCGGTCGGCCCGGTGCCGAACGACGGGCACCAGTGGGCGATCGGGCAGGCGCCGCAGGCCGGCTTTTTGGCGTGGCAGCACCTACGGCCGTGCCAGATCAGGCGATGGCTCAGCATCGTCCAGTCCCGGGGCGGGAACACTGCGGCGACCGCGTGCTCGGTCTTGACGGGGTCCTTGACGATCTCCTCGGGCACCCACTGCAGCCGTCGTACGAGCCGGGCGAAGTGGGTGTCGACCGTCAGGCCGGGGACACCGAACGCGTTGCCCAGGACCACGTTGGCGGTCTTGCGGCCGACGCCGTGCAGCTTGACCAGGTCCTCGAGACGGCCCGGGACCTCGCCGTCGTGGCGCTCGACGAGGTCGGCCGACAACCGCAGGAGGCTCTCGGTCTTGGCGCGGAAGAACCCCGTCGGCCGGATGAGCTCCTCGAGCGTCGCCCGGTCCGCCGCGGCCATGGCGCGGGCGTCGGGGAACGCCGCGAACAGGGCGGGCGTGATCGCGTTGACCCGCCGGTCGGTGGTCTGCGCGGAGAGGACCGTCGCGATCAGCAGCTCGAACGGCGTACGGAAGTCGAGCTCGCAGTCGGCGTCGGGATAGGTCTCGGCGAGGACGCGGTTGACCTTGCGGGCCCGGCGGACGAGTGTCGTCTCGGGGCGGGTCGCATCGCTCGGCACGGTGTCCAGCGTACGGGTTGCCGGGCAGAACGGCGGTCGGTCGGACCGCCGCGGGCCCCGTCGGGCGTACCTGCACCGGCGCGTATTCGGCATCGACCGTCTCGATGTGGGAAACTGCGATCGGTGCACACACTGTGACCCGTGCAACATGAGTGATAGGGATGACCCGTGACCGACGACGTTCTCCGCCAGGCTCCGCTGTTCTCCGGCCTCGATGACGAGGTGGCTGCCGCGCTCGAGTCGTCGATGTCGTCGATCTCGCTGCGCCGTGGGGAGATCCTGTTCAACGAGGGCGACGACGGCAACCAGCTCTACGTGGTCACCGAGGGCAAGATCAAGCTCGGTCGCACCTCCCCCGACGGCCGCGAGAACCTGCTCGCGATCCTCGGCCCCGGCCAGATGTTCGGCGAGCTGTCGTTCTTCGACCCCGGGCCCCGCTCGGCGACCGCCACGGCCGTCACCGATGTCGAGCTCAAGAGCCTCGGGCACGAGGCACTCAGCCCCGTCCTTAACGCGCATCCCGACGTCGCACACGCCCTGCTCAACCAGCTGGCGGGTCGCCTGCGCCGCACCAACGAGGTCGTCGGCGACCTCGTGTTCTCCGACGTCCCCGGTCGCGTCGCCAAGGCCCTCCTCGACCTGGCCTCGCGGTTCGGCCGTCGCGCCGATGACGGCGTGCACGTCAACCACGACCTCACCCAGGAAGAGCTCGCGCAGCTCGTCGGCGCCTCCCGCGAGACCGTCAACAAGGCCCTCGCCGACTTCGCGTCACGCGGCTGGCTGCGCCTCGAGCCCCGCAGCGTGGTCATCCTCGACCTCGAACGCCTCCAGCGCCGCGCCCGCTAACCCCAAGATTTGGATTCCGCTGCACCACCGGTGCCTGCGGCGTGGTGCAGATGAGTCCAAATCTCGGTCGTCAGTTCGGGTATCCGCGTGACGTGAGGGCTCGAGCGACCCGCGCGGCAACAGACTTGGGTGCCTGCATATCGGCCGTGGTCACCACGACGACGAGCCATCCTGCTGCCTCGAGCGCTTCGCGCCGTAGATGATCACGCTGCCGTTGCCATGCATCCCGCTCGTGATGCCATCCGTCGTACTCGACAAGAACCTTCCATCGGCGGTAGACCAAGTCACCCCGTGCGAGGAAGCGACCGGAAACGTCGACGATGTCGGTGTTGAGCTCTGGCTCGGCTAGTCCACTCTCGACGATGGCGAGCCGTACGTCAGTCTCGCGCGGGGACTCCACGCCTTCTCGTACGAGCTCGGCGGCACGGCGCGCCCGCTGAACACCGTCCAGGTGGGACGTCAGCACGTACGCCCTGAGGGCCAGCGGATCCGTGAGCTTCTGCGCGACGAGCCAGTCGCCCACACGCACCAGCTCCCTGATCGAGAGCATGGTGCCGCAGTCGACGAAGGTTCGTTCGGGATCCAGGAGAGGGACTCCGTGAACGAAGGTCGAGGCGAGCTGACCCCGGTAACGGTGCAGTACGAGGTCCTCGTGATGTCGCCGCAGGGGCCGGGACGTGGCGAAGTGCAACGGGTAGGGCGCTCGAATCGCATGACCCCGCCACCGCAGGTTGCTGACGTGACTGAGGGCGGCGTCGTCGGGCAACACCTTCAGCGCAGCCTCGACTGCCGCGTCGAACGCGATCTCGGTGTCGGCATATCGGTAGTAGCCGGGGTAGACCATGACGAATCGACGGCCCTGGAGAACCCGACGGGTCAGCCCGTGTGATGCAGCCTCGGCGATGCTGAAGACCCGACCGTCGAGGTCGGCGGGCAGAGGAGTCGGCGCTGGCATTCTCCGACCATGCCGACGCACCCCGCGTGAGGGTCCGACCGTCTGACGACCTGTGGACAACAACCCCACTGGGCCACCCTGTGCACCGAGATTTGGATGCATCTGCACCACCGGCGCGGCCAAGGTGGTGCACCTGGATCCAAATCTCGGGACCTCGGGCCGGGGCCGGGGCCGGGGCCGGGGCCGGGGCCGGGGCCGGGGCCGGGGCCGGGGTTAGGTTTTCAGGTAGTCCAGCTGGGCGGCGACGCTGAGCTCGGCGGCGCCCCAGAGGGACTCGTCGACGTCGCGGTAGACCACCTCGACGACCTGGCGGGCCGTCGTCGCGCCCGCGTCGACGGCCGCGCGTACCTGGTCGAGCCGGTCGGCTCGGTGGTCGAGGTAGAAGTCGACCACCGCGAGGGGATCGTCGATCACCGGCCCGTGCCCCGGCAGGATGCGGCTGACCAGACCCTCGTCGATCAGCTCACGAATGTGCGCGAGCGAGTCGAGGTAGGGGCCGAGCACACCGTCGGGATGGGCGATCACCGTGGTGCCACGCCCCAAGATCGTGTCGCCGCTGAGCAGCGAGCCGTCAGCCGTGAGCCGGAAGCAGGTCGAGTCGGTCGTGTGACCCGGCGTCGCGATGACCTCCAGCTCCAGCCCGTCGACGACGATCGTCTCGCCGTCGGAGAGCACCTCCGCCCCGCGCGTGAACTCCGGGTCCGTCGAACGCGTCGGCGCCCCGGTCAGCTCGACGAATCGCCCGAGCGCCTCGGTGTGGTCGAAGTGCCGGTGCGTGAACAGGACGAGCCCCACGGTCCCGGCCGCCGCCAGCACCGCCTGGAGGTGGGTCTCGTCGGACGGACCGGGGTCGACGACGACGGAGCTGGTCGCTCCCGGCTCGCGCAGGATCCAGGTGTTCGTGCCGTCGAGCGTCATGAGTCCCGGGTTGGCAGCCAGGACGTACGACGCGCGGTCGGTCACGGTGACAGCGTCAGTCATGCGGGGTCTCCCAGGTCGGTCTCGAGGAACAGCTCGCCGTCGACCTCGATGAGGCGCGGCTCGATCGTGCGGATCGTACGTTCGGCAGCGGCGCCGAGGATCGTCGACGCCGTGTGCCCGGCCACCTCACGACAGGCGACGACGGTGGGCGGCATCATCGCGGCCTCGCCCGCCTCGACCCGGTCTAGCACCTCGCGCAGCGGGATCCAGCTCGCGTGGTCGGCCTCGCGGCTCATCTCGCCGACCCGCTGGCCCTCCGGGAGCGCAGCCACGAAGAACCTGGTGTCGTAGCGCCGCGGCTCGAACGACGGCGTGATCCAGTGGGCCCACGCTCCGACGAGGTCGGAGCGCAGCACCAGGCCGTGGCTGCGCAGGAGCTCCCCGAAGCCCAGCTCCCCGGCCTCGAGCGTCGCTCGAGCAGCCTGCAGGTCGGCCCCACTGGTGTCCGACAGCACCGTCGAGGCGTCCGGCCCGGCGAGCAGGACCCCGGTCTCCTCGAACGTCTCGCGCACCGCCGCGACCACCAGCCCTCGGGCCATCGACTCGTCGCACCCCAGCCGGGCGCCCCACTCCGCGGGCGACGGTCCGGCCCAGGGCACGTCGTCGGTCACGTCGGTGGGATGCATGCCGCCGCCCGGGAAGACGTACATCCCGGCGGCGAACGCCATGCTGGTCTGGCGTCGCATGAGGTACGCCTCGACACCCTGGGCGCCGTCCCGCACCACGATGATCGTCGACGCGTGGCGCGGCTCGACGACGGATCCGTTGTATCCCTGCGCGTGCTCACGCAGCCGCTCGGGCAGGGGGACGCGCATCGGGTCAGCCGACCTCGACGATGAGCTCGAGCTCGACCGGGGCGTCAAGGGGAAGGACGGGGACCCCGACCGCGCTGCGGGCGTGGGTGCCGGCCTCGCCGAACGCGGCACCGAACAGCTCGCTCGCGCCGTTGGCGACACCCGGCTGGCCGGTGAAGTCCGGGGTGCTGGCGACGAACACCGTCGCCTTGACGACCCGGACGACCGAGTCGAGGTCGACCTGCGAGCTGACCGCAGCGATCGCGTTGAGCGCGCACTGACGGGCGCAGTCGTACGCCTCTTCGGCCGAGACCTCGCCGCCGACCTTGCCGGTCAGGATGAGCTGGCCGTCACGCAGCGGCAGCTGGCCCGACGTGTAGACGTACGAGCCGGAGCGCACCGCGGGCACGTAGACCGCGACCGGCGGGGGGACCGGCGGCACCGCCAGCCCGATCTCCGCGAGCCGGTCGTCGACCGTGCTCATGCGACCGGGCGCTTGAAGTAGGCGACGAGGTTCTCCGGGTTCATGCCGGGCACGATCTGCACGAGCTCCCAGCCGTCCTGGCCGAAGTTGTCGAGGATCTGCTTGGTGGCGTGCACCAGGACTGGGGCGGTGAGGTACTCCCATTGCGTCATGGCACGACTGTAACGGTCAGCCTGCGGATCTCGCCCGGCTGAGTAGGCTCGACGCGTGGCTCTCTCGACCCAGCTCCATGTCGTCACTGGCAAGGGCGGCACCGGCAAGACGACGGTCGCCGCGGCCCTAGCGATGTCACTCGCCGGCAAGGGCAAGCGGGTCCTGCTGTGCGAGGTCGAGGGCCGTCAGGGCATCGCGCAGCTGTTCGACGTGCCACCCCTGCCGTACGAGGAGCGCAAGATCGCCGTCGGCCTCGGCGGCGGTGAGGTGTACGCCCTGGCGATCGACCCTGAGTCGGCGCTGCTGGAGTACCTCGCGATGTACTACCGCCTCGGGCGCGCGGGCAAGGCCCTCGACAAGTTCGGCATCATCGACTTCGCCACGACGATCGCGCCCGGCGTCCGTGACGTGCTCCTGACCGGCAAGGTCTACGAGGCGGCCCGGCGGCGCAACGGCGACGGGTTCGCGTACGACGCGGTGATCATGGACGCCCCGCCGACGGGTCGCATCACCCGGTTCCTCAACGTCAACTCCGAGGTCGCGGGCCTGGCCAAGGTCGGCCCCATCCGTCGTCAGGCCGACTCGATCATGGAGATGATGCGATCGAGGGAGACCCACGTGCACCTCGTGACCGTGCTGGAGGAGATGCCGGTGCAGGAGACGATCGACGGCATCGCCGAGCTTCAGTCCGAGCGGCTCCCGGTCGGCCAGGTCATCCTCAACCTCGTACGCCCGCCGCTGTTGTCGGCCGGCACCCGCGAGGCGCTGGAGGCCGGCACGCTGACCGCGAGCAAGGTCAAGCAGTCGTTGGCCAAGGCTTCCATCGAGTCCGCCGCTGCGCCGGCACTCATCGCCGGTGGCGAGGCCCACCTCGAGCGGCAGCGGCTGCAGGACGGCCAGCGCGAGATCCTCGAAGGCTGCGGCCAGCCGCTCGTGGAGCTGCCCGCCCTGTCCGAAGGCATCGACCTCGGTGCGCTGTTCGAGCTCGCCGAGCGACTCCGGGACGCCGCATGACCGGCCGCGCGCAGACGTCGCCCTCGGCCCGCAAGGGCCGCACCTCGCCCCGCGGAGGCTCTGGCGGCCCAGCGGCCGGGACGCTGGACATCGACGAGCTGCTCGCCGACCGGACGACCGAGATCATCGTGTGCTGCGGGTCGGGCGGGGTCGGCAAGACCACGACCGCCGCCGCCCTCGCGCTGCGCGCCGCGGAGCAGGGCCGCAAGGTCTGTGTGCTCACGATCGACCCGGCCCGCCGGCTCGCCCAGGCGATGGGACTGACCGAGCTCGACAACACGCCCCGCCCGGTCAAGGACGTCGGACGGGACGGCGGCTCCCTCGACGCCATGATGCTCGACATGAAGCGCACGTTCGACGAGGTCGTCGAGGCGCACGCCACGCCGGAGAAGGCCCAGCAGATCCTGGCCAACCCGTTCTACGTCGCGCTGTCGAGCTCGTTCGCGGGCACGCAGGAGTACATGGCCATGGAGAAGCTGGGCCAGCTGCACGCCCAGGCGACCTCCACGACCGAGGACTCGGACGACACCAAGGCCTGGGACCTGATCGTCGTCGACACCCCGCCGTCGCGGTCAGCGCTGGACTTCCTCGACGCGCCCGACCGGCTGGCCTCGATGCTCGACGGCCGCTTCATCAAGCTCCTCCTCGCCCCCGCCAAGGGCCCGGCCAGGCTGCTGAGCGCCGGCTTCGGCATCGTCACGAGCGCGCTCAACAAGGTGCTGGGCGCGCAGGTGCTGACCGACATGCAGACGTTCGTCGCGGCGTTCGACACGCTCTTCGGCGGTTTCCGGCAGCGGGCCGAGGGCACGTACGCCCTGCTCCAGGCCAAGGAGACCGCCTTCATCGTGGTGGCCGCGCCCGAGCCGGCGGCGATGCGCGAGGCGTCCTACTTCGTCGAGCGGCTCGCGGGCGAGGACATGCCCTTGGCCGGTCTCGTCATCAACCGCGTCCACGAGACCGGCGCCGACGGCATCTCGGCCGCAGACGCCGAGTCCGCCGGTCGCAAGCTCGAGCAGGGTCGTGGGGCCGATCGCATGACGGCGGACCTTCTGACGATCCACGCCGAGCGCATGCGCGTTGCCGCTCGTGAGCTGCGCCTGAAGCGCAGGTTCGCCGCGGCACATCCCGGCGTGGCCACCACGTCGGTGGCAGCCCTGGCGGGCGACGTGCACGACCTCGACGGACTGCGCCGGATCGGCGCCCTGTTGACCGGCGCCGGCGAGACGGGCAGCTAGACGGCGAGCGAGAGGACGCTGCGCCAGGCCGTGACGTTGGGCCGACGGCGCAGCAGCGCACGGCGCTCGCGCTCGGTCATGCCGCCCCAGACGCCCCACTCGATTCGGTTGTCCAGCGCTTCGGCGAGGCACTCCGCACGTACGTGGCAGGTGCCGCAGACCTGCTTGGCCCGGTTCTGCTCAGCGCCCTTGACGAACAGCGCGTCGGACTTGCCGCGACATGCGGCCTCGGCCGCCCAGTTCTCGTTCCACATGTTCAAAACCTCCCCGAGACCGATCCCGGATGGATCGAAGTTGGTTGTCCTCAATCTAGGAATCAGGCTCTGGGGACGTCAGACCGATCGTGACCATCTTTCTCTAGTCCGTAGGGACTAGACACGTTGTCGCCACTGAGACTCTCGGCATCGTCCCGTAATCTGTTGACATGTCTTGGGATGAGCTCCGCGCCTCGCTGCGCCAGACCGCACAGCGGGAAAAGCACCACAACGGACCGCTCTCGATCCTCGGCACCATGGCCCTGCTGTCAGCCGTCGCCGGCGTGCTCCTCGCCGCGGTCTTCATCCCCGGCACGGCGCTGTTCGCCTCGACGGCCAACAACCTCAGCAACGACATCGTCGACCTGCCGCTGACCCTCGAGGACCAGCCCAGCGCCCAGACGACGCGGCTCCTCGCCTCCAACGGCGACCTCATCGCGTACTTCTACGAGGAGAACCGCCAGGACATCCCCCTGGCCAAGATCTCCCCGACGATGCAGGACGCGATCCTGTCGATCGAGGACGCCCGGTTCTACGAGCACGGCGCGCTCGACCTCAAGGGCACCTTGCGCGCACTGGTCAACAACGCGTCCGAAGGTGCGACCCAGGGTGGCTCGTCGATCACCCAGCAGCTCGTCAAGCTCACCCTCGTCTCGCAGGCGACGACCAAGGCACAGCGGCTGGCAGCCATCAAGAAGTCGACCGCCCGCAAGATCCGCGAGCTCAAGCTGGCGATCGAGTACGAGGAGACGCACACCAAGAAGGAGATCCTCGAGCGCTACCTCAACCTCGCCTACTTTGGTGACAGCGCCTACGGCATCAGCGCCGCCTCCTACCACTACTTCTCGGTCAGCCCGGCCAAGCTCAACGTGCGCCAGGCCGCGACGCTGGCCGGTCTGGTCAAGAACCCCGTCGAGTTCGACCCTCGCGTCTACCCCGAGAAGGCCCTGGCCCGGCGCAACACCGTCCTGGCGGTGATGGCGAAGCTCGGCAAGATCACCGAGGCCCAGGCCAAGCGCTTCCAGGCGGCTCCGCTCGGCCTCAAGATCACCAAGTTCCCCAACGGCTGCGTGTCGACCGTCGCGGAGTTCTCGTGCGACTACGTCCGCCGCTACCTGCTGACCCAGGGCGCGCTCGGCTCCACCGTCGAGGAGCGTCAGCGCGCGCTCGAGCGCGGCGGCCTGACGATCAAGTCCAACATCAGCGTCCGCATGCAGAAGGCCGCCAACAAGGCCGTCACGGACACCGTCAAGGCCAAGGACAGCGGCGCGATCGGCGCCATGGCGATGGTCGAGCCCGGCACCGGCAAGGTGCGGTCCCTCGCCCAGTCACGGCCGATGGGTCGCAGCAAGAAGAAGGGCCAGTCCTTCATCAACTTCACGGTCCCGCCGCGCTTCGGCGACTCCGGCGGCTTCCCGGCGGGCTCGACGTTCAAGATGTTCACGGTCGCGGCAGCGCTCAAGCAGGGCATCGACGTGGGCCAGTCCTTCAACTCCCCGCCGCGGATGACCGTCCCGGCCGGCACCTACTTCGCCTGCAACGGCGGCGGCACCTCGCCGTGGCCGGTCAAGAACTCCACCTCGAGCGGCAACAAGAACATGTACACCGGCACCCGTGAGTCGGTGAACACCTACTTCGCCCAGCTCGAGAAGAAGGCCGGGCTGTGCAACACCGTGCGCGCGGCCGAGGCCATGGGCATCAAGGTGCCCGACCAGGACCAGGTCGGACCCTTCACCCTCGGCGTCACCAGCGTCAGCCCGCTCGACATGGCGGCCGCGTACGCCGTGCCGGCCTCGGGCGGCCTCTACTGCAAGCCCCGGCCGATCGACTCGATCGTCGACTCCAACGGCAAATCCATCATGAAGTACCGCCCCGCCTGCGAGCGGGTGCTGACCGAGGAGCAGGCCGCTCAGATCAACGACATCCTGCGCGGCGTGCAGGAGCCCGGCGGCTTCGGCTTCTCCAACGGCACCGGACTCAGCGTCCCGTCGGCAGCCAAGACCGGGACGACGCAGGACAACAAGGCCGTCTGGTACGCCGGCTACACGCCCGAGCTCGCCACCGCAGCGATGATCGCGGGCGTCAAGAAGACCGGCGCACCCAAGTCGCTCGTCGGCGTCACGGTCAACGGCAGCTTCATCAGCTTCGCGGCCGTCGGCGGCAGCTCGCTCGCCGGACCGATGTGGGCCAAGGCCATGCAGGCGGTCGACGACTTCCTCCCGGGCACCAACTTCGACCCGCCGCCCGAGCGGCAGCCGGCCCCCCAGAAGGCGAAGAAGTCGTCAGGCGGTGACGACGACGATGCCGGCCGCGGTCGTGGCCGTGGCAACGGCAACGGCGACGACTAGGCGCCCAGCTGGCGCTTGACCTCGGCGGCGACGACGCCGCCGTCGGCCTTGCCCTTGACCTGGGGCGAGACGACGCCCATGACCTTGCCCATGGCCTTCATGCCCTCGCCGGCGGAACCGGTCGACTCGACGGCGGCCGTGACGATGACGGCGATCTCGTCGGCTGACAGCTGCGCAGGCAGGTACTCGGCGAGGATCTCGGCCTCGGCCCGCTCCTTGTCGGCGAGCTCGGGACGGTTGCCGTCGGCGAACGCCTGGGCGGCCTCGCGGCGCTTCTTGGCCTCGGACCCGAGCACCGTGACGATGTCCTCGTCACTCAGCTCACGGACCTCCTTGCCGGCGACCTCGGCGTTGCTGATCGCGGTCAGCACCATCCGCAAGGTCGACGTGCGCAGCGCGTCACGCGCCTTCATCGAGGTGGTGAGGTCGTCGTGAAGCTGGTCCTTGAGTCCTGACATGCCTCCAGTGTCCCACCATGCCTGTGACACGCTGGGGCCGTGCGTCCTTTGCTCTGGCCCCTCGCAGCCGCCGCGGCGGGACTGGCCTACGCCTCCGTGTACGAGGTCCGGGCCTTCACGCTGCGCCACGTCACGGTGCCGGTCCTCGAGGCCGGGTCCGAGCCGTTGCGGGTGCTCCACCTGTCCGACACCCACATGACGCCCAACCAGCACAAGAAGCAGGGCTGGCTGCGCACCCTGGCCGACCTCCAGCCCGACCTGGTCGTCAACACCGGCGACAACCTCGCCCACCTCGACGCCGTGCCCTCGGTCCTGCGGGCGTACGGGGACCTGCTCGACCTGCCCGGCGCGTTCGTCTTCGGCTCCAACGACTACTTCTCCCCTGTCGCCAAGAACCCCGTGAACTACCTCCGCGGCGGGACGGGCGGCGACTGGAGCCGCAAGCGCGACCTGCCGTTCGACCAGCTGCGGCACGCCTTCGAGCAGCGTGGCTGGATCGACCTGAGCAACCGCCACGCCTCGTTCGTCGCGGGTGGGCGGCGCCTGTCGTTCGTCGGTGTCGACGACCCGCACCTCAACTACGACGTGCTCGACGACGTGCCCGCGGACACCGCCGCCGACCTGGCCATCGGGGTCGCCCACGCGCCCTATGTCAGGGTGCTCGATCGCTGGAACTCGCTCGGCTACCCGCTGATCATGGCCGGGCACACCCACGGCGGCCAGCTCCGCGTGCCGTTTTATGGCGCTCTCGTCACCAACTGCGACCTCGACCGGGCCCGCGCGCGCGGGCTGCACCAGCACCAGGTCGACGGTCATGAGCCCTCGTGGCTGCACGTCTCGGCGGGCCTCGGGACCTCGCCCTACACGCCCGTACGATTCGCGTGCCGCCCCGAGGCGACCCTGCTCACCCTGACTGGGATAGACTCTTCCGGGTCCCTCAGCTAGGGACGTTCGGGCTGTGGCGCAGCTTGGTAGCGCGCGTCGTTCGGGACGACGAGGCCGCAGGTTCAAATCCTGTCAGCCCGACCAGATGGACAAGGAATGGCCGGACCTCACGGTTCGGCCATTTCTTGTCGCGGGTCGACAAACTCAACCAGATCGCAATCTCGGACGACCCTCGGCGTCACCCACGCTGTGAAAGACTCGGCGCATGGTCGACGAGCAGCAGCCCGCCAAGAAGGTGGTCAAGCGCGTCGTCAAGAAGACCGTCGTCCGTCCGGTCGCACCACCCCCGGCCGCCACCAAGCCGGTCCGCTACGGCCGACCGGTCTCGACGGCGAGCACCAAGCCGCAGGCCAAGGTCGCGAGCCGTCCAGGCTCCAAGCCCGCGGGCACGACCCGCACCCGTCCCCGCGTCAACGTCAGCAAGGCGGGCAAGGCCCTGACCTCGCGGGGCGCCGGCGTCGCGTCCGGATTCGCAGGCGTCACCGGGTCGGCCGCGCGCGCCACCGGCACGTTCGTCGCGGACCGGTTCCATGCGCTGATGGCCTGGCGGATCCCGCACATCGACCCACGCCTCGCCTCCGTCGTCACCGGCCTCGTCGTCGGCCTACTCTCGGTCGGCCTGGGACTCGTCGCCCTCGAGATCTTCAACGACGTCCGGGGCGTGGCCTCCGGCGGCAAGCAGTGGGGCTCGCTCACGTTCGTCGTCGTCACGTTCGTCGCGATCATCATCGGCGACCTGCTGCTGACGGCCTTCGGGACCGCCCGGGCCGGGATCATCAGCTTCCTCGGCGTCGTGCTGGCGATCGTCGCGATCCTCGGCGTCTTCCTCGAGATGGCCGACGACAACCGCGCTCTGGTGCTCGTCCCGGTGCTGGGCGCCGTCACCTATCTCGCCTCGCACTGGCTCATCACCGTGGCCGAGAGCAGCTCTACACTTCCCGAGTGACCGACATCCTGTGGAGCCCGCCGCTCGACGGCGGCTCGCGTCTCGAGCGCTTCATGCAGGGTCTTGGCAGGCCGTTCGCCGACTACGACGAGCTGTGGGCCTGGTCGGTCGAGCAGCCCGGTGACTTCTGGCGGGCGGTGTGGCTCGAGTTCGACCTCCCGTGCGACGGCGATCCTGCGACCGCGCTGTCGGACGCCTCGATGCCCGGCGCCGCGTGGTTCCCGGACGTACGACTCAACTACGCCGAGGCGATGCTGCGCCTGCCGGGTCGTGCCGACGACGACGTCGTCGTGGTGGCCGCGTCCCAGAGCCGGGACGACGTACGCCTGACAGCCGCCGAGCTGCGCGACCAGGTGGCCCGGGCACGCATCGGGCTCCTGCGTGCCGGCGTCGAGCCGGGAGACCGGGTCGCCGCCTACGCGCCCAACATCCCCGAGACCCTCGTGCTGATGCTCGCCGCAGCGAGCCTCGGCGCGGTCTTCTCGTCGTGTGCGCCCGAGTTCGGCACGCAAAGCGTCGTCGACCGGTGGCAGCAGATCGAGCCGACCGTCCTCCTCGCGGTCGACGGCTATCGCTACGGCTCGAAGGGGGTCGACCGTCGCGCCGAGGTCGAGGCGATCTCCGGCAGCCTCGCGAGCGTGCGCACCGTCGTGTGGCTCCCCTACCTCGACCCGTCGGCGCCGGCGCCTGACGGAGCGATCACGTGGGCCGAGCTCACCGCAGAGACGGGGCCGCTGGAGTTCGTACGCCTGCCGTTCGCGGCTCCGCTCTACGTGCTGTTCTCGTCGGGCACCACCGGCCTGCCGAAGCCGATCGTGCACGGGCACGGCGGCATCACGATCGAGCACGTCAAGTCCCTGGGCCTGCACCACGACCTCGGCCCCGAGGACCGGTTCTTCTGGTTCTCCACGACCGGCTGGATGATGTGGAACCTCCTGGTGTCGGGCCTCGCGGTCGGCTCGACGATCGTGCTGTTCGACGGCAACCCGGCCGCTCCTGACCTCGCGATGCTCTGGCGGCTCGCCGAGCGCCTCGAGGTGACGTACTTCGGCACCAGTGCGCCCTACCTGCTGCAGTGCCGCAAGGAAGGACTGGTGCCTCGCGAGGTCGCCGACCTCTCCCGCCTGCGCGGCGTCGGGTCCACCGGTGCGCCGTTGCCCGCCGAGGGCTTCCGCTGGGTCTACGAGGCGGTCAGCCCGACGGTGCAGCTCGGCTCGATCTCCGGCGGCACGGACGTGTGCTCCGGATTCGTCGGCGCTGCGCCGACCGTCCCCGTCTACGCCGGCGAGATCTCCTGCCGCATGCTCGGCTGCGCCGTCGAGGCGTACGGCGACGAACGTCGCCCCGTCGTCGGTTCCCTCGGAGAGCTCGTCATCACCCAGCCCATGCCGTCGATGCCGGTCGGCTTCTGGGGCGATGCCGACGGGTCGCGGTACCGAACGGCGTACTTCGAGGACATCCCCGGCGTCTGGCGCCACGGCGACTGGATCACGATCACCGAGCGCGGCTCGTGCGTCATCACCGGCCGCAGCGACGCGACGCTCAACCGCGGCGGCGTGCGCCTCGGGACCGCGGAGTTCTACACCGTCGTCGAGGCGCTGCCGGAGGTCGTCGACAGCCTCGTCGTGCACCTGGAGGACGACGAGGGCGGGGCTGGGCAGCTGCTGCTGTTCGTGACTCTTCGTCCAGGCCTCGACCTCGACGAGGCGCTGTACCAGCGCATCGCGCTCGCCCTGCGCACGCAGCTCTCGCCCCGGCACGTGCCCGACCTCATCCGCCAGGTCGCTGCGCTGCCCCGCACCCTGTCGGGCAAGAAGCTCGAGGTGCCGGTCAAGAAGATCCTTCAGGGCGCCTCGATCGACGATGCAGCCGCCAAGGGTGCACTCGTCGACCCGGACTCGCTCGACGCCTTCATCGGCATCCGCGACGCGCTCCAGTCCTCTGGCTAGACCAGCAGCTCGGCGATCTGGATCGTGTTGAGCGCGGCACCCTTGCGCAGGTTGTCGCCGCTCACGAACAGCACGAGACCGCGATCGTCGTCGACGCTCTGGTCCTGACGGATGCGACCCACCAGACTCGGGTCCGTGCCTGCGGCCTGCAGCGGGGTCGGCACGTCGACGAGCTCGACGCCGGCCGCTGCCGACAGCAGCTCGGTCGCGCGCTCCGGTGTGATCGACCGGGCGAACTCGGCGTGGATCGACAACGAGTGCCCGGTGAAGACCGGGACACGGACGCAGGTGCCGGCGACCTTGAGGTCCGGGATGTGCAGGATCTTGCGGCTCTCGTTACGGAGCTTCTGCTCCTCGTCGGTCTCGTACGATCCGTCGTCGACGATCGACCCAGCCATCGGCAGCACGTTGAAGGCGATCGGTGCGACGTACGTGGCGGGCGTCGGGAACGTGACGGCGCTGCCGTCGTACGCCAGCTCGTTGGCCTTGTCGACGACGGCGAGGGCCTGACCGTGGAGCTCCTGGACGCCGGCGATGCCGGAGCCGGAGACCGCCTGGTAGCTGCTGACGACGAGGCGGACGAGCTGGGCGTCGTCGTGCAGCGGCTTGAGCACGGGCATCGCGGCCATCGTGGTGCAGTTGGGGTTGGCGATGATGTTCTGGGTCGCCTTGGCGATGTCCTCGGGGTTGACCTCGCTGACGATCAGCGGGATCTCGGGATCCTTGCGGAACGCCGAGGAGTTGTCGATGACCATCGCGCCGGCCGCGGCGAAGCGCGGCGCCTGGGCCCTGGAGGTCGTGGCACCGGCCGAGAACAGCGCGATGTCGAGGCCGGCCGGATCAGCGGTCGCGGCGTCCTCGATGACGATCTCGCCACCCTTCCACGGCAGCGTCTTGCCGGCCGAGCGCGACGACGCGAAGAAGCGCACCTCGTCGGCCGGGAAGCTGCGCTCCTCGAGGATGCTGCGCATGGCGACGCCGACCTGCCCGGTCGCGCCGACGATTCCGATGGTGGTCATCGTCCGGTACCTCCGTAGACCACGGCCTCGACCTCGTCGGTGCCGAGGTCGAAGGCGGCGTGCGCGGCGTTGACGGCCGCGTCGATCTGGTTCTCGGTCACGACGACGGAGATGCGGATCTCCGAGGTCGAGATCATCTCGATGTTGACGCCGGCATCGGCGAGCGCACGGAAGAAGCGGGCCGTGATGCCCGGTGACGACCGCATGCCGGCACCGACGATCGACACCTTGCCGACGCTGTCGTCGTACTGCAGCTGCTCGAAGCCGACCTGGTCCTTGAGCCGCGCGAGCGCGGTCATGGCGGTCTGGCCGTCGGCCCGCGGCAGGGTGAACGAGATGTCGGTCAGCGACGTGGTGGCCGCCGACACGTTCTGGACGATCATGTCGATGTTGATCTGCGCATCAGCGAGCGCCTGCAGGATCGTGGCGGCCTCGCCGACCTTGTCGGGCACGCCCACGACGGTGATCTTGGCCTCGCTGCGGTCGTGCGCGACGCCGGAGATGATTGCTTGTTCCATGGAGTGCCCCTCTTGGATGACGTCCTCGGTCTTCACGACCCAGGTGCCGGTCTTGTCGGAGAACGACGAACGTACGTGGATCGGCATGTCGTTGCGGCGGGCGTACTCGACGCACCGCAGGTGCAGGATCTTGGCCCCGTTGGCCGCCATCTCCAGCATCTCCTCGTACGAGATGCGCGGGATCTGGCGGGCGTTGGGCACGATGCGCGGGTCGGCGGTGAAGATGCCGTCGACGTCGGTGTAGATCTCGCACACGTCGGCGTCGAGCGCTGCGGCGAGCGCGACCGCCGTGGTGTCGGAGCCGCCACGCCCCAGCGTCGTGATGTCCTTGGTGGTCTGCGAGACCCCTTGGAACCCGGCGACGATCGCGATCGCGCCCTCGGAGAGGGCGGCCTCGATGCGACCCGGGGTGACGTCGATGATCTTGGCCTTGCCGTGCTCGGAGTCGGTGATGACACCGGCCTGCGAGCCGGTGAATGACCGGGCCTCCTGGCCGAGCGTGCCGATCGCCATCGCCAGCACGGCCATGCTGATGCGCTCGCCGGCGGTCAGCAGCATGTCGAGCTCACGGCCCGGCGGCAGCGGTGCGACCTGGTTGGCGAGGTCGATGAGCTCATCGGTCGTGTCGCCCATGGCCGAGACCACGACGACGACGTCGTGACCGGCCTTCTTGGTCGCGACGATGCGCTGGGCGACCCTCTTGATGCTGGTTGCGTCGGCAACCGAGGAGCCGCCGTACTTCTGGACGACAATGCCCACGGGATTTCCTCAAGTGCTGGGAAACGTACGGATTGCGCGACGCTGCGCGCGACAAGTCTACCGGTTCGCCGCGGGTGGTTGCAGCCGCGATCCTGCCGATGGACACCGAGAAGCAGACACGTCCGCCGGACCCGCCCGCCGGCCACTCAGCCGATGGTGGTCCGGCCCTCGAAGGCGCGACCGAGGGTCAGCTCGTCGGCGTACTCGAGGTCGCCGCCGACGGGCAGTCCGCTGGCCAGCTTGCTGACCTTGACGCCGAGGGTCGAGAGCATGCGGATCAGGTAGGTCGCGGTCGCCTCGCCCTCGAGGTTGGGGTCCGTGGCGATGATGACCTCGGTGACGACGCCGTCCTGCAGCCGCTGGAGCAGCTCCTTGATGCGCAGCTGGTCGGGACCGATGCCGGCGATCGGCGAGATCGCGCCGCCCAGCACGTGGTAGCGGCCGCGGAACTCCCGCGTACGTTCGATCGCCACGACGTCCTTGGACTCCTCGACGACGCAGATGACGGCGAGATCGCGGCGCGGATCGGCGCAGACGCGGCACTCGGTGTCGACCGTGACGTTGCCGCAGATCGAGCAGAAGTGGACCTTGGCCTTGACCTCGACGAGCGTCGCGGCGAACCGGCGTACGTCGTCGGGATCGGCGTCGAGCAGGTGGAACGCGATGCGTTGCGCGCTCTTGGGACCGATGCCGGGCAGCTGCCCGAGCTCATCGATCAGATCCTGGATCACTCCGTCATACATCAGGCTCAGCCTATGTCGTCACGCCTGACCCGGCCTGCTCGACGCGCGCTGGAAGAGCGGCTGGCCCGCCAGGATCCGGACCAGCTGCTCGACGCGTACGTCCTCCTGCTCGGGGTGCGGGTAGACCGTCGCCGTCAGGGCTTCGCCGTCGAGCATGTGCACGATGCCGAGGACGATCGTGTCGAGCTCGACTTGGGGCATGGCGGCCGCGAACGGGAGCGCACGGCCGAGCTCGATGATCTCCTCGTGATAGCGCTGGGCGAGCGGCTCGAGGCGCTGGCGGAGCGCGGAGTCGGTGCGGGCTGCGACCAGGAGCTCGTACCAGGCGGCATTGATCGGGGCGCGGGTCGCTCGGCGCAGGAGCCTGACCACCTCGCCGATGTCGAGCTCGGGCATGGCTCCCAGTCCCGTGCGGAAGTCGTCGAACTGACGGGCCCGGACCGCGTCGGCGGCCGCGAGGATGACGTCCAGGCGCGACTCGAAGTGGCGGAACAGCCCGCCCTGCGAGACACCGGCACGCCGCGCGATCTCGTTGGTCGTGGTGCGCGCATAGCCCACCTCGCCGAGGGCTGCCACGGCCGCATCGACCAAGGCCGTGATCGTCGCCTCCCGGCGCTGCGCCTGGGTGCGTCGGGGCGCCGGCGTGGTCACGGCGCCTACTGTGCCACCACCGGGTCGAGATGACGGACCGGTGTGACGCTCCCCCGGGCCTCGGCGGCTCGGAGGAACCGGCCGGTGGCGAGCGTGCGCCCGTAGCCCTCGGTGAACTCCCCGCGCTCGTAGACCACCTCGCCGGTGACCAGCGTGGCCGTGACGGCCGCGTCGTTGCGGTTGACCATGCGGCTCACGTTGCCGAACTCCGGCATCAGGGCCTCGTGATAGCTGTCGACCTCGTCGCTCAAACCGGCCGGGTCGACCACGACGACGTCGGCGCGGTCGCCGACCTGGATGCGGCCGGCATCGATGCCGTAGAACTCGCCGAGCTCGCCGGTCAGCTTGAACACGGCCTTCTCGACGCTCATGAACGGCTTGGGCCGGCCCTGCGCCTCGTGCACGCGGTGCAGCAGCCGGATGCCGAAGTTGTAGAACGCCATGTTGCGCAGGTGGGCCCCGGCGTCCGAGAACCCGATCGTGATGCCGCGCCGGTTGATCAGCGAGTCCTGCACCTCCGGCCGGGTGTTGGCGATGTTGGTCTTCCAGCGCAGCCGGGTGCCGTGCTCGACGACGAGATCGAGGTAGCAGTCGACCGGGTGGACGCCCCGGTCGCGGGCGACCTGGCCGATCATCATGCCGACCAGCGCATCGTCGGGGCACTCGGTGATCTCGGCGTCGTCGAAGTCGCGGTGCCAGACGCGGGGCGAGAACCGCTTGTCGAAGTCGCGGCGGAACCAGCGCCGGTAGGCCTCGTCGCTCAGCAGCTCGTTGCGGCCCATCTCCTCGCGCAGGTGCAACGCCTCGCGGCCCGAGCCGAACTCCTCGAAGACCACCAGGTCGATGCCGTCGGCCCAGACCCGGAACGTCGTGGGCAGGTGCTGCCAGGTGAATCGTCCGCGGCCGAGGGTGTTGGCGATGAACGCGAGCGGGCCGAAGATGCGCTGCACCCATGGCTCGGCCTTGGTGTCGGCCGCGGCCAGCAACGACACCCGCAGCGGCTTGCGGAACAGCCCCATCGCGGTCGTGAGGTAGAACGCGATGTCGTACTTCTTGTTGAGGTTGGGCACGCCCTGCAGGACCCGGCCGCGTCGTCGCAGCACCCGGCTGAGCCCGCGGAACTCCTTCCAGCTCGAGTAGGTCGACGGCAGCGACCGCGAGCGGTAGCGGTCGCCGTCGAGCTTGTCCCAGGGGTTGGTCATCGTGGAGATGCCGAGGAACCCGGCGTCGAGGGCCTCCTCGAGGCGGCGCTCGATCTCGGCCTTCTCGTCCCTCGTCGCGCGCTGGTCCGGGTCGGTCGAACGACCCATGCCCATCACGCTGGCCCGCACGTCGGAGTGGCCGAGGAACGACGCGACGTGCGGCCCCAGTGGCAGCTGCTCCAACGCGTCGACCCACCCCTGCGGGGTCGACCAGGTCTTGGCCTCCTCGAGCGCGCCCAGCACGTGGGTGCGGGGCAGGGCCTCGACCCGGCTGAAGAGGTCGGCGATGTCCAGCGGCGTGGAGTAGACCGTCGAGAGCGAGCAGTTGCCCACCAGCACCGCGGTGACGCCGTGCCGTACCGACTCGTTGAGTCCCGGCGCGACCTGGACCTCGGCGTCGTAGTGGGTGTGGGCGTCGACGAAGCCAGGCATGACCCACTGCCCCGTGGCGTCCACGACCCGGGTCTCCGGGCCCAGCGGGAGCGGCCCCGCGGCCACGACCTCCACCCGCCCGTCGCGGATCCCGACGTCGGCGACCACCCCGGGCGCGCCGGCGCCGTCGAAGTAGGTGCCGCCGGTGATGACCACGTCCAGATGTGCCACGGGTGTCCCCTTGTGTGAGGTGGGACACACAAGGTAGCGAGTGGTCACTCGCTATGTCTAGTGCCGCAGGAACGACTGGAGCATCTCGTGGCCGCGGGCGGTGAGAATCGACTCGGGATGCATTTGCACGCCTTCAACCGGGTGGCTGCAGTGACGGACGCCCATCACGATGCCCGACGCGGTGTGGGCCGTCGCCTCGAGCTCGGCCGGCAACGTCTCGGGGTCGATGACGAGCGAATGGTAGCGGGCGCAGACGAGAGGGGTGCCCAACCCCGCGAAGACGCCGTGCCCGTCGTGGTGGATCAGCGACGGCTTGCCGTGCACGATCTCGGGCGCGCGCACGGTGGTCGCGCCGTAGACCTCGCCGATGGCCTGGTGCCCGAGGCAGACGCCGAGTGTGGGGGTCGTCGGGCCGAGGCGACGGATCGCCTCGATGCTGATGCCGGCGTCGGCCGGGGTCCCCGGGCCCGGCGACACGATGAGGTGCGTGAAGTCGCCGCGTTCGCGCGCCGCCACGAGGTCGTCGACCGAGATCGCGTCGTTGCGCACGACCTCGCTCCGCGCGCCGAGCTCGCCGACGTACTGCACGAGGTTGTAGACGAACGAGTCGTAGTTGTCGATGAACAGCACCTTGGGCTGCGTCCGCGGTGAGTCAGGTCGTGCGGGCGTCGCCGGGGTCGGTTCCGCCTCGCCGTTCGTCTGCGGGCGCCAGAACCGCCACAGCTCGTCGCGGACCCAGGCCGTCGTACGCCCGACGGGCCAACGGCCAACTCCCTCGCACGCCACGACCGGCACGACCCCGCGCAGCGAGTTGCTGACGAAGACCTCGGTCGCCCCCGAGAGGTCGTCGAGCGTGAGCCGGCGCTGGAACACCGGCACGGCCCCTTGACGCAGGATCTCGATGACGCGAGCACGGGCGGTGCCCGGCAGGATGCGTCCGTCGGTCGGCGGCGTGTGCACCCCGTCGTCGTGGACCACGAAGATGGTGGCCCGGGCGGTCTCCAGGATCGCACCGTCCTCGGCGAGGAGCAGCAGGTCGCGGTCCGGGGCCGGCTCGGACGACAGAGCCCTCCGGTCGGCCCACTTGTGCTGCCCGAAGCCGCCCACGATCGTCCTCGGTGTCAGCGACCAGGCGTCGGCGTCGTCGTCGATGGGCCGGCTCGTCATCGAGACCGTGACGCCGCCCTCGCTCGGGACCGCGTCGATGCGCATCCGGTGGCGTCCCCGCAGGCCCCCCGCTCGACGCAGCACCGCATCGTCGAGACCGGCCCGGATGGTGTCTCCGTAGACCGCCCTGACGCTGGCGTCGAGCCGCGCGAGGTGCGCCTCGAGGTCGGTGACCCGACCGTCCTCGACGAGCAGCGTGTCGTAGATGCCCATCGACTCGTCGACCGTGGCAGCCGGGCCGGGCGCACCCGGCAGCCGCACCTCGGCCACGTCGGGAGCGTCCGCCGTGAGCTCGAGCCGTCCGCCGATCGCCTCGATCAAGGGGCGCGCCTTGACGAGGCACTCGGCGTACTCGCCGTCGGGCGTGGAGTCCGCGACGATGCCACCGCCGACACCCAGCCACACCCGGTCGCCGGCGAACTCGAACGTGCGGATGACGACGTTGAGCTCGAGGCCGGCGGCGGGGCTGACGTGCCCGATCGCGCCGGTGTAGGCCTCGCGGCCCGTCGCCTCGAGGGTGTTGATGATCTCCATCGCGCGCACCTTGGGGGCACCGGTGACCGACCCCGGCGGGAACGTGGCGCGCAGCAGCTCGGAGTCGCGCACGCCGTGCGCGACGTGGCCGACGACGTCGGAGACGAGATGCCAGACTGCGTGGCGCTCGGCCCGGGTGATCGCCGGCACGCGGACCGAGCCGGGCACGCTCACCCGGCCCAGGTCGTTGCGCATCAGGTCGACGATCATGATGTTCTCGGCGCGGTTCTTGGCCGAGGCCACGAGCTCGTCGGGATCGCTGTCGAGGGGCGCAGTGCCCTTGATCGGAGAGCTCAGCACCTCGTCGCCGGTGCGCCGCAGGAACAGCTCGGGCGAGAGGCTCACCAGCGCCCCCTCGGGGCTGGAGACGAACGCCGCGTACGCCGGACGGAGCCGCTCGACCCCCGAGCAGAACACGTCGAGCGGATCGCCGCCGAACCGGGTCTCGAGCCGCGTGCAGAGGTTGGCTTGGAAGATGTCACCGGCCGCGATGTGATCGAGCACCGCGGTCAGGGCGGCCCGATGCTCGTCGGGCGACGGGGTCATCTCGAACGTGCCCACCTCGTACGCCCGAGGCTTCGGCGACGCTCCACCGAGCGTCTCCACGATGCGCGCGTCGCGATCCGCGTCAGGGGTCAGCCACTCCAGCCACCAGGTGCCGTCGGTGCGGCGCAGCACGTGGTCGTAGAACGCGATGCGGTGGTCGGGCTGCGGGAACGGCCGTGGGGGCACGGCCGGCAGGTCCTCGACCAGACGACCCAGCTGATAGCCCCAGGCGCCGATCCAGCCGCCGCCGAACCCGCGGACCTCCTGCGGCAGCGGGTCGAGGTCGATGCCGATGAACGGGTCGCCGTCGAGCACGGCGACGGGATCGAACGCGATCAGCGCCTCGCCGTGGTGCCACGCACCCAGCAGGGCGACCAGCCGGTCGCGGCCGCGGAAGCGGCGGAGCACGTCCAGCGGGTCGAGATCGAGGTCGAGGCGCCTGCGGCCGAGGCCGTGGTCAGTCGGTGCGGGACTCGTCAATGACCTGCGCCCCCAGCTCCCTGGTCAGGAGGTCCTCGGGATCGATGTCCTCCTGCTCGACGACGGGGTCGTCGCGGGTCGCAGTGGCATCGGGGTCCTCGCGCGCCTCCGGCGTGACGGGCTCGCGCAGCGCCTCGCGCACCGAGTCCGGGGCGCCCACGCCCTTGCGTGGTGCGGCCGCCGGGCTGGGGTCGGCCGACGCCGGCTCGTCCGGACCGCTGGTGCCGGGTCGGGCGCTGGGGTCGACGATCGCCTCGATCTTCCAGGTGACCCCGAGCACCGCGTGGAGGGCCTGCTGGACGTACTCCTCGGAACGGCTGTTGATGAACGAGTCGCGGGCTCCCGCGTTGACCAGCGCGATCGTCAGGGTCGTCCCGTCGAGGCCGGTGACCTGGGCGTTCTGGCTGAGCATGACCCACGCGAACCGGCGCAGGTCGCGGATCTTGTCGAGGATCTCGGGCCACAGGCGGCGCACGTCGGCGATCGTCAGCGAGCCGGTCGACGCGGCCTCCGCTGGGGGTGACGTTTGGGTCGCGTCGGGGCGGCGAGTCGCGGCCGGAACGTCACTCTCAGCGGGGTTCTCTTGGATCGGCTGGGGGACGGGGGTGGGCTCCTCGGCGACCGGCTCGGCGACGGGAGCCGGTTCAGCGGCGACCGGCTCGGCCACGGGAGCCGGTTCGACGGCGACGGGCTCGGCCACGGGAGCCGGTTCGACGGCGACCGGAGCCGCGGTGGCGGGTGCCGCCGGTGCAGCGGGGACCGGGGACACGCCGCCGTCGATCGAGAGGCGGCGCTCGAGACGGTCGAGGCGGGCCTGGAATCCCTGGGTCGAGTTGTCGGAGCCGGGCACGAGGATGCGGGCGCACATCAGTTCGAGCAGGAGGCGCGGCGCCGTGGCCCCGCGGAACTCGATGAGGGCTGCGTTGACGATGTCGGCGGCGCGGGTCAGCTCGGACGGACCGAAGTTGCTGGCCTGGCTGAGGAGCCGCTCGGCGCGGTCGCCCGGCACGTCGAGCAGGCCCTTGGACAACGCGTCCGGCACCGCGGCCACGATCACGAGGTCGCGGAGCCGCTGCAGGAGGTCCTCGCCGAAACGTCGCGGGTCCTGACCGGTCTCGATGACCTTGTCGACGACCCCGAAGACCGTCGAGCCATCACTGGCCGCGAAGGCGTCGATCGCCTCGTCGAGCAACGAGTCGGGCGTGTAGCCCAGCAGCTGCACCGCCAGGTCGTACGTCACGCCGTCGGGGCCGGCACCGCCGAGCAGCTGGTCGAGGACGCTCAAGGTGTCACGCACGGAGCCCTGCCCCGCGCGGACGACGAGCGGCAGCGCGTTGGGCTCGAGCTTGACCTGCTCGGACTCGCACAGCTGCAGGAGGTAGTCGCCGAGGGTCTTGGGCGGCACCAGCCGGAACGGGTAGTGATGGGTGCGCGACCGGATCGTGCCGATGACCTTGTCGGGCTCGGTCGTCGCGAAGATGAACCGCAGGTGCGGCGGCGGCTCCTCGACGAGCTTGAGCAGGGCGTTGAAGCCCTGCGGCGAGACCATGTGGGCCTCGTCGATGATGTAGACCTTGTAGCGGCTGCTGACGGGGGCGAAGAACGCCCGCTCGCGCAGGTCGCGGGCATCGTCGACACCGCCGTGGCTCGCGGCGTCGATCTCGATGACGTCGATGCTGCCCGGTCCGCCGCGGGCCAGGTCGCGGCAGCTCTGGCAGTCGCCGCACGGATCGGCGATCGGCGCCTTCTCGCAGTTGAGCGCACGGGCGAGGATGCGGGCGCTCGTGGTCTTGCCGCAGCCTCGCGGGCCGGAGAACAGATAGGCGTGGTTGACCCGGTTGGCGGCCAGCGCGTGGCGCAGGGGCTCGGTCACGTGGTCCTGCCCGATCACCTCGGCGAACGTCTCCGGCCGGTAGCGGCGATACAGGGCAAGGGGGGCATCCACGACCTGAACTCTATAGACCCGGTACGACCATGACGAGACGGTCGTACCGGGCCTGTCGAGACGGCGCGATCAGCCGACCTTCTGGAACGGCGTCGGCACGGTGCCGGTCCACCGGTAGAGGTCCAGGACGCCGGTCTGCTTCGTGACGCCGTCCTGCTTCACCGATGTGCCGGAGCCGCGGTAGAACAGTCCGTCGCCGAGCGACACCAGCCCGTAGGACGCGTCGAACGTCCAGCCGAACGTCGTCGACCGCGGGTCGTACGATCCCTCGCGCAGGAGCGACAGGTGCTCGCCGGTCTCGGGCTCGGCCTGCCCCGCCACCAGAGCCTCGTACGGCCGGCGGTGACCGTCGATGATGAACAGCGAGTGGTTGGGGAAGGTCGGCTTGGCGCCCGGATAGACCGCGGCGAACCAGTTCCCGCTCGCCTCGTCGTACTCGAGGTTCTGGATCCCGTAGCGGGTGTTGCCGGTCCGGACGAAGAACTTGCCGTCGACCTCGGCCGGTCCGCTGCGGTGCGGCGCGTCCTCGTTGAGCGGGCGCTCGAGGCGGCCCCACCGGGACGTGTCGAACTCGAGGATGACCTGGTTGTCGTTGTCGACCCGGTCGACGTTGGAGTACACGCCGTAGGCGACCTTCAGGGTCTGCTTCCCCGACGTCTTGCCGAAGGCGGGACCGAACGCGACGCCGTCGATGCCGCTGGAGCCGTAGCGGTGGTCGGGCGTCGTCGCGGTGTCGCCGTCGAAGACGCCGTTGCCATCCATGTCGGCAGTGAAGTCTTCGACGACCTCGGACAGGTGCACGGTCGTCATGACGCCGTCGGCCTCGGCGTCCATGCCGATCCGGTCGATCTTGCGCGGGTCGAAGATCGCGATGTAGAACGCCTTCTGCGCCTTGTACTCCAGCGATCCGTAGACCCGGCCGTCCCGGGGGTTGAGGTCGAGGTCGCCGAGATGGCCCGTCAAGCCCTGGACGGTGCCGAGGACCTTGCCCTGGAGGTCGGTGCGGACCAGCTGCTGGGTGAATGACCAGTAGATCTCGCCGCGCTCCCGATCGACCGCGGCGCCCTGCAGGTGACTGGTCGGCCAGGCGCCACCGTCGATGCGCTCAGGCAGCGGGGTGGATGGACGGGCGGGGCGATCGGCTTCGGCGGCCGGCGCCAAAGCGAGGCCGGCGAGGACGAGCGCCGCTGCCGCGGCGAGACGGACGGATGGGCTGGTGCGTGACATGCGATCTCCCCGATGGATGGACGTGGTCGCGCGGCTGGCGACGGCACGAGCGCACCGCACCTGCTCGACGCGACGGCGACCTCGACCCGAACCGGTGTTGAACGCTGCGTGACGCTGGCGGTGCAGGGCGAGGACGGCATCCACCACATGACTCCACGCACCCCGTCCGACGCTGAGAAGGCGTCGGCGGGCGAGCTCTCAGCCTGACGACTCGGGGGGCGAGGACTGGTCGTCGGCGTCCACCGGGAGGCTGTGCCAGATCTCGAACGCCACGGACGCGGCGCGCCCCGCGTCCCCAGCCGCGATGTGGTCGATCAGCTCCTCGTGCAGCGTCACCGATGTGTGCCCGTCCGCACGGAACCGCAGCTTCTCAGCGCGTCGTACGACGGGGTCGAACTGCTCGAGGACCGCGACGAGTGCCTGGTTGCCCAACGCCGCGACGGGAATCCTGTGCAGCTCCTCGTCCGCGTCCAGAGCCCTGGCGACGTCGCCAGCCTCGACGGCCTCGGCGAAGCGACGGTTCGCGTCCCGCATCCGTTCGACGTCGCCCTCCGAGAGGCGACCGGCGATCTCACGCGCGGCGAGCTGGTGCATGGCAGCGACGACGTCTCGCGCGTCCTGCAGGGCCCGCGTGTCGATCTCGCTCACGGTCGTCGACCGCCCCGGTAGAGCCACGACCAGCCCACTCGCCGCGAGCCGCAGGATCGCTTCTCGGACGGGGGTCCGGCTGACGCCCAGCCACGAGGCGAGCTCGCCGTCCTTCAGCTGCTCGCCCGGCAGGAAGCTGCCGTCGACGATGGCGTCACGGAGGCGGCGGTACACATCGTCCCTGAGCAGCGTGCGATCGACGACGGGGGCATCAACGGGAATCGGCATGTCTCATCTTGCACACACGACACCCTCTATGGCCACATTCAACATACTTTGTCTAATATATTGCACATCGCACATCACATTTAGTACGCTTGGAGGACACGCCGCTTCCGCGGCCCCAACGAGAGGTGGATCCGATGAGCAGCTCCCCGCACGAGATCAAGAACGTCGTCCTGGTGCACGGCGCATTCGCCGACGGCGCAGGATGGCGCAGCGTGTACGACCACCTGACGAGCCAGGGCTACCGCGTCACGATCGTGCAGAACCCGCTCACCTCGTTGGAGGACGACGTCGCAGCGACCACCCGGGTCCTCGACCTGCAGGACGGGCCGACGATCCTCGTCGGCCACTCGTGGGGCGGCACGGTCATCACCGAGGCGGGCGTCCACCCGGCTGTCGTCGGGCTGGTCTACGTGGCTGCCCTGGCGCCTGACGAGGGTGAGACCACGGCTCAGCAGTACGAAGGCTTCGCCGCGACACCCGACTTCGTCATCGACGTCGGCGACGACGGTTTCGGCTTCCTCAACCGCGACGCGTTCAAGGGCGGATTCGCCCACGACCTCGACGACGCGGATGCTGCCTTCCTGCGCGACTCACAGGTGCCGATCGACATGTCGGTCTTCGGCACTGTGGTGAAGAACGCCGCTTGGCGGGACAAGCCCACCTGGGCCGTCATCGCGACCAAGGACAAGGCGTTCGACCAGGCCATGCTCCGGCACATGGCCGAACGCATGGACGCCGACATCACCTACGTCCCGGGGAGCCACGCGCTCTACGTGTCCCAGGCCGACACCGTTGCCGACACCATCAAGGCCGCAGCGCACAGCGCCTCGAGCCGGGAACATCAGCCCGCTCGGTGACGCGCCCCGGCCGGGGCCGGTTCACCTCCCGCGCACCGGCCCCGCGGCGGCGCTCACGCCTGGCTGACGAGCTCCTTGACGCGCAGCCAGCTGTCCACGGCGTCGTACGCGGCGCGGCGCGGTTCCGCCAACGAGATGAACACGTCGTGCTTCGCGTCGGCGATCGGCATGACGGTGACCTGGTCGCCGAGGCACCCGGACCACCGCGCGATCTGCTTGACGTCGAGCACGGCGTCGGCGGTCGCGACGTCCTCGCTGAACCGACGGGCGAAGCGGGTGCGCGTCGAGCGCAGGACCAACGAGGGCACGCCGATGTCGAGTCCCTTGTGCAGCGCCGCGTGGCCGCGGCGGATCGCGGTCAGCCAGCCGTACGTGACGGGGAAGCCCTCGAGCGGCTTGAACGCCGTGTTGAAGTCCCACTCGCCGTTGGCGCTGACGTGCAGGCTGCTGCCGTACGCATCGGTGTGCGGCAGCTTGATGATCGACTTCGGCTTGAACCGGGCGGCCGCGGCGATCGCCTGCGTGCCGACAGTGCGCATCCAGGGCGCGCCCTGCAGGTCGAACCACGGGCTGTTGAGCACGAGACCCGTGATCCCCGCGCCCTTGGTCCCACCGGGCTGCTTGTTGAGCCGGTGGAGCCACAGGGCCAGGACCAGTCCCCCCGTGGAGTGGGCCGACAGCAGGACGGGCTTGCCCCCGGTTTCGTCGCGGATGATCTCGAGCGACCCGTCGAGCTCGGCGTCGTACAGCGCGAGGTCCGAGACGTAGTGACCCGTCTGCCCCTCGCGTCGGGAGCGGCCGCACTTGCGCAGGTCGAGCGCGTAGAACGCGAATCCCCGCTCGGCGAAGAAGTCGGCGAGCTCGCGCTGGAAGAAGTAGTCGCTGAACCCGTGGACGTAGAGGATCGCGTTGTCGTACGACTCGCCGGGCGTCCGCCGCACCAGGGTGGCCTCGATCTGGCCCTCGCCGTCAGGGTCGTCGCCGAGCGGGATCGTGCGCTGCTCGTATCCCTCGCCCAGCTCGTCGGGCACCCACTCGGTCATGCACCACTCCTCGTTTGGACAGGGACGTCGGGTCCAACAGTATGGGACGGTGACCGAGACACGTGAGATCCAGCGGACGCTCGACCTGGCTTTGCGTCTCGGCGAGATGCTCCTGACCAACGGAGCCGGTGCCGCTGACGTGACGGCGACGATGTCGTCGGTCGCGCACCACCTGGGGCTGCGGCAGTCGCTGGTCGACGTGACGTTCACGACGGTCCAGATGAGCTATCAGGCCTCCCCCGACGATCCTCCCGTGACGGCGATACGGCACGTCCGGCAGCGGGAGACCGACTTCGACGACCTCACCCGGGCCGATCACCTGGTGCGCGACCTGCTGGCGGACGAGATCGACGCCGACGAGGCCCGCATCCGGCTGGCGCAGATCGCGTCGACGGGGCACCGCACGCCGCGCTGGGCCGTGACGCTGAGCTGGGGCGCCATCGGCGCGGGCATCGCGATGCTCATCGGCGGTGACTGGGTCGTCACGGTCATCGCGACGATCGCGGCCATGGGGCTCGAGATCCTGCAGCGCTACCTCACCCGTCTCCGCCTGCCGTTCTTCTACGCCCAGGTGGCCGGCGGACTCTTCGCCTCGCTCCTCGCAGTCGGCGCCGCGGCCGTCGACATCCCGGCGGATCCTTCGCTCGTCATCACGGCGAGCATCGTCATGCTGCTGGCCGGCCTCGGGTTCATCGGCGCGATCCAGGACGCCTTGACGGACTTCTACATCACCGCAGGGGCGCGCATCCTCGAGGTCCTGATCTCGACGGCCGGCCTGATCGCCGGGATCAGCGGCGGGCTCACGGTCGGCCGGCTGCTCGGCGTCGACATCGCGCTCGACCCGGGGGCGTCCGGGCTCTCGCAGTTCCCCCTCGTGGTCGGCGGGGCGGCGTTGAGTGCCGGTGCCTTCGCCTTCGCAGGGTACGCACCGAGCCGCGTCCTGCTGCCCATCGCCGCGATCGCCGGTGTAGCCGCAGGGATCTACCTGCTCCTGGCCGAGAACGACCTCGGCCGCGCCTGGCCGGCGGCGATCGCCGCGATCTTCATCGGCGTCGTCAGCTATGCCGTCGCCGGCTGGGCCCAGGTGCCCCCGCTCGTGATCGTCGTCTCCGCGATCGTCCCACTGCTGCCCGGCCTGTCGATCTATCGCGGCCTCTCCCTGCTGGGCGCCGAGGACTACAGCGGGATCCTGCAGATGATCACGGCTGCGGCGATCGCGATCTCGCTGGCCGCCGGCGTCATCCTCGGCGAGTACGTCGCCCAGCCGTTGCGCCGCGAGGCCCGCCGCCTCGAGCACCGCCTCGCCGGACCTCGCCTGGTCGGCCCGCTCCGCGCCCGCGCCGTGCGGAAGGTCAAAGGGAGCTAGCCAGAAAAACATGCACTCGATGTGAATATTGTTTGCCGTGACACTAGACTCGCGGTGCGCCGCGTGGCGCGAACGCCGAGGAGTCGTACATGAAGCTTCAGCTGTCAGACGAGGATGCCGCCTTCCGCGAGGAGATGCACACCTTCTTCACGACGCAGATCCCCCAGCACGTCCGCGACACGGTCGCCGCACGACGCGAGCTCAGCAAGGAGCAGTTCGTCGAGTCGGTGCAGGCCATGAACGCCGCCGGGATCGCGGTGCCCAACTGGCCCGTCGAGTGGGGCGGCAAGGACTGGACCCCGCTCCAGCGGCACATCTGGCACGAGGAGATGCAGCTCGCGTGCGTACCGCCGCCGCTGGCGTTCAACGCCTCGATGGTCGGGCCGGTCATCGCCGCCTTCGGCTCGCAGGAGATCAAGGAGCGCTTCCTGCCCAAGACCGCCAACCTCGACATCTGGTGGTCGCAGGGATTCTCCGAGCCCGATGCAGGGTCGGACCTGGCGTCGCTGCGCACGACCGCGGTGCGCGACGGTGACGACTACGTCGTCAACGGCCAGAAGACGTGGACGACCCTCGGCCAGTACGGCGACTGGATCTTCACCCTCGTCCGTACGGATCCTTCGGTGAAGAAGCAGGCCGGCATCTCGTTCCTGCTGATCGACATGACCTCCCCCGGCGTCACCGTCCGCCCGATCGAGCTCATCGACGGCGGGCACGAGGTCAACGAGGTGTGGTTCGAGAACGTCCGCGTGCCGGCCGAGAACCTCGTCGGCGAGGAGAACAAGGGTTGGGACTACGCGAAGTTCCTCCTCGGCAACGAGCGCGTCGGCGTGGCACCGGTGGGCTCGACCAAGCGGACGCTGTCCCAGGCCAAGGAGTACGCCATGACGGCCGGTCCGGGTGGCACCTCGCTGCTCGACGATCCGCTGGTGGCCGCACAGATCGCGGACCTCGAGAACGAGCTGCTCGCCCTCGAGCTGACGGCCCTGCGGGTCGTCGCCAACTCTGCCGACGGCAAGCCGCACCCCGCCTCGTCAGTTCTCAAGCTGCGCGGCACCGAGCTGCAGCAGGCCGTCACCGAGCTCTTCGTCGACCTGGCCGGGCCTCTCGCCCTCGCCTCGGGAGCCGGCGAAGGATCGGACGTCCCGGACCTGGCGCGCGTCGCGACGCCCAACTACCTCAACTACCGCAAGGCTTCGATCTACGGCGGTTCCAACGAGGTGCAACGACAGATCATCGCCGGCACGATCCTGGGACTGAGGGGCTGACATGGACTTCCAACTGGACTCCGAGCAGGAGGCCCTGCGCGACGCCGTCCGCGGGCTGCTGGCCAAGGCGTACGACACGTCGGAGACCCGGCGTGCGGTGACCAAGCAGGACCCGGGCTGGAGCGACAAGACCTGGCAGCAGCTCGCCGAGATGGGTGTCCTCGGGCTGCCCTTCGCCGAGGACGACGGCGGCATGGGCGCCGGGCCGGCCGAGGTCGCGATCGTCGCGGAGGAGATCGGACGGGTCATCGCACCCGAGCCGTTCGTCGAGGCCGTCGTGCTCGCCGGCGGGTTGATCGCCGCGGCGGGCACCGCCGAGCAGCGCTCCGAGGCCCTGGGCGCTCTCGCCGAGGGGACGCTCGTGCCGGCGTTCGCGCACACCGAGCCGACCTCGCGCTACGAGCTCACGGCCACCGGCGTCACGGCGACCTCCGACGGAAACGCCTGGACCCTGAACGGGGTCAAGGAGCCGGTGCTGGGCGGCGCTCGCGCCGACCTGCTCGTGGTCAGCGCTGCCGTCGACGGCGGGACCGGCCTGTTCCTGGTGCAGCCCGACGCGGAGGGCCTCAGCCGTACGGGCTATGCCACGTTCGACGGCGGGCGCGCTGCTCGCGTCGCGTTCGACGGCACGCCTGCCACACCCTTGGGCGAGACCGAGGCGGACCAGTCGGCCGTCATCGCGGCGACCGTCGCACGGGCCCAGATCGCGTACGGGCACGAGGCCCTCGGGGCGATGGACACCGCGCTGCGCACGACGACGGACTACCTCAAGACGCGCAAGCAGTTCGGCGTGCCGCTCATGACGTTCCAGGCGCTCACGTTCCGCGCCGCCGACATGTACGTGTCGCTCGAGCTCGCGCGCAGCACCGTCACCTGGGCAACGCTGGTGCTGCTCGACGGCGGCGACGCGACCGAGGCCGCGTCACGCGCCAAGCTGCAGGTCAGCAAGGCCGGACGGCACATCGGCCAGGAGGCGATCCAGCTGCACGGTGGCATCGGCATGACGGCCGAGTACAGCGTTGGCCACTACACGAGCCGGCTCACGGCGATCGACCACGCGCTGGGCGACGGACGGCACCACCTCAACCAGCTCGTGTCGAGCCTCGGCGACCACACCGTCGTCGATCCCCTGCCCTGACCCCGCCCGCGCCGGGCGGTGACGTGTCACCGCTCAGGCTTGGGTGAGGATCTTCGCGTCGGCCATGACGCCGGCGACGAAGATGTCGATGCCGTCGGCGTAGTACTCGTCGGAGTCACCGCACTCGATCATCGAGTCAGCGGCAGCACGCAGCCGGGGATAGCGTTCCGCGGGGAGGCCCTGGATGAACGACCGCTTGGCCTCGAGGACGGCGACGCGATCCTCGGGCTTGACCCCCACCTCGGCGCCGGGCTCACGGCTCACGAGCGTCAGCGAGATCTGCATCGCGTAGTGCGCGATGGCCGCCGACCTCTCGATGTCGAACCCCGCGAGGGCGAGCTTGTCGAGGAAGCGCTCGGTGAGGTCCAAGCCGTTCTCTCCGTACATGAGCCGCTGGGCCATGAGAGACGAAGCGCTGGGGTGCGCTCGCATGGCGTCGATCAGCGACGTCATCGCCTCGCGGAGGTAGACCTCCAGCGGCAGGTCGGCGGCCGGCAGCGTGACCTGGGAGACGACGGCATCGCCGACGGCCGCCAGCAGCGCCTCCTTGTTGGCGAAGTGCCAGTAGAGCGCCATCGGCGTGACACCGAACGCATCGGCGACCTTGCGGACCGTCAGCGCCTCGAAACCCTCGGCGTCGACGATCGCGAGCGCCCGATCGACCAACGCCTCACGACTGAGTGAGCTCTTAGCGGCCTTCTTCGACGTCATGTTGACAACTGTACGTCATATAGTGTCCTATATCTAGTACATGTACGCCGTATAGTTGGCGCACCGATTCCCGAGGAATGCCCATGACCACCACCGCTCCGCCTCCCGCCTCCCCGGCCTCCCCGGCGCCCGATGTCGTCGCGACCGAGAGCCCAGCACGTCTGGGATGGGCCCTGGTGCTCATCTCGATCGCTCAGCTCGTCGTCGTGCTCGACGCCACGATCGCCACGATCGCCCTGCCGTTCATCGGTTCCGACCTCGACATCGGCTCAGCCAGCCTCGCCTGGGTCGTCACCGGCTACTCGCTCGCCTTCGGCGGGCTGCTGCTTCTCGGCGGTCGTCTCGGCGACATCTTCGGCCGCCGTCGCATCTTCGTGATCGGCCTCACGGTGTTCGCCGTGGCGTCCCTGTTGGGCGGTCTGGCGACGAACGAGGGCCTCCTGCTCGGCGCCCGCGGGCTGCAGGGCTTCGGTGCCGCACTCGCCTCCCCTGCCGCCCTGGCCTTGATCGCGACGACGTTCCCGGCCGGACCCGCGCGCAACCGCGCCTTCGCCGTGTATGCCGCGATGTCGGGTGTCGGTGCCGCCGTCGGCCTGATTCTCGGTGGCTGGCTGACCGGCCTCGACAGCGCGTTCGGTGTCGAGATGAGCGGCTGGCGCCTCACGTTCCTCATCAACGTGCCGATCGGCCTGGTCGCCGCCGCTCTCGCCCCGCGGTTCCTCAAGGAGTCCGACACACAGCTCGGGCGACTCGACATCCCGGGCGCCCTCACCGGCACCCTGGGTCTGCTCGGGCTCGTCTTCGGCCTGACCCGCGCCGGCGAGGAGGCGCACGGCTGGGGCGACCAGTGGACGATCGCCTCGCTCGTCAGCGGCGTCGCCCTCCTGGCTGCCTTCGCCGTGATCGAGAGCCGCGTCGAGCACCCCCTCCTGCCGATCCGCATCCTGCAGAACCGCACCCGCGCCGCCAGCTTCCTCGTGATGATGATCATCCCGGCGGCGATGTTCTCGATGTTCTTCTTCCTGAGCCTGTTCATCCAGCAGGTCGTCGGCTACAGCTCGCTGCGTACCGGGTTCGCGTTCCTGCCGTTCTCGGTCGGCATCATCGCGGGCTCGGTGCTGTCCTCGAACCTCGTCAACCGGTACGACGCGCGGTTCATCGCCGGCACCGGCGCGCTCCTCGGCTCGATCGCGCTCTTCGGGCTCTCCCGGCTCGATGTCCCCGACTCGGCGAGCACCATCGTGTCGACCCTCGCGGCCGGCGGCCACCTCGGTGCCGACGTGAGCTACTGGGCATCGATCTTCCCGTTCGTCCTGCTGCTCTCGTTCGGGATGGGCCTCGTGTTCGTCCCGATGACGCTGACCGCCGTCCATCACGTGCGTGACGAGGACACCGGCATCGGCTCGGGCGTCCTCAACACGATGCAGCAGGTCGGCGGTGCCCTCGGACTCGCGATCCTGAGCACGGTGTCCCTGCAGTTCACCAGCAGCCGGGCGGACGAGCTGGGACCGCAGCTGGCCCAGCAGGCCGGCGACCGGTTGACTCCGGAGCAGCTGGGCTACGCCAGCTACCTCGGCTCGTTCACCGACGGAGCCACGGCGGCGATCCTCGTCGGCGCGATCCTGATGCTCATCGGCGCGATCGTGGCGTTCATGTTCATCGACGTCAAGCACGACGAGCTGGCCACCGATGGGCCGGACGGCGTGCCGGTGCACATCGGCTGATCGCCCAGTACCGGGACGGGTGCGTCGACCTGCGGGTCGGCGCGCCCGTCGGCGTCCCGGGCATGAAAGGACCCCTCGCGCACCCGACAGAGGTCACTGACCCTTGCTGCCTTCCGGCCCTGGGGGAGTTGGGTGATGTGTCGCCGCGCGAGGGGCTGACGTCCATCATACGGAGCGTCTTCGTACGCCCTCAAGGCGGGCGCAGGCGTACCGATTCGTCGGCAGTCGGGCCGGACCGGTAACCTCGTCCGCGGAGGATTCGCATAGTGGCCTAGTGCGCTCGCTTGGAAAGCGGGTTGAGTGAAAGCTCTCAGGGGTTCGAATCCCCTATCCTCCGCCGAAACGCGAGGAGCCAGTTTCAGTCTGGAAGGTCAGACTGGGCTGGTTCTTCTGCGTATCGACCCGGCGGAGGCTTGCCGCCGCCCGCGAGATCAAGGCTCGTTAGACCACAGCCCCGACCATCCTGACCCGGCGGAGGCTTGCCTCCTCGTGAGATGCAGGCTCGCTCGACCACACACCCGCAAGCGCACACGCGTCAAGGCAGCGACAGGCCGAGATCGTCGCGCGGCTTGTCGGTGAGCTCCCGGATCGTGTCCTTCGACAGGTCGAGGCAGCCACTCGTGACCGACAGGTTGATGCCGCCAGCCCCGAAGCGAGCGCGCAGGTCCAGCCCGTCCTTGGCAGCCTTGACCAGCTCGCTGGACGACGTGCCCACCTTCCAGCCGGCTGACGTGAGAGCTGACTCGATGAGCTGGGGATACTGCGACGAACCGACATTGGTCTGGGTCACCGCCACCTCAGCGACGTACTCGGCACCGGAAGGGCTCGGTTCCATCCCGCAGATGGACCATGCACCGCCACCGGTGCTGGAGTAGCTCAGCGCCTCGACGGCCTTGCCGATCAGGGGGAACACCTCGGCCGCGGCCGCGCGCGTGACCTCGGCCCGCTCGTCCGGGCGCGCATCGGGCTCGTCCGACCCACCACACCCCGACAGGCTCAGGATCATCATCACGACCACCACGACCTTCATTCGTCCCATGTCTTTCCTTCAGTCGAGCGGGTTGAGCCAGCTGCCGGCATCCTCGGCACGGTCCCAGGCCCAGCCTGCACCGTCACTGATCTTGTCACCGGTCCACTCAGCACCCTCCCAGACCTTCTCCCCGCCGGAGACCAGCGACGAGCCCGTGGCCAAGGTGTCCAGGGTCTGATAGCTGCCCAAGGTGCGCCCGTCGACCTCGTCCGGTCGCGCGCCGGCGACGACGTCGGCCATGGCGTCGAGCGACGTCGAGTCCTGGTTGAAGTACGACGAGTGGTTGTCGAGCAGGTCCTGCACTCGGTAGGAGCCGGGATCGACCTCGAACCGATGCGCACCGAAGTCGGCCTGTGACGGATCGTGGCCGAGCGCGCCAAGGCCGGGGCCGCCGAGCAGCGTGACGGGGTCGTAGTCGGCCGATCCGACGTAGACGTTGCCGTCTGCCATGAGATCGGTGGCGTGGTCCGCCGAGCCGGTGCCGGGACTGCCGATGAGCACCATGTCGTCCACCGGAAGGACCTGGTCGGTCGCCGCGTGGGAGACCGTCGTCGAGCCGTAGCTGTGCCCGATCGCCGTGAAATGTGCCTGCGATCCCTGGTCGCTGGCGCGCAGGCCGGTCACGAAGTCGGCGAACCGTTCCCCGCCGTCCGTCGCCTTGTCCTGCGTGGCCACCTGCAGGAAGTCCAGCGGGTTGTCGGTCATGCCGTCGGCACTGCTGGGAGCGTCGTAGTCGATCCAGGTGATGGCGGCGACGCTGCGGTCACCGTTCTTCTCGTCGGCCAGCTGCATCAGCCGCTCCATGCTGTCCATGTTGCCGCCGAGCGACGTGGCCTCGGAGGTCAGGCCCGGCACGAACGACGTCACGTCGTCAGCCGTGTCCGGGTTGCCCAGGCTCATCGCGACGCCTCCGTCGCCCTCGAACGCATCCGGCCGGAAGATCAGCAGGAAGGCGTCGTTCTCACCGGTGTCGGGGTTGATCCGGTCCTTATAGCCGTCGAGGGTCTTCTGGGCGTCCCTGGCGTTCTCCAGCCGGTCCTCCTCGCGGTCCGTCAGCTGGCCGTCCTTCTCCCGTTCGGTCAGGTTGTCGATGTCGCTGAGCATCGACGTGCGGTTGGCCTCGTCCCGGTCGGCCGACGGTATGCCGCCGGCGTTGCCGACGAGCTCCGGGGAGTGGATCATGAGCGCCTGCTTCTGGGCCTCGCTCAAGGTCGCCCACCACGCCGCCACGGCCTCGGGGTCGCCTGCGTCGACCTTGTCCTGGAGCCGGTCGGCCAGCGCAGCGGCATCCGGTCGATCGGGGTCGGCCGCGGCCTTGTCACCCTCGGCCACCGTGTCGACGGCCTGCAGGGCGCGGATGACGGCAGCGTCGGCGGCGTCCTGGTCGGCGTTCCAGCTGTCGACCCTGCCCTGGAGCGCCGCGACCTGGGACTCCAGCTCGGCGTAACGCGCCTTGAGGGCTTCCTGCGCCTCGGCGTCCTCCTGGTCCGAGGCAGCCACGTCCGCGTCGTAGGCGTCGACCTTCCGGTTGAAGGCGCTGACCTCCTCGACCAATGTCTCTCGCCGGGAGAACAGCTTCTGCAACGTGTCGTCGAACGCGTCCATGGCCGTGGCCGCCTGGCCCAGTGCCGCAACCGCGGAGTCGAGGTCGCCGGAGATCTGGGTGAACTGGTTCTCCGCCGCGTCCGAGGCCGACCCCTTCCACCCTGCCGGCGCGCCGCGGGAGGCCATGGCCTCCTGGGAGTCGCTCACGCTCTCCCCGACGGCACGAATCCCGTTGGCGACGGTCGAGGCGCTCTCGGGCATCGTGCGCAGCGCATCAGGCGGCGTCACTCGTGTCAGCGTCATGCCATCCCCCTCGACATCACGGCGTCGGTGTGGGGGTCGGCGACGGACCGGGCGACGGGGTCGGTGGCTCCGGAGCCGAGTCGGTCGGCGGTGTCGGCGGCGGCCCCGGCTCGGGTGTCGGGACCAGGCCAGGCGGCGAGCCGAGGGGGTCCAGGGTGCTGTCGCGGTAGTCGAAGGGAAGCAGCGCCCGCATCCGCTCATAGGCGGCGTCGTCGATCGTCGTGTAGGACGTCACGGCGTCGCTGAGGCTGTCAGCGTGGGACTGGGACCTGGTGGCGATCCTCTTGATCTCGTCGACCCAGCGCTCCCGGAACGTCCCGAACGCCGCCGCGACGCCCGCGTCCATGGGCGAGCCGGAGGTGCCGTGCAGGCGACGCCAAGCGCCGTCGAGCCCGTCCGCCGCACCGTCCCACACCGAGGACGCAGCGGAAAGGATCGTGTAGTCGACCTCCGTGCCGCCGGTCATCGACGTGCCTCCTTGTCGAGGGACACCAGGTCGTGCGGTGCGACCGGGACGACGGGGCCTGCGAGGGTGAGCTGGGTGGCCGCCCGTCCGCTGCGTGCGTCGAGGTCGATCCACCCGTTGGTGGCCATCAGGTGCGGGCGCTGCTCGTCGCCGGCCGCCTCGACGGCCCACCCACGATCGTGCAGCTCGCGGGCCAGGCGGCGAAGCAGCTCGAGACCCGCCTCGCCGCCGGCCTCGCGAAGTGCCTTCTCGACCACGTACGCGTGACCGCCCGCGGTCCCGCGCCAGGTCTTGGTCGGCTCCGGCAGGTTCGCCGGGAGCACATGACGGATCGAGTCGTACGCATCGTCCACACCCCGCTCGATCAGACGTGCCTGCTCGAGCGCGATCGTGGGCTCGACGCCCGGCTCAGGCCGGTCGAGCGGCGATGGCCCGTCGAGGACGATCAGGTCGATGTCCGGGTGACGCCGGCGCACCACGTCCCAGAACGGGTCGTTCGCGACAACGTCTCTTCCCCCGTCAGACATGCCACCGACCGTACCCGGACACCCCAGCCACGGCCAGGCCGGACGTCGACCGGGCATGGAATGTTCAGGCAAGGTGCGCCAAGGTGTCGTATCGGCCCCGGTCTGTTCGTGGTGAAGGTAGAGGCAGCCGGACGGCGGCCACCGACGAAGGGACCCTGACATGACGCAGTACATGCTCTCCGTGCACGCGACCCCCGAGACGTACGACATGCCGCTCGAAGAGGCGCAGCCGATGTACGACGCCACCGAGGAGTTCAACCAGAAGCTCATGGCCGAGGGGTCCTGGGTCTTCGGCGGAGGGCTCGAGCGCATCGAGTCGGCGACGACCGTCGACGGAAGGGGCAGCGACGTCATCGTCACCGACGGCCCCTACCTCGAGACCAAGGAGTTCCTGGGTGGGTTCTGGGTCATCGAGGCTCCCGACCTCGACGCCGCGCTGAAGATCGCGGCCGAGGGCTCCAAGGCCTGCGGCCACTCCGTGGAGGTCCGACCCTTCCAGGTCGAGCCCGAGTGACCCCACCCGCGGACCTGCGCGCGGAGATCGATCGGATCTACCGCGAGGAGTACGGCCGGGTGATCGCGTCGCTCGCCCGCCGATTCGGCGATCTCGACATCGCCGAGGACGCGGCCGGAGAGGCCCTCCTCACCGCGATCGAGCGCTGGCCGGTCGACGGCGTCCCGCCCAACCCGGGCGGTTGGCTGACGACCACGGCCGGCAACCGGGCGATCGACCGCCTCCGCCGCGAGTCCCTGCGTGACACCAAGCACCAGGCGGCCATGATGATCAGCGACGACACCCCGCACGAGGCGACCGGGCCGGTCGAGGACGACCGGCTGCGGCTGGTCTTCACGTGCTGTCACCCTGCGCTCGCTCCCGAGGCTCGAGTCGCACTGACCCTGCGACTCCTCGGAGGGCTGACGGTCGGGGAGATCGCTCGCGCGTTCCTCGTCCCCGAGACGACCATGGCCCAGCGCATCACCCGGGCGAAGGCCAAGATCAAGTCCGCGCACATCCCGTTCCGCGTCCCGGACCACGACGACGTGACCGACCGGCTCGGCGGCGTGCTCGCGGTGATCTACCTGGTGTTCAACGAGGGATACCTCGCCGGTGCCGGCGACGATCCCGTCCGGGTCGAGCTGACGGACGAGGCCATCCGGCTGGGCCGCATCGTGCGACAGCTCGTCCCCGACGACGGCGAGGTCGCCGGCCTGCTGGCGCTGATGCTGCTGAGCGATGCGCGCCGCCACGCCCGGTTCGCCGGAGGCGAGCTCGTGACGCTCGACGAGCAGGATCGCAGTGGGTGGGACCGTGAGCTGATCGCCGAGGGGCACACCCTCGTCCGCGAGTGCCTCGCCCGCGTCGCGGCGACGTCGACGCACCCCGGGCCGTACCAGCTCATGGCTGCGATCAATGCCGTGCACACCGCCGCCAAGGACGCCCGCGACACCGACTGGACGCAGATCGTCGCACTGTACGACCAGCTGTACGCCCTCTCGCCGAGCCCCGTCGTCGCGCTCAACCGTGCCGTCGCCGTCGCCGAGCTCGACGGGCCCGACGTCGCCCTCGCGATTGTCGACTCGCTCGACCTCGACGGCTACCACGCGTGGCACGCCACGAGGGCCGACCTGTTGCGGCGGCTCGGCCGCAGCAGCGAGGCGCGCACCGAGTACGACGCGGCGATCGCCGCGACGCAGAACCGCGCCGAGACGGCCTACCTGTCGCGTCGCCGGGCCCACCTCGTGCCGTCCGAGGGCTGAATCCGCTCACAGCAGAATCTCGGCAGCCCGTCGAGGGATGTGCCTACGCTGGAGCATGACCGAGATCGTCCGCCTGCACGCCGTCCCACTCCGCTCCGCCGGCCCCGAGCCGCTCTGGCGCGAGGTCCTGGGCCAGAGGCTTCGTGCCCTTCGGCGACACCGCCGTGAGACGTTGACCGAGACCGCCGAGCGGGCCGGCATCTCACCGCAGTACCTCTCCGAGATCGAGCGCGGTCTCAAGGACCCCTCGAGCGAGGTGCTCGCCGCGGTCACCGGCGCCCTCGGCGCGACGCTGATCGACCTGACCTCGCAGGTCACCAGCGACCTGCGCGGCTCGTACGCCGCCGGAGCTCCTCGCGCGTCCGGCCAGGCCCTGCTGCTGGCTGCCTAGGCCGCCACGGTCGCCGACCGGCGCTGCAGCACCTCGTCGGCGAGCCCGTAGGTGATGGCGGCCTCGGCCGCGAAAACCCGGTCCCGGTCGGTGTCCGCGCGCAGCGCCTCCACGGTCTGTCCCGTGTGCGTCGACAGGATCGACTCGATCGCGGCGCGGATGCGGACCACCTCGTCGGCCTGGAGGATCAGGTCGGGGATCGCACCGCGACCCTGGACGGCCGGCTGGTGCAGCACGACCCGGCTGTGCGGCAGGACCGACCGACGGCCGGGCTCCCCCGCCGCCAGCAGCACGGCCCCGGCGGCGATGGCCTGGCCCACGCAGGTCGTGGCGACGGGCGCCTGGATGAACTGCATCGTGTCGTAGATCGCCAGCATGGCGGTCTCGTCGCCACCCTCGCAGTTGATGTAGAGGTTGATCTCCTGACCCGGGCCTTCGGCCTCGAGGTGCAGCAGCTGCGCGATCAGCGCATTGGCGACGCCGGGGTCGATGCCGGTGCCGAGGTAGATGATGCGCTCGGCCAGCAGGTGCGAGTAGACGTCCATGACCCGCTCGCCCCGCGGATGCTGCGCGATGACGTTCGGGATCGTGTACGAAGTCATGACCGCACCCCCATCGCCATCGCCGGGCGCGTGGTCGGCATGACCTGCGCGAAGTCGTCGACGATCGCGTCGACGAAGCCGTAGTCGACCGCCTCCTGCGCGGTGTACCAGCGGTCGCGCAGGGAGTCCTCGAAGATCCGTTCCACGGGCTGGCCGGTGTCGTCGGCGATGATCCCGAGCACGGTGTCCCGGGTGTGGCGCAGGTCTTCGGCCTGGAGCTCGACGTCGACGGCCGAACCGCCGATGCCGGCCGACCCCTGGTGCATGAGGATCCGCGAGTGCGGCAGGGCGTACCGCTTGCCCTTGGTCCCCGACGAGAGCAGGAACTGCCCCGCGCTGCACGCCAGCCCGAGGGCGAGCGTCGCCACGTCGCACGGGACGAGCCGCATGACGTCGCGGATCGCCAGCATGGAGGGCACCGACCCCCCGGGCGAGTGGATCCAGAGGACGGCGTCGGACACCGGGTCCTCAGCGGCCAGCGTGAGGAGCTGGGTCGCGAGGAGCGTGCCGTTGTCGTCGTCCAGCGCGCCGTCCAGCACCAGGACGCGGCGGTGGAGGAGCTGCTGGCGCATCTGTCCGGTGAAGAGGGTGGTCCTGTCGTTGTCAGCCATACGACCATCGTGCGGACTCCGGTGGCTGCACGACAGGTCTTGCTGCTGGAGGCAGATCAGCCCAGAGCGGAGCGTCAGGGCGCTGGGATGAACCCGCGGTCGCTCAGCAGCGGCACCGTGCGACCTGCCCCGATCTCGGCGGCGAGGACGACGTCCTCGGCATGGCCGGCACCGACCAGCTCGCTCCCGCCGGCGCACGCCTTGAGGTGGGACTCCTCACGCCCCTCGATCAGGCGGTAGGCATCGGCGGCCATCGCGGCCTCGGGAGACAGCCCGGGCCAGTCATGGTCCTCCAGCGCGGCCAGGACGGCTCCCGCACCCCACAGGTCCTCGATCGCCGGGCGCAGTGATCCGTCGGCCCATCGCTCGCCCGCCGCCACGACGGCGATGGAGGCGGTCTCGGCGTCGTGCTCGCGGGCGATCCAGTCCGCGACCGCCGGTGCGTTGCGCAACGAGGCACCGACGACCGTCGTCGCGATCGACGCGAGGTCGACCGAGATGGCCGAGCCGTTGGGCGACGGCAGGACGAGCCTCTCGACGGACCCTGCGGCCCGGATGCTCGCGGGCGACACGCTCACCTCGCCCGCCGCCGCGGCGCTGCGACCCACGGCCAGCACCGCACGGTTCTGGGCCGCGTACGTCGGGGCGTCCTCGGCCTCCCACGGGTAGGGCAGCACCACGATTCCGAGGTCGGCCGCCATGCTCAAGGAGGTCGAGAACGACAGGACGTCGACCACCACCGCGACGTCGGCGCCGGCGGCGATCGCCCGCGCGCCCGCAGGACCCCAGTCGAACCTGACGCCGTACGGGGACTGGTGCAGGACAGGGTTCACGAGCCGACTGTGTCAGATCGGGACCGGGGCGTCCTCGTGGGCCACCACCGGACTGCGTTTCTCCCAGGCGATGACGGCGCCGAAGGCGGCGAGGACGACGAGCCAGCCGACCACCGCGTCGAGGACCCAGTGGTTGCCGGTGCCGATGATCACGACCGTCATGATGGCCGCGTAGGCGACACCGATCGCCTGGACGATCCGGTGAACGTTGGCGCGGATCAGCACGATCGCGACCCACAGGGCCCAGCCGGCGTGGAGCGAGGGGAACGCGGCGAGCTCGTTGGTCATGCCGCCCAGGCCCTTGGGTGCCGACGCGTCGGCTCCCCACCAACCCGCGGCGGAGTGCAGGTTGAGCACGTCGACGTACATGCCACTGATGAGGCGGGGCGGCGCGGTCGGCATCACGAGGTAGAACGACAGCCCCATGATGGTCGCGAACACGAGGGCCCGACGAGCTGTGACGTACTCGGACGCACTGCGACGGTAGATCCAGACCAGGACGACCGCCGTGGCGATGTAGTGCGTCGTGGCGTACCAGTAGCTGCCGAACAGCCCGAGCCAGTCGTGCTGGACGAACTTGTCGTTGAGCCACGACTCGATGTCGAAGCGCCAGGTCTTCTCGAACGCCAAGATGTCGAGGGCGCGGCCGCGGGCCGGGGCGAAGTCGTTGGAGGCCAGCAGCCGCGAGGCACTGTAGGCGACGTAGAGGACGCCGAGGAAGGTCAGCTCGATCGCGCCACGCTTGAGCCCCTGGGGCACCCCAGAACGGCGCACGGCCTCGGTGCGCTCGGTCTGCTGTGCCGACTGCGGCATGCCGCCTCCTGTGCCTGTGTGCCGGGATCCAGACCCGGTTGAAGGCACCCAGGTGCGCCTTCGTGTTGTCACTCTGTCTGCCGGCTGTGCCTTGCGGCAACCAGAGGAAACCCTGATTTGTTCCCTGAGAGTACCGGTTCTCACCGACGCTTTCGGAACAAGTTCTTGATCAGTTCTCGCGCAATCGTGCGGCTCGCTTCACCGACTGCGCGGTCCACCGGCGACATCCGGCGCGATCGGGACCGCTTCGGGGCCCGCTGCTTCGCGAGCGTGTCGGCCTCCCGTTGCAGGCGTTCGGCCTCCTTCTGCTCCCACTGCTTGCCGGTCTCCTCCGCGGTCGACGCGACCTCGTCGGCCGTCGCCGCCTTGGCCCCGAGGATCTCGGAGGCCGACTGCGGGTCGACCGCCGTGCCGTACGTGGCCAGCAGGGGCGATGCCGCGACGGCTGCCTGGATCTGGTCGGAAGGCGTCGGGTCCATCGAGCCCTGAGGTGCGCGCAGCCGGGTCCAGGCGACCGGCGTCGGGGCGCCCTTGTCGCTCATCACCGTCACGATCGCCTCGCCGATGCCGAGCGACGTCAGCACCTCCTCGAGGTCGTACGTCGTGTTGGGATACGTCGACACGGTGGCCTTGAGGGCCTTGGCGGCATCCGGCGTGTGGGCACGCAGCTGGTGCTGCACGCGCGATCCCAGCTGGGCCAGGACGTCACTCGGTACGTCCTTCGGCGTCTGCGTGACGAAGAAGATGCCGACGCCCTTGGACCGGATGAGACGGACGGTCTGGGTGATCGACTCGAGGAAGTCGTCCGAGGCATCGGCGAACAGCAGGTGGGCCTCGTCGAAGAAGAACACGAGCTTGGGCTTGTCGGAGTCACCGACCTCGGGCAGCTCGGTGAACAGCTGCTTGAGCAGGTACATCAGGAACGTCGAGAACAGCGCAGGCTTGTCCTGGACGCCGGGGACCTCGAGGAGCGACACGATGCCGCGGCCGTCAGGAGCCGTGCGCAGGAAGTCCGAGACCACGATCTCCGGCTGCCCGAAGAACTGGTCGGCACCTTCGTCCGCGAACGCGATCAGCTCGCGCAAGATGACGCCGACGGTGGCGGCGGAGAGCCCGCCCAGTGCCTTGAGCTCGGCCTTGCCCTCGTCGCCCGTCAGGTGCGTCAGGACGTCGCGCAGGTCCTTGAGATCGATCATCGGGAGCGAGGCGTTGCGGGCGTAGTGGAATACCAGGCCGAGCGAGGACTCCTGCGTCGCGTTGAGGCCCAGGACCTTGGCCAGCAGCGTCGGGCCGAACCCGTCGATCGTGGCGCGGACCGGCACCCCCATGCCGATGCCGCCCAGCGCGAAGTACTCCGTCGGCGTCGCGACCGGCTGCCAGTCCTGACCGATGCTCTTGGTCCGCGCCAGCAGCTTGTCGTCAGGCGTGCCGGGCGTCGCGATGCCCGACAGGTCACCCTTGATGTCGGCGGCGAACACGGGGACGCCGTTGGCCGCGATCTGCTCGGCCAGGACCTGGAGCGTCTTGGTCTTGCCCGTGCCGGTCGCGCCCGCGACCAGGCCGTGCCGGTTGAGCATCGCGAGCGGGATGCGGACCTGCGCCTCGGGGACTGCGTCACCGTCGACCAGCGCGCCCATCTCGATCGCGGTGCCCTCGAAGGCATACCCCGCCGTCACGATGTCGACGATCTCGCTGCGACCGGCCGCCTCGGCCTGGTCCGGCTCGGCCTTGTCTGCCGAGGACTTCGACGCCGCCTCTCGCGCTGCCACCGCGAGCTCGTCGGCCTTCTTCTGCGCCTCCTCGGCGTCGGCCCTGGCCTTCTCGGCCGCCTTCGCAGCCTCTTCCGCAGCTCGTTGTGCGTCATCGCTGGTCGTCATGGCCACACGCTACCGGCAGACATCAGGCACCCTGTCTACACTGACCGGGTGATCTTCAGGAGGGTGAGCGAGGGGCGCCCCTATCCGGACCACGGGCTGACGCAGAGCACGTGGGCCGAGATCTCCCCGTCCCAGGTGCGACTGGACGACCTGACGACCACCAAGACCCAGCTCGACCTCGAGCACCTGCTCGACGACGACTCGACCTACTTCGGCGACCTGTTCGCCCACGTCGTGAGCTGGCGCGGCGAGCTCTTCCTCGAGGACGGGCTCCACCGTGCCCTGCGCGCCGCCCTGCAGCAGCGCAACATGCTGCACGCCCGCGTCTACTCGTTCGAGAAGTCGGCATGACGAGCGCGTTCCGGGCCGTGGTGCTTGCCGTGGCTGCGGCGGTCTTCGTCTTCGGCGGGGTCACCGGCTTCCGGCTGCTCACGTCGAGCGCGGACACCGCCGAGCCGGCGCCCACGTGCACCAACAAGACGGTCAAGAAGGGCGAGCCGCTCGACAGCAACCTCGTGACGGTCAACGTTTTCAACGCGTCCAACCGCTCCGGACTCGCCAACCGGGTCACGATCAACCTCCAGACCGACGGGTTCCTCGGCGGCACGATCGGCAACAGCGAGAGCGCCACGAAGCCCAACCGCGTCGCGATCCTGACCAACGACCCCCGCGATCCCCGCGTACGCCTCGTGGCGCGCCAGTTCAAGGACAAGGTCACCTACCGCGAGCCCGACATCACGGTCGAGGACGGCGTCATCGTGATCGTGGGCGACAACTACTCGGGCCTGCGGTCCAAGGCGCCCACCCGGATCACGTCCGACCGCGAGATCACGGCCTGCGTGCCGACCGTCCTGCCCTAGCCCGTCGGCGGGCGCGGCACCGGATCAGCTGTCCCGGCCCCAGCCGGCCAGGCGGCCGTGACGCCCGACGGCACGCAGCCGCTCCTCCGCCTGCTCGCGCACGCCGCGCCCCGCCACGATCAGCAGGTCGTCGTGGATCGCGATCCGCTCGGCGCGGTGCGGCACGAACGTCGCGCCGTCCCGCACGACCATCGAGACCGAGGCTCCCACCGGGAGCCGCAGCTCGCCGATCTCGACCCCGGCCAGCCGCGAGCCCTTGGGCACGTGGATCTGCAGCAGGTCGGCCGACACCCGCTCGAGCGGCGCTGCCTCCACCTCGACGTCACGCGCCTCGTCGCTCAGCACGCCGCACCAGGCGGCGAGCCGGGCCAGGGGCGCAGCCTGCACCAGGGTGTAGACGACGACCGCGACGAACACCACGTTGAACAGGTCGCGGGACCCGGGCACGTCGGCGGCGAGCGGGATCGTCGCGAGCACGATCGGCACGGCACCCCGCAGCCCGGCCCACCCGACGAACAGCTGCTCGCGGATCCCGCGTCTGAACCAGACGGCACAGGCGACCACTGACAGCGGACGGGCGACGAACGTGAGGATCGCTCCGGCCGCCAGCCCGTGCCAGACGTGCCACCACCGCAGCTCGTCGGGGCTGGCGAGCAGGCCGAGCATCACGAACAGGCCGATCTGGGCGAGCCAGCCGATGCCCTCGACGAACGATCGCGTGGCGACCCGGTGCGGCAGCTCGGTGTTGCCGAGCACCAGCGCCGCGATGTAGACCGCCGCGAACCCACTCGCGTGGACGTACGCCGCCGAGCCGTAGGCGAGCACCGCGAACGCGAAGACCACGAGCGGGTAAAGGCCCGAAGCCGGCAGGGCGACCCGGCGCAACCCGTTGGCGCCGACCCAGCCGATCGCGAAGCCGATGGCACCGCCGGCGATCAGCTCGAACACGATGAGCCCGACGAGCGCCCACAAGCCGTGCTCGAGCGCGTCGCCGGCGCTGATCGCGACGACCAGCACCACGATGGGGGCGTCGTTGAGACCGGACTCGGCCTCGAGGGTTCCCGTCACCGAGTGCCGCAGCGGGACCGTGCGCAGGACCGAGAAGACCGCCGCGGCATCCGTCGGCGTCAGCACGGCGGCCAGGAGGATCGCGAGCTCCCAGTGCAGGTCGAGCAGGTAGTGCCCGCCGGCCGCGACGACGGCGATGCTGATGATCGAGCCCAGCGTCGCCAGCAGCAGGCCGTAGCCGAGGTTGGGCCTGACGTGCTCCCACTTGGTCGTCAGACCACCCTCGGCGAGGATCAGCACCAGCCCGCCGAAGCCCAGTGCGTGGGCCAGGTCGGCGTCGGCGAACTGGATGCCGAGACCGGAGCTGCCCAGCAGCAGGCCGAGGAACAGGTAGACGAGGAGTGAGGGAAGTCCCGCCGTGACGGAGATGCGTACCGCGAGGACCGCCAGCACCAGGACGCCGGAACCGATCAGCAGGATCTGGTCGAGCTGGTCGGCGTCCAAGACGGCTCCTCTCATGGTGTCGACGGGCCCTGATTCTATCGGTCCGCAGCCGCGAGCCCGACCGCCCGCTCAGCGTCTCGGGTGGCGCCCGCCGACGCAGTCCGGTTGGGTGGCACGGTGGACCGACGAAGCATGCTCGCCCTGATGGCGGCGTCGCTCGTCGCCTGCACGGGCCGACCTCCAGAGAGGAGCACCAGGACGGTGACCACCCTTCCATACGGCAAGGACCCCCAGCAGCTCGCCGAGCTCACGCGACCATCGGGCACGTCCAAGGGCGTCGTCGTGGTGATCCACGGCGGATTCTGGCGTGCCCAGTACGACCTCTCGCTCGGCCGCCCACTCGCAGCCTCCCTCGCCGAGGCGGGCTGGACGGCCTACAACCTCGAGTACCGCAGGGTCGGCAACGGCGGCGGCTACCCGCAGACCTTCGACGACGTGGCCGCCGGGATCGACGCCCTGGCCGCGATCGACGACCTGGACACGTCGACCGTCGTCACGCTGGGGCACTCCGCCGGCGGTCACCTCGCGGTGTGGGCGGCTGGCCGGGCCAAGCTCGTGGGGACTCCGTGGGCCGACCCGGTCGTCCCCGTCACGGCCGCAGTCGCCCAGGCCGGCGTGCTCGACCTGCACGCCGCCGTCAACCTCGGCAGCGGTGCCGCCAAGCAGTTCATGGGCGGGCAGACCGACCTCACCGACGCCGACCCCTACGCCCAGGTCCCGCTGGACGTGCCGGTGCGCTGCGTCCACGGCACGGACGACGACATCGTCCCCATCAGCCAGTCGAGGACCTACGTCGACCGCACTCGGTCGCTCGGCGGGGACGCCGAGCTCATCGAGGTCCAGGGAGATCACTTCACCGTCATCGACCCGTCCTCGCGGGCGTGGGAGCGGACCCTGCAGGCCCTCGACGATCTCCGGTCTGCCTGACCGCCGTCGACAACGGCGCCCTGTTCTGCCTCCTCCACCACCACCACTGCACGACGCCGGCCGGCACGCGCACATGGCATCCGACGGCATCATCGAGGTCATCCCGCCGGCCGACTGTCTTCTGCCGTTCTCCAACGCTTTGCTGCTCTCACACATACCCTTGGCGTGGGCGGGGAGCCTGAACGAGAGTCGAGCCCGAGCATGAAGAAGTCTCACGCCGTCGCCGTCATTGCAGCCTTCATCCTCGTGGGTGCTGGATCAGCCGTTGCCGTCGACGCCGCCACCACCACCCCACCGATCAAGCTCTGCAAGGCAAGCAAGGGCGGGACGGTGAGTGCCCCCGGCTCGTCTGGCGCATGCCCGAAGAAGACGACCGCGTTCTACGTCGCATCATCTGCCGATGTCCAGGCGTTGGCTGCTCGACTTGACGCTGCCGAGACTGCGAACGCTGATCAGGCCGACAGGATCGCTGACCTGGAGGCCGCTGTCGAAGATCTGCAGAATGGGACGGAAGAGCCTCCCGGACAAACTCTTTCCATCACGGGCACCTACAACATGAACGGCACCTTTGATGCTCACATCTCGAGCACCGGACTTGCCAACCAGAAGGTCACGTTGCTCAGGAACTTGGAGACCAGCGTTCGATCCACCATCGATTTCCCGACTCTCGCAGCTGATGGGACTGCAGTGGTTCGCAACCTCCCGTGCAGTGATCTTGTCGTGGGGGCGGAGGCCGTCGACGAGGCAGGGGATGACCTCATCAAGGCGATGCTCTTGACGGTCCAAGGCTGCGGAATCGAAGGACCCGAAGGACCCACAGGACCCACCGGCTGACCGCACAGACGTCCGGCCTCCCTCACTCCAGTGGAGCAGGTCGACCTGCGTCAGGTGCAGGTCACGTGCGGCGATCAGCAAGAACGGCCCGATGTGGCGCGCTCGACACACGGAAGCGCCCCGACCGATGGGTCGGGGCGCTCCATGAAAGGCGCTCAGTGCTTGAAGGCGTCCTTGACGTTCTCGGCGGCGTCCTTGAGATCGGACTTGGCCTGGTCGCCCTTGCCCTGACGCTCGAGCTCGTCGTCGCCCGTGGCTCCGCCGACGGCCTCCTTGGCCTTGCCCTTGGCGTCCTCAGCAGCGTTGCTCAGCTTGTCATCCAGTCCCATGACGGATTCCTTTCGTTGAGTTCAACACCACGGGTACCCGCAATCCGCGGGAGCTAACCCTCAGTGGGGGGTCGCCTCATGGTGACGTCGGCCATGCGTGCGCCGCTGCTCCTTCATCTCGGCCTCGAACAGGTGCGTACGCCCTCCGGCCAGCGCCTCGCGCGCCGAGCGCTCGTGGTCCTTGAACGCGTCGTAGTAGCCGGCATCGTAGTCCTCGACGATCTGGAACGTCCATCGGCCCTCGATGACGTTCCGGCCCACGAGGTCCTCGACGAGCCGGTCGGCTATCGCGTCCTGTCCGGCCTTCCGGAACAGGTCGACCGCCTCGTCAAGCGCCAGGTCGGCCTCGCCGGTGCGGCGGTGGAAGGAGTAGAGCAGGCCTCGTGCCTCCTCGACGGTCTCCAGCGCCTCGCTGAGCTTGCCCAGGGCCTCGACGGTGACGTCGTCAACGCCCTCGGGTCGTGTGTGCTGCTGCTTCGGTTCTTCACCCATGTGGCCACGCTAGATCGACGTCGCGCCGTCGGCACGTCGAGGCGTACGGCGGTCAGACCACGCTGCCCATCCGTTCGAGCGCCTCGGTGAGGATCTCGGGCGTGGTCGCGAAGTTGAGCCGCACGTACCCGTCCCCGTTGCCGAACGGGAGACCGGAGCTGACCGCGACCCGGCCGCGATCGAGGAAGGCTTCGGCAGGGTCGTCGCCCAGCCCGAGCCCGCGGCAGTCGATCCATGCGAGGTAGGTCCCGGCCCCCTGGCCCCAGCGGGCACCCGGCAGGTGCCGGTCCAGCAGCTCGGCCAGCAGGACCCGGTTGGCGGCGAGGTCGGCGTGCAAGGCGTCGAGCCAAGCGCCGCCCTCGCGAAACGCCGTCGCGTGCGCGATGTCGCCGAGGTGGCTGGGTCCGTGGGACACCACCTCGGGCAGGCGAGCGAGGTCGGCAGCGCCCTCCTCTCCCGCGACGAGCAGCGCGGCCTTCATGCCGGCGAGGTTCCACGCCTTGGTCGCCGACACGAGGCTGAAGGCGTTCGCCGTGCCGGGCAGGCTCAGGTAGGGCACGAAGCCGTCGGCCGCCAGCGGCGCATGGATCTCGTCGACCACGACCCGCACTCCGTACGTCTGAGCGAGGCCGGCGACGGCGGTCAGCTCCTCGGCGGTGTGCGCGACCGCCGTCGGGTTCTGCGGGTTGCAGAGCAGGTAGGTCACCGGCCGGCCAGTGGAGCCGGCGCGGATGAACGCCGCCTCGAGGGAGTCCAGGTCGAGCCGGCCGACCTCGTTCAACGGGGCCTCGACGATCGCCCGTCCGGCGTGCTCGACGTAGCCGTAGAACGGCGGATAGACCGGCGGGCTGACCACGACCGGGTCGCCCGGGGAGCTCACCAAGCCGATCGCCTCGACGATGCCGGTCATGACGTCGGCGACCCACGCCATCCGGCCGGGGTCGACGGTCCACGACCACCGCTCGAGCGCGAAGGCGGAGACCGCCTCGGCGTACGCCGTGCCGTGCGGATAACCCGTGTCGCCGTCGGCCACGGCTCGCGTCACCGCCCGGGTGATCGGCTCGGCGAGGAGCACGTCCATCTCCGCCACCCACAGGGGCAGCACGTCCGGCCCGTGCTCGCGCCACTTGACGCTCGTGCGCCGCCGGAGGTCGTCGAGGGTCAGCTCACGCAGGGGATGCATGACTCCCATCATGATCGGCGTCACGCAATGCGCATCACGTCGGCAGGTCTTGCGAGTTCAGTGAACACGTGTAGCCTGAAACTGTAACCATGAGTTACATCCTCGATCCGGGAGCGTCACATGACCGAACCGCTCATCGAACGAATCCCCGCCCTGCGGGGACTGCGCCGAGCCGCCCACGCCCTCACGACGCCGCTGGCGCCCGACGACTACCTCAAGCTGATCAACCCCCTGTGGTCCCAGCGTGAGCTGCGCGGGCGCGTGGAGAAGGTCGTCCCGGAGACCGAGCGCGCCGCGACCCTGGTGATCAAGCCCGGCTGGGGCTGGTCGTGGGACCACCAGCCCGGCCAGTACATCGGCATCGGCGTCGAGCTCGACGGCCGGTTCCACTGGCGCTCGTACTCGCTGTCGTCGGTCCCGCTCAAGGAGAACGGCACGGTCAGCATCACCGTCAAGGCGATGCCCGAGGGATTCCTCTCCGAGCACTTGGTCAACGGACTCGCACCGGGGACCATCGTGCGGCTCGCGTCGCCCCAGGGCGACTTCGTGCTGCCGGACCCGCCGCCGGAGAAGGCGCTGTTCCTCGTCGGCGGCAGTGGAATCACGCCGGTCATGTCGATCATCCGCACGCTCGATCGTCGCGGCTCGATGCCCGACGTCGTGCTGGCGTACTCGGCCGTGCACCCCGAGGACATGATGTTCCGCGACGAGCTCAGGGAGCTCGCCGAGACCCACGACAACTTCGCGCTGTACGAGCGGTTCACCGACACCGACGGCATCCTGACCCCGGACCAGCTCGACGACGTGTGCCAGGACTGGATGGAGCGGGAGACCTGGGCGTGCGGTCCGGGACCGATGCTCGACGCGTTCACCGACCACTACAAGCGCCTCGGCCGTGAGGAGAACATCCACGTCGAGCGCTTCACGCTCAACACCGCCGGTGGGGAGGCCTCAGGAGGCACCGTGACGTTCGGCGTCGGCGGCCCGTCGATCGAGGTCGACGGAGCGACGACGCTGCTCGAGGCGGGCGAGCAGGCCGGCGTCAACATGCTGTTCGGTTGCCGCATGGGCATCTGCCACACCTGCGACGTCCCGCTGGCGTCAGGGCGCATCCGCGACCTGCGCAGCGGCGAGGAGCACGACAACCCCAACGAGTACATCCAGACCTGCATCTCGGTCGCCGCCGGCGACTGCACCCTGACCCTCTAGACCACCTCACCCAGAAGGAGCGACACATGGCGTTCGCCGACGTACGTGAGTACACCCACCTGACCGACGAAGAGGTCGAGGCCATCGGCCGCGAGCTCGACGAGATCCGCGCCGAGGTCGAGGCCGACCGCGGCCAGGCCGACCGCGACTACGTGACCCGCATCATCACGCTCCAGCGGCGGCTGGCCGCGGCGGGGCGCATCACCCTGTTCGCCAGCTTCTTCCCTCCCGCGTGGCTGCTCGGCACCGCGATGCTGGGCTCGGCCAAGATCCTCGAGAACATGGAGATCGGCCACAACACGATGCACGGCCAGTGGGACTGGATGAACGATCCCGAGATCCACTCCAGCAACTGGGAGTGGGACACGACGCAGCCGGCGGAGCAGTGGAAGCACTCGCACAACTACATCCACCACCAGTTCACCAACGTGCTCGGCCACGACAACGACATCGGCTACGGCATCCTGCGGATGTCGCGCGACCAGAAGTGGACCCCGTACAACCTGGGCCAGCCGGTCTACAACTTCCTGCTCGCCGCGTTCTTCGAGTGGGGCGTCGCCCTGCACGACCTCGACATCGAGGCGATCCGCAAGGGCAAGAAGGACCCCAAGCTGCTCAAGAAGCAGCTCAAGCAGATCGGCAACAAGGTCGGCAAGCAGACGTTCAAGGACTACCTGATGTACCCGCTGCTGTCGGGTCCGTCGTTCTTCCACACGCTGAGCGCCAACTTCACGGCGAACCTCATGCGCAACTTCTGGTCGTACATGATCATCTTCTGCGGGCACTTCCCCGACGGTGCGGTGCACTTCACCGAGGAGGAGCTCGAGGACGAGACCCGTGCCGAGTGGTACCTGCGGCAGATGCTCGGCTCGGCCAACTTCGAGGGCGGCAAGCTCCTGCACGTCATGAGCGGGCAGCTCGGCTTCCAGATCGAGCACCACCTGTTCCCGGACCTGCCCAGCAACCGCTACGCGGAGATCTCGGTCAAGGTCAAGGACATCTGCAAGCGCTACGACATCCCGTACACGACCGGGCCGCTCCACAAGCAGTACGGCCAGACGTTGCGGACCATCATGAAGCTGTCGCTGCCGAACCGCCGTACGACCGACAACCCGGCCCCCCTGTCGCCGCGCAAGCGCCGTCGTCTCGACGACGCCGAGCGTCCGGTCCGGCGCTCCGAGCTCGGCAAGTGGTCGGGCGCGGCCTCGGCATGAGCACGGTGCTCGACGGTCGACCGGAGGCCGGCGGCCTGCCCGTGCCGTTCGCCTGCGAGGACGACGACGGGACGCTCGACCACGCTCGGGTGGTCAAGCGCCGCGCCATCCGGTGCGCCCTCAGCCGCATCTGCGGGATCTGCGGGGAGACCCTGTCCCGTCCGATCGCGTTCCTGGGGCCGGAGGCCGAGGCGGCCGGAGGGTCGTTCACCTTCCCGCCGACCCACCTCGCCTGCGCCGAGGACGCCCTCGCCTTGTTCGTGCCGATCGGCGGCCGGCACCTCGGTCAGGCCGAGGTGCCGCTCCGCTGGTCGCTCGTCACGACAGGCGGGTTCGACCTGGTCCGACCGGGTCGCCGCGGCGGGATCGTGCAGTTCAGGCCCAACTCGGTCCTGAGCACCACGACGTACGACTGACCGGTCTCGCCCCAGGCCCGGCGGGATCAGACGGCGTCGGACAACGCCCGGAACTGCTCGTCGGTCAGCTCGATGCCGGCAGCGCCGATGTTGTCCTCGAGGTGCGAGACGGTCGACGTGCCGGGGATCGGCAGCACGACCGGTGAACGCTTCAGCAGCCAGGCCAGCGCGAGCTGTGACGGCGTCGCACCCTGCTCGCGAGCGATCTCGGCCAGCGGGCCGCCGTCCTTGACCAGGCCGCCCGTGGCGAGCGGGAACCACGGGATGAACGCGATGCCCTGCGCCTCGGCATGGTCGAGGAGCGCCTCGGCGGAACGGTCGGCGAGGTTGTAGAGGTTCTGCACCGACACGATCTCGGCGGTCTTCTGCGCCTCCTTCAGCTCGTCGACGGTGACCTCGCTGAGGCCGATGTGGCGCACCTTGCCCTGGTCCTGCAGCTCCTTGAAGGCACCGACCTGGTCGGCGACCGGCACCTCGGGGTCGATGCGGTGCAGCTGGATCAGGTCGATGCGGTCGAGCCCGAGACGTCGCAGGCTGAGCTCGACCTGCTGCTTGAGATACGCCGGACGGCCCACGGGGATCCACTCCCCCGGGCCGGTGCGCGTCAGGCCGGCCTTGGTGGCGACCACGACGTCGTCGGCGTACGGGTGGAGCGCTTCGCGGATGAGCTCCTCGGAGACGTTGGGACCGTACGAGTCGGCCGTGTCGATGAACGTCACCCCGAGCTCGACCGCGCGCCGGAGCACGCGGATCGCCTCGTCGCGATCGCGGGGCTCGCCCCAGATGCCGCTGCCGGTGATCTGCATGGCGCCGTAGCCGAGGCGGGTGACCGCGAGGTCGCCGCCGATCTCGAAGGAGCCGGAGGTGGATGCCGAGAGTGTGGAAGTCATGTCGTGGTCAAGGAGACCGGGCAGCTGGATATTCCACGACCGCCACGTCGGGTCCCGTTGTCCTCGCGTGCCAGAGTGGCTCGTATGCAGATCGATCTCGGCGGACGCACCGCCCTCGTCACCGGCTCCACCCAGGGCATCGGGCTCGCGATCGCCACGGCGCTCGCCACTGCGGGAGCGCGGGTGGGCGTCAACGGGCGCAGCGCGGAATCGGTGTCGCGCGCAGCTGCCGAGCTGCGCGAGTCGGTGCCCGGCGCGGAGGTCGTCGAGGTGTCCGCCGACGTCACGACCGACGCCGGGGTCCAGCGGGTCGTCGAGCTGCTGCCCTCCGTCGACATCCTCACCAACAACCTCGGGATCTTCGAGGCGCGGCCGGCGCTCGAGATCAGCGACGAGGAGTGGCAGCGCTACTTCGACGTCAACGTCATGAGCGCCGTCCGGCTGATCCGGACCTACCTGCCGGGCATGATGAGCCGGGGCTGGGGGCGCGTGCAGAACATCGCCAGCGACTCCGCCGTCGTGATCCCGGTCGAGATGGTGCACTACGGCATGTCCAAGACCGCCCTGCTCGCGGTGTCCCGCGGCTTCGCCAAGGAGGCGGCCGGTTCCGGCGTGACGGTCAACTCGGTCATCGCCGGCCCGACCCACACCGGCGGGGTCGAGGACTTCGTCCGCTCACTGGTCGGCGACGACCTGCCGTGGGACGAGGCCCAGGCCGAGTTCATGCGCCTGCACCGGCCGCAGTCGCTGCTCCAGCGGCTCATCGAGCCGGAGGAGATCGGCAACCTGGTGGCCTACCTGAGCTCACCGCTCGCCTCGGCGACGACCGGCGCGGCCGTCCGGGTGGACGGCGGCTACGTCGACTCGATCGTGCCCTGAGCCGTACGCCCGGTGGCTAGTCGACCGGCGTCAGCAGGAACACCGGGATGACCCGGTCGGTCTTGAGCTGGTAGTCCGCGTAGGGCGGGTAGGCCTCGACGGACCGCGCCCACCAGAGGTCGCGCTCCTCGCCGGCGAGCTCGCGCGGTGTGTAGTCCTTGCGGACGGCACCGTCCTGCAGCTCGACGAGCGGTGCGTCGACGACGTTGTGGTACCAGCTCGGGTGCTTGGGGGCTCCTCCGAGCGAGGCCACGATGGCGTACTCGCCATCGTGCTCGACCCGCATCAGCGCGGTCTTGCGGAGCTTGCCGGACTTGGCGCCCAACGTCGTGAGCACCACGACCGGCATGCCCATGATCGTGTTGCCCTTGGCGCCGTTCGTGCTCTCGTAGAGCTCGGCCTGCTTGCGGGCCCAGTCGCTGGTGCTGGGCGCGTACTCCCCGGTCAATGGCATGTCGCCAGCGTGCCAGAGCCCTCCCAACCGGAAAGCCCCGGACACGGCATGATCGGGACATGGATCGCGTGAAGCTCGGAACCAGTGACCTCGACGTGTCGGAGATCATCCTCGGCTGCATGAGCTACGGGGACCCGGACCGCGGCACGCACCCGTGGACCCTGCCCGAGGACCAGAGCCGGCCGTTCATCCGGCAGGCCCTGGAGGCCGGCATCACGACGTTCGACACCGCCAACATGTACTCCGACGGCAGCAGCGAGGAGATCCTCGGACGCGCGTTGTCCGACTTCGCCCGTCGTGAGGACGTCGTCATCGCGACCAAGCTGTTCTACCCGATGGGCGGGGACCCCGACTCCGGCGGGCTCTCGCGTCAGGCGGTGCTCACGCAGGTCGACGGGAGCCTGCGCCGGCTCGGCACCGACTACATCGATCTCTACCAGATCCACCGCTGGGATCCTGACGTCCCGATCGAGGAGACCATGCAGGCGCTCGACGAGGTGGTCGCCGCCGGCAAGGCGCGATTCATCGGCGCATCCTCGATGTACGCCTGGCAGCTCGCCCAGGCCCAGCACGCCGCCGACCTCAACGGCTGGACCCCGTTCGTCTCGATGCAGGACCAGTACAACCTCGTGCAGCGCGAGGAGGAGCGCGAGATGCACCCGTTCTGCCTCGACGAGGGCATCGGCGTCATCCCGTGGAGCCCACTGGCTCGCGGCCGGCTCACCCGCGACTGGGACGACCTCAGCACGAGTCGCAGCGGATCGGACGAGGTCGCCAAGGGCTACTACCGCCAGGCCGAGGAGTCCGACCGCGCCATCTCGGCCGCCGTCGCCGAGGTGGCCGGCGAGCGTGGGGTCTCGCGCGCCCAGGTCGCGCTGGCGTGGGTTCGGCAGCACGAGGTCGTCACGGCACCCATCGTGGGTGCGACGAAGCCACTGCACCTCGACGACGCCGTCGCCTCGCTCGAGCTCACGCTCACCGCAGACGAGATCGCCAGGCTCGAGGAGCCGTACGTACCACGGCTCCCCGAGTTCTGACGCTCCTCACGACCAGACGCGGACCCAGTCGACGTCCGTCGTCGCCGGCAGCGGCGTGGCGGTGGGGCTGAACGCATTGGTGCCCGTGCCGAGCACCTGGGTCATCAGCACACCGAAGGGCTGGTCGAACGGGGCGGAGCCCGTCAACGGCGCGGCCGGGTTGATCGTGTGCACGACGCACGGAACACCGTCGTACATGATCGTGATGGTCTTCGGGGTCCACTCGACGGCGTACGTATGGAACACCGCCGGGTCGAGCTTGCAGGACCAGCTGGTCAACGGCGAGTCGGTCGTCGCGGTGTTGTAGTGGATGCGCGGGATCGAGCGGTCCGGGTACTGGCTGTAGAACTCCGCGACATCGATCTCGCCGGAGGCCGGCCAGCCGCCGTACTTCTGCGTCGCCGGGTAGAGCCACAGCGCGGACTGCAGGCCGGGGACCTTCAGCCCGGGGAAGCGCGCGCGGAACTCGAACCGCCCGTACGTCTGGGCGAACTTGCCGGTCGTCGTCACGCCACCGCTGGTGTACTGGGTCGTGTAGCTCCCGTACGGGTTCTTGCAAGTGAACGGCGCGGACTCCTTGCGGGTCGTGAGGTGCAGGCTGCCGTTCGAGACCGAGACATTCCGGCCGTTGTTGACGAGGCACTCCGGCCCGACGTGCATGCCGGTCACCGCGGTCTGCTGGATCGACCACTTCCTGCCGTCCAGCGCCCCGCTGGTGAAGTCGTCCGCGAATGTGCACCGCCAGGCGGTGCCATCGGCCTTGTAGATCTTCGTCGTCCCGCAGGTCGGCTGCGGCGTGGGCCACCACCACGCGGCACTCGCCGGTGCCGCGGTGGCCACGACGAGCGCGAGTGCTGCCGCGAGCACCCCTGCGCCACGGCGTCGACTAAACAATCGCTTCATGTTGCTGCTCCCTCTCGGTGTGCGTCACCAAGAAGGGCCACGCTCCCCGAACGCACCCACGTCTGCGCCGACCGACTCCCTATGCGGCCGGCTCGCGATCGTGGTGGCATCGAATCCACGCCGTGGCGCGGATCTCCCTTCGACGAACCCGATCGCGGTTCCGTGACTGCCAGGCTCCCTCCTGACAGGCGCCACGCTAGACCCGAGAGCGGCCGCTGCGCCGGGAAATCGCGATATCGACAGACCGGCTGTGACGTACGACGCGAATTTGACAGACTGACTCCATGCCGCCGCACGATGCACCAGAATCGACTCGAGAGGGTGTGAAGGGTCGAGGCATGCTTGCGACGGCACGCGGAGGAGCGTCATGCGCTACTACGTGCTGAGCACCCCCGCCGGCGACGAGGTCGTGCGACTCAGTCGCGGGACCGCGGCCTACTTCGAGAGCGCGACGGGGCGGTGGATCCCTGACCCGCTGCTGGCCGTCGAGGTCCGATTCGGGGGCGAGTGGCGCCAGGTCGACTCCGGCGAGCTGCCGCCGGAGGTCACCGAGATCGCCGACGCGGAGCCCCGGATCCGCCGGTCCCGCTCGTCGTCACGCCGCGGCCGCCGCTTCCGCAGGTGAGGCAACCGGCAGACTGTCCCTCGTGACGTCCGAGATGCCCGCAGACCTGCTCGCCCACGCCCGTGCCGCCAAGGGGTTCATGCCGGAGGACGAGGGCGCTTTCCTGCACCGCCTCGCCCGCGAACGCCTGCCGCACGGGCCCGCCCTCGAGATCGGGACCTACTGCGGGAAGTCCGCGATCTACCTGGGTGCGGCGGCCCGCGCGGTCGGTGGGACCGTGCTGACGGTCGACCATCACCGGGGCTCGGAGGAGAACCAGGCCGGGTGGGAGCACCACGACGCATCGCTCGTCGACGACGAGCTGGGCCTGATGGACACCCTTCCGGTCTTCCGCCGGACCCTGGCCCTCGCCGGTCTGGAGGAGCACGTCACCGCCGTCGTCGGACGGTCGACCAGTGTCGCGACATGGTGGCGCACCCCGCTCAGCCTGGTCTTCATCGACGGCGGGCACGCCGAGGTCCACGCCCAGAACGACTACTCGGGGTTCGCGCACTGGATCATGCCGGGCGGCACCCTCGTCATCCACGACGTGTTCGAGCGCCCCGAGGACGGCGGGCAGGCCCCGTTCCACGTCTGGCAGCGAGCCGTCGACTCCGGCAGCTTCGAGCCGCGGGACACGGTCGGCTCGATGCGGGCGCTAGCGCGTACCGGGGGAAGCGCCGGTGACCCGGTCGGCTGACGGGCAGTCGCACTCCAGCATGATCTCGCCGAAGTCGACGCCGATGCCGTGCCCCGTCATGATCTCGGCGCCCAGCGTCGTCCCGGTCAGCACGTCCCAGGCGAGGATCACGGCGGCGGCGGTGTAGGTCGTGTGCTCCGCGGGCCAGTTGACGTTCTCGGGGAAGACGAGGCCGGTCCAGTACGCGCCGTCAGCCGTGCGGAGGTGCTGCATGTCCGTGAACAGCTGCGTCGCCCGGTCGTCGCCGACCGACGCCAGGGCCATGACCAGCTCGCAGGTCTCGGCACCCGTGACCCAGGGGTTGGTGCTGACGCAGCGGATGCCCAGCCCGTCGACGACGAAAGTGTCCCACTTGGCCGCCAGCATCGCGTCTGCGGCCGGTCCGCGGACGGCACCGCCGAGGACCGGGTAGTACCAGTCCATCGAGAATGTCGACTTGTCGAGGAACCGGTCGCGGTGCTCACGCAGAGCATGGCCCAGTCGTCCGCCGGCGAGCTCCCACTCCGGCTGCGCCTCACCGATGACCTCGGCGAGCGCCACACCGCACCGCAGGGCCTGGTAGATGCTCGAGCTGCCCGCCAGGAGGGCGTCGCGATTGATCGTGGCCGGCCCGTTGCCGTCCCACTCGCGGGACCACGCGATGCCGCCGAACGGCAGCTGCAGGTCGACGACCAGGTCGAGCGCGCGGCGTACGACCGGCCACATGCGCTGCAGGAACGCCCGGTCCTGCCGGATGCGCCAGTGGTGCAGCACGCCGACGGCGATGTAGGCCGCCATGTTCGACTCCGTGCTGGCGTCCTCGACCTCTCCGGCCACGATCTTCATGGGCCAGGAGCCGTCCGGGCGCTGGGTCCTGGCGCACCACTCGTACGCGGCCTCGGCGGCCTCGAGCCGCCCGCCCACCACGAGCGCCATGGCGCCCTCCACGTGGTTCCACGCGTCGGTGTGCTCGCCGACGGTCCAGGGGATCGCGCCGTCCGCCTCCTGCATCGCGGCGATGCTGGACGCGGTCTCGGCGATCTGGTCGCGACCGAGCATCAGGCCGGCTTGCGCAGGTAGAGCACCATGCTCTTGCCGATCAGCGGGTTGAGGGCCCGCTCGGCCAGCCGCGTGGCGGTGCTGTAGCCACGGGTCTTCATGATGTCCCAGACCAGCACCTGGTGGTACGCCTTCACAAGCGGGTTGTCGTCGTTCTTCACGCCCACGGCGCACTTGAGCCACCAGTAGGGCGAGTGCAGCGCGTGCGCGTAGTCGATGCCCTCGAAGGTCATCCCGGCATTCTCGAGCTTGCCGATCAGCTCCTTGTCGGAGTAGATCCGGATGTGCCCGCCCGGCGTGTTGTGGTAGTCGTCGGACAGCTTCCAGCAGAGCACCTCGGGCAGCCAGCGCGGCACCGTCACGGCCATCGTGCCGCCGGGACGCAGAACGCGCACGAGCTCGTCGATCGCCTGGATGTCGGCGGGGATGTGCTCCAGCACCTCGGAGGCGACGACCCGGTCGAACTCGCCGTCGGCGAACGGCAGCGCAAGGGCGTCGCCCTCCTTGATGTCCGCGGAGGCGCCCTCGGGGACCTCACCGGCCTCCTTCATGGCACCGAACAGCTCCAGCACCCCGGCCAGCTCGTCGGCGTCCTGGTCGAACGCGATGACGTCCGCCCCGCGCCGGTAGAGCTCGAACGAGTGCCGCCCGGCACCCGCTCCCATGTCGATGACCCGGTCACCGGGCTTGAGGCCCAGCCGGTCGAAATCAATCGTCAGCACGGTCGTTCTCCTGTTCGGTGGCCGCTGATGCGGCGATGACCTCTTCGTACGCGGCTGCCGTGGCCTGGGCCACCGCGCGCCAGCTGAACTTCTCCAGCACTCGTTCACGCCCGGCCCGGCCCATGGCGGCGCGGCGCTCGGGATCGTCGAGCAGCTCGGCGATCGCGGCCTCGAGCTCGCCGACGTCGCCGGGAGTCACGAGGGTCGCGCAGACGCCGTCCTCGCCGACGACCTCAGGGATCGCGCCGGCCCGGCTCACGACCAAGGGCGTCGCACAGGCCATCAGCTCTGCGGTCGGCAGTGAGAAGCCTTCGTAGAGCGACGGGACGCAGGCGAGCTCGGCCGAACCCATGACGTCGACCAGCTCGGCGTCGCTGATGCCGTTGACGAACGTCACGTGGTCACCGATCCCGAGGTCGTCGATCAGCTTCTCGGTGCGACCGCCGGCCTTGAGCGTCGTGACCAGCAGGAGCTCCAGCTCCTCGCGCTCGGTGCGCAGCTTGGCGAAGGCCTCGAGCAGCGTGGCGATGCCCTTCATGGGGGCGTCCGCGCTGGCCATCGCCACGATCCGGCCGGGGACGCGCGGCGCCGTCGGCGGGACGAACACGTCGTCGACACCGAGGGTGATGACCTCGAGCCGCGCCGGGTCGACGCCGAAGTCGGTCGCGATGTCGCGCCGGCTCGACTCGGAGACGGTGAGGATCTTGGGGAGGCGCTGGGCGACCTGCTTCTGCATGCGCAGGAACCCGTACCAGCGGCGCAGGCTGAGCTTCTTGCGCAGCGTCGGGGCGTTCGCGATGTCGATGCGACGGTCGAACGTGATCGGGTGATGGATCGTGGTGATCATCGGGAAGCCCTGCTCGGCGATGTCGAGCATGCCCCGGCCCAGGGTCTGGTTGTCGTGAACGATGTCGAAGTCGCCGACCCGGCCCTTGAGCAGCCGCGCCACCCGCTTGCTGAACGTCTTGGGCTCGGGGAACCCCGCGGTCCACATCGTCAGGACCTCTTGCACGTCGATGAGGTCGCGGATCTCCTTGGGCCGAGGCGTGCGGAACGGGTCCGGCTCACGGTAGAGGTCCAGGGACGGGACCTTGGTCAGCGCTACGCCTTCGTCGAGCTCCGGGTAGGGCTGGCCCGAGAAGACCTCGACCGAATGGCCCAGGGCCACGAGCTCGCGGCTGAGGTGGCGTACGTAGACGCCCTGACCGCCACAGTGCGGCTTGCTGCGGTAGGACAAGATCGCGATGCGCAAGTGCCGCCTCCGGTTGACTGACTGGAACTGATTCCTATCATCCTTGGACAACCCACCATCCGCGCGGCGTGGGTCTGTGGTGCTCGTCATGTCACGAAGCCGCGCCCTTGCCGCTGTTGCCGGGATAGAAGGAGTGCGTCGCCGTCACGCCGCCGTCGACCGCGAACTCGCCGCCGGTCGTGTAGCCGCTCTCGTCGCTCGCGAGGTAGACGTAGAGCGGCGCGACGTCCTCGGGGGTGCCGACGCGCTCCAACGGGACGCGCGTCGCTCCCCACTGCATCGCTGCGTCGCCGCCGACGTCACGCGTCATGGCGGTGTCGATCATGCCGGGGTGCACCGAGTTGACCCGTACGCCGTGGGCGCCGAGCTCGACCGCGGCGGCCTTGCTCATGCCGCGGATCGCGAACTTGGTGCCGGTGTAGGCCGTCAGTGACGACATGCCCGCGAGTCCCTCGACTGACGAGCAGTTGATGATCGAGCCCTGCCGCGCCTGCTTCATCCCCGGCGCCACCGCGCGCATGCCCAGGAAGCAGCCGCGGAGGTTGACGTTGATGAGCAGGTCCAGGTCGTCCAGCGGCATCGTGTCGACCTCGCCGAAGCGCAGCACGCCGGCGTTGTTGACCAGGACGTTGACGGGCCCCCCGAACAGCTCGTTGGCGTCGGCGACGACGCGGTCCCAGGACGCGGGATCGCTCACGTCGTGGTGCCGGTAGTGGGCCGCGTCGCCGAGCTCGTCGGCGAGGGCCGACCCGTCGGCGACGTCGGCGATGACGACCCGGGCGCCCTCGCCCACGAAGGCACGCGCGATGGCCGCGCCCTGCCCCTGGGCGCCGCCGGTGACGATGACGTGCTTGTCCTTGAGTCGGGACATCGATTTCCTCCGTGAAGGTGAGGGGTGGGTGGGCTAGAGCGAGTAGACCGAGTCGGCCGCGAACGAGGCCTCGGGGTCCCGGTCGGCGAAGAACCCGCCGAGGGTCCGGTCGAGCTCGTCCGGCGACCAGGTGTCGCCCGTCGTGTCGAACCGGCGCTCGACGACCGGGGCAGCCATCAGCGCGACCATGCCGCCGTAGACGATGAACACCTGCCCGTTGATGCGCTCGGACGCAGGCGACGCGAGGTAGGCGACGAGCGGTGCCACGTGGTCCGCGCTGTAGGGGTCGATCGCGTCGCCGGACTCGTCGGCACCGAAGACGTCGGCGGTCATGGCCGTGCGTGCCCGCGGGCAGATCGCATTGGCACGCACGCCGATGCGGGACAGACCGCGCGCGGTGGTCAGGGTGAGCGCGGCGATCCCCGCCTTGGCGGCGGCGTAGTTGGCCTGGCCCGGCGATCCGGTGAGGAACGCCTCCGAGGCGGTGTTGATCACGCTGGCGTCCACGTTCTGACCGGTCTGCTTCGCGACCTGCCGCCAGTGGGCGGCGGCGTTCCTCGAGAGCAGGAAGTGGCCGCGGAGATGGATGCGGACGACGAGGTCGAACTCCTCGTCGGACATGTTGAACAACATCCGGTCGCGGGTCACCCCGGCGTTGTTGACCACGACGTCGAGCGAGCCGAAGCTCTCGAGCGCGGTCTGCATGATCAGGTCCGCGGTCGCGCGCTCGCCCACGTCACCCGGCGCGACGGCGACCTCGGCACCCAGTGCCTTGATCTCGGCGGCGGTCTCGTCGGCAGCCCCCGGCAGGTCGTTGACCACGACGCGGGCGCCCTCGCGCGCGAGGGCCAGGGCCTCGGCCCGGCCCAGACCCGCGCCGGCACCGGTCACGACGGCGACGCGGCCGTCCAAGGAGGTGCTGCTCATGCGTCTTCCGCGATGCGCAGCGCCGACTTGGGGCACGAGCTGACGGCCTGCTCGACCCGCTTGCGGTTCTCGTCCGTGACCGTCGGGTCCTCGACCTGCAGGAAGTCGTCGTCGTCGACGAAGAACACATCAGGCGCGAACGCCTCGCACAGCGCGTTCGACTCGCACGCGTCGAAGTTGACCTCAACCCTCGCCATCAGCGATCTGCCTCCTCGCTCAGGGGACCTAGAAACTAGAACGTGTTCTAGCCTAGCCCAGCGCCGTCAGTTTGGATATGGCCCAGTCGCCATCTCCCCTGGTGAGCTCGATGACCAGGCTGTTGCGGCTCATCTGCTGGTTGGCGGCCTTGCCGGTGCCGGCCGTCGTCGTCTGGTTGAGGAAGACCAGCACCTTGGCCTTGTGCTCGGTCGCGTTGATGATGGCCGACGAGACGGCCACGGCCTGTAGCACGATCTTGTTCTTGACCGTGTTGGCGCGGACCTGCTCCATCGTGCTGTCGTACTGCTTGCGGAACGCCTTGGTCATGCGCGCCCGAGCGACCTCCATGTCGTTCGGCAGCGTCTTGTAGTCGTACGACAGCGTGCGCTGCGCCAGGTCCGCCGCGGTGACCAGCACCTCGGTGCGCGCGTCGGTGCCGACGAGCGCACCGTCAGGAGCGACCGTCGACGACCCCTGCTCGGCGCGCCACCAGGCGTAGCCGACGCCGGCTCCCGCGAGCAGGACCAGCACCGCCAGCACGAGGGTCAGCCGGCGCAGCACGAAGGACCGGACGTCGTCGAGGGCCGGAACCGTCCGGGTTCGCCCGCTGGCGGCCTCGTCCGTCTCGGGCTCGGGCTCGTCCAAGGCCGCAGTGGCGGCCATCTCGGGCTCGGCCTCGGACTCGGACTCAGGCTCCTGGGCCGGCGCGGGCACCGGTACGGACGCAGCCGTCGGCTGCGGCTCCGGCTCGACCACGGGCGTCACGTCGGACTGGCAGAACCGGCACCGGATCGCTGAGGCCTTGATCGTCTCCGCACAGAACGGGCAGACGCGCTCGTCGCGCTTCAACCTCGCCATGTCAGCCCACGAACTCGAGCTGGGAGATCAACCAGCGGCTGTCCTCTTCGACCATCGTGAGCTTGATGCGCCACGACCTGTCCTCGACCTTGCCCTTGGTGCCCTTGTTCTGCACCTTGCTGCCGGCCGCGACGAACACCGTCGCCGAGCGGTCTCCGACCTCGCTCAGCCCGATCTCCTCGATGCTGCCCTTGGAGACCGACTCCTGGCTGATCGCGGTCTCCTTGAGGGACTTCAGGGACGCTTGGTACTGCTTCTTGAAGGTGCCGGTCGACCCTGCGATGACCCGGTCCGTCACCTCGTCCATCCGCTTGTGGTCGACGGCGAGGAACGCCAAGGTCTCCTCCGCGGCCGCCCGCCGGATGTCGGCGTGGCGATCGGCCAGCTCCTCGGTCGGCGTGCTGCCCGGCGCTGCCTCGCTGCCCTGCACCGCGAAGAGCGCCAACCAGCCGCACAACGCCACCAGGATCACGGCGAGCACCGTGTTGATCACGGACGTACGGTTCACTCGTCATCCCCGGACATCTGGCTCTTCCAGTCGATCGGCTCGGGTGCGTACTTCATGCCACGCATGTTCACCGGCGCTCCTGATGCGCACTCGGCGGGGAAGTACGGCACGAAGTCCTCCTGTGAGGCCGGTCGCCACTGCCCCGGCGGGAGGTAGCCCTCCGTGCAGGCCGGCGGGCTCTGGTTGAGGTTGAGGTTGACCCGACCGAACTTCTGGTCGCCCGGCGTCAGCGCCGACGGGCCGGCCGCGATCAGGCGCGGGAACGTCACGAGGAGCTGCTCGAGGGCGGGGAGCCGGGCGTCGAGGACCTCGGTCACGTTGATCAGGGGGCGCAGCAGGGGCGGGAGGGTCGTGCGCAGCGTGCTGACCAGGCGCGTCAGCTCGTCGGCGGCCGGGCCGGCCCGGTCGAGGATGCGGCGCACGTCGGCGTCGGACTTGGCCAACGTCCCGGTCAGGTCGGCCAGGTCGTTGGCGAACGAGCGGATGTCCGCGGCGTTGTCCTGCTGGGTCTGCAGGACCGTCTTGGCGTCGTCGAGGAGGCTGATGGTCGCGGCCTCGTTGGCTGCTGCCTCGTCGACGAAGGCCTGGGCGCTGTCGACCATCGAGCGCAGCGGGTTCGCGTTGTCGCGGAACATCGTGCCGAGCTCGCTCACCACGGTGTTGAGCTCGTCACCGTCGAGGCTCGAGACGAACCGGTCGAGGCTCTGGAGGAGGACGTCCTCGCCGAGCGGGAGGCTGTCCTTGGTGCCCTTGATCGTGTCGCCGTCCTTCAGCACGCGCCCTTGGTCGGAGCCCGGCTCGAACGAGATGTACTGCTCCCCCACGACGCTGAGGTTGTGCACGAACACCGGGGAGTCGGCCGGCACACGCGACCCCTCCTCCAGGGCGACGTCGACCCGGAGTCCGTCGCCGTTGACCTCCATGTCGGACACCTTGCCGATCTTGACACCCCGGTAGGTCACCTCGCTGCCCTCGAAGAGGCCGCCGGACTCCGGCAGCAGCACGTGGACGGTGTATCCCCGGCCCAGAGCCTGGTCGACGAAGCCGAGGTAGGAGGCACTGATGAAGACCATGCCCACCGAGCTCAGGATCGCGAAGGCGAGCAGCCTGATCTTGACGCCGCGCCTCATGACGACCCTCCTCCGAGCAGGCCGCTGAGCAGCTCCACCAGCAATCCGTCGGAACCACCCTCGCCCGTGCCGGGGTCAGGGGTCAGGCCCGGCACGTCCGGGAGTCCCGGTGTGGTCGGCTTCGATGCCTCGGGATCCGCGGCGCCCTCGCCCTCGGCGCGGGCCAGGGCGGCGGCGACCTCGTCCACGTCGGCGTCGGTGCAGAGCGGCAGGGTCGCGAGGACCGAGCAGAGCTGCTCGACGGCGTCGCCCACGGGCGAACAGATCGGTGCGGCCGGGGTCCCCCGGCACAGCTTGACGACGTCGTCGAGGGTGGTCGGGATGAGGCCGCCCTCGCTGACGGGCGTCAGCTTGAGCTGGAGGCTGAACACGACGTTCGCGTAGTCGCCCTTGATCGCGTCGGCGGCATCCATCGGGAACGGGTAGCTGGCGGCGGCGACCAGGCCCGGCACGAGCGAGTCGCCGGTGTCCGAGAGCTTGCGGAGCACGGGCTCGAGGTGGCGCAGCTCGGCGATGAGGTCGTCCTTGGTCTCGTTGATCACGCGTGTCCCGACGCTGCCGAGGCGATCGAGCTCGGAGAGCATCCGGACGAGCTGGGTGTGCTGGTCGCGCAGCACCGTGATCGCCGGCCCCGCCGCGTCGATGGCGTCGCCGATGGTCTCCTTCTCGGCGACCAGCGTGCTGCTCAGCCCGTTGATCGACTCCATGGCCTGGACGATGTCGCCCTTTTGGGAGTTCAAGGTCCTGACCAAGGTGTTGACCTGGCCGAGGACGTTGCGGATCTTGCCGGTACGGCCTTCCATCATCTCGTTGAGCTCGTGCGTGATGGACTGGATCTGGCCGACGCCGCCGCCCGTGAGCACCAGGGACAGGGCCCCCAGCACCTCCTCGACCTCGGGGTTGCGACCCGTGCGGTCGATCGGGATGACGTCGTCGGGCCCCAGGCGACCGGTCGCCGCCGTGGCGGTGATGCCCTCGCCCGCCGGCGGGGCCGACAGCTCCACGAACTTCTCGCCCAGCAGGCTGGTCTGCCGGATCTGCGCCTCCGCGTTGGCCGGCAGCACGACATCCTCGCGCACCAGCATCGTGACGCGGGCGTGCCAGCCGACCCGAGTCACGGACTCGACCTGTCCCACGGGGACGTCGCCGACCATGACCGAGGAGCGCGGGACCAGGTTGAGCGCGTCGGCGAAGTCGGCCTTGACGATGAAGCCGTTGCCCTGGTCGACCTTGTTGCCGGGCAGGGGGATGTCGTAGACGCCACTGAAGCCGCAGCCGCTCAGCAGGAGCGCGACCGCGAGTCCGAGGCTCGCACCCAGTCGACGTGACCTCACGACGCCTCACCTCCCAGCAGCGACAGCAGCGCGTCCAGGCCGCTCTTGGTGCCGCCGGGTGCCGGCGCCGTCGAGGCGTCCGGCTCGATCGGTGCCTCGATCGTGGGCTCGTTCGTCAAGGCGCTCGCGGCCGGTGCGGAGGTCGCCGGCAGGAGCGGCTGGAGCAGGTTGGTGAGCGTGGCGCAGACCGCCTCGGGGGTGCCGATGTTGACGAGCGTCTGGCACAGGAACTGGTCGGGCCGGAACTGGATGCCGGGGGCGACCTGGACGCGGGAACCGAAGGTCCCGGTGCTCGGCTCGAACGCGACCGCGAGGTTGCTCATCGCGAGCGAGCCCTTCTGCACCACGAGGCCGAGGGCGTCCTTCTGGTTGTCGACCCGCTGCAGCAGGCTGCCGAGCAGCTCGAGGTCCTTGCCCAGGGTCGCGCGGTTCTCCTTCACGAACCCTCTGACCGTGCCCAGCACGCGGGCCAGGGAGGCCACCACGTCACGCAGCTCGTCGCGCTCCCCGGCGAACTGCTCGGACACCGACGAGAGGTCCCGCACGAACGCCTGCACGGTCGAGTCGTTCTCGGCCAACGTGTTGGTGATCTCCGCCAGCGCGCGGACGTTGTCGAACAACGGACCGCGGTTGTCGGCGAAGACCTCGGCCGCCTGCGACAGGTTGCGGATGGTCTCGGACCCGAGCGCACCGTTGCCGTCGAGCGCCTTGGCGCCGGCCGACAGCAGGTTGTCCAGCGCGCCGCGGGTCGAGCCGGCCTTGGGACCGAGGGTCACGGCGAGGTCGTCGAGCGACTTGAACATGCGGTCGAGCTCGATCGGCGTCTGCGTGCGACTGATCGGGATGTTGCCGTGGTCGCGCATCGCCGGACCCTTGGAGTACGCCGGGAACACCTGGACGTACCGGTCGGCGACCAGGGTCGGTGTCACGACGGCCGCCTTGGCATCGGCCGGCAGCTTGTACTCCTTGTCGTACGTCATCTCGACGCGGACGCTGTTGCCCTCTGGCACGACCGCCGTCACCTCGCCGACGCGCACGCCCATGACCCTGAGGTGGGTGCCGGGATAGACGGCGACCGCCCGGTCGAAGTGGGCCGTGACGGTCCGCGGGCCCTCGCGGGGGAAGACCAGGAACGTGAGCACCAGCAGCGCGAACGGGATCGCGGCGGCGATGAGCTGGGTCCTGCGGCTCCAGGTCATGAGCCACCTCCGGGCTTGGCCGGCGAGAACTCGCCGGTGAAGACGCCCGTGATGTTGGGGACGTACGCATCGAACCACGGGCCGCTGCCGACGATGTTGCCGAGGATGCTGACGTACGGGCCGTAGTTGCGGATGAGCGTCTCGATCTGGTCCTCGCGCGCGTGCAGGAACGTCAGGACGTTCTCGAGCTTGTCGAGCGCGGGACGCAGCTGCTTGCGGTTGTCCTCGACGACGCCCTCGAGCTCGGTCGCCAGCGCGTTGGCGTTGACCAGGAGCTCGTGGATCGTCTGCTTGCGCTGCTGGAGCTCCTGGAAGATCAGGTTGGCCTGCTGCATCAGCTTGACGAGGTCGCCCTTGCGCTCGTCGAGCAGCTGGGTGACGTTGCTGGAGCGCCGCAGCAGGTTCTCGATCTCCGCGTCGCGGGAGGCGATCGTCGTCGAGAGCCGTGACAGGCCGCTGAAGCTCGTACGGACCTCGGGGGCCGCGGCGTCGACGACCTCGGCGAGCGAGTCCAGCGCCTTGGTCAGGTTCTGCTTGTTCGTCTGCTCGGTGTTGGTCGTGAGCTGGCCGAGGGTGCCGACGATGTCGAACGTGACGTCGGTGCGCGTCAGGGGGATCGTGGCGCCGGCAGGCATGGTGCCGCCCCCCTCGGGTGTCAGGTTGAGGAACTTCTCGCCCAGCAGGCTCTTGACCTCGACGCTCGCCCGCGTGGAGGTGCCCAACGTCGCACCGGAGACGTCGAAGTCGGCGATGACCTTCTCGGGGCCGATCCGCAGCTTGCTGACCCGGCCGACGCGGATGCCCGCGACCTGGACCTCGCTACCGGTGCGCAGGCCGCTCGCGTCGCTCAGCTCGGCGTGATAGGTCGTGCCACGCAGCCACGGCAGCCGCTGCAGGTTGAACGAGGCCACCATCACGAGCAGCAGGAGGGCCAGCGAGACGATTCCCATGCGCAGGATCTGCGCGTCACTTCGACGTGCCATCACTGACACCTCTTCGCTCGGCTGTACAGAGTGAAGTCGGACATCTGCTTCTGCACCTCGGCCGGCAGCGCATCCATGACGACGCTGGGCAGGACCACTCCGCCGTGGAACTCGCAGAGGTAGTAGTTGTACCAGGATCCGTAGACCCCGATCCGGGTCTGCTTGGCGAGCATCGACGGCAGCTTGTCGAGCGTCATGTCGAGGTACTTCTTGTTCGCCGGCTTCGCCAGGACGGTGAACAGGCGGCGCAGCTGGGCGACGTCCTGCTTGAGCAGCGGCCGCCCCTCGGTCAGGAGGTCCGCGACCGACTTGGTCACGGCGGAGATGTTGGTCAACGACGAGCCGATGACCTCGCGGTCCTCGGCGAGGTCGCCGAACCATGCCCGCATGGTCACCAGCAGCTCGTCGAGCTCCTGGTGGTGGTCGTCCACGGTGGTCATCAGGGTGCTGAGGTTGGTGATCACGTCGCCGATGAGCTGGTCGCGGTCGGCCAGGGTGTTCGTGAGGGATGCGGTGTTGGCCAGCAGCTCCTGCACCGTGCCCCCCTCGCCCTGGAGCACCTGGATGAGGTTGAGCGAGAGCTTGTTGACGTCCTCGGGACGGAGCGCGGCGAACAGCGGCTGGAAGCCCTGGAAGAGCTCGGTCAGGTTGAGGGCTGGCGTCGTGCGGTCCATCGGGAGGGTCGAGCCGGGGCGCATCCGCTGAGCGCCCGCCTCGCCCTCGGACAGCGACATGTAGCGGTCGCCGATCAGGTTGAGGAACCTGATGCTGGCGCGCGAGTCGCGGGTCAGCGGCACGCCGTCCTTGACCTTGAACGTGACCAGCGCGTGGTCGCGGTCGTGGATCTTGACGTCGGTGACCTTGCCGACCTGGACACCCGCGATGCGTACGTCGTCACCGGAGGTGAGCTCGGAGGCGCTCTTGAAGATCGCCTTGTACTCGTTCTCGGCGCGCAGGCCGAAGCCGCCCATGATGATGACGAGCATGCTCGTCACGATCAACGAGACCACGGTGAAGATGCCGAGCTTGATCGCGGCGGAGGTGAAGGCCCTGTCGCGGCTGTTCATTCGGGGCCCCCGGGACAGCGCGAGGGGACCTGATGGAGCACCCGCGGGAGCGGGCGGAGTGAGTGGTTTCCTGGGGTGATCACTTGATCCCCCCGTCCGGCTCGTCCTTGTCGGTGCCGTCCTTGAGGGGCTGGAACGGTGCGGGCACGTCGTAGTTGTCCGGCAGGCCGAGGCACCACGGTCCGTGGCCGACCTCGCCGTACTCCGGCGCATCAGCGGCGGTGTACGCGGTCCGCTGGGGCGCGCCGAGCTCGAGCGTCTGGTGGATGATGCCGTCGTTGAAGACGTTCTTGGCGTTGGGGATCTGGCGGTCGAGGCCCTCGATGACGCACGGCAGCTCGGGCGAGTAGGTGTCGAGCAGGGACAGCAGGGGCCGGCCCGACCGCACCTGGGCGATCAACAGCTTCTCGTTCTCCTTGAGCGTGACCCGCGTCTTGCTGGCCAGGCCCGTGAGGCTGCTGAGTGCCTTGTCGAGGTCGCCCTGCTTCTCGGTCAGCGTCTTGGCGGTCACCGTGGCGTTGCGCAGCAGCCGGATCAGGTCGGGAGCGGCCAGCTCGTACGTCCGGGACACCTGCGACAGCAGCTTGAGGTCTTCGCGAAGGGTGGGCAGCTCGACGTTGACCCGGCTGAGGTAGTCGTCGAGCGTCTCGAAGGTGTCGCCGAGCTGGTCGCCCTTGCCCTGCAGCGCGTGCGAGATCGCGTAAAGCGTGGAGTTGAGGTCGGCCGGCCGCACGGAGCGCAGGAGCGGGAAGAGGTTGGCGAGGATCCGCTGCAGCTCGACGTTCGTCGTGACCCGCTTCGCGGGGATGACCGTGCCGTCGCGCATCGGCCCGGCCGAGGTCCCGTCCTTGGGCGGCACGAGCTCGAGGTAGTTGCGACCGAAGAGCGTCGTGGGAAGGATCTGCACGCTGATGTCGCGCGGGATGCTGCGAGCCGAGTCGGGGTCGAGGGCCACCGTGATCTCGGCCTGCTTGCCGTTGCTCTCGATCTGCTTGATGTGACCCACAAGGGCACCGTGCAGGCGGACGTCGCCGTAGCGGGCCAGCTGCAGCCCGGCGCGGTCGGCCATCACCGTGACGTCGGTGCTGCTGGTGAATTTCTTGTCGTAGAGGGCGATGCAGAACCAGATGAGGAACGAGATGACGACGAGGTTGACGACGCCGGCCAGCCACAGGCGTCGGTGCTCGGCCGGCGAGTCGTGAACGATGTTGGCGTACATCAGCGCTACCCCGTGATCCGCACGGTGGTGGTCGATCCCCAGATCGCGAAGCTCAGGAAGAAGTTCACGACGACGACCGTCACGATCGAGGCGCGGATCGACCGGCCCACGGCCAGGCCGACTCCTGCGGGGCCACCCGTCGCCGTGTAGCCGTAGTAGCAGTGGATCAAGATGATGAGGACCGCGAGCACGATCAGCTTCGCGAACGACCACAGGATGTCGATGGGTGGCAGGAACTGCAGGAAGTAGTGGTCGTACGTGCCGGCCGACTCCCCGTAGATCAGCACCGTGATCAGGCGTGGCGAAAGGTAGGACGCCAGCAGCGCCACCGTGTAGAGCGGGATGACCGCGACGAAGCCGGCGATCATGCGGGTCGTCACGAGGAACGGCAGCGAGGGCACGCCCATGACCTCGAGCGCGTCGATCTCCTCGGAGATCCGCATCGAGCCGAGCCGCGCGGTGTAGCCGCAGCCGACCGTGGCGGCCAGGGCGATGCCGGAGACGAGCGGCGCGACCTCGCGGGTGTTGAAGTAGGCCGAGATGAAGGCGGTGAACTTCGCGACACCGATCTGGCTCAGCGACGCGTAGCCCTGCAGCCCGACCTCGGTGCCGGCGAAGAACGCCAGGAAGGCGATGACCCCGACGGTGCCGGCGATGACGGAGAGCGCGCCGACCCCGAAGACCACCTCGGCGAGGGTCTTCGCGATCTCCTTGCGGTAGCTGCGCAGCGCGTACGGGATGGCCGCCAGCGCCTTGGTGCAGAACAGCAGCATGTCGCCCAAGGTCTCGAGCAACGTGCGCTGGTACTTGACGGCCGACGTGCCGATCTCGGTGAGGACGCTCATGTCAGAGGCCCGCCTGCGGGACGAGCTGGAAGTACAGCGCCGTGATGATCGAGTTGACCATGAACAGCAGCATGAACGCGAGGATGACCGACTCGTTGACCGCACGACCGACGCCGGCGGGACCGCCATCGGCGTGGAGCCCCTTGTAGGCGCCGACGATCGCCGCCATGAAGCCGAAGATGGCCGCCTTGATCAGCGCCACGTAGATGTCGGTCAGCGTGGCCAGCGACGTGAACGAGGCGAGGAACGCTCCCGCGGAGCCGCCCTGCACGATGACGGTGAAGTAGTAGCCGCCGGCGATGCCCGCCGCGATCACGATCGAGATCATCAGCACCGACACGACCAACGTCGCCAGGGCGCGGGGCACGACGAGGCGCTCGATGGGGTCGATGCCCAAGGTCTCCATCGCGTCGATCTCCTCGCGCATCTTGCGCGCACCCATGTCGGCGCAGATGGCGGAACCGGCAGCGCCGGCGATGATCAGCGCGGCCGCGATCGGTGCCGCCTCGCGCACGGTCGCGAGCACCGCGGTGGCACCGGCGAACGACTCGGCACCGAGCTGGCCCGTGAGGTTGCCGACCTGCAGGGCGATGACGGCGCCGAACGGGATCGACACCAGGATCGTGGGCAGCATCGTCACCCGCGCGACGAACCAGGCCTGCTCGACGAACTCACGGAGCTGGAACGGGGTCGTGAACGTCATCTTCGCGACGTCCCACGACATCGCGGCGACATGGCCCGGACCGCGGACGACCGAGGCGAGGCTCAGGCCCATGTCTCCTCCTGTGGTCCGTCGACTCCGGCGAGACGAGACCCAGAACGGAGACCGCTGTCATGCGCGGCCGACTCGACTTTCGTACTGTAACGACCCGGTGTGACCTGCGTTACGTTTTCGGGGGTTCTCCCAGCGGCGTGACGGCCCGCCCGCCGGCCGAAGAACGAGGCCTCGCCGAGCTGCGTCCCCGACGCGTAGCCGCGTCCGTCGACCGCGATGTTGGAGGCACACGCGCCGGCCGCGTAGAGCCCCGCGACCGCCGTGCGGTCCTCGCGCAGCACGCGGCCGTCGGGATCGACCCGCAACCCGCCGCACGTGAAGCCGGAGTAGAAGCACGCGCCCGGGGTCAGGTCGTACGCCCCGTAGGGCGGCACGTCCAGGGGGGCGAGGAAGCTCGGTGCCTTGTGGAACGCGGGGTCCTCGCCGTCGCGGGCCGCGGCGTTGTAGTCGTCGAGCGTGCGGGCGAGCGACCCCGCCGGGACGCCCAGTCCGGCCTCCATCTCCTCGACGGTCTCCCAGCCGTCGACCAACGGCTGCAGGCCGTACGCTGGCTCGGCCATGTGCACGGAGTCGAGGATCAGCCAGGCCTTCTGCTCGGGCTGGTCGAAGACGAACGCGGAGGTGCGGGAGTGATAGGAGTCCTCGGCGACGAAGCGCTCGCCGAGGTTGTTGACGCAGATGCCCTTGACGAGGTCGCCGGGCGGATAGAACGGGGCGGTGAGGAACGCGCCCTCCATGTGGTCCGCGACGCCGCCGACCGACTCGCCGAGCCGGATGCCGAGGCCGTCGTCGTACGTGTTCCCGAGCGGCATGCCGCGGGCCAGGAGTGCCTCGAGCGGCGGGGCGAACTCGTGCACCATCTCGGGATTCATGACGAAGCCGCCGGCGGCGATGACGACGGCCGCAGCGCGGACGGCGCCGGTCTCGGCGAAGCGCTTCCACGCCACCCCGACGACCCGCTCGTCCTCGGTGACCAGGGCCGTCGCGCCGGTCTCGTAGCGGACCTCGACGCCGAGCTCGTCCAAGCGCTTCAGGGCGAGGTCGAGCACCAGCGCTCCCCCGCCGGAGTCACCGACGACCGGCGGCTGGTGACCACGCGGCGCCGGGACGGCGATGTCGTGGAACGGCCACACCTTCTCGTTGCCGGTGAACATCACGCCCTCGGTCCCGGGCGCCATGACGGTCTTGTGCGGGTAGTAGGTCCGTTCGAACGCGAAGCCGAGCGACTCAAGCCAGTGGAAGTGCTCGACGCTGTCCTCGCTGTAGACCCGGATCTTCTCGGGGTCGCAGTCGGGCGAGACTGCTCTGAGGTACTTCGCCATCTCGGCGGGAGTGTCCTCGAACCCGGCAGCCTGCTGCACCGGGGTGCCGCCGCCGAGGTAGAAGTGGCCGCCGGCCATGGCGGTGGTGCACGACAGCCGGCCACCGCGGTCGAGCACCAGCACGCTGGCCCCGGCCTGTGCGGCCTCGATCGCCGCCGCCGCGCCGGCCATGCCCGCGCCGATCACGAGCACGTCGACGTCGTCGGACCAGGACGTCACGGTGCCGGCCGGCACCTCGGCCGGGATCTCGAGGCTCGTCACGAGTACGTCACCCGGACCTTCTCCGAGGCCGGCTCGCTCTGGCAGCCGAGCCGGATCCCTTCGGCCAGGTCCTCGTCGTCGAGCACGTCGTTGGCGCGCATCGTGACCTCGCCCTCGAGGAGGCGGATCGCGCAGGCCGAGCACTCGCCCTCGCGGCACGAGTAGGGCGCCTTGACGCCCTTGCTCTCGAGGTGCTCGAGCAGCGTCGTGCCGGGGCTCCAGTCGGTGAACTCGTAGTCGACCCCGTCGAGGTCGACCTGCAGGTGCACCTGACCGGCCGCGGGCGGCGCGGCTTCCTCGTCCTGGTCGGCGCCGGGCTCACGCTCGGCCGCGCTCTCGAACGGGTTGCCGCCCAGCGAGACGAACTTCTCCTGGTGGCGGCGGTCGCGCGGGAAGTCGAGCTCCTTGAGCGCGGCCACCGTGGCGGCCATGAACGGCGCCGGCCCGCAGACGAACGCGTCCCGCTCGACGTACTGCGCGGCGAAGGCCCGCAGCTGCGCCTGGGTGGGCAGGCCCTGCACCGACTCGAGCCAGTGCACGACCTGCAGACGGTCCGGGTGCTCGGCCGCGAGCTCGGCGAGCGAGGCGTGGAAGATCACCGAGCGCTCGTCGCGGTTGGCGTAGAACAGCACGATGCGTCCCGAGCCGCGGGCCAGGGACGTACGGATGATCGACATCACCGGGGTGATGCCGCTGCCCCCGGCGAACAGGAGCAGGTCGGCGTCGAGGTCCTTGGGGGTGAAGATGCCACTCGGTGGCAGCACCCGGAGCCGATCGCCCGGGCGGAGCTCGGAGCAGATCCAGCCCGAGGCGTAGCCGTCGGGCGTCCGCTTGACCGTGATCGTCAGGGGGCCGTCGGCATCGACAGGGGTCGAGGAGAGCGAGTAGCTGCGTGCCACGAGGCCGGTGCGGTCACTCGGCACGGCGACGGTGAGGAACTGGCCGGGGGTGTAGGCGAAGTGCTCGCGGTGCTCGCCCGGGTCGAGGACCACCGAGCGCGCGTCGCCGGTCTCCTCGATGACGTCGAGCACCGTCAGCTCGAACGAGTCGTCAGTCATGGTTCATGACTCGCTCGCTGCGCTCACTCATCGACTGATCCGACCGGGTCGACCCCGGCGCCGACGGTGATGAGGCCCTCGCTGACGGCGTACTCGATCGAGGCGACGAGCCTGGGGCAGGCGGAGTGGACGGGGCGCCCGTCCTCCTGCCGGTCGAGGGCGGCGAAGGTCTCGCAGGCCCGGACGGCGTCCTGGTTCCACTGGATCGAGGTGTGGTGCTCGCTGTTCTTGCGCACCATGACGGTGGCCCCGCACTGCCGGCAGTCCACGTCCGACAGGCGCTCGGAGGTGTAGAGCTCGCGGTCCTCGAGCGTCTCGGCGCGCGTCGGGACGATGTACGCCATCAGGCGTCTGCCGTCTCGGCCTGGCGGTCCTCGGCCGCCTTGCGTGCCAGGTTCTCCGCGACCTCGGCGCGCCAGTTCTCGTTGGCCTTGGTCGTGTCGACCTCGAACTCGAACCGCTCGACCATCTCGGGCTCGATGTCGGCCTTGTCGACGTAGAACTGCTCGTACCAGCGGCGCAGCTGGTAGACCGGGCCGTCCTCCTCGCACAGCAGCGGGTTCTGCACGGGCGCCTTGTTCTGCCAGATCGCGACGTCCTGGAGGAACCCCTGCTCGAACGTCTCGGCGTACTTGTCGCCGATGTACTTCGCGGTCGCCTCGTCGACGCCCTCCGGCTTCTCGACGCACAGGCCGTACTGCAGGTTGAACGAGTTGGGACCGGTCGGGATGTGGCAGTTGATCAAGATGACCTTGGTCAGGAAGCCCTTGTAGTCGGTGTCGAGCCAGTTGACCATGTAGGACGGCCCGAAGTAGGTCGCCTCCGACTTGAGGACGAGGTCCTCGTCGCCGTAGCCCTCGGCCTTCATGTCCGGGCGGCCGGTCGACTCCATGAACTGGGTGGCCTTGTCGCCCTCGAAGACGTTGCGGAAGTTGGTGGGGAACGCGAAGTGGATGTAGAAGAAGTGCGCCATGTCGACGACGTTGTCGATGATCTCGCGGCAGTGCGCGTTGTCGACCTCGATGACGTTCCAGGTCCACTCGGTGTAGCGGTCGGTGCCGACGCCCTCCAGGAGCGGCGGGAGGGCGTCCATGTCGGCCGGGCTGCCCTCGGGGTCGTGCCAGATCAAGAGCTGGCCGTTGTGCACGACGCTCTCGTAGCGCTGCGTCCGCGCGCGCAGCGGGACGCGCTTGGCGTACGGGATCGCCTTGCACTTGCCGTCGCCACCCCAGCGCCAGTCGTGGAACGGGCAGGCGATCTCGTCGCCCTTGACGGTGCCCTGGGTCAGGTCGCCGCCCATGTGCCGGCAGTAGCCGTCGAGGACGTTGAGCTTGCCCTCGGAGTCGCTCCACACGACGAGCTTGCCGCCGAACGCCTGGACGGAATGCGGGTTGCCGTCGTTGAAGTCGCGCTCGAGGCCGAGGCAGTGCCAGCCGCGGGCGAATCGCTCCGGGACGGTGCCGGTGTCGAGAACGCGGGTCTCACTCACGATTGCCTCCGATTGCGGTCCCCTGTGGACCAAAACGAGAACACGTTATAGTTTTACCACATGTACGTCGCCCTGACAGCCGACCAGCTTCGCCTTCGTGATGAGCTCACGGGTTACTTCTCCGAGCTGGTCACGCCTGAGCGGCGCGCCGCCCTCGCAGCATCCTCCGGGGAGTTCGGCGACGCCACCGTCTACAAGGACGTGATCCGTCAGCTCGGCGCCGACGGCTGGCTCGGGATGGGCTGGCCCGAGGAGTGGGGCGGGCAGAACCGCTCGATGGTCGACGAGCTGATCTTCACCAACGTCGCCGCGGTCGCGGGGGTGCCGATCCCCTACCTGACGCTCAACACGGTGGGCCCGACGATCATGAAGTACGGCAACGACGAGCAGAAGGCCTACTTCCTGCCCAAGATCGTGCAGGGCGAGCTGCACTTCTCGATCGGCTACTCCGAGCCCGGCTCCGGCACCGACCTCGCCTCCCTGCGCACCAAGGCCGAGCTCGACGAGACGACCAACGAGTGGGTCATCAACGGCCAGAAGATGTGGACCTCGTTGATCCAGTACGCCGACTGGATCTGGATGGCCTGCCGCACCGACCCCGACCTGCCCCGTCACAAGGGCCTGTCGATGATCCTCGTCCCGGCGAGCTCCGAGGGCTTCTCCTACACCCCCGTGCACACGATCGCCGGCGTCGGCACCAGCGCGACGTACTACGACGACGTACGGGTGCCGGCCGAGAACCTGATCGGCGGTCGCGGCGGTGGCTGGGCGCTGATCACCAACCAGCTCAACCGCGAGAGGGTCGCCCTGACGTCGTCGGCGCCGCTCGTCCACTCGATCGAGCTCGTGACCGACTGGGCGCGGGAGACCAAGAACGCCAACGGCGTGCGCGTCATCGACCAGGAGTGGGTGCAGATCCTCCTCGGCCGGGCGCAGGCCCGCACGGAGGCCCTGACATTGATGGGCTGGAAGCTCGCCGCCGAGATCGACACCCTCTCCCCCGCTGACGCATCGGCCATCAAGGTCTACGGATCGGAGCTCGCGATCGAGGTCTACCGCGCCCTCAAGGAGATCGTCGGCCCCGCCGCCGGAATCGCCGCCGACTCCGCCGGCGCCGTGCTGGCCGGCCGGCTCGAACGCTACTTCCGCTCGTCGCTCGTCATGACCTTCGGCGGCGGCACCAACGAGATCCAGCGGGACATCATCGGCTACGTCGGGCTCGGCATGCCGGCAGCGAAGCGCTAGAGGACGACGACATGGACTTCACCCTTCCGCCCGAGGCCGAAGAGGCCGCCGCACTCGCAGCGACGATCCTGCGGGACCACACCGGTCCCGCCCGGCTCGCCGAGGTCGAGGCCTCCGGCAACCGGTTCGATCCCGTTCTGTGGCAGGCGCTCGGCGAGGCGGGCCTGCGCGGACTCACGACGCCGGAGTCGCACGACGGCGCCGGGCTCGGGTTCCTCGAGCTGTGCCGCGTCCTCGTCGAGGTGGGCCGCACCGTCGCGCCCGCCCCGCTCGCCACCGACGCCGTGGCCCGTCTGGTGGTGGCCGAGCACGGCACCGACGAGCAGCAGCGGACCGCCTCCGCCGCCGGGGTGCTGACCTGCGCGGTGGCCGAGGAGCACGAGCACGCCCCCAGCTCGCCGACCACGACCGCCGCGCCCGACGGCTCGGAGCTCGTGCTCACCGGCACGAAGTACCTCGTCCACGCCGCCGCCGTCGCCGACGGCTTCCTCGTCACGGCGACGACTCCTGACGGCACCGGGATCTTCCTCGTCGACGCCGGGTCGCCGGGGCTGCAGGTTCGCGAGCAGCGGCTGAGCGACGGCGACGCCGTGGGACTCATCGAGCTGTCCGGCGTACGCGTGGGTGCCGACCGGCGCATCGGCGATGCCGCAGCGGCACGTCGGCTCGTCGACCTGCTCACCGTGGCGAGCTGCGCCGTGCAGCTCGGCGTCACCGAGGGAGCGCTGCGGCTGACGGCCGAGTACGCGAAGGTCCGCGAGCAGTTCGACCGGCCGATCGGCACGTTCCAGGCCGTGTCCCAACGACTGGCCGACGGCTACATCGACACGCGGTTCCTCGCGCTGACGGTGTGGCAGGCCGCGTGGCGCCTGGCCGAAGGACTCCCGGCGACCGAGGCGATCGCGACGGCCAAGCTCTGGGCCTCTGATGCAGGGCACCGCATTGCCCACACGACGGTGCACGTGCACGGCGGGGTCGGGGTCGACCTCGACGGTGAGGCGCACCGCTACTTCACTGCCGGCACCCGCTACGACTTCGAGTACGGCGGCGCCACCGAGCAGGCACTGCGGCTCGGCAGGCTCCTCGCCGCCGAACCCGCGTGACGATCCGGGACCTGCTCCTCGACCGGGCCGAGCAGGACACCCCGGCACTCCTGACCCACGACCGCTCCTGGACGTGGCGCGAGCTGGTCGCGGAGGCCGCGTCGAGGGCGACAGCCGTCTCAGAGCTGCTCGACCCGGCCCGGCCGGCCCACGTCGGACTGCTGATGGACAACACCCCCGAGATGCTGCTCGGCCTGGCCGCGGCAGGTCTCGGTGGTCACGTCGCCGTCGGCGTCAACAGCACCCGGCGAGGTGACGCGCTGCTGGCCGACCTGGAGCGTGCGGATGTCCAGGTGCTGCTCACCGACGCCACGCAGCACCATCTCCTGGACGACCTCGAGCTGACCGGCGTCCGGGTGGTCGACACCGGCGGCCCGGAGTGGCGCGACCTGGTGGCGCACGCGAGTGCGGAGCCCGTCGCGGCCACGCCGACCGACGAGTCGCTCTTCATGCTGATCTTCACCTCCGGCACGAGCGGCCGGCCCAAGGCCGTGCGCATCACCCACGAGAAGGTGACCGTGCCGGGCGCCTACCTCTCCGAGAAGCTGGGGCTCGGCAGCGACGACGTGCACTACGTCGCGATGCCGCTGTTCCACTCCAACGCCGTCATGGCGGGCTGGGCGCCGGCGCTGCACAACGGTGCCGCCGTCGCGCTGCGGGAGAAGTTCTCCGCGTCCGAGTTCCTGTCGGACGTACGCCGGTTCGGTGCGACGTACGCGTCCTACGTCGGCAAGCCCCTCACCTACGTCCTGGCCACGCCGCCCCGGCCCGACGACGCGGACAACCCGCTGAGGTTCGTGTTCGGCAACGAGGCCGGCGACCGTGACATCCGCGCGTTCGGCGAGCGGTTCGGCTGCCACGTGATCGACGGTTTCGGCTCGACCGAGAACGCCGTGATCGTCAGCAGGATCGAGGGCACGCCGCCGGGCGCCCTGGGCTGGCCGGCGGACGGGGTCGCCGTCCTCGATCCCGAGACGCTGGCCGAGTGCCCTCGAGCCGTCGTGGACGCCGACGGACGGGTCGCGAACCTCGAGGAGTGCGTCGGCGAGCTGGTCAACACGACGGGCGGCGGGCAGTTCGCCGGCTACTACAACGACCCGGAGGCCACGGCCGAGCGGATGCGTGGCGGCATGTACTGGTCCGGCGACCTCGCGTACCGCGACGCCGATGGCTGGGTGTGGTTCGCCGGACGCACGGCAGCCTGGTTGCGGGTCGACGGCGAGAACCTCGCCTGCGCACCGATCGAGCAGGTCCTGCTCCGTCACCCCGCCATCGACCAGGCAGCCGTCTACGCCGTTCCGGACGAGCGATCCGGCGACCAGGTCGCGGCGGCGCTCGTGCTGCGAGGCGGGCTCGACGCGGACGATCTCGAGCGATTCCTCGACGAGCAGCCCGACCTGTCACCCAAGGCGCGGCCGCGCTACGTCCGGATCGTCGACGAGCTGCCCCGCACCGCGACCCACAAGGTGCTGCACCGCGACCTCACGGCGGCGGGCCTCGCCGACGTGACCTGGACCCGTGAGGAGCGCGGCACGCGGTACCTGACCGGAGTGCTGCGGTGACCTCGGATCGCGACACTGCGTACCGTCGTCCCTAGAGGGTAGTGATCATGACGGACCTCGAGAGGAGCCTGGATGCCGCCTACGACGATCGCCGGCCGCTATGCCGTCGAACGTGCCGTCGGCCGCGGCGGCATGGGCACGGTCTGGCTGTGTCGCGACGAGCTCCTCGGCCGCATGGTGGCGGTCAAGGAGGTCGGCAGCGTCCCCGGCGGGTCGACCTCGGACCTGGCGCGGGCCCTTCGCGAGGCCCGCAACTCAGCGGCCCTCAACCACCGCAACGTCGTCGCCATTTACGACGCGGTCGAGGACGGCGACCACAACTGGCTCGTGATGGAGTACGTCCCCTCGCGCAACCTGTCGGAGCTCGTCACCGAGGAGGGCGCGCTGCCACCCGAGCGCGTCGCCTGGATCGGGGCTCAGGTCGCTGACGGCCTCGCCGCCGCCCATGAGCGCGGCACGATGCACCGCGACGTCAAGCCGGGGAACATCCTGGTCACCGAGGACGACCACGTGAAGATCAGCGACTTCGGGATCGCCCGGACGTACGGGGATGCGACGCTGACCCGGTCAGGGGTGGTCACCGGCACGCCGGCCTACTTCGCACCCGAGCTGGCCCGGGGCGCGGAACCCACCCTCGCCGCCGACGTGTGGGGGCTCGGGGCGTCCCTCTACGCCGCGGTCGAGGGCCGGCTCCCCTATCCCGACCAGACGAACGCGATCGCCCTGCTGTCGCGGATCGCCACGGAGGCACCCGCACCGATGGAGAAGGCCGGGTTCCTCAACGAGGCGATCACCCGGATGATGGACCGCGATCCGAGCACCCGCTGGACCATGGCCGATGCGGCCCACGCCTTGCACCGCCTGCACGAGCAGCACGCCATCCGCCCCGCCGGCCCGACCACGGCGTCGTTGACCGAGCCGTTCGCCGGCAGCGAGCAGGCCGAGCCCGCGGAGCCGATCAGCGAGCCCGAAGCCGGCTCCGATGCCGTCGTCGCCCCAGAAGCCGACGTTGAGTCCGGGGGACCGCCGACCGAGCCCGTCTCGCCGCCGACGTCCGACTCCATCCGCCGGATCTCGACGCCTCCGCCGACCGCGGACCCCTCGCCGGGACGCGGCGATGACGATCATGGGCGGCGCGGCCTCGCGATCGCGGCTGCGCTGCTGGTCGTCGCCCTCGCCGCCCTCGGCGGCGCCTGGCTGGTGAACCAGGACGGCGACGACGACCCGACCGCACGGCAGGAGTCCACCAGCTCACCGTCGTCGGAGGCCGACGGCTCCGAGGCCCCGAGCGACGAGAGCGGCGACGCGGACAACGACGACTCGTCAGGCTCGGGCTCGGGCTCGGGTGCCGACTCCTCGGGAACGGGTGAGGGCGAGCCCTCCTCCGACCCGGCCCAGTTCGTCGAGGACTACTACTCGCTCCTCCCGGGCGACACCAAGACGGCGTGGGCCCTGCTCTCACCAGGAATGCAGGACACGGTCGGCGGCTACGGCAGCTACGCCGGGTTCTGGCGCACCGTCGAGGCCGTTCGCGTCGACGAGACGACCGCGGTCGAGGAGGGGGTCGTGGACGTCCGCCTGACCTACACGACGAGCCGTGGCGTCGAGTCGGAGACGAGGCGGTTGCGTCTGGTCGACGGCGGCAAGGGCCTGCAGATCGACGGCGACCAGACGGTCTAGGCGTCAGGTCACGGCCGGCGACGATGTCGATCGACTACGTCCGCGTCTGGTCCTAGACGCTCCTCGACGACCGCCCGGTGCCACAGGCTCCGGGCGGTCGTCGGTCGCGAGCTAGAGGTTCGAGAGCCGCTTGACGGTCTGCTCGTACTCGTCGACCAGGTCGGCCATGACGTCCGCGACCGGCCGCACCGTGTTCATCGAGCCGACGATCTGGCCCACCGGCATCGAGATGACGTCCGGGTTGCCGGCCGAGTTCATCCTGCTGTGCGCATCGGCCACCAGGAGGTTCTGCAGCGGCATCGGGAGCGGCGACGGCGCCTCCTCGGTGTCCCATGCCTCGGTCCACTTGGTCTTGAGCAGGCGCGCCGGCTTGCCGGTGTAGATGCGGGTCCGCACGGTGTCGGCGCTGGAGGCACGCAGGAAGGCCTCGGTCATGCCGGCGTTGGTGTTGAGCTCCTGGTACTCCTCGGTCGTCAGCCACACCGAGCCGGTCCACACGCCCTGTGCCCCGAGCGCCAGCGAGGCGGCGACCTGGCGGCCGCGGCCGATGCCGCCGGCACCGAGCACGGCCACGTCGGGCCCGACCGCGTCCACGATCTCCGGGGTCAGCACCATGCTGGCGATCTCACCGGTGTGGCCACCGGCCTCGTAGCCCTGCGCGATGATGATGTCGACGCCGTTGGCGACGTGCGAGAGCGCGTGCTTCGCCGCCCCGGCGAGGGCCGCGACCTGCACGCCTTCGGCGTGCGCCTGGTCGATGATGTCCTTCGGGGGCGAGCCGAGGGCGTTCGCGATCAGCACCGGGCGGTGCTTGCCACTGAGGGCGACGTCGACATGGGACCGGGCGACCGAGTGCAGCCAGCCCAGCACCCCGGCGCGTCCCTCACCCTCGGGCAGCGGCGGGACGCCGAGCTGCTGCAGGGTCCGCTCGACGAACGAGACGTGCTCGTCGGGGATCATCGCCTGGAGGTCGATGGCCTTGCCCTCGGTGGGCACCTTCATCGGCATCACGACGTCAACGCCGTAGGGCTTGCCGTCGGTGTTGTCGTCGAGCCAGTCGAGCGTGCGGTCCAGCTCGTCGGCCTCGTTGAACCGGACGCAGCCGAGGACGCCGAGGCCACCGGCCCGGGAGACCGCGGCGGCGACGTGCTCGGACGGGGTGAACGCGAAGATCGGGTACTCGATGCCGAACCGCTCGCAGAGCTCGGTGCGCATCACGCGACAGCCCCTCGGTGCGTGCTCTCGGCGATCTCCTTGGCCGCCGGGTAGTTTGCCTTGCCCGTGGCGGTGCGCGGGATCTCGTCGACGTACGCGACCGAGCGCGGCAGCTTGTAGCCGGACAGCAGCTTGCGCAGGTGGCCCTGGAGGTCCTCGAGGGTCGGCGGCTCCTCGGACCTCGACTGGATCACCGCGGACACGTGGTGGCCCCACTTCTCGTCGGGCAGGCCGACCACGAGCGCGTCGTAGACGTCGGGATGGCTCTTGAGCGCCATCTCGACCTCCTCGGGATACACCTTCTCGCCGCCGGTGTTGATGCAGTTGGAGCCCCGGCCGAGCAGGGTCACCTTGTTGTCGGCCTCGATGCGGGCGTAGTCACCCGGCACCGAGTAGCGCTTGCCGTCGACCTCGAGGAACGTACGGGCCGACTTCTCGGGATCGCGGTAGTAGCCGAGCGGCACGCTGCCGGAGCGTGCGAGCCGGCCGATGGCGCCGATGTTGTCCGGGTCGATCGGCTGGTTGTAATCGTCGAGCACGACGGTCTCCGCGCCGAGGGCGACGACGGGTCCCTGACCCTGGATGTTGTCGCTGTCCTGGAGCCCCGTGCCGGAGAACCCGGTCTCGGACGAGCCGATCGAGTCCGTGAAGAACGCGTTGGGGAACGCCTTCATCCAGACCTCCTTGACGGGGCGGCTGAAGATCGCCGCGCTGCTCGCGATCGCGACGAGGGAGCTGCCGTCGAAGCTGCCCGCCTGGTACGCCTCGATCAACGGCCGGGCCATCGCGTCACCGGTCATGAAGATGAGCTGGACCTTCTCGCGGTCGATGATCCGCCAGGTCTCCTCGGCGTTGAACGTCGGCTCGAGGATCGTGAGGTGGCCGGCGAAGAGGTGCATCAGCATGGCGGCCTGCGCGCCGCCGTGCATCAGGGGGCTCAGCGGGAACGTCACCATCGGGTCGGTGGTCTTGGCGCCCTCGGACTGCGTGAACTCCTCGATCCGGTCGCCGGTCATGAAGTCGATGCCGCCTCCGAGGACTCGCCAGAAGTCCTCGTGCCGCCACATGACGCCCTTGGGGAAGCCCGTCGTGCCGCCGGTGTAGACGATGTAGAGGTCGTCCCCGCTGCGCTCGTCGAAGTCCCGCTCGGCGCTCTGGCCCGCCAGCGCCTCGTCCCAGGTGACACCCCCGTACGGCGAGATGTCGGCCTGGCTGTCGAGGTCGGTCGGGTCGGGCATCGCCACGATCGTGGTGAGCGCCGGGTGCTGCGGCGAGGTCGCCGCGACCATGTCGGCGTACGGGCGCTCGTGCAGCAGCGCGACCATGTCGGAGTTCTCGATGAGGTAGTTGAGCTCGGCCTCGACGTAGCGGTAGTTCACGTTGATCGCCACGGCGCGGATCTTGAAGATCGCGAGCAGCGAGATGACGTGCTCGATGCTGTTCTTCGCGTAGATGCCGACGTGGTCGCCGGCGCCGATGCCGCGCGACGCGAGGTAGTGGGCGAGCTGGTTGGCCTGCGACTCCAGCTCCGCGTACGTCAGCTTGCGGGGTCCGACCTGGAGGATCGGACGGTCGGGTACGGCGTCAACAGCGTGCTCGAACAAGTCGGCGATGTTCAATGGCATGCGCCCAAGACTAGAACACGTTCTCGTTTTTGACTACGCTCTCGATATGTCATCCACCGCTGCCCACTGCCTGGTCGAGCTCCAAGGCAACACCCTGGTCGTCACGATGAACCGTCCCGAGGCGCGCAACGCGCTGTCCGGCGAGATGCTCGCCATCATGGGCGACGCGTGGGACCGGACCAACTCCGACCCCGACGTCAAGGTCGTGATCCTGACGGGTGCGGGCGGCTACTTCTGCGCCGGCGCCGACCTCAAGTCGATGTCGTCGTCCTCGCCGTCGGACAAGTTCGAGTCCGGCGAGTTCGACCCCTCGATCATCAAGCCGCTCCTCAAGGGCTTCCGGCTGACCAAGCCGCTCATCGCGGCCGTCGAGGGTCCCGCGATCGCCGGCGGCACCGAGATCCTGCAGGCCACCGACATCCGCGTCGCGGGAGAGTCGGCGCGCTTCGGCGTCTCCGAGCCCAAGTGGGGCCTCTACCCGCTGGGCGGTTCGGCCGTACGCCTCCCGCGCCAGCTCCCGTACACGGTCGCCGCCGACCTGCTGCTCACCGGCCGTCACATCAAGGCGCCCGAGGCCAAGGAGATCGGCCTGATCGGTCACGTCGTGCCCGACGGCGAGGCGCTCGCCAAGGCGCACGAGATCGCGGACCTGATCGCGGCCAACGGTCCCCTGGCCGTGCAGGCCGTGCTCAAGACGATCCGCGACTCCGAGGGCAAGCACGAGGACGACTGCTGGAAGGACGATGCTGCCGTCGGCGCCGCCGTCTTCGCGTCCGAGGACGCCAAGGAGGGCCCCCGGGCGTTCGCCGAACGCCGCACCCCCCAGTTCCAGGGCAAGTAGCGCCGACCACGCGGCGAGGGTCAGCCGACGTTGCGGTCCCCGGTCCAGAACTGGGCGCGCAGGGCCTTCTTGTCGGGCTTGCCGAGGGCCGTCAGCGGCAGCGAGTCCGCGATGATGACCTCCTTGGGGGCTTGAACCGCGCCCTTGCGCTCCTTGACCGACGCCTGGATCTCGGCCTTGATCTCGCTCAACGAGCGGCCGTCGCGCTTGGCGTCCTCGCGCAGCACCACGACCGCCGTCACGGCCTCGCCGAACTTCTCGTGAGGCGTGCCGATCACGCCGACCTGGGCGACCGCCGGGTGCTCGGCGACGACGTCCTCGACCTCTCGCGGGAAGACGTTGAAGCCACCGCTGACGATCATGTCCTTGATGCGGTCGACGATGTACCAGAAGCCGTCCTCGTCCTCGCGCGCCACGTCACCGGTGTGCAGCCAGCCGTCGTGGAACGCCTCGGCGGTCTCCTCGGGCTTGTTCCAGTAGCCGCCCGCGAGCACGGGACCGGCCACGCAGATCTCGCCCGGCTGGCCCTGCGCCACCGGCTGCCCGTCCTCGCCCAGCAGCGCGGTGCGCAGGAAGGCGCTGGGACGTCCACAGCTCGCGAGCCGCTCGGGGGTGTGGTCGGCCTTGGCGAGGTAGGAGATCACCATGGGGCACTCGGACTGGCCGAAGTACTGCGCGAAGATCTTGCCGAACCGGTCGATCGCCTCGGCCAGGCGCGTGGGGTTGATCGCCGCCGCTCCGTAGTAGACGGTCTCGAGGCTCGACAGGTCACGGGTGTGCGAGTCCGGGTGGTCCATCAAGGCGTAGAGCATGCTCGGCACGAGCATCGTCGCGGTGATCCGCTCCTCCTCGATCGTGCGGAGCACCGTCGCCGGGTCGAACCCGGGCAGCACGACGAGCCGGCCGCCCTTGGCCACGGTCGGGGCGAAGAACGCCGCACCCGCGTGCGACAGCGGCGTGCAGATGAGGAACGTCGGCGCCTCGGGCCACTCCCACTCGGCGAGCTGCACCTTGGTCATCGCGGCGATGCTCGACGCCGTCCCGATGACGCCCTTGGGCTTGCCGGTGGTGCCTCCGGTGTAGGTGATGCCGACGACGTGGTCCGGCGGCAGGTCCTTGGCGGTCAGCGGCTCGACGTCGTAGGTCGCGGCCTTAGCGGCCAGGTCGTCGATCGTGATGACGGTCGTGAGCGACGGCACGCGCTCCTTGAGGGCCTCGGCCCGCTCGAGGAACGCCGGGATGTTGTCGACGATCAGGGCCGTCACGCCGGCGTCGTCGAGCACGTACGCATGGTCGTCCAGAGAGCCGAGCGGGTGCAGCGCCGTACGGCGGTAGCCCTGCGTCTGGCCCGCGCCGATCAGGAACAGCACCTCAGGACGGTTGGCGGCCAGGAGGCCGACGGCCGTGCCGGTCCCGGCGCCCATGTCCTCGAGCGCGCGGACGTAGCGACTCATCTCGTCGGCCATCTCCTGGCCGGTGATGTTGCGTTCCCCCAGCTGCATGACCGAGGCGTTGCGGTGCCGCTTGAGGGAGTCGAGCAGCATCTGGCCCGAGTGGGGGCCGCGGTGGATGTCTGGATCGAGCGTCATGTCAGCGAGCCCCCTTGCCGGGGCCCTTGACCCGCGGATCGTCCTTGAAGTTGATGGCGTCACGCTCGCCGCCCACGGTGTTGATCGTGATGCCGCCGTCGACGTCGAGGATCGTGCCGGTGACGTACGACGAGGCGTCCGAGGCCAGGAACAGCGCCGCGTCGGCGATGTCGGCGTGCGTGCCCCAGCGGCGCAGCGGTGTCGAGGCCGTGATGGTCTCCTTGATGCCCGGCATCGTCGCGATGACGTTGTCCATCCCCCAGGTGTCCTCGATCGGGCCCGGGCTGATGCCGTTGACGCGGACTCCGGCGGGTCCCCACTCGAGCGCGAGGCACTTCGTCAGCATGTTGACCGCGGCCTTGGAGGCGCAGACATGGCTTTGGAACGCCAGCGGTTTGACCGCCTCGGGCGCCGTGATCGCGATCAGCGACGCGCCGGGGGCTCTCAGGTGCTCGAAGCTCGCGCGGTAGAGGTTGAAGGTGCCCATCAGGTCGATGTCGACGACGGACTGGAACGCCTTGGACGACATGCCGAGGGCGGGGGCGTAGAAGTTGCCGGCCTGCCCGGCGACGACGATGTCGATGCCGCCGAACGTGTCGGCGGTCTCCTGCATCGTCTCGGCGACCCGGTCGTAGTCGCGGGCGTCGGCCGGCAGGCCCAGCGCCTCGCCGCCCTCCTCGGTGATCTCCTTGGCCGCCGACGCGCACCGCTCGACGTCACGGCTCATCACGACGACCTTGGCGCCCTGCGAGGCGTACCGCTTGGCGATCGCGAGGTTGAACCCCCGCGTGCCGCCCGCGACGTACGCGACCTTGCCCTCCAGGATGTTCTCTCCGAACACGGTCATGCGGTCTCTCCCTTGGTGAATGACGCCATGGTGCGGTCGGGCTCCCAGTAGGCCTTCATCGAGGCGACCCGTCCGTCGTCGTTCACGACGTAGACCATGATCAGGTCCGTCGTGGTGTGGCTGCCGTCGGCGAACGACGTCGTGATGCGCCCGATGTTGGCGCACGTGTTGCCGGCAGGATTGGCGAACGAGTCGTCGATCTCGAACTCGAACCGGTCGATGGGGGCGATCGCGGCCTCCCAGAACGCCCGGATGCCGTCATGCCCGCGGTGGCCCTTGCCCTCCTCGTCGAACATCGACGGCCCGACAGGGTCTTCGATCACGGCGTCCTCGGCGTACACGGTCAACCACTCCTCGAGGTCGCCCTTGGCGACGGCGGAGTAGGAGCGCTGCGAGGCGGAGCGGGCTGGATGCGGGTCGTTGGGGGCGTTCCAGTGGATGGCGTCCGACGAGATCATGCTGGCGATTGTAGAACACGTTCTACTTTTGAGGTAGGTGCTGCAGACAACCACTTGCCGCTAAAACTAGAACATGTTTCACTTCTGCCATGAGCGAGCGCCAGCGAGTGAATCATGAGGGACTCATGCCAACGCCTCCGTATCGTGGGTTCTTCTCGGGGGCTTTGGCATGACTGACGTCGGGACCCTGCATGCGCCCATGAAGGTCGAGTTCGACTACACCCGGTCGCTCGGCCCCACCTTGTCGGAGTTCATCAGCGGGCTCAGACGACGACAGGTGCTCGGCGGCGTCCTGTCCGACGGGACGGTGGCCGTGCCGCCGCCGGAGTACGACCCGCAGACGTACGACGCCGTCACCGAGCTCGTGCCGGTCGCCAGCGAGGGCACGGTGCAGAGCTGGGTCTGGGTGCCCGAGCCGGTCGCCGGCCAACCCCTCGACCGCCCCTTCGCGTTCGCGCAGATCGTGCTCGACGGCGCCGACCGTCCCCTCCTGCACGCCGTCGCCGTCGACAGCCCCGACGCGATCGAGACCGGGATGCGCGTCCGCGCCCGTTGGGCCGACGAGACGGTCGGGGCCATCACCGACATCAGCTGGTTCGAGCCCGAGGGCGACGGACCGGCAAGCTCGCCCGGACCCGAGGGCGAAGCCGTCTCCGGCATCATCGCCCCGGTCAACCTGGCGTACGACTACGCGGCCTCGCCCGAGGAGTCGAAGTTCTTCCGCGGCCTGGCCGACGGCAAGCTCATCGGCCAGCGCTGCCCGGTGTGCGCGAAGGTCTACGTCCCGCCGCGTGGTGCGTGCCCCGTCGACGGGGTGCCGACCACCGACGAGGTGGAGGTCGCCGACCACGGCACGGTCACCACGTTCTGCATCGTCAACGTGCCGTTCACCGGTCAGCAGATCCCGATCCCGTACGTGTCGGCCTACGTCCTCCTCGACGGCGCCGACATCGCCTTCCTGCACCTCATCCTCGGCATCGAGGCCGCTGACGTACGCATGGGCCTGCGGGTCAAGGCGGTGTGGAAGCCGCGCGACGAGTGGGGCACGACGATCGCCAACATCAGCCACTTCGAGCCGACGGGTGAGCCCGACGCCGACTACGAGACCTACAAGGTGCACCTATGAGAGATGTGGCCATCGTCGGGTTCGCCCAGCGACAGATGAAGGAGTTCGACGGCTCCCCCACGTGCGTGGAGCTGCTCGTGCCGATCTTCGCGGAGCTGTTCGAGCAGACCGGTTGGACCAAGTCCGACATCGGCTTCTGGTGCTCAGGGTCGAGCGACTATCTCGCCGGGCGGGCGTTCTCCTTCGTCTCGGCCGTCGACGCGATCGGCGCGCTGCCCCCGGTCATGGAGTCGCACGTCGAGATGGACGCTGCCTGGGCGCTGTATGAGGCCTGGGTCAAGATCCAGACCGGGCTGGTCGACACGGCGCTCGTCTACGGCTTCGGCAAGTCGAGCGCCGGCCAGCTGCGCCGCGTCATGTCGCTGCAGATGGACCCCTACACCGTCACGCCCCTCTGGGCCGACGCCGTGTCGGTCGCGGGCCTGCAGGCCCGCGCCGGGATCGACGACGGCCAGTGGGACGAGGGCCAGATGGCGGCCGTCGTGGCCCGTTCGATGAGCGACGCGGCCGACAACCAGCACGCGATCCGGGCAGGTGCCACCACGGTCGACGACGTCCTGGCCCAGCCGATGTACGCCGATCCGCTGCGCCGCTGGGACTGCGCCCCGGTCTCTGACGGCGCCGCGGCGATCGTGATCTCCGCAGCTGACACCCCGGCATTCGACCGTCTGCCGGGCCAGGCGGCCTGGATCACCGGCTTCGAGCACCGCATCGAGCCCGGCGCACTCGGCACCCGTGACCTCACGGTGTCCTCCAGCACCGCGGCGGCCGGTGCCGCTGCCGGCGTCGACGGCATCGACCTCGCCGAGCTCCACGCGCCGTTCTCCCACCAGGAGCTGATCCTCGGCTCGGCCCTCGGGCTCGGTGACGACGTGCGCGTCAACCCGTCGGGCGGGGCGCTCACGGCCAACCCGATGTTCACCGCGGGGCTCAACCGGATCGGCGAGGCGGCGAAGCAGGTGTGGGCCGGCACCTCCCAGCGAGCCCTCGCGCACGCCACCTCAGGACCGGCCCTGCAACAGAACCTCGTACTCACGATGGAGGGACGGGCATGACGACCTTGGCAGCTGTGGTCGGAGTCGGCCAGACGCACCACCGCGCCAAGCGCTCGGACGTGTCGATGGCCGGCCTGCTGCGTGAGGCCGTCGACCGTGCTCTGGCTGATGCCGAGCTGACGTTCGCCGACATCGACGCGATCGTCATCGGCAAGGCGCCGGACCTGTTCGAGGGCGTCATGATGCCCGAGCTCTATCTCGCCGAGGCGCTGGGCGCAGCCGGCAAGCCGCTGCTGCGCGTGCACACGGCCGGCTCCGTCGGCGGCTCGACGGCGATCGTCGCCGCGTCGCTGGTCGAGGCCGGCATCCACGAGCGCGTCCTCACCGTCGCCTTCGAGAAGCAGTCGGAGTCCAACGCGATGTGGGCGCTGTCGATCCCCGTCCCGTTCATCATGCCGGTGCACGCCGGCGCCGGCGGCTACTTCGCGCCCCACGTGCGGTCGTACATCCGCCGCTCGGAGGCACCGAACCACATCGGCGCGATCGTCGCGGTCAAGGACCGACAGAACGCGCTCAAGAACCCGTACGCCCACCTGCAGAACCCCGACACGACCTTCGAGTCGGTCATGGCGTCGCAGATGCTCTGGGACCCGATCCGGTACGACGAGACGTGCCCGTCGTCCGACGGCGCGTGCGCCCTGGTCATCGCGTCCGAGGACGCCGTCGAGCGGTCCGGCATCAAGAACCCGGCCTGGATCCACGGCACCCAGATGCGCAGCGAGCCGACCACGGCCGCCGAGCGCGACCAGGTCAACCCGCACGCCGGTCGCGAGGCCGCCGCCGCCCTCTGGAAGCAGGCCGGCATCTCCTCCCCCATCGACGAGATCGACTGCGCGGAGATCTATGTGCCCTTCTCGTGGTTCGAGCCGATGTGGCTCGAGAACCTCGGGTTCGCCGAGGCCGGTGAGGGCTGGAAGCTCACCGAGGCCGGTGAGACCCGCATCGAGGGGCGCATCCCGGTCAACATGAGCGGCGGCGTGCTGTCGTCGAACCCCATCGGTGCCAGCGGCATGCTGCGCTTCGGCGAGGCAGCGCTCCAGGTCATGGGGGAGGCCGGTGAGCACCAGGTCGATGGCGCCCGCAAGGCGCTCGGTCATGCGTACGGCGGTGGCTCACAGTTCTTCGCGATGTGGGTCGTCGGCTCCGACAAGCCCGACCACTAGTCCTCGGACGACAACGGCGGACCCGGCCGAGGGTAGCCGCGTCGGACGGCCCTCTCCAGCAGGCCCAGCGACGCCCGCAGCGCCTTCTGGTCGATCACGGGAAAGATCGGCTTCCATTCCGGCGCGGCCCGCGACCAGTCGCAGTAGGACGTGACCACGGTGCCGCCGCCCGTCGCCGGCGAGAGCTCGTAACCGTAGACGTGGCCGATGGGCGGCTTCACGGTGCCCTCGATCGTCCACTCGATCGCGACGTCCTGCTCGAGAGCCGTGATGATGACGCGTACGTCGTACGTGCCCATCGGCAGGTCGCCGAGCGCCTCGCGGTCCATGTGCACGATGAAGGAGTCGCCCAGGGCGGACACCCCATCACCGGTCGCGGCCTGCAGCATGCCGCTCGAGTCGATCCCGACGTGGCCCTCGGGGTCGGTCAGGACGGGAAAGATCTCGCTTGCCGGGAACGGCATGGAGCGCTGGGCCGAGATGCGTTCAGTCATCACGACCCATGATGTCAGGCGCTCCGACGGAGTCGTTCCCGACGCTCAGACGTACTGGACCGGGAGCTCCTTGATGCCGTTGATCCAGCCATGGCGGAGGCGGCTGGCCTCGCCGAGCTGCTTGATGTCGGGCAGCCGGTCAGCGAGCGTGTTGAACATGATCTCGACCTCGAGGCGGGCCAGGTTGGCGCCGATGCAGTAGTGCGCGCCGTGGCCGCCGAACGACAGGTGCGGGTTGGGGCTGCGGGTGATGTCGAACGTCCCGGGGTCGGTGAAGACCTCTTCGTCGTGGTTGGCGCTGGCGTAGTAGAGGCCCACGCGCTCACCCTTCTTGACCTCGACGTCGCCCACCATGACGTCGTTGATGGCTGTGCGCTGGAACACCGTGACCGGCGTCGCCCAGCGGATGACCTCGTCGACCATCGTCGACGGGCGCTCGGCCTTCCACAGCTCCCACTGGTCGGGGTGCTGGAAGAACGCGTTCATGCCGTGCGTGATCGCGTTGCGCGTCGTCTCGTTGCCGGCCACCGCCAGCATGATGACGAAGTAGCCGAACTCGTCCTCGCCGAGCTGGCCGTGCCCGTCGACGTCGGCGGTGATGAGCTTGGTGATGATGTCGTCCTGCGGGTACTTGCGGCGCTCCTCGGCGAGTCCCATCGCGTAGACCAGGATCTCGGCGGCGGCCTCGTCGGGGTTGCCCTCGAAGTCGGGGTCGTCGAACGACATCATCGTGTTGGACCAGTCGAAGAGCTTGCCGCGGTCCTCCTGCGGCACGCCCATCAGGTCGGCGATCGCCTGCAGCGGCAGCTCCGAGGCCACCTCGACGACGAAGTCGCCGGAGCCCTTGGCGATGGCCTCGTCGACGATGTTGTTGGCCCGCTGGACCAGGACGTCGTGCTGGGCGTTGATCGAGCGCGGGGTGAAGCCGCGGCTGATGATCTGGCGGATCTTGGTGTGGTCCGGCGGATCCTGGTTGATCAGCATGATGCCCTGCAGCTCGACCTGGTCGCGGGTCATGTCGGGGGCGAAGCGGATGATCGCCCCGTTCTCCTGGCTGGAGAAGTTCTTGCTGTCCTTGGAGACCGCCGAGACGTCGGCGTGCTTGCTGATGGCCCAGAAGCCCTCGCCCTTCATGCCGGCGCGCGACTCCTGCGGCTGGTCGACCCACCAGACCGGGGCCGTCCGACGCAGCTCGGCGAACTCATCGAGCGGCACGCCCGCCTGGCACAGGTCAGGGTCGGTGGGATCGAAACCGCTGGGAACAGCGGGGGCGGCGGACGTCGTGGTCACATGGGCTCCTAGATTTCTGTAACACGTTCTAGTTCATCCTGACATGTCTTCCGTCGTTTCGAAAGGCTTGTGCAAGACGAGAACGTGTTCTAGTTTTGCTCCATGGGCACCCCCGTGATCGTCGACGCTGTCCGCACGCCCCAGGGCAAGAGGAACGGCGTGCTGGCCGGCGTCCACCCTGCCGTGCTGTTGGGTCTGACCCAGTCCGAGGTCATCGCCCGCGCCGGCATCGACGCCGAGCTCGTCGAGCAGGTCATCGGCGGTTGCGTGACGCAGGCCGGCGAGCAGTCCAACAACATGGTCCGCCGTGCGTGGATGCACGCCGGGCTGCCTAACGCCACGGCCTCGACCGAGATCGACGCCCAGTGCTCGTCCGCCCAGCAGGCGACCCACCTGGTGCACGCCATGATCGCCGGCGGCCTGATCAAGGCCGGCATCGCCTGCGGCGTCGAGTCGATGTCCCGCGTCCCCCTCGGCGCCAACGTCCCTCCCGGCACCGGCTCCCCCCGGCCCGACGACTGGTCGATCGACCTGCCCAACCAGTTCGAGGGCGCTGACCGGATCGTCCACGACCGCGGCTTCTCCAGGGCTGAGGTCGACGCGTTCGGCCTTTGGTCGCAGGACAAGGCGCGCGCCGCCCGTGACGAGGGCCGGTTCGCCCGCGAGATCTTCTCCGTCAAGGCGCCCGTCCTCGACGAGGAGGGCCAGCCCACGGGAGACACCCAGCTCGTCGACGCCGACCAGGGCATCCGCGAGACGTCGCTCGAGAAGCTCGCCGGCCTGAAGCCCGTCCTCCCTGACGGCACACACACCGCCGGCACCTCGTCACAGATCTCCGACGGCGCCTCCGCGCTCCTGCTCATGGACTCCGACCTCGCCGCGTCCCTCGGTCTGAAGCCGAGGGCGCGGATCGTCGCCTCGTGCCTCGTCGGCGCGGATCCCTACTACCACCTCGACGGGCCGGTCCAGGCGACCGAGAAGCTCCTCGCCGACACCGGCATGACGATCGGCGACATCGACATCTGCGAGGTCAACGAGGCCTTCGCCGGGGTCGTGATGTCGTGGGCCAAGGTCCACGCCGTGCCCGAGGACAAGATCAACGTCAACGGCGGCGCCATCGCGCTCGGCCACCCCGTCGGCTCGACCGGCACCCGACTGCTCACGACCGCGCTGCACGAGCTGGAGCGCCGGGACGCGAGCACTGCCCTGATCTCGATGTGTGCTGGTGGGGCGCAGGCATCAGGCACGATCATCGAACGCATCTGACCCGAAGGACTGCCATGACCAAGAACGAGACCCTGCGCGACGAGGCCGACTACGTCGTGGTCGGTGCCGGCAGCGCAGGAGCCGCCGCCGCGTCACGTCTGGCCGCCTCCGGAGCGTCAGTGATCCTGCTCGAGGCGGGCAAGAAGGACACCTCGATGCTGGTCACCAAGCCCGGCATGATCGGGCCGATGCACGCCGACCCGAGCATCAAGAAGCGGGTGGACTGGGGCTACTACACCGTCCCGCAGAAGCACATGAACAACCGGGTGATCCCGCAGACCCGCGGCAAGGTCGTGGGCGGCTCCAGCTCGATCAACGGCCTGCTCTGGGTGCGCGGCAACCGCGCCAACTACGACTCCTGGGCCGCCGAGGGCAACACCGGGTGGGACGCGGACTCGGTCAACGAGACGTACAAGAAGGTCGAGGACTTCGAGGACGGCGCCGACGACTACCGCGGCGAGGGCGGGCCGATCAAGGTCACCCGCCACACGCAGCCCACCGAGGCGTCGCAGCAGTTCGAGCAGGCGACGGCCGACACGCTGGGCGTCAAGATCCTCAAGGATTACAACGCCGCCGAGCAGGAGGGCGTGAGCCGGTTCCAGCAGAGCGCGTTCCAGGGCAAGCGCTTCTCGTCGTCACGGGGCTACCTCACCAACACCAGCTGGCCGACGATCCAGGTGCAGCCGCAGGTCCACGTCCAGAAGGTCGTGATCGAGAACGGCCGCGCCACCGGGGTCGAGGTCGTCGACAAGGGCGGCGCCCGCCGCACGGTCCGCGCGGGCAAGGAGGTCATCCTCTCCGCCGGCGTGTTCGGCTCGGCCCAGATCCTCATGCTCTCCGGCGTCGGGCCGGCCGCCCACCTCGCCGAGCACGGCATCGAGGTCAAGGCCGACCTGCCCGTGGGCGACAACCTGCACGACCACCTCTTCGTGCCCACCACGTGGCTGATGCCCAACGCGCTGCACCGGGGCATCCCCTCCTACTTCGCCCGCGGGCTTGCTCGGGAGCTCACGGTCGGCGGCTCGTTCCTGGAGAACTCGGTCTTCGAGACCGTGGCCTTCCTGCGTACGTCGTTGGCGACGGACGTGCCGGACCTGCAGATCCACGTCCTGCCCTGGGCGTACCCGTCGCCCAACCAGGACGCGCCCAAGCGTCACAAGGTCGACCGCCGCCGGGCGCTGACCGTGATGTCGACGCTGATCTATCCCCGCAGCCGGGGCACCTTGCGCCTCGCGTCGAACGACCCGAACGCGGCACCGCTGATCGACATGAACTACCTCGCCGAGGCCGGTGATCGTCAGGTGCTGACCGAGGGCGTCGAGATCATCCGCGAGATCATGAAGTCGGCGGCGTTCGGCGGCAACGTGACCTCGGAGCTCCACCCCGGCGCGGCGATCGACTCCGAGGCCATGAAGACCGAGGTGCTCAACCGGGCCACCACGGTCTACCACGGTGTCGGCACCTGCCGGATGGGCGTCGACGAGCGGGCGGTCGTCGGACCGGACCTGCGCGTGCGCGGCATCGACGGCCTGCGGGTCGCCGATGCCTCGATCATGCCGTCGATCATCGGCGGCAACACCAATGCCCCGTCGATCATGATCGGCGACAAGTGTGCGGAGCTGATCCTGCGATGACCACTCGACGACCGGCAAGCCTGACTCCCGACTTCCTGGACAGCCTCGTCCAGCGCGTGCCCGGCACGACCGGCAACACGTGGAAGCTCACCGAGGTCTACACCGGTGACCTCCTCGTGGAGCTGCCGCAGTCCTCGCCGACCGACATCAAGCAGGCGTTCGACACCGCCCGCGCGGCGCAGCAGATCTGGGGCTCGTGGTCGCTGCGCAAGCGGCTCAAGGTGCTCAAGCGGTTCCACGCCCTCGTGATCGAGAACCAGTTCCTCATCACCGACCTCATCCAGGCCGAGAGCGGCAAGAACCGGCGCATGGCGTTCGAGGAGTCCTGCGACGTCCCGATGGGGACCAGCCACTACATCAAGCGCGCGCCGTCGGTGCTCAAGGACCGCAAGCACGCCGGCCCGATCCCGGTGCTGTCGCACTCGACCGAGGTCCGCCGACCCAAGGGCGTCGTCGCGATCATCGCGCCGTGGAACTTCCCCTTCGCCACCGGGATCTCCGACACCATCCCGGCCCTGATCGCCGGCAACGGTGTCGTGGTCAAGCCCGACAACAAGACGGCGCTGTCACCCCTGCTGGGCGTACGCCTGCTGGAGCAGGCCGGCATGCCCAAGGGTCTCGTGCAGTTCGTGTGCGGCGAGGGGCCCGACGTCGGCGGACCGATGCTCGAGAACGCCGACTACGTCATGTTCACCGGCTCCACCGCAACCGGCCGCATCATCGGCGAGCTCGCCGGCAAGCACCTCATCGGCTGCTGCCTCGAGCTCGGCGGCAAGAACCCCATGCTGGTCCTCGAGGACGCCAACGTCGACGAGGCCGTCCACGCGGCGCTGTTCGGCGGCTTCGGCAACTCCGGCCAGATCTGCATGCACATCGAGCGCCTGTACGTCCACGACTCGATCTACGACGAGTTCCGCGACAAATTCGTCGCCGCGACGAGGGCCATGAAGATCGGCGCCTCGTACGACTTCGGGCCCGACATCGGCTCGCTCGTGTCGGTGGACCACCGCGACCGCGTCTCGGCCCACGTCGAGGACGCCAAGGCCAAGGGTGCGACCGTGCTCACCGGTGGCCAGGCCCGACCCGACCTCGGACCGGCGTTCTACGAGCCGACGATCCTCGAGGGCGTCACCAAGGACATGCTCGCCGGCTCGACCGAGACCTTCGGCCCGGTCGTCGGCCTCTACCGCTTCCACACCGAGGACGAGGGCATCGCCCTGGCCAACGACACCGAGTACGGTCTCAACGCCAGCGTATGGAGCGCTGACCCCCAGCACGGTCTCGCGGTGGCGCGGCGCATCGATTCGGGCAACGTCAACGTCAACGACATCCTCGCCACGGCGTACGCGTCGAAGGGCAGCCCGTCGGGCGGCCTCAAGCAGTCCGGCGTCGGCGCCCGGCACGGCGACCAGGGCCTGCTGAAGTACACCGACGCGCAGAACATCGCGCTGCTCAAGAAGCAGGTCATGGAGCCGAAGGCCGGCCAGACGTACGAAGCCTATGCCAAGCAGACCCAGATGTCGCTCAAGCTGATGCGCAAGACGCGCCTGCGCTGACGCTCAGGAGGGCAGCAGTGCCTCGGCACGGGCCTTGAGGGCGTGCGCGACCGAGTCGAAGCCGGCCTTGACCCACGCGCCGTTCAGCTCCATCACGAGCCCGGCGTGCTCACCGCTCAACGTGTCCGTCGTGGCGTACGCGCACCGGTCGAGGCCGAGCTCGGTGATGAACTGGTCGCGGACCGCGAAGATCCCCTCCATCTCGTCGCCCGTGTCGTAGCGCAGGTGGTAGGGCGGGTCGATGACACGGATGTATTCGCGATTGACGAACGTGCCGGAGCCGTCCGGCTCGGGCAGCGTCAGGTCGATCCGCTCCCCCACCTCGAGGGCCGTCGTGACCGCGATCGTGTACGGGTTCCACTCCGGGTAGCGCGGGTAGTCGACCAGCACGTCCCAGACGAAGGACGCCGGGGCGTCGATCTCGACGGTCACCGAGCTGATCACGTGGGTCTGCGTCGGCGGCGTGCTCATGCCGGCATGTACTCGCCGCCGTTGACGTCGAGCACCGCACCGGTGACCTCGGATGCCAGGTCGGACAGGAGGTAGAGGATCGCGCCGGCGCAGGCCTCGTCCGTCGGGATCCGGCCGAGCGGGTTGCGCGAGGCGATGTCGTCGTAGACGTCCTGCTCGGTGATGCCCTTCTCCTCGGCCGTCATCGTCAGGTAGAAGCGGACGCCCGGGCCGTCGAGCCAGCCCATGATCGCCTGGTTGACCCGGATGCCCTTCTCGCCGAGCTCGAGCGCCATGTACTGGGACGCACACCCCATGGCGGCCTTCGCCATCGCGTACCCGCCCTCGCCGCGCAGCGGGACGCGCGTGGACATCGTGCCCACGTTGACGATCGATCCCCCGCCCGTCATGTGCGGCACGACCGCTCGGCTCATCTCCAGCGATCCGTACAAGATGATGTCCATCGCCCGGCGCAGCGCCTTGTCTGGCGTGTCGAGCAGATCGGTGAAACCGGGGTGTCCGTACGCGCTGTTGACGAGCCCGGTGACCTTGCCGAAGCGCTCGACGGCCGTCGCCACGACGCGCTCGACGTCCTCGGTCCTGCGCACGTCGCACTGCACGGCAACGGCTTCGCCGCCGGCAGCGGTGATCTCCTTGACGGTCTGTCCGGTGACCCCGTCGGACCGCGCAGCGAGCACGACCTTGGCGCCCTCGGCCGCCGCCCGGACGGCCAGCTTCGCACCGAGTCCCGCCCCGACGCCGGACACGATCACCACTTCATCGTTGAGGATCACGGTGCAATCTCCTTCTGGTAGAACGCGAAGTCCTGCTCGAGCCCGGCCTCGGTGAGGCCGAAGTCCTCGGCCGTGTACGTGTGCGAGCCGTGGCGCTGCTCCTGGTTGCGGGCCATGTACGCCTCCAGCGCGTCACGGTCGACCGGGAGCCCCAGCTCGCCCAGGACCCGGGACGCGGTCCCGACCGGGTCGGACATCTGGTCCTTGAAGCCCACGTCGACGATGCGGTCGGGGCGCCGGTCGCGGACCTCGGAGAGTCCGCTCAAGGCCGTCACGAAGCGGTCCCGCCAGTAGGGCCCGACCTGCAGCGGGTCGACGTCGTCGCTGTACTGCCCGCTGATCGCACAGACCATCGAGGCGTACGACGGCACGGCCTGCTTCGGCGAGCGGTGCGTCATGACGATCTTGCAGTCCGGGAACGTGTCGAGCACGGTGTCGACGGCGGTGAGGTGGTGCGGCGACTTGAGGACCCACGGCTTGCCGGCGCGCGACGGGTCCTGGTGCTGGAGCGCCTGCAGCCACTCCTCGAGCTCGCGGTAGGCCGGCGCCTGGTCGAAGTCGCGCAGCCAGTCGCCGTACGTCGGCACCCAGTAGAACGAGTCGTAGCTCATCGAGGTGAAGGTCCGGTCGAGGATGATGACGTCCTCCTCCGGCCCGTCCCACTCGATCGTGTGGATGTCACCGAAGTCAGGAGCCATCTCCATGAACAGTGCGAACCGGTCACGCGCCTTTTGCTTGCGCAGCTCGGCGTCCGGGCCCTCGCCGGGGAACGGCAGCAGGTAGGACGTCTCCCACGACAGCGTCGACGTCACGTGCGGTGACGAGGCCAGCAGTCGGTGCAGGAGGGTGGACCCGGTGCGGGGCAGCCCGCAGATCTCGGCCGCGACCATGACCTGCTCGTCGAGGACGGCGGGGTTGTCCTTCTGGTACTGCCGCAGCCGCAGCCGGTCGGCGAGCAGGGCGGCCAGCCGCTGCTGGGTGAGCGCGAGGCCCAGCTCGGACAGCCTGGCCTCGTCGGCCAGCGACGACGTCAGGACGCGCAGCGGCTCGACGAACCACTCGTCGCCGTAGTCGCTGAGCCCGGTCTTGTCGCGGGCGGCGGTGAGCAGCCCGTCGGCGTCCAGGACGCGGGCGGTCTCGGCGGTGGTCATGAAGCCTCCATGTCGATCACCTTGCACTCCGGCAAGGGATGGTGGTCGGCGCCCAGCCAGCGCAGCAGCGCGGTGCCGCTCGTGTGGCCGGCGGTGTCGATCCAGTTGCCCCAGCCCGGGTCGCGGTCGGCCACGACGATCGTCAGCCGGCCGTCGTCGAGCTGTGCGGTGTGCTTGTTGATCGTGATCTTGCGCTCGTGGTCGAGCGACTCCATCCACCAGTTGTCGAGCTGGAAGTTCCAGTAGAGGCAGTCCGGCACCTCGGTCTCGATCACCCAGGCCTGTCCGGGCTCGAGCGCCCAGTAGCCGTGGAGGTAGAAGATCTCGGGATCGCCGCCGGCCTTCTGGAACATCTCCTGCCCGAAGTCGGGCATCTCGTTCGGGCGGGTCATGAACAGCTCGGTCCAGCTCGCGAACAGGGCAGCGGTGCCGTGCAGCGAGAAGGCAGCCGTGGCGAGGGCCTTGGCCAGGTGTGCGGGGTCGAGCTCCTTGCGCTCGATGGGGTCGCCGACGCGCTCGATGTGCCACTGACCCGGAACCTCGGTCGTGCGGTCGAGGTACGTCTGGCGGACCACGAGGCCCGTCGAGTCGGGCGCGAGCGGCAGCCAGTTCTTGTCGTGCGGCGTGGCGCTGACGATGATCTCGACGGTGCCGTCCGGCTCGACGACGAGGTCGCGGTCCGAGAGCTCGCCGGTCGAGGCCATCGTGCCGTCGATGGCGTACCGGTTGGCCTTGGAGCCGATGCTGAAGTACGCGATGGTGCCGCGCGTCCCGGTGATCCGGTACGTCCGGTCGCCCCGGATGTTGGCCGACAGGTAGACGTTGTCGGGGTTGTCGGCCCCGAGCTTGACCCGGTCCAGCTCGTGCAGCCGCGGGAAGTCGGGGTCGGCGTTCTCGACCGTCGTGTAGAGCATCTCGCGCAACAGGCGGGTCAGGTAGCGGTAACCCTCGGCCCGGTCGAGAGGCGTGTCCGGCGCGGTGTCACGCAGGACGACCTCGCCCGCCTGCTCCAGCGCGCGACAGAAGTCAGTCCACGCCTGCCCGGAGGAAACCTCCGCAGCCCCGTCGCCCATGCCAACCTCCACGGAGAAATCTAGAACACGTTCTACCAGTTTCGCACACATCGGACAACCGATCTGTAGAGTTCGGCACCTCATGAGCCACGACCTCTCGACCGACTTCGCGGACGCGCCGGGTGCCGCCCTGGTGGTCGGTGGCAGCGGAGGGCTGGGCGCCGCGATCGCCCGCCTGCTCGCCTCACGAGGCAGCGACGTCGCGCTGACCTACCGGGGCAACGCGGACGCCGGCCGGTCGGTGGCAGCCGAGGCCGAGGCCATCGGCGTACGGTCCTCGGCGCACGCCCTCGACGTGACCTCGGCCGACCAGTGCGCGGCCCTCGTCGCGGCGGTCGCCGAGACGTACGGAGGCCTGCACACCCTCGTCCACGCCGCCGGCCCGCACGTCCCGATGGTGCACCTGTCGAACGTGTCGCCGGCCGACTTCGCCGGGCAGCTCACCCAGGACGCCGTCGGCTTCTTCAACCTCGCGCAGCCCGCGCTGCCGCTGCTCCGGGAGTCCCAGGGGTCGATCGTCGCCGTCACGACCGCGGCGACGGCGCGGTTCCCCGTGCGCGACGGCCTCTCGTCGGCGCCCAAGGGCGCGGTCGAGCAGCTCGTGCGCGGCCTCGCCGCCGAGGAGGGCCGCTTCGGGGTGCGGGTCAACGCCGTGGGACCCGGCATGCTGACCGACGGCATGGCCGCCCGCCTGATCGACTCGGGCGATCTCGACGAGCGTGCGCTGGCGATCACCCGCACCAACATCCCGCTCCGGCGGTTCGGCAACGCCGCCGACATCGCCGAGGCGGTGTGCTTCCTCGCCTCGAGCCGCGCCGGCTTCATCACCGGCCAGAAGCTCGACGTCGACGGCGGCTACACCGTCTGACCCTTCTCAAGAACTGGAACACGTTCTAGATTGGCTCCATGATCATCGACGTGCCCGAGGGCAAGGACCCGATCGGCTACGTCTGGGGTGAGCTGGTCCCGGGCATCGGCGGAGCGGCGGCCACGATGGCGTTGAAGGTCTACTCCGACTCCACCCTCGGGCTGCGGGAGTTCGAGGCGGCCCGCCTGCGGATCGCCCAGGTCAACGGCTGCCTGTTCTGCCAGGACTGGCGCACCGAGCGCGACGGCATCACGGTGGAGGAGTCGTTCGACCAGGCCGTGCGCGACTGGCGCACCACCGACGCGTTCGACGAGCGTACGAGGCTGGCGGCGGAGTATGCCGAGCTGTACGCGACCGACCACCACAGCATCGACGACGCGTTCTGGGCGCGGATGCTCGCCGCGTACGACCAGCGCGAGGTCGTCGAGCTCAGCATGTGTCTCGGCTCGTGGCTCGCGTTCGGCCGCCTCAACCGCGTCCTCGGACTCGACGCCGCCTGCGTCCTGCCCTCGCACCTGTCGGCCGGCTGATGTCCACGCTCCGCGTCGTCGTCTGGTCGACCGGCACCTTGGGCCGGCACGCGATCGCCGGCATCGACCGCAACCCGGAGCTCGAGCTCGTCGGCGTGTGGGTCAGCGACCCGGCCAAGGACGGCCGGGACGCCGGTGAGCTCGCCGGCCTCGGGCGCGACCTCGGCGTCGCCGCCAGCACCGACCGTGACACCGTCCTGGCGACCCGGCCGGACTGCGTCGTCTACTGCGCCCTGACGGACGACCGGGTGCTCGAGGCGATCGACGACCTCGTCGGGCTGCTCAACGCCGGCGTCGACGTCGTGGCCAGCGGTCCGGTCATCCTGCTGTTCCCGAACCCGGCTCTGCCGGCCGAGATCTGGCAGCGCATCGAGGACGCCGGCCGTCGCGGCGGCGCCACCCTGCACGTCAACGGCATCGACCCGGGGTGGGCCAACGACGTCCTGCCGCTGCAGCTGACGTCCCTCAGCCAACGGATCGACCTGCTGCGGGTCGCGGAGATCGCCGACTACTCGACGTACTACCAACCCATGACGATGCGCGACATGTTCGGCTTCGGGCAGCCCGTCGACGCCGAGGTGCTGCTGTGGAAGCCCGGCGTGCTGTCGATGGCGTGGGGACCCGTCGTGCGGCAGCTGGCTGCCGGGCTGGGCCTCACCCTCGACGAGCCGCTGGTCGAGACCGTCGACCGACGTCCGGCGGAGCAGGACGTGTCCACCGTCAGCGTCGAGATCGAGGCGGGGACGATGGCGGCCGTCAGGTTCGAGGTCATCGGCACGGTCGACGGTGAGCCGCGGGTCGTGCTCGAGCACGTCACCCGCACGCATCCCGACCAGGTGCCGGAGTGGCCCAGCCCGCTCCAGGGCGACGGTTGCTACCGCATCGAGGTGGTCGGCGAGCCGATGATGAACCTCGAGCTGACGCACCATGGCGAGCACGGGGACCACAACGTCAGCGGCATGATCATCACGGCACAGCGCCTGGTCAACGCCGTGCCCGCCGTCGTCGCCGCGCGGCCCGGCCACGTCACCGCGCTCGAGCTGCCGCTCGTCGCAGGTCACGGGACGGTGGCCCGCTCATGACCGGCACCTTCGCCGGGCGCAGCATCCTGGTCACCGGGGCGTCGTCCGGGCTGGGTGCCGCGACCGCACGCCGGTTCGCCGCCGGTGGCGGCCTCGTGCTCGCCGCGTCGCGCGACCAGGGCAAGCTCGCGGAGGTCGCCGCGGCCTGCGCGGACCTGCCCGGCGAGGTCCGGGTCCACCCACTCGACGTCACGTCGGCTGACGACTGCCGATCCGCCGTCGCGGCGGCTGTCGACGCGTACGGACGGCTCGACGTGCTGGTCAACAACGCCGGCCGACACGACTTCCGGGTGACGACCGAGGTCACCGACGAGGAGTGGGACGCCGACATCGCGCTCAACCTCAGCGGGGCATTCCACCTGAGCCGGGCCGCGATCCCGCACCTGCTGGCCACGGGCGGCAACATCGTCAACGTCGCCTCGGTCGCCGGGGTGATGGGCGAGGCCTACTCGGCGGCATACACCGCCGCCAAGCACGGCATCGTCGGGCTCACCAAGGCGCTCGCCGTCGAATACCTCGACTCACCGCTGCGGGTGAACTGCGTCTGCCCCGGCGGGATGGACACGCCGCAGGTGCAGACCATCAGCATCCCGGACGGTGCCGACTTCGACCTGATCATGCGGGTGGCCGCCAAGCGTGGCTTCATGAGTGCCGACAGCGTCGCCGCCGTCATCGCGTTCCTGGCCTCGGACGATGCCTCATCGCTCCACGGCAGCATCCAGACCGTCGACCACGGCCACACCGCCGGCTGACCGAGCGCGGCCGGTGGGCTGGCCGGGTCAGCGGGGGGTCAGCAGGAAGAGCTTGATCTGACGATCGGTGCGCTTCTCGTACAGGCGGAAGTTGGGCCACGTCCTGACCATGTGCGTCCACGCAGCGGAGCGCTCGTCACCCGCCAGCCGGCGTACGGTCATCGCCGTGTCGCGACGCCGGAACGTGATCATCACCTCGTCCGCCGCCTCGATGTTCTTGACCCACATCGGCTCCTTGGGGCCGCCGAAGTTGGAGCCCGCGATCAGGATGTCGTCGCCGTACGGCACGCAGAGCAACGGCGTGCTGCGCGGGATCCCGCTCTTGCGGCCGGGCACCGTGAGCACCATGTTGGGCAGCCCCGCGATGTCGAGCAGGGTGAGACGCCCGCGGGTGACCCGCTGGATCATCATGTCGACCCACATGATCTGCGAGAGGTACCTCGGCAGCCACGGGATCGAGCCGATCCGGACGGCGAGCGGAGTGAGCAGACCCATGCCCGCAGACTACGACGTCCCGTAGACCGGTTCCGGACTTCCCGCCTCAGAGATGAGGTCGCGCAGCGCGGGCCCGACCTCGGCGGCGTCCCACCGCCGACCGGCATCCCGCTTGGGCCCGTGGGTCCAGCCCTGCTCGAGGCAGATCTGGCCGCCCTCGATCTCGATGACGCGACCGGTGACGTCGCCGGCATCGGTCGAGGCGAGCCAGGCCACGATCGGCGAGTTGTCCTCGGGCTCGGGCATCGCGGAGGTGTCGAACGCGCCCTCGGTCATGCGGGTCTTGGCGACCGGCGCGATGGCGTTGACCGTGACGCCGTAGCGGCCCATCTCGGCGGCGGCGACCAGCGTCATCCCGGCGATGCCGGCCTTGGCGGCGGAGTACGTCGTCTGGCCGATCGAGCCCTGCAGGCCCGCGCCTGAGGAGGTGTTGATCACCCGGGCCGCGCGCGTACGGTCCTGCTTCGACTCGCTGCGCCAGTACGCCCCCGCGTGCCGCAGTGGCGCGAAGTGGCCCTTGAGGTGCACCCGGATGACGGCGTCCCACTCCTCCTCGGAGGTGTTGACCAGCATCCGGTCGCGGACGAAGCCGGCATTGTTGACCAGGATGTCGAGGCCGCCGAACGTGTCGATCGCCTGCTGCACCATCTCCTCGGCCTGCACGAAGTCGGCGACGTCGGCCCCGTTGACGACCGCCTCGCCACCGAACGCCCTGATCTCCGAGACGACCGCGTCGGCGGGCGACTCGGTGTCGCTCTCCCCCGCCAACGAGACGCCGAAGTCGTTGACCAGGACCTTCGCGCCCTGCCGGGCGAGCTCGAGCGCGTGCGCCCGGCCGATGCCGCGGCCCGCGCCGGTCACGATCGCGATGCGACCTTCGAGAAGGGTCATGGGGTCTGCTCCTTGGTGACGACGTGCAGGAAGACGGGGGGCTCGCCGCCGCCGTGGCAGGCGACGGTCGCCCCGGAGACGTACGACGCGAGGTCGGAGGCCAGGAAGGCGACGACGCCGCCGACCTCCTCGGGCTCGGCCATGCGGCCCAGCGGGATCGTGGCCTCGACCGCGGCGACGGTCGCATCGTCGCCGTAGTGATCGGCGGTCTGCTCGGTGCGGCACAGGCCCACGTCGACGCTGTTGATCCTGACCTTGGGGCCCCACTCGACGGCCAGCGACGTGGTGAGCGAGTCGACGCCGGCCTTCGCGGCGCCGTACGTCGCGGTGCCGGGCGACGGTCGCAGCGCCGAGACCGACGAGATGTTGACGATCGCCCCACCGGCCGGCTGCTCCTGCATCACGGCGTTGGCGGCCTTGGCGACCGTCAGCACGGACATGAGGTTGAGGCCGACGACCTTGTCGTCGAGCCGCGGGCTGGAGTCGGCGGCGAGCGCGTACGGCGCTCCGCCCGCGTTGTTGACCACGAGGTCGAGGCTGCCGTGGCTCGCGACGATGCCGGCGACCATCGCCTCGACGTCGTCGGTCTCGCGGACGTCGCACACCACGTGGTGGGTGCCGTCGACCGGATCGGCGACCTCCGAGCGGCCACAGGTGATCACCGTGGCGCCGGCCTCGACCAGCACCGTCGCGATCCCGCGGCCGATGCCCCGAGAGCCACCGGTCACCAACGCGACGCGTCCGGAAAGATCCAAGGCCACAGTCATGCTGACAGCCTACCAAGCAAATGCTAGGTTGGCGGTCATGACGATTCGATCCGAGCTCCGAGATGACGGCATCCGCGTCGTCACGATGGAGCACCCGCCGGTCAACGCGCTGTCCGTCCAGGGCTGGTTCGACGTGGCCGACGCGATGGTCGAGGCCGGGGCGGACCCGGCCACCAAGGTCGTCGTGCTCCGCGCCGAGGGCAAGGGCTTCAACGCCGGCGTCGACATCAAGGAGATGCAGAACACCACGGGCTTCGACGCCCTGATCGGCGCCAACAAGGGCTGCTTCGCCGCGTTCAAGGCGGTGTACGAGTGCGCGGTCCCGGTGATCGCCGCGGTGCACGGGTTCTGCCTCGGCGGCGGCGTCGGCCTGGTCGGCAACTCCGACATCGTGGTGGCCAGCGACGACGCCTACTTCGGCGTGCCCGAGGTCAACCAAGGCGCCCTCGGTGCAGCGACGCACCTCGCCCGCCTCGTGCCCCAGCACCTGATGCGCACCCTCTACTTCACCGCCCGGACGATCCCGGCGGCCGACCTGGTCCAGCACGGATCGGTGTATGCCGTCGTCCCGCGCGACGAGCTCGACGACCTGGCCCTCGGCCTGGCTGCCGAGATCGCCGCCAAGGACGGCCGGGTCATCCGCGCCGCCAAGGAGGCGTTGAACGGCATCGACCCGATCGACGTCAACACCAGCTACCGCTTCGAGCAGGGGTTCACGATGGAGCTCAACCTGATGGGCGTGAGCGACGAGCTCCGCGACGACTTCGCCGGTACGGCGAAAAGCGGGCGGAGTGCCGGTACGGACAAGGCGAAGCAGTGAGGGCGCCGTCGAAGGAGCTGACGATCGACGAGGTCGTCGGCCGCATCGAGAGCGGGATGACCGTCGGCATCGGCGGCTGGGGCTCGCGCCGCAAGCCGATGGCGCTGGTCCGTGCGATCCTGCGCAGCGGCCTGACCGACCTGCACATCGTGTCGTACGCCGGCCCCGACGTCGGGCTGCTGCTCGACGCCGGCAAGGCCAGCCGCGTGACGTACGCGTTCGCGACGCTCGACTCGATCCCGCTCGAGCCGCTGTTCAGCAGGGCTCGCGTCGACGGCACCGCACAGTTCCGCGAGTGGGACGAGGGCATGTTCCAGACCGGACTGCGCGCCGCAGCCCAACGGATCCCGTTCCTGCCGATGCGGGCAGGGCTCGGCTCCGCGGTGCTCGAGAACGACCCCGACCTGCGCACGGTGCTGTCGCCGTACGACGACGGGGAGGAGCTCGTCGCGGTGCCTGCACTACCCCTCGACGTCGCCCTGGTGCACATGAACCGGTCCGACGAGCACGGCAACGCGCAGTACCTCGGGCCGGACCCCTACTTCGACGATCTGTTCTGCATGGCCGCCCGCGAGGCGTACGTGTCGACCGAGCAGATCATCGACTCGGCCGGACTGACCGTCGATGCCCCGCTGCAGAGCCTGCTGCTCAACCGCACGATGGTCGCTGGCGTCGTCGAGACACCCAACGGCGCGCACTTCACGGACTGCACCCCGACGTACGGGCGCGACGAGAAGTTCCAGAAGGCGTACGCCACCGCGGCCAAGACCCCTGAGGACTGGGGCGCGTTCCGCGAACGGTTCCTGTCCGGCGACGAGGCGGCCTATCAAGCCGCGGTCACCGCGTTCCACGAGGAGGCGACCGCATGACGGACGTGACGAGGTCGGAGTACTGCGCGGTGGCGATCGCCGATTGCTTCGCCGACGACGGCGAGATCATGGGCAGCCCGATGGGCCTGCTCCCGACGCTGGGCGCCCGCTTGGCCAAGAACACCACGAACCCGCTGCTGATGCTGACCGATGGCGAGGCGCGGATCCTGCGCGGCACGCCGCCGCTGGGCCAGACCGCCGACGTCACCGAGGGCTGGATGCCGTTCCGCCACGTGCTCGAGCACGTTGTCCCCTACGGCAAGCGACACGTCATGATGGGTGCCACCCAGGTCGACCGGCACGGCAATCAGAACATCTCGGCGATCGGCCCGTGGGACCGGCCGACCCGCCAGCTGCTCGGCGTGCGCGGCGCCCCGGGCAACACCGTCAACAACCGGACGTCCTACTGGGTGCCCAAGCACTCCGAACGGGTCGTCGTCGAGCAGGTCGACATCGTCAGCGGCGTGGGCCGGGCCCGCGCCGAGGCAGCCGGACCGGCAGCGACGCGGTTCCACGACGTGCACCGGCTGGTCACGAACCTCGGGGTCTTCGACTTCGGCGGGCCTGAGCACACGCTGCGCCTCGTCTCGGTGCACCCCGGTGTCTCGGTCGACGATGTACGCGCGGCCAGCGGCTGCAACGTCCACACCGACGGCGACGTTTCCGAGACCCGTACGCCGACGGACGGCGAGCTCACCTTGATCCGCGAGCTGCTCGACCCCAAGGCGCTGCGCGAGCGTGAGGTCCCCAACCCGTGATCGACCAGCTGCTGTCGACGCCGCTCACCGAGCTCACCGGCGTACGCCATCCCGTCGTCCAGACCGGCATGGGCTGGGTCGCGGGGCCGAGCCTCGTCAGCGCGACGGCCAACGCCGGCGGCCTGGGCATCCTCGCCTCGGCGACGATGACGCTGCCCGAGCTCGAGCGCGCGATCGTCGAGGTCAAGCAGCGCACCGATGCCCCGTTCGGCGTCAACCTGCGCGCCGACGCCGCCGATGCACCCGCGCGGTGCGACCTGCTCATCTCGTACGGCGTCAAGGTCGCCTCGTTCGCTTTGGCGCCCAAGCCGGACCTCATCGCACGGCTCAAGGTGCACGACATCGTCGTCATCCCGAGCGTCGGGCTGCCCAAGCACGCCGTGAAGGTCGCGTCGTGGGGCGCCGACGCCGTGATGATCCAGGGCGGCGAGGGCGGCGGGCACACCGGCTCGGTGCCCACCACCCTGCTGCTGCCGACCGTGCTCGACGCGGTCGACATCCCCGTCATCGCCGCGGGTGGGTTCTTCGACGGCCGCGGGCTGGCCGCCGCGCTGTCGTACGGTGCGGCCGGCGTCGGCATGGGCACCCGGTTCCTCCTGACGGCCGACAGCCGCGTGCCCGACGCGGTCAAGCAGCGCTACCTCGCCGCGAGCCTCGACGACACCGTGGTCACCCGGAAGGTCGACGGGATGCCGCACCGCATGCTCCGCACCGACCTGGTCGAGCAGGTCGAGGCCGGTGCCGGCCTCCGTCGTCTCGTGCCGACCGCCCGGCGCACGCTGGAGTTCAAGAAGATGGCCGGCATGTCGTGGAAGCAGCTCGCGGTCGACGGGCGCGCGATGCGCAAGGAGCAGGGTCGTACGCTCGGTCAGCTCGCCCTCGCCGCCAACACCCCGATGATGCTCAAGGCCGGGCTCGTCGACGGCGACGCCTCGGCCGGTGTGCTGGCGTCGGGCCAGGTGGTCGGCGTGATCGACGACCTGCCGACCTGCGAGGACCTGATCGACCGCGTCGTCACCGAGGCGGCAGGGGCGCTGAAGCAGGCCGGCAGCTACCTGACCTGAGGCGATCAGCTCGCGGCGGCGATCTCCATGAGGATCTTCTCGGCCAGGTCGACGCGGCAGATGAGCAGGTCCGGGAGGTAGGGGTGCTCAGCGTTGTAGGTCAGCGTGGACCCGTCGACGCGCGACGCGTGCAACCCGGCGGCGAGGGCGACCCCCACCGGCGCCGCCGAGTCCCACTCCCACTGGCCACCGGCGTGCAGGTACGCATCCGCGTCGCCGCGCAGCACCGCCATCGCCTTGGCGCCGGCGGACCCCATCGGCTGGAGGTTGGCGCCGAGCGCCGCCGCGACCGGTGCGGCGAACTCGGGCGGCCGGCTGTCGCTGACCAGGAACACCGGGTCCGAGTGCGGACCGCGCACGGTCGTCGACCGCCCTGAGGCGTAGACCATCGACAGGGCGGGCTGCGCCACTGCCGCCGCGGTGATCGCCGAGCCGGCCGCGCCACGCTCCCACAGCGCCACGTGCACGGCCCAGTCAGGTCGTCCCGGCATGCCGTACTCGCGGGTGCCGTCGAGCGGGTCGATGATCCAGACCCGGTCGGCCGAGAGCCGCTCGGGCGAGTCGGCCGACTCCTCCGACAGCACCGCGTCGTCCGGGCGCCGTTCGGCGAGCAGCTGCAGCAGCAGCTCGTTCGACTGCGCGTCGCCCGCCTTGCCGAGCTCCTTGCCGGTCAGGCCGGAGGTGCGCTGCAGGTCCAGCAGCAGCGCGCCGGCTCGCTCGGCCAGCTCGGCCGCGAGCGCCGAGTCCCGCTCGTTCACGTCGGTCATGCCTGCTCCACCCGGTCGATGATGATTCCGGCGAGCGTACCGACGTCGCCGTCGCTCGGCCGCAGCAGCAGGTCGGGGCGCAGCGGCGCCTCATACGGTGCGTTGACCCCCGTGAAGTCCGTGATCTCGCCGGCCCGCGCCTTGGCGTAGAGGCCCTTGGTGTCGCGGGCCTCGGCCACCTCGATCGGCGTGTCCATGAAGATCTCGATGAACGGCAGCCCGTCGGCCTCGTGCGCCGCGCGCGCCGCGTCGCGATCGGCTCGATAGGGGCTGACCAGCGAGACGATCGCGACCACGCCCGCGTCGGCGATGAGTCGGGCCACCTCGGTCACCCGGCGGACGTTCTCCTGCCGGTCCTCGGGGCTGAACCCGAGATCGGAGTTGAGCCCGTGCCGCAGGTTGTCGCCGTCCAGGATGTACGCCGGCTGGCCGGACGCGACGAGCCGGCGCTCGACCTCGACCGCGACGCTCGACTTGCCGGAGCCGGACAGGCCCGTGAGCCACAAGGTCATGCCCCTGGTGCGACGGTGCTCGCGCGTGACCGCACCGCTGTGCCAGACGATGTTGGGCTCGTTCTGGGTCGCGCCCAGGATCATGCCCGCCGCGACGGTGTTGTTGGTGGCCTCGTCGATCAGGATGAAGCTGCCGGTGTCGCGGTTGCGGCGATAGGGGTCGAAGTGCAGCGGCTTCTGGGTGCGCAGCCGCACGCGTCCGATCTCGTTGAGCGCCAGCGTGGGCGCGTCCTCGACGCGGTGCAGCGTGTTGATGTCGAGACGGTACTCCAGGTCCTTGACCGAGACGCGGGTGTCCCGGGTCGTGTGGAGCAGCGTGTACGTCGTGTCGGTCGACAGCGTCAGGTCGCTGTCCATCCAGCTGATCATCGCGTCGACGTCCTGCGTGCTCGTCGGCCGGTTGTTGGGCCGGCAGAGCATGTCGCCGCGACTGATGTCGAGGTTGTCGGCGAGCTCGACCGTCACGGCCTGCCCCGTGAACGCCTCGTCCAGCTTGGTCCCACCGGGACCCCAGACATTCGTGACGATCGTCGAGAACCCCGACGGCAGCACGACGACCTCGTCGCCGGGCCGGAAGACACCACCGGCGACCGTGCCGGCGTAGCCACGGAAGTCGTGGAAGTCAGCCTGCTGGGGCCGGATGACGTACTGCACCGGCATGCGGGCGTCGATGAGGTTGCGGTCCGAGGCGACGTGCAGCTCCTCGAGGTAGCCCAGCAGGGCCGGGCCCTCGTACCAAGGCATCGCGGAGCTCGGCGTGACGACGTTGTCGCCGGTCAGCGCCGAGACCGGTATGAACGTCAGGTCGCGCACCTCGAGCTTCGACGCGAACGCCTCGAACTCGGTGCGGATCTCCTCGAACCGCTCCTGGGAGTGGTCGACGAGGTCCATCTTGTTGACGCACAGCACGAGGTGCGGGATGCCGAGCAGCGTCGCCAGGAAGGCGTGGCGGCGGGACTGCTCGAGGACGCCGTTGCGCGCGTCGATGAGGATCAGCGCGACGTCCGCCGTGGAGGCACCCGTGACCATGTTGCGCGTGTACTGGATGTGCCCGGGGGTGTCCGCGATGATGAACTTGCGCTTGGGCGTGGCGAAGTAGCGGTAGGCGACGTCGATCGTGATGCCCTGCTCGCGCTCGGCGCGCAGGCCGTCCGTGAACAGCGCGAGGTCAGGCCCCTCGTGGCCGCGGGCGAGGCTCGCGGACTCGATGGCGCCGAGCTGGTCCTCGAAGATCGCCTTGCCGTCGAACAGCAGACGGCCGATCAGGGTCGACTTCCCGTCGTCGACGCTTCCGGCGGTGGCGATACGCAGCAGCTGCGACATCAGAAGTAGCCCTCTTTCTTGCGGTCTTCCATGCCGGCCTCGGAGATCGCGTCGTCGGCGCGCGTCGCCCCTCGCTCGGTGATGCGGGCCCCGGCGACCTCGGCGACCACTGCCTCGGGTGTCGTGGCCCGCGACTCGACGCAGCCCGTGCAGGTCGCGTCGCCGATCGTGCGGAAGCGCACCGTCGCCTCGAACGGGGTCTCGCCGTTCCTGGGCTGGATGAAGTGGTTGACCGCGAGCAGCATGTTGTCGCGCTCGATCACGGTGCGGTCGTGCGCGTAGTAGAGCTCGGGGAGGTCGATCTCCTCACGCAGGATGTAGTTCCAGACGTCGAGCTCGGTCCAGTTGGAGATCGGGAAGACCCGGATGTTCTCGCCCTTGTGGTGCCGGCCGTTGTAGAGGCTCCACAGCTCGGGTCGCTGGTTCTTGGGGTCCCACTGGCCGAACTCGTCGCGGAAGCTGAAGACACGCTCCTTGGCGCGGGCCTTCTCCTCGTCGCGCCGCGCGCCGCCGAACACAGCGCCGAACTGATTCTCCTTGATGCCGCGCAGCAGCGACACGGTCTGCAGCTTGTTGCGGGGGCCCAGCGGCCCGCCGACCTCGGCGACCCGGCCGGCGTCGATGTCGTCCTGCACCTTGGCCACGATGAGCCGCAGCCCGAAGCGCTCGACCGTACGGTCACGGAACTCGATGACCTCGTCGAAGTTCTGCCCGGTGTCGATGTGCATGACCGGGAACGGCACGGGCGCGGGCCAGAACGCCTTGGCCGCCAGGTGCAGCATCACGACCGAGTCCTTGCCGCCCGAGAACAACAAGGCCGGTCGTTCGATCGTCGCCGCGACCTCGCGGAAGATGTGGACCGCCTCGGCCTCGAGCTTGTCGAGGTCGGTCAACACGTACGTCGGGGTCATGCCGATCGCTCACGGATGGCACGGCAGAAATAGAACATGTTCTAGTTTTGCAGGCTGCGCTCGGAATCGCAACCACTTCGCGAGGTCAGGGTGACAGCAGCCCCGAGACCTGCTCGGCCACCGCTCGGCGTACGTCGGCGGGGTCGGCGCCGGTCGCCTCGCTCATGAACTGGCCGAATATCAGCCAGCCGAGCACTGACGCCCCGGCGGCGGACGTGGCCACGGCACGGTCGGGGTCGTCGCCGTCCCACAGGCCGGAGAAGAGCTCGGTCGTCGAGGCGGTGCCCGGCAGCGCTGCCTCGGGGCTGTCGAGGACGGCGTGGACGAGGGTTCGCCAGTACGACGGCCGCTCCGCGAGCAGGTCGAGCAGCTCGGCCACGACGTCAGGAGTCGCACCGCCACTCGTCGGGAGACCGGACTCGACGACCGCCGCGACGACCACCTCGGCATCGGCGGCCAACATCTGCTCGAGGACGTCGGCCTTGGTCCCGAAGTGCCGGTGCACGAGGGCATGGTTGACGCCGGCACGGGCGGCGATGTCGCGCACCGAGAACCCGTCGGGACCGCGCTCGGCCACCAGGGCGCTCGTCGCGGTGAGGACGGCGGTGCGGACCTGCTCGCGTCCGCGGGGCTTCGTCGCTGCGTCGGTCATACCGCGACACTGTACAAGGGTGTAACCATCCGGTTACAGTCGGCGGATGCGTCGTGCCCTGGCCGTGCTCGCGGTGATCTCCCTGATGGCCCTGCCCGCCCTCGGTGGGCCCTCGGCGTCCGCGTCGCCCGAAGTCACGCTCCCGCCGATCCCGGCCGTCCGGGGACTGCCGATCCCCTCGCTGCCCACCGACCTGCTGGCTCCGCGATTCATCGGTGCGCCGGCGACCAAGCAGCCACTGGCCCACCCACCCATCCCGCAGAACCCGTCACTCTCGCCGGACGGGACGAACTCGATGCACAACGACTCGTACGCCTCCGACGCGTACGAGGTCAGTGGCCCGCTCGGCCGCAACCTCAAGGTCACCTCGGCGTCGTACGGCGTCCGGGAGTGCGCCACGATCGCGTTCGACTCCCGCGGTCGCATCGTCGGGCTGTGCGGCGGGCTCGAGGGCTTCGGGATGATGGTCATCGACCCGGTCACCCTCAAGCCGATCTCCGAGCTCCGCACGTCCGCGCGCAATTTGGCCACGAGCGCCAACCCGTTCACCGACATCTGCGGGGGCACCTACTTCTTCCTCGACGGTGACGACGTCGCCTATCCGACCACGGCCGAGAAGTCCGTTCTCAAGATCTCCGTCCGGCCTGACGGCACCCTGGTCAAGCAGCAGGAGTGGTCGCTCGCCGAGCACGTATCGGCCGACGACTGCCTGATCGCCACGATGCCGGACTGGGCCGGCCGGCTCTGGTTCTTCACCCAGCAGGGCACCGTCGGCACGCTCGACCGCGACACCGGCGACGTCCGGGTCACCCGCCTGCCCGCCGGGGAGCAGGTCACCAACTCGGTCGCGACCGACGAGACCGGTGGCATGTACGTCGTCTCGACGCACGCGCTCTACCGCCTCGACGCCGCCTCCGATGGCACGCCGACGGTGTCGTGGCGCGAGACGTACGACCGGGGCAGCCGCCTCAAGCCCGGCAACCTGTCGCAGGGATCCGGCACCACCCCGACCCTGCTCGGCGACCGCTGGGTGGCGATCAACGACAACGCCGACCCCCGCACCAACGTGCTCGTCTACGACCGGCGGACCGGCGTGGCCGACCGACTCCACTGCACGCAGCCCGTGCTGGCGGCGGGTGCCGGCACGACCGACAACAGCCTCGTCGCGGCCGGCAGCTCGTTCATCATCGAGAACAACTACGGCTACGCGGGACCCACCTCGACGATCCTCGGCAAGACGACGACGCCCGGCCTCGCCCGCGTCATGGTCGAGGACGACGGCTGCCACGTCGCGTGGACGAGCAACGAGATCGCCCCCAGCTCGGTCGCCAAGGCCTCGCTCGGCAACGGGCTGCTCTACGCGTACACCAAGCCGACCTCCGGGCTGCTCGGCAACGTGCTCGACGCGTGGTACTTCACGGCGATCGACATCCGCACCGGCAAGACCGTCTGGAGCCGGCTGACCGGCACCGGCATCCAGTGGAACAACCACTACGCCGCGATCTACCTCGGCCCCGACGGCGCCGCCTACTCCGCCACGCTCGCCGGCCTGATCCGCATCGAGGACTCGTGAGGACGTACGTCGTCAGCGGCGCGGCCAGCGGCATCGGTGCTGCCACGACGACGCTCCTGCGAAGCCAGGGCGACCGGGTGATCACGGTCGACCTGCACGACGCCGACGTCACGGCCGATCTGTCGACGACCGACGGGCGTACGTCGGCGGTCGCGGGCGTCCAGCAGCTGACCGACGTCGTGCACGGCGTCGTGCCGTGCGCCGGGATCGCCGGAGCGACCGGGGTCGACTCCGCTCTCGTGGTGTCGGTCAACTTCTTCGGCGCCGTCGCGCTCGTCCGCGGCCTGCGTCCACAGCTCGCCGCTGCCGGCGGTGCCGGCGTGGTGCTGCTCGCCTCGAACTCGATCACCGGGATGCCGGGCTGGCGCGGCGCAGTCGCCCAGCTGTGCCTGGCAGACGACGAGCCCGGAGCGCGTGCCGACGCGGCGACCGTCGAGTCGGTCATGGTCTATCCGGCGACCAAGGCCGCGCTCGCGTGGTGGGCGCGCCGCGAGGCCGTGACCCCCGAGTGGATCGGCAGCGGCATCCGGCTCAACGCCGTCGCCCCGGGGATGATCGACAGCCCGATGACCGACACCCTGCTCGCCGATCCCGAGATCGGGCCGCTGGTCCAGGCTTATCCCTCGGCGATCGGCCGACCCGGCCGCGCCGACGAGATCGCTGCGCTGATCGCCTTCATGCTGTCCGAGACCAACAGCCTGATGGTCGGCTCGGTGGTCTACGCCGACGGCGGCACCGACGCGATGTTCCACCCGCAGGCGCCCGAGGGCTGGGACGTCGCCTAGCGGCCTTCGACGCCAACCGCGGCGAGTTCGCAGCGTGCGATGATACGAAAGCCGCGCCTAGACGTGCCCCGTGGAGAGGCTGCGGTCCTCGGTTCGAAGGAGCAGACGATGGCGTCCAATGCGGTCGAGGACCCGTCTGGCGCCGACATCGAGTCCGCAGTCGGCACGTTCAACGAGTCGCGTTCCCGCCTGTTCGGCATCGCCTACCGGATGCTGGGCAGCGTCGCAGAGGCCGAGGACATCGTTCAAGAAGCTTGGCTGCGGTGGCAGCAGACCGATCGCTCGAACGTGCGAAATCCTGCTGCCTTCCTGACAACGATCACCGCCCGACTGGCCCTCAACTCCGCTTCATCCGCACGTGTTCGGCGTGAGCAGTATGTCGGCTCGTGGCTGCCCGAGCCCGTCGACACCAGCGCCGACCCGAGCCTCGGCGCGGAGACAGCAGAGGCACTCGACGCCGCAGTCCTGATGCTCCTGGAAAAGCTCTCGCCGGAGCATCGCGCCGCGTACGTGCTGCGTGAGGCGTTCGGCTACTCGCACGAAGAGATCGCCGGGATTCTGGCGACCACGCCTGCGAATGCCCGGCAGCTCTTCAGCCGGGCCAAGAAGCATGTGCAGTCCAACCGCAAAGAGCCGGTCGACCCGGCCGAGCACCGAGCCCTGCTCGAAGCGTTTGTCGCCGCTGCCCGAAACGGCGACGTGAAGCAGCTAGAGCAGGTGCTCGCCGGCGATGTCGTCAGCACCTCCGACGGCGCGGGTATCGCGCCGCGGGCAGCGCGCCGTCCGGTCATCGGCCGAGACGACGTCGCGCGGTTCGTCGCCGGGTGGGCGAGCTGGTGGACCGACACCACCCTCACGTGGCTCGAGACCAACGGTCATGCGTCCGTGCTCGTCACTCGTGGCGACGAGGCGTTGGCGCTGCTCAGCATCAGCACCTCGCGGTCCGGCATCGACCAGCTGCTGTGGGTGATGGCTCCCGACAAGCTCAGCCACGTCACACCCTGACCTTCCCCGATCACGGACTTTCGGCGGTTGTCACACATGCAGGGGCTGGCTGGTCAGTAGAGCAGAGGCTCTGACGCCTCCTGACCCACAGCCCAGAAAGGCGCAACCCATGAAGATCGTCGTCATCGGCGGAACCGGACTCATCGGATCCAAGCTCATCGAGAAGCTCAACGCTCACGGTCACGACGCGGTGCCTGCCGCGCCCCAGACCGGAGTCGACACCCTCACCGGAGCGGGGCTGCCCGCCGCGCTGGCCGGTGCGGACGTCGTGGTCGACGTGTCGAACTCGCCGTCATTCGCGGATGACGACGTCATGCGCTTCTTCACCACCTCCACCAGCAACATCCTCGAGGCCGCGAAGGAGGCGGGCGTCAAGCATCACGTGGCGCTCTCCGTTGTCGGCACCGGGACACTGCCCGACAGCGGCTACCTTCGTGCGAAGGCGGCGCAGGAGGACCTAATCGAGCAGTCGGGCGTCCCGTACTCGATCGTGCACGCGACGCAGTTCTTCGAGTTCACGAAGGCGATCGCCGATGCGTCCACGATCGACGGCCGGCTCCACCTCGCGCCGGTGCACTACCAGCCGATCGCCTCTGACGACGTCGCTTCCGCCGTCGGACGCGTCGCGGTGGGTTCGCCGCTCAACGGGGTCAAGGAGATCGGTGGACCCGAGAAGGTCCGGATGGACCAGTTCATCCCGGCTGCGCTCGCCATGTCCGGCGACACCCGAGAGCTGGTCGTCGACGACCACGCCACGTACTTCGGGACCGAGCTCGCCGACGACAGCCTGGTGCCCGGACCCGATGCCGAGCTCGGCTCGATCTCGTACGAGACCTGGGCCAAGCAGTCCGCCTGACGCTCGGACCGAGAGGCCTAGCGACCTTCGACGTACTTCTTGAAGTCCTTGCTGCCGGTGTCGAGTGCGCTCTTGAGGACCCGCTTGAGCACGAAGCCCGGCATCGGCACCTTGACGCCGATCTCGAGGTCGAGCGTGATGTGCGTGCCGGAGGCGGTTGGCGTCAGCGTGTAGGTCGCGACCTGCTTGGACTGCACCGAGCTCTCCGCGAGCGTCCAGGTCACCGAGTGAGGCTCGTCCCAGGTGTAGTCGGTGACCTCCTCGTCGGTGAATCCGGCAGCTGAGACCTTGGCTCGTACGCGCTTGGGTCGGCCGTCCGCGTGGCGCGACTCGACCTCGGCCGACTTGTGCGCGCTGGAGCGCTTGGGCAGGTCCTTGATGGCGGCGACTGCGTCGAGGACCTGCTCGGGGGTGGCGTCGACGTCGAACTCGGTGCTGCCGGACACTGCCATGTCAGAGCCTCTCGATGATGGTGACGTTGGCCTGGCCGCCACCCTCGCACATGACCTGCAGGCCGAAGCGGCCCTCGGTGCGCTCGAGCTCGCCCAGCAGCGTCGTCATCAGCCGCGTGCCGGTCGCGCCGATCGGGTGACCGAGGGCGATGCCTCCGCCGTTGACGTTGACCTTGTCGTGCGGCACGTCGAGCTCCTGCATCCAGGCCAGCACGACCGACGCGAAGGCCTCGTTGCACTCGAACAGGTCGATGTCGTCGACCGTCATGCCGGCCTTGACCAGGGCGTGGCGGGTCGCGCCGATCGGACCGGTCAGCATCCAGATCGGGTCGTCGGCGCGCACGGACAGGTGCTGCACGCGCGCTCGCGGGGTGAGCTGGTGGTCCTTGACCGCCTGCTCCGACGCGATCAGCATCGCGCTCGCGGCGTCGCTGATCTGCGACGCGACGGCAGCGGTGATCCGACCGCCGGGTGCCAGCGGCTCGAGGCCGGCCATCTTCTCCAGCGACGTCTCGCGGGGGCACTCGTCGGTGGTGAACTCGCCGACTGGGGCGATCTCGCCGTCGAACCGTCCCTCGGCGATCGCCGTACGCGCACGGGTGTGCGAGGCCAGCGCGAACTCCTCCATCTGCCCGCGACTGATCGCCCACTTCTCGGCGATCATCTCGGCGGACTTGAACTGGCTGACCTCCTGGTCGCCGTAGCGCGCGAGCCAGCCGGGCGACTCCGCGAACGGCGTCGTGAAGCCGTACTGGTCGGCCACCAGCATCGCGGCGGAGATGGGGATGGCGCTCATGTTCTGCAGCCCGCCGGCGACCACGAGGTCCTGCGTGCCGGACATGACGCCCTGCGCGGCGAAGTGCACCGCCTGCTGCGACGAGCCGCACTGCCGGTCGATCGTCACACCAGGCACGTGGTCGGGCAGCCCCGCGACGAGCCACGCCGTGCGCGCGACGTCGCCGGCCTGTGAGCCGACCGTGTCGCAGCAGCCCATGATGACGTCGTCCACGGCGCCGGGATCAACGCCGGTGCGCTCCATGAGGGCGCTGAGCACGTGACCGCCGAGGTCGGCCGAGTGCATCCCGGCGAGGGAGCCGCCGCGGCGACCGACCGGCGTACGTACGGCATCGACGATGTAGGCGGTCTGGCTCATGAGGTGATCCCGTCGAGGAGGATGGTGAGGTACTGGTCGGCCACGTCGTGGTGGCTGAGCTTGGCGCCGGGGCGGTACCACCGCACCGCGACCCACACGGTGTCGCGGATGAACCGGTAGACGAGCTCGATGTCGAGGTCCTTGCGCAGCGCGCCGGACCGGACGCCCTCGCCGAGCAGCGTCAGCCACACGTCGCGCGACTGCTGATTGCGCTCGGCGAGGTAGGCGAACCGGTCGAACGTGCCGAGGTAGTCCGCCTCGTTCTGGAAGATCGCCACCTCGTTGCGGTGGTGGTCGATGGCCTCGAACGACACCCGCACGGCCGCCTCGAGCTTGGCGCGCGGATCGTCGCTGCCGGCGAGGATCCCGGCGTACGCACCGAACAGCTCTTCCTGGAACGTCGACAGGATCTCGTCGACCATCGACTCCTTGGAGTCGAAGTGGTGATAGAGCGAGCCGCTGAGGATGCCGGCCGCGTCGGCGATGTCGCGGACCGTCGTGTTCTTGAACCCCTTGGTCGCGAACAGCTCGGCTGCGATCTGCAGCAGCTCCTCGCGCCGGGTCTGGGTCTCGGTCATGCGTGCTGGCTCGAGACGGAGATGACCTCACCGGTCAGGTAGGACGAGTAGTCCGACGCCAGGAACACCATCACGTTGGCGACCTCCCAGGGTTCGGCCGCGCGGCCGAACGCCTCGCGCTGCTTGAGCTCGGCCAGCAGCTCGTCGCTGGTGACCTTGGCCAGGAACGGGTGCATGGCCAGCGAGGGCGCGACCGCATTCACCCGGATACCGTACGGCGCAACATCGAGTGCAGAGCACCGGGTCAGCGCCATGACGCCGGCCTTGGCGGCGGCGTAGTGGGCCTGTCCCTCCTGCGCGCGCCAGCCGATGACCGAGGCGTTGTTGATGATGACGCCGCGCTTGCCGGACGTACGCATGCGGTTGCCCGCGGCGCGGACGCAGCGGAACGTACCGGTCAGGGTGATGTCGAGGACGCGCGACCACTCGTCGTCGGTCATCTCGAGCACGTCGGCCGTGCCGCCGAGGCCGGCGTTGTTGATCATCACGTCGACGCCACCGTGCTCGTCGGCGAGGTCGAGGAGGGCCTGCACCTGCGCCTCGTCGGTCACGTCGACCGCGAGGGCGCGGACCCGCGCCTCACCGAACTCCGCAGCGAGCGCGTCACGGAACTCGTTGAGGCGTCGCTCGTGCGTGTCGCTGATGATGACGACGCCCGCCGCCTCCTCCAGCGCGCGGCGCGCGACGGCGGCCCCGATGCCGGCACCAGCGGCGGCGGTCACCACCACGACCTTGTCGGTCAGCAGGCCGTGCCCCGGCACGTAGTCGGGGGTCGGCTGCTCGGGTCGCATGGTGGTCATCCGCGGGGCTCCTTGGGCAGGCCGAGCACGCGCTCGGCGAGGATGTTGCGCTGGATCTCGTCGCTGCCGCCGTAGAGCGTGTCCGCGCGAGAGAAGAGGAAGAGCCGCTGCCACCGGTCGATGGCGTACGAGTCGCCGACGGTCAGGGCGCCCGCGCCGCAGACCTCCATCGCCAGCTCACCGAGCCGCCGGTGCCAGCCGGCCCAGACGAGCTTGGCGACGTTGTCGGCGCCCGGTGTCGCCTCGGTCAGCGAGCGGATCGCGTTGACCCGCATGACCTCGAACTCCGCACTCTGGGCGGCGAGGCGGTCGCGCAGGACCGGGTCGTCGAGAGCGCCGTTGCTGCGCGCGAGGTCGATCAGGTCGTTGAGCTCGCGCTCGAACCCGACCTGCTGGCCGAGCACCGAGACGCCGCGCTCGAAGCCGAGCAGCGCCATGGCCACCCGCCACCCGTCACCGGGCTCGCCGAGGACCATCGACGCAGCCGTCCGGGCGCCGGAGAAGAAGACCTCGTTGAACTCCGAGTCGCCCGTGATCTGCTCGATCGGTCGGATCTCGACGCCGTCCTGGTCGAGCGGCACGAGCAGGAACGAGAGCCCCTTGTGGCGCACAGAACCCGGCTCGGTGCGGGCGATCACGAAGATCCAGTCGGCCTCGTGCGCCCACGACGTCCACACCTTCTGCCCGTCGACGACCCACTCGTCCGTCGCCTCGTCGAGCACCGCCTTGGTGCTGACCGCGGCGAGGTCGGAGCCGGCGCCGGGCTCGGAGTAGCCCTGGCACCACAGCTCGTCGACCGCACGGATCAGGGGCAGGAAGCGTGCCTTCTGCTCGTCGGTGCCGAACTCGATCAGCGTCGGCCCGAGCAGCTGCTCGCCGAGGTGGTTGACGGTCTCGGGTGCGCCGGCGCGGGCGTACTCCTCGTGGAAGATCGCCTGCTGGGTCAGCGACAGCCCGCGGCCACCGTGCTCCTCGGGCCAGCCGAGGCACGTCCAGCCGTGCTCGGCGAGGAGGCGGTTCCAGGCGCGCAGCTGCTCGTACGTCCCGGTGCCGGTGGCCTTGCTGAGCTCGGCCCACTCCCCGACGAGATGCTCGGCGAGCCAGGCGCGCACCTGCTCGCGGAAGGCATCGTCGTCCGGGTTCATATGAGGTACCCTACCAAGCACTTGCTTGGGTCGAACAGGTTCGACCGACATCGAGGCGGAAGGAGGAGCCTATGAGCGACACCGTCCCGGGGCTCGTCCGCCGCGCCGCCACGGAGTTCGGCGATGCCGCCGCGTGCTCGATGGACGGGCAGACAGTCTCGTACGCCGAGCTGCACGACCAGGTGCGCCGCACCGCCGCGGCCTTCCACAAGCGCGGGATGCGGGGTGGCCGGGTCGTCCTGTGGGCGCCCAACAGCATCGAATGGATCGTCGCGGCACTGGCGGTGACGTACGCCGGCGGCACCCTCGTGCCGGCCAACTCGCGCTACACCGCCCACGAGGTCGCCGACATTGTCGACCGCACGGGCGCCGCACTCGTGATCGTCGCCGACGGGTTCCTCGGGCGTACGCAGATCGACGACCTCCGCGCCCTCACGACCTCCGCGCCGATCCTCGACCTCGCCGACATCGGCATCCTCGCGGCCGTCGCCGACGAGCTGGACCTGGCGACGGTCGAGGCGCTGGCCGACGCCGTCACCCCCGACGACATCGCCGACATCCTCTTCACCTCCGGCACGAGCGGCCGACCCAAGGGTGTGCTGAGCGCACACCGGCAGACCGTCGCCGCGGCTGCGGCCTGGAGCGCCGTCGGCGAGGTGAGCAGCGCCGACCGCTACCTCGTGATCAGCCCGTTCTTCCACTCGTACGGCTACAAGGTCGGTGTGCTGGTCGGGCTGATGCACGGCTGCACGCTGCACCCGATGGCGACGTTCGACGCCGATGCTGCACTCGCGCTGATCGAGGCGGAGCGCATCACGATGGTGCCCGGAGCGCCCGCGATCTTCCTCGGCCTGCTCGAGTCGCCAGCCTTCGCGACGACCGACACCTCGTCGCTGCGGTTCGCCAACACCGGCGCCGCGAACGTGCCGGTCGCCCTCGTCGAGCGGCTGCAGACCGAGCTGAGCTTCGACCTGGTCATCACGGCGTTCGGCATGACCGAGTGCGTCGTCGCCACGATGTGCCGGCGGGGTGACAGCGACGAGACCGTCGCCACCACGTGCGGCCGCGCGATCGACGGCATGGAGACCGCGATCGCCGACCCGGAGACCGGCGAGCACCTGCCCGCGGGGCAGGAGGGCGAGCTGCTGCTGCGCGGCTCGCAGGTCATGCTCGGCTATCTCGACGACCCGGCCGCCACCGACGAGGCGATCGACGCCGACGGCTGGCTGCACACCGGAGACGTCGGAGTGCTCGACGACCGCGGCTACCTGCGCATCACCGACCGGCTCAAGGACATGTACATCTGCGGCGGCTTCAACGTCTATCCCGCCGAGGTCGAGCAGGCGCTCGTACGCCTCGACGGCGTCGTCGACGTGGCCGTGATCGGCATCCCCGACGAGCGCCTCGGCGAGGTCGGGAAGGCGTTCGTCGTACGCCGTGACGGTGGGCCCGACGCCGATGCCGTGATCGCGTTCGCCCGTGAGCGGCTGGCCAACTTCAAGGTGCCGCGCGAGGTGGTCTTCGTCGACAGCCTCCCGCGGAACCTGTCCGGAAAGGTCCTGAAGACCGAGCTGAGGAGCACATCGTGACCGAGCAGGACGTAGTGACGTACGAGGTCGTCGACCAGGTCGCGCGCATCACGCTCAACCGGCCGGAGTACCGCAACGCGCAGAACTCCCAGATGACGTACGCCCTGGATGCCGCGTTCCAGCGCGCCACCGACGACGACGCGGTCAAGGTCATCGTGCTGGCCGGCAACGGCAAGCACTTCTGCGCCGGGCACGACATCGGGACGCCCGGGCGTGACGTCGACCAGACCTTCGAGCGCAAGGCCGTCATCTGGTGGGACCACACCGACAAGGAGGGCGGCGACCAGCGCTTCGCCCGTGAGTCGGAGGTCTATCTCGGCATGTGCCGCCGCTGGCGCGAGGTGCCCAAGCCGGTCATCGCGCAGGTGCACGGCGCGTGCATCGCCGGCGGGCTGATGCTCGCCTGGGCGTGCGACTTCATCATCGCTTCCGACGACGCGTTCTTCTCCGACCCGGTCGTCCGCATGGGCATCCCGGGCGTCGAGTACTTCGCGCACCCGTGGGTCATGAACCCCCGCGCGGCCAAGGAGTTCCTCTACTCCGGTGACCGGTTCACCGCCGATCGCGCCCTTGCGCTCGGCATGGTCAACCAGGTCGTCCCGGTCGACGAGCTCGAGAGCACCGTGACGGCATTGGCCGGCCGGATCGCCCAGATGCCGCGGTTCGGTCTCGCGCTGACCAAGAAGGCGGTCAACCAGGCCGAGGACCTTCAGGGCATGCGCGCCGGCATGGACTCGGTGTTCGGGCTGCACCACTTCGCGCACGCGCACAACGCCGAGACCTCGGACGACTCCCTTGGCGGGCTCGACGCCAAGTCGATGGCGGCCAAGGCTCGGGACAACTCAGCTGGGGAACAGAGTCCGGAGTGAATCTCGACTTCTCCCCCGACGAGCTGGCCTTCCGCGCCGAGGCCCGCGCGTGGCTGGCCGCGAACGTACCGGCCGAGGCGCTGCCGTCGATGGACACCGCCGACGGGTTCGCCGCGCACCAGGAGTGGGAGCGTCGGCTCGCCGACGCGCGTTGGTCGGTCGTGTCGTGGCCCGAGGAGTTCGGCGGCCGCGGTGCCTCGCTGGTCGAGTGGGTCATCTTCGAGGAGGAGTACTACCGCGCCGGTGCCCCCGGCCGCGTCTCGCAGAACGGCATCTTCCTGCTCGCGCCGATCATCTTCGACCACGGCACTCCCGACCAGCAGCAGCGCTGGCTGCCGAGCATGGCGACGGGCGAGACCATCTGGGCGCAGGCGTGGTCCGAGCCCGAGGCCGGGTCCGACCTCGCGTCGCTGCGGTCGACCGCGACCCGGACCGACGGCGGCTGGCTGCTCAACGGGCAGAAGACCTGGTCGTCCCGAGCGGCGTACGCACACCAAGGCTTCGGGCTGTTCCGCTCCGACCCGTCCGCCGAGCGGCATCGCGGGCTGACGTACTTCTGCTTCCCGCTCGACGCCGACGGCGTGACCGTGCGCCCGATCGCGCAGCTCGACGGCAAGGCCGGCTTCGCCGAGCTGTTCTTCGACGACGTGTTCGTGCCGGACGCCGACGTGCTGGGCGATCCCGGCGACGGCTGGCGGGTCGCGATGAGCACGGCGGGCAACGAGCGCGGGTTGTCGTTGCGGTCGCCGGGTCGGTTCTGCGCCGCCGCCGACCGGTTGTTGGATCTGTACGCCGACAGCGCCGACCCGGCCCTGTCCTCCGGCGTCGTTGAAGCCTGGCTCCGTGCCGAGGCGTACCGGCTGTTCACCTGGGGCACGGTCACCCGGATCGCCGACGGCGGCGACATCGGCGCGGCCGGCTCGGTCAACAAGGTGTGGTGGAGCGAGCTCGACGTGGCGCTGCACGAGACCGCGCTCGACGTGCTGGGGCCTGAGGCCGAGGTGGCGTCGAGCTGGACCGACGGCTACCTGTTCTCGCTGTCCGGGCCGATCTATGCCGGCACCAACGAGATCCAGCGCAACATCATCGCCGAGCGCATCCTCGGCCTCCCGAAGGAGGTGCGGGGATGAAATTCACGCTGACCGACGAGCAGACCGGGTTCGCCCGGTCGCTCGACGACCTGCTGTCGCGCGCCGACACCGTGGCGGCGAACCGGGCGTGGGCCGCCGGCGACCACGAACCCGGGCTCAAGCTCTGGGCCCGGTTGGCCGATCTCGGCGTGACCTCGCTGGCGGCCGAGGCCTCGCCCGTCGAGGTATGCCTCGCGTTCGAGGCCATCGGCCGGCACGTCGCACCCGGACCGTGGATCGAGTCCGCGGCTTTCCTCCCTCTCGCGCTGCCTGACACCGACCTGTCCGAGTCGCGGGCGACAGTTGCCATGCCCTACGCCCTCGACGCCGACATCGCGGACGCTGTCTATACGGTCGCCGACGGCCAGCTGCACCAGGCGACAGTCGGTGAGCGGGTTGCCTCGGTTGACCCCTCACGGCACCTGTTCGAGGTCACGGCGGGCGAGCCTGTCGACTCGCCGAACCTCGACGCGGCGCATGACCTCGCCACCCTCGCCGGCGCCGCCGAGCTGCTGGGTGCAGGCGAGCGGGTGCTGGCCGACTCAGTGGCGTACGTGAAGCAGCGCACCCAGTTCGGCCGGCCCATCGGGTCCTACCAGGCGATCAAGCACCAGCTCGCCGACGTACGCATCGCGCTCGACTTCGCCCGCCCGCTCGTCTACGGCGCGGCGCTTGGCGTGACTCGGCGCTCCGTGGCGGCAGCCAAGATCCAGTCCGCCGACGCCGCCAACCTCGCGGCCCGCGTCGGGCTGCAGGTGCACGGGGCGATCGGCTACACCGACGAGTACGACCTCAGCCGGTGGCTCCTGCGCATCCGCGCGCTGCAGTCGGCCTGGGGCTCCCCGGCCTCCCACCGCGCCTGGCTCATCAACGACCTCTTGGCCTCCCGCTCATGACCAACCTCGTCCCCACGCGGGAGCACACCGAGCTGGCCTCGTCCGTGCGCAGCCTGCTCGATCGCCGTTCCGACAGCCAAGCCGTCCGCACCGCCATGAGCTCGTCCGACGGTTTCGATCGCGAGCTCTGGGCGACGCTCTGCGACCAGGTCGGCGCCGCAGCACTGGCGATTCCGGAGGAGCACGGCGGAGCCGGCTTCACCCTCGCCGAGACCTACGTCGTTCTCGAAGAGCTCGGTCGCGCCCTCACCCCGTCTCCCCTGCTTGCCTCAGTCATCAGCAGCGCAGCCCTCTCCGAAGGTGCCCTGCTTGAACGAATCGCCAGCGGCGTCGTCGCGACGCTCGCGTGGTCCGGCATCACCGGCCCAGCTGATGCACCCGTCGACGTCACCTTCCAAGACGGCACGCTGACCGGAACCGTCTCCCCCGTCCTCAACGGCGACACCGCCGAGATCCTGCTCGTCGTCGCAAAGCACGGCGACGGTGTCGGTCTCTTCTGCGTCGATCCCAGCGAATCCGGCCTCAGCCGTATGCGCATCGGTGGCCTCGACCCGACTTTCGGGTTCGCCAGCATCGAGCTCGACGCCGTGCCAGCAGAGCCGATCACCCTCGACGCCACCGAGCTCCTCAACGCGACCCATCGTGTCGGCGCCCTCGCAGTCACTGCCCTCCAAGTCGGCTGCGCTCAGCGTGGCCTCGACATGACCGTCGACTACACGAAGCAGCGCGAGCAGTTCGGCCGGCCGATCGGCTCGTTCCAAGCGCTCAAGCACCGCATGGCCGACATGCTCGTCCGCACCCAGATGTCCCGCGCCGGCGCCTGGGCCGCCGTCCAGGCCCACGTCCACGGCTCCCCCGACTTCGACCGAATGGCCGCCGCCGCGTCCTCATACTGCAGCGAAGCCGCCCTGGCCGTCGCTGCCGAGACGGCCCAGCTTCACGGCGGCATCGCCATCACCTGGGAACACGACGCCCACCTCGTCCTCAAACGTGCCCAAGCCCTTAACCAGCTCTTTGGCCAACCTCACCAGCAGCGCCAATCGCTGATCCTCTAGGTTCGGTCGACCCGCACATTCCGTCCAGAATGACGTATGCGCGCACGAGCTAGAAGTCAGCACAAGTAATCGCGCAATAGAACCGTTCGAACGATATGCGAGAAGCCTTGACCGAATCGGAATCGCAGCTCACTTCATATCTGACGAGCGACAACTGTGACCGCAGCTGGTTCGTGCCGTTCTGACCACTGACTCAGCCTTGCAGGAAACTCGTACAGAGGAACTTCTGGCAGGAACGCGAGCCGCGGCCCAGGAATCCCGGTTCAATCTGCGAAGCGGTGGGATCGACGCTCGGCCTGAGAAGTCTGCGAGCCTGCTCCGATCTGGGAGCCGGATCACCTCCCTGGCCTCTCGGACGACGCCCCTTCCTGAAGGCATCCGGATTCTTTACGCTTGATTGCGCCGGTGGCGTCGATGAAGTCGTAGAAGTCGCACTCAGCAGGGGTCATTGCGATCAGGTCGACGGGAAAGAACGCCTCCTTTAGCAGTATCGACTTGAACCTTCGGAGCTCAATCAAGTCGCGATACACCAACAGCACATCCACGTCCGAAGCCGGCGCACCCACGGGTGCGCGATGCCAGGAGCCGAACGTGTACACCTCGATCGAGGGAAACGCTTCCGCCAGCCGCCCTATGACTTGGAGAGCTACGTCCGTCACGAGCAATCTCAGAAGTTCAGTCTCGACATGAACTCTGGCCAGAGTAATACCTCGACTCCGCTTTGCATTCCGACGTCCACAGCGGGCTGCGCAATGCTGTGATTGTTCGGGTTCGATGTGACAAATGCGTCCAGAGACCCGTAGCGCCCGATCGCTTCGCGCACCTTTTCGGCCGTCACTTCGTAGACACTTTCGATGTGGACGAAGATTGAGTCGCCTCTGAACCGGTGAAGTGAGTAGCCAAAGCGGCTGACGCGCGTGAAACTTCTGATAGACGAGTGCTGACTCAAGATCCGCTCGACGTAAAGAACTTCTCGATCCTCGTACTCGTGAGGGTGTCTCATCCGGAGAGCCCTGTAGGCATCGCCGAGACCACCAAATGCCACCCGAAGGTCCAGCGCAGCGTGGAAGAGATCCGATTCCATGTCTGAATCTCGCGGAACGTTCAGCACAAAGACCACGTCGGGATTGGTTTCGACGATTGCCCTCAAAAGGCCACCACCCAGCATCGAGACAGACACGACGGCAATCTCTACAGGTTCCATACCCAGTCGGTGCACTCGAAGGAACGGATCGCCAAGGATCTCCACATCTGAGACGAAGTCGAGCTCGCCGATTTTGGTCGCTGCCCACTCGGCGGAACTAGTCATCAGCCAGGACACGATCCATGTCGATGGGGTACATCTCCGCTCCGACCAGTTTGGTCTCCTGCTCGTGTCGAGCCACCAAGTCGGCGACATGCGTCCGGAACCGGCTCACGACAACTCGTTCGTTGTCAGTCAGCAGTCCAACATTCATATCAACTAGGCTAAGGATGAGTCTGCTGTTAGGGATAATCGTGTCGATCATCCGGCGCTTCCACGTCTGAGCACGGACGGCTTCTGGATCGAACATTTCGTCGCCATGGGGACCGAATTCTTCAAAAATCCGCCTGTTTTCAGACTGAAGGCGCTCAATCACTGTTCGAGCCTCTGAGCGAGAACCGCATACCTTGACCCCGAATGCTGCGGTCAGCTTCGCGCTATGTGAAGCCTTCCAGTCCCTGAGCATCTCAATGCTGAACAGTCCGGGTGCCTTGTCGATCTCCCTGTGACAACTCGGGCAAAGGAGGATCAAGTTCTCTGCGCGGTGGCGATCCGCGGAGGAAAGGTCAGACTTTCCACGCGGCCCATCCTCACTGAAAGCGACGATGTGCGCGATCTCGGCAATGTGTGTTGGCTCGTCCACATCCTTGAGATACAGAGGCCTCAAACATCCTGGGTTCTGGCAGCGCTGCGCGGCCGACGAAAATAGAGCCACCCTGACCGCGTCTGGAATCTTCGGCCGTCCCGCCATCAACGCCCCCTGCCTCGATCGGATAGTGCTCAGGGACGCCCGCTGCCCAAGGCCCCCGATCGACGGCATTCAATACCCACCTCAGGGAGCACCCGCGAGCGCAGTCCCTCTTGATTTTGGCACGCTGCTTGAGATTCCGTCCGGAAGACTCCAGACCCGCGCGCAATACGAACTGTCGAACGGGATGGTGTAACACGGATCCCCCCCGCAGAAGCTCCCGGCTCAGTTTCGATTCAGGTCAATCAAAGAACTGCCTTAGACGTCCCGGGGCCATCTCCTCAAACTCGCTCTCAGACTCAACGATCCATCGGAACGCCGGATGAGACTCGAGGGCCTCCTTACGAACGAGGTCCTCCACGTGTCTGACCAGATACGTGCTGGCGCTGTCGTCGATGACAACCACAATGATTGGAATTCGTTGAGATGCTGAGGCGTCCGCTATTGAGCCCAGTTTTCTGATGGTCCGACGAAGAGTAGAGATACTGGATCCGGTTCGACCGATAAACTTCAGTTCTACGGCGAAGCTCGGCCCACCGCGTCGTGGCGTAATGAGATAGTCCACCTCTGCGTCGCCTCCCATGCTGCGAACAGCAACTCCGACGTCGATTCGCCATGCGCCGCCTAGCGCCCGCGCCAGCAATCCGGCGAAGTAGGTTTCCAGTCCGGTCAGTTGCCTCATCTGCTCAGCAACCTCACCACCGCCCCGATGGTCGGACGTCTGCAAATGCAAGTCGTTGTTTTCGCCCCCGCCCCCTTGCCCGGTTTTCTCGGCGTCCGCTGGCTCGATCAAAGGAGCGCTTTTCACGATTTCAACCGCTTCGGCGCGACGGCGGTTTTCTTGCTCGGGTTCAGTGAGGGGACGGACTTCGCTCTCAACCTTCCGCATGAGCACTTGGTCGTATTTGTCGAGCTCAGCCTGCTTTGGGATCCACCGATAGAGCCCAACAACGAAAAGCATCACGCCGACACCGACGCCAACGCAGACGAACGTCCAATAGTGGTCTGTCGCGAAAGCCACATACTCCTGCCGCTGCAGAACTGTCTGACGTGCTTCCGGAGTTAGCCGGTCGAGTTCCTCTAGAGGAATGAGTAATTCCGTCTTGATTCGCAGAAACAATCCTGCGAGCGAAATGGTCGCGGCGACGATGGCGACGCCGAGCGTCGTCAAGTACTTGCTGAGGTGGCCGGCTTCGGTCGGGAGCACACCCTGACACTAATGGCACCTAAGTTGCCGCAATGCCCTATCGGTCAAAGGTCTGCTTCCGCCCTAGCCCGAGATCACAGCCGACCGAAGAACATCCGTCGCGTTGAGATACCTTTCGGGACCGCATTCAGCACACAGGTCGCCCCAGCCCATTACCGAAGCGCAGTCAGGCCGACAGCCGAACGTGGAGCACTTTGTTTCCACTAGTGGTCTGCGTCTCTTTGACCTCGGTGAACGACTGATCGCGTACCAGCAGTCCAAGGCGCTGAAAACCGTAGTTCCGCGAATCGAAGGTCGGCTGGTTCGCAACAAGCTGGAAACCGACGTTTGACAACAGCGCCCAGCCGTCGTCTTCGAGCTGCGCTGAGATGGCCGAACGGAGCATGTCCTCCAGCGCCGGGACGTCACCCGCCGCGGGTTCGACGACCGCCCCAATCTCCAGCGCCGATTCAGTCTCGGCGCCGGCCGTGTCATGGACTGCTTCTTGCGGCTTCTCGTTTCGAGCCACCCCCGCGTCGGCTAGTACCTCCAAGAAGGTGAAGCGATCGCAGGCATTGCTGAACGCAGCCGACGCGTTCTTCGAGCCGATTCCGACTACCCGCTTGCCTGACTCGCGAAGTCGCATGGCCAACCTGGTGTAGTCACTGTCATTGGCTACAAGGCAAAAGGTGTCCACTTGCCCGGAATGCAGCAGGTCCATGGCGTCAATCACGAGCGCGATGTCTGTAGCACCCTTCCCGGAAACGTAGGCGATCTGCTGCATCGGTTGAATCGCCAGACCGATCAGGACCGAGCGCCACCCCTTCAAGTTGGCGCTGCCCCAATCGCCGTATCCACGCTTCACGCCGACAACTCCATGAGTCGCCGCTTCAGCCGTGATGGCAGCGGCCTGCTGCCAGGAGACGTTGTCGCAGTCGATCAGTAGACCAACCCGGACTGGAAGCGGTCGCTGGGAAACTTCGTTGTTCACAGCCACCACTCCCATGCTGGACCCCTGCAGAGCCTGCCTACGCAATTGCCATCGTTGCGCACTTGAATCTCGTGCGTACGGCAATCGCCCTACTTCGTGCCGTGGAGCAGCCGATTCGGCTCAGCTGAGTTTGGGACGAAAGCAGATCGGAGACTCCGCGACAACGCCGGGATCATCACGGCCGCGGCGATGAGGTGCAGGCCGACCAATGTCACCGTTGTCGCGGGGTCTGCGCCGGCGAGGAAGGGTGGGATCAGCGAGAGCGCGGTCAGCGCCACCGTCGTGCGTAAGAACTGCTCAGCGGGGCGGGCGCTCCAGCGGAGGAACGCCGCCGCCATGACGACGCCCAGGAGCGAGAACACGCCGGTCATGAAGGCGATGCCCGACAGCGGGATCTCTTCGCCACCCGAGACCTTAAAGTCGACGCCGGCCGCTCGAGCGACAGCGGCAACCAACGTTGTCGCCACGACCGCAGCGACCACCGCGATGAGACCGGTGCCAACCAGGCGCTTCATGACGCGTCCTCCGCCGAGAGGCGCTCCGGCAGTCCGAGGTGGGCGTACGGGTAGTCGTGGAACGTGACGATCTCGGTGATCGCCCCGTTGGCGATGCGGAGGACATCCACCCCGAATGGTAGATACGCACCCTCCTGCTCTCGCCAGAGGTAGAAGGCGACAGCAGGCTGCCGATTGACAGTAGTCAGCACGCCGCGGAGGCCCGTCATGCTCTCGAATCCGTGCTGGATCCAGTCGTTCACCACCACGTCGCGACCGACCCAAAGGCCTGGCGTGGGCGGCATCGAGAAGCGGACATCGTCGCGCAGCATCGTGGCGAGTGCGCCGACATCGGTGGCGACGCTGGCGTCGGTGTACCGGCGCACCAGCTCGCGTGTCTCGGTGTCCTCCTCGCCGCCGGTCCAGTCCTGCCGCTCGGAAGGCAGGTGCTCGCGCATACCTGCGCGGGCCCGCTGCAGGGCGCTGTTGACCGAGTTCACCGAGTCGCCGAGCAAGTCCGCGACGTCCTTGGCAGGCCAGCCGAGCACGTCCCGCAGGATCAGCGCGGCACGCGGCCGCGGCGCGAGGTGCTGCACCGCGATGACGTACGCCAGCTCGATCGTCTCCCGCGCGACCGCGAGCGCCTCCGGCTCGTCCGTGTCGTCCGCGGGCAGCTCGTCGAGCAGCCGGTCGGGGTAGGGCTGCAGCCACAGCACCTCTCCCCCGGTCGCCGGCTCGGGCCGACGCTTGGCGAGCAGGTCGAGGCAGGCGTTCGTGGCGATCCGGTACAGCCACGCCCGGAACGTCGACCGTCCCTCGAACGTCTCCCGCCGGCGCCATGCACGCAGCAGCGTCTCCTGCACGGCGTCCTCAGCGTCCTCGAACGAGCCGAGCATCCGGTAGCAGTGCACGTGCAGCTCGGGCCGGTGCGGCTCGGCCAGCTCCGAGAACTCCCGCTCGTCCACCTCGCTCAGGCTGCCCACGTCCAGTCCCTCCAGTCGCATGTCCACACTCATGATGATCCTTTCGCGTTGTCCCGTCGCATGTATGACGGACGGCGGCCGCGAAACTCATCACTCAGGCGGAACAACCGCCTCGAGCCAATCGACGATGGTCTGACGGATGACCGGGGCGTCCTTCTTGAGCGAGTGGTCGCCCTGCACCACGACGAGCGTGTGCCCGGCAGGCAGGGTCGAAGGATCCGGTACGCCGAACGAATCCCGCTCACCCTGCACCACCAACGTCGGCACGGTGACGGCCGTGAGCTCAGGGAGCCGGGATTTCTCCGGCCGGCCCGGAGGATGAAGCGGGAAGGCCAGGCACAGGACGCCGGCCGCGCCGACATCCGCGGACGTACGACAGGCGACCCGGCCACCGAACGAGCGCCCGCCGACGACCAGCGGCAGACCCACGAACTCGGCGAGCAACTGCTCGGCCACAGCGCGCCACGCGGCATCGACCTGCACCGCAGGAGCAGGAGCCCGTCGGCCGGCGACCCGATAGGGCTGCTCGACCAGCGCGGCAGCGAGACCAGCCTCCATCGCGACCGCAGCCGCCAGCTGCAGGTCGGGCGCGGTCACGCCACCACCGGCACCGTGCCCCAGCATCACCAGGCCGCGCGGCTCGCCGGTGGGCCGAGCGAGGTGTACCCGCGCGTCGCCGTGCGGAGTCGGTACGAGAAACGCGTCGGCCATGCGACGACCGTACGCAGGTCAGCCGGCGTACTCCACCGGCAGCGTCTTGATGCCGTTGAGCCAGCCCGACCGCAGCCGAGCGGCCTCGCCCGTGCGCTTGATGCCCGGGGCCATGTCGGCGAGAGCCTCGAAGATCAGCTTGATCTCCATGCGGGCGAGGTTGGCGCCGATGCAGTAGTGGACGCCGTGGCCGCCGAACGCCAGGTGCGGGTTCGGGTCGCGGGTGATGTCGAAGGTGAACGCGTCGGTGAAGACGTCCTCGTCGTGGTTGGCGCTGGCGTAGAACAGCGCGACGCGCTGGCCGGCCTTGATCTGCACGCCACTGAGCTCGATGTCCTCGAGCGCGGTGCGCTGGAAAGAGGTCACCGGGGTCGCCCAGCGGATGACCTCGTCCACCATTGTGCTGGGGCGCTCGCGCACCCACAGGTCCCACTGGTCGGGGTTGTCGAAGAACGCGTTCATGCCGTGCGTCGTCGCGTTGCGGGTGGTCTCGTTGCCGGCGACGGCTAGGGCGATCACGAAGAAGCCGAACTCGTCATCGGTCAAGCCACGGCCGCCGTCCTCGCCGGACTGGACGAGCTTGGTGACGATGTCGTCGCGCGGGTTGGCCTTGCGGTCGGCGGCGAGGCCCATCGAGTACATCAGCACCTCGGCGGCCGCAGCCTCCGGGTCGTTGTCCTCGCGGGCGAGGTCAGCGTCCTCGGCACCGGTCATCTGGTTGGTCCAGTCGAAGATCTTCTGCCGGTCCTCGGCCGGGATGCCGAGCATGTCACCGATGACCTCGAGCGGGAACTGCGACGCGACCTGGTCGACGAAGTTGCCGCTGCCCGCCGCGACGGCGTCAGCCACGATGCGCCGCGCCCGCTCCTCCAGCACCTCGTCGAGCGCACCGATCGCCCGCGGGGTGAACCCGCGGCTGATGATCTTGCGCAGCTGCGTGTGGTCGGGCGCGTCCTGGTTGATGATCACGACTTGGGTCATCTCCAGCGACTCACGCGTCGCGGTCTCCGGCAGCCGGACGATGGCGCCGTTCTCCTTGCTCGAGAACACCTTGTGGTTCTTGGACACCTCGAGGATGTCGGCGTGCTTGGTCACCGCCCAGTAGCCCGACCCCGCGTCAGTCGACATGCCGGCACGTGCCGACTCGGCCTGCTCGACCCAGTGGATCGGCGCCGTGCGCCGCAGCAGCGTCAGCTCGTCGTGCGGGACGCCGATCAGGTTCACGTCGGGATCGGTGAAGTCGAAGCCGTCAGGTAGGACGTCGGTGGTCATGGCGCTCCTCGCGGGACAATGAGCATACAAAATCGTGAGTGTGTATGAACACAAACACGAATGTGTATGATCGTCAAGGATCGAGCGAAGGGGGACGCGGATGAGGGCACACGGCTGGAGCGGCCGTCCGCCGGCCGATGCCGAGGAGGCGCGCACCCGCATCCTCGCCGCGACGCGTACGCGCTTGAGCGCCGCAGGCACGACGAGCACCTCCGAGATCGCCGAGGTCCTGGGCGTCACCCGGCAGACGATCTACCGCTACTTCCCCACCACCGACGACCTGCTCGACGCGGCCTCGCTCGACGCGGCGAACGACCTGCAAGAGCACCTCATCTCGCACGTCGTCAGCCACCTCGACGGGTCAGGCGATGCTGCCGACGCCGCGGTCGAGGCCGTCGCGTACGTCTACGAGCACCTGAGGGACGACCCGGCGCTCAACCGATTGCTAGCCCCCGGTCGGATCAGCAGCACAACCGCTGCCCTCACCGCACCGTCGTCGATCGCGATCGGCGGCAAGCTGCTGGGCGGTCTCGGGGTCGACTGGTCCGGCGTCGGCCTCGCCGAGGACGACCAGCTCGAGCTCGTCGAGCACCTGCTGCGCACCTTGCAGTCGCTGGTGCTCGACCCCGGCGACCCTCCGCGTACGGGCGACGAGCTGCGCGCCTACCTGCGTCGCTGGGTCGCCCCCGCACTGCGCACCCATGCCGGAGGCACGTCATGAACGAGCAGGTGCTGCAGGAGGCGTTCGACCGCTACGTCGCCACGGTCGAGGAGATCAGCATGAGCCGGGACTGGTCGGCGTTCGCCGACATGTTCACCGAGGACGCGACCTACTGCGAGCACGCGTACGGCGACTTCAACGGCCGCGAGGAGATCCGGCCGTGGATCATCAAGACGATGACCGCGTTCCCCGGCAACGAGATGATCGCGTTCCCCCCGGCCTGGTCGATCCTCGACGCGCCGACCAACCGCGTCGTCTGCGACGTCCGCAACATCATGCGCGACCCCGGTGACGGCTCGGTGCACGAGACGTCCAACATCACGATCCTGACGTTCGACGACGACGGTGGCCTCGTACGCCAGGAGGACGTCTACAACCCGCAGAAGTTCATCGACATGACCCTCGCTTGGTGCCGGGTCGCCGACGCGCACGGCACGTTGAGCGACGCCGGCCGCAAGATGCTCACCGCCCTCGGCGGCTGAGCCGCTCAGTCGAGCGAGCCGGAGACCGATCCTTCGCGGGCCCAGCGCGGCACGATGAACAGCCCGGTCGCCTCGACCGCGGGCTCGTCGCCGTACGCCTCGCAGCCGAGGTGCGCCGTGACGGTGACCTTGCGGTCGTCCTCGTGGGTGATCTGCGCCTGCATGTGGATCCGACCGAGCGGCAGCGGCTTCCGGTAGCGCAGCGTGAGCGTGCCGGTGACGATCAGCCGGGTGTGCGCCGCGCTCGCGCACTCGCCCATGAGGTGGTCGAGCAGCAGCGCCGACACCCCGCCGTGCACGCAGCTGGGCGGCCCTTCGTACGCCGCGCCGAGGTCGACCTCCGAACGTACGGTCTCGTCGTCGACCCAGCGCAGCACCACGGGCGGGGCGATCGCGTTGCGGACGCCGACGACGGCGTTGCCCCAGTTCCACGACCGGCCCTCGGTGTTGAAGTGGATGCCTGCGGGCTCCTGCGACGCGTCCTCGGCGAGGATCCGCTCGGCCCGGCGCACCAGGTCGCGGGCCGCGGCGACGCGGTCGGCGTCGACGCGCGCACGGATGGCGACGTCGACCAGCAGGCGCACGTCCTGGGCGAGGTCGCCGTAGAGCTGCTCGGACGCCTCGACCTCGGCGGTGGACAGGTCGGACGGCACGAACGACATCGACGACAGGGTCATGCGGTGAGTCCCATGCGTGAGGCGAGCTTGTCGAGGTAGGCCAGCACCTTGTCCTCGTCGGAGTCCGGCACGCCCCAGATCAGCTCGGAGGCACCCGACGCCGCCCAGTCGGCGAAGTCCTCGCCGGTCGGCTTCTTGGCCACGAGGATGCGGATGTCGGGCTCGCCCTGGCGGCCGGCGTCGGCCCACTCCTTGCGCAGCAGCTCAGCCTTGGCCGCGGTGTCGGTCTCGATCGGCGTCGTCATCCAGCCCTCGGCGTTGCGGGCGATCCAGCGCATCGTCTTGGGCCCGCCGCCGGCGCCGATGATCACGGGAATCCGACCCTGCGGCGGCTTCGGATAGGCCCAGCTCGGCCCGAACGAGACGAACTGCCCGTCGTACGACGCCTCCTCCTCGGTCCACAGCGCGCGCATCGCCTCGAGGTACTCCTTGAGCACGGTGCGGCGCTTGTTGGCCGGGACGTGGTGATCGGTGAGCTCGTCGGTGTTCCAGCCGAAGCCGGCGCCGATCGTCAGCCGGCCGCCCGACAGGTGGTCGAGGGTGGCCAGCGTCTTGGCGAGCGTGATGGGGTCGGACTCGACCGGCAGGCACACCGCGGTCGACAGTCCGATCCGCTCGGTGACGGCGGCGCAGGTGGCCAGCGTCGTCCACGGGTCGAGGGTGCGCATGTAGCGGTCGTCGGGCAGCTCCTCGCCGCCGGTCGGGTGCAGCGCCTCGCGCTTGACCGGGATGTGGGTGTGCTCGGGCACGTAGAACGTGTCGAAGCCACGCTCCTCCGCAGCCTTGGCGAGGGCGGCCGGCTTGATGCCGCGGTCAGAGGTGAAGAGGACGAGTCCGTTGCGCATGCGTCCAATGTAGAACGTGTTCTAGCAATGGCGATAGGCTCAGGCATGGTCAACAGCGTCTTCGAGCCCGCCCGCCTCGGGCCGATCGAGCTGCGCAACCGTACGGTCAAGGCCGCCACGTTCGAGGGTCGCACGCCTCACGGGCTGGTCACCGACGAGCTGATCGACTATCACCTGGCCCCGTCGCGCGGCGGTGTCGGCCTCACGACGGTCGCCTATCTGGCGGTCGCACCCGAGGGACGTACGCAGAAAGAGGTCATCGTCGTCAACGCCGAGTCCGCTCCCGGGTTGGCCCGGCTCACCGACGCGATCCACGAGACCGGGGCCAAGGTCGCCGGTCAGCTGGGGCACGCCGGACCCGTCGCCAACGGTCGGTCGAACGGGGTGCATGCCCTCGCCGCGTCGCGCATGCCGTCGCCCTTGAGCATGCAGATGATCAACTCGGCGACAGCAGCCGACATCGCGCGGATCACCCGGGACTACGTGCGTACGGCCCGGACCATGGTCGACGCGGGCTTCGACGTGCTCGAGATCCACATGGCGCACGGCTATCTCCTCAGCTCGTTCCTCGCGCCGGGTCAGAACCGGCGCAAGGACGGCTGGGGCGGCTCGCTCGACCAGCGGGCGAAGTTCGCCCGCGACGTCGCCCGGGTCGTCCGCGAGGAGGTCGGCGACGCCGTCGCGGTCACCGCCAAGATCGGCATGACCGAGGGCTCGCCCAAGGGGTTCTCGATGCCGGAGAGCCTGGAGTTCGCGCAGATGCTGGAGGCCGACGGCCACCTCGACGCGCTCGAGCTCAGCGCCGGCAGCTCGCTGCTCAACCCGATGTACCTGTTCCGCGGCGACGTCCCCCTCAAGGAGTTCGCGGCCAACATGCCGCTGCCCGTACGCCTGGGGCTCCGCACGCCGGTCGGCAAGGCGTTCTTCAAGGCGTACCCGTTCGAGGAGGCCTACCTGCGCGACAAGGCGCTGGCCTTCCGCGCCGGGCTGTCGATGCCGCTCATCATGCTCGGCGGCATCAACGACAAGGCCACGATGGATCGCGCGATGGCCGAGGGCTTCGAGTTCGTCGCGATGGGCCGCGCCCTGCTGCGCGAGCCCGACCTGGTCAACCGCATGCAGTCCGGCGAGGCCACCCGCGGCATCTGCATCCACTGCAACCAGTGCATGCCCACGATCTACAGCGGCACCAGGTGCACGGTGCGTGAGCAGGAACGTGATCCAGCGAACCTTTGACTTCAAGTACTTGAAGTTTCTAACGTGGTCGGAGTGAGTCACCACGCCACCGATCGGACCTACACGATCAAGGAAGCCGCAGCGCTGACCGGACTGCCGGCAAGCACCCTGCGCTACTACGAGACGATCGGCGTGATCTCGTCCATCAGCCGCGGGGCGAGCAGCAAGCACCGCGTGTACGGCGAGGATGACCTCGACCAGCTGATGTGGATCGCCTGCCTCGCGGCGACCGGCATGTCGGTCAGCGACATGCGGCAGTACATCGCCAACGGACAGACCGGACCCAGCGCCGCGGCGGGTCAGATCGAGCTGCTGTCGAACCAGGCCGACCGCCTCGCGGAGGAGGCCGAGCACCTCGCCGTGCGCCAGCGCTACGTCCGCCTGAAGATCGACTACTGGCACGCGGTCGAAGCCGGCGACAGCGAGCGCGCAGAGCTCATCGGCGGCGAGGCCGGCACGCTCGCCGACACCCTCCGGCGCGCCAAGAAGTCCTAGCTCGCGGCATCCCAGCACACCCCTCAGCACCACCACCCAAGGAGAAACCCATGCAGGTCAACGCCTATGCCGCATCCGAGGCCGGCGCGCCGCTCGCCCTCACCACCATCGAGCGCCGACCCGTCGGTGACAACGACGTCCTTATCGCGATCGAGTACGCCGGCATCTGCCACTCCGACATCCACACGGTCAACGGTGACTGGGGGCCTCAGCCGTTCCCGGTCGTCCCCGGGCACGAGATCGTCGGCACCGTCGCCGAGGTCGGCCCCGCTGTGACCCAGCACCAGGTCGGCGACCGGGTCGGAGTCGGCTGCATGGTCAACTCCTGCCGGGAGTGCGTCAACTGCCTGCGGGGCGACGAGCAGTACTGCGTCAAGGGCATGGTCGGCACGTACGCCGTGACCGACCGTGACGGCACCACGACGCAGGGCGGCTACTCCACCCACGTCGTCGTCGACGCCGACTTCGTGCTGTCGATCCCCGAGGGACTCGACCCGGCCGCCGCAGCTCCTCTGCTCTGCGCCGGCATCACGACCTACACGCCGCTGAAGCACTGGAACGCCGGTCCGGGCACCAAGGTCGCCGTCGTCGGTCTCGGCGGGCTCGGTCACATGGCGGTCAAGATCGCCCATGCTCTCGGCGCCGAGGTCACCGTGCTCTCGCAGTCGCTGAAGAAGCAGGAGGACGGCCTCCGCCTGGGCGCCGACCACTACTACGCGACCTCCGACCGCGACACGTTCGCAGCACTGGCCAACCAGTTCGACCTGATCATCAACACCGTCAGCGCATCGATCAACCTGAACGCCTACCTCGGGCTGCTCGCCGTGGACGGCACGCTGGTCAACGTCGGCGCCCCGCCGGAGCCGTTCCGGGTCAACGCGATGTCCCTCATCTTCGGCCGTCGCTCGTTCGCCGGCTCGATGATCGGCGGCATCGCCATGACCCAGGAGATGCTCGACTTCTGTGCCGAGCACGACATCGCGGCGGAGATCGAGATCATCTCGGCCGACCAGGTCAACGAGGCGTACGAGCGAGTCCTCGCCTCTGACGTGCGCTACCGATTCGTCATCGACGCCAGCACGCTGAGCTGAGCGTCTGGGAGAGCCCCGATTCGGTCGCCCCTGAATCGGGGCTTCTTCAATCGTTGACATGTGACCAAATGGTCACCTATTGTCGTGGCCATGGGCGACGACGATGCAGCTTTCAAGGCGCTCGCGGACCCGACCAGGCGTCGCATCCTCGACCTGCTGCACGAGCTCGACGGGCGGACGCTGTCCGAGCTCGAGACCGCCATCGCCAAGCACACCGAGATGACCCGCTTCGGCGTCATGAAGCACGTCAAGGTCCTGGCCGCCGCCGGGCTCGTCACCACCGAGCGCAGCGGGCGGCACACCCGGCACTACCTCAACCCTGTACCGATCCGGCTGATCCACGACCGGTGGATCTCCAAGTACGCCGAAGCGCAGGTCGCGGCCCTCAGCGACCTCAAGACCCGATTGGAGTCGTCATGACCGAGACCGCAGCTGAGTCCCGGATGGTCTTCCAGATCTACATCCGCGCGACAGCGGACCAGGTGTGGCAGGCCATCACCGAGACGGAGTTCCGCCGACAGTACTTTCACGGCTCGACCATCGAGTCCGACTTCAGGCCCGGCTCGCCGCTCCGCTCGGTGAGCCCCGACGGTGAGCTCTGGGGCGACGACATCGTCCTGGAGTGCGAGCCGCCCCACCTGCTGTCCCACTCCTGGCGCAGCCTGTGGGACCCCGAAGCCGTCGACGAGCCCGCGAGCCGGGTGACCTGGCGCATCGAGCCCCAGGACGGCGGGGTCTGCAAGCTCACCGTCGTCCACGACCAGCTCGAGGAGTCCCCGGCCACGGCGCGCGGCGTCAGCGGGGGCTGGGCCTTCATCATCAGCGGCCTCAAGAGCGTCCTCGAGACCGGCGAGCCCCTCGCCACCCCTCCCAGCTGAACCGAAAGGAACCCATCATGTCCTGGTATCTCTACCGCCTGACCGCCCACCGCCCCGACTTCGCCGAGACCATGTCGGAGGCCGAGATGGCCACGATGATGGAGCACGTCGACTACTGGCGCGGCCCCTTGGCCGACGGCCGCGTGCTCATCTACTCCCCGGTCGCCGACCCCGAGCGCAGCTGGGGTCTGTGCGTCGTACGCGCTGAGTCCCAGGCCGAGCTCGAGGAGCTCCGCGACAACGACCCCGCCCACGTCGCCGGCATCGGCACGATCGACTGGCTGCTGCTGCCGATGCCCGTCGTCGCCGACCTCCCGGCTCACGCCTGAACACCCACTTCGAAAGGAACCGAGATGACGAACCACCCCGTGGCGTTCTTCGAGATCGTCAGCGACGACGCCCCCAGGCTCCACACGTTCTACACCGACCTGTTCGGCTGGACGGTCGAGACCGATGAGGACGGCTACGGCCTCGTCGACACCGGTGCCGGCGAGGACGCGGTCGCCGGCGGCATCGGCCCGTCGATGGCCCCGGGCGACACCGGCGTCAAGATCTACGTCCGTACGCCGGCACTCGAGGACACCCTCGCAAAGGCGCAGGAGCTCGGCTCGACGGTCTACCTCGAGCCGATGGACCTGCCGGGCGGATACGGCCGCATCGCCGTCGTCAGCGACCCCGACGGCAACCCCCTGGGTCTCTGGGCCTGAACCCTCAGTGCTTGAAGGGGTTGAACGTCTTCCCCATCGCGTACTGAGCCCGGTAGGGGACGGGGCGCATGGCGTGCGAGATGACCTTGTTGACGACACCCGGAACGCAGACGGGCTTGCCCGCGTTGACCGCACCCCAGCCCTCGCGCACGACTGCTTCTGGCTGCTGCCACAGCAGGGACGGCAGGCTGGTCGCTGCCTCCCTGCTGCCCATGACGTCGTGGAACTCGCTGTACGTGAACCCGGGACACAGGGCCGTGACGTGGACGCCGTGCGGCTTGAGCTCCATGTCGAGCGCCTGCGACATGTTGAGCACGTAGCTCTTGATGCCGGTGTAGAGCAGGCTCTCGCCGGGCGGGGCGAACGCGGCGAGGGATGAGAGGTTGATGATCCGTCCCCATCGGCGTTCCTTCATCCCCGGCACGACGAGGTGCGCGAGCTGGGTCGGCGCCGTCACCATCACCTGGATCTCGCCGGCCAGGGACTCCCACTCGGTATCGGCGAAGGCGTCCATGCCTGACAGCCCCGCGTTGTTGATCAGGACGTCGATGTGCAGCTGCTTCTCGGCCACGAACGCCATGATCGCCGCGGGTGCACTCGGGTCGCTGAGGTCGGCGCTGAAGACCTCGCACCTCACCCGGTGCTGCTCCTCGAGCTCAGCCGCCAGGTCGTCGAGGCGCTCCTTCCTGCGGGCCACCAGGACGAGGTCGAGCCCCTCGGCAGCCAGTACGCGCGCGAAGGTCGCGCCGATGCCGGCTGAGGCTCCAGTCACCAAAGCGGTGCGTGTGTGGTCGGTCATGAGGTCTCCTTGATCGGGTTGGCAATGGCAGGAACGTGGTGGTTCAGGAAGTCGATCTGGTCGGCGATGACGGTCTCGAAGAGCGGCTCGACGTAGGGGTCGAAGTGACCGCCCGGATAGACCTTGACGGTGGAGTGCCGGATCTTGGCTGCCGCGGCTTCCGCGACCGCTTGGGGGGTGATGGCGTCGTCGGAGACGATCTGGACCAGCGCAGGGCACTCGATGCGACCGGCCCAGCGCCTCGGAGAGTAGGAGCCGATACTCACGGCGATACGCGCTGCCACGGTCTCCGGGTAGCTCCCGTCGGCCAGGCCGGACTCGTGGATCAGCTTGAGCATTCCCGGCTGGGCATCCGGCGTCGTCATCATCCCGACGCGCCCAGGCAAATCGACGCTGCGGATGTGCACGGGTTCCCGTCCGAGCCACGACCCCACCACGTCTCGGAGAGCGGGAGACATGACCTTCAGCGACGATCGCAGGCCCTTCGACCTCACGGCCGCAATTCCGCTGACGTGCGGCACCTGGGCGATGATTGCCGCCAGGGGCTCCCCTCGGCCGGCGAGGGTGAGGACGTGCCCGCCGGCGAACGAGGTGCCCCACGCCACGACCTTCTGTGGATCGACCGCGTCTAGGGAGCGCGTGTAGCTCAGTGCGGCCCGCCAGTCCTCGTGCTGCATGCGGACGCTCAGCAGCTGCCGCGGCTCGCCCTCACTCTCGCCGAACCCGCGGTAGTCGAACACCACGACCACGTAGCCGGCCGCAGCGAATCGCTCGGCATAGGCATACAGGCGGAGGGCCCGTACGCCGCCGAACCCGTGCGCCATGACCACCGCAGGCCGCCGGCCACTGTGTCCGGACGGTCGGTAGACGCGGGCCGCGCACTTGACGCCGCGGGAGTCGAACCCGTCCTCGGCGGACGTGAACCCATGCTCGGTTTTCATCGCCGACTCCTTCCGATTGAGAGCGTCGCCACGTTTCTTGGACGCCGATCAAGACCGTACTTGCCGTCTTGATCGTCGTGCAAGATAAGGTGACGTATGCCTCGAAACCGTCGGCCTCGCGATCGCGAGGAGAAGTCCGCGGAGATCGTCGCGGCAGCAGCCAACCTCTTCATAGAGGTCGGCTTCGAGAAGACGTCGCTGGTCAGCGTCGCAAAGGCCGCAGGGGTAACCACCAACACGATCTACTGGTACTTCGAGAGCAAGGAAGTCCTGCTGGTCGCCGTCCTGGAGCACCTCTTCGCGGAGGCGCTGAAGGACGTGGGTCAGCAGGCCGAGGTGCCGTTGGTCGACCTGCTCGTCTGGGTCGTCGACCGGCTGCAGCAGCACTCAAAGCTCGTCACGACCGTCCATGCGCTGGCCGCGACCTCTCCTGTCGTCGGGACATGGCACGACGGCTTCCACGCCGTCACGAACGAGATCCTCGCCGAGGGTCTGCGGCAGTCAGGCGTGCCCGAGGACCAGGTCCTCCCCATGACCAGGCTCGGGGTCTTCGCCATCGAGGGTCTGCTGATGCACTCGCTGCCCAGAGCCGAGCAGCGCGCCGTTCTTGACCTGGTCAGCAACGGCTTGCGCTGAGCGGGGTCTAGCCGACCGCGAGATGGCCTCGCACGGCCGCGTTGCCGTCGTCTTCAGTCGGGCTCAACCGTCTCGACCTTCTATCACCATGATCGATGTCCGGGGGCTAGGCCAAAGGGTTACGTGTCCCGGGGCGTACGTGATCTCGAGTGGCTCGTCATCAGGTCCGACAACTTCAGCCCTAAGTTCTTCTCCCGCTGGAATCTCGAACAGCGCCAAAGCGGGCTCGATCAACACGCTCATCGGCTCGTCGTCGCCTGAACTCAGCGTGAGGAAGTAGCTCGCCTCTGGATCTTTGGCCTCTGGATCTTTGGCCTCTGGATCTTTGGCCTCTGGATCCTCGGCCTTTGGATCTTCGGCCTTTAGGTCCTTAGCCCTGCGCTTCAACGCCTCCCACATAGGACCATCTTGACCCATTCGACGGCGTGCGGGGCCGGGCAGACTCATTCCGACACCTTGGTTTCACTCACGCCGCGCCGGCAGTCAGCCGCGCCATTCCTCGGCGAGCATGGCGTAGGTGTAGGCGTCGAGCCAGCCACGGTCGCGGTGGAGTGATTCCTTGACGGTGTGGGCCTCGCGGCGCATGCCGAGCCGCTCCATCAGCCGCCACGACGGTTCGTTGTCGGTGAAGCAGATGGCGACGACACGGTGGAGGCCGAGGCCGTCGAAGCAGATCCCGAGCAGCGCCCGCATCGCCTCCGTCGCGAAGCCACGACCTTGGTACGCGGGATCGAGCGTCCAGCCGAGCTCCGCCTCGGCCCCGGCAGCCTGCTCGGCCACCTCGCGCTGAGCCCATGCGTCCTGGACCTTGACCATCAGGTCGCCGATCACCTGGCCGTCGTGCTCGACGATCACGGCCGTCTCGCCTTCACCGAAACGCTCGGTCAGGTCCTCGAGGTCCGTGACCTTGCCGCCAACCCACTCGGCAACCTCGGGCTGCAGGCGGAAGGCGAAGATCGCGGGCATGTCGCCCTCGGCGAGACGGCGCAGGACGAGCCTGTCGGTCCGCACCGGCCAGTCGAGGGCATCAAGAGGTGAGGGCATGTCTCATCTTCTCAGCCCGGGGTACGGCCGAGGGTCATCCGCTGCTCTCGTCGGCCGTGCGATAGCGGCCACGGTGGAACAGCAGGGGCTTGTCGGCGTCGCCGTGACCGAGGTCCTCGACCCGGCCGATGACGAGGTAGTGGTCGCCGGCCTCGTGCACGTCCTGCACGACGCAGTCGACCCAGCCGACGACGCCCTCGAGCCGCGGCATGCCGGCTTCGGTCGGCGACCAGTCGACGCCGGCGAACTTGTCGTCGGCCTGCGAGGCGAAGCTGTTGGAGATCTCGGCCTGGTCAGCAGCAAGGAAGTTGACGCAGAACCGGCGCGACTTGCGGATCGCCGCGAACGCGCGCGACGTCTTCATCGGCAGGAACGCGACGAGCGGCGGATCGAGCGAGACGCTCGTGAACGACTGGCAGGTCATCCCGACCGGCACGTCGGCCAGGACCGTGGTGACGACCGTGACCCCGCTGGCGTACTGGCCCAGCACGTCGCGGTACGTCCGCGCGGCAGCCTGCGCCGCCTCGCCGTCGATGTGCACGACCTCGCCAGGCCGCCACGCGAACATCTCGTCGTGGCCGCCGAGGTAGGACTCGATCAGCTCGCGGGACGGCCAGGTCGTCGCGGCGTCCGGGCTGATGCCGTCGGGCAGCTCTGCGTCGGTCACGGAGTCCACCGGACCTATCCCGACTGTCCGAACGCGTGGCCCCAGTAGGACACGGCGGTCGACTCGCGGGCGACCCAGCGCTCGTCGCTGACCGTCAGGCCCTCGCAGCCGAACTCGATGTCGAAGCCACCGGGCGACTTCACGTAGAACGACACCATCTCGTCGTTCATGTGCCGGCCTAGCGTCGCCGACAGCGGAGCCTTGTGCTTGCGGACGCGCTCGAGCGCGCGGCCGACGTCGTCGAGCTTCTCGACCTCGAGCATGAGGTGGACGCAGCGGCTGGGGTTGGGCATCGGCAGGAACGCCAGCGAGTGGTGCCGTGGGTTGACCCCGAGGAAGCGCAGCCAGACCTTGGAGCCGGGCTCCTTGCCGACGAACTCCCCCGGCATCGACATCGAGTCACGCAGGCGGAAGCCCAGGACGTCGCGATAGAAGCGCAGCGCCTCGACGTCGTCGTCGACGGGGATCACGACGTGACCCATGCCCTGGTCACCGGTCACGAACGTCGCGGCGTACGGGGTGACGACGGGGCGCGACTCATAGGTGATGCCGTGGAAGAGCTCGAAGACGTTGTCGAACGGGTCGGTGAACCGGATCATCTCCTGGACCCGGCGCTCGGCCAGCTCCTCGGCGGTGCCCTCGGTGAAGTCGACGCCGGCCTTCATGAGGTGCTCGCGGGCAGCCTGCAGCGCGTCATGATCGGCGAGCTCCCAGCCGACACAGTCGAGCCGGTCCTCGACGGCAGGGAAGACGATCAGCCGGGCTGAGACCTCGTCGATGCGGAAGTAGAGGTTCTCAGGGGTCGGTCCCCGACCCTCGGCGAGCCCGAGCACCTTGGAGCCGAAGTGCCGCCAGGCGTCCAGGTCGGTCGACGCGACTCGCGCATACCCCATGGAACGGATGTCGATGGTCATCAACGCTTCCTCTCGACGTGGCGGGCGAGGTAGGCCGTGCAGATCTCGCGGAACTCCTCGGCCGCCTCGATCTGCGCCCAGTGCCCACAATTCGGGAAGACATGCAGCGACGCCTTGGGGATCATCTTGAGCCCGACGAACGCGCCGTCGAGCGGGTTGACCCGGTCCTCGCGACCCCACGTCAGCAGGGTCGGCCGGCGCAGCTGGTGGGCGTCGCGCCACACCAGTCCGTCCTCATAGCTGTCGGGGTTCCAGAACGACATGCCCATCGAGCGCATGGCCTCCATGGCGCCGGGTGCGGTCGCATCGGCGTACCGCTCCTCGACCAGCTCGTCGGTGACGAGGTCCTGGTTGACGACCATGCTGGAGATGAACGCGCGCAGGGCTTCCTTGGACGGCGCGGCGGAGAAGTCCATCAGGCGCTTGACGCCCTCGGTCGGGTCCGCGTGGAACAGGTTGAGGCTCAGCCCGCCGGGACCCATGAGCACGAGACGGCCGACGCGCTCGGGATAGAGCAGGGCGAAGCGCATCGCCGTGCCACCGCCGAGGCTGTTGCCGAGCAGGTGGATGCGGTCGATGCCCAGCTCGTCGAGCAGCAGCTTGACCGCCTCGGCCGCGAACCGGAAGTAGTTGCCGACGACCTCGGGCTTGTCGCTCTGCCCGAAGCCCGGCTGGTCGATCAGCAGGGTGCGGAAGGTCTCCGCGAAGCCCGGCAGCGCGGGGCCGAAGTTGGACCACGCCGAGGCGCCGGGGCCGCCGCCGTGCAGCATGACCAGCGGCAGGCCGCCGCCGACCTCGGTCGGCTCGCCGGCCTCGTAGTAGTTGAGCGTCAGGTCGCCGGCCTTGGCGGACCGCCGGGTCGACTCGCGATCCAGACCCTTGGAGTCAGGACCGGCCATCAGTACATTCCCGGGTCGACCTTGTGACCGAACTCCGCCATGCCGAACATCTGCAGCGCCCGCTCGGGGTCGTTGGCCGCATGGACGCGACCGGCGTGCGCATCGCGCCAGGCGCGCTGGAGGTAGGTGCCCTGGGCCAGTGCCCGGCCGCCCGACGCCTCGAAGAGCTCGTCGATCGCGTCGATCGCGCGCTGCGTGCCGAGCACCTGGTCGCGGCGGACCTTGAGGCGCAGCGGGATCGGGATCTTCTCGCCCTTGGCGACCAGCGCCTGCTCCTCGCGGATGTTGGCCATCGTCAGCGCCCAGGCTGCGTCGATCTCGCTGCCGGCGCGCGCGATGCGGACGGCGGCGAAGGGGTCGGAGGACGCCTTCTCACCGAGGTAGGCCGCACGTACGCGCTTCTGCTGCATCTCGACGTGCTCGGCGTACGCTCCACGGGCCATGCCGATGATGGGCGTACTGATCGTCGTGGTGAACAGCGAGTGGAACGGCAGCTTGTAGAGATCGCCGGGGTTCTGCTCCTGGCCGGGGCCGAAGCAGCGGCCGGTGTCGCCCATCGAGAGGGTGAACTCCTCGGGGATGAACGTCTCCTCGACGACGATGTCGTTGGAACCCGTGCCCGACAGCCCGACGACGTTCCACACGTCGACGATCTCGTACTTGTCGCGCGGCACCATGAAGGTCTTGAAGTCGACGATCTGGCCTTCCTCGTTGGAGACCAGCCCGCCGAGCAGCACCCAGGTGGCGTGCGCGGAGCCGGACGAGAAGCTCCAGCGGCCCTGCAGGTTGTAGCCGCCCTCGGTGACGACGGCCTTGCCGGTCGGCGCGTACGAGGAGCTCAACCGGGTCGAGGTGTCCTCGCCCCACACGGCCTGCTGCGCGGTGTCGTGGAACAGCGCGACCTGCCACGGGTGGACGCCGAGGACCGACGAGATCCAGCCGGTCGAGCCGCACGCGGACGCGATGAGGCTGACCGCGGTGTAGAAGTCGACCGGATCCGCCTCGAGCCCGTCGAAGCGCTTGGGCTGCAGCAGCCGGAAGAATCCGGTCTCCTCCAGCTCCTTGACCGAGGCCTCAGGAACCTGACGCAGTCGCTCGGTCTCGTCCGCACGCTCGCGAAGCGAGGGCAGGAGGTCCCGAATGCCATCGAGCACAGCTTGGGTCATCACAGCTCCTTGAAGATCAGACCTCAATACTAGAACACGTTCTAGTCGTACGTCCACAGGGGGAGTCGTGCCTGTCTCTCTCCAATCCGCGCCGTTCTCTAGCAAAGTGGAACGTGTTCTAGGTACGGTCAGCGGCATGACGACAGCGCAGGCGAGCAGGACCGAGTCCATGGTGCGGGTCGTGGTGGCGTACGTCGTCGCCTTCGGGGCCGGCGCCGCATGGTTCGTCTGGGGTCCCGAGACGGAGTGGCTCTGGCTCGACGGGCTCGTCGCCGACCTGATCGCGACGCTCGTGATCTTCGCCGCGAGCCGCATGCACCACAACTCGAGCTTCTACGACGCGTACTGGAGCGTGCTGCCGCCGCTGCTGATGCTCGCCTGGTGGATCGAGGCCGACACGCCTGCCGACGACCCGCGGTCCTGGCTGACGATGATCGTGATCCTGCTCTGGGCGATTCGGCTCACCGCCAACTGGGTCCACACCTTCCCCGGGCTGCACCACGAGGACTGGCGCTACCCGATGGTGCGCGAGCGGGCGGGCCGCGCCGAGCTCGCTGCCGACCTCATGGGCATCCACGTCTTCCCGACCCTGCAGGTGTTCCTCGGCATGGTCCCCGTCTACGTCGTCCTGACCCGCACCGGCCGCGACCTCGGCTGGCTCGACGCCGTCGCCGTGATCGTCGGTGTGGGCGCCGTCGCCATTGAGCTGGTCGCCGACATCCAGATGCACCGGTTCATCCGCACCCGCGAGCCGGGGCAGGTCATGGACCGTGGGCTGTGGTCGTGGTCGCGGCACCCCAACTACTTCGGCGAGATCAGCTTCTGGGTCTCGCTCGCACTCTTCGGCCTCGCCGCCGACCCGGACACCTGGTGGGGCTTCGTCGGCGCCGCCTGCATGCTGGCGATGTTCCAGCTGGCCAGCATCCCGATGATGGAGGAGCGCAGCCTCGAGCGCCGGCCGGCGTACGCAGCGGTGATCGACCGCGTGCCGCGACTGGTGCCGCGACCCCCGCGGCGGAGCCGCACCACCGCATGACCCGGCCGCGCGTGGTGATCGCCGGGCTCGGCGACAGCGGTCTGCTCACCGCCATCCACCTCGCGCGGCACGCCGACGTCGTCGGCATCTCGACCCGGCCCGGGCTCGTCAGTGGCAAGGAGCTCGGCACCCGGCTGACCCAGCCCAGCGAGTGGGCACGGGACCACTGGATCGCGTTCGACCGCTACCGCCGCCTCGACGGCGTACGCACGGTGCACGGGACGGTGACCGGCGTCGACCTGGAGGCGCGCCGCCTCATGGTGACCACCGCGGACGGCAGGGCGACCGAGGAGCCGTACGACGTGCTGGTCGTGGCGACCGGCGTCACGAACGGGTTCTGGCGCCCACCCGGGCTGTTGTCAGAAGACGAGGTGGCGACCGAGCTGGAGGCGGCCCACAAGCAGCTCGGTGCAGCACGTTCCGTTGCGGTGATCGGAGGTGGCGCGGCGGCGGTGAGCAGCGCCCTCAACCTCAAGACGACCTGGCCGGACATCGCGGTCGACCTCTACTTCCCCGGCGATCGCGTGCTGCCGCACCACCACCCGCGGACCTCATCGACCCTCGCGCGCCGGCTGGCCGAGATCGGTGTCGGCGTGCACCCGGGACACCGCGCCGTGGTGCCGGACGGCTTCGCGTGCGACCGGATCACGGACGAGCCCGTCGCCTGGAGCACGGGCCAGGACCCGGTGACCGCCGACGCGGTGCTCTGGACGGTCGGGCGGGTCAAGCCGTCGACCGAGTGGCTGCCGCCGGCGCTGCTGGACGACCGGGGGTTCGTCGTCGTCGAGCCGACCCTGCGCGTGCCGGGCCACCCCGGGGTGTTCGCGATCGGCGACGTCGCGGCGACCGATCCGCTGCGGAGCTCAGCCCGCAACCGCGCCGACAAGCTGCTGGCCCGCAACATCCGGGCCGAGCTCGCGGGCAAACCCCTTCAGGCGTACCGCCCACCCAGGGGCCAGTGGGGCTCGGTCGTCGGGGTGCAGCCGAACGGCCTCGAGGTGTTCGCGCCGAACGGTCGGGCGTTCCGGTTCCCGTCGTGGACGATCCGTGGGCTGCTGCAGGGCCTCATCGTCCGGCGTGGCATCTACCGTGGCGTGCGCCGCTGACGTCAGACGCGCACGACCTTGGTCCAGCCGGCCCAGCCACGCTCGGCGAGCAGCTCCCTCAGGCGTACAACCATGGGGTGCCCCTCCGCCATCGAGTCCAGCAGCTGCACGAAGGCCGAGTCGTCCATGTTCAGGTCCTGGTCGTCGAGCTGCCCGGTGGCAGCCGCCTCCTCGAACATCTCCGCCAGCAGGTCGGCCATCTCGACGACGACCTGCTCGCCCGCGGCGTCGTCCGTCAGCAGCTGGGCGATGAGCCGGTAGAACCGCACGGTCCTGGGGTCCTCGAGCTGACGGACCTTGTCCGCCATGAACGCCGAGATCTGGTCGGGATAGCGGGCCGCCACCATGATCCAGGCGTCCCGCTCGGCCGCGATCATCATCTCGGGCACACCGAGCGCACGCACCTGCTCGAGGTAGTCGGCCACCTCGGCCGGCACGGCCAACGAGTCGCCCGAGGCCAGCTGGGCGATCCGCCGGCGGTGCTCCTGCAGCTCGCGGATCTGGGCCCGGAGCCCACGGTCGATCACGCTCGTCGCCTCGGCGAACGTCGTGGCGTCGGCGTTGAGCAGCTCCTGCACCCGTGCGAGCGGTACCCCCGCCTCGGCGAGCGTGCGGATCCGGATGAGCCGGACGACCGCCTCGGCCCCGTACGTCCGGTAGCCCGAGACGTCCCGCTCGGGCTCGGGCATCAGCCCGACCTGGTGGTAGTGCCGGACCGCGCGGATGGTGACCCCGGCGTACGACGCCAGCTGTCCGATCGTCAGCATGACCTCAGCCTGCCATCGCTCGTCATGCGATCTTGCTGCGGTAGACCGACATCGCGAAGACGTACGCCACGACGACGAGCCCCAGGCACCACGCGAGGGCGACCCACAGGTCGTCGCCCAGCGCCTGGTTGCCGAGCAGGTCGCGGATCACGTTGACGACCGAGGTGACGGGCTGGTGCTCGGCGAACGCGCGCACCGGCCCCGGCATCGAGTCGGTCGGCACGAACGCCGAGCTGATGAACGGCAGGAAGATCAGCGGGTACGAGAACGCGCTCGCCCCCTCGACCGAGCTCGCGGTCAGTCCCGGGACCACGGCCAGCCAGGTCAGGCCCAACGTGAAGAGGAACAGGATGCCGGCGACGGCCAGCCAGTCCAGCACGCTCGCGCTGGAGCGGAAGCCCATCACCAGCGCGACCAGGATGACCACGACGAGCGAGATCAGGTTGGCGACTACCGACGTCAGGACGTGCGCCCACAGCACCGCCGACCGGGCGATCGGCATGGACTGGAACCGCTCGAACAGCCCGCCCTTCATATCGAGGAAGATCCGGTACGCCGTGTAGGCGATGCCCGACGCGATCGTGATGAGCAGGATGCCCGGCAGCAGGTAGTCGACGTAGTCGCCCTGACCGCCGGTCTCGATCGCGCCGCCCAGGACGTACACGAACAGCAGCATCATGGCGATCGGCGTGACCGCCGTGGTGATGATCGTGTCGGGGCTGCGGCCGATGTGGCGCAGCGAGCGGCCGAGCAGGGTGCCGATGTCGGTGAGGAAGTATCTGGTCATGCTGGTCCTCAGCTCTCTGCGGCGACGGCCGCGGTCGGGGTGCCGGTGATGGCGAGGAAGATGTCCTCGAGGGACGGCTGCTTCTCGACGTACTCGACCTCGGCGGGTGGGTACAGCGCCTTGAGCTCGGCCAGCGTGCCGTCGACGATGATCGTGCCGTCGTGCAGGATCGCGATCCGGTCGGCGAGGTGCTCGGCCTCGTCCAGGTACTGCGTCGTGAGCAGCACCGTCGTGCCCTGGCCGGCGAGCTCCTTGATCGTGCGCCAGACCTCGATGCGCGACTGCGGGTCGAGACCAGTCGTGGGCTCGTCGAGGAAGATGATCGGCGGGTTGCCGATCAGGCTCATCGCGATGTCGAGCCGGCGCCGCATGCCGCCGGAATAGCTCGCGACCTTGCGGTGGCCGGCGTCGGTCAGCGAGAACCGGTCGAGCAGGTCGTCGGCGATCCCGGCGGGATCCTTCTGGTGCCGGAGCCTGGCCACCAGGACGAGGTTCTCCCGTCCGGTGAGGATCTCGTCGACCGCAGCGAACTGGCCGGTGAGGCTGATCGACTCCCTCACCTGGCCGGGCTGCGTCGCGAGGTCGAAGCCGTTGACCGTCGCGGTCCCGGCGTCGGCCTTGAGCAGCGTCGACAGGATCTTGACGGTCGTCGTCTTGCCCGAGCCGTTGGCGCCGAGCAGGGCGAAGATGCTGCCGCGAGCGATCTCGAGGTCGACTCCGCGCAGGACGTGCAGGTCCTTGAAGGACTTCTTCAGACCCTGCACGGTGATGGCTGGTGGATGCATGTGCGTGCCTCTCGTCAGGTGGCCCGATGAGGCCACGACGAGAGTGTGCAGGGTTGACGCTGCGTCAAGGTCAAGCCCGAGCTGCGGGCTGCGTCCTAGGGGTTGGCGTCGGCCTTCGCCTTGAGCATCAGGGCGATGTCGATGAGCTGGTCCTCCTGGCCACCGATCAGCTTGCGGCGGCCGGCCTCCAGCAGGATCTGAGCACCCGAGACGCCGTAGCGGTCCGCGGCGTTGCCGGCGTGCTTGAGGAACGAGGAGTAGACGCCGGCGTAGCCCATCATCAGCGTCATCCGGTTGAGGGTGCACTCCTCCGGCATGGCCGGACGGATGACGTCCTCGGCGGCGTCGACGACCTGCAGGAAGTCGACGCCGGTCTTCCAACCGAGCTTGTCGGCGACGCCGATGAACGCCTCGAGCGGGGTGTTGCCCGCGCCGGCACCGAACCGGCGTACGGACCCGTCGATCTGGGTCGCACCCGCACGCGCCGCGATGACGGTGTTGGCGACGCCGAGGCCGAGGTTCTCGTGGCCGTGGAAGCCGATCGTCGCCTCGTGCCCGATCTCGGCGACCAGCGCCGAGACCCGGTCGGCGACGCCCTCCATGACGAGCGCACCGGCGGAGTCCACGACGTACACGCACTGGCAGCCGGCGTCGACCATGATGCGCGCCTGCTTGGCCAGCGTCTCCGGCGACTGCGTGTGGCTCATCATGAGGAAGCCGACGGTCTCGAGACCGAGCTCGCGGGCGAGGCCGAAGTGCTGCTGCGAGGTGTCGGCCTCGGTGCAGTGGGTGGCGATGCGGCAGATCTGTCCGCCGTTGTCCTGGGCCGCGCGGATGTCGTCCTTGGTGCCGACGCCCGGCAGCATGAGGAACGCGATGCGGGCCGTCTTCGCGGTCTCGGCAGCGAGCTTGATGAGCTCCTGCTCGGGCGTCTTGGAGAACCCGTAGTTGAACGACGAGCCACCGAGTCCGTCGCCGTGGGTCACCTCGATGACGGGGATGCCCGAGGCGTCGAGCGCGCCGACGATGTCGCGCACCTCCTGCGGCACGAACTGGTGGCGCTTGTGGTGCGAGCCGTCGCGCAGGCATGTGTCGGTCAGCCGGAGGTCGAGGTCGCTGCCGGGGTCGGTCTGCGACCACGTACGAGCGAGGGCGTCGACGGAGGCGTCGAGGCCGGAGACGGGAGCAGCGGTCATCGGAGGATCTCCTTGGCGATCGACTCGCCGACCCGGGTGGCCGCGGCGGTCATGATGTCGAGGTTGCCGGCGTACGGCGGGAGGTAGTCTCCGGCGCCCTCGACCTCGACGAAGATGCTGACCTTGGTCAGCCCCATCGTGGCCTCGGTGGCGTCGTCGAACTGCGGGTCCTGCAGCAGGCGGTAGCCCGGCACGTACTCCTGCACCTGCTGCACCATCCGGACGACCGACTCGGCGATCGCGTCGCGGTCGGCGTCGGCCCCGACGCCGCAGAAGATCGTGTCGCGCATGATCATCGGGGGCTCTGCGGGGTTGAGGATGATGATCGCCTTGCCGCGCTCGGCACCGCCGATCGTCTCGACGCCGGCGCTGGTCGTCCGGGTGAACTCGTCGATGTTGGCGCGGGTGCCCGGGCCGGCCGAGGCACTCGAGACCGAGGCGACGATCTCGGCGTACGGCACGGCGGTCACGCGCGACACGGCGGCCACCATCGGGATCGTGGCCTGACCGCCACAGGTGATCATGTTGACGTTGTCGGCGGTGAGGTGCTCCTCGCCGTTGACCGGCGGGATGACGGCGGGGCCGACGGCCGCGGGAGTCAGGTCGATCGCGCGGATGCCGGCCTCGGCATACCGCGGGGCGTACTCCCGGTGGACGTATGCCGAGGTGGCCTCGAAGATCAGCTCGGGCAGCTCGTCCTGCTTGAGCAGCCAGTCGACGCCCTCGTGAGAGGCCTCCACACCGCGCTGGCGGGCCAGCTCGAGGCCCTCGGACGCCGGGTCGACGCCGATCATCCAGCGCGGCTCGATCGTGTCGCTGCGCAGCAGTTTGTAGAGCAGGTCGGTGCCGATGTTGCCCGGCCCGACGATCGCGGCGGTGACCTTCTTGCTCATGGTGTTACTCCTCGAAGGAGACGGTCAGGGGTGCGAACCCGCTGATGGAAGCCGTGACACGGTCACCCGCGGCGAACGGCACGAAGGGCCCGAGGGCCCCGGACAGGATCAGGTGCCCCGCGCGCAGCGGGTCGTCGAAGCGGGCGGCCTGGACGGCAAGCCACCGCAACGCCTCGAGCGGGTCGCCGAGGCACGCCGCTCCGTTGCCGGCCGAGCGCTCCTCGTCGTTGATCGTCAGGCTCATCTCGACCTCGCGCGGCTCGATGTCGCTCAGCGGGAGCCCCGCGTCGCCCACGACGTAGAGGCCGCTGGACGCGTTGTCGGCGACGGTGTCGGTGAACGTGATGTCCCAGCCCTCGATGCGCGAGTCGACGATCTCCAGCGCCGGGATCGCCACGTCGACGGCGTCGCGGACCAGGTCGATCGTGATCTGCTCCTCGGGCACGTCGATGTCACGACCCAGGCGGAAGGCGACCTCCGCCTCGACCCGGGGCTGCAGGAGCGTACGCATCGAGATCGGTGTGCCGTCGGTGCCGTGGCTGACGTCCATGTCGCTGAGCAGGTAGCCGAAGTCGGGCTGGTCCACACCCAGCTGGTCCTGCACCGCCTTGGACGTCGCGCCGATCTTGCGGCCGACGACCGTGACACCCCCGTTGAGCCGCCTGCGGACGAGACCTTGCTGGACGGCGTACGCCGCCGACAGGTCGTCGGTCCCGATCAGGTCGCGGACCGCCGCGCACGGCACCCGCGTCTCCAGCGCCTGCGCCAGCCGGTCGGTGGCGGCAGCGACGGCGGTGGGATCTGCCTGTACGGAGGACACATCGTCATACTAGAACCTGTTACAGTTTTGCGGTAGTTCACCCCTACGGAGGTCCCATGGAAGAGACGTGCGACGTCGTCGTCGTCGGTGCCGGAGGTGCCGGGATGACGGCCGCTCTCGCCGCTGCGGAGCACGGCCTGGAGACCGTCCTGATAGAGAAGAGCCCCTACTTCGGCGGCTCGACGGCCCGCTCGGGTGGCGGCGTGTGGATCCCCGGCAACCGGGCCCTCAAGGCCGCGGGCCAGGTGGCACCCGACGACGCCGAGCAGTCCAGCCGCTACCTCGAGTCCATCGTCGGTGACGTGGTCCCCCGCGAGCGCCGCGACACGTTCCTCGACCGTGGCCCGGAGGTCATGGACTTCCTGCTTGACAAGACACCGGTGCAGTTCGCGTGGGTGCCGGAGTACTCGGACTACCTGCCCGAGCAGCCGGGCGGCCGGGCCCGCGGCCGCAGCGTCGAGCCCGTCCCGATGGACGGTCGCATCCTCGGTGCCGAGCTCGACCGGCTGCACCCGCCGTACGCCAAGGCGCCGGCCAACCTCATCGTGACCCAGGCCGACTTCCGCAAGATCAGCCTCGGCCTCCGCACGATCCGGGGCCCGATGACGATGCTCAAGGTCATGGTCAAGCGGATGGTGAGCTCGTTCCGCGGCCGCCGCATGTACGCCATGGGCAACGCGCTGACGATCAGCCTGCGCAAGGCGTTGATGGACGCCGGCGTGCCGGTGCACTACGAGACCCCGCTGACCGGCCTCGTCATCGAGGGCGGCCGCGTCGTCGGCGTCCGCGCCGAGCGCGACGGCACCGAGATCGTGATCCGGGCCCGCCACGGCGTCATCCTCGGCTCCGGCGGGTTCGAGAAGAACGAGGCGCTGCGCGAAAAATACCTCCCGTCGCCCACCGACGCCGACTGGAGCACCGCTGCGGCCAGCAACACCGGCGCGGGCATCGAGGCCGGCGTCGCGATCGGCGCGGCCACCGACCTCATGGACGACGCCTGGTGGGGACCCACGATCCCGCTGCCGTCCGGGCCGTGGTTCTGCCTCGCCGAGCGCAACCTGCCCGGCTCGATCATCGTCAACTCCGCCGGCAAGCGGTTCATGAACGAGGCGCTGCCGTATGTCGAGGCGACGCACGCGATCTACGAGGGCGAGGCGACGGGCGTCTCGCACGTACCGGCGTGGCTCGTCATGGACCAGCGCTACCGCAACCGCTACCTGTTCGCCGGTCTCTCGCCGCGCCAGCCCTTCCCCGGCCGCTGGTACAAGTTCGACACCGTGCGCAAGGGCAGCTCGCTGAGCGCCCTCGCCGCGGAGATCGGCGTCCCGGCCGACGCGCTCGAGGAGACCGTCCGCCGCTTCAACGGCTTCGCCGAGACAGGCAACGACGAGGACTTCCACCGCGGCGACAGCGCGTACGACCGCTACTACGCCGACCCCCGGGTCAAGCCCAACCCGTCGCTCCACCGCATCGACCGCGGTCCCTTCTATGCCGTCAAGATCGTCCCGGGTGACCTCGGCACCAAGGGCGGGATCGTCACCGACGAGCGGGCCCGTGCGCTGCGACCGGACGGCTCCGTCATCGAGGGCCTGTACGCCGCGGGCAACTGCTCGTCGGCGGTCATGGGCCGTACGTACGCCGGTCCCGGCGCGACGATCGGGCCGGCGATGACGTTCGGCTACCTCGCCGCCGAGGACATCGCACGGAGCAGGGACGCCGGCTGATGCCGATCGATCCCGACGTCGCGATCGGCGCCGACCTCGGCACCCGCGAGTTCTCGTGGACCAGCAGCGACGTGCTGCTCTACCAGCTCGCCGTCGGCGCCGGATCGCGTCCGGGCGACAACGTCTCGGCTGACGCCCTGCGGTGGACCCATGACGACGAGGCCCTGCAGGTGCTGCCGAGCTTCGCGGTGGTCGCGCCCTCGTTCCACGAGACCGATCCACCCGCGCTCGACCTGCCGGGCTGCGACATCAACCTGTCCCAGGTCGTGCACGGCGCCCAGCACGTACGGGTCAACGGTCCGCTCCCGACCGACGGCTCGGCCCGGCTGACGACCCGCATCACCGATGTCTGGGACAAGGGCAAGGCAGCGGTGATCTGGCAGGAGGGCGTCGCGGTCGACCCCGACGGCGAGGAGCTGTGGCGCGTACGGTCGTCGATCTTCGTCAAGGGCGAGGGCGGCTGGGGCGGCAACCGCGGCACCAGCAACGCCGTCGTCGTGCCCGACCGGGCGCCCGACGCGTCGACGACCTACACCGTGACGCCGCAGCAGGCGCTGCTCTACCGGCTCTGCGGCGACCGCAACCCGCTGCACTCCGACCCGGCGTTCGCCAAGGCCGCCGGCTTCCCGGCGCCGATCCTGCACGGCCTCTGCACGTACGGGATCGTGCTGCGCGAGGTCATCGACCTGGTGCTCGGCGGTGACGCTGCCGCGGCCGGCGGCTTCGGCGCGCGGTTCGCCGGTGTCGTGTTCCCCGGCGAGACGCTGACGATCAACGCGTGGGACGAGCCCGATGGCATCGCGGTGACCGTCACGGTCGGCGACGACGCGCGTCCGGCCCTGGCCGACTGTCTCGTGACGCGTCGCTGATCCCGCCCTAGGGTCGGTGGCATGGAGCCGACTCCGAACGCCCGCACGATCGAGTCGTACGACGAGATCGCCGAGCAGTACGCCCGCGAGACCGCGAGCGAGACTCCCGTCCTCCGCGGCGGGCTGGACCGTCTGGCCGAGGCCGTGCCCGGTGCGCGCGTCCTCGAGATCGGTTCGGGTCCGGGCTGGGACGCCGACTACCTCGAGAAGGCCGGCCTGACGGTACGGCGGACAGACCTCACGCAGGGATTCATCGACGTGCAGCGCAAGCGGGGCAAGGACGTGGACCGCCTCGACGCGATCAACGACGACCTCGGCGGCCCGTACGACGCCGTCGTCTGCCTCCACGTCCTCCAGCACCTCGAGCCGCACGACCTCGAAGCCGTGCTGGCCAAGGTCGCCGCAGCCTTGCAGGCCGACGGCCGGTTCCTCGTGTCGATCCCGCTCGGGCACGAGTCCGGCATGGAGACCGGCGACTCGGGCAAGCCGTACTACCGGGCCCTGCGGACCGAGTCGGACTTCGTCGAGGCACTGGGGCGAGCAGGACTCGAACGGGAGTGGAGCGAGCGCTCCAACGACGACGAGGAGTCCGGCTGGCTCGCCGTGCTCGCTCGGCTGAACCAGCCGCGGCGGCCAAGCATCTACGCCACCATGGACGCGTGAGCCATCCCCCTCAGCCCCCACCGCACTGGACGCCACACCCGGGTTACTACCGGCCCGCCGAGCCAGGCCCGTCCGTCGGCTGGGCGGTGTCCTTGTGGATTGTTGCCGGGCTGAGTCTGGTGGGCACCCTGGTGTGCGGTGCCATCGCGGGATACGGATTCTGGATCAGCAATCACATGGCGACCGAGGGAGTGACCACCACCGCAGTCGTCACTGAGGTCAGTCCTCTTGACGACGTCACGCTGGACTTCACCACTGAGACTGGGCAGCGAGTCACCGCTGACGTGGTGTGGTGGTCCTCCGATGTCCCGGCGGTGGACGACGAGGTGGCCGTTGTCTACGACCCCGACGACGTGACCTACGTGTTGCCTGAAGGCAGCGACGAGGACCGGATCATGGCGATCATCTTCTCAGTGGCCGCGGGTGTCGGGCTGCTGGTCTCGGTCGGCACCGCGATCGGGGCGATCCTGGTCCACCGCGCCAGGTCCAGAAACGCCGAGACGGCCTGGCCGCGTCCGCATTGATCGATCGCAGGTCAGCCGGCGCCGAGGACGAGGCCTGAGGTCGGGACGCCGGTACCGGCGGTGACCAGCACGTGCTGCGCGCCGTCGACCTGGTTGACCGACGTGCCGCGCAGCTGCCGCACCGCCTCGGCGATGCCGTTCATGCCGTGGATGTAGGCCTCGCCGAGCTGCCCGCCGTGCGTGTTGAGCGGCAGTCGGCCACCGAGCTCGATCGCCCCGCCGGCGATGAAGTCCTTGGCCTCGCCGCGGCCGCAGAAGCCGAGCTCCTCGAGCTGCATCAGGACGTAGGGCGTGAAGTGGTCGTAGAGCACGGCGGTCTGGATGTCGTCCGGCGAGAGCCCTGACTGCCGCCACAGGTCGCGGCCGACGACGCCGATCTCGGGGATGCCGATGTCGTCGCGGTAGTAGGACGTCATGACGAACTGGTCGGCGGCGCTGCCCTGCGCCGCAGCGACGATCGGCACCGCTCCGGCGGCGAGGTCACGAGCGCGCTCGGTCGACGTGACGACGATCGCGACCGCGCCGTCGCTCTCCTGGCAGCAGTCGAGCAGACGCAGGGGGTCGGCGATCATCCGCGAGGCCTGGTGGTCGTCGATCGTGATCGGCTTGCCGTGGAAGAACGCCGCCGGGTTGGTCGCCGCGTGCCGACGGTCCGCGACCGCGACGGCGCCGAAGTCGGCCGACGTGGCGCCGTACTCGTGCATGTAGCGGCGGGCCTGCATCGCGACGGTGGCCGCGGGGGTCGACAGGCCGTGCGGGTACGACCACGCGTTGTCGAGCCCGTTGGTGTTGACCTGCTCGGCGGCCCACTTCTGCACCTGCCCGAAGCGCTGGCCCGAGCGCTCGTTGAAGCCGCGGTAGGCCACCACGACGTCGGCCATGCCGGTCGCCACGGCCATGGCCGCCTGCTGCACGGTGGCGCAGGCCGCGCCGCCGCCGTAGTTGATCCGGCTGAAGAACCGCAGGTCACCCATGCCGAGCTCGCGCGCCAACGCGATCTCCGAGGACGAGTCCATCGTGAACGTCACGAGGCCGTCGACGTCCGACGCGCTCAGCCCGGCGTCAGCGAGGGCCGCGAGGGTCGCTTCGGCCGAGAGCTGGAGCTCGGATCGACCCGACTCCTTGGAGAACTCGGTCGCCCCGATGCCGGCGATCGCCGCCGCCCCGCTGAACCCGTTCATCGGCGTACCTCCAGCCGGGCGTTGGCGTGGACGCCGATCGAGACCTTCGCGGTCACGTCGATCGTGGTCACGCCGTCCTCCTCCGAGACGATGTCTCCGGTGAAACGCAGGGTGTCGTACGGGTAGGCCGGTGCGCCGAGTCGCAGCGCGCACGACAGCACCTGGGTCTGCGGGCCGGCCCAGTCGGTGACGTAGCGCTGCACGAGGCCGGTCGTGCTCAGGATGTTGACGAAGATGTCCTTGCTGCCGTGCCCGATCGACCGGTCCCGGTCGTGGTGCACGTCCTGGAAGTCGCGGGTGGCCAGGGCCGTCGACACCACGAGCGTCGGGGTGATCGGCAACTCCCAGACGGGGAGGTCCGACGTCTCCTCTGCCTCCGGCTCCGGTGCAGCCTCTGCGCTCCCGACGGGCCGCCACTTGGCCAGCGTCACGTCGTCGTCGATCGCGTCGAACCAGACCTCGACGGCCTGGCCGGTCTCGATCTCGCCGGTGACCTCGCCGATCATGCGTACGCCCTCCTCGAGCTCGACCAGTGCGAGGGTCAGCGGCAGCTGCTTGCCCGGGACCATCGGGGCGTGGTGGACGAGGAAGGAGTGCACCGTGCCGAGCCCGGACGCGACGACGTACCCACGATCCATCGCGTGGCAGGCCGGGCACACCGGTCCGGGCGGGTGGCGGAGCTCGCCGCAGGCGTTGCAGGTCTGGATGCGCAGCTCGCCGGCTGCCGTGCCGGCCCAGAAGAACTCGGTGTCGCGGTTGATCATCGGGCGTGCGGTCCGGGACTTGTCGACCGTCGCGCGTCCGGTGCCGGGCTTGAACTTGAGCACCCGGAACGTCATCGTGGCGACCTCCTCGTCGCCGACGGTCCACGTGCTCTTGGTCGTGATGAACCAGCCCTCGCCGACGCCGGTCTTCTTCGGCCCGACGACCTCGTCGAGGCGGGTGCTGATCTGCGGCACCTCGCCGGGCCTGAGCGTGCGGGCGTACGTCTGGTCGCAGTTGGTGCCCAGCACCGAGGTGAAGCCGGCCTCGTCGAACACGCTCATGGTGTCGGGCAGCGGGTCACCCGGCATGCGCTCGGGGTTGAGGCCGTACATCGTCCACACCTGCGCCATCGCCGGCGGCGCCTCCGTGTCGGGGCCGGGCGCCCATCGCGGGTTCGTGTCGCCGATGGCCTCGGCCCAGTGGCGGATCATCGGCGTGTTGACCGGGTCCGGCGCCTCGCGGGCCGGGCTGTTGCCCCGCGCCTTGATCTCCGCGACCCGGGCGAGGATCTCGTCCTCCGTCATCTCGGTCGTCATCGCGGCACCCGCGGCAGGTCGAGGCCGAACATCGCGATCAGCTCGCGCTGCACCTCGTTGACGCCGCCACCGAAGCTCAGCACGAGGTTGCGCTTGCTCGTCGCGTCGAGGTACTCCCCCAGCCGCGCCGTCGCCGGGTCGGCCGGATCGCCGTACGTCGTGACGACGTCCATCAGCGCCAGGCCGAGGCGCTGCACCTCGTCGCTGGCGAAGACCTTGGACGTCGAGGCCTCGGCCACCGTCGACCGGTCGGACGACGAGCCGCGGGCGACGGCCCAGTTGAGCAGCTCGTTGACCCGGAACGACGCCGTGGCGCGGGCGAGCACGTCACGCACCCACGGCACCTCGAGCAGCGGCGTGCCGTCAGGCGCCTCACGGTCCTCGGCCCACGCCCGCACGATGTCGCGCAGACCCTCGATCCGGCCGGCCGGGCCGAGCATGACCCGCTCGTGATTGAGCTGCGTCGTGATGAGCTGCCAGCCGCGGTTCTCCTCGCCGACGAGCATGTCGACCGGCACCCGTACGTCGTTGTAGTACGTCGCGTTGGTGTGGTGCGAGCTGTCGCTCGTGACGATCGGGGTCGACGAGAACCCGGGATCTCGGGTGTCGACGATCAGCACCGAGATGCCGCGGTGCGGCGGCGCGTCGAGATCGGTGCGGACGGCGAGCCACACGTAGTCGGCCACGTGTCCGCCGGTCGTCCACATCTTCTGCCCGTTGACGACGTAGTGGTCGCCGTCGCGCCGTGCCGACGTCCGCATCGAGGCCAGGTCGGTGCCGGCGTCGGGCTCGCTGTAGCCGATCGCGAAGTGCACGTCGCCGTTGACGATGTCGGCGAGGAACATGTCCTTCTGCTTCTGGGTGCCGTACGCCTGCAGGGTGGGCCCGACGGTCTGCAGCGTCACGGACGGCAGGTGCACGTCCGCCCGCGCAGCCTCGTTGACGAACACCTGCTGCTCGATGACGCCGCGCCCCTGGCCGCCGTACTCCTTCGGCCAGCCGACGCCCATCCAGCCGTCGGCGCCCATCTGCTTGATGATGCGGTGGTACGCCGGACCGTGACGGTCGGTGCGCATCTCGTCGCGGTCGGCGTCGCTGGCCAGCCCGGTGAGGTAGTCCCGCGCCTCCTGCTTGAACGCGCGCTCCTCGGCGGTGAGCTCGGCGTTCTTGCCGGCCGTCTCGACGACCGGGACCTCGGCGAGGGCGGCCGGACCGCCCAGGTGCCGGGCGATGTCGCGCACGCAGGAGAAGTAGCGGTTGAGCGGATAGGTGATGTCGACGCCCATGCCGCCGTGGAGGTGCTGGCAGATCTGCAGCGTCGCCGGTGCGCGGTCGGCGAACCAGTGCGCGGCGATCGCCAGGTCGTCGCCGGCCGGGTCACCCGCGTCGAGGCGACGGGCGAGCTCGCCGGCCGTCAGGGTGAACGTACGGGACGCGATGTGGACGTCGGCGATCTGCTGCGCCACGGCCTGGAACTCGGCCAGCGCGCGGCCGAACTGGCGGCGGTCGCGGATGTAGCCGGCGGTCAGGTCGCGCGCGCCCTCGACGACGCCGGCCCCGAGCACGGCGAGGCCCGCGATGACGTGGTCGCGCACCACGTCGGCGTCGAGCACGCCGACAGACGGCGCATCGGTGAACACGTACGTCGCCTCGGTCGCGCCGCGCGAGGTCCAGGTGTCGACCCGGGTCACGCCGGGGCCGTCCGGGTCCACGAGCACCACGGTTGCGGCGTCGGTCGAACGATCCAGCGCCGACACCAGCAGCAGCGTCGTGCCGTCGAGGACCGGGACGCCGACCTTGGCGCCGGTCACGCCGCTGCCGTCGTACGTCGCCGCGGGATCGCGCGGCAGCGCGACCCCCGGCTCCCCGAGCGCCGGGGCGAGCAGCAGGTCGCCGGCCAGGACGCGCGGGACCAGCTCGGCCTGCAGGGTCTCGGAGCGGGACCGGGCGAGCGGCAGCAGACCGCATGCCACGGTCTCGAGCACGGGCAGGTCAACTGCGCGCCGGCCCACCTCGTGCAGCAGCACGGCCACCTCGGTCATGCCAAGACCCTCGCCGCCATGCTCTGCGGGGGCGGCCAGGGCGAGCAGGCCGGACTCCTGCAGGGCGCGCCAGGTCCCGTCACCACGGTCGAGCACGTCGCTGATGACGGAGCGCACCTCGTCGAGCACCGAGTCCACGCACATCCCCAATCGTCCGAAGGCAGCCTGTTCGTGCAAAACTATAACGTGTTCTAATCTTCGGAGCCCGACCTTGAGGAGGACGAGTGCGCAACCTGGTCCAGCTGCCCATGGCGGCGATGCGCCATCTGCTGCCCGACCCCTCGACGTGGGACCTGTTCGACGTCCCGCCGGTCGAGCTGCCCGAGGGCCGCTGGCTAGACCTCCCGCGGCGCGGACGTACGTGGCTGACCGACGTCCCGGGGCCGACCCCCGACGCCCCCGTCATCGTCCTGCTCCACGCCGTGGGCTGCACGGGCCAGCTCACCTGGTTCCCCGCAATCCCCCGGCTTGCCGAGCACTTCCGGGTCATCACGTTCGACCAGCGCTGGCACGGGCGCGGCATCACGTCCGAGCGCTTCCTGATCTCGGACTGCGCCACCGACGTCGCCGCGGTGATCGACGCGCTCGACCTGGACCTGCCGATCATCGCCGGCTACTCGATGGGCTCCGTCATCGCGCAACGCGTGTGGCGCCAGCACCCCGACGTCGTCGGCGGGCTCGTCCTGGCGGCCAGCACCGCGCACTTCCGCACCAACGGTCGCGAGCGGGTCTTCCACACCGGGATGGCGCTCGGCATGGGCCTGACCTCGACGCTGTCGCGCTCGCGGGTCGTACGGCGGGCCAGCGCTGCCGCCGCCGAGGAGATCGACGCCAACAGCTCGGACACCGCTCGCTGGGCCATGAACCAGTGGCGCTCGAGCAGCCCGTGGGCCGTCGGCCAGGCCGTCGCCTCGCTGGGTCGCCACCACTCGAGCAAGTGGCTGGCCGAGGTCGACGTGCCGACCGCCGTGGTGGTCACCACCAAGGACCGGGTCATCCCGCCGGACCGGCAGCGCGACATCGCCGACCGCATACCGGGTGCGACGGTGCACGAGGCCGCCTGCGGTCACGCCGGCTGCGTGCTGGAGCACCAGGAGTTCGTACCGGCGATGCTCGACGCCGCCCGCTCCACCGCGGCCCGCATGCAGCAGCGCCAACCCGCCTGACCGACCGAGATTTGGATGCGATTGCACCACCGCAACGCGCAGCGTGGTGCACGGGGATCCAAATCTCGGCTGCTCGGTCAGCCGAGCACGGCCTCGCGCATCGCCTCGAGCTCGACCGGGAACTGGTCGACGAGGTCCCACACCTGCGGCATGAGCTCGCTGCAGGCGATCGCGCCGATGTGCATGTGCCCGTGGTTGCTCATCACCGTGATGTTGAGCCCTGCACCGTGGAACACCGGCCCCAGCGGATAGAGCCCGTCGATGCGCGCGCCGACGAAGTACAGCGGCACGGGCGGACCCGGGACGTTCGAGATGACGAGGTTGTGGATGACCGGGGCCTTCTCGGCGAGCCGCAGGTCGGACACCATGCGCACCGCCAGGCCGAACGTCCGCGGTGCCGCGAACTCGGCCCACTCCTGCAACGTGTCCGCCGGTACGGCCGTGTGGTGGTCCTTGGCGTTCGCGTTGTCGACCGCCATCGCCGTGATGCGCTCGAGCGGGTCCTCGACGTCGGTGCCGAGGCGGCAGAAGAGCGACGACACCTTGTTGCGCCCGCCGCTCCTGGTCGACTCGTCGCGCACCGACACCGGGACGCTCGCGAGCAGCGACGAGTCGGGCAGCTCGTCGCGGTCCAGCAGGTAGCGGCGCAGGGCCCCACCGCTGAGCGCGAGCACGACGTCGTTGACCGTGGCGCCCGGCACCGCGCGCTTGATCTGCTTGATGGTCTCCAGCGAGACGTCGGTGAGGGCGATCGAGCGGTGACCCGTGATGGTGCCGTTGAACGACGTACGCGGCGCGGTGAGCGGTGCCGCCATCGCGGTGCCCTGCCGGGCCCGGCTGGCCGTCTCGATGAGGGTCCGCGCCGTGGGTGCCACGAGCCGGGCGAGCTGCCACGGCTTGGTCGCGGTCGCCAGCAGGCCGCGGCCCACGAGCTCGAGGTCGGACGGTGCGCGCTGGTGCTCGTTCGCGCCCGGCGCCGTGCCGGTGTCGAGCGGCGGCGCGTCGGGCTCGAGGCTGCAGAGGTAGGAGATCATGTTGGATCCCGAGACCCCGTCGACCGAGGCGTGGTGCATCTTGGAGAAGATCGCGATCTTGCCGTTGGCCAGCCCCTCGATGACGTGCATCTCCCACAGCGGCCTCGACCGGTCCAGCGGTATGCCCGCGAGGTGGCCCGCGACCTCGGTGAGCTCGTGGTCGCCGCCGGGCGCCGGTGCGGCGAGGCGGTGGACGTGCCGGTCGATGTCGAACTCGTCGTCGGTCACCCAGATCGGGAAGTCGATGCGACCGGGCACGAACTTGAGCTTGCGGTTGAACATCGCGATGCCCGAGACCCGTTCGGACAGCTCGTCCTTGAACCGCCGGAAGTCGTACCCACCCGGGATCGTGGCAGGGTCGACGACGATCACCCCGCACACGTGCATCAGCTGCGCGCCGCTCTCGAGGTAGAGGAAGCTGGCGTCGAGTCCGCTGAGACGGTCCATGGCCGTATCCTAGACCTGTCTAGAACATGTTCTATCCCGTCTGAGGAGCTCACATGTCAGCCGGGTTCACCCGTCGCCAGCTCACCCTCGCCGCTTTGGCCGTCAATGCCGTACGTCCGGCGCGGCGCGGCTGGTCCGCGATCCCCAGCTTCGCGCTCGGCTGGCCGACCAGCGAGCTGGCCCCGCACCTGCTCGCCGCGAGTGCGATCGACACGGCCGCCGAGGTCGTCGTGCGCGGCGGCCGGCCCTCGCGCCTCGGCCTGGCCGCGGGTGCCGTCGCGGCCGGCCTGCTGGGCTGGACGATCGCCGGAGCACGCCGCACCGGCACCCAGCTCGACGAGGCGCTGCGCGCAAGCATCGGCGACGGCTACCTCGACGAGATCGACCTGCCCGGCCCCGTCGACCTGCGACTCCCCCGCGGCTCGGTCGCCCGGCCGTTCAACTTCCGCGCCCAAGACATCGAGGTGCTGCGGGACGTGCCCTACACCGAGGGCGGCCGCAAGGCGCACCTCGACATCCGCCGGCCCAAGGACCGTGACCTCGCCGACGCCCCCGTGCTGATCCAGATCCACGGTGGCGGCTGGACGATCGGCAACAAGGAGCAGCAGGGCATCCTGCTGATGAACCGCATGGCCCAGCTGGGCTGGGTCTGCGTCTCGGTCAACTACCGCCTCGCCCCCAAGCACCGGTTCCCGACCCAGATCGTCGACGTCAAGCGCGCGATCGCCTGGGTCCACGAGAACATCAAGGAGTACGGCGGCGACCCCGCGTACGTCGCCATCACGGGCGGGTCCGCCGGCGGCCACCTCGCCGCCCTCGCCGCACTGACGCCCGGGCTCGCCGACTACCAGCCCGGCTTCGAGGACTCCGACACCTCGGTCTCGGCGTGCGTGCCGTTCTACGGCGTCTACGACCTCGGCGGGATCACCGAGACGCGCGCCGCGATCGACATGCGCGACCGGTTCCTCGGCCCGCGGGTGTTCGGCAAGGACCCTCGTACGGACCTCGACGACTTCGTCCAGGCGTCACCGATCGCCCACGTCGCGGAGCACACGCCCGACTTCTTCGTGATCCACGGCACCAACGACACCGTCGTGTCGGTCAACCAGGCTCGCGCGTTCGTCAAGGAGCTCAGCGAGACCTCCGACGCCAGCGTCACGTACGCCGAGCTGCCCGGGGCGCAGCACGCGTTCGAGGTGTTCTCCTCGATCCGCAGCCAGCACACGATCGCCGCGGTGCAGCGCTGGCTGCAGTGGCACCGCGCGACGCGTCACGCCTCAGCTGCGGGGTAGGCCCAGCACGCGCTCGGCGACGACGTTGCGCAGGATCTGCGTCGTCCCGCCGGCGATCGAGAGGCATCGGGTCAGCAGCATCTCGTGCACGTCAGCAGCGATGCGCTCGTCCGACGACAGCAGCGCCGCCGGCCCGTGCAGCCGCACCACGAGCTCGGACGCCTCCTGCCGGTTGCGCACGCCGAGCAGCTTGGCCACGCTCGACTCCGGCCCGGGGCCTCGACCGGCGATCGATCGCAGCGTCGACCGTACGCCGAGGAGCTGGCACACCGTCGCCAACGCCACCTGGTGCCCCACCGTCGCCGCGTCGGTCTCGGACTCGCGGCCGGCCAGCAGCTCGACGGCTCGCTCGGTGCTGACGCCGAGCTTGGTTCCGGCCATCGCGACCCGCTCGTTGGCCAACGTCGTGCGGGCGAGCTTCCAGCCGCCGTTGACCTCGCCCACGACGCAGTCGTCCGGCACGAACACCTCGTCGAGGAACACCTCGTTGAACAACGCGTCGCCGGTCAGCTCGCGCAGCGGCCGGGTGTCGATGCCGTCGGAAGTCATGTCGACGAGGAAGTAGGTGATGCCACGGTGTGCCGCGTCCTTGTCGGTACGCGCGAGGCAGATCGCCCAGTCGGCTTCCCGCGCTCGCGAGGTCCACACCTTCTGACCCGTGAGGCGCCAGCCACCGTCGGCCCGTACGGCGCGGGTGGTCAGCGAGGCGAGGTCGGAACCGGCGCCGGGCTCGCTGAACAGCTGGCACCAGCCGATCTCGCCCAGCAGGGTGGGCAGCACGAAACGCTCCGCCTGCTCAGGGGTGCCGTGCCCGATGATCGTCGGCACGGCCCAGGCTCCGATGGTCAGGTCCGGCCGGCTGAGCCCCGCCCGGAGGAGCTCCTCGTCGACCACGAGCTGCTCGACCGGCCCCGCATCGAGGCCGTACGGCCTCGGCCAGTGCGGCGTGAGGTAGCCGGCCTCGGCAAGCGCGGCGCGCTGGTCACTGGCCGGCAGCTCCGCGATCGACGCCATCGCCCGACGGGTGGTCTCACGGAGCTCGGCGTCGGCACCCTCGAAGTCGATCTCGGGCACGCGGCGCTGACCGGTGCCCGCGCGACGCGCCAGTCGCGCGGCGGACTGCTCGCCGCCGCCGGTCGCCGCCGCGACCGCCACACCCAGCGCGATCGCCCGGCGGAGGTAGAGGTGCGCGTCGTGCTCGAACGTGAACCCGATCCCGCCCAGCACCTGGATGCAGTCCTGCGCAACCGAGACGGCGCCGTCGAAGGCCACAGCTGCGGCGACGTCGGCCGCATAGTCGGCCTCCCCCGCCGGTACGCCCGACATCGCGGCCGCTCCGGCGTCCCAGGCGACTGCAGCCACCGACTCCGTCGTCTCGAGCATCTGGGCGCAGAGGTGCTTGATCGCCTGGAAGGAGCCGATCGGGGCGCCGAACTGCTCGCGCACCTTGGCGTACTCCACCGCGGTGTCGAGGCACCACTGCGCGACACCCGCGGCCTCGGCCGCTGCCAGCGCGACGAGCGTCCGGCGTACGCGCTGACCGTCGGCCTCGGACACGGGCACGACCTGCTCGGCCGGCGCGGCGACCCGCACGCGGCCACCACGACGGGACAGATCGAGTCCGGCCTCGGGTTCGGCGGTCCAGCCATCGGCGGCGACCAGCACCCACGAGCCGTCGGCCGTCGGCGCGAGCAGCCAGCCGGCGTCGACGACGTCGAGCGCGACCTCCAGGTCTCCCTTGGCGCCGGAAGCGTCGAGCGCGACGGATCCCACCAGCGCGACGGCGGCACTGCTGCCGGAGGCGATCGCTGCGCGCACCGTGTCGTCGCCGACCTGGGCAACCACGGTGGTCCCGAGGAGCGGGCCAGGCACCATGGCGTACGCCGCGGATTCGAGCGCGACCATCTGGTCGAGCAGGTCACCGCCACCACCGCCGTGCGCCTCAGCCACACCGATGCTGCTCAGCCCCGCCTCGATGACGGCCTGCCACGTCTTGGTGAACGCGGCGGCCGGGTCGGTCTCGGCTTCTCGCACAGCGGCCGCCCCCGCGAGCCCGCCGGCCCATGCCCTTAGGCTGGATCCCAGTTCAAGATGGTCCTGCGTCACGCCGACCGGCATCAGTGTCGCCTCCGAATCTAGAACGTGTTTCAATCATACGTACGGTCGGCGATGCCAACCGCGGCAGCAAGAAGTGGACAGGAGACGACGGATGGCGACGACGACAGAGACTGCCGGCTCCAACGCCCAGCGTGAGCGCCGGCGCCGCATCCTCGACGCCACCATCGAGCTCGCCGACAGCGGTGGCTTCGACGCGGTGCAGATGCGTGCGGTCGCTGACAACGCCGACGTCGCCCTCGGCACGCTCTACCGCTACTTCCCGTCCAAGATCCACCTGCTGGTGACCGCGCTCGGTCGCGAGTTCGAGCGCGCCGAGGCGCAGTCGCGCACCCGCGTGGTGCCCGGTGACACGCCGCACGAGCGCGTCATGCACGTGCTCGGCGTGACCACGACGGCGCTGCAGAAGCAGCCCCAGCTGACCGAGGCCCTGACCCGTGCGTTCATGTTCGCCGACGCGTCCGTCGCCGACGAGATCCACGTCGTCGGCATGAAGCTCACCGCGATGCTGACCCACGCGATCGACGGCACCGACGAGTCCCGCGAGCCCACCGACGAGGACATGGCGATCGTGCGTGTCATCGGCGACGTGTGGCTGTCCGCCCTCATGGGCTGGGTGACGGGTCGTACGCAGGCCGCCGACGTCACCACGTCGATGGACGTCGCGGTCCGCCTGCTGCTGCGCTGAGCCCGTCACGCCAGGTCCTCGTAGACCTGCATCTCGCGCGGCGTCGATGATCGCCGCGCGAACCGGGCGATGACGGCGACCGGGGCGCCGTGCCGGACGCCGTTGGCGGTGACGCTGTCGCCTGACGCGATCAGCTTGGTGACGCCCGTGATGCCCTTGCCGGCCAGCTCGTCGAGGAGCGCCCGCTTGCGACGCCGTCCGACGTGACGGGCTGCGCCGATGAACTGCAGCGACGATCCCACACCGAGGGTGCGGATCATGTGGGCGAGCTGGCGAAGGCCCGCGGCGACGTGGGCCGGCGTCGGTCGCATCATCTGGCGGTAGACCGGCCTGGGTTCCCAGTACGCGGCCATGCGGCGAACCTTGAGCGCGCCGTCCTCGTTCGTCGTCTGGTAGATCAGGTGGGCGGGCGTGCGCACCACGACGCCGGGCCGCAACGTCGACACGACCGTCGCGTCACGAACGACGTCGAAGCCGTGCACCCAGTCGCGGGCGACCTCGAACTCGATCTCGTTCGGAGCGATGAACGTGTCCCAGAACCTCTCGAGGGCGCCGGCGTCGTCGGACCGGACCGGACGCGCACCGACCGGATCCTCCACGACGTGCTCACGACCGAAGATCCCGAGCCAACCGGCCTTGTCGTGGGCGGCGACGAGCTCCGGCGACGACCGCACCAGTGCCAGCACCTCGGCCCGGTCCGGCGTCACGGCGTACCCACCCGGAACGGGACCCGCGTCGGCCGACGTACGTAGGGACCGGGCGCGTACTCGACGCCGTCGACGTCGACCTCGAACCCGGGGAAGCGGACCAGCAGCTCCTCGAGAGCGACCCGGGCCTGCATGCGGGCTGCCGCGGCACCGAGGCAGTGGTGGTTGCCGTGGCTGAAAGTCAGGATGTGGGCCGGCTTGCGCCGCACGTCGAGCTCCTCGGCGTCCGGACCGTACGTCGTGGCGTCCCTATTGGCTGAACCGTAGAGGAGGAGCACCTTGCGGCCGGCCGGGATGGTCGTCCCGTCGATCTCGACGTCGCGGGTCGTGGTGCGGCTGAGGCCCTGCACCGGCGAGGTGAGCCGCAGGAGCTCCTCCACCGCGTCCGCGACGAGTGCCGGGTCGTCCACGAGGATCTGGCGCTGGTCGGGGCGGCTCGTCAGCAGCTGCACGGCACCACCCAGCATCCCGGTCGTCGTGTCGTTGCCGCCGGTGACCATCGTGAACGCGAAGCCGAGGATCGACAGCAGCCCGTCCGTGTCGTCCGCCATGCCGGCCGCGACCAGGTGCGAGATCGTGTCGTCGCCCGGCTCGCGCCGCCGACGCTCGGCCAGCTCGGTGAAGTACGTCATCAGGTCGCCCACGGCCTGCGCCGCCTCGAGCGGGTCCCCGGCCGAGCTCGCCGCGACGATGTCGTGCGTCCACGTGTCGAACCGGTCGCGGTCCTCGGTCGGCACGCCGAGGTAGTGCGCCACGACCATCGTCGGCAACGGCTTGAAGAGCTCCATCACGATGTCGCCCTCGCCGACTTCGGCCAGCCGGTCCAGCCGCTCGGCGACGAACGCCCGAACGGCAGGCTCGATGCTCGTGACCTGGCGCGGCGTGAAGCCGCGTGACACCGTCCGCCGGAAGTCGGTGTGGCTCGGCGGGTCCTGCATGACGAGCGGCGGGTTGTCGCGCAGGCCGATCCGGTCCAGCTCGCCGTACTCCGTCGTCAGCCCCTCGGCCGACGAGAAGGTCTCGACGTCCCGGGCGGCGGCGAACACGTCCCGGTGGCGCGACAGCACCCAGTAGTCGCGCGACGGATCGCCCTCGGGGACGACCCGGTGGACGGGATCGTGCTCCCGCAGGGCGGCGTACATCGGCCACGGGTCGCGCCACGAGGGTCCCGAGCGCGGGACGTAACGAGCTTCCGCGGCAGCTGGCATCAAGCCGGCGGATCGATCGTGAACGTCGCGTCGATCCGCTTGATGCGGCAGTCGCTCGTCAGCGTGAAGTCCTCGTCGACGGTCGAGCTCGCGAGCGACAGCCCACCCAGACCGACCGGGATGTCGTAGTGCGCGTTGATGACGTCGGCCCGTCCGTCGGGCTGCCAGGTCCACACGACGTTCTCGATCGAGGTGAAGACCGAGTACTGCACGTGCAGGTAGAGCTGCAGCTTGAGGTCGAGCGCCGAGACCGACGTCGGCAGGCCGTTCTCCATGCGCAGGACGAACGGGTGGAGCGGGATCGCCCACGCGGCATCGCCGTCGACGAGCGCGTCGAGGTACTTCTGCGACGCAGCCTGCGAGTCGGCCTGCGAGCACCCCGTCGCGGCGGTGGCCGTCGCCGGTGACATGAGCGCGACACTGCCGGCGATGGCCGCCGAGACGAGCACGCGGCCGAGGCGCCGGGCGTTCACACGACCACCAGGCCGCGGCCCGTGACGAGTGGCAGGTCGAGGGCGGTGACGAGGCCGGGCTGCGCGTCGACGACGGCCGGGACGGCGTTGACCAGGCGCATCGCGGTGGCCTTGAGGCCGGCGGTGTTGTGGTCACCATCGGTGCCGAGCAGCTGGAGGTCCAGGGTGTAGTTGGGCTCGCCCTTGATCTCGACGCGATAGCAGCCCTTGCCGGCCGGTTGCGGCCAGTCCGGGCCGATGTCGTCGTGCACGCGGGTGACGTGCTCGAGGACCACGACGGCCTTGTCGCCCACCATCCCGCGTACCTCGAAGTGCAGGCCCGCGACGGTGCCCTCCTCGACGCGTCCGCTGTCGATGTCGAACGACTCGGTCGCCGGCAGGCGCTCGTAGAACTCCTCGACGTTGTCGAGCTCGACACCGAGCCCCGCGGCGATCTGGTGCACGACACTGCCCCACGCCATGCTGAGGATGCCCGGTTCGAGGAGCATCGGGACGTGGTCCATCGGCTTGCCGAAGCCCATGACGTCGAAGACGATCATGCCCTGGTCGTACGTGTTGTAGTTGAGCACCTCCGAGCAGCGCACCTGGTCGATGCGCTCGCTGATGCTGGTCAACGACAGGGGCAGCCAGTCGTTGGCGAACCCCGGGTCGATGCCGCTGACGTACAGCGAGACCCCGCCCTCGGCGGCCGCCTCCTGCACGCCCTTGGCCATGTCGACCGCGACGCCGGACGGGTACTGCAGGAAGACCGGCCCGCTCGACACGACGTTGATGCCGGCGCGCAGCAGCCGCTCGAGGTCGGCCATCGCCTCGAACAGCCGGTCGTCGGCCATCGCCGAGTGCAGCACGCAGTCGGGCTTGAGCGCGATGATCTCGTCGACGTCGTTGGTGGCCACCACGCCCAGGTCACGATCGAGCCCCGCGAGCCGGCCGGCGTCCTTGCCCACCTTGTCGGGGTTGGACACCCAGAGGCCGACGAGGTCGAGGTCGGGCCGGGCGTCGATGCCGGCGAGGACGTGCCTGCCGACGTTGCCGGTGCTCCACGCAACGACGCTGATGGTCATAGTTCTTCTCCCAGGTCGGGCAGTGCCATGTCGAGGTTGGGCTGGTCGATGCCGCCGTCGACCTCGATGACCTTGCCGGTCACGTAGGCGCCGGCCGGGCTGGCAAGGAACAGGACGGCGGCGGCGATGTCGTCGGGCTCGCCGATACGGCGAAGCGGGGTGTTGGCCTCCATCTGGGCGGTGAGACCCTCGTCGCCGGTGACGATCTCCAGCGCGGAGGTCGCGACGGAGCCGACCGCGATGGCGTTCACTCGTACGCGCGGGGCGAGGTCGCGACCGGCGAGACGGGTCCAGTGGGCGAGCGCCGCCTTGGCCGTGCCGTACGCCAGGTAACCACGGCCACTGACCCGGCCCATGACCGACGAGATGTTGACGACGGAGCCGCCGTCACCCGCGAGCAGGTGCGGCAGCGCTGCACGGGTCAGCGCGTGGGCCGTCGAGACGTTGAAGTGGAATGCGCCCTCGAGGGCGGCCACGTTCGTGCGGACGAACTCCTTGGGCATCGAGCCGCCCACGTTGTTGACGACCACGTCCAGCCGGCCGAACGTGTCGACCGCGGTCTGCGCGAGCGCGGCCACCTGGTCGAGGTCGGACAGGTCTGCGGGCACCACGAGCGCCTTGCGCCCCAGAGCCTCGACCTGTGCCGCGACCTCGCGGAGCTGGTCCTCCGTACGGGCGGCCAGGACGACATCGGCACCGGCTTCGGCGAGCGCCAGAGCACTGGCAGCCCCGATCCCGCGGCCTGCGCCGGTGACGATCGCGACCTTGTCGTCGAGCCGGAATCTTTCGAGCACCATGGCGGGGACAGTAGCGCAAAACTGGAACACGTTCTAGTCTTTGGCACCCGGGCCAACTGGCTGTCCGGCGCACCTGACAGGCTTGTCCCATGTCGTTGGCCATGTTCACCCTCGAGGACGACCACCTCGTGCCCGCCGAGATCGCCCGCAGCATGTGGAAGCACGACCAGATGCACGGCGTCGCCGTCAGCGGTGCCCTGGCTCGCGCGCTCGAGCTGCGGCTGACCGAGCTCGGGCGCGACGACCTGAGCCCAGCGCGCTACACCGTCGACCTGTTCCAGCCGGCCACGATGGCGCCGTGCACCGTCGAGACCGAGGTGGTCCGCGAGGGACGCCGTATCTGCCTGATCGACGCGGTCCTGCTGCAGGAGGGCAAGCGCGTCGCCCGGGCCAGCTGCATCTTCGTGCTGCCGACCGAGACGCCCAAGGGCGACGTGTGGACGCCCGACGACCATCCGAAGCCCCCGCCCGAGGACCTCGTGCCGCCCAGTGAGGAGCCGCGGGTGCCGCACTTCATCAGCGACTCGCCGTGGTCGCAGTCCTTCCCCGACCACCAGAACGCCGGGCGCAAGCAGACCTGGCAGGCCGGGCTCCCGGTCGTCGAGGGCGAGGACGGTACGCCGTTCCAGTCGGTCGCGAGCATCGCTGACGGCACGAGCATGGTCGTCAACTGGGGCAGCGAGGGCGTGAAGTTCATCAACACCGACGTCACCCTGGCGCTCGCTCGGCGGCCGGTCAGCCGCGAGGTGGGCCTGTCGGCCACCGACCGGGTCGAGCACGACGGCATCGCCGTGGGCACCGCCGAGGTGTTCGACCGCGCCGGGCCGTTGGGCACCGCCATGGTCACGGCGATCGCCAACGCCGGCAGGCCGATCGACTTCGGCGACGTCGAGTTCGAGGACGACGGCAGCCGCAAGCCCGCGGAGGGCTAGAGCCCCCGACGCTCCCGCGCCTCTTTGAGCAGGCGCACGGCCTTGGGTCCGACGCCGTGCAGCTGCAGCAGTGCGTCGAGGTCGTCCGGCAGGTCGGACAGCGTCGCGTGGCCGGCGTCGACCAGCGCACCGGTCGCGGGTCGACCGATGCTGACGCCGTCGAAGCTGCCGCCGCGGTCCACTGTCATGTCGCCTCCTGTGGTCCCTAGTGTGGGGGCATGCGTTCGCTGATCCTGACGTTCGACGCGCACGACCCCGTCCGGCTCGCCACGTTCTGGGCCGGGCTCTTGGATCGGGAGGCCATCGACGACTCTCTCGGCAAACCTGGTGACGGGGTCCGAGACACAGGTCGGTCTGCGGTTCGTGACGAGCTCTTCGACGAAGGACGGCCTCAACCGGGTGCACCTCCACCTGACCAGCACGGACCAGGCCGAGATGGACGGAACGATCACGAGAGCGCTCGAGCTCGGCGGGAGTCACCTCGACGTCGGTCAGCTGCCGGAGGAGGGACACGTCGTCCTCTCCGACCCTGAGGGCAATGAGCTCTGTGTCATCCCGCCGGGCAGCACGTTCCTCGCCGGATGCGGCTTCCTCGGCGAGCTGGCCTGCGAAGGCAGTCGGGAGGTCGGCCTGTTCTGGTCCGCCGCACTGGACTGGCCGTTGGTCTGGGACCAGGACGGGGAGACGGCGGTCCAGTCGCCACGCGGCGGCACCAAGATCGCCTGGGGAGGACCCCCGGTCGCGCCGAAGCGCGGCCGGAACCGGCAACGTCTCGACCTCGTCTCCTACGGAGACATCAAGGCCGAGGTCGATCGCCTGGTGGCATTGGGAGCATCTCTTGGCGGCGATGCCGACGGGGCGGTCGAGCTGACCGACCCCGACGGCAACGAGTTCCGCCTGCTCAGCGGCTGACGCTGTGTGCAGGACGTCAGTCCTGCTTGCGCTCCTGCTTCTTGGCCTCGGTCAGATCGCTCAGGATCTCGGCGTCCTTGCGGGCCTCGGCAGCGGCTTCCTTCGACTCGCGAGCATCGGCCAGCTCGGCCTTGGCCTCGCGACGGGCAGCGGCCTTCTTGGCCTCGGCTTCCGCCGCGACGCGCTTCTTGCGCTCCTCGACGGTCTCGGTGCGGCTCGCGGCCTTCTTGTCGGCGGCAGCCTTCTTGGCGGCCGCAGTCTTCTGGGCGGACTCTGCGGCGCGCTGCTTGCCCTGCACCTCGGTCTGCTTGGCTTCCGCGACACCGGAAGCGGCGCGCTCGGCGGCCGCCTCACGCTTCTCCGCGGCTTCCCGCAGGCCCGTCTCGGCGGCGTCGCGCGCCGCCTGGCGGCGGGACTCGGCCCGCTTCTCGAGATGAGCAGCCTTGGCGAGCTTGTCCGACCGCTCGATCCGGTCGGTGCCGCGGTCGACGATCTCGTCGTTGCGGAGGATGGTGCCGGCGAGCTTGTCGGCCGAGCCGATCGCGCGATCCACCGCCGTACGGGGCAGCGAGCTCTCGGGCAGGCGGCTGGTGAGGCCGCGGTCGATGGCGGTGAGCGGCAGTCGCGCCAGCTCGTACGGGAGGGCGATGAGGGTGCTGATCATGGTCATCCTTCGGTCGGGGCGTCGGCGCGCAGCTGCGCAGCCTGACGTTCGGCAATGTCGGCCTCGCGTTCAAGGCGCTCGCGGTCGGCAGCGGCTTGCTGCTCGGTGGTCCTGGCGTCGGCGGCGAGCATCTCCGACTCGCGGAGGCCGGCCTCGGCGACGGCGTCGGCCTCCTGCTCCGCCGACTGGCGTCCGATCGCCTCCTGCTGGGCCGCGTCGCGCTCGGCGGCGGCGCGCTCTTCTGCTCGCTCGCGGTCGACAGCGCGCTGGGCGACGTCGGCGCGGTCGTCCGCTGCCTGCTTCTCGGCGGCGGCCTCGTGATTGGTCTCGCGAAGCTCGTCGGCGGCCTGCTGGCGCTTGGCGTCCGCGATCGCCTCGTCGGCCACCGCAGCCTTGCGCTGCTTGGACTCGGCCTGCTGGAGCTGACCCTCTTCGACGAGCTCGTCGTTGCCGGTGACGGCACCGGCGACCTCCTTGGCCTTGCCGGCGACGCTGTCGAACAGTCCCTCGCGGGCTTCTGCTGCTGTGTCTACTTCGTCTTGGCTCATGCGGTGAAGGTGCCCTCCCCTGGGGCGACCTACACCCCCAGGACGGTGTGACATCGGCCTCAAAGCCCGGAATCCCGGGCGTGCTCACCGGACCAGCGCGCGCCGGAGATAGGGGGCCGTCACGCTCGCCGGGACGTCGAGGAGGTCGGCGGGCGTCGCCGCCGCGACGATCGTGCCGCCCCGGTCACCACCTCCGGGGCCGAGCTCGATGACCCAGTCGGCAGCAGCGACGACCTGCATGTCGTGCTCCACCACGACGACGGTGTCCCCGGCGTCGGTGAGCCGACCGAGCACGCGCACGAGGTCGCGTACGTTGACCGGGTGCAGGCCGCCGGTCGGCTCGTCCAGCACGAACAGCGTGCCCTCGCGGCGGGGGCGCTGCAGCTCGGTGGCCAGCTTGATGCGCTGCGCCTCGCCGCCGGACAGCTCGGTCGCCGGCTGACCCAGGGTCAGGTAGCCCAGCCCGACGTCCAGGAGGGTCACGAGGGAGCGGTGCACCGCGGGCACGTCGGCGAAGAAGTCCGCAGCCTCCTGCACCGTCATCGCGAGCACCTGCCCGATGTCGCGGTCGTGATACGTCACCTCGAGGGTCTCGGGGTTGTAGCGGGTGCCACGACAGGTCGGGCAGGTCGAGTAGCTCGTCGGCAGGAAGACCAGCTCGATCGCGATGAAGCCCTCGCCCTCGCACGTCGGGCAGCGACCGGCCGGCACGTTGAACGAGAAACGCCCCGCCTGCCACCCGCGCTCCTGCGCTTCGGGGGTCGCCGCGAACAACCGCCGTACGGCGTCGAACAGTCCGGTGTAGGTCGCCAGGTTAGAGCGCGGCGAGCGGCCGATGGGTCGCTGGTCGATCGAGATGATCCGCTGCGGGTCGCCCGTCGTGCCCGCTTGCTCCTCGAGTCGCTCCAGGATGGCGGCGAGCAACGACGACTTGCCCGCGCCCGATACGCCGGTGACGGCCGTCATCACACCGATCGGCAGGGACACGCTGACATCGCGCAGGTTGTTGATCGACAGGTGGTCGAGCTCGCGCCAGGCGATCGGTTCGCGTGCCGCGAGCTCGGGCACCGGCGCCCGGTCGAACATGAATTCTGCGGTCGCCGACTCGGCGGCGTCAGCCAGGGTTTCCGGCGGCCCGCTGTGGACGACGTGGCCACCGAGCACCCCGGCGCTCGGGCCCACGTCGACCACCCAGTCGGCGTTGCGCGCGATCGAGAGGTCGTGCTCGACCACGAACAGCGAGTTGCCGGACGAGACCAGCTCACGCAGCGCGGCGTACAGCGCCTCGGAGTCGGCCGGGTGGAGGCCGGCGGACGGCTCGTCGAGGACGTACAGGACGCCGAAGAGACCGGCCCGCAGCTGACCCGCGAGTCGTACGCGCTGCAGCTCGCCGGCCGAGAGGGCGGTGCTGGGCCGGTCCATCGACAGGTAGCCGAGCCCGAGAGCGATGATCGACTCGACGCGCGCCGAGAAGTCCTTGACGAGGGAACGCGCGGCGGTCGCCGCCGCCGCACCGTGGCGATCGGTCCCGCGGGCCTGGTCCGCCAGGCCGGTGTCGAGCAGCGTGCACACCTCGGAAAGCGGCATCGAGGCCATGGTGGCGATGTCCACCCCGGCGAACGTGATCGCGAGCGCTGCGGGCCGCAGCCGCTTTCCACCACACGTCGGGCACGGCCCTTCGGCGATGAACGCCTCGAGCTTCTCGCGCTGCGCCGGCGACTGCGTCTTGGCGAGGTTGCGCAGCAGGTACTTCTCGGCCGACGACCAGTGACCGTGATAGGCGCTGGCCTCGCCCTGCTTGTTGCCCTGCAGGAGCATCCGCGGCTCCTCGTCGGTGAACAGCAGCCAGTCGCGATCGGCCTGTGGCAGCGTGTGCCACGGAGCGTGGATGTCCATCCCGAGCTTGGTGACCATGCGACGGACGTTGAGGCCGACCCATGCCTTGTTGGCCCACACGCCGATCGCACCTTCGTCGATCGACAACGTCGGGTCCGGCACGAGCAGCGCCTCGGTGGTGCGTCGCGCGACTCCGCTGCCGTGACACGTCGGGCACGCGCCGACGGCGGTGTTCGGCGAGAACGCGGACGCCGGCAGGTGATCGGCGCCGGGCGGGTAGGTCCCGGCACGGCTGTAGAGCAGGCGCAGCACGTCCGACAGCGAGCTCAACGTCCCCAAGGTCGAGCGCGAGCTCGACGCGCCGCGCGCCTGCTGCAGCGCCACCGCCGGAGGCAGCCCGTCCATCGTGTCCAGGGCTGGGGCGCCGACCTGCGACAGGAGCCGGCGGGCATACGGCGCCACCGACTCGAAGAATCGGCGCTGCGACTCGGCGAACACCGTCCCGAACGCGAGCGACGACTTGCCCGATCCCGAGACACCGGTGAACGCGACGAAGCAGTCGCGCGGCAGGTCGACGTCGACGTCGCGCAAATTGTGCTCGCGCGCTCCCCGGACCCGGATCCACCCCGACGAGCCGTCCGGGAGCGGGGTGCCGTTCAGGTCTGTCTCGGGGCTGGTTGGCATCGACTCAACCTAGTCGCAGCTGCGGACAGGCGCCCTTCGACGAGAAGCTTGGGCGGCGGCGGAAATTCCGGCAGCGACGACAGCCGGCCGTCGGGAGATGCTACGTCGGCGAGCCCATCGCGAGTGGGAGAACCCTTGCCATATGGCCCGGCCCCGCTGGGGGACGATCCTCATCGATGGGTTCCGCGGGCGGTAGGGACCAAAGACCTCGACTGCGTGGCCCACCGAGACGGGGACTCTGGGTCAGCCACAGCGGGCGGCCCGATCGTCGTCGTGCAAAAGAGAAAACCCCCGATATCACTAGAATCCCAGTGAAGATCGGGGGTCTTCATCGTGCGGTGGCGGTGGGATTTGAACCCACGGTGGGTTTGAGCCCACACATCATTTCGAGTGATGCACCTTCGGCCGCTCGGACACGCCACCGCGGAGTACCTTACCGGACCCTCGGAGACCGGACGAACCCGCGTCCCGGGGCAGAATGGCCGCGTGAGCACGCCCCCGATCGATGACCTGCTCGCCCGCGCTGCCGGGCTGGCAAGGCCTGGCGCACGGCCGGTCCTCGGCATCTGTGGTGCACCAGGCGCGGGCAAGACCACGCTGGCCGAAGCGCTGGTCGGGCGGCTCCGCGCCAGCGGGGTCGCGGTGGCCCACGTCCCGATGGACGGCTTCCACCTGGCGGATGCTGCGCTCGCCGAGCGCGGCACCCTCGACCGCAAGGGAGCGATCGAGACGTTCGACGCCCGCGGCTACCTCGCCCTGCTGCAGCGCCTTCGGACCGACGTGGAGCACGAGGTCCTCGCCCCCGACTTCGAACGCACGTTGGAGCAGCCGATCGCCGGCGCCATCACCGTACGACCGCAGGACCGGCTCGTCGTGACCGAGGGCAACTACCTGCTCGACGAGGAGGAGCCGTGGCCCGCGATCCGCGCAGAGCTCGCGGAGTGCTGGTTCGTCGACGTGCCGGACGACGTCCGGGTCGAACGACTGGTGCAGCGCCACGTCGAGTTCGGCAAGGCCCCCGACGAGGCCCGGCGATGGGTCGAGACCGTCGACGAGACCAACGCCCGACGGGTCGTCGCCCAGCGCGAGGCGGCCGACCTGATCATCACGTCCTGACGGTGTGCGTTGGGCACGGTGGGGTATGCCTTGGGCATGAAGCTTCTACGCAGCGCTGCAGCCATCGGGATCGCCAAGAAGGTCTACACCGAGGCTCGCAAGCCCGAGAACCAGGCCAAGATCAAGTCAGCGGTCGACAAGGCGAAAGCCAGGCGCGCCAACAAGCCGCGCTGACCCGCTTGGTCAGGACTGGGGCTGCGAGATCGACAGGAACGTGTCGCTGAACAGGTCGATGTCGTCAGACGGTCCGCGACCGGTGCCGGCACCCTTGAGCAGGCTGACGAGCTCGCCCGCCGCGCGGTCGATGCGCTGGCCGAGCGCGTTGGTGCCGTCCGTGCCCCAGTCGTACGGGGACGCGAAGACGCCGGTCGGCACGATCAGCGCCTGCAGGTAGGCGAACAGCGGGCGCAGCGCGTGGTCGATCGCGAGCGAGTGGCGGGCCGTGCCGCCGGTTGCCGCGAGCAGCACCGGCTTGCCGATCAGCGCGTCGGCGTCGAGCACGTCGACGAACGACTTGAACAGGCCGGGATAGGACGCCTTGAAGATCGGCGTCACGGCGATCAGGCCGTCGGCTGCGACGACCTTGTCGATCGCGTCCTGCAGGCGCGGCGGCGCGAACCCGGTCAGCGTCGCGTCCGTGATGTCGTGCGCCAGCTCGCGCAGCGACACGACCTCGACCGACACGTCACCGGACTGCCGCTCGGCGGACTCGACCAGCCGGTCCGCGAGCATCCGCGTCGTCGACGGGTCGCTCAGACCGGCCGAGATGGCGACGATCCTCGTCATGCATTCACCTCTTCAATGGCTTCCTCAGAGTCAACCGCCGGGACCGCCGCGGCATTCCGCGCAGCGACGCGAGCGGCGTGCGTCGGGGCATCAGGTACGTTCGCCGGCCGGCGCGCGTCGAACCCTGCGCGCAGGTCGGGCAGCACCTCGCCGAGCAGGTCGAGCTGCTCGAGGACGATCTTGAGCGGCAGGCCGGCGTGGTCGACGAGGAACAGCTGGCGCTGGTAGTCGCCGAAGTAGTCCGCGAACGCCAGGGTCTTCTCGAGGAACTCCTGCGGGCTGCCCACCGTCAGCGGGGTCTGCGCCGTGAAGTCCTCGAGCGACGGCCCGTGGCCGTAGACCGGGGCGTTGTCGAAGTACGGCCGAAACTCCCTCACCGCGTCCTGGCTGTTCTTGCGGATGAAGAACTGACCGCCGAGGCCGACGATCGCCTGCTCGGGCTCGCCGTGCCCGTAGTGCTGGTAGCGCTGCCGGTAGAAGTTGATCAGCCGGATGTAGTGCTCCTTGGGCCAGAAGATGTTGTTGGCGAAGTAGCCGTCGCCGTAGTAGGCCGCGAGCTCGGCGACCTCAGGCGTACGGATGCTGCCGTGCCACACAAACGGCGGCACGTCGTCCAGCGGCCGCGGCGTCGCGGTGAAGCCCTGCAACGGCGTGCGGAACTGGCCCTGCCAGTCGACGACCTCCTCGTCCCACAGGCGGCGCAGGAGCTGATAGTGCTCGATCGTCAGCTCGACGGCCTTGCTGCCGTCGTAGCCGAACCACGGGTAGACCGGGGCGGTGTTGCCACGACCGAGCATGAGGTCCATCCGACCGTCGGCGAGGTGCTGCAGCGTCGCGTAGTCCTCGGCGATCTTGACCGGGTCGTTCGTCGTGATCAGCGTCGTGGACGTCGAGAGGATCAGCTTCTCGGTCTGCGCGGCGATGTACGCCAGCGTGGTCGTCGGGGACGACGGCACGAACGGCGGGTTGTGGTGCTCGCCGGTCGCGAACACGTCGAGGCCGATCTCCTCGGCCTTCTTGGCGATCGTGACGGTGTTCTTGATGCGCTCGTGCTCGGTCTGAATCGTGCCGTTCACGGGGTCGGGAGTGACGTCACCGACCGTGAAGAGTCCGAACTGCATGCTGGTCATCTGAAAATCTCCTTCGCCAGGACCGTCCGTGGTCCTGTTGAATGTTCAACTAGATTAGCACGTCGACTATTCCTCGACACCGACCGGACCGCCGCTTACTTTCGAGACTCGAGCCTCCTCGAGCCGGGCCAGGATCGTCTCGACCGTCTCATCGACCGTCAGGTCCGACGAGTCGACCCACAGCCCGACCCTCGGCGTCTCGTCGCGCAGCCCGGCGTCGAGGGCTTCCGGTGTCCAGGCGCCGTATCCGGTCTTGGCCCGTCCAGCCTCGCGCCGGGCGACCTCCGCCACTGACGGCGCGAGCACGACCACGTGCACGTCAGCCACGGCTGCCAGTTCCGCGACGATGTCGCCCAGCACCGGACCGAGGATGACATCTTGGTAGACCACGGTGAAGCCCGCGGCGACATAGCGAGCGGCGGCCGCAACCGCGAGGTCGTACCGCAGCCGTAGCTGCTCGGCTGCCGCGGCCTCCAGGTCCTCGCTGATCTCGACCCGCCCGTTGACGATCATCCGGCGGAAGACGTCGCCTCTCAGGTGGACGCTCGCCGGGAGGCGCTCGGCCAGCGCCTGGGCGACGGTCGACTTCCCGGCGGCCATGATGCCGGTGACGACGATGACGCCGGGCTGATCAGCCATGGTTCACTTTCCCTCTCGATCCTTCGCTTCGCGTATGCATCGATTCCCACGCGCAGGGGCGGCGCTACACCCGCTTCTGCCACGCACCCTCGTAGCCGATCGCGCGGAATCCCATGGCTTCGTTGACGTCGAGCATCGGCCGGTTCTCCTCGGCGTTCCACGTCACGATGGCCTCGAGCTGCGGTGCGTGCTCGAGGAGCAGGTCCGCGGTGGCGATCTTGACCAGGGTTCCCAGCCGGCGCCCGCGATGGTCCCGCAGGATCAACGTGTCCTCCTGCGTCGCGACGGACAAGCCGTCGGACACGAGGAGCTCGGAGTAGCCGACCAGGGTCCCGGACGCCACGTGCTCCACCGCCGCGGTGAGGACCGTGCGGCCGCTCTCGGCGATCCGCGCATCGTTCTCGCGCACGCGCTCGGCGTCCCACTCGTCGACCGGCGTCACCAGTCCGCCGGACGGCGCGTCGGTGCTCATCCGCGTACGCATCTCGGCCAGGTCGCCGACCCAGCGGTCCGGGGTGGCCCCGATCCAGCTGACGACACGGTAGGCGTCGCCGGCTGCCGCCACGGCGGCGTCGCGCAGCGGCCGGATGCGGTCGGCGAGGCCGTCGGTGTCGAGCAGGCTGATGCGGCTGATCTGCTCCAGGGCGTAGCCGTGGGAGGAGAGGAACCTGACCCCGTCGTCGTCGGCCGGCAGGTCGCCGAAGCCCGTCGGCGCAGCGACTCGCTCACCACCCGCCGCGGCCCTGTGCGGCAGGACCACCTTGAGCACCGATGCGCCGGTGTCGAGCGCGACCTGCTCGACCCGCTCGAGCAGCGCCGACCCCAGCCCTGCCCGGCGATGCTCGGGGAGGATGTCGGTCATCAGGTGGACGCCGGACTCCGGGCTCTGCGGCCTCGAGGTGACGATGCCCCGGCCGATGATCACGCCGTCTTGCCACACCGCGAAGTGCCTGCGGACCCGGTGCGGGTTGTCGCGATACTCCGACCACACGTCGGGCAGCGGCATCTCCAGCAAGTCGGTCCCCAGCGCGTACGACTCCACGGCGTTGCGGACCGTGACGTACTCCTCGAAGACGTCCCACCCCGGTCCCCCGATCGTCGCCGGGACCTGGATCTCCTCGATCGTGAAGCCGATGCCGCTCACCCTTTCCTGTGGTCTGCGAAGAACTGCTGGAGCATGGCGGTCGACTCCGACGCGAGCACCCCGCTCACGACCTCCGGGCGATGGTTGAGCCGGCGGTCGCGGACCACGTCCCACAGCGAGCCGACCGCGCCGGCCTTGTCGTCGAACGCCCCGAACACCAGTCGCTCCAGGCGCGCGGCGACGATCGCGCCGGCGCACATGGTGCAGGGCTCGAGCGTCACGACGAGCGTGCAGCCCTCGAGCCGCCACTCCCCCCGTACGCCTGCCGCCTCGCGGATGGCCACGATCTCGGCATGCCCCGTCGGGTCCCCGTCGCGCTCCCGGGTGTTGCGCCCCCGGCCGATGACGATGCCGTCGGGATCGACGACGACAGCCCCCACAGGCACGTCCCCGTCGGCCAGGGCGGACTCCGCAAGGAGCAGCGCCTGCTCCATCTCGTGTTGGTACGTCACCCGATGACGGCCTCGAACTCTTCACCGAAGCCGAGCCGGTCCGCGACATCGCGCAGGATGTCCTCGGGATAGAGGTCGTCGTCGTCGCACAGCACGCCGAGATCCATCGCCGGCATCCCGAGATCGCTCAACAGCTCGAGGTCGCCGGCGGCCTGGGGCTCGTCGTCGTCGCCGGGATTCGGCAGGTCGAGCAGGTCGGCCACCCCCACCGCGAGAGGCCAGTCGACCACGGCCGTCAGGTCGGACAGCATCGCGCGCACCTCGGTGCCCGAGCGGCGCAGGATCACGAAGAAGTCGTCGCTCATCGAGACCAGTCCCAGGACCCCGACGTCGGAGGGGAACCGGGCCAGCGCGAGGCTCAGCTCCTCGATGTCCTCGCCGAGGCTCGGCTTGAGCTCGACGACCTGCCACTCGCCCTCGTCCCGGTAGGCGGCGACGGCGAAGTCGACATCGTCTTCGGCCATGCTGCACCTCCTGTCGGACGGGCTCCCTTGCGATGGTGACAGACGTCCGCCACGCACCGCTAGTCTGCTGACATGCAGGTACACGTCGCCGACCACCCGTTGATCTCGCACAAGCTGACGGTGCTGCGCGACGAGAGGACCGACTCCCCGACGTTCCGGCGCCTCGCCGACGAGCTCGTGACGCTGCTGGCGTACGAGGCCACCCGCGACGTGCGCGTCGAGGAGGTCGACGTCATGACGCCGGTCGCCCCGGCCACGGGCGTACGCCTGTCGGACCCGCCGCCGCTCGTCGTGCCGATCCTGCGCGCCGGGCTCGGCATGCTCGAGGGCATGCAACGGCTCTTGCCGACGGCCGAGGTCGGCTTCCTCGGCATGGTGCGCAACGAGGAGACGCTCGAGGCCGTGACGTACGCCGAGCGGCTGCCCGACGACCTCACGGGGCGCCAGTGCTACGTCCTGGACCCGATGCTCGCGACCGGAGGCACGCTGGCCGCGGCCATCGAGTTCCTGGTCAGCCGCGGGGCCGACGACATCACGGCGATCACCCTGCTGGCAGCACCCGAGGGCATCGCACGGCTGGAGTCAGAGCTCGCGGCGATCGACGTGCCGGTCACCCTCGTGACGGCCGGCCTCGACGAGAAGCTCAACGAGCTCGGCTACATCGTCCCGGGCCTCGGCGACGCCGGCGACCGCCTGTACGGCGTCGTGGGTTGAGCTTCGCCGCGAAGGCTCAGCGGTAGATCCCGAAGATGAAGATCGCGACAACGGCGATCCCCAGGACGAGGAAGATGACGGCCTTGCTGCCCGTCGACTCCTTGTCGTCCGGCCGGTCGTACTCGAACTTGTCCACGGGTCCTCCAAAGGATCGGGTCGTCCTGTTCAACGAATGGCGCACACGGGCGTCACGACGGAGCGCTCAGAGCTCCCGGAGGATGTCCTCGACCCGCTCCTTGGCGTCGCCGAACAGCATCTGGGCGTTGTCACGGAAGAACAGCGGGTTCTGCACCCCGGCATAGCCCGCGGCCATCGACCGCTTGAACACCACGACGTCGTCGGCCTCCCACACCCGCAGCACCGGCATGCCGGCGATCGGGCTGGACGGGTCCTCGGTCGCGGCCGGGTTGACGGTGTCGTTCGCGCCGATCACCAGCACGACCGACGTTCCGTCGAAGTCGTCGTTGATCTCGTCCATCTCTAGCACGATGTCGTACGGGACCTTGGCCTCGGCTAGCAGCACGTTCATGTGGCCGGGGAGCCGGCCCGCGACGGGATGGATGCCGAAACGGGTCTCGACGCCGCGCTCGCGCAGCTTCTTGACCAGGTCGGCGACGGGGTACTGCGCCTGCGCGACCGCCATGCCGTACCCGGGAGTGATCACGACGCTCGAGGCGTTCTTGAGCAGCTCGGCGGTGTCCGCGGCGGTGACCTCGCGGTGGTCGCCGTAGTCGGTGTCGTCGGCGGGCCCGGCCTCGATGCCGAAGCCGCCGGCGATGACCGAGATGAACGACCGGTTCATCGCCTGGCACATGATGTACGACAGGTAGGCGCCTGACGACCCGACCAGCGCGCCGGTCACGATCAGGGCGTCGTTGTTGAGCAAGAAGCCGGATGCCGCGGCGGCCCAGCCGGAGTACGAGTTGAGCATCGACACGACGACCGGCATGTCACCGCCACCGATCGAGGCGACCAGGTGCCAGCCGAGCGCCAGGGCGACGACCGTGACGGCGACCAGCAGCCACAGGGCGGGATCGATCACGAACCACGCGGTCAGGGCCACGAACAGCGCCAGGGCCCCGAGATTGATGTAGTTCTTGCCCGGCAGCATCAACGGGCTCGACTTGATCCGCGCCGACAGCTTCAGGAACGCCACGATCGAGCCGGTGAACGTGACGGCGCCGATGAACACCCCGATGAACACCTCGGCGTTGTGGATGTCCTCCAGCGACTGGAGCGAGAACGACTCGTGCGCGAGGTAGCCGTTCCAGCCCACCAGAACGGCGGCGAGGCCGACGAACGAGTGCAGCAGCGCGATGAGCTCGGGCATGCCGGTCATCTCGACCACGCGCGCTCGCCACAGGCCGATGGCCGCGCCGATCACGACCGCGATCAGCAGCAGCACGACCGAGGTCGTGTCGGCCACGTCGGCGACCACGATGAACGTGGCGAAGAGCGCGATCACCATGCCGGAGATGCCGAACAGCACGCCCTGCGAGGCGGTCTCGTGCTTGGACAGCCCGGCGAGGGACAGGATGAACAGGAGGGCCGCGACGATGTACGCGGCGGTGGCGATGCTGACGGAGTCCATCGGGGATCAGCCCTTCGAGAACATGCTGAGCATGCGGCGGGTCACGGCGAATCCGCCGAAGACGTTGATGGAGGCGAGCAGGATCGCGACGAACGCCAGGATGCGGATGACCGTGGCGTTGTCGGCGTCGCCGTCGATCCCGACCTGCAGCATCGCCCCGACGACGATGATCCCGCTGATCGCGTTGGTCACGCTCATCAGCGGGGTGTGCAGGGCATGGTGCACCTTGCCGATGACGTAGTAGCCGACCACGATCGCCAGCGTCAGCACCGTGAAGTGCTCGGGCAGCGGCGCGGGTGCGTACGCGTTGACGAGGAACAACGCGAGGACGCCGAGCCCGATCAGGCCCAGCTTGCGACCCTGCGACATCGGTTCCTTCGCGGGCTTCGGCTCCGCCTTCTCCACCGGCGCTGCGGCCGGCGTCGCCGACACCTGGACGGGTGGCGGTGGCCACAGCGTCTCTCGATCGCGTACGACCGTGACGGTCCGCTGCACGACGTCGTCGAGGTCGAGGACCAGCTGGCCGTCCTTGCCTGGGGTGAGCAGCTTCATGAGGTTGACGAGGTTGGTGCCGTAGAGCTGCGACGCCTGCGTCGGGAGCCGGCCGGCCAGGTCGGTGTAGCCGATGATCGTGACGCCGTTGTCGGTCACGACCGCCTCGCCGGCGACCGTGCCCTCGACGTTGCCGCCGTTGGAGGCGGCCATGTCGACGATGACGCTGCCGGCCTTCATGGTCGCGACGTCCGCCGCCGTGATGAGGCGGGGTGCCGCGCGGCCCGGGATCAGCGCCGTCGTGATGATGATGTCGACGTCCGCGGCCTGCTCCGAGTAGATCTCGGCCGCGCGCCGGTCGTAGTCCTCCGAGGTCGCCTTGGCATAGCCGTCGGTGCTCTGCTCGGTCTCGACGTCGACCGCGAGGTACTCGCCACCGAGCGAGGCGACCTGGTCGGCGACCTCGGCGCGTGGGTCCGTCGCTCGGACGATCGCGCCCATGCTGTTGGCGGTGCCGATCGCGGCAAGACCGGCGACGCCGACGCCGGCGACGAGCACCTTGGCCGGCGGCACCTTGCCGGCAGCGGTGATCTGGCCGGTGAAGAACCGGCCGAAGACGTGCGCCGCCTCCACGACGGCGCGGTAGCCGGCGATGTTGGCCATCGAGCTGAGCACGTCCATCGACTGCGCGCGCGAGATGCGGGGCACGGCGTCCATCGCCAGCACCGTGATCGGTCGTTGCGCCAGCGCCTCGACGAGGTCGGGGTTGAGCGCGGGGCTGATGATGCTGATGAGGGTGGCTCCGTCAGCGAGCCGGCCGATCTCGTCGGTGGACGGGGCGTTCACCTTGAACACGATGGCGCTGCGCCACACCTCGTCACCGGGTGCGATCGTCGCGCCGGCCTCGGCGTACGCCTCGTCGGTGAACGAGGCCTTTGCTCCGGCGCCCACCTCGATCGTCACGGCGTACCCGAGATCGATCAGCTGGCGTACGGTGGCCGGTGTCGCCGCGACCCGGGTCTCGCCCGGGCTCGACTCGGCGACCACCCCGATGACCGACGCCGGTGGGCTCTCCTGCTGTCCCTCGCTCATTCGGCGAACGTTATCTGTTCGTAACCCGCCTCGACCACCCTGTGAGACTCGCGTCTCACTGGTTGGGTATGGCTCACGCGTCCCAGATGTACTGCGCGATGCCCCAGCCGATCCCCGCAGCGACCCAGGCGTACTGCAGTACTGCTCGAGCGATCTGTCGAGGAACCGTCCGGGACCACTGCTCCCTCGCCAGGACCCGCGGCAGGAACTTGAGCACGTACGAGGCGACGTGGATCAACCCGAAGGCGAAGAGGCCGAGGCCGAGCAGGCGCAACAGGACAGATTCGCCGTCGAGCGCCAGCTCCCATCCGTAGAGCAGCTCGAAGGCCGCCCGCCCGACCTCCAGCAGGACGAGCCTGGGGTGGTTCCATAGAGCCTGACCAAAGGTCTCGGGAGGCTCATCAGGTGCGGTGGTCCGCGCCGGACCTGGCTTGCGATGACTCCATGGAGTGGTGCCCGACAGCGCCTCGGTCTCCTCGGACGACCAATCGGTCTCGTGCTCGACCCACGGCCCGGTGCCGGTCTCGGGGCACGCAGCGTCGGCTGCGGCCCTCGTCTTGCGCGCCCGGTCAGGGAACCGCCGACCCTGCAGCACTGTGTCTGCGTCGACGTTGAGCTCGACCCGACCGTCCGGGTACTTGGCGTCGTACTCGATGACCCTCCGGCTTCTGCCGAGGACGCCCGAGACCTGAACACGTGCCGCCGCTCGGAGTGCCCCCGCCACCGGTTGCGTCGACATCCAGCAATGATGCCCTTCGACTCGGGCAAAGGAGGACGTTCCACAGATCAGCGCCCAGTCGCATCTGCGGGTACCGTCACCCCATGAGCGACGTGGTGTCTCCTCCCAGACGCAACAAGACCCAGCTCGTGCTCGTGCTGGCCCTCGTGGTCCTGCTCGTGGCGGCCGGCGTCGGCGCGTTCCTCGTCCTCCAGGGAGACGATGACCGCAACGACTCCTACCCCAAGGAGTGGGACGAGCGGATCAAGCCGTACGTCGAGATCGTCGAGGACAAGCGCGGCCTGTCGTTCGACCATCCGGTGAAGGTCCGCTTCCTCGACGCGAAGGCGTTCGAGAAGACCGTCCGGGCAGACAAGAAGGACCTCGACAAGGACGACCGCCAGGAGATCAAGGAGACCACCTCCCTGTTCCGGGCCTTCGGCCTGATCTCGGGCGACGTCGACCTCTTCGACGCCTTCGACGACGCGCGCGGCTCGGGCACGCTGGCGTACTATTCGTTCGACGACCGGACCATCACGGTGCGCGGCACGAAGCTCTCGCTGGCCACGCGGGGCACCTTGGTGCACGAGCTGACCCACGCGTTGCAGGACCAGAAGTTCGACATCGCCACCTCGACCAAGAAGCTCGCCAAGAAGGCCTCCGACGGCAAGGCGACCACCGAGGGCGACGCACTGCGCGCGATCGTCGAGGGGGACGCGGAACGCGTCGCCACCCTCTATCGCGCGTCGTTGGACAAGAAGGAGCGGGCCGCGCTCGACAAGGCCGAGTCGGCTGACACGAAGGGCTCCCAGGAGGAGCTCAAGGGCGTGCCGAAGGTCGTGACCACGCTGATCGGGGCTCCGTACGCCCTCGGTCAGGCCCTCACCGAGACGATCGCCGCCGATGACGACGACCGCGTCGACGAGCTGCTGGAGAACCCGCCACCCGACGACTCGATCCTGCTCGACCCGCTCAGGGCCTTGGACGACATCGACTCGACGAAGGTCAAGATCCCCAAGCCGGGCACGGGCGAGAAGAAGTTCGACTCCGGCCAGGTGGGGTCGCTGGTGACGTACCTGATGCTTGCCGAGCGCATCCCGCTGCGCGATGCGCTGGAGGCCGCCGACACGTGGCGAGGCGACGCCTACCTCGGCTTCAAGCGCAAGGACGTCCTGTGCGCGCGCGTTGCCTACGCCGCCAGCTCGCAGAAGGGCGCCGCACGCCTCACCTCCGCCTTCGAGGACTGGATCGCCGCCGAGGCCGGCTCGTCAGCGACCGTCTCGAGCGAGGGCAAGCGGGTCACGTTTGAGTCCTGCGATCCGGGCAAGGACGCCAAGCTGGGCAACGACGCCTCGGAGGATGCAATCCAGCTGGTCGGCACCCGCAGCTATCTGGGGGTCAGCGTCATCAAGGCCGGTGCCACGCCCAAGTCCGCGCGGTGCTTCTCGAACCGCGTGATCAACGAGTTCTCGATCGACGACCTCAACGACCCGGAGTTCGGCGCCAACGACCCGGCCTTGGTCAAGCGGGTCCAGGGCTTGGCCGCCGACTGCCGAGGTCAGTAGTACCAGGGGTACGGCGTGAAGTCCGGGTCGCGCTTCTCGAGGAAGGCGTCGCGGCCCTCCTGCGCCTCGTCCGTCATGTACGCCAGGCGCGTGGTCTCGCCGAGCAGGACCTGCTGTCCGACGAGGCCGTCGTCGATGAGGTTGAAGGAGTACTTCAGCATCCGCTGGGCCGTCGGTGACTTGGCGTTGATCTTGCGACCCCACTCGAGCGCCTCGGCCTCGAGCTCGGCGTGCGGGACGACCTTGTTGACCATGCCCATGCGGTGCGCATCGGCGGCGGAGTACTCGTCGCCCAGGAGGAAGATCTCGCGCGCGAACTTCTGGCCGACCTGGCGGGCGAGGTACGCCGAGCCGTAGCCACCGTCGAACGAACCGACGTCGGCATCGGTCTGCTTGAACCTCGCGTGCTCGGCCGACGCCAGCGTCAGGTCCGCGACGACGTGCAGGCTGTGCCCACCGCCGGCGGCCCAGCCCGGGACCACCGCGATCACGATCTTGGGCATGAAGCGGATCAGCCGCTGCACCTCGAGGATGTGCAGCCGAGCGAGCTTGGCCTTGTCGACCGACTCGGCCGAGTCACCCTCTGCGTACTGGTAGCCCGCCTTGCCGCGGATGCGCTGGTCACCGCCGGAGCAGAACGCCCATCCACCGTCCTTGGGCGACGGCCCGTTGCCGGTCAGCAGCACACACCCGACGTCGGACGACTGGCGCGCGTGCTCGAGGACGCGCAGCAGCTCGTCGACGGTCCCGGGCCGGAACGCGTTGCGCACCTCGGGACGGTCGAACGCGATCCGTACCGTGCCGTGGTCTGCCGCGCGGTGATAGGTGATGTCCTCGAGCTCCTCGAAGCCGGGGACCTCTCGCCAGGCGGAGGAGTCGAAGAGCTCGGAGACGGTCATGACGGCGAGGGTATCGCGCGACCTCGCCTCGATATCGTCGTGGCATGTCCGAGAACGAGCTCACCACGGTCCATGGCACGCCCGTCCTGGTCATGCCGCAGGACGGCCCGCCGCTCGACACCATCGAGGCCGCGACCGAGGTCGTCGGCGATGCCGCGTGGGGACCGGCCGAGATGGTGGCCATGCCGGCGGCGAGGCTCACCGACGACTTCTTCGAGCTCAAGACCGGTATGGCGGGCGAGGTCACGCAGAAGTTCGTGAACTATCGCCTGCGGCTCGCGATCGTCGGCGACATCGAGAGCCGCGTGGCCGAGAGCACCTCGCTCCGGGCATGGGTCACCGAGTCCAATCGTGGCCGCCAGCTGTGGTTCGTCCCGACCCTCGACGCACTGGCCGAGCGCCTCCAGCCCTGACCTCCCGCATGTGACATCGGCCATGGCGCATTTCGGATACCGACGGTATGTTGATGCGATGGCTGACAACTTCACCGGCAAAGTCGCGCTCGTCACCGGAGCCGCCCGCGGCATCGGCGCGGGCGTGGCGCGTGGTTTCGTCGATCGCGGGGGCAAGGTCGCGCTCGTGGGCCTCGAGCCCGCCCTGCTCGCCGAGCTGTCCGACGAGCTCGGCGACTCGGCCGCTTGGTGGGAGGCCGACGTGCGCGACTCCGCCGCCGTCGCCGCCGCCGTGGGTGCAGCCGCCGCCCACTTCGGACGCATCGACTTCGTGCTCGCCAACGCCGGCATCGCGTCGTACGGCACCGTGCGCCAGATCGAGGACGAGGCCTTCGAGCGCGTCGTCGACATCAACATCAACGGCGTCTTCCGCACGCTGAAGCACACGACCCCGCACCTCGCGGCGACCAACGGTTACGCCCTGGTCGTGGCGTCGCTCGCGTCGTTCACCGCGCTGGCCGGCCTGGCGTCGTACAACGCGAGCAAGGCCGGCGCGGAGTCGCTCGCCCTGGCGTACAAGCAGGAGGTCGCCCACCTCGGCATCGACGTCGGCATCTGCCACCCGTCCTGGATCGACACCGACATCGTCCGCAACGCCGAGAAGGACCTGCCGTCGTTCGCCGAGATCCGCACCAAGCTGCCCTACCCCGCCAACAGCACGACCAGCGTCGAGGAGTGCGTCGAGCTGATCCTGCAGGGCTTCGCGAAGCGCAAGAGCCGCGTGTACGTGCCCAAGGGCGTCCTGCTCGCCAGCTGGACCAAGGCACTGACCAACTCGCCCCTCGCCTGGCCGGTGCTCAAGCGCCTCGCGCGCAAGACCGTGCCGAAGCTCGAGAAAGAGGTCGAGGCGCTCGGGCGGTTCCACCACGCCCACGTGCCGGAGACCAAGCCGGCCGACTAGCGCGACTGGACCGACGCCGCCAGCGACACCATGTGGCCGAGCCGGGCCAGCTCGGACGCGAGGAACTCCGGTCCACCGTGACGGCCGACGACCACCACGAACCTGTCGCCCCCTCGGTCGCGGGCGGGTGATGCTGCCAGCACCATCGAGTCCCACTCCGGCACGTCGCGCAGCACCTTGGACGTACGGATCCCGAGCCATTCGGTCGCCTCGGCGACGAGCTTGGGGGCGGTCGACGAGGACGCCCTGACTGCCGCCTGGCCGTCGACCCGGTGCAGCGCCATCGCCCAGTCGGTGCGGAACGTCGCCGGGATGACCTCGACGAGCTGGTCGATCGCGTTCGCCGGGTCCTCGGTGAACCGCTCGACCGCCTCGAGATCCATGCTGAGGTTGGCGCCGGCGTTGTAGCGCGAGATCCAGGCGACCGTGACGTCCTCGAGCTGGTGGCAGGCCGTGATCAGCGCATCGGGCATGACCTGGGCCGGTAGCTCCAGCAGCACGTCGTCGACGACCCGGCCGTCCGCCCGCCGCTCCACGATCTCGATCGCCTCGATGTCGGCCCCGGCACCACCGAGCGCCGTGGCCAGTGCACCCAACGAGCCGGGCACGTCAGGTAGCTCGACGCGCAGCAGGAAGGCCATATGACCATTGTCACCGGCCCACATTGCCTAGGCGTTACGCGGGTAGCGTGGTGGCGTGAATCCCTCCTCCACCGTCCGCACCATCTTCCGTACCGTCGCGATCGCCGAGGCCCTGTCGTGGGCGCTGCTGCTCGCAGCGATGTTCTGCAAGTGGGTCCTCGAGTCCGAGCCGTTCGGCCTGCACGAGGGCGGCGTCCCGGTCGCCGGGCCGATCCACGGCGGGATCTTCATGCTGTACGTCGCGAGCTGCATCGTCGCCGCGATCGTCTTCAGGTGGAAGCCGGGCACCACCGTGCTCGCGCTGGCGTCCAGCATCCCGCCGTTCTTCACCTACTGGTTCGAGACCGTCGCCGATCGCAAGGGCCTGCTGAGCCGGCCTCAGCCGGCGGGCGCCACGTCGGCCCCGTAGCGCTCGACGCAGAACGCCTGCAGGCGCGCCGCCAGCCGGTCGAGCGTCGGAGCAGCGTGATGACCCCGCTCCCACGCGGCGAACAGCTCGATCCGCAATGGCCCGTCCCGGCCGATGATCTCCAACGGGTGCAGCCCGAACCTCGCGTCGTCCGAGACCACGGCTGCACCGCGACCCGCGGCGGCGAGGGCCTGTGCGACCTGCGGGTTGCTGCAGTCGACGACCGACCCGGGCGAGACCCCGGCCCGCTCCATCGCCCGGTCGAGGATCTGTCGAGGCTTGAACGCCGGCGTCAGCGCGAGGACCGTCTCCGTCGCGAGCTCCTTCAGGCGTACGGAGCCGCGGTCGCGCCAGTCGTGGTCGGCTCGGACGTACGCCCACACTGGCAGCACGGCGAGTGCGGTGCCGGCGAGGCGGGCCGGCGGCGGCTCGGTCGCGATCGCCAGGTCAGCACCGTGCTGGAGGGCGTCGAACGCCTCACGGGGATCGGACTCGATGACCGTGGGCATCGGGTCGTCCGGCCCGAGGGTGGCCAGGAACGGGGCGATGACGTCGGTCAGCGTCGTGGTCGGAGCGGCGATCGTGATCCGCTCGAGCCGGCCCGCTGCGTACGAACGGGCTGCACTGCGCGCCCCGTCGGCACGGCGCAGCACGTCCTGCGCGTGCGGCAGGAACTGCCGGCCCGCGGCGCTGAGCTGCAGCCGTCCAGCCGTGCGCACGAAGAGGTCGACCCCCAGCTCGGTCTCGAGCTGACGCACCTGTCGCGAGATGGCCGGCTGCGTCACGTGCACGACCTCGGCCGCCGCGCTGACCGACCCCGTCTCGGCGACCGCGACGAAGTAGCCGAGCGTCCGCAGTTCCATGCCTTCAGAGCATAGCCGCGATCACGAGGAAGTATTGGACGGCATACCTCGACCCGGCGAGAATCGGAGCATGTCTGCCTCGATCGAGCAACGCCGCAACCTCGTCACGGCCATCCCCGGCCCGCTCTCGCAGAAGCTGATGTCCCGCAAGCAGTCCGCCGTCGCCCAGGGCGTCGGCACGACGATGCCGGTCTTCGCCGTCGAGGCCGGCGGCGGGATCGTCAAGGACGTCGACGGCAACTCGTTCATCGACCTCGGCTCGGGCATCGCCGTGACGACGGTCGGCAACAGTGCTCCACGCGTCGTGGACGCCGTTCGCGCCCAGGTCGAGGCCTTCACCCACACGTGCTTCATGGTCACGCCGTACGAGGGGTACGTCGAGGTCGCCGAGGCGCTCAACCGGCTGACTCCGGGCGAGCACGAGAAGCGGTCGGCCCTGTTCAACTCCGGCGCGGAGGCCGTCGAGAACGCCGTCAAGATCGCCCGCGCACACACCAAGAAGCAGGCGGTCGTGGTGTTCGACCACGCCTACCACGGGCGCACCAACCTGACGATGGCCATGACGGCCAAGTCGATGCCCTACAAGAGCGGCTTCGGACCCTTCTCCCCCGAGGTCTACCGCGCTCCGCTGTCCTATCCCTTCCGCGACGAGAAGAACCTCGACGGCGCGGCTGCGGCACAGCGGGCGATCACCTCCATCGAGAAGCAGGTCGGCGCCGACAACCTCGCCGCCGTCGTCATCGAGCCGATCCAGGGCGAGGGCGGCTTCATCGTCCCGGCCGAGGGATTCCTGCCCGCGCTCGCCGACTGGTGCACCGCAAACGACGTCGTGTTCATCGCCGACGAGGTGCAGAGCGGCTTCGCCCGCACGGGCGAGATGTTCGCCTGCGAGCACGACGGCGTCGTGCCGGACCTCATCGTCACCGCCAAGGGCATCGCCGGCGGCCTGCCGTTGTCGGCGGTGACCGGGCGCGCCGAGATGATGGACGCGCCACACGTCGCCGGACTCGGCGGCACCTACGGCGGCAACCCCCTCGCCTGCGCCGCGGCCCTTGCCACGATCGAGACGATCGAGGCCGACGGTCTGGTCGATCGCGCACGCGAGATCGAGCGGCTGATGCTCGACCGGCTGCACCGCCTGCAGGCCGACGACGACCGGCTCGGCGACGTCCGCGGGCGTGGCGCCATGATCGCCGTCGAGATCGTCAAGAGCGGCACCGACGAGCCCGACCCGCTGCTGACCAACGCCGTCGCGGCTGCGGCACGGCTCGCCGGGGTGATCGTGCTGACGTGCGGCACGTACGGCAACGTGCTCCGGTTCCTGCCGCCGCTGGCGATCAGCGACGAGCTCCTCGGTGAGGGCCTGGACGTCGTCGCCCAAGCACTGTCGGAGGCGACCGCGTGAACGGGGTGTTCATCGGTGGCCGGTGGCTGGCGGGCTCCGCCGGCGAGTTCGACGTCGAGAACCCCGCCGACCGCTCGGTCATCGGCCAGGTCGCCGACGGCGGGCCGGGCGAAGCGACCGCTGCCGTCGATGCCGCCGCCGCGGCGCTGCCCGCGTGGCGCGCCATGCCGCCGCGCCAACGCTCCGAGATCCTCCGTCGCACGTACGAGCTGATGGTGCGCGACACCGACGAGCTCGCAGCGATGATCTCGGCCGAGAACGGCAAGTCGCTCGCGGATGCCACCGGCGAGGTCACGTACGCCGCCGAGTTCTTCCGCTGGTTCGCCGAGGAGGGCGTCCGCACGGGAGGTGACTACGGTGTCTCGCCCGCAGGGGGCACCAGGACCGTCGTGACCCACAAGCCGGTCGGCGTCGCGGCGCTCGTCACCCCGTGGAACTTCCCGGCGGCCATGGCGACCCGCAAGATCGCGCCGGCCCTGGCCGCCGGCTGCACCGTCGTGCTCAAGCCCGCTTCCGAGACGCCCCTGACCGCGCTCGCGGTGACCCGGCTGCTGGTCGAGGCCGGCGTGCCCGACGGCGTGGTCAACGTGGTCCCGACGACCGATGCCTCGGCCGTCGTGTCGACGTGGATGGCCGACGTCCGCGTCCGCAAGATCTCGTTCACCGGGTCCACCGGCATCGGCCGCATCCTGCTCAAGCAGGCCGCGGACCGGGTCGTGAACTCGTCGATGGAGCTGGGCGGCAACGCCCCCCTCGTCGTGACGGAGGACGCCGACATCGAGGCCGCCGTCGCGGGCACGATGATCGCGAAGTTCCGCGGTGGCGGGCAGGCCTGCACCGCCGCCAACCGGCTGTACGTCCACGCAGACATCGCGGACGAGTTCACCGCGCGGCTGGGCGCCGAGGTGGAGAAGCTCACGGTCGGCCCCGCCTCCGAGGGCTCGCAGATCGGTCCCCTGATCTCCGCCAAGGCCGCCGACGGGGTCGCCGCGCTGGTCGACTCGGCAGTCGCGGCCGGTGCCCGCATCAGCCACCAGGCCGCGGTGCCCGACAGCAAGGGCTTCTACTACCCGCCGACCGTCCTGGTCGACGTGGCTGCAGACGCCGACGTCGTGGTGAACGAGATCTTCGGACCCGTGGCGCCGATCATCACGTGGACGGACGAGGCCGAGATGCTGCGACAGGTGAATGCCTCGGAGTTCGGCCTCGCGGCGTACGTCTTCGCCGGCGAGCTCCAGCGAGCGATGCGGATCGGCGAGGCGATCGACGCCGGCATGATCGGCATCAACCGCGGGCTGGTGTCGGACCCCTCCGCACCGTTCGGCGGGATGAAGCAGAGCGGGCTCGGCCGCGAGGGGGCGCGCGCAGGCCTCGAGGAGTTCACCGAGACGCAATACTTGAGCATCGACTGGCGATAGGCCGCGCACCCGGTGCAGCACGCGAGAATCCCCATCCACGCAAGGAGCAGCCCATGACCACGACATCAGGACCCGCGTACCAGGTCGTCAACCCCGCCACCGGCGAGGTCGTCCAGACCTTCGACCCCGCGACGGATGCCGACATCGAGCAGGCGATCGCTGCCGCCACGCGTGCGTACGCGTCGTGGAAGGACGTGCCGATCACGGAGCGTGCGGAGATCGTCAAGAAGGTCGCCGCCCTGTTCGCCGAGCGTGCCGACGAGCTCGCGGCGATCGCGCAGGAGGAGATGGGCAAGCCCGTGGGCGAAGGGGTCGAGGAGGCGGAGTTCTGCCAGTCGATCTTCGAGTACTTCGCGAACGAGGGCCCGACTCTGGCCGCTGACCAGCCGATCAAGACGTTCGACGGCGGCAAGGCCGTCGTCCAGAAGCTCCCGATCGGCCCGCTGCTCGGCATCATGCCGTGGAACTTCCCGTACTACCAGATCGCCCGGTTCGCGGCGCCCAACCTCATGCTCGGCAACACGATCATCCTCAAGCACGCCGAGTCGGTGCCGCGGTCGGCGCTTGCCGTCGAGCAGATCATGAAGGATGCCGGCGTGCCCGAGGGCGCGTACGTCAACGTGTTCGCGACCCATGCGCAGATCGAGACGATCATCGCGGACCCCCGCATCCAGGGCGTCTCGCTGACCGGCTCGGAGCGGGCCGGCTCCGTCGTCGCCGCGCTGGCCGGCAAGAACCTCAAGAAGTGCGTGCTCGAGCTCGGCGGCTCCGACCCCATGATCGTCCTCGACAGCGACAACCTCGACGAGGTCGTCGACAACGCGTGGGACTTCCGGATGTACAACACCGGCCAGGCGTGCAACTCCAACAAGCGGATGATCGTCATGGAGGACCTCTTCGACGACTTCGTCAACAAGCTGACCGAGAAGGCCCGGGCCATCGACGCGTTCTCGCCGCTGTCGTCGCGCAAGGCTGCGGAGGCGCTCGCCGAGCAGGTCGACGACGCCGTGAGCAAGGGTGCGACCCTGCACGCCGGCGGCGTCCTGAGCGACGGGCCCGACGCGCACTACACACCGGCCGTGCTGACCGGCATCACCAAGGACATGCGTGCCTACTCCGAGGAGCTGTTCGGTCCGGTCGCGGTCGTCTACAAGGTGAGCTCCGACGAGGAGGCCCTCGAGCTGGCCAACGACACCACGTACGGGCTCGGGGGCGCGGTCTTCAGCGCCGACCCGGCGCGTGCCGAGAAGGTGGCGCAACGGCTCGAGGTCGGCATGGCCAACGTCAACTCCACGGCTGGCGAGGGCGCGGAGATCCCGTTCGGCGGCGTCAAGCGTTCCGGCTTCGGCCGCGAGCTCGGCCCGCTGGGGATGGACGAGTTCGTCAACAAGCGGATGTTCTTCATCGCCGACTGACGGCTAGCCCAGCAGCTCGGTCAGCGCCGCCTCGAACACCTCGTGGTGGCGCTGCACGTCCGCGACCGTGGTCGTCGGGGCCATCAGGGCCATGTTGTGGAACGGGGTCAGCAGGATCCCGCGGTTGACGAGGTAGACGTGCAGGAAGTCCTCGAGGTCCTCGTCAGCGGCGGCCGCGGACTCGCTGCCGTTGCGCGGAGCCGGTGAGGCGAACCGGTACTCCGTGCGGGCGCCCAGCTGGCTGACCGACCACGGCAGCGCGTGCCGGTCGATCGCAGCCTGCACTCCCTCGGTGAACGTCGTCGCGGTCTCGATCATCCGCGCGAACGCCTCGTCTGTTAGCACGTGCTCGAGCGTGGCGCGCATCGCGGCCACCGACACCGGGTTGCCGGCCAGAGTTCCGCCGACCCCACCCATGTCGACGAGGTCGAGGTCCGTGCGCTCCTCGGCACGCGACGCGAGCTCGTCGGACAGCCCGTACGCTCCGCAGGGCACCCCGCCGCCGATCGCCTTGCCGATGACCAGCACGTCAGGCTCCAGGCCCCACAACGCCGTGGCCCCGCCCGGACCCGCCGAGAAGGTGTGCGTCTCGTCGATGATGAGCAAGGTGCCGTGACGGCGCGTGATCTCGCGTACTCCCGCGAGGTAGCCGTCCTCCGGCAGCACGATCCCGATGTTGGTCAGGGCGGGCTCCATGAGCACCGCTGCCACGTCGCCGTGGGCCAGCTGGCGCTCCAGGCCTTCGAGGTCGTTGAACTCCGCGACCCGGCTCGTCGCCGTGACGTCGACCGGCGCCCCGACGTTGCCGGGACGCATCATGCCCTCGCCGTCCGGACCCACGACGATGAGCGACTCGTCGACGCTGCCGTGGTAGCAGTAGGCATTGACCAGGATCTTGGGCCGGCCGGTCAAGGCTCGCACGAGGCGGATCGCCCAACGGTTGGCATCGGTCGCGGTGAGCGAGAAGCTCCAGCGCGCCAGCCCGAAACGGCGGGTCAGCTCGGCGCCGACCCACTCGGCGTCGGCGGTGGGAAGCATCGTCGTGAGACCGCCCAGCTCCGACATGCGCCGGTGGACGGCGTCGACCGTCGGTCGGGGCGAGTGACCCGCCATCGCCCCGGTGTCGCCGAGCGCGAAGTCGACATGTTCGCGCCCGTCGACGTCCCAGACGCGACTGTCACGAGCCCGCTCGACGTACAAGGGGAAGCCGGCAGCGTTCTTGTTCATCCATGTCATCGGCACCCGGCCGAACAGGTGTGTCGCGTCGGCGTAGTGCCGCGCCGAGGTGGGATGGAGGTCGGCGTAGGTCGCGCGCTCCCGGGTCAGCAGCTCACCGAGCCGGTTCCGGTCGATCACCTCAGCGCCTCGGTGTCGCCGCTGATCTTCTGCGCCAACCAGATGGGGACGACCGACAGCAGGATCAGCACGACGGCGACGACGTTGACGATGGGCGCCTGGTTGGGCCGGAAGAGGTTGTTCAGGATCCAGATCGGCAACGTCTGCACACCGGCGCCGGCCGTGAAGGTCGTCACGATGATCTCGTCGAAGCTGAGGGCGAACGCGAGCAGGCCGCCCGCGAGGAGCGCCGATCGGAGCTGCGGGAACGTCACCAGTCGGAAGGTGGTCCAGACCCCGGCTCCCAGGTCGGCGGATGCCTCCTCGAAGCTGCCCCCCATCCGACGCAGTCGCGCCTGCACGTTGTTGAACACCGTGACGATGCAGAACGTGGCGTGCGCGATGATCACCGTCAGGATCGAGAGCTGCAGGCTGAGGATGCCGCGGAACGCGTTGTTGAGCGCGATGCCCGTCACGATGCCCGGCAGCGCGATCGGCAGGATGACCAGGAGATTGACCGAGTTCTTGCCGAAGAACTCATAACGCTGCAGCGCGATCGACATCAGAGTGCCCAGCACCAGTGCAATCGCGGTCGAGGCCAGCGCGACCTGGACGCTCGTGAGCACCGCCTCACGAGCGCCGTCGCTCTCGTAGGCCCGTTGCCACCAGTCCACGGTCAGGCCCGGCGGTGGCCACGTCAACGATCGACTGGTGTTGAAGGAGTTCAGCACCACGACGGCGAGCGGCAGGTACATCAGCAGCAGGATCAGGCCGGTCAGCGCCGCCAGCAACCGGCGGATCGAAGCACTCAGGATCATCGCGTACGCCTAGAGGTTCTCGAGGGCACCGGTGCGGCGGACAGCCGTCAGGTACCCGATCATGATGACGATGGGGATCAGCGCGATCGCCGCCGCCAGGGGCAGGTTGTTGGCCGCGCCGACGTTCGTGTAGACGAGGTTGCCGAGCATCTGGTTGGCACCGCCCACGATGTTGACCGTGATGTAGTCACCGAGGGTCAACGAGAAGCTGAAGATCGAGCCGGCGATGATCGCCGGCGTGAGCATGGGCAGCACGACGGTGCGCAGCGACTGCCACGACGAGGCGCCGAGGTCGCTCGACGCGTCGAGGAGCGAGTTCGGCACCCGCTCGAGGCCGGCGTAGATCGGCAGGATGACGTACGGCAGCCAGATGTACGCCTGGGTGATCACGACAGCAGTCAGTCCGTAGCCGGGAGTGTCCAGCCCGATGCGGCTCGCCGCCCACTGGAAGATGCCACCGTCCGAGAGCACGGAACGCCACGCGAACGCCTTCACGAGGTAGCTGGCCCACAGGGGGGTGAGCACCGCGATCACGAGGATGCGCTGCATCCGCCGCGACGCGACCTTGGCCATGTAGAACGCGATCGGCAGCGCGATCAGGATGTCCACGACGGTCACGAGCAACGCGACCCCGATCGTGCGGAGCGCGACGGTTCGATAGAGCGACTCGGTGGTGATCTCCTTGAGGTTGTCGAGGCTCAGGCCCCGGTCGAGCTCACCGGTGAAGCTGTCGACGGTCCACAGGGCCGAGACGAGCAGGGCGGCGAGCGCCACGACGTACACGAGGACGAGCCAGGTGAGCGGCGCGGCAAGCAGCAGCGCGAGCCGCGTGCGCGGCTTCGAGCTGAGCGAGGACGAGAGGCGCCGGGCGGCCGGCCCCCCCTGAGGGGGGACGGCTGCCCGAGCAGTGTCGATCGACATGTGGTCCTTAGCCCTTGATCGCCGTCCAGGCCTTGGTCCACTCCGAGTAGTCCTTGCACTTGACGTCCTTGCGGCCGTCGAGGCACTCCTCCACCGGAGTACGCCAGTACCAGAGCTGTGACGCGAACTCCTCGTCGCCGGCCTTGAACGTCTCGCAGAACTTCGGGTCGCTCGCGAAGTCACAGGCTTCCTTGCTGTTCGGCGCCTCACCGAAGTACTCCGTCGCCTGGGCGTTGGCCTTGGGCGACTCGATGTAGTTGAGCCACTTGTAGGCGCAGTTGGGGTTCTTGGCCTTGGACGAGATCATCCAGGTGTCGGACCAGCCGGTCGCGCCTTCCTCGGGAAGGATCGCCTTGACCTTGGACTTCTGGACCGAGTTGGCGATCACCTGCCACGTGGTGCCGATGACGGAGTCGCCGGTCTCGAACGCCGAGATCTCCTTGAGGTAGTCCGACCAGTACTCACCGACGTGCTTGCGCTGCTCCTTGAGCAGGTCGATCGCCGCGTCGAACTGCTTGTCGTCCAAGGAGTACGGGTTCTCGATCTTGAGCTCCGGCTGGTGCTTCATCAGGTACAGCGCGGCATCGGCGATGTAGATCGGCGAGTCGTACGCGGTGATCTTGCCCTTGTACTTCGCCATCTCCTCCGGCTCGAAGACCGCCGACCACGAGGTGGGAGCAGGCGTGACCTCGTCCTCGTTGTACATCAGGAGGTTGGCGCCATAGCCGTGCGGAACGCCGTAGTTCTTGCCGTCGAACGTGTTCCACTCCTTGTTCTTGAGGAAGTCGTAGACCTTCTCGTAGTTGGGGATCAGGTCGGTGTTGACCTCCGCGGCCTCCTCGGAGGCGACCATGCGGGCCGTGAGGTCGCCCGAGGCGGCGATGACGTCGTAGTCACCGGTCTTGGCCAGGTTGAACGCCTCATCCGAGGTCCCGTACGTCTTGCTGGTGACCTGGCACTTGGTCTCGTCCTCGAACGCGCTGACCCAGTCCACCTTCGGGTCGTTGCTGCCGTCCTCGACGTAGCCGGGCCAGGCGAGGATGGACACCTTGCCCTCGGTCTTGCCGAGCTTCTCGACGGGCTTGCTGCCCTCGTCCGAGTCGCCGCCGCCACATGCGGCGAGCACGACGAGCGCGCTGCTGGCGAGCAGAGCGCCGGCGGCTCTCCTGCTCCTGCGGGTGGTGATTCTCATCGGTGTCTCCAACTTTCTTCTGGTGGTGGGAGCGGTCAGGTTCAGGTCAGGGGCACGAGGTCGTCGGGAGACCAGCAGGCGACGATGCGTTCGCCCCGCTGCTCGTCGGCCTTGCCGCCCGTGCTCTGCTCGAGCACGACGATCTGCGTGCCGTCGTTCAGGCGGACGTGGATGCGATGCCCGGTGCCGAGGTAGATCGACTCGAGGATCACGCCCTCGACGCGGATCGTGCCGTCGTCGGATGCGGTGCTGCCCGCGGGCCGGAGCGAGATCTTCTCGGGTCGCAGTGCGTGGGTCCCGTCCCGACCCAGCAGGCGCGCCGAGGTCGGACCATCGAACAGGTTGGACGTCCCGACGAACGACGCGACGTACTCGGACGCCGGCTGCTCGTAGATCTCCTGCGGGGTGCCCAGCTGCACGATCTTGCCCTCGCTGAACACCGCCACGCGGTCGCTGAGCGTCAGGGCCTCTTCCTGGTCGTGCGTCACGAAGACGAAGGTGATGCCGAGGTCACGCTGCAGCTGCTTGAGCTCGACCTGCATCTGCTCGCGCAGCTTGAGGTCGAGGGCACCGAGCGGCTCGTCGAGCAGGAGCACCTTCGGACGGACGACGATCGAGCGGGCGAGCGCGACACGCTGCCGTTGTCCGCCGGACAGCTGCCCCGGACGGCGGCTGCCGAGGTGGGCCAGCTGGACGGTTGCCAGTGCCTCCTCAGCCTGCTGACGGCGTGGACCTTTCTTGACGCCTCGCACCCGCAGCCCGTACGCCACGTTGTCCAGGACGCTCATGTGCGGGAAGAGCGCGTAGTCCTGGAAGACCGTGTTGACGTCGCGATCGAATGGCGCGCGCCTCGTGACGTCCTCGCCCGCGAGGTGGATCGTCCCCTCGGTGGCCTGCTCGAAGCCCGCGATCAGGCGCAGCACCGTGGTCTTGCCCGAGCCCGAAGGTCCGAGCATCGAGAAGAACTCGCCGTCGGCGATGTCCAGGTCGACGCCGTCGACCGCCTTCACCTCGCCGAAGTGCTTGCTGAGCCCGCGAAGGGAGATCGCCGACCCCGCGGACGCGGCTACGCTCGGTGTCGTTCCGGCGGACGTGCTGACGCTCATCGTTGTCCTGTTCGGTCGGGCTGTGGGACGAGGTGGCCGGATGTGATCCAGGCCACCGCGTGCAAAATCATATGAGACCAGATATTAAATATCTACACTTCATTTGAAACAATCGTGTGAACGCGAGCGAAGGGGCGGGCATGGCGACAGTGCGGCGAGCCTCCACCCGCGCTCGCTCGGCGATCTTCGCTCCCATCGGCGACGAGGGCCGGGCTGTCCGCGTCGAGAACCGGCTCGCCGAGGCGATCCGGTCCGGCGTCCTCGCCGACGGTGAGCGCCTGCCGAGCGAGCCCGAGCTCGCCTCGATGCTGGGCGTCGCGACGGTGACGGCGCGCGAGGCCCTCGTCGCGCTGCGCGCCCAGGGGCTGGTCACCACCACCCGCGGCCGAGGCGGAGGCAGCTTCGTCACCCGTCCCGAGCAGAGTGGTCCGGCCGAGCTCGGCAGTCGGCTCGCCTCCATGTCCCGGGTCGAGCTTCGCGACCGCGGCACGATCTACGGGGTGATCCTCGCCGGGTGCGCCGAGCTCGCCGCCGAGCGGGCCGACGCCTCGGACGTCGAGGGGCTCCGTGCCCTCCTGCTCGACGAGACCGAGCCCGACGTGGGCCGGTGGCGGCACGCCGACTCCGAGCTCTACCTCTCGGTCGCCGCCCTCACCCAGTCGGCGCGCATGACGCGCGAGGTCGTCCGGCTCGAGGCCGACTTCGGCGCCCTGCTCCGGCTGCCCCTGTCCGAACCGGAGTTCCGGGCGGCGACGACCGCTCGCCACCTCGCTCTCGTCGATGCGATCGAGGCCCATGACGCGGACCAGGCCAGGCAGTGCGTACGTGACCATGTCTCCGATGCCCTGGAAACACTGGCCGATCTCCACGCAGCGATGCCATGATCAGACCAACGACCTGCGCCACGCGCGCAACGAAGGAGCACCCGGCATGACGGTCAAGACCGCAGACATCACCGACTGTGTCGACACCATCGAGGACTACTTCCACGGCATCCTGGCCCAGCTGGAGACGATGCGTGAGCAGCTCGTCGAGCTCTTCGACCGTGGTCCGGTCGACTCCGCCGTGGCCCGAGCCCGCATCGAGCCGCACGCCCGACGCTTCCTCGACACGTTCCCCATCGTGGGCTCGGGATACGTCGCCGCGCGGGGCGCGCTGAGCGACGAGCCGCTCTACCTCGCGTGGTGGCAGGGCGACAACCAGGACCTGCTCGCAGAGCCCGACGCGCCGGCGACCGGCGACCCGCTCGACTACACCCGTCACCCGTGGTTTCGCACGCCCGAGCGCACGGGACAGCCGTACGTCACGGGCCCCTACGTGGACTTCGTGTGCACCGACGAGTACGTCATGACGTCGACCGCACCGGTGATCTCCCGCGGGACGATGGTCGGGGTCGTGGGCGCCGACACCTTGGTCGAGACGCTCGAGGGCCTGTTGCTGCCGGCTCTCCGCGCCGCCGGCGCCACGCTCGTCAACGACCAGGGCCGGACGGTCGTCTCAGCTGATCCGCACCTGGCCACCGGGAGCCTGCTCGACCTCCGCGACCATCGCGAGAACGTGCGCTGCCGCGATCTGCCGATGTCGGTCGTCAGGCGCTGACCTTCGTCAGCGTGCCTGCAGGGCGTCGAGCGCGACTGCCATCGCCGCCGCGACGCGCCAGTCGAGCTGCCAGCCGTTGTCGAGCACCGGGACCGTGATCTCGTAGCGGTCGCGCAACGACCGCTGGCGCTCGGACGTCAGGACGACCTGCCCGTCGGACGCGGTGAAGTCGAAGTGGAACCGCAGGAAGATCGGCAGGTCGCCCACCACGTCGAGCACCCGCCGGGCGATCGCCACACCTTGGCTGCGTTCCTGACCGACCGCCACCAGGCCGTCGGGTGTCTGGAGGTGCCACGTGGAGCGCAGCAGCGACTTGCCGAAGTCCTTGCGGAACTCGCCGATGGGCTGGCCCTGGGCATCCGTCACGTCATAGGTCGCCGCGAGATCCATGCGCTTGCGCGCCTTGAACCCGAAGACCGGCTGCGTGCGGGCCTCGTCCGAGTAGAACGTGACCTCTTCCTTGAACGCCATGCGCTTCTGCTGGGCCAGCGCGATGAGCGGCCCTTCCTGCCCGTCGTCGCCGAGCGCACGCAGCTCGTAACGGTTGACCATCATCGTGATCGTCTGGCGGAGGGTGAAGCGCTGGTGGACGTCGGTCATGGGCCCATCCTCTCAGCGCAACGGGTCGAAGCTCGACAGCAGCCCCGGGGTATCACCCCGGACGATGTGCGCAGCAAGCAGCTTGCCGCTGAGGGGCCCCAGTGCGATGCCCCACATGCCATGGCCGCCGGACACGAACACCCGCGAGGAGCGCGTACGCCCCACGAGCGGCAGCCCGTCGGCGGTGCACGGGCGCGAGCCGACCCACTCGTCGGTGCGCGCCGCCCAGTCGACGCCGGTGAGCATCGGCTCGGCCGCGTCGATGATCGCCGCGATCCGGCGCGGGTCGAGGGGAGCGTCGGGCTTGCGGAACTCCATCATCCCGGCCACACGGAGGCCGTCGCCCAACGGCGTGCAGGCGACACGTTGGGCCGGGAAGTACATCGGCGCGACGGGCATGTGATCCGGCTGAACCGTGAAGCTGTAGCCACGGCCGGCCTGCACGATCGTCCTCACCCCGACTCCGCGCGCGAGGGAGCCCAGCCAGCTGCCGGTCGCGATCACGACGGCGTCCGCGGTGATCGGGGCACCCCCGGCGACGTCGAGGCGTACGCCGCCGGGCGTCTCCGTGACGTCCCGGACGTCGACGTCGGTCCTGATCTCGGCCCCGCGGTGGCGCACCGCGTCGGCGAGGGCATGGACGAAGCGCCCGGGGTTGATGAAGCGCTGGTCGCGCAGGCGTACGCCACAGGTCACGGCATCGCCGAGGGCAGGCTCGAGGGCGTGCATCGCGTCGCCGTCCAGCAGCTCGGCGGGCGTCTCGACCCCGAGCTCGCGCACGTGCTCGAACTCCTCGAGCAGGGTCTGCCGATCGTCCTCCGAGGTGAAAGCGGCCAAGAACGGCTCCGCCGCCCGGACCGACTCGGCGAGGTCGGTCGCGATCTCGTCGAATGCGCCGACCCCCTGCCGGTTGGCCTCGGCGAACACCGTCATCGCGGCCCGCCAGCGGGCCGGCGTGCAGTGCCGCACGAAGTCGAGCAGGAACGTCAGGAGTCGCGGGTTCGCCGTCATCGGCACGTAGACCGGTGAGGACGGCTTGAGCGTCGCCTTGATGCCGCCGCCCAGGATCGCCGGATCGGGAAGCGGCAGCGTCAGGGCAGGGGCGAGCCAACCGGCATTGCCCCACGACGAGCCGGCCGCGACACCGGCCCGGTCGACGACGGTCACCCGGACCCCCTCAGCCTGCAGGAACCACGCAGCCGAGAGCCCCACCATCCCAGCGCCCACCACCACGACGTGCTCCGGACGCTGACTCATGCCTTCATTGTGCGGTGCGACCGTCGACGCAGGCACTCGATACCCTGACCCGGACCGGAGGAGGACGGATGGACCAGCACACCCGAGGCGCGCAGCACGTGCAGCACATCGGCAAGTCGCGCCTGTTCGTCGAGCCCCCGGTGCGCTTCCTCGGTCCTTTCGTCATCCGCGCCGACACCCGCATCGGCGCGTTCACCGAGTTCGGCCGCGAGGTCGAGGTGCAGGCCGCGACGATCGGCCGCTACTGCGAGATCGGTCCCGGCAGCCTGCTGGGCGCCACAGGGCACCCGACGACCTGGCTCAGCGTCTCGGCGTTCCAGTACCGCGCGTCGACGTGGGGCTGGCACCCGTCAGCCGACGCCGCCGACGTCGTGGACCCCGAGGCCGGCGGTCGGCAGTCCTTCCGCAGCGTCGGGCCCGATCTGGCGACGATCGGCAACGACGTGTGGATCGGCGCCAACGTCGTCGTGCTGCGTGGGGTGACGATCGGCGACGGTGCGATCATCGCCGCCAACGCCGTCGTCACCAAGGACGTCCCGCCGTACTCGATCGCCGGCGGCATCCCCGCCAAGGTGATCCGGCCGCGGGTCGCCGACGACCTCCGCGACGAGCTCCAGGACCTGCGGTGGTGGCGCTTCTCGCCCAACCAGCTGAGCGGCATCCCGTACGACGACCCGGTCGAGGCTGCCCGCCGGCTGCGCCCGCAGGTCGAGGCGGGCCTGCAACCGTACGAGCCCGCAGTCGTCGAGGTGCCGAGGCCGGCGCCGCCCCAGCCGCGCCGGCGCTGGCGGCGCCGCTGACCGCGCGGCCTATCCCACGCGGAAGGGTGCATCCGCCAGCGCGCTGACGTACATCCGCGCATGAGCAGCTGCCACCATCTGGCGCTGCTCGATCCGCTGCTCGACCGACACCGGCTCGATGGGCGTCTCGTCGTACGCCTGACGGACCGCGTCGACCAAGGAGCCCTCGTCGAGCCCCCCGTCGTCGATCGTGAACCCGAAGACCGGGCTGTCGTCACCGAAGTGTCTGCCCGTCGGGGCCACCACGGCCGTGCCCACGTCGCGGCAGGCCTCCAGCCAGCTCGTGTGCGGACCGAACCGATGGGGCAGGACCGACGCGTCGAGGCAGCCCAGGTAGTCCCACATCTGAGCTTCGCTGAAGAACTCGCGCGACCGCACGCGGACTCGGTGCTGCGACCGCTCGACCTCCCGCGCCAGGTCGACCTCGAAGCGGCCACCGGCGGGGCCGAGCACGTCGGGGTGGGCGTCGATCTGCAGGATCGCTCCCGGGATGGCGCGCACGGCCCGGACCAGGGCGGGAAGCAGCGTGAACGGGTGCTCACCGGTCCGGGGCTTCGAGACCCGCAGGCCCACCGTGAACGGCCGATCTCGGTGCAGGGGGGTCTGGCGGCGGTGCCGGATGCGCGCCATCGCCGCGAGGTCGACGACGTGCGGGTGAGGCAGGACGACGGCCTGCCGTCCCCATCGGTCGGCGATGTCCGCAGCGGCCGCAGGCGTCAGGGCGACCACCGCGTCGGCGGCCGGCACCAGCACGTCCAGACGCGCGTCGTGCAGCTCGCGGTCGGACTCACGGGGACTGCGCAGATCGTGGACCGTGTGGATGAACGGCTTGCCCGCCCGACGGAGGGTGTCGACCAGCTCCCCGAGCTGGTCCGGCGCGACGTCATCGAAGCCGAAGTGCAGGTGGAACAGGTCGAACCGCTCGTGATGCTCGCGCACCCAGGCGGGCTCGAGCATGACCGGAGGCCACCACCGCGTCAGCGTGACCCGACTGGGATTCGACGGATCGGGATCGGGCAGCCGGACCACCTGCGGCAGGCCCTGGATCTCCTGGACCGGCGCGAGGTGTCGCACGTACGGATGCGCGGCCGGCACCGAGGCGACCTTGATCCGTCTGCGATGCAACGCCGCGGCGGGACTCGACGGTCCAGGACGGGCGGGGCGCGCAGTCGGCATCGTGACCATCCCTCAAGCTCGAGAGCGAGGTGGCGACCTTCTGCACCACCCGCGGGGGTACCCCGATCCCCCGCAGCCATTCGTCCGGCGAGCTGTCGACGCATGTCTCGTCACGATCCGGGTAGCACTCCAGCGGGGCCAACGAGGAGAGGGAGAAACAGAGATGGAGCACACCACTGACGAAGCCGGTCGACGCCCGCTGGGCTTGGTGACCGGCGCATCGAGCGGCATCGGCGAGGGGCTCGCCCGCGAGATGGTGAGCAACGGATTCGACTTGGTCGTCGTCGCCGAGGACGAGGGCATCGTCGACATCGCGGCCGAGCTCAGCGACCTCGCAGACGTGCAGGCACTCCGCGCCGACCTGGCGACGCGCAGCGGCAACGACATGGTGACCGACTTCCTGGCACAGCAGGGGCGTCCCGTCGCCGCGGCGGCGATCAACGCCGGCATCGGGGTCCATGGACGTCTGGTCGAGACCGAGCTCGACGATCACCTGCGACTGATCGCGCTCAACATCGTGTCGGCGGTACATCTCGGGCGTTGGGTCGCCAAGGACATGGTCACGAATGGTGGGGGCCGCCTGCTGTTCACGTCGTCGGTCGCGTCGCAGATGCCCGGCCCGTTCTACACGACGTACGCGGCGTCGAAGTCGTTCATCCAGTCGTTCGCGCTGGGTCTCCGCGAGGAGCTCCAGGACACTGCGGTCACGGTGACCTCGCTGATGCCCGGACCCACCGACACCGACTTCTTCGAGCGCGCCGGCATGGACGGCACGAAGGTCGCCGAGGGGCCCAAGGACGACCCCGCTGACGTCGCCAAGGCGGGTTTCGCCGCGATGATGGCCGGAGACGACCACGTGGTCACCGGATGGCGCAACAAGTTGCAGTCCGCGGCCGCCGGCGTGCTGCCCGACGCCGTGGCCGCCAAGGTTCACCGGTCCATGACGGAGCCCCTCACCTGACGAGCAGCACCAGCACGCCGCGATCCCCGAAGGTGCGGTGCTCCGCGATCCGCAGCCTGAGATCGGGATGGTCCGCCAGGTGATCACTGACGGCCGCGACCTGCTCGAGGTCGCCCACCTGCAGCACCGCTGATCCGCGGTCCATGAGGTGCCGTCCGATCAGCTGGACGCACGTGCGTGCGAGATCGAGGCCGTCGTCTCCCCCGTCGATCGCGTGCAGGGGATCGTCCTGGTGGTCACCGGTCCGGTCGCTCCGGACCCACGGCGGGTCGGCGATGATCAGCGCGAAGCGCTCGTCGTCGGCGATCTCCTCGTCCATGCGACCGCAGCGGATCTCGACAGGGCACGACACGTTCGCCTGCTCCACGTTCGCAGCGGCGTGCCGGCACGCGGTCTCGGACAAGTCGACCAGCACGAGGGGGCGGGTGTGACCGGCCATTGCCAGCAGACCGATGTGGCCGACACCGGCGCACAGCTCGAGGACGGGTCCGTCCGGCGCCGTGCGCAGCTGCGCAGAGGCCCACGCCGACTGCGCAGTGGTCCACCGCCGCGGCCGCAGCACCCGGCTGTCGAACTGGACCGACAACGACCCGAACTCGATGACCTCGGTCCTGACCTGCTCGACCTCAACGGTCACGGCGACTCCTTCGTCAGCGCCGCCGTCCGGGCGGCCCTGCGTGACTACCCCCGGCACTCCTCCGGCAAACGGTCAGTCGCCCAGCTTCAGCTCACGCGCCGGCACCACGATCCAGACCACGAAGACGAACAGCGCGATCAGTCCCGCGACGACCGAGGCGATCCAGGTCGTCGCGACGACCTCGATGACGAGCCAGACAGCACCGATGTTGGCCAGCGCCAGCACGGCCAAGCCCCACCGCGACGCCCGGTCGGCTGCCTCGACGAGCCAGGGCCTCGCGTCGTGCCCGAACAAAGCGCGGTGCAGCGCGACCGGCGTCATCAACAGGAAGGTCGCCACGACCGACGCGCAGAGCACCGCGGCATACACGGCGTGACGCGAGTCGGCCAGCTCGTGGAACCGCGGCGTGAACGGGAGGGTCAGCAAGAATCCGGTCAGGATCTGCACGCCGGTCTGCGCGACCCGGAGCTCTTGGAGGAGCTCCTGCCAGTTGCGGTCGATCTTCTCCTTCTGGGAGTCCTGCGCGCTCACGTCAGTGGTTGCGGAGGGCCTTCACCAGCTCCGACTTGTTCTTCCCCGAGTAGTTGGTCAGGCCGAGCTCCTTGGCCCGCTTGCGCAGCTCAGGGACCTTCCAGTCCTCGTACGAGCCGGACTCTCCGCCCTTGCGGCCGACCGACGACTTCGACCGGCCCTTCTGGGCTGCCGCGTTCGAGATGCGCGCGGCCTTCTCCTTGGAGGCGCCGTCCTCACGGAGCTCCTCGTACATCTTCGGCTTCTTGATGCTGCTCGCCATGATTCATCCCTTCCTTCGATCGATCAGAAGACGGGCTTGCCACCCGTGACGCCCAGCACCGTGCCGGACACATAGCTCGAGTCCCGCTCGGAGGCGAGGAAGACGAAGGCCGGCGCCACCTCGGCCGGTTGCCCGGCGCGACCCAACGGCGTGTCCTTGCCGAACTGCTCGACCTTCGAGGCCGGCTGGGTCGCGGGCTGCAAGGGCGTCCAGATGGGGCCCGGCGCCACGGCGTTCACCCGGATGCCCTTCTCACCGAGCTGACCGGCCAGGTTGACCGTTGCGTTGTTGATCGCCGCCTTGGTCGCGGCATAGTCGAGCAACGTGCTGGACGGGTCGAACGCCTGGATCGAGGTGTTGTTGATGATCGCCGAGCCGCGCGGCATGTGCGGGACGGCCGCGCGCGTGAGCCAGAACAGTGCGTACAGGTTGGTCTTGAAGACCCGATCCATCGTCTCGTCGGTGATCTCCTCGAGGGACTCCTCGCGTGCCATCTGGTAGCCGGCGTTGTTGACGAGGATGTCGAGGCCGCCGAGCCGCTCGACGGTCTCGCCGACGACCCGGTCGCACGTCTCACGATCGCGGAGGTCCGCCTCGATCGCAGCGTGCGTACGGCCGGCCTGCTCCAGGAGCGCGGACGTCTCGTCGGCATCCGCCTGCTCCTCCGCCAGGTAGGTGAAGGCCACGTCTGCGCCCTCGCGGGCGTACGCGATCGCGACGGCCCGGCCGATGCCGGAGTCCCCGCCCGTGATCAGCGCCTTGCGCCCCTCGAGACGACCGCTGCCCTCGTACGAGTCCTCGCCGTGGTCCGGCAGCGGGTCCATCTCTCTCGTCAGGCCGGGCGGGTCCTGCTGCTGCGACGGGAAGGCCTGGGAATCGTCATCAGTCATGCGGGCAGGGTGCCCACTCCATCGGGCGTTAAACGCAAATGACTGGCGCCCGAAGATCAACCGCGATTGACTGAAGACATGCGATCCATCTGGAAGGGCGCCATCAGCTTCGGTCTGGTCAATGTCCCGGTCAAGGTCTACAGCGCGACGCAGAGCCACGACGTCTCGCTGCACCAGGTGCACAACAAGGACGGCGGACGCATCCGCTACCAGCGCAAGTGCGAGGTGTGCAACAAGGTCGTCGCCTACGAGGACATCGACAAGGCCTACGACGACGGCGACAAGACCGTCGTGCTGACCGACGACGACTTCGCCTCCCTGCCGGCCGAGCGCAGCCACGAGATCGAGGTCGTCGAGTTCGTCCCGGCCGACCAGGTCGACGTCCTGCGGCTCGACAAGGCGTACTTCCTCGAGCCCGAGGAGCGCGCGCTCAAGCCCTACACCCTCCTGCGCCGTGCTCTCGAGGACTCCGACCGCACGGCGATCGTCCAGTTCGCCCTGCGGCAGAAGACCCGCCTCGCAGCGCTGCGGGTGCGCGACAACGTGCTGGTGCTGCAGACCATGCTGTGGGACGACGAGGTGCGCAAGCCCGACTTCGACGTGCTCGACTCGACGCCCCGCATCAGCCAGAAGGAACGCGACATGGCAGCCCAGCTGGTCGACTCGCTGTCAGAGGACTTCGACCCCACGGCATTCACCGACGACTACCAGGAACAGCTTCGTACGCTCATCGAGGCCAAGATCGAGCAGGGTGCCTCGCTCGACACCGAAGCGACGTTCGGCAAGCCGGACGAGGAAGAGGACAGCGCCGACGTCGTCGACCTGATGGAGGCGCTCAAGCGCAGCGTCGACCGCAAGAAGGCCACCAAGAAGACGGCGGCCAAGAAGACCACGGCCAAGAAGAAGACCGCCAAGAAGAAGGCCGGCTAGCCGGCCGCGACCTTGCCGTCGGTCACCAGGGGGGCCTCGAACGTCGCGTCGGGCGAGTTGCGGTTGTCGACGACCCATTCGGCGACGAATCGCAGCTTGACGTTGTGGGCCTGCGACTGCCGCCGGAGGAACTCGAACGCCCGGTCGGGATCGAGGTCGAACCGTTCCATCAAGATGCCCTGCGCCTGGCCGATGAGCTTGCGAGCGTCGATCGCGACCTGCAGGCCCTCCTCGTTGTGCGCGTTGGCGATGGCGACGGACGCGTGGCGGACGAAGATCGTGGCCACCGCGAGGTCGTCCTCGTCGAAGGCGCCGAGGCTGTTGGCATACAGGTTGAGCGAGCCGTAGCGGCGCGTCCGCGTCTCGAGGCGGATGCTCAGCACGCTGCGGATGCCGAGATCCTCGACCGCGGGTCCCCAATGGGGCCAGCGAGGGTCGCTGCCGACATCGCGTGACTGGTAGATCGCGTCGCCCTCGATCGCGTCGAGGCAGGGTCCCTCGTCGTGCACGATCTGCAGGTTGTGCGACTCGCCGACGCGCTGGGAGGTCGCAGCGGCGGTCTCGATCTGGTTGCGCGCGTGAACCAGCATGATGCCGGCGTCGTCACAGCTCGTCGCCACCCGCGCATACTCGGCGATGCGCTCGATCGTGCGCTCCGCGGTGGGCTCGTCGTGCAGGTCGAGCGCCATCTGAGAAAAGAAGGTCGAGCTGTCCACGCCGGAGCTCCTCACCGAATGACTCTTCACCATGACCACGTCCCCCGGAGGAAATATATCGCGGCCGGGGCCACTTGTTTGCCCCGAGAAGCGCTGGGTACGTCCGCAGCAGCATGCGACAGGCACGGTCCAGCGGCAGCGTCGACTGCCCTTCGACGTTCGGGAAGGGGTGCCCGATGGCGAAAGCTCCGGGCTCCACTGCAAGCACCGTCACGGTCTTCGGTGACAACAACGCCATCGACCATGCGCTCGGCACGCAGCTGGAGCGACTCGGGTGCAGGACGCACTTCGTCTCGGTCCCGACCGGCTGGCTGCGGTCCGCGGCGCACGCGGTCGTGCGCCTTGACACGGCCGCGGGTGCCGACGCCCTCCGTGAGCTCGCCGAGACGACGCAACCCCGGTCCCACGTCGTCGCCGTCTGCCCTGAGCTGATGGACGGTGCTGAGTCCGAGCGGGTGCGGGACCTGTGCCGAGCCTGCGGGGCGCACCACGAGGTCTCCCTGATCTGGCATCCGCCGCTCGAGGCCAACCTCGCGCATCCTGCCGGCGCGGCCACTGACGTACGCGCTGCGGCCAAGGCGCTGGCGGCCTCGGTCGCCGACGAGATGGTCGACCACTCTGCCGTCGGAGATCCGTCGTTCGTGACACGACCGTTCGTGCCGACTCTGGTCACCGATCACTGACGACCTCCTCGGCCGCCTCGTCGAACATCCCCACCGTGGCGCGCACGTCCCAGAGTGCCGATGGCGCATCGAGGGTGTCCACCACGATTGCCGGAGCTCCGTCCAGCTCGACGGCGGAAGCTGCCACGCCATGATGAAGCGAGAACTCGTGGAGCAGGTCGCTCTGGATGTCCGGACCGCTCACACGAAAAGTCAGGGTGATGCGTCGCAAATCTCTTTCCTCGGGTCAGCAAGATGTTGCGGCTGCTGCTGAACCGGCGTTGAGACCATACCCAACGCCAAGAGGCCGGCGGCCACCGGGTTCCGGTGACCGCCCACTCATCCAGCGACCTCAGGCTGCGTCTGCCGCCAGCGCGGACTCACGCAGCCGAGCCAGGAGCTTGGCCAGTCTGCGCGAGATCTGCATCTGGCTCACGCCCACGATCTCGGCGATCTCCTGCTGCGTCTTGTCCTCGACGAACCGGAGGCGGAGCAGCAGCTTCTCGTCGTCGTCGAGATCGCGGCAGAGCGGCTCGATCGTGACCCATTCGTCGATGAACTCGAACTCCGACGTCTCGGTCGCGATGGTCTCGCCGAGCGGACGGCCGCTCTCGCGCACGGGCTGGTCTAGCGATGTCGGCGAGAAGCAGCTGCGTGCGGCCATCGCCTCGCGCACCTCGTCGACCCCGGCGTCGATCTCGCTGGCGATCGTCTCGATGTCCGGCTGCCGCGAGTCCGACTGCAGGCGACGCTCGGTCGCGCTGGAGATGTCGGCCTGCATCTGCTGGATCCGCCGCGGGGGACGGACGCCCCAGCAGTAGTCGCGGAAGTACTTCTTGATCTCGCCGAGGATCGTCACCGTGGCGAACGGGACGAACTCGCCTCGTTCGTGGTTGAAGCCACGGATGGCCTTGACCAAGGCGAAGCAGGCCACCTGTGCCAGGTCGTCACGGTCGGCACCTCGGCCGGAGTAACGACCGGCCAGATGGTGGGCGAGGCCGAGGTGACGGCGAACAACCTCGTCCTCGAGGCGCGCTCGCTCGGCATCATCTGCGTGGCGAGCCGCTTCGATCAGATCGTGCGTGTCATCGTGCTGAGTGATTACGGGAGCAGTGTTCACGGAAAACCCCCAAAGGGTCTCGGTCCGTCAAACCGGCTTCTGCTCAACCGGTGAGCCAACCATGGCACTGTGGGAGGCGAAACGTCAAGAGTCATCTGGTTGGGAGTGACCAGCCGATATGGTTCTTTCGAACCATCTCCGCGCCGTGGCAGCGTGTTTCGGGCGGGTGCGGCCGGGTAGGAACCCCTGATGAGAGGAGGCGCCATGGCACGGCAGACCAGCACCCAGACCGTGTCAGTGGCCGGTCAACGCCTCCGCCTCACCAATCCGGACAAGGTCGTCTATCCCGCCACCGGCACGACCAAGGCCGAGGTCATCGCCTACTACATGGAGATCGCGCCTCATCTGCTGCCGCACCTGGCCGACCGGATCGTGACCCGCAAGCGCTGGGTCGACGGTGTCGGCACGGCCGACAAGCCCGGCGAGGTGTTCTTCGAGAAGAACCTCCCGTCGTCCGCGCCCGACTGGATCCGCCGCGTCGAGATTCAGCACAGCGACCACGTCAACACCTATCCGGTGTTCGACAGCGCGGCGGCGCTCGCCTGGGCGGGCCAGGTCGCTGCACTGGAGCTGCACGTGCCGCAGTGGAAGGTCGGGCCGCGCGGTGGCAAGCAGAATCCCGATCACCTCGTGCTCGACCTCGACCCGGGACCGGGTGCCGGCCTCCCCGAGTGCGTCGAGGTCGCCAAGCGCGCACGGTCGCTGCTCCGCGACCTCGAGCTCGAGGCCTATCCCGTCACCAGTGGCAGCAAGGGCCTCCACCTCTACGCGGGGCTCGACGGCACGCACGACGCGGACTACGTCAACCGTTTCGCCAAGCAGCTCGCCCAGGTGCTGGAGTCCGAGATGCCCGACCTCGTGGTCAGCTCGATGAAGAAGAGCCTGCGCGGCGGCAAGGTGCTGGTCGACTGGAGCCAGAACAACGCCAACAAGACGACGATCGCGCCCTACTCCCTGCGAGGCAAGGCTGAGCCGTACGTGGCGGTCCCCCGCACCTGGCGGGAGCTCAACGACGATTTGCGCCACCTCACGATGGACGAGGTGCTCACCCGCATGAAGCGGCGCAAGGACCCGATGGCGGACCTCGCCGGGCCTGAGCCGAGAAGCGACAAGCTCGCGACCTACCGCTCGAAGCGCGACGCCGGCAAGACGCCCGAGCCGGTGCCCGAGGCCTCCCCCGGATCCGGCGACGGGCACTCGTTCGTGATCCAGGAGCACCACGCCAGCAGCCTGCACTGGGACTTCCGACTGGAGCACGACGGCGTGCTGGTGTCGTGGGCCCTGCCCAAGGGCGTGCCGACCGATCCCAAGAAGAACCACCTCGCCGTGCAGACCGAGGACCACCCGCTGGAGTACGGCACGTTCGAGGGGACGATCCCCAAGGGCGAGTACGGCGGCGGCGAGGTGACGATCTGGGACGCCGGCACGTACGAGCTCGAGAAGTGGCGGGACGGCAAGGAGGTCATCGCGACGCTCACGGGACGCAAGGCCGGTGGTCTCGGCGGTCCCCGCAAGTACGCGCTGATCAAGACCGGCAAGAACTGGCTGATCCACCTGATGGACTCGCCCGCGCCGGCGGCCACGTCGAAGAAGTCCGCGCCACGGTCGATGAAGAAGGGCTTCGTCGCGCCGATGCTGGCCAAGCTCGGCTCGGCCGACGACATCCGCGATCCCGACGACTGGGCGTTCGAGATGAAGTGGGACGGCATCCGCGCCGTCGCGGTGGTCGACGGCAAGGACGTCGGTCTGTTCACCCGCAACGAGAACGACGTGACGGCCGGCTACCCCGAGGTCGTCACCGCGCTGGCCGAGCTCGGCCTCGACGACACCGTGCTCGACGGGGAGATCGTCGCGCTCAACGCCGCGGGGGTTCCCGACTTCGGCCGGCTGCAGCAGCGCATGGGTCTGACCAAGGAGCCCGACGTCGAGGCCGCGCGGCGCAACGTGCCGGTGAAGTACCTCGTCTTCGACGTCATGCGATCCGGCGGCGAGTCCTTGAGCGACCAGACCTACGTCGAGCGCCGCGGCGCACTGTCCCGCCTGAAGATCGGCGCGGACGTCGTCGAGGTGCCCACGGCGTACGACGGCTCCCTGACGGACGCCGTCGAGTCGAGCAAGGCCCTGGGTCTCGAGGGCGTGCTCGCGAAGCGGCGGGACTCCCGCTACCTGGGCGGCAAGCGGGCGACCGCCTGGACCAAGATCAAGCACCAGCGCATGCAGGAGGTCGTCATCGCCGGGTGGCGCGGCGGGCAGGGCGCCCGGAGCGGCCGCATCGGTGCGTTGCTGCTCGGCATCCCGACCGACGAGGGCCTGCGCTACGTCGGCAAGGTGGGCACGGGCTTCGACGAGCGCACGCTCGCCGACCTCCAGAACCGCCTCTCCAAGCTCGCCCGCAAGACCAGCCCGTTCGACGACGTCCCCCGCGACGTCTCGCGGGACGCCAACTGGGTCACCCCCAAGCTCGTCGGCGAGGTGACGTTCGGAGAGTGGACGTCGAGCGGCCATCTGCGTCACCCGAGCTGGCGCGGGCTACGAACCGACAAGAAGCCGCAGGAGGTCGCTTTGGAGTGAGGTTGCGACCTGACACACCATCATCACGACACGAGGAGATTCATGCCGTTCAAGAAGAAGAAGCTCAGCCAGCGACTCGAGGCCCGTCTGGACGACCTGGCCACCCAGACCGAGGAGCTGCGTCAGCAGGTCGTCGACCGGGCGCCGGGCGTACGCAACCAGCTGGTCGATATGCTGCCCGACAAGGACCAGCTGCGTGACCTGCGCGACGACCTGTTCGAGCGACTGCCCGACGGGGTCGCCGAGAAGGTCCCCGCCAAGGTCAAGCCCAAGAAGAAGCGCTCGAAGCTCAAGCGCGTCGCCTTCCTCGGTGCCCTGACGGGCGCCGGCGCGGCCGCCTTCGCCGCGGCCAAGGGACGGAGCAACACACCCGCCCCGGCACAGCCCTTCCCGGCACCGCCGACGCCTGCCGCACCGGCGGACGTCACGCCGCCGAAGCCGGCCAAGAAGGCCGCCAGCAAGAAGGCCTAGGCAGCCGGCACGAGGTCCCCGGGCAACCGTCCGGGGACCTCGTGCGCCACCGCCGTGAATAGCCTCCGGCCATCGGGGTAGTGGCGTCGGCACCATCGTGCTCGGAGGCCACCCATGACGACTGAGATCGACCCGACCTGGACCACGGAGGAGCTCAGCTCCATCCGGGAAGGTCTGCTGATCGCGGCCGACCGCCTCCGCGCCGAGCTCCTGGTCCTCGGCAACGCCTCCGCGCAGGCCGTCTCGGCGTCGACCCTCGAGGTCCTGCACGACGACCTCGACGTCGCGACCCACCGCGCCGAGCTCCTGCAGGATGCCGTCCAGGCCGAGAACACGGCCGCGATCCTCGCGCAGACCGAGCACGTCCTCGACCGGCTGGACCAAGGGCTGTACGGCCGGTGCGAGCAGTGCTCGGCCTCGATCGCCCGGCCGCGGCTCGAGGCGTTCCCGCGTGCCACCCTCTGCATCACCTGCGTGGCCTGACGGCGACCGATCGCCGCGAATCCTGGGGCCGCGCGGTTGGCTGCCTCCCGCTAGGCTCACTCCGTGACGGATCAGAAGAAGAAGCAGCTGCCGGTGTGGCAGGAGTCGATCCTTCTGGTCGCGACTGCCATGATCATGGCGATCATCGTCAAGACGTTCTTCCTCCAGGCGTTCTACATCCCGTCGGAGTCGATGGAACCCACGATGCTCGTCAACGACAAGATCCTCGTCCAGAAGGTCTCCTACTGGGGCGGCGACGTGAAGCGTGGCGACATCGTCGTGTTCGACGATCCCGGCGGCTGGCTGAGCGCCGAAGACTCCAAGCAGGCGTCCAACTTCGTCCAGAAGGGTCTCGAGACCGTGGGACTGTTCCCCACGGGCGGTCACCTGATCAAGCGCGTCATCGGCGTCGGCGGCGACACCATCGCGTGCTGCACCGACGGCAAGCTGACGGTCAACGGCAAGGAGATCACCGAGCCGTACGTCCTCGACGAGACCGCCACCAAGGACAAGACGTTCGAGGTCAAGGTCCCCGAGGGTCACCTCTGGGTCATGGGTGACAACCGGGGCAACTCCAGCGACTCGCGTGCCCACATGGGTGATCCGGGTGGCGGGTTCATCTCCGACGACAGCGTCGTCGGCAAGGCCTGGCTGCGGGTGTGGCCGTTCGGCCGGGCCGGTTTCATCCACAAGCCGGACACGTTCGACGCCGACCTCGACCCCTGACCCACGGCGCCCGCCCCAACGGCGGGCACCGCAGGTCACTCACGGAGTGACGCAGGCCTCGCTGATCGCCGCGACGTGCCGCGCGTCGGTGCCGCAGCACCCGCCGAGGACCCGCAGGCCCGGCAGGCGTTGCCGCAGTGCGTGGAACCGCCGGCCGAGGTCCTCCGGATCGCCCTCGTCCAGCTCCTCGGCCTCGTCCAGCTCGGCGTGACTCGCCATCGACGCGTTGGCCCGCAGCCCGGCGAGCCGCCCCGCCCACGAAGCGGCCGGGTCGAGCACCTGGTCGACGTGGGTCGGGTGCGCGCAGTTGATCATGAAGTACCTCGCGTACGCATCGGTGGCCGTGTCGACGGCCTCGATCGCGGCGCCGAGATCCTGGCCGGACGGCAGCCGGCCGTCGGTCTCGACGGTGAACGAGATGACCACCGGGATGCCGTGGTCCCGGGCGGCCAGCACGAGGCCGGTCGCCTCCTCCACGTACGTCATCGTGATCCCCGTGACCAGGTCCACCCCGCTCTCGGCGAACGCGGCCACCTGCGCCGCGTGGTAGTCCCGTGCCACGGCGACGTCCATCGCGTCCTCGACGGCATAGCCGTCACCACGCGGACCGATGCAGCCGCTGACCACCACCGTGGTGGCGGACGTGGCGTACTCGTCGCGAAGACCGACCAGGAGGTCGACCGCCGCACGGTTGATCGCTGCCACGTCGGAGACCGGTCGCCCCTGCCGGGCGACTCCGTCAGGGTGCGCCCGCCACGTCGGGGTTTCCAGGACGATGCCCACCTGGTCGCGTCGCGCGATCTCCAGATAGGAGACGAAGTAGCGGCGCAACGCCTCGCGGCCGGCCTCGTCGTCCAGCAGGATGAAAGCGGCGAAGTCCGGCAGGTCGATGCCGTCGTGGAAGATCAGCGTCGTCTCGATGCCTCCGTCGGTCAGCACCAGGGGGGCGTCCAGGGCGGTCATGGCGCTCATGCCGCACCACCCGTCCCCGGGGCGACGTGGATGACGTCCCGCCACCACTCGGCGAGTCCCGGGGCGAGCGCGTCGTACGTGCTCCGGAACCGCGCGTCCTCGACGAACGTGTCGGCCAGCGTGCGTTGCATCGCGCGGTCGGCGTCGTAGAACGACTGCAGCGAAGCGAGGTGTGCGTCGGCCAAGGCGTCGGCATCCGCGCTGCCCGGGGTGACGCCCGCAGCGAAGGCATCGACCAGTCGCTGGTTGAACGCATCGGTGTCGGTCTTGAGGCGGCGCCAGTCGTCCGCGGTGAGGTGCGCGGTGCGCTCCCGGCTCTGCTGCCAGGCCGAGGTCCCCTCCCACTTCTCCCGGGCCTCGTCCTCCCAGGACGGGTCGTACTCGGTCCCGAAGATCTCCAGCTTCTCCTCGGGGGTCAGGTCCTGTCCGCTCATGTGAGCCTCCATCTCCTTCTCTATCGCCTGGACCATCCCGCGTACGTGCTGCAGCTGCTCGGTCAGCATGCGGTGCTGACGGCGCAGGTGCTCGACCAGGTCGGCCGGGTCCGCGAGGAGGGTGGCGATGTCGTCGAGGGAGAACCCGAGGTGCCGGTAGTACAGGATCCGCGTGAGGCGGTCCAGGTCTCCGGCGTCGTACTGCCGGTAGCCCGCCGCACTGCGTGCCGACGGGACCAGGAGGCCGATCGACTCGTAGTGGTGCAGGGCTCGCACCGTGGTGCCCGACAGGCGAGCGACCTCGCCGACACCATGGCATCGCGTGGTCTTGGTCATGCGTCCTCCGGGTTGCTCCCGGTCCGGCACCGTGCCGGACCGAGGACCACCGTGACGCCTGACGTTACGTGAGGGTCAAGTCAACAGGAGGAAACTTCGACGAATTGTCGAGCCACCCCCGGACGCGCGAAGGCCCCGCGGACCGGACGGTCTCACGGGGCCTCACCACGAAGCGCGCCCGAAGGGATTCGAACCCCTAACCTTCTGATCCGTAGTCAGATGCTCTATCCGTTGAGCTACGGGCGCACACCCCGAAGGGCCTCGCTGAGTCTAGCGTGGCCCTACGCCGAGTGAAAATCTGGCCACTTCCCCGAACTTGCCCACAGGCGCAGCAGGGGTGACCTAGTGTTGCGGATCACAACCTGTCACCGATCGGGGAGGACCCGTCATGTCGGCACGCCCGCTGCGCACCATCGCCAGCGTCACCTCAACTTTCGCACTGGTCGCGGCCGGCCTCGCCGTCACGACGAGCGCGGCTCACGGCGCGCCGAACGTCGACGCAACCACGTGTCCTGGCACACCGGTCTGGACCGGTGGATTCACCCCCGACCAGCCGGTGCACGGACTCACCACGACGCGAGGAATCACGCCGGAGCCGTTCACCGGCACGTACGTCGACACGCTCGAGGACGGCGCCGGTCGCGGCAAGGACATCCTCGTGTTCAAGCTGGCTGGTAGTCGCATCACCAAGACCAACAGCGCCGGAGACACCAGCGCGGACGCCGGGATCTGGGCCGGGATGTCCGGCTCGCCCGTCTACGACGCGGACGACAACCTGATCGGTTCGGTCTCCTACAGGTTCAGCAGCGACGCGAGCGACTACGCCGGCGTCACCCCCGCAGCGGATCTCCTCGCCGTCGACAAGCCTGCAGCGCCGCTGCCCGTGGTGACGTCAGCCGCAGTCCCGAAGGCGATGGCCCGCTCGATGGCGGTCGCCAGCGAGTCCACGTCGGACACCACGTCGAGCTACTCGACGATCCGCCGGTTGACGCTCCCGCGGGTGTCGGTCGGCATCCCGGGCGAGGACGCCACCACGATGGCCGCCAAGTCGCGCACCCTCGCCGCCAAGGCGCCCGGGAAGGTCACGTTCCAGACGGCCGCCGCAGCCACCGACATCGACCCGCAGGACGCCATCGTCGCGGGTGGCAACATCGCCTCGGCCTGGTCCTACGGCGACGTCACGATGGCCTCGGTGGGCACCATCACCGCCGTGTGCGGGACCAAGGTGTTCGCCTTCGGTCATCCCGACACCTACACGGGCACGTCGACCGCGACCTTCCACGCGGCCTCGACGGCGTTCATCCAGGAGGATGGGGGCGACGGTTCGTACAAGCTCGTCAACATCGACACGGACCCGGTCGGCCAGATCACCCAGGACCGGCTCAGCGGCATCATGGGCGTGACGGGGCAGCTGCCCGCGACCACGCTCATCACCTCCAACACGACGGTGGACGGCGCGACGACCTCGGCCACGACCCGGGTGGCCGTCCCGGAGGCTCTGGGATCTGCTGTCGGTGGCCAGGTGTTCAACGACGTCATCGCGGGGCTCGACCAGTACTCCGGCCCCGGCGAGGCATTGATGACGTGGAACATCGGCTACACGCCCAAGGGTGGCCAGCCGGCGACCTACACCCGCACCCAGCGGATCTCGCTGAACTCGTACTTTGCCGAGGAGGCTCCGTACGACCTCGCGAGTGACGTCGAGTTCCTGCAGACCGGCTCGGACACCAAGGTCACGATCAACTCCGTGACGGTCAACACCGAGCTGAAGCCCGTCTACAACGCGCTGCGCATCTCGCGGATCGACGTCCGCAAGAGCGGCAAGTGGATCAGGGTCCCGAGCGGCGGCAAGGTCCTCGCAAACCGCGGCAAGCCGTTCCCGGTGCAGGTCCACCTCGTCCCGGCCAACGGCGACTCGGTGGCCGAACCGGTGATCAAGCGACTCGACCCGACGATCTCCAAGACGGCCTACGGCACCGGCTACCTCTCGTTCGTCGGCGGAACGAACTACTACGACGACGAGGAAGACTTCACGATCGACATCGACGAGGAGGACGAGGACTACTACTACTCCGGCGAGGAGACCTTGACTCTCGCCGAGGTGCTCTCCGCGCTGAAAGGCCAGGTGCGCTACGACTCCGCGCGCAGCACCCAGCGCTACTCCACGAAGTACGGGACGCAGCGCTTCTCGCGCAAGTCCGTCGAGACGTCGGCAGTGACCAACGGCTCGGCGTACATCCGGCTGGGGTACGTCAACTAGCTCGCAGACGACAGGAGGGGCGGTGCCATCCGGCGCCGCCCCTCCTGTCATACGTGTGACCATGTTCACCCCTTCCGACCAGCCCAAACTCCAGATGCGGCACGTAAAGTCGGCTGAATCGTCATCGCCCGTCGGTGACGATTCATCACACATCAGCTACCTGAGGCCTGCATGCCGAGGGAGTGCGAATCAATGCGCTTGGTTCGCGATGCGCGAGAAGGAAAAGCTCACACATGTCCGCAGACACCGCCATCTCCACCTACCGGACGACGCACCCCAGGCTCCAGGCCTGGGTCGATGACGTCGCCGCCCTGACCAGACCGGCCGCCATCCACTGGGTCGAAGGCACTCCCGAGGAATGGGTCGCGCTGACCGACGACCTCGTCGCCTCCGGCACCTTCGTACGACTCGACGAGTCCAAGAAGCCCAACTCGTTCTGGTGCGCCTCGGACCCGAGCGACGTCGCTCGCGTCGAGGACCGCACCTACATCTGCAGCGTCGACGAGGCCGACTGCGGCCCGACGAACAACTGGATGGAGCCTTCGGAGATGAAGGCGATCATGCGGGACCTCTACGACGGCTGCATGCAGGGCCGCACGATGTACGTCATCCCGTTCGTCATGGGCCACCTCGAGTCCAACAGCCCCATGTTCGGTGTCGAGATCACCGACTCCCCCTACGTCGTCGCCTCGATGACCGTCATGGCCCGGGTGGGCAAGAACGTGCTCGACAAGATCGAAAAGCTCGACGCCGACTACGTGCCGGCGCTGCACTCGATCGGCGCTCCCCTCGCCGAGGGCCAGCAGGACGTGCCATGGCCGTGCAACGACACCAAGTACATCGTGCAGTTCCCCGAGGAGCGCATGATCTGGTCGTTCGGATCGGGCTACGGCGGCAACGCCCTGCTGGGCAAGAAGTGCTACTCCTTGCGCATCGCGTCGGTCATGGGCCGCGACGAGGGCTGGATGGCCGAGCACATGCTGATCCTCAAGCTGACCTCGCCGGACAACGTCGTCAAGTACGTCGCGGCGGCGTTCCCCAGTGCCTGCGGCAAGACCAACCTCGCGATGGTCGAGCCGACGGTCCCCGGCTGGAAGGTCGAGACGATCGGCGACGACATCGCCTGGATCCGCGTGGGCGCCGACGGCCGTCTGTATGCCGTCAACCCCGAGTTCGGCCTGTTCGGCGTCGCCCCCGGCACCGGGTGGGACACCAACGCCAACGCGATGCGCACGATCGACCAGGGCAATTCGGTGTTCACCAACGTCGCGCTGACCGATGACGGCGACGTCTGGTGGGAGGGCATGACCGACGAGGCGCCGGCCCACCTGACGGACTGGAAGGGGCGCGACTGGACGCCGGCGTCCGACGAGCTCTCGTCGCACCCCAACAGCCGGTTCTGCACCCCGATCAAGCAGTGCCCGACCCTCGCCGCTGAGTACGACGACCCCAATGGCGTCCCGCTCGACGCGATCCTGTTCGGTGGTCGCCGCAAGACGACGATCCCGCTGGTGACCGAGGCCCGCGACTGGACCCACGGCACGTTCATGGGTGCGACCCTGTCGTCCGAGACCACCGCCGCGGCAACCGGCGCAGTCGGCGTCGTCCGCCGCGATCCCATGGCGATGCTGCCGTTCATCGGCTACGACGCGGGTGACTACTTCAGCCACTGGATCAACATGGCGAAGAACAACGACGAGTCGAAGTTCCCCAAGATCTTCTACGTCAACTGGTTCCGTCGCGACGAGGACGGCGGGTTCCTGTGGCCCGGCTTCGGCGAGAACAGCCGCATCCTCAAGTACGTCATCGAGCGCGTCGAGGGCAAGGTCGAGGCGGTCGAGACGCCGATCGGCCTCGTGCCCGTGCCCGGCGCGATCGACACCGACGGTCTCGACGTCACCGACGAGCAGCTCGAGAAGGCCCTGCGGGTCGACACCGAGGAGTGGCGAGCCGAGATCCCGCAGATCAACGAGTGGTTCGAGAAGTTCGGCGACAAGCTGCCGACGGTTCTCTGGACCGAGCTCGACGGCCTGAAGGCGCGCCTCGAGGCCTGACCTGCCGCACCACCGCTGAGCCTGACGTACTGCTGCCCGCCCACGGCGTGTCGCAGCAGACTCGTCAGGCTCAGCGCGTTCGGGGCTTCCAGCCGATCGCGGGGAGGACGTGGTCCGCGAGCGCGCCGAGAAGTCGGGCGTTGTAGGCGACGCCGAGCTGGTTGGGCACCGTGAGCAGCAGCGAGTCGGCCTCGCGCACGGCGACGTCCCGCGCGAGCTCCTCGGCCAGGGCATCGGGCTCCCCGACGTACGACTTGCCGAACCTCGCGATCCCGCCGTCGAGGTGCCCCAGCTGGTCCTCACCGCTGCGGTCGCCGAAGTAGGCGCGGTCCTGTGCGTCGAGGATCGGGATGACGCTGCGGCTGACCGACACCCGGGGCTCCCGCTCCCAGCCGGCCTCGGACCAAGCGGCGCGGAACCGCTGGATCTGCTCGAGCTGCAGCTCGTCGAACGGGACGCCGGTGTCCTCGGTCAGCAGCGTCGAGCTCATGAGGTTCATGCCCTGCTGGGCGGTCCACTCGGCGGTGCCGCGCGTGCCGGAGCCCCACCAGATCCGGTCGGCCAGGCCGGGCGCCTGGGGCATGACCGGCAGGGGCACCGACTGGCCCGTCATCTTGGGGTCGGACATCACGACACCGGCACCGGCGATGGCCTGGCGGAACACCTCGGTGTGCTGCCTCGCCATGTCGGCATCACTCTGGCCCTCGGCCGGCACGTGGCCGAACGACTCGTAGCCGCGCAGGGCGGTCTCCGGTGATCCGCGGCTGATGCCGAGCTGCAGCCGGCCACCGCTGATGAGGTCGGCCGCGGCGGCGTCCTCGGCCATGTAGAGCGGGTTCTCGTAGCGCATGTCGATCACGCCCGTCCCGATCTCGATCCGGCTCGTTCGGGCGCCGACCGCGGCCAGCAGCGGGAACGGGGACGCCAGCTGCCGCGCGAAGTGGTGCACTCGGAAGTACGCCCCGTCGAGCCCCAGCTCCTCGGCCGCCACCGCGAGGTCGATCGACTGCAGGAGGACATCCTCAGCCGTACGCGTCTGAGAACCGGGGACGGCCTGGTAGTGGCCGAACGAGAGGAAGCCGACGTTCTTCATACCGGGGTCAACGTCGAGGAGCCACGCGCTGTTCCGTCGGCTCACCCCATGAGGAGCGAGCCCTCGGCCAGTCGCGCGGACACGGTGGGGACGGCGCGGGACGACAGGCGGTGCGTGACCATGAGGACGGTCCGGCTGCCGTCGAGGAGGTGCTCGAGCACGCGCTCCTCCGTTCGTACGTCGAGAGCGCTGGTGGCCTCGTCGAGCACGAGGAGCTCGGGGTCCCGGATGATCGCGCGCGCGATGCTGAGCCGCTGCTGCTCGCCGCCCGACAGCTCGGCCAGCTCGTGCAACGGTGCCGAGAGACCACCTGGCAGGGCCGCGATCTCGGCCTCGAGCTGGCTGAGCCGCAGCGCCTCCCACGCCTCCTCCTCGGTCACCGTGCGGCCGGGCGGCAGCGACCAGGTGAGGTTCTGCCAGACGGTGCCGGGCACGAGGACGGTCTGCTGCGGGACGTACCCGATCCGCCTCCGCCACGCCTCGAGGTCACGAAGCCGCTCGCCGTCGACCAGGACCTCGCCGGTCTCGGGCCGCAACAGTCCGAGGATCACGTCGACCAGGGTGCTCTTGCCGGCGCCGCTCTCGCCGGAGAGCGTCACGAGACCGCGGTGAGGTATGTCGATGCTGACGCCTCGAAGCACGGGTCCGAGGTCTGCCTGGTGGCGCACCGTCACGTCGCGCACGGAGACGAGTGGGGCGCCGGCACGGGCGGGCGCGGGGGCCGGTCGACTGCGCCGGACTAGAGTCGACCCGTGATCGTCGCCGCCCTGCTCGTGCTCGCCCTCGGGCTGGCGACGGGGATCGTCGCCCGGCGCGGCGCTTCGGCGAGAGCGCCTCGGGCCGCCCACTTCCCCGGCCAGCCCGAGGGCCTGGCGGACCGGCCCCCCGTACGTCTGAGGGTGTGGGCCGCCGTGGCCGCGGCAGTCGTCGTCGCCGTGGCCGCCACCGCGTTCCTCGACCCTGCAGTCGCCCTTGGTGCCGCCGTGATCGGGAGCGTCGCCTTGATCGTGCTCACCGGGTTCCTCCACCGGTACGCCCGCGACTGCGCCAAGGTCGCCGCGGCCGTCGAGGCGTACGAGCCGACGATCGCGATCCCCTATGCCGGCAAGGTCGGCGTCCACATCGGTATGTGGTCGCCTTGGATCGAGCGGACCGGGGTGCGCTGGTGCATCGTGGCGCGCACGGCTCCGTCGTTCCGCGAGCTCGCCGAGATGTACCCGACGACGCCCGTGGTCCGTGGACCGATCCCGGCGAGCGTCCGCGGCGCGCTCTACCCGCACGGGGCCGCGAGCAACGCCGACTTCATCGCCGGCTCGGCCGCGACCCACGTCTTCCTCGGTCATGGCGACAGCGACAAGCCGCTCAGTGCGTCCGAGCGAGTGCTGCAGTACGACCTGGTGACCGTCGCCGGCCAGGCCGCGATCGACCGCTTCACGGCGGCGGGGCTCTCGATCCCGTCCGAGCGGTTGCGCATCATCGGCCGGCCGCAGACCGAGGGCATCGTCCCGGCGGCGGGCCCGGTGCCCCGACCGTCCACCGTGCTCTACGCGCCGACCTGGCGGCATGCCGACGACAGCCTCAATGTCTCGTCGCTGGCCGTCGCCGACCGGGTCGTCCGGGCGCTGCTCGACCACGGATGCACGGTCGTGTTCCGGCGCCACTTCGCCGGTCAGAACCACGTCGAGGCCGAGGCCATGATCGTCCGGGTCAACGAGCTGCTCGAGGCCGACGCCGCAACGACCGGGCGGGCCCACCGTTGGGGCCGGCCCGCGATGGACGAGCCGCTGATCGAGGCGTTCAACTCCGTCGACGCGATGGTCTCGGACGTGTCAGGGATCGTCGTCGACTTCATGGCCAGCAACAAGCCGCTCGTCATGTACGCGGCGCAGTTCGCCGACCCCGAGGCGTTCCGCGCGGCTCATCCGACAGCCGCAGCGGCATACGTCGTCGACCGCGACCTGCAGAACCTCGAGTCGGTGCTGGGCTCCGCGCTGGGCGACGACCCACTCGCCGGGATCCGCGCCGACCGGGCCGACCACTACCTCGGTGGGCCGGAACGTGCGGAGCCGGCGCGGCGCTTCATGGAGCTGGTCGTCGAGCTCGGCGGCTAGGGAAGGAAGCACCAGAGCTGCCAGGCCAGCACAACCACGCCGAGCACCCGCCGGAACGGTGCCGCACCGCGTACCACCTCGTCGAGCGCCCAGACGGTCAAGGCACCGGCGCCGACCCAGCGCAGCTCGGCATCCCGCTCGTCGTACGGGCTCCACCGCAGCGCAGTGGCCGACAGCCAGACCCAGAGGGCGGAATTGGGCACCTGCGCGACGACGAGACGCCCGGACTCGTCCCTGAAGAACGAGCCGAGGCGGATCACACCGTCATGCTATGTGGCCTGTGCGGTCGCCGGCTCCCTGATCGACTCCGGGGAAGGGTCCTGCTCGAGCTGTTCCTCGAGCTTCTCCGCCGAGATCGTCGGGATCGCGAGGCCCGCGACGGCGGCGAGCAGCAGGGCGCCGCCCAGCACGGCGAACCCCGCGGTGTAGCCGATCTCCTTGGGGAACCCGGTCGGCAGGACGTGCGCCGTGACGATGCTGGCCATGACCGCCGTGCCGACCGAGCCGCCGATCGTACGGATGTTGGCGTTCATGCCGCTCGCGACGCCGGTCTGCTCCGGCGGAACGGCACCGACGATGAGGCCCGCGAGGCACGCGAACGCCAGGCCGATGCCGACGCCCGTGATGCCGTTGGCGATGGCGATCTCGGTCTTGGTGTCGTGGGCGTAGGCCAGCATGAACATGCCGGCGGCGCCCAGCGCCGAGCCGAACACGACGACCGTCTTGGGCCCGATCCGGCGGGCGATCGACGCGGCGACCAGACCGGTCAGGAAGGTCGCCACAGCCGACGGCAGCATCAGCATGCCGGACTCGGTCACGCTGGACCCGAAGCCGTACCCGCTCTCGCTCGGGGTCTGGTTGAACTGCGGGATGAAGCCGAACGAGGCGTACATCCCGACGCCGACCAGCAGGGCGACGAGGTTGGTGGTCCAGACGCCGGGCAGGCGCATCATGTGCATGTCGATCAACGGCACGGCAGCCCGCTGCTCGACCCGGACCCAGGCCACGAAGAGCACGGCGGCCAGCACCAAGAGCCCGATCGTGCGGCCGGAGCCCCAGCCCCACTTGGGTGCTTCGCTGAGCGCCAGCAGCAGCGCGACGAGCCAGCTCGACAGCAGGACCGCCGGCAGCACCGAGATGCGGCCGGGCGTACGGACCGGAGAGCGCGGCACGAACACGATCGCGGCCGCGGCGGCCACGGACGTGACGATGAACGGCAGCCAGAACAGCCAGTGGTAGCCCAGGCCCGAGACGATGGGGCCGGCCAGCACGATCCCGGCGCCGAAGCCGACCGCGAGAAGCGAGGAGACCACGCTGACGGCCCCGCCGACCTTGTGGTGCGGGAACTCGTCACGGATGATCCCGAACGCCAGCGGCAGCACACCGCCACCGACGCCCTGGATGATGCGCGCGACGATCAGGACTCCGATCGTCGACGCCAACGCGGCGAGCAACGAACCGGCCGCGAGGGCGACCAAGGACAGCACCATCAGCCGCTCCTTGCCGAAGGCGTCGCCGAGGCGGCCCATGATGGGCGTGAAGACCGAGGCCGACAGCAGGTATGCCGTCAGCACCCAGGTCACGGTGTTCTGGTCGGTGTTGAGCTCCTGCTCGATCTCGGCGAGCACGGGGATCGTCAGCGACTGCATGAGCGAGTAGGACGACACCGCCACCGCCAGCACGGCGAAGGTCAGCCAGTAGTGAGTGCGTCGGCGTGACGAAGGCACAGGAGTTCTCCAGGAAGAGCAGGTGGGACGCAGCACTGATTGCTGCGTGCAACCAATATACGGAGTGTTTCTCCGGATCGCTACGTGCGCCTCGTCACCCTGCCGACTCTGGTGGGGTGCCGGCAAGGTCGTCGAAGAGCCGCTTGTCATGCGCGTTGAACACCGTCACGCCCGCTTCCTCGTCCAGGCGCCGCAGCGTGGCGTGGTTGCCGGCCAGCCGCTTGCGGTCGGCCGCCATGGCGCGCTCGAACCCCCGCAGCAAGCCGATCTTGGCCAAGGGGCCACCGCTGGGCGACGTCGGCGTGTAGAGGCTGGCGTCGAACACCGCGTCGCCCGCATGGACCAAGAGGCCTTGGCTGGACGTCTCGACTGCAACCGCTGCATGCCCCTTGGTGTGGCCCGGCATCGGCAGGTAGGTCACGCCCGGCAGCACCTCCATGCCGTGCAGGCCGTGCTTCCACGACTCGCCCGGCCCGGCGTGGGTCTGGATGCGCGGGCCGTGCGCCCACTGCCGCTGCGCATAGCGCCGCCGGGAGGCGAAGTCAGGGTTGACGACCGCCCAGTCGTACTCCTCGGCCGTCGTGTGGATGATGGCCTCGGGGAAGTCGGCGATGCCCCCGATGTGGTCGAAGTCCATGTGGGTCAGCACGATGTGCTGCACGTCGGCGGCCGTGAACCCCAGGGCCTCGACCTGTCCGATGGCGGTCCTGGCATCGGCGCGATCGGGTCGCATCAAAAACCGCGCGACTCCCATCCGCTTCGGCTCGGCGAAGTCCCGGCGGCCGAGACCGCTGTCGATCAGCACCAGCCCGTCCGCCGTCTCGCACAACAGCACGTGGCAGACGATCTCGGGTGCGAGCGGCGGGTGCAGGGATCCACAGTTGAGGTGATGAACGCGCATGCGCTTGATCCTGTCGGAGTTGCCGTGGCCCGTCACCTCGAATGCCGAATCAGTGCCTGACTACGCTCGGATGGTGACCCGTTCCCACCTGGTGCTCGCGGCGGCGGTCTACGGAGGCGCGCTGCTGCTGGTCGCCGCGTGGCCGACGCACGTCGACGAGGACGTCCCTGTGCTGGACGCGCCACCCTCGCGGTGGCTCGTCGGACAGGGGCTGTCCGCGGAGCGGACCTACTGGTTGATCGAGTGGGCCGCCAACGTCGGCCTGTTCGTGCCGTTCGGCGTGCTGGGGATGCTCGCTGTCAAGCGGGCGACCTGGATCCGCGTCACGGCTGCCGCGCTGGTCGTCTCCGGTGGCATCGAGGTCCTGCAGGCGGTCGCGCGACCGGGCCGCACGGCGGACGCCTCCGACGTCGCGGCCAACGTCCTCGGCGCGGCCGTCGGCGCGCTGGGCGTCACGACATGGCGCAGGTCAGCGCGCCGCCGCGCCACCGAGGTGTGACTTCACTAGCTCACGGATCGCCTCGACGAACACGCTCTCGTCGTAGCGGTCGGCGTGCTCCTTGATCTGCTCGACATCCCACTCGCGGACGTCGAGCTGGGCCAGCGCGTCACGCAGGCTCGCGGCCGACGGGTCCTCGACGAACAGCGCCGTGACGTGCTCGATCATCGTCTCCATGTAACCGCCCCACCGCAGGACGATGCTGGGCTTGCCGAACGAGGCCGCCTCCAGCGGAGTCAGTCCGAAGTCCTCGTGGCTGATCGCGATGAGCGCGCGTGATTGGCGGTAGAGCCACGCGATCTCACCGTCGGCGATGTCCTCCAGCAGACATACGTTGTCGGGGGCCGCGGCCCGCAGCTCCGCGCCCATGGGCCCGCGTCCCACGACCACGAGACGACGGTGCGGCTCCTCGGCGTACGCCTGGATCACCGCGCCCACGTTCTTGTAGGGCAGGAGCCGTGAGATGCACAGCTCGAAGGGGCGGCCGTCGAGCCAGTGGATGATCTCCGGCATTGGCACCGACGGCCGGTCGACCGTGTTGGGGCGCGGCGCCGGCAGCACGACGGACGTGCGGTCGTACTCGCTGAGGATGCGGTCCTGCACGATCGAGGAGATCGCGACGTAGGCGTCTGCGGACCGCGCCGCACGACGGTCCCACCAGACGAGGAACGGTCGCAGCAGCCGCAGTGCCAGCGACTCGGCCCGGCTCGCGTTGTCGCCCAGGTAGCGCCGGGACTGGTAGAGCCAGCGCGCGGGGGAGTAGCAGTAGACGACCTTGTGCCCCGAGGACCGGAACCCGTGCGCCCAGCCGCTGCTGCTGGCCAGGACGAGGTCGGCGTCGATCCTCGTCGCCGACGCGGCGAGCGGCAGGAGCGGCAGCGCGAACCGGTGGTGGCGCCGGAAGAACCCGATCCGGTTGAGCCACGACGTCTCGATCCGCAGATCGCGGAACTCGGGGAACGTGGCGTCTGGGTCGTAGACGGTCGTGTGGATCGTCGCCTCGGGGAATGCGGCGGCCATTGCCAGGACGACCCGCTCGGCACCCCCGCGCTGCGTCAGGTAGTCGTGCGCGATCGCCACCGTCGGGCGCCGCGTCACTGGACCACCTCCGGATGCCTCATCCCCCCATCGAACCAGATGCCCGGGTGCGCGCACGAGGTGCAGACCGTCTGTGCGGGTCGTTCAGGCGGCCACGCGCCGCGAGCCGATCGCCCGCCGCAGACCCCGTCGAGCCGGCTCCTCCACGAGGTGGAACACAAGCGCAGCCACGGCGATCACCGCGACGTAGACCAGGACCGGGGTCGCGCCCCGCATGAAGTCCGACGGCGGATGGCTCGACCAGATCCGGCCGATCGCCAGCGTCGCGAGGGCAAGCGTCAAGGTGTGGGTCATGTAGAGCGAGTACGAGACCCGGCCCAGCCAGACGACGGGACGGGTGCTGAAGACGTACCGCAGCGGTCCGGTCGCCCCGGCGCACGAAACCACGACGAGGGCCAGGCAGGGCACCGCGGCGTACGGGAAGAAGCCGACGTGGTGGATGTCCTCGGCCAGGCATGCGATGACGATGAAGACGGCGGCCGCGAAGCCGGCAGCATCCCAGTGCAGACCCTGTCGCCACCGGCCGCTGCGCTGCCACGCGACGCACAGCAGGCACCCGGTCAGGAACTGCATCGCCAGGCGGGTCCAGCCGGCCTGGTAGCTGAAGAACCCGAATCCATGGACATCGAGCTGGTCGAGTCGGAACAGTCCGGCCGCCGTGACGGCGATCGCCAGCAGCCAGGCCACGATGGCCGACCTCAACCTGATGAGCAACAGAGCGAGCAGTGGAAACGCGAGGTAGGCACCCATCTCGAGGCACACCGACCACGAGATCGACGCGATCGACGAGCTCGGCGGGACGTGGTTGAGCAGCAGGACGTTCATCACCACGTTGCGTGCGCTGAGGACTGAGTCGGTCAGAGTCGAGTCGTCACACGTCCGCACCAGGAAGTAGACCGCCCAAGCCACCGACATGACCAAGAACACCGGATAGACCCGTGCGAGTCGCAGACCGAGGAAGCCTGCCGTCCCCCACCACGACCAACGACCCAGCACGTCGAGGTAGTTCAGCGTGATGATGAACCCGCTGAGCACGAAGAACAGGTCGACCCCGAGGTTGCCGCCCAGGGCCAGGCCGCGGAGGTGCTCGGCCGGCGGCCACAGCGTGATCATGAGGTTGAGGGAATGACAGGCCAGCACCCAGATCGCTCCGACCGCCCGCAGGCCGGTCAGCTGCGGAACGTCGGGGACGCGGCTCACCCGGCGCTCGTCACCGGTGCTACCCGGCGTCGACGGGAGATCGCGCGTCGCGCCGGCTCCTCGACCAGGTGGTAGACCGTGGCGCCGAGTGCCACCACGACGGCGATCGCCAGGACGAGGCCTGCGACCCTCACCGGCCACGGTGCTGTCGCGACGTCGCGGCGCTCGACGATCTTGTCGTACGCGTAGGCCACGACATAGTGCGTGAGGTAGACCGAGTACGAGATGCGGCCGCCCCACACGATGGCACGTCCCGACAGCGCGCGGGCGACCCAACCGGTCGCGCCGGCACAACCCACGACGATGAGGCACAGGAACGGCAGGGCGGCCAGAGGCAGGTAGAACGTGGGCCCCGGGTCGCCGGTCATGACGGCCGCGAACATGCCGAGCACCCCGACCGCCGCGACAACGTCCCACGCCTGTGAGCGACCGCGATCGGCCATCAGCACCCAGCCCCGGGCCACCAGGCAGCCCGCCGGGAACGCCCAGCCGGCCCGCATCCACGACAGCTCGTAGAGCGGGTAGCCGAAGTCGTCGGACCAAGTCACCGCGATCAGCATCGACCCGGCGATCGCGATCGCGGCGGCGAGACCGAACGCCATCCATGACGTGGGGATCCGGACCACCGCCAGGACGAGGACCGGAAACAGCGCGTACGCCGCGACCTCACCCGGCAGCGACCACGCCGGCGGGTTGATGACGATGCCGCCGGGCGACGACTGCAGGAACAGGGCATTGCGGATGATGCTGCTGCGCTCGATCACGACCGACGGAATCGGTGGATCGGCCAGCCGTTGGGTCGCGACCGCGAAGGCGATGACCAGCGCCATCGACAGGGCGTAGACGGGATAGATGCGGGCGAAGCGGTGGCGCCAGAAGTCCCGCACGGCCGCCCACGAGAACGTCGCCATCCGCTCGCCGTAGATGTAGGTGATGATGAAGCCGCTGAGGACGAAGAACATGTCGACCGCGAGGCTGCCGGCCAGAGCAGGCCGCGCGAGCTCCACGAGATCCGGGAGCTGCTGGACCGCCGGGATCCAGAAGTGCCCGAGCACCACCCACGCCGCGAAGACCCCTCGGAGCCCGGTCAGCGGGCGGATCTCCGTCATGGCACGCCGGCGCTCTCGACGCTCGCGCGGCGCGGGTTGCTGCGCATCGCGGGAGACTCCACGAGGTAGTAGGTCGCACAGGACAGGGCGGTGGTGAGCGCCCCCACGATCGCGACGCTGACGACCATCCCGGCCGGGGTGTCGTCGCCGGCCCAGTCGTGCCGGGCGACCAGCAGGATCACGGGGTAGTGCCACAGGTAGACGCTGAGCGAGATCTTACCGACGAACCGTAGGGGGCCCCAGTCCGCCAGACGCGCGAAGCCCGACTCCCGGCCGCGCGCCGCGGGCTCGGTGACCACCAGCAGGAAGATGCCCGCCGCGATCGCAAATGCCGTCCCGGCGAACCGCGACCCGGTGGAGGTCAGCGCGAGGGCGACGGCGAACGTGAAGAACCAGGCCGGACACCCGACCAGCCACAGGCGACGTGCCGTCAGACTTTGCAACCCGCCGCGCTCCATCCACACGAAGAGGACGACGGCCACCATGCCGTACGCGAAGTTGTCCGCGAGCACGAACAGGCTGCGTGCCAGCACGGCGATGCCGTTGGAGCCGAAGTCGGCGTCGGCGACCGACATCTCCGGACGGTTCACCTGCAGCGCCGCGGTCACGACCTTACCGACGACACCGAGGACCGCCATCGCGACGGCCGGTAGCAGGGCTCGCGACAGGCGCGGCTCCCCAGCGCGGCCTCCCCGCAGGACCACGACGACGAGCAGCGGCAGCACGACGTAGAAGCACAGCTCGGTCGTCAGCGACCACGACGGCGCGATGCCGGTCTGCAGCGCGTCAGGCGAGAAGTTCTGCACCAGCGTCAGGTGCGCCAGCAGGTCGGGCGGCGCGGTGATGCGGCCGGACCCGTCGTCGGTGCCGGCGCGCGCGACGTCGGTCGAGTTGTCGAGGTAGACCGCGGCGAGGGCGAGGTTGGCCAGCAGGAAGATCACGACGTAGCCCGGATAGACCCGGCGCACCCGCTGCGAGGTGTAGCGCCGCAGGCTGGGTCGCGGCCGGCCAGCGGCGTACGCGCGGACGAACGGCAGGTAGATCAGGAAGCCCGACATCGCGAAGAAGTACACGATGGCCTCGCTCAGGTACGTCAGGTGGAACCGGTCGAGCTGCAGCGGGGCGAAGAAGGCGACCACGTGCACCACGAGGACGCACAGGCAGGCGATGCCGCGTGGGCCGTCGAGACCCACCAGCCGGGTGCGGTCGGTCATGCCGCCTCACGATCCAGCTCGTCGGCCCATCGGTCGTGCGACAGGTAGGCCAGCAGCACCCCGAACGCCATCGTGGCCGGTGGGAGCAGCGCCACGGGGAAGTCCAGCTGCAGAGCCACCAGCGCGACCGCCACGAAGCCCGCCGCGACGACCGCCTGGGGGAACGTGCCGGTCTGCAGGAGGCGCACCGAGCGGAACATCCCCGCGACGAGCAGCGCGACGAAGATGAGGCCGACGATCACGCCCGCCCGGTAGACCGTCAACAGGGGCGCGTTGGCGACGAAGTTGGTCACCTGGCCGACCGTGGGGTCGCGGAACTCCTCGATGCCCCACCCCTTGCCGAACCACCACTGACCACGCATCGCGTCAACGTAGTCGTTGAAGGCGGCCTGCCGAGCCTGCGTGCCGGCGTCGGTCGGGCCGAACGAGTCGAGCAGCCGGAGCCGCACCGCGGGGATCGCCAGGCCGACGACAGCCGAGGCGGCGACGGCGACGATCATCCCGACCCGGGCGCGCATGCCGACGTTGCCGAGCACCACGATGACGACGAACGCGACAGCAGCGGTCGCGATCGACGTACGGCTCAAGGTCAGCAGCACCGCGCCGCCGATGATCGCCGACACCACGACCCGTGGGACGCCACGCAGCAGCGCCACCGCGAGGACCAGCCCGACGACCAGGACGAAGCCCCCCATGTTGGGGTCGACGTAGGTACTGGTGAGCCGCAGCGACGTCTCCTCCGACCCTCGGACGACCCGCAGGTTGCCGCCCCGCACGTCGTAGCCGAAGGCGGTCAGCTGGTCCAGCAGGTAGCCCTGCCGGTCGACCGCGACCAGCAGCATCCCGACGGCGGAGCCGAAGCACGCGCCGGCGACGTACGCGCGCCCGAACGAGACGAGGTCCTTGGCGCCCAAGAGGCGCAGCGGGATGACCAGGGCGAACGCGATGACCCAGCGGCCGTACTCGACGATCGAGACGAGGTCGGGCGACGTCATCAGCACCGAGATGCCCGATACCACGACCGACAGCGCGACCAGCGCCTCGACCCAGCCGAGCCGGACCGCGGGTCGGACGGCCATCATGAGGACCACCCACACCGCCAGGCCGAGGATCAGGATCAGCGGTGCGCCGAGACCCGGGGCTGGGATCAGGGGTGCGCCGGCGAGGACGAACCCCGTGAAGCGGAACACCGACTGCGGGTGGACCGCCACGACCCACAGTCCGAACGCCGCGAGCAGGCCCATCAACGCGTACGTCCCGAGGGCCCATGGGCCGAGCATGACCAGCACCATCAGCACCGTGGCGACAGCGGCTACCGCGGCCCACCCGGCGGTCGTCGAGGTCCTGACGCGGAGATCGGTCATGACTCGATCCAGTCGAGGATCGTGCGCTGCGGGACCTCAGCGGCCCACCGGTCGGCGTTGACGGCGTAGATCCGTGCGCCCTCGGCGGCGGCGGCATCGCGGTCGAGGAGCATCGCCCGCGCCGCGGCGACGAAGTCCTCGCGCTCGTCGTCGGCAGGGATGTCGAACACCGAGGACAACGATCCGACGGCGGCCGATGTCGCCACGACCGGCAGTCCCCGGCTGGCGGCGTCGAGGATCTTGACGCGTACGCCTCCGCCGGTCGTCACGGGTGCCAGCACCGCCCGGCACGACCCGAGGAACGCGTCGAGGTCCGGGACGAAGCCCAGATCTCGCACGCCGTCAGGCAACGGCTGGGTACGCACGCGGTTGCCGACGACGCACAGCTCGGCGTCGTCGATGCCGCGCGAGATGTCGGGCCACCACTGCAACAAGGTCTCGAACGCCTGCTGGTTGGGCGGCCAGGCCCGCTCGCCGACGAACACGAGTCGCCGTCCGCTGGCGGCGACGTCCACGGCGGGCTTGGGCGCGAGGGTGACGTCCAGCCACCGCGCGCGAGGGACGCCATGCGCCCGATAGTAGGCTGCTTCGTCCGCGTCGTACGTGCCCACGCCGTGTGCCGCCCGGGCGACGCGCAGTTCGTCGCGGCGGATGCGGATGCTGTCGACCCGGCCCACCATCCCGCGGGTCTCGGACCACACGAGCGACTCGGAGATCACGGTGTTGACCAGCAGCGGGCGGGCGCCGGACCACCGGGAGCGGAGGAACGGCTCGGCCATGTAGCTGTGGTCGGCGATATAGACGTCGGCCTCGATCGCGTCGAGCGCCGCGACGTAAGCGTCGTCGTCGAACCTGGTGTGCACAAGGCTGCGGCCTCGCCGCAGGCTGCGCAGCGCGATCGACGCCGGGGCGACGGACGGCTTCGGCACCTTCCAGAGGTCACCGTCCTGCCGGGTCGAGGTCACGTCGGGGGACAGGCAGAGGCCGACGGTCTCGTGCGCCGAGCGGCTGATCGCCATCAGCTCGCGCGAGATCGTCAGGTCTCCACCGTGCGTCGTCGCCGGATCCTTGGAGAGCAGGAACGCCACCTTCACGGCAACCTCCCCCCGGCATCGACGGGTCGGTGCACCGCACGTCCGTAGGCATACGTCATGACCACGTCGGACACCACGAACGCCAGGGCCGCGGCAGGTCCGCCGTGCCGGCCGATGGCCAGCAGCAGCGCGAACTTCACAGCGACCGAGATCCACGTGACGACGGTGCGGAACCGGTCGCGCCTCTGCACGGCCAAGACCGTCGTGAAGATGCTGCTGAGCGTGCGCGGAACCGCGACGACGGCGAGGACCGCGAACGTCCAGACCAGCTCGCTGGATGCGTCGGCCATCGCCATCACGACCGCGACGACCGCCACGATCGCTCCGAGTCCCAGCGACAACGTGACCGAGGGGCAGATCGCCGGGCCGGCCGATGCGTGGCCGTGGGCCTCGCGCAACCGGGTGTTGAACGTGTAACTGTAGTTCTGGCCGACTGCGGCCAGCGACCAGATCAGCAGGCTGCCGTACGCGTAGTAGCCGGCTGAGCTGTTGGAGGCCAGGGCCCCGACCACGACGATGTCGGCCTGGGAATACACCGCGCCGCCGATCGCCTCGGCGACGATCGCGGCGGTGCGTGCCGTCAGCTCGGGGCGACGCGGGCCGTGACCCCAGCACGCCCAGCCGGCCCAGGCCAGGAACGGGACGAAGCTCACGAGCGTCCAGGTCGCGATGCCCAGCAGCGTCGGGTGATCCGACTCGAGGAAGTACGCGGCGGTCCCGCCGAAGCCGACCAGCTGCCGGGTCGTGTCGAGACCCATCGCGCGGGCGGGGTGGCCGTCGCGGATGAACTCGCTCTTGGCGGCGTTGAAGGCTATCTCCCCCCCGGCCTTGCCGATCGCGAACCCGCTGAGGAAGTGGTCGCCCTGCAGCAGGACCCCGCCGACGACGAGCAGCGCGACCCCGCCGAGGAAGCGCGTGGACCGGTCGCCGAGGAAGGTCAGCCCGTCGACCCGCAGGATCCGCACGACGTAGTAGTGGTCGAGCGGCACCGTGATCAGCACCGAGATCGCGATGGCGATCGCGTACGCGCCGTAGACCGCGATGCCCATCTCGCGGGTCAGCAGCACGGCCCAGAACAGTCCGATGAAACGGCTGAGATACATCCAGCCCGATGCGAGCACCGTCTCGGCGACCTGTCGCGAGACCCGCCAGATCACCGGGCCCACGCCTGGAGGTAGGGCGCGATCGCGGACTCGATGGTTTGCGTTGCCGCGAAGGCGTCGAGGTCGTCCGTGGCCGCCTGCAGCCTGGCGGGGTCGTCGACGAGGTCGGCCGCAGCGGCGGCCATGGTCGTCCCGTCACCGTCCACCACGATCGTGGCTCCCGCCCGTGCGGCGCTGCTCAGCGGACCGACGCCGGTGCTGAGCGACGGGGTCCGATAGGCGAGGGCGCGCATCAGCACGCTCGAGGCCGGGAACACCTCACCGCCGTAGACGTACCGGCGTTCGTACGGCAGGAGCAGGGCGCGCACCGAGGCGAAGAACTCGTCCTCGGCCGCACCCCGGACCTCGCCGAGGATCTCGACCCCGGGCATGAGCGGCAGGTCGGCCGTGCCGCGGCCGGCGACGCGCAGCGCGACACCGGGATCGAGGGCTCGCCGGATCGCCATGAGCTGGTCGAAGCCCTTGCCGCGGTAGACGTGGCCGAATAGGCCGACCGCTCTCGGCCGCTCATCGGCGGGCGGCAGCACAGGGCGTGCGGGGATCAGCAGATGACTGACGGTCTGGGACGCGCCGACGCCCGCCGCGGCCATCGCCTCGACACCTTCGGCGCTGAGCGCGAACGCCTCCACGTCGCGCATCAGGCGCCGCTCCACGCGCGCGGTGAGCCGGTCGAACGGGAGGTGGGCACCGTGCACGAGATAGCGGCTGCGCGCGAGGCCCTTGGTGAGGTAGGGGTACCACACAGGCCGGGGCGGGTCGTGCAGCGTCGCGGTCCGGACCGACGCCTGCGCCCCGGCCGCTGCCCATAGTCCGGCCAGCGAACCGCCGCTCAGCTCGGCGTGCACGACGACCGTACGGTCCCGGCGCTCTGCCAGTGCTGAGCGCAGAGCCCACCTGGTCCGCAGCACGTCCCCGATGCCGTCCTCACGCGGCGGGCCGTGACGTAGCTCGACGATGTCACCCAGGTGGGGTGTCACGGCGGCCACGAAGTCATCGGCGTGGTCGCCGACGCCCGACGTCCCGCCACGGGGGGCAAGGTAGAGGAGCGTGGTGCTCGCCAGGTCGGGCACGCGGCGACTCAGAAGAAGAGCGGCCGGAAGACCGGACGGTAATCGAGGGTCGAACGACGGATGCCGACCGAGACCGCGGGGACGCCGGCGACGATGTCCATCGCGGGGACGTCCTGGCGGACCAGCGAGCAGGCCGACACCACCGCACCGCGGCCGATCGTAACGCCGCATAGGATCGTCGTGCGCACGGCCAGCCACACGTACTCCTCAACCACGATCGGCTCAAGCACCGCAGGGAAGTCGGGAGCGTGGACGTCATGGAACGCGCCGACGAAGTGGGTGTCGCTAGCAATCACGGTGCTGGACCCGATCGTGAGTCCCCCCCGGGCGTCCAGCACGCAACGGAAGCCGATCGAGACCGCCTCCCCGATCTCGAGCCGGGAGATGCCGAGCACCGTCGTTCCGCGCAGCAAGGAGCAGTCGCGGCCGATCCGCGCACCCCACAGCCGGAGGGCGCCGATGCGCAGGCGATGCGAAGGTATGTAGGTCATCACCGAGTTGTAGACCACCTCGCCGAGATGGGCCCAGATACGCTGCGGTCGTGACACGCGTCAGGCTCCGGCCGGCCGAGCGGCCCGGGCGCGCATCGCGAGGTCGCGGGCGACCACGACGGCGGATCCGATGACGACACCCGCGACTAGGCCGACGACCAGGTTCACGGGCCAATTGGGGCTGCTGGGTGCGGTCGGCACCTCGGCCGCACTGATCACCGTGCCGGTCATCGCCGAGGGTCCATCCTTATCGGGTCGCTCGAGCAAGTTCACCTGATTGATTAGCGAACCGCTGACCGCGTCGGCTGTGGTAGCTGCACGCTTGGCCGACGAGTCACTGATCGTGACCTCGACGAGCGTCGTGGTGAGGCTAGTGCTGACCGTCACCCGGCCGTCGAGCTCCTTGGCATCGATGCCGCCGACCTCGGCCGCAGCCGGTTCGAGAACGCTGGCCGAGCGAGCCAGTGAGTCGAAGCCTTGGACCCTCGCCTGGGTGTAGGTCGCGGCGTACGCGAGGTCCTCACCCTTGGGTCCGCCGGCGGCGGAGAAGTAGATCGTGGTGGTCGCGGAATACTGCGTAGACGCCAGCGCCGACACGACGCCCGCGGCAACGAGCCCGAGGAGCGCGGCACCGAGCATGATTGGCCAGCCGCGAAGCATGGCCCTGACATAGTCGTACGGGTGCACCTGTGACTCCTGTTGCTCACGTCGCTTCGGCGTTCACGGACGACCTCACTCTATGAGGCGCAGCGGCGGCAGGCGAGATAACCCGCTCGTTGTCGGTCTTTCAGCTCCGTTCTCGCGAGACGAAGAGACCAGCCACGGTGCGTGCCTGGTCTCTTCGGTGGTGCTTGTTGCGTGGCAGCGGAGTGAACTCCTCTGTTCTCACGACGCAGAATGACCAGCCGCGTGAGCGACTGGTCACTTCTGGTGCTGCTTGTTGCGTGGCAGCGGAGGTGGCGAGATTTGAACTCGCGAGAGGTTTGAACCTCAACCCGCTTAGCAGGCGGGCGCACTAGGCCACTATGCGACACCTCCCCGCTGCCGATCGAGACCGGCAACCGGAACAGGATACCGACCGGGACTCCCGTCCGACGAATCGGGCATTCCACCTCGCGTGAAGCCTTCGATCTATAGAGTTCTCAGAGCCCGGACAGCCAGTCTCGGCGGCTGCCCGAAAGGCCCTGTCTTGCTCACGCATCCCCTCCGCCGCGTCATCGCGACGTGCGCCTCAGCCCTGCTCGTCCTGGGTCTCGTCGCGGCGACGTCATCGCCGTCGCAGGCTGAAGATCCGTACGTCCAATCGGTGGGCGGGATGGTGGTGGACGCCGAGGGCGTCGGAGTCGCCGGCATCTCGGTCACCGTCTATCGGGCGACCGGCAACACGGATTCGCCATGGGTGCTCGACAGCACGCTGCTCACCCGTGGCGATGGAGGCTGGACAGCCGCCCGCCTGCCGGCCGCCACCTACCGCATCATGTTCAACGAGTTCGACGACGGGACTGCCGCGTGGACGACGTGGCGACCAACGCCTTGGTCCCAGACCGATGACGACGAGCAGATCACCGAGTTCACCGTCGGCCCCGAAGTGTGGGTGGACTACACCCGGACAGTCCTGCACCCGCGAGGTGGCGAGGTGAGGGGGACCATCTCGGCGTCGTACGGCCGAACTCTCTACGGCGCGGACATCGTGTTGTACGACGCCGAGGGCAATGGCGACAAACCCTTGAGCACCACGACCAAGTCGGGTGATGGCGGTAGGTACTCCATCCGCCTGTCGACTCGACCGACAAAGATCTTCATCCGGACCAGCCATCTTGGGTCGCGGCTCGTCTCGCGGTGGGTCGGGGGTTCCACCTTCGAGGATGCCAAGACCTTCACGATGTCTGATGGCGAGGTATCGGAGGGGAACGACGAGGTGATCACCTACCTCGAACCGTCCACGATCTCCGGACGCGTCCTCGATCCTGAGGGCAGGCCGGTCGTCTCTGCTGAGATCGTGGGGTACAAGTCCAAGGACGGGGTCGGCGGACCGTGGGAGTACATGGGCAGCGTCGCCTACACCCGCAGCCCCACCGCGGCCGAGCCAGAACTGGCCGGAACCTTCATGGCGAAGCTGGATCCGGGGCGGTATCGGTTCAAGATCGAGCCGTTCTACGAGTACGGCCACCTCCTGCGGGACGAGTTCTATGGGGATGCAGCAACGATCGACGCAGCAGCGTCCATCGATCACGCCCGGACCGATCAGACACTGCCTGACATCGTTCTCGCCCACTCGGGCGGCTCGGTGTCCGGGAGAGTGGTGGACTCCGCCGGCAAGCCGCTGGCCAACGTCAGGGTCAGCTCCGGCTTGACCCGCTTCGGTCCGTCATGGCCCATGGCCAAGACGGTCACCGACGCTGCTGGTGCATACACGATTCGAGTGAGCAGCGATCCGACCACCCTCAGGTTCGTCACGTCATCGGCCGCTCACTTCGAGGACTTCTCCCTCAGCGAACTGACCGTGCCCGTCGGCGAGACACTGCTCCAGGCGGACGTGCAGATGATCCCGAAGCCCATCGCGAACACCAGCACCCCCAAGATCTACGGCTCGCTTTCTGTTGGCCGCAGCCTGAAGACTGCGGGCGGCGCCTGGGCACCGGCGGCGGTCACCAAGAACTACCGGTGGTACTACCTCAAGGGAGGCCGGATCCGGCCCATCATCGGCGGGACGCGGTCGTACCTGACTCTGCGCAAGACCGACTACGGCAAGCGGTTCCGCGTGAGGGTGACGGCGTCCCACCCAGGACTCAACTCCAAGGTCGTCATCAGCAGGTGGAGCACCGCACTGTTGCGCAACTCGTCGATGTCGCTCTCCGTGTCGTCGCCCAGCCGAGGGAAGATCAAGCTCACGGCGAAGGTCAGCGCGTCAGGTGCCAAGGCGACTGGCAAGGTCCGCTTCTCGTGTGGGACCTCGTCGGCGATCTTCGCTGCGAAGACCGTGACGCTGAGGTCCGAGAAGGCCTCCGCGACGCTCTCGACGTCGTACAGCACACGGATGACGTGTCGGGCCAACTACCACGGCAACTCGACGACCAAGAAGACCAGCAGGTCCAAGGGCGTCACCGTCAAGTAGTCGGGTCGAAGCGCTGGTAGCCGTTGGCGGCGTTGAGCCTCTCGTAGACGTCCCGCATCAGGGCGGGCGCCCGACTGCCGACGTACGCCAGCGGGAACGCGATGACAGCCTCGCCGCCACGGTCGACGTACAGTCGTCCGTCGGCGGTGCTGACGTCCTCGATGTCGAGCCACGCCACACGGATGGGCTTGACCGTGAGCGGGCCGCCGAGGCGCACGCCGCCCGGGTCGGTCCGGGCCACGAGCGGCGGCAGGGCGAAGACCCGCAGGGCATTGAGCAGCAGCACCACGGCGAGCACCCCGAAGACCCAGGCAAGGGCTGCGACGGAGGACAGGAAAAACGCGAGTGCGGCAGCAACACCAGCGGCGACCACGTTGATGCCGACGGCGAGCAGCACGAATCTGCGGTCGAGTCGATAGTTCGTCAAGCAGAGGGGGCGGGATTCGAACCCGCGGCTGACATCGCTGCCAGCGAGCGCTTTCAAGGCGCTTCCGATCGGCCGCTCCGGCACCCCTCCTGGGTGGCAACGCCAAGGGCGCTGCGCCGCGTCGATTATCGCACTACTTCAAGGCGGCGAAGCGAGGAGGTTCGACACGGACGACCGGCGCGATGGCTCGCGCTGCCCGCGAGGACGGTTCCTTGAGGACCTGGCGCCGCAGCACCAGACCCACCGCAAGGCCGAGCACGGCCGAGTAGAGGGTGGAGAGCCCGATGTACTTCGGGTACGCGCCGGGCGACACCAGCGAGGTCGTCAGGACGGCCGTGCCGATCACTGCGAAGACCAGGATCCACCAGCCCTCGCGTCGCTTGGAGCGCAACGCGACGCCGACGATCAACGCGGGGAACCCGATGAGCACCTCGATGGGTCGCGGCACACCGTGGAACGTCTGGCGGGTCCACATCACCAGATCGCTGAACGCCTGGACGAGCGACTGCGACCCATGCGTACGGACGAAGCTGCTGTAGGCGATCACCAGCATCACGAGGGCGGCCACGCCCAGCAGGATGCCCAGGTTCTGCCGGCCGAGACCGTGGAGGCCGGCTCCGAGGTTCCACACGAGGGTGATGGCGAGTCCCAGCGACAGCGTGAGGACGATGAGGTTGAACCGCTGGTAGTTGACAGGGGCGTTCCAGGCCGCGACGGCGAGGGTGCCGCTCAGCGCGACCAGCAGGGCAAGTGCGTACTCGCGCAGCGCGCCGGCCACGGTCGGGACGGGCCTGGTGACCAGGACGGCCCACACCGACGCAAGCACCGCGGTGACCGCGGCCGCCGACGCGAGCAGGAGGTTGGTTTCGACCACGACGGCCGCAACACCGAGGACCGCTGTCATCGGGAGCCACAGCCGCATGTGACCGCCGCCTCGATGGGTCAGACCCACCGCGAAGACGACCATCAGCAGCGCGGCGGCGGGCCGCTCGATCCAGCCTGGGGTGTCGAGCGCGATGATCGACGTCGCGGACCCCGCAGTTCCGGCGAGCCAGGCGACGAACACCAGCACCATGACGAACCGGGCGGCACGAGGCGACTCGAGGCGCGGCTCGCGGGTCGGGAGGTCGTACTCCGGGGGCACGGAGGCGTCGAGGCGACGGCGTCCACCCTTGGGGGCACGGCTCATGAGCTGGTACGGATCCTTCGGTTGGCCAGCGACGGGTTGATCTCCCGCGCACGGGCCACGGCCTCGGGTTCGAGGGTGGCGCGGATGATCTCGGGGGTCGAATCCGCCTCGCCCACGATAGAGCCCCACGGATCGACAACCAAGGAATGACCGGTGTAGCGGTCGCCACCCTGCGCGGCGGCCAGGACGTGCACGGTGTTCTCGATCGCCCGCGCGGCCAGGAGCGTGCGCCAGTGGTCGAGCTTGTGGTCCCCGGCCACCCAGGCTGCCGGGACGACGATCGCCTCCGCACCCGCATCGACGAGGGCGCGGGCGTGCTCGGGGAACCTCAGGTCGTAGCAGGTCATGAGTCCCACCGGCGTGCCCGCGATGTCGAGCACGACCGGCTCGAGGTCGCCCGCGCGGAGCCGGTCGGACTCCTTGTAGCCGAACGAGTCGTAGAGGTGGATCTTCCGGTACGTCTGACGGAGGCTGCCATCGGGCCCGACCACGACGAGGGTGTTGAACGGCAGCCCGTCCGTACGCTCGAACATGCCCGCCACGATCGTCGCGCCGAGCCGCCGGGCCTCCTCGCCGAGCATCGCGACGAACGGGCCGTCCAGCGGCTCGGCCACGGCGGTGAGGTCGTGATCGGCGGGGCCGAAGTCGTGCATCGCCCCCTCAGGCAGCACCACCAGGTCGAGCTCGTCGGCAGCCTCCAGCGCTGCAGTTCGAGACCGGATGTCTTGGCGATTCGCCTCCGAGTCCGTCGCCGAGACGAGCTGGACCAGTGCAACGCGCATAGCCTTCATCCTCTCAGGTGGCACCAGAACCCGGTGCTCGCCGGGGTCAGGACTGCTGGACGGGCACGGCCTCACGGAGGAACTCGACCTGGTCGGCGACCACCTCGTCGAACCACGGCTCGACGTAGAGGTCGAAGTGCCCCGTGCGATAGCGCTTGATCCGACCCTGCCGGGCCTTGCGGACGTGCCAGATCGTCGAGCGGGACGGGGCGACGCTGTCCTTCATCGCGACGCAGAACAGCGCGGGACACTCCAGCGACGCGGCGGCGCGGCCGGGGTAGTAGAACGGGATCCGCAGACCCACGCGAGCCGCCACGCGTTCCGGTGGGCGAGGACCGGGCGGCATCAGTGCGTCGAGCCCGGGCCGCACGTCCGGCGCGGTCATCAGGGCCGCGTCTCCCCGCCCTCCGGCGAGCCCGACCAGCACGGGCGGCTTGCCCCGCAGGCCGCGCAGCGCATCGCGTATGCCCAGGACCGTCAGCTTCACCAGGCTTCGGAGGCCGACCGCCCGCACCGACGCGAACCCGTCGGTGAACGGGCACTGCGAGATGATCGCCGCCACGTCGCCGTCACGGCTCGCCGCCTCGATGACGTGGCCGCCACCGAACGACGTGCCCCACAAGACGATGCGCCGCCGATCGACCTGGGGCAGCGACCGTACGTGATGCAGCGCGGCGGCCCAGTCGTCCAGCTGCCGGTGGATGTCGAGCAGCTCTCGCGGCTCGCCGTCGCTGGCGCCGAAGTGGCGGTAGTCGAACACCAGGACGCGGTAGCCCTCGGCGACGAACCGCTCGGCATACGCGTCGAGGCGCATCTCCTTCACGCCGCCCAGCCCGTGAGCCATGATGACGACGGGTCCCGGGGTCTCGGCGTTCTCAGGCTCGTACCACCAGCCGGCGCACCACACCGGACCAGAAGCGAAGCGCACGTCGACCCGACCCATGCTGGAAATGCTAGGGCGTGGCTGGGTGAACGTGGGGAAGGGCCGCTAGCCTGCGGGCATGCGCGCCGTCATCGCTCCCGAACCCGGAGGCCTCGAAGCCCTCCAGGTCGTCGACCGCCCCCAGCCCGAGCCGGGTCCCGGCGAGGTCCTCATCCGCGTGGCCGGGGCCGGCCTCAACCGCTCCGACCTGCTGCAGCGTCAAGGGCTCTACCCGCCCCCGCCCGGCGTGACCGATGTCCTGGGCCTCGAGTGTTCGGGTGACATCGTCGCGGTCGGTGACGGCGTCACGGACCTGCCGCCGGGCACCCACGTGTGCGCGCTGCTGGCCGGCGGAGGCTATGCCGAGTACGTCGTGGTGCCGGCCGGCCAGGTCGCCACGGTGCCCCTTGGCATCTCGCTGGTCGAAGCCGGCGGCCTGATGGAGGTCGCCGCGACCGTCTGGTCCAACGTCTTCATGATGGGCAAGCTCCAGCACGGCGAGACCCTGCTCGTCCACGGCGGCGGCAGCGGCATCGGCACGATGGCGATCCAGCTGGGCAAGGCGTTCGGGGCTCGCGTCATCACGACGGTCGGCTCGCCCGAGAAGGCCGAGTTCTGCCGCGAGCTGGGCGCCGACGTGGTGATCGACTACCAGCAGCACGACTTCGCCGCCGAGATGAAGTCGATGGACGTGACCGCCGACGTGATCCTCGACATCATCGGCGCGAAGTATCTCGGCGCCAACGTCTCGGTGCTGTCCACCGCAGGTCGCCTCGTCGTGATCGGGATGCAGGGTGGCGTCAAGGCCGAGCTCAACCTCGGGGCGCTGATGTCCAAGCGTGCCGCCGTCATGGCGACGACGCTGCGGGCGCGGCCCTCGGCCGAGAAGGCCGCGATCGTCCGCGCGATGGTCGCGCAGGTGTGGCCCTTGATCACCGACGGCACGGTCCGCCCGATCATTCACGCGACCTACGCCCTCGACGACGTACGACAGGCGCACCAGGTGCTCGAGGAGTCGAGCCACATCGGCAAGGTGCTGCTCACGCCTTGACCGGTCCCCGGCGTCGCGGAGCAGCGGCGGGGCACGCTGGCTAGGCTGGGCAGATGACTGAGCAGCGACCCGAGATCATCGGCCCCGACGGCACCGCCGTCCCCGCGCCGTCCCCGTCCGCCACGTCACTCGGCGATCTCGTCGAGCAGCCCGCCAAGGTCATGCGGATCGGCGGGATGATCCGGCAGCTCCTCGACGAGGTCAAGGCTGCTCCGCTCGACGAGGCCAGCCGCGTACGTCTGCGCGACATCCACCTCCAGTCGATCAAGGAGCTCGAGGACGGGCTGGCCCCCGAGCTGGTCGACGAGCTCGAGCGCCTGAGTCTCCCGTTCGACCAGGAGACCCCCAGCGAGGGCGAGCTCCGCATCGCGCAGGCGCAGCTCGTGGGCTGGCTCGAAGGGCTCTTCCACGGCATCCAGGCCGCGCTCTACGCACAGCAGGTCCAGGCCCAGGCGCAGTTCCAGAACATGCGGCTGGCTCTACCGGGTCCAAACGACACCAAAGGTGAAGATTCGGATACGTCCGCCGAAAACGGTGGTTCAGGGGGCATGTATCTCTAGAATGGTCATGATGTGAGCTGAGCACGGCGCAGGAGTGTCGCCGTCTCGGCTCATTGGGAAGAGGGAGCCCATGACCATCGTTGATGAGACGACGACACCACCGTGCGCGTACGAGCCGGACGTCTACCTTGACGACCTGTTGCACTCGCCGCCGGCACGGACCGACCTCAGCGCTGCCGACTGGGAGCGACTCACCACCAAGCAGGCCGCCGCTCACCGCCAGTGCGCCGGCTGCCCCCTGATGGTGGAGTGCCTCTATCGCGCGGTCGTCGAGATGGACGTCTCGGGATTCGTCGCGTGCACGACCGAGAGCGACCGGCTCGCGATCCGTCGCCGGCTCGGCATCGAGATCCACGAGCCGACGACCGTTGCGTACGGTGCGGCACGCGTCGGTGGCGGGCCCGTGAGCCACGAGGCCGTCATGACGGCGCGCCAGGCGTACCCCAAGGACACGTGCCACCAGCTCGCGGATCGGCTCGGCTGCTCGACCTCGACGATCAAGCGGCACCTGCGCCGTGCTCGCGAGCGAAAGCGTGACGACGCGCTGTCGCCCGCATCGGCCCCGGCGCGGCCCAGCGTGGCCGACGTCCTCGACGTGTTCGACGAGCTGGAGTCCAGCCGGACCGCCTGACAGCCCGCCACGCCCGGTGGTTTGGCAGGATCGTCACATGCGCAGTGAGACGTTTCCCGTACGCGCCGGTGGGCGCTCCGTCGTCCACGACCTGACGTCGGAGTGCGCGGCGTTCGTCCGCGACGAGCAGGACGGGTTGCTGCACGTGTTCGTCCCGCACGCCACGGCGGGAGTGGCCATCATCGAGACCGGCTCCGGCAGCGACGACGACCTGCTGACGGCGCTCGACGACCTGCTGCCGCGAGACGACCGCTGGGTGCACCAGCACGGCACGCCCGGACACGGGCGCGATCACGTCGTGCCGGCCTTCCTCGCGCCATCGATGACCGTGCCGGTCCTGGGCGGGCGGCTCCAGCTCGGCACGTGGCAGTCGGTGTGCCTCGTCGACACCAACGTCGACAACCCCGACCGCGAGGTGCGGCTCAGCTTCCTGCGCGGCTAGAGGTGGCGGAGGAGCTCGGTGGCGAGGCCGTCCTCGTCGATCGTGCCGGTCACGGCGTCCGCCACGGCCTTGACGTCGTCAGGCGCCTGACCCATCGCGACGCCTCGGCCGGCCCACTCGATCATCTCCAGGTCGTTGTTGCCGTCGCCGACGGCCAGCACCTCGGTACGGTCGATGCCGAGCTTGCCGCAGAGGAGCTCCAGCCCGGACGCCTTGGACACCCCCTCGGGTGCGAGGTCGAGCCACGCCGAGTAGCCGATGTAGTAGTTGGTGCCGGTCAGGCCGAGGTCCCTGACGATCGCGGTGAACTCGTCGCGGCTGTGCTCGGCCGACCGGATCACGACGCGGGCCACGGGCTCGGCGATCAGCGACTCGACGTCCTCGACCACGAACTGGCCGGAGATCTCGTTGTCGGGGAACGGCTTGTTGAGCCGGAAGCCCACCCCGACCTCCTCGACCGCGACGAGCGCCTCCGGCATGTGCTCGAGCACCCGGCGCACCGCCTCGCTGGCATCGAACGTCACGACGTCGATCAGCTCGACCTCGGGGTCGTAGCGGAACGTGACGGCGCCGTTGCTCGCGACCCCGTAGCCCTCGGTGAACCGCAGGTTGTCGACCGCGTCCATGACCCCGGGCACCCCTCGACCGGTAGCGATGACGGTCTCGATGCCGGCGTCGCGCACGGCGTGGACCGCCGAGCGTACGGCGTCGGTCATGACGTTGTCGCCGTCGACGATCGTGCCGTCGACGTCGAGCGCGACGAGCCGAGGACGCCAGGTCACTGCAGAGGCCTCAGGACCTCGCCGAGCAGCGGGTGCAGCGCCGCGGGAAGTCGTACGGATCCGTCCTCCTGCTGACCGTTCTCGAGCAGCGCGATGATCGTGCGCGTCATGGCGCAGAGCGTGCCGTTGAGGGTCGCCGCCGGCACGGTGCGCTCCTCGCCGCGGACCCGGATGTCGAGGCGTCGCGCCTGGAACTCGGTGCAGTTGGACGCCGACGAGACCTCGCGGTACTTGCCCTGCGTCGGGATCCACGCCTCGCAGTCGAACTTGCGGATCGCCGAGAGCCCGAGGTCGCCGGACGCCACGTCGATGACGCGGTAGGGCAGCTCGAGCGCGTCGAGCCAGGCGCGCTCCCACCCGAGGATGCGCTCGTGCTCGGCGTAGGACTCCTCGAGCGTCGTGTAGACGAACATCTCGACCTTGTCGAACCAATGCACGCGGAAGATGCCGCGCGTGTCCTTGCCGTACGAGCCGGCCTCGCGCCGGTAGCAGGGGCTGAACGCGGCATAGCGTCGCGGCAGCGAGCCGGCCTCGAGGATCTCGTCGGAGTGGTAGGCCGCCATCGGCACCTCGGACGTGCCGACGAGGTAGAGGCCATCCTTCTCGAGGTGGTAGACGTCGTCGGCCGCCTGGCCGAGGAACCCGGTGCCCTCCATCGCGCGCTCGTTGACCAGCGCCGGCGGGATCATCGGGGTGAAGCCCCACTCGGCGGCCTTGCTCATCGCGAGCTGCGTCAGAGCGAGCTCGAGCTGGGCACCGACGCCGGTGAGGAAGTAGAACCGGGAGCCGCTGACCTTGGCGCCGCGCTCGGTGTCGATGGCGCCCAGCAGCTGGCCCAGCTCGAGGTGGTCGCGTGGCTCGAAGCCCTCGGCGGCGAAGTCGCGAGGCGTGCCGACGGTGTCGAGCACGACGAAGTCGTCCTCGCCGCCCTCGGGCGCATCCGGCGAGGCGAGGTTGGGCAGGGCCTTGATGAGCCGGTCGTACGTCTCGGCCGCCTCGACCTGCGCGGCCTCGGCGTCCTTGACCTGCTGGCTCAGCTCCTTGGCCCGGGCCAGGAGCTCCTGCTTCTCGTCGCCCTGCGCCTTGGGGATGAGCTTGCCGAGGCCCTTCTGCTCGCCCCGCACGGCCTCGAACGCCGAGATCGTCGACCGGCGCCGCTCGTCGGCATTGATCAGCTCGTCGACCAGGTCGGTGGACTCGCCTCGACGCCTTTGGGCAGCGCGTACGGCGTCGGGGTCTTCTCGCAGGATTCGGGCGTCGATCACTGCCTCAGCCTATCGCCCGGCTGCCGACCCCCAAGCAGTCCATTAGGCTGGGTCGACCCCTGAGGAGGAAGCTTGTCGTTCGATCTGCGCCGTGCCGCGCCTGCGCGCCGGTCCATCCTCCTGTGGGCGCTCGCCGTGCCGACGACGCTGTTCTTGATCCTGGCGATCTGCATCGGCGCGGGAACCGACGCGATCCTCGACCTCGACCGTGACGTCGCCCAGGAGGCGTACGACTTCAGCTCCGGCAACAACGGTTTCGTCGACGTGCTCGACGTAGTCGCGTTGGTCTTCAGCAACGCCGGTGCCGGAATCGTGCTGGCCCTCCTCGCGGCGTACTCCCTCTGGCGGCACGAGCGCCGGGTGGCGATCTGGATCGTCCTGAGCGGTGTCGTCGCGATCGGCGGCAATGCGCTCATCAAGCTCGCGTACGAGCGGGAGCGCCCGGTCTTCGAGAAGCCGCTGCACGAGATCGGCGGCTACTCCTTCCCGAGCGGGCACTCGTCAGGGTCGGGGATGCTGTTCACGGTCGCGATCCTCCTGACGATCGTGCTGACCGGACGCGGCTGGAAGCGCCGGATCATCATCACGCTCCTGGCGCTCATGGGCCTGGCGGTCGGTGCCGACCGCATCTTCCTCGGCGTGCACTACCTCAGCGACGTCGTCGCCGGCCTCAGCTTCGGCACGGCAGTCGCCCTCGGCCTGTGGATCCTCCTCGTCGCCGACGCGACCCGTGTGCCCCACGAGCTGGCGGCCATCACCGGCAGCGGGCGCAAGCGGGCTGCCGTTGTGCTCAACCCCTCCAAGATCGCCGACGTCGAGGCGTTCAAGGAGCGCGTCCGCCTCGTCGCCCAGCGCGACGGGTGGAACGAGCCGATGTGGTTCGAGACCACGGTCGAGGATCCCGGCCACGGGCAGGCCAGTGCGGCGCTGCGGGCCGACGTCGACCTCATCGTCGCGGCCGGCGGCGACGGCACCGTGCGAGCGGTCTGCGAGGAGGTCGCCCGCACCGGCGTCGCGGTCGGCATCCTGCCCCATGGCACCGGCAACCTCCTGGCCCGCAACCTGTCGATCCCGCTCAACACCCGTGACGCCCTCGATGTCGTGTTCGGCGGTCAGGACCGCGCGATCGACCTCTCCACGCTCACGACCGACTCCGGCACCAACACGACGTTCCTCGTCATGGCCGGCCTCGGCATGGACGCGGCGATCATGACCGGCGTCAACGACCAGCTCAAGAGCAAGGTCGGCTGGCTCGCCTACTTCGTCAGCGGCGTCAAGGCCGCCCGCTTCCCGGCCATGAAGGTGCAGATCGCCGTGGACGACGGCGAGTTCAAGAAGTTCCGTGCCCGTACGGTCGTCGTCGGCAACGTCGGCTTCCTCCAGGGCGGCATCCCGTTGCTGCCCGACGCGCAGATCGACGACGGCAGGCTCGACGTCGTGGTGCTGGCGCCCAAGCGATTCATCGGCTGGCTCGCGATCATCGTGCGGGTCGTCGGGCGCCAGAAGCGTACGAACGAGCGGCTCGACCGCCTCACCGGCCACAAGGTCCACATCAAGGCCGAGAAGAAGATGCCGATGCAGCTCGACGGCGACCCGGTCGGCGAGGGCCAGGAGATCACCGCCGAGGTCCAGCCCGGCGTGCTGCTCGTCCGTGTGCCCCTGGCCCCGGCGCCGGCCACCGCGATCTGACTCAGAGCTCCGTCACAGCGACTCGAGGATCTCGTCGAGGCGCTCGTAGCCGTCGAGGACGCCCTGCTCCATGTTGGCGGCCATGCCGTCGCGGTCCTCGGTCGTGGTGAAGACCGAGACGCCGACCGAGCGGGTACGACCGTCACCGAGGTCCTCGAGCCGCAGCGTCTCGAACGAGACGTGGCCGGGCATGCCGAGCCACTCGAACGTCCGCATCGACAGCTCGGGGGTCTGCTCCCCGTGGAAGACGCCCCTGAAGGCGTACTCGTTGCCGTCGGGATCGCGCTGGACGAGCTTCCACGTCCCGCCGTGGTGCGCGTCGTTCACGATCTCGACGTTGGTCAGGTACTTCGGCCCCATCCAACGCGCGATGAGCTCGGGCTCGGTCATCGCCCGGAAGACCTTGTCGACCGGAGCATCGAAGTCGCGGCTGATCGTGATGGCGTGGGTGCCGGGGGTCTCGATCGTCGTTTCCTTGGTGGCGTTCATGATGCTTCTCCTCTGGGTGTGTGGTCAGTCCAGCGAGTCGAGCAGCTCGTCGAGTCGCGCATAGCTCTCGGTCCAGTACTCCCGGTAGTCGGCCAACCATCCGGTGGCCTGCTTGAGGGGCCCTGCCTCGAGATGGCTGAGGCGCATGGTCCCCTGCCGGTTGCGCGAGATCAGTCCGGCCTGCTCGAGCACCTTGAGGTGCTTGGAGATGGCCGGCTGTGACATCGTGAACAGTGCCGTGAGGTCGCCGACGTTGGCGTCCTCCCGCGCGAGCCGGGCCAGGATGGCGCGGCGCGTGCGGTCGGCCAACGCACCGAACACGAGGTCGAGCTGCTCGTCACTCATTCGATAACCATTCCTTTATGTAACTTGATGGTTATAGATAACCACGTGGCGATGGAAGCGTCAAGCCCTCGCACGAAGGAGCGGTGACCTGGCCGCGTCAGGCGGAGGTGGCGTAGCCGTCGATCTCCGCGAGGATGCTCGCCTTGGTGGAGTCGTCGGCGAACGATGCCCGCACCGACGCACGGGCGAGGTCCGCGATGCCCTGGTCGTCGAGACCCAGGAGCTGGGCCGCGACCTCGTACTCATGGTTGAGGGTCGTGGAGAACATCGGCGGGTCGTCGGAGTTGATCGTGACCGGTACGCCCGCGGCGACGAGGGTCGGCAGCGGGTGCTCCTCGAGCGACGGCACGGAGCGCGTGCGGACGTTCGACGTCGGGCACACCTCGAGCGTGATGCCGTGATCGGCGAGGTGGGTCATGAGCGCCGGGTCCTGGGCGGCGGCGATGCCGTGGCCGATGCGCTCGGCGCCGAGATGGTTGATCGCGTCCCAGATCGTCTCGGGTCCGGTCGACTCACCGGCGTGCGGGACGCTGTGCAGGCCGGCCGCGATCGCCTGCTGGAAGTGGGGGGCGAACTGCGGCCGCGGGACACCGATCTCCGGGCCGCCGAGACCGAAGCTCACGAGCCCGGCGGGCTGCAGCCGCAGCGCCGTGTCGAGCGTGATGTCGGCTGACGGCACGCCGGACTCCCCGGGGATGTCGAAGCACCACCGCATCGTCAGCCCGAAGTCCGCCTCGGCCCGACGACGCGCGTCCTCGAGCGCCTCGCAGTAGGCCTCGGCACTGATGCCGACAGCGATCGAGGTGTACGGCGTGCAGGTCAGCTCGACATACCTGACGTTCTGCTCAGACAGGTCACGGGCGACGTCATAGGTCAGGGTCCAGAGATCTTCGGGCGTGCGCAGCAGGTCGACGACCGAGAGGTAGACCTCGACGAAGTGCGCGAAGTCGGTGAACGTGAAGAACTCGCCGAGCGCCTCAGGATCGGTCGGCACCGTGGTGCTCCCGGCGTGGCGCTCGGCCAGCTCGGCGACCGTGCGCATCGAGGCCGAACCGACGTGGTGGACGTGAAGCTCTGCCTTGGGCAGACCGGAGACGAACGACATGCGGTCGACCCTACCGATCGGCGACCGCGACGTGCCTCAGGAGTCGGAGGCGCGCTGCCGCTCGACGACGCTGCCGCGCTGCTCGAACTCGATGTCGACCGTGACCAGGACCTCGTCGTTGATCGAGAACTCGACCCGGTTCTCCTCAGCCGTCAGGTTGCCGGCGGTGCCCTCGTCGAGCCAGGTGATCGAGCCGATGACGCTGACCAGCGCGACCTTGGCGCCGTTGTCGGTCTGGCCGCGGAACACGACCGGGCCCGGCCCGGCGTCGCGGATCACCAGGGCCGTACGGCTGACGGCCGGGTTGTCGACCGCCACGGTCAGGTCCTCGGCGCCGCCAGTGCGTCCGAAGGTCCATTTCGCGTCGCCGTCGAGCGTGACCTCACCGGTCTCGCCCTCCGCGGTCTTCCACATGACGGTGATCACTGCACTGCCTCTCGATACGTCTCGACTCCGTTTTCAGAGTAGGTCTTTCCCGTGCTTGAGACGTTCGAACGACCGATTTATGACTCGAAAGGACCAGACACCGACGGCGTCGTGCGGGTCAGCTCCCGGGGACGATCGCCGCGATGATCGTGCCGTCCGAGCGCCGGCGTCCGGGCACCGGGGGCGGCTCGCCCTCGATGCGCGGCCCCTGGCCCTCGATCGGCACGGTCACCGGGTCGCCGGGCAGCACGGTCACCTCGCGGCCGCGGACCACGAGGGTCGCTTCCTTGCCCTCCTCGACGCTGAGCTCGACGCTGTCGGGCAGCACCGTCACGCGTACGCGGGTCCCGCGAAGCGTCACACGGAAGGTCAGTGACTCCCACGACTCCGGCAGGCGCGGGTCGAGCGTGAACACGCCCTGGTAGTCGCGGAAGCCGCCGAAGCCGTTGACCAGCGCGCCCCACACGCCGCCGGTCGACGCCACGTGGACGCCGTCGGAGGTGTTGTGGTGCCGGTCGGCCAGGTCGACGAACAGCGCCGACAGGAAGTAGCGCAGCGCGAGATCGTGGTAGCCGACCTCGGCCGCGATGATCGACTGCACGACCGCCGACAGCGTCGAGTCGCCCGTCGTGATCGGGTCGTAGTACTCGAAGTCGGCGCGCTTCTGCTCGGGATCGAACTGGTCGCCCTGCAGGAAGAGCGCGAGCACCACGTCGGCCTGCTTGAGCACCTGGAACCGGTAGATCACCAGCGGGTGGTAGTGCAGCAGCAGGGGCCGCTTGTCCATGGGCGTGTTGGCGAGGTCCCACACCTCGCGCTCGAGGAAGTGCTGGTCCTGCGGGTGCACGCCCATGTGCTCGTCGTAGGGGATCGCCATGTCGGCCGCAGCGCGCTCCCAGGCGGCGACCTCCCGCTCGTCGAGCTCGAGCCGTGCGACCACGCGGTCGTACTCGATGCCGTCGCGGATCGCGAGCTCACGCACGGCCTCGGCGGCCCGGCGCAGGTTGAAGCGGGCCATGACGTTGGTGAAGAGGTTGTCGTTGACGACCGTCGTGTACTCGTCCGGACCGGTCACGCCATGGATGTGGAACGTCCCGTCCTCCTCGTTGCGCCAGAAGCCGAGGTCGACCCACATGCGGGCGGTCTCGACGAGCACGTCGATGCCCTCGCGGGTCAGGAAGTCGATGTCGCCGGTCGCCGCGAGGTACTGGCTCAGGGCGTACGAGATGTCGGCGTCGATGTGGTACTGCGCGGTGCCGGCGGCGTAGTAGGCCGACGCCTCCTCACCGTTGATCGTTCGCCAGGGGAACAGGGCACCGTGCTGCGCCAGCTGCTTGGCCCGGCTGCGGGCCGCGTCGAGCAGCGTGTAGCGGAACCGCAGCGCGTTGCGCGCGGCCCGCGGCGTCGTGTAGGTGAGGAAGGGCAGGACGTAGACCTCGGTGTCCCAGAAGTAGTGACCGCCGTAGCCCGAGCCGGTGACGCCCTTGGCGGGGATGCCCGTGCCCTCGGCGCGGGCCGACGCCTGCGCGAGCTGGAAGAGGTTCCAGCGCACCGCCTGCTGCACGGCCGGCTGTCCCGGGATCTCGACGTCCGACCGCTCCCAGAAGTCGTCGAGCCACTGACGCTGGTCGGCCAGCTGCTGGTCGAGCCCCTCGTCGCGTGAGCGGTCGAGCGTACGGTTGCAGCGGTCCAGGAGCTCGCGGGACGGCACGCCGCGCGACGTGTGATAGCTGACCATCTTGGTCAACGTGATCGGCTGACCCGGCTCGGCGTCGATGCGATAGGTCACCTTGGCCAGGTCGTCGCCGGTCTGCACCCGCTGGGTGTAGGTGTTGGCGGTCTCGAGCTGGTGGTCCGCGGCGACCGCGATCGTCATGCCGCTCTCGGTGCACTGGTAGCCCAGCCCCACGCGACCGTCGGCGGCGGTGCCGGAGTTGCTCTGCGGGATCAGGACGCGGTGCCGCATGCTGCTGGCTTTGCGCGGGTCGACGCCTTCGCCCATCGCCTTGTCGCGGACGTGGTACTCGTCCTCGCCGTCTTGCCGGTTGAGGATCTGCGACGAGATCGCCACGGGTGCGTAGTCGTCGAGCATCGTGACCTCGAACGTCATGACCGCGAGGTGCTTCTGCGTGAACGAGACCATGCGCCGTGACCGGATCTGCACCCGCTTGCCGCCGGGCGTGCGCCACAGGATCTCGCGCGACATCACGCCGGCCCGGAAGTCGATGCGGCGCTCGTACTCCATGAGGTCGGCGATCTGCAGGAGCAGCGGCTCGTCGTCGACGTAGAGCCGGATGACCTTGGCGTCGGGCGCGTTGACGATCGTCTGACCCACGCGCGCGAAGCCGAACGCCTCCTCGGCGTGCTGGATCGGCCACGTCTCGTGGAAGCCGTTGATGTAGGTGCCGTGCGAGTACGAGTCGCGGCCCTCGTCGACGTTGCCCCGCAGTCCGAGGTAGCCGTTGCCGACGGAGAACAACGTCTCTGTCGTGCCGAGATCGTGGCTGTCGACGTGGGTCTCGACGAGCGACCACTCGTCGACGGGATAGCGCGACCGGTCCAGGAAGTCGTGGATGTGCGGCGCGACGTGCGACGGCCCGGTCATGGCAGCAGCTCGTCCAGGTCGCTGACGACGACGTCGGCGCCGCTGGCCAGGAGCTTGTCGGGGCCGGCCCCACGGTCGACGCCGATCACGAGGCCGAAGTCGCCCGCGCGACCGGCGGCGACGCCGGACAGGGCGTCCTCGAACACCACGGCCCGGTCCTTGGACACACCGAGCTGCTCGGCGGCGTCGAGGAACGTGTCGGGCTGCGGCTTCCCGGCGAGGCCGCGCTCGGCCGCCACCTTGCCGTCGACGATGACGGGGAAGAAGTCGATCATGCCGGCTGCGCGCAGCACCGCGGGGGCGTTGCGCGAGCTCGAGACGACCGCCATCTTGGTGCCGCGCTCGACCAGCGCGTCGACGAGCTGGACCGAGCCAGGGTAGGGCACGACGCCGTCGGTCTGGAGGATCTGCTCGAAGTCGGCGTTCTTGCGGTTGCCGAGTCCGGCGACGGTCACCGACGACGGGGCGTCGGTCGGATCGCCCGCGGGGAGCTCGATGCCCCGGCTCGCCAGGAACGACCGGACGCCCTCATAGCGGGGCTTGCCGTCGACGTACGTGTAGTAGTCGTCATCGGTGTACGGCTCCGCGATCCCCCGCTCGCGCAGGAAGTCACCGAACATCTGGGCCCAGGCGCGCATGTGCACCTCGGCCGTCGGCGTGATCACACCGTCGAGGTCGAAGAGCGCAGCGTCGTAGTCGTTCCAATCCACACGTACGAGCGTATGCCCGCGAGGGGTCGCACCGTTACACAATCGGGTGCGTCTCTCGACACAGAATCCGCGGCGTCAGCCCGCTGCCACGACTTTCACCGTCGGTGTGCTGGTCGCGAAGGTGTTGAGGTAGCCGGGCTTCGATCCGGTCACCCGCACCTGCATCCGCTTGCCGACCTCGGCGGCCGTCAGGACGTACGTCTTGGCCGTCGCTCCGGTGACCGCGACGCCCTCGGCGAACCACTGGTAGGTGAACGTCACGCCGTCGGGCGTCCACGTGCCCTCGTTGGCCGTCAACGTCTCGCCCACCTTGGGTGTACCGGTGATCGTCGGGACGGCGTAGCCGAGGGCGGGGATCTGCTCGACGGGTGCGGACTCGGCGGTCGTGACGGTCACGGAGGTGTAGCCGGCCTTGGCGCCGGTCACCGCGACGGAGAGCTTCTTGCCCACACGTGACGAGCCGGGGGCGAACGTCGACGACGTCGCGCCGGCGACGGGGACGCCGTCGACCAGCCACTGATAGGTGAACGTCACGCCGGCCGGCGACCAGGTGCCGGGGTTGACGGTCATCGTCTGCCCGACCTTGGGCGTGCCGCTCAGGGTCGGCGCCACGGAGTTCACGACCGGCTGCGCCGCCGCCGGGACGACCGCCGCGGTGGCCGCGCTCGTGGCGAACGTGGTGAGCCAGCCCGGCTTGCTGCCGGTGACGGTCACCTGGATCCGCTTGCCGACGTCCGCAGCGGTTGGCGCGTAGGTCCTGGCCGTCGCGCCGCTGATGGGGGCACCTTCAGCGCGCCACTGGTAGGTGAACGCCACCCCGTCCGGCGTCCACGTGCCCTCGTTGGCGGTCAAGGTCTCGCCGACCTTCGGAGTGCCGGTGATGGTGGGGACGGCGTGGCCGAGTGCGGTCGGGGCCGGCACGGCCGCGGTCTGCGGACTTGTGGCGCTGGCCGAGGCGGTCATGCACTTGGCGGCAGTCACCTTGACCGAGATCTTCTTGCCGACCGCGCCACCCGGGACCACGTACGTCGTCGAGGTCGTGGCGGCGGTGACCGGTGCCCCGTCGGCCAGCCACTGATAGGTGAACGTCGCACCCGTCGGCGACCACGTGCCGGGGCTCGCCGTCAGCGTCGAGGCGACCTTGGCGGTGCCGGTGATCGCCGGTGGCGACGTGTTGACCATCGAGCCGAGGGCGAGCCGGCAGAGGAGGCTGCCGAGGTCGATGCCGGTCGGGCCGGGGTCGGCGGCCTTGGCGCTGGAGGGCGAGACGCCGACGAGGCACACGGCGGCGAGGAGCGCCGCCGACGCCTGACGAAGGGGGCGGACGGGGAGGATGCGCATGGGAGTCTCCGGTTGGTGTGTTCCCTCGTGAGACCGACACTAGAACAGCCTTTCCCGAACCGCAGCGAAATCGCGACTCTCGCCCCGCAGCGGCGCCATGTGGTGGCCTAGGGTGACTCCATGGATCTCGGAGCGGACAGCGAAGTCGGTCGCCTGCGTACGGTCATGCTGCACCGGCCCGGTCCTGAGCTGGGTCGGCTGACCCCCCGCAACAACGACCAGCTGCTGTTCGACGGCATCCCCTGGCTCGGCCGCGCGCAGGACGAGCACGACGCGTTCGCCCAGGCCCTGCGCGACCGCGACGTCGAGGTGCTCTACCTCGTCGAGCTGCTGGTCGAGGCGCTGGCCGTCGAGGAGGCGCGCGCGACGATCATCGAGAGCACCACGGCGAGCCTCCGTCTCGGCGACGGGCTGCGCCGGCACATCGCTCGGGTGATGACCGACCTGGCGCCCGAGGAGCTGGCGCTGACCCTGACTGCGGGCCTGCGCAACGACGAGGTCACGAGCTTCCGCAGCATCGTCACGAGCCTGCTGCCTCCCGAGGACTTCCTCATCGAGCCGCTGCCCAACCTGTTGTTCACGCGCGACTCGTCGGTGTGGCTGCCCCGCCATGTCGCGGTGACGAGTTTGGCCATGCCGGCCCGCATCCGCGAGACCCAGCTCACCGGGCTGATCTATGAGCACCACCCGCGGTTCGCCGGGGTGCCGCGCGTGCACGGACCGCACCTCGAGCACGTCGAGGGCGGCGACGTCCTGCTGCTGGCACCCGGCGTCATCGCCGTCGGCGTCGGCGAGCGCACGACCCCGGCCGGCTTCGAGCGCTTCGCGCGTCAGGTGCTGACCGGCGGCCTGGCCCACACCGTGCTCGCGGTGCCGATCGCGCAGGAGCGCGCCACGATGCACCTCGACACGATCGTCACGATGGTCGACGTCGACACCGTCGTGATCTACCCCAACATGGCCCATGACCTGCGGGCCCATGCCGTGACCGTCAGCGGCGACGAGCTCGTGGTCGCCGGCGAGCAGTCGTTCTTCACCGCGGCCGCCGAGGCGATGGGGATCGACACGCTGCACCAGATCGACACGGGGCTCGACCCGGTCACGGCCGAGCGCGAGCAGTGGGACGACGGCAACAACACGCTCGCGATCGGCCCGCGGCTCGCCGTGGCGTACGAGCGCAACGAGCAGACCAATGCCCGCCTCGAGGAGCACGGCATCGAGGTCGTCGCGATCAGCGGCTCCGAGCTCGGCTCGGGCCGCGGCGGTCCTCGCTGCATGTCCTGCCCGATCGACCGCGACTGAGCCCATGACGACACTGGTCGACACGTTCGAGGCCGAGCGGCCACGACTCCTCCACGTGGCCTACCGGCTCACCGGCAGCGTCGCCGACGCCGAGGACGCCGTGCAGGAGGCCTGGCTCCGACTGGCTCGCACCGAGACCGGGATCGACAACCTGCAGGCCTGGCTCACGACCGTCGTCAGCCGGTTGTGCCTCGACCGACTGACCTCGGCCGTTGCCCGCCGGGAGACGTACGTCGGACAGTGGCTCCCCGAGCCGGTCGTCACTCCCGTGGAAGGGTCCGCCGACCCTCTCGCTGCGGTGGTCCAGCAGGAGGACAACCGCCTCGCGGCGCTCGTCGTCCTCGACGTGCTGCCGCCCGACCAACGGGTGGCCTTCGTGCTGCACGACGCCTTCGGCGTGCCGTTCGCCGAGATCGCCGAGGTGCTGTCGATCGAACCCGCCAACGCCCGCCAGCTCGCGTCGCGCGCCCGCAAGGCCGTCGCCGACCCACCGCCTCCGGTCGACGACGAGGAGCACGACGCCGCGGTGGGCCGCTTCCTCGCCGCGATGGCGTCCGGCGACCTCGACGCCGTGCTGGCGACGCTCCACCCCGACGCCCTCATGATCGGCGACTCGAACGGCACGACCAGCACGGCCGCCCAGGTCGTCCGCGGCGCCGACAAGGTCGCGCGCTTCTACCTCGGTCTCCTGCGCCGCTACGGTCCCGACAGCCTGGGCGCGATGCAGCCCGCCATGGTCAACGGACAGCTCGGTGTCGTGAGCCGCGGCTGGACCGGCGAGACGGAGAAGCTCAGCTCGCCGGCCCGGATCGGTGGCTTCACCGTCCGTGACGGGCTGGTCTGGGCGACGTACGACGTGGCCAACCCCGAGAAGTTCTCCGGCGTCAGACTGCCTGACTGGCCGGTTCGTCCGTGAGCCACGGCACGCGGCACTGATCTCCGGAGCTGAAGCCCTGGTCGGTGATGCCGAGGGCGTGGTTCATCCGGGCCCGCTGGTTCTCGTGCGAGATCTGGTAGGTCAGCTCCAGGACGCCGTCGTGCCCGTACTTCTCGACCAGGGACGCGACCTGCTCGTCCGTCACGGTCATCGGCGTCGCCGTCATGGCGTCGGCGAGCCGGATGACCTCCCGCTCGTCCTCAGTGAACTTGTCCGAGGTCTCGAACTCACCGATCTCCTTGAGCCGGTCGATGTCCAGCCCGTCCATCCGCTGCAGCATCGCGCCGAAGTCGACGCACCACGAGCAGCCGACGGTCCACGCCGTCCGGTAGACGGCGAGCTCGACCAGGTGCTGCGGCACCACGTGCATGGCCTTCTGCAGGGCCAGCTCGTGGCGGGCTGCGAGGACGAAGAGCTTGCGATGGTGCGCCATGACCGCGAACGGCTCCGGCACCTCACCCAGCTGCTTGCGGGCCATCCGGTACCCGAGCTTCACGACCGGGCCGGCGTCCTGGGGAGCGAGTGCGGGGATGCGAGGCATGGGGATACTCCTGTCCTGCGGCGCCCTCGCGCCGCTCACCCCTCAGACGACGCAGCCCCCAGATGTGTGACAGCAGCGGTCCTAGCGGATCGAGACCTGGCCGCTGACGAGGGCGCCACGGGCTGAGCGCTGCTCCGAGGTCAGTGGGGAGTCGTCAGCGAGCGCCGCGTCGAGGCGGGTGCGGAACTCCTGCGCCGGCTTCTCCAGGTCGGCGGCATCGGCGTCGAACTCCCACACCGGGACGAGCCGGCCGTGCACGCGAAAGTGCCCGATGAGCTTGGTCCCCTCGCCGAGCGTCTCCTCGCCACGCACCTTGAGCCGTGCCAGCGCATCGAGCAGCGGCGTCTCGTCCTCGGTCATGACCCAACGGAGGAACCGCTGTGAGCCCATCTCGGTCCAGTACGCGGAGTCGACCGACTCCAGCTTGACCGTCGGGGCGATCGACTGGTTGGCCTCGGCCAGCAGCTCGGCCGTCTCGGGCCGCTCGTCGGTGCCCTCGACCCAGTAGTCGAAGCCCTGGTGCACCTCGACCTCGAAGGGGCTCGACGGGTCGACCAGGTCCTGCAGCCGGGGGCCGACGCCGGGATCGCCCATGGGGACGGGCTGGCCGGGTTCCATCTCGAGCGCGGTCTCGACGACGTACGCCAGGTCGCGGCTCGTGTCACCGAAGTTGTGGGCGACCTGCAGGCCGACCCAGATCTCGCCGTCGGGCCGCACGATGCCTGCCCCGTTGCCCGGCAGGAGCGAGCACACCTTGACGGACTGGCCCGAGGCCAGCGTGACCGTCGCGGTCGCCGACGGCACGAACTCGCGCAGCGCGATCCAGTCGGCCTCGTTGGGGAGCCCTTCGAAGGTGCGTGCCACGAACGGCATGCGGTCCTTCTTGGCGGCCTTGTTCTTGAGTCGCGACTTCTTGCCCATGAGGGGTCACTCTAGGCGACCCCATGAGGCCTCGGCCCACGAGGCTGCTGAGGGATCAGTGCGGGCTGAGACCCAGCTCCGCGTTGACCCGCGTGCCCGTCGACATGTCGACCCACCAGCGGTCGGCGACCCGGTTGATGATCGACAGGCCGCGGCCGCTGAGGGAGTCCTCGTCGAAGTCGATCGGCTTGAGCGAGCCACCCTGACCGGCGTCGTAGACGCTGAGCTCGAGGAGCGTGCCGTTGATCGCCCAGGAGATCTCGATCGTGCCGTCGGACGTGGGCACACCGTGGCTGACCGCGTTGGCGATCATCTCGCTGATGACGATGAGGGCATCGTCGATGACCTCGTTGGAGGCTCGATTGACCGTCAGGAAGGCGGCGAGACGGGTGCGGGCGATGCCCGGCGTCGAGAACGCGAAGGGCAGACGGATCGTGTCATGAGCCTTCATGACACCACCTTTCTGCAGACCGACACGGCGGTGTCGCTGCCTCCGCGGTGGCGGCTAGCGACACATCTATAGCCCAAAGTAACTACACGAAGGGGTCCATCGCCACTCCCTGGCCCAGAAAAGACCCCGTTCGTGGCACATCACACGTGTCGGGGGACTATGGAGGCATGAGTGATTCCGCCATCCCGACCACCGACGTCGCCAGCATTCCCGAGGTGATTCCGTCCGACGTGGTCGTGCTCGACGTGCGTGAACCGCACGAGTGGGCCGCCGGTCACATCGAGGGCGCGGTCCACATCCCGATGGGCGACCTGCCCTCGCGGGTGGGCGAGCTCGACCCCTCGAAGCACACGGTCGTGGTGTGTCACGTGGGTGGACGGTCCGCCCGGGTGACGGCGTGGCTCCATGCCCAAGGTCATGACGTCGTCAACCTCGACGGCGGCATGGACGCCTGGGAGCGGGCCGGTCGGCAGGTGGCCCGCTAGCGCCGTCCGGAGTCCCAGTCCGGCGGCAGCTCACCGGGGTAGTCCGGCCCGGGAACGGCCGGGGCGGCAGACGCGCTGGGCGGCGGTCCGGCCAGGTGCGACGAGGGTGGCGCGGGCGCCGGGTGCCACTGCTGCGGCGGGGCCTGGGTGACCGGCGGCCACCAGTACGCGTACGGGACCGGGGGCCACATCGGCGCCTGTGGTGGCGGCGGGGGCGCGATGGGCGGCCGGGTCCGCTGGAGGTTCTTCCGACGGGCGAGCAGCTCGACCAGCACGAGGAAGACGACGCTCGAGACGACGGTCGGGACGAGGTCGAGCGGCCCGGCATCACTGTCGTCGGTGGCGGAGAACATCCCCAGCGCGTCCAGCACGAACAGCACGACGTTGTTGGCGGTGTGCGCCGCGATGGCCGCCTCGAGACCGCCCGTGCGGATCGTCACCACGGCAGCCATGAGGCCGAAGATGCCGACGTCGACCAGGCCCCACAGCTCGTACGCGTGGCCGGCGACGAACAGCGGGACCGATACGACCACCGGGATGAACGCGAATCGGCTCCAGGAGCCCACGAGCTGGAGGATGTAGCCGCGGAAGACGTACTCCTCGGCTGCTGCCTGGAACGGCACGAGCAGCAGGATCAGCCCGATCGCGACGAGCGCCCGGGTGCTGATCTCAGCGGGACTGATCTCGGTGGGGTCCGTTGCCTCTCCGAGGGCGACCGCGCCGCCGATCGTGGCGATGAACACCGCGAACGCGACGACCCCCGTGAGCGCCAGCCACTTCCACCGCAGGCGCCCAGCGACCGACGAGAGGTAGCCGATCGGTCGTGGCCCGGTGATCAGGACGGCGACCAGCACGGCGGGCATCGCGATGATGATCGACAGCATGTCGAGGGCGAAGAAGTCCAGGTGCTGCAGGTCGAGCTCGCCGGCCCCGTCGGCCCAGGCTTCGAACTGGTCGAGGCCCGATCCGGTCGCGAACGCGATCACCGCCACGACCACCAGCACGATCCCGGCGCCGATCCACAGCACCACCGTCAGCAGGCCGGCGACCGGGAGCCGCCACCACGCGTACGCCGGCGTCTCGCGAGCGAGACGGTGGTAGCGCGTGGACATGGGCGCCATCCTCCCAGAGACGAGACAGCGCCACCGGGAAGACCCGATGGCGCTGCGCGATTGGTGCGGTTCTACTTGGCGGCGGCCTTGAGGCGCGAGCCGACGCTCACCTTGACGCCGAAGCCGGCGGGGATGTCGATGGTCTCGCCGGTCGAGGGGTTGCGGCCCGTACGTGCGGCACGCTGGACGCGCTCGACGGACAGGATGCCGGGGATCGAGACCTTCTCGCCATTGCTGACGGAGTCGAGCAGGATCTCGCTGAAGGACGAGAGGACGGCGTCGGCCTCGGCCTTGCTGGTGCCGGCCTTCGAAGCGAGGGCAGCGACGAGGTCGTTGCGTGAGATAGCCACAAAAGCTCCTTGTGAGTGGTGGGTGTGCTTCGACAGTCTATGAACCCGCGACGGCGATTCGACCGCGCCCCCACGGGAGCACCCCCCGCCGACCTGCTATCAGAGCCAGATCCCGGGCGGCTCGGCGTCGACGAGGGCGGCGATCGTCCGCAGGTAGCGGTCCCGCGGCCACTCCGTCACGCCCAGCGACGCCAGGTGGTCGGTACGCCACTGGGTGTCGATCAGCCCTTCGTCGCCGACCACCTCGACCAGCGCCATCAGCGCGACCTTGGAGGCGTCCGTCGCCCGGTGAAACATCGACTCGCCGGCGAACAGCCGCCCCACGCTGAGGCCGTACAGCCCTCCGACGAGGGTCCCGTCGGCGTCCCGTGTCTCGATGGAGTGCGCCCAGCCGAGCCGGTGCATCCGGACGTACGCCTCGCGGATCGGCGAGTCGATCCAGGCACCGGGCCGGGACGGGTCGGCGCACGCGTCGATGACCTCCTCGAAGGACTCGTCGATCGTCACGTCGAAGCGGCGCCTGGACCGGGCGAGTGATCGGCTGACCCGCAGGTCAGCGGGCACCAGGACACCGCGCTGCATCGGGGACCACCACAGCAGCACGCCGTCGTTCGGCATCGGGAAGGCGCCGCGCCGGTACGCCTCGAGGAGGGTTCCGGGCTCGAGGTCGGCGCCCGCCGCGACGCAGTCCTCGCGGGGCCACCGCGCGGGGTCGAACACCCACGGCGTCGGGCCCAGCGGCTGGCGGGCCACGTCAGCCATCGAGCACGCGCGACAGGTGGTGGAGCGGCGCCTCGCCCCACTCGGCGAGCTCGGCGGCGCTCGCCTCGGCGAGGCAGCCCCACCACGTCATGGCCCGGTTGACCGGCTGGGTGAGGCCTGATGCCACCCACTGCGGCTCGAGGTCGGCGGGCGTCACGCCCCACACGTCGCAGTACGCCTCCAGCACCTCGCCCCAAGGGAGCACGGTGCGCTGGGCGATCCAGCCGTACGGGACGCTCAGCAGCTCGGTGGCGTGCGCCCACTGCGCGTCGCCGAAGTCGAAGACCCGCAACGACCCGCGACCGACCGCGAACACGTTCCACGGGTGCAGGTCGCCGTGCTGCCAGGTCGTCGGAAGAGAGGAGGCCTCGAGCTCCTGGGCGGCGTCGACGACTGCCGGGCGCCTGGCCCGCAGACGGGCAGCCAGATCAGCGTCGAGGTGGGACGGGTCGTGCTCGGGCAGGGCGGCGAGGACCTCGACCAGCCGGTCGAACCGGTCGACGACCGTCGGCGGTGAGCAGTCGGGCATCCCGGTCGCCAGCAGGCGGTCGGCCTCGGTCGCCGTGATGCGCTGGAGCGTCGCCGCCTCGCCCAGGACGCGCCGCCAGTCCTCGATCGTCGGCTCGTGCGAGTCGCCCAGCGTCGACCCGCGGTCGCGGGTGAGCAGCCAGCCGCGGTCGGGCTGCGTCGCGTACGGGACGTCCACGGACCCCGGCGCGAGTGCCGCCAGCTCGTCGTGGAGCCGCGGCTCGAAGGCGAGGGCAGCGCAGTTGGCCTTGAACCACAGGGACCCGGCTGTCGTCGGGACGGTCAGCTGGGTCGACCAAGGACGTACGCGGGGCTGCTCGATCGGCCCGGTCATCGTGTCGCCGTGCCGGTCCAGCTGGCCACCGATCCAGGTCTCGGCCTCGCGCCGCCACTCCGCGTCGGCCACGCGCTCGGAGAAGGGTCGGACCATGCCCACAGCGTAGGGCCAGGAACCGGGCCGCTCGAGGATGCCGGCCTGGGAGACCGGCCTATGCTGAACGGATGGGAGTTCGCCGCAGCGTCGCCGCCACCGCGGGCGCCAAGCTCGCCCCGGCGGTCGCGTCGGGCTACGTCCGCACCGTTCTCGACCACGCGATCGACGGCATCGGGCCCTTGCGGTCGGCAGCCGCCTCGGCCGACACCAAGCTCGTCGACCACGGCGGCGACGTGGAGAAGGCGATCAGGGGTCTCGTCCGGATGCACGCGAGCCTCGCCGGCGTGCAGGGGTTCGTGACGAACCTCGGCGGCTTCTCGACCCTCGCGGTCTCCGTGCCGGCCAACGTCGTCGGGGTGACGCTCGTCCAGTGCCATCTCGTCGCCGGCATCGCGCACCTCCGCGGCTACGACCTGGAAGATCCTCGGGTCCGCAACGCGATCCTGGCCTGCATGCTGGGGGAGGACGCGGTCAAGGGACTCATCAAGCGGCACCGGTTGCCGTCCTCCCCGATGGCCTTGGCGACGTCGCCGGTGCACGACCCCGTGCTCGACGAGACCCTCTCGCGCGAGGTCACCGCTGAGCTCGTCGGACGCACGGCGGGACGCCGGGCGATCACCCTGATCGGGCGCAGGGTCCCCGTGCTCGGCGGCGCCGTGGGCGGCTCCAGCGATGCCCTCGCCACGTGGCACGTCGGCCAGTACGCCGCCGACGAGCTGCGGGACCGCCGCCTCGCGACCTGAGGGCGTACCCGAGCGTCGCGGGAGATGTCAGACCCGGCACCTACCGTCGTACGCATGACGCTCGAAGCCGTGATCCTCGCGCTGCGTGAGTCCTGGGGCCCCGACACCTGCTCGCCCGAGGACGTCCCGGACTGGACGCCGGACAACCCGGCACGCGGGCAGTGCGCCACGACCGCGCTCGTCCTGCACGACTACTTCGGCGGCTCGCTCGTCACGGGCGAGGTCTTCGTCGACTCCCCGACGGGTTCAGGCCTCGGCGAGAGGGTCGACTTCCACTGGTGGAACCGGCTGCCCGACGGTGAGCAGGTCGACATCACGCTCGAGCAGTTCGGCCCGCACGAGCACGTGGTCGGCGGCCTCGACGTCGTACGGCCCACTGGTCCCACCCGACTCGACCAGCAGTACGCGCTGCTCTCGTCGCGGGTCTCCGCGCGGCTGGCGCAGTCGGCCTAGCCGACCCGGCCCAGCGCACGGGCGACGGCGCTGGCCGGCTCCTTGCCGAGCACGCCCGACATCCAGACGCTGGTCTGCACCAGTGAGTCGAGGTCGACGCCGTGCTCGATGCCAAGACCCGTGAGCATCCACACGAGGTCCTCGGTCGCCAGGTTCCCGGTCGCGCTCTCGGCGTACGGGCACCCGCCCAGTCCACCGGCCGAGGCGTCGAACGTCGTGATCCCGTGACGTAGGGCCGCGTACGCGTTGGCCAGCGCCTGGCCGTAGGTGTCGTGGAAGTGCATCGCCAAGCGGTCCACGCCGACGCCGGCAGCACCGAAGGCCTCGATCAGGGCACCCACCTGAGCCGCCGTGCCGACCCCGATCGTGTCGCCGATCGACAGCTGGGAGGCGCCGAGGTCGAGCAGGCGCTGCCCCGTGGTCACGACCTGGTCGACCGGGACCTCGCCCTCCCAGGGGTCGCCGAAGCACATCGACACATAGGCACGAACGTCGAGGCCGGCGTCGCGCGCCCGGGCGACCACGGGCTCGAACATGACGAGCTGCGAGTCCAGCGTGGCGTTGAGGTTCTTCTGGGCGAAGGTCTCGGTGGCGCTGCCGAAGATCGCGATGTGGGTGCAGCCCGCCTCCAGCGCCCGGTCGAGCCCTCGTTCGTTGGGCACCAGGACCGGCAGGGGCGCCGGACCGTCGAGGGGGAGCCGCGCGACGAGCTCGGCGGCATCCGCGAGCTGCGGCACCCATCGTGGATGGACGAAGCTCGTCGCCTCGACGATCGGCAGGCCGGCCGCGAGGAGGCGCGTGATGAACTCGGCCTTGGCGTCGAGCGGCACGACCGCCGACTCGTTCTGGAGCCCGTCGCGCGGACCGACCTCATAGATCGTGACCGCGTCGGGCAGCGCCGGGTCGCGCACGACGGCCGGCGTCATGCCGGTTCCACCGTGAACAGCAGGTGCTTGATGGGCACCTGGTCGCCGACGGCAGCGCCGACGTGGGCGACCACCCCGTCGTAGGGCGCGAGCAGGGCGAGCTCCATCTTCATGGCCTCGACGACCCCCAGCTGCTGACCCAGCGTGACGGCGTCGCCCTCGGCGACATCGACGCGCAGCACCGTGCCCGGCATCGGGGACACGAGGTCGGCGTCCGTCGCCGCACCCAGATGATGACCGCCGCGCATCGGGTCAGGCACGACGAGGCGCCAGTTCTGGCCCTCCCAGGCCACGGTCAGACCTTCGGTGTCGATCGTGGCCAGCAGGTCTCCGCCGGGCTGATCGTCGTCCGTGAAGGCGAGCTCCCACGGGTGTCCCGTCTCGTCCACCAGCACCACCCGGGTCGGCGCCGGGTCGGCGCCCGCGCGCCAGCCGTCGCCGGCTGACCACGGCGAGTCACCGCCGGGAACGGTGAAGCTGCCCCACAGCCTGGCTGCGGCTCGGGCGGCCTCGGGGGGCAGCGTCGGGGTCGTCAGCAGCTCGGTCGACGCATCGCTGTCGAGCCAGGCGGTGTGCACCTCCCCGACCGCGAACTCGCGGCTCGCGACGAGTCGGCGGACGAATCCGAGATTGGTCGTCACCCCGAAGATGCCGGTGTCGTCCAGCGCCTCGACCATCCGGCGTCGCGCATCCTCACGATCGGTGCCGGCGACGACGATCTTGCCGAGCATCGGGTCGTACGCCGTCGAGACCTCCTGGTCGGCGCCGAGGTCGGTCTCGACCCGCGCGTCGAGGGGCCAGGCAGCATCGAGGACGTGGCCGGCCTGGGGCAGGAACCCGGCATAGGGGTCCTCGGCGTAGACCCGGACCTCCATCGCGTGCCCCGTCGCGGTGATCTCGTCCTGGGTCGAGGGCAGCCGGCCGCCGGCGGCGACGAGCAGCTGCCACTGGACGAGGTCGATCCCGGTGATCTCCTCGGTGACGGGATGCTCGACCTGGAGGCGGGTGTTCATCTCGAGGAAGTAGGCGCGGCCGTCCGCGACGAGGAACTCGACCGTGCCGGCTCCCGTGTAGCCGACCTCGCGACACAACGCCACGGACGAGTCGTGGAGGGTTCGACGCAGCTCGTCGGTGAGCCCGTAGGCCGGGGCCTCCTCGACGACCTTCTGGTGGCGCCGTTGTGCCGAGCAGTCACGCTCGAAGAGGTGGACGACGTTGCCGGCGGTGTCGCCGAAGACCTGGACCTCCACGTGTCGGCCCGCCTCGACGTACTTCTCGACGAGGAGCGTGTCGTCGCCGAACGCCGCCGCGGCTTCGCGACGCGCGGCGTCGAGCGCGGCGGACAGCCCGGCAGCCTCCCGAACGATCCGCATGCCCTTGCCACCGCCACCGGCGGCCGCCTTGACCAGGACGGGATAGGCATCAGCCGGGACGTCGGCCGCGTCGAACTGCGGAGTCACGGGTACGCCAGCACGCTCGGCGATCGCCCTGGCCCGGTCCTTGCGACCCATCGCGTCCATGACCTCGGCGGTGGGACCGATGAACACCAACCCCGCGTCGACGACCGTGCGGGCGAACTCGGCACGCTCGGACAAGAAGCCGTACCCGGGGTGGACCGCCTCGGCTCCCGCCTCCTTGGCGGCGGCGAGGACGCGCTCGATCGACAGGTAGGACTCCGTGGCCGGGGTCGGCCCGAGGTGCACGGCGTCGTCGGCCAGGCGGACGTAGGGGGCGTCCGCATCAGCGTCGGAGTAGACCGCGATGCTGCGCAGGCCGGCCTCCCGGCACGCGCGGATCACCCGGCGGGCGATCTCGCCGCGGTTGGCAATGAGGACGCTCTGAAAGGTCATGTCTCGCCTCACATCCGGAAGAGGCCGAAGCTCGGCTTCGGGGTCGGGGAAGCGGCAGCCAGCTGGAGGCCCATGCCGAGGACGCGGCGGGTGTCGACGGGGTCGATGATCCCGTCGTCCCACAGCCGTGCGGTGGAGTAGTAGGGCGAGCCCTGCCGCTCGAACTGCTCACGGATCGGCTCACGGAACGCTGCCTCGTCGTCAGCGGACCACTCGCCGCCCCGCGCCTCGATGCCGTCGCGCTTGACTGTCGCCAGGACGGCCGCGGCCTGCTCGCCGCCCATGACCGAGATCCGCGCGTTGGGCCACATCCAGAGGAAGCGCGGGTCGTACGCGCGGCCGCACATGCCGTAGTTGCCGGCGCCGTACGATCCCCCGATCACGACCGTGAACTTGGGCACGACCGAGGACGCGACGGCCGTGACGAGCTTGGCGCCGTCCTTGGCGATCCCGCGGTTCTCGTACTCCTGGCCGACCATGAAGCCCGTGATGTTCTGCAGGAAGACCAGCGGGATGCCGCGCTGGTTGGCCAGCTGCACGAAGTGCGCGCCCTTGAGGGCCGACTCGCTGAACAGGATGCCGTTGTTGGCCACAATGGCGACGGGATAGCCCCAGATGCGGGCGAACCCGCAGACCAGCGTCTCGCCGTAGAGCGGCTTGAACTCGTGCAGGCGCGAGGCGTCCACGATGCGGCGGATGACCTCGCGCACGTCGTAGGGCGTGCGGGCATCGACCGGCACGACGTCGTAAAGGCCCTCGGGATCCTCGGCCGGCGGCACGGGATCGTGCGGCGGCTCGGGGCTCGGCGGACGCTCGAGCGTGCCCACGATCGACCGGACGATCTGCAGGGCGTGCTCGTCGTCGTCGGCGAGGTGGTCGACGACCCCGGAGACGCGGGCGTGCACGTCGCCGCCCCCGAGGTCCTCGGCCGACACGACCTCGCCGGTGGCGGCCTTCACCAGCGGCGGACCGGCGAGGAAGATCGTGCCTTGGTCCTTGACGATGACGGTCTCGTCGCTCATCGCCGGGACGTACGCGCCACCCGCGGTGCACGACCCCATCACGGCGGCGATCTGCGGGATCTGCTGCGCCGACATGCGGGCCTGGTTGAAGAAGATGCGCCCGAAGTGCTCGCGATCGGGGAACACCTCGTCCTGCATCGGGATGAAGGCACCGCCGGACTCGACGAGGTAGACGCACGGCAGGTTGTTCTGCTCCGCGATGGTCTGGGCCCGGAGGTGCTTCTTGACCGTGAGGGGGAAGTAGGTGCCGCCCTTGACGGTCGCGTCGTTGGCGACGACGACACAGTCGTGTCCGCTGATGCGGCCGATGCCCGCGATGATGCCGGCGCTGGGGACGTCGTCGTCATAGACCCCCTCGGCGGCCAGCGGCGCGATCTCGAGGAACGGGGATCCGGGGTCGAGCAGATGGTCGATGCGGTCGCGGGGCAGGAGCTTGCCGCGCCCGACGTGGCGTTCCCGGGCAGCCTCGCTGCCCCCCAGCCGTACGGCCGCCAGCCTGGACCGCAGCTCTTCGACGAGTTCACGCATGCCGACAGGTTAACAGTCGTTAACCAGCCGTCGCCACTGGCTAGGGTGTCATCATGAGCACCACCCGTCGCCAGCAGATCCTCGAGACGGCGGCCACCTTGTTCGCGGAGCGCGGCTTCCACGGCGTCTCGGTGCACGACATCGGCGGCGCCTGCGGCATCTCCGGACCGGCGCTCTACAAGCACTTCGCCGGCAAGGACGACATCTTGACCCAGTCGCTCACCGCGATCAGCGAGCAGCTGCTGGCCGAGGGCACGGCCCGCAGCGCCGCAGCGCCCGATCCGGGCGCAGCCCTCGAGGCGCTCATCGCCTGGCACATCGACTTCGCCCTCGGGCATCCCGCGTTCATCGTGATCCAGGAACGCGAGTGGGCCAACCTCGACGCCGCGGGACGCAAGGAGGTCCGCTCGTTGCAGCTCGCCTACATCGACCTCTGGGTCGACATCGTGCGTCGACTCCGCGAGGACCTCGAGCCGGCGGAGGCCCGCGCCGTGGTCCAGGCGACGTTCGGGTTGCTCAACTCGACGCCGCACAGCGCTCGCATCAGTGAGTCGGCGATGCGCTCTCGACTCTCGGCGATGGCACGCTCGGCCCTCTTCGCGGTGTGATGACGGGTCGCCGTCGCGAGACGGTCGCGGCGGCGACGCCGACGAGCATGACCACGCCGCCCGCCAGCTCCAGCACCGTCGGCACCTCGTCCTGGACGAGCCAAGCGGTGGCGATCCCGACGACCGGCACCAGCAGGACGAACGGGACCACCGCACTCGCGGGATAGCGGGCCAACAGCGAGTTGAAGATGCCGTATCCGAGCAGCGACGCACCGATCGCCGTGAACGCCGTGCTGGCGATCGCTGTGCCTGACAGGTGGGTCAGCGCGTGGCCGACCTCGGCGCCACCGTCCACCACGAGCGAGAGACCCAGCGCCGGCAGGGGTACGACGAGCGCCGACCAGACGACCAGCGACAGCCCGGACGCGACCCCGGCGCGGCGCGCGATGACGTTGCCGATGGCCCAGGAGGTCGCCGCGCCCAGCATCACCAGGACGGGGACGACCGGGGCGGAGGCGCCGTGCGCGACCACCACGACCGCGAGTCCCCCGGTGCCGAGCGTCGCGCCCGCGACCTGCCGTCGGCTCGGCCGTTCCTTGATGACAACGGCGGCGATCACGATCGTGAAGATCACCTGCGCCTGGAGCACGAGCGACGCCAGGCCGGCGGGCATGCCGAGGTCGAGGGCGAGGTAGAGCAGGCTGAACTGTCCCAGGCTCATGAACGTGCCGACGGCCACGACGTTGCGCCAGCCGGCCGGCGGCGGCACGAAGAAGACCAAGGGCAGAGCCACGAACGTGAACCTCAGGGCGAGGAACAGCAGCGGCGGCACGTCCGCCAGGCCCTCGTCGATCACCACGAAGTTGGCACCCCAGATCAGCATCACGAGGACGGCGAGCATGCTGTGCTTGAGGGACATGCCCTCAGTCTCGTCCGCTCAACGATGAAGCACCAGCAACGCTTTGTGGACGAAACCGCGTACTGTTGCTTCATGATCGACCTCGGAGCGCTCCGTTCACTGATCGCCGTACGTGATCACGGCAGCATCGTGTCCGCGGCTGCCGCCCTGGACTTCACCCCGTCCGCGGTCTCTCAGCAGATCAAGAAGCTCGAGCGCCAGAGCCGCTCGCCGATGCTCGAGCGCGTCGGTCGGACCGTCATCCTGACCGAGCGCGGGCGCCTGCTGGCCGAGCGGGGAACCCAGCTGCTCTCGGACCTCGAGCAGGTGGAGAACCTGGCAGTCGGCGGGGCCGAGGAGCTGCGGGGCACGTTCCGGCTCGCCTCGTTCTCGACCGCGTCGCGCGGCATCGTCGCGCCCCTGCTGGCGCGTCTGCGCACCACGGCACCCGAGCTCGATGTCGTGGTCACCGAGGTCGATCCCCGCGAGGCGGTGACGTTGGTGGAACGGGGCGGCACCGATCTCTCGATCGTCCACGACTGGAGCACGATGCCGCTCGAGCTGCCGACGACCCTCGAGCACCGGGAGATCCACGTCGACCGGGCCGACGTCCTGCTGCCGTGGAGCCACCGGCTCAGCCTGAAGGACTCCGTCACGCCGACCGACCTCGCGACCGAGCGCTGGGTGACCACACCGGCCGGGACGATCTGCCACGACTGGCTGCTGCACATGTTCGCGATGCACGGCATCCGGCCCGACATGCGCTACTTCGACGGCTCGTACTCGACGCACGCCGCCATGGTCGAGCACGGTGTCGCGGTAGCCCTCGTCCCCCGGCTGGGCCGCGAGTCCCTCTCGCCCAGGGTCCGCGTGGTCCCGGTGGTCGATCCGACACCGACGCGGCGGGTCAGCTCGCTCTGGCGCACGTCGAGTCGTGAGAACCCGGCGCGGCTCCACGTGCAGCACGAGCTCGAGGACCTGTTCCCCCAGGCATCCGCCGACGCGTGAGTCAGGCGTCCTTGAGGGTCCGCCACGAGACCACCGCCGCGGACAGTGCGACGAGGATCGCCGTTGCCGACGTGAGCTGCACCCCGAGGTCGAAGGCCTGGTGCGCCGAGCGCACCATCGTCTCGCCGACCGCGTTGGGATAGAACTTGGCGAACTCGACCGTCCCGCCCAAGGTCTCGAACGCGGCGTCGTGGTGACCCCACTGCGCCACCGCCGGCACGGTGAGGTGCGACCGGTACGTCGACGTGAGGATGCTGCCCAGCACCGCCGTGCCCAGCACAGCACCGACCTCGTACGCCGTCTCGGAGATCGCCGACGCCGATCCCGCCTTGTGGGGTGGCACGCTCGACAGCATCAGGTCGTTCGTCAAGGTCTCGGCCAGGCCGATCCCGAGCCCCAGCACCGAGAAGGCGATCATGATCGACACCGTGGTCGGCGTGCCGACGAAGGCTGCGATCGCATAGCCGGCCGCCGACAGCCCGAAGCTGCCTGACACGAGCGCTCGCGCGGGAAACCGTCGCACCAGTCGGACGGCGGCGAAGCCCGCAAAGACCGTGACGACGAGGCCGGGCAGCAAGGCCGTCGCGGCCGACAGCGGAGACAGCCCCACGACGAGCTGGAGGAACTGCGCCGCGAAGTAGACGAAACCGGCATAGCCCATGAGGCTCAGCAGGTTGGCGACGATCGCGCCGCTGAAGACGCGGTCGGAGAACAGCGTCATGTCGATCAGCGGGTCGGCGATCCGACGCTGCCGCCGCACGAACAGCACCCCGCTCACGATGCCGACACCGAGACCGATGAGCGTCGGGTCACTGAGACCGTGCTCGGCCGCCTGCTTGATGCCGAACACGAACGGCAGCATCGCGGTCATCGACAGGACGATGCTCGCCAGGTCGATGCGTCCCGGCCGGGGATCGCGCGACTCCGGCAGCAGGAAGACCGCAGCGACGAGGAACACCGCGATGATCGGCACGTTGATGAAGAACACCGATCCCCACCAGAAGTGCTCCAGCAGCCAGCCGCCGACGACAGGGCCGAGGGCCGCCCCACCGGCGAACATCGCCGCCCACGTGGCGATCGCGAGCCTGCGGTCCTCGCCGTGCGTGAAGATGTTGCGGATCAACGACAGCGTGGACGGCATGAGGGTCGCGCCGAACACACCGAGCAGGGCGCGCGAGGCGAACAGCGCCTCCGCGGTCGGGCTGAACGCCGCGCACACCGAGGCGATGCCGAACCCGACAGCGCCGATCAGCAGGAGCTTGCGCCGGCCGATCCGGTCGCCGAGGCTGCCCATCGCGACGAGCAGGCCGGCCAGCATGAGCGGATAGATGTCGACGAGCCACAGCATCTGCTCGCCCGTCGGACGCAAGGCGATGCTGACCTGGGGCAGCGCGAAGCTCAGCACGGTGTTGTCGATCGACGTGAGGAGGACGGGCATCATCAGCACGCCGAGCGCAAGCCATTCGCGCACTCCGGCGCGCGGCGCGTCGAGCTCTTCGGCGCGTCGGCGCATGGTCATCGTGGTCATGGGGCCTCCTCCCATCGGCGACGGTCAACTATACCGTCTGGACGGTACAGTCAACGACGTCGGTGACCGTGATATTCCTCTCTGTAAGGTGAGCGCATGTCAGTAGGGGAGCGTTCGACGAGGGATCGTCTGCTCGACGCCTTCGAGACCCTTCTCGTCACCGCGGGCAGCCGGGCGGCAACGCTCGACGCCGTCGCCGCGGAGGCCGAGGTGTCCAAGGGCGGCCTGCTCTACCACTTCCACAGCAAGGACGAGCTCGTCGAGGGCATGCTGACCCGCCTGCGGGAGCAGGGCGAGGCCGATGTCGCCAAGATGCGGACGGCCAAGAAGGGGCCGGTCGAGTTCTACCTGGCCACCTCGGTCAACACCGGCAGCAACTTCGACCGTGCCCTCATCGCCGCCGGCCGCATCGCCCAGGAGAACGACTCTCGCGCGGCCGCAGCGCTCGCTGACCTCCGCGAGGGCTGGTTCCGGGTGCTCCGTGAGCACTTGGGCGACGAGTCCCTCGCTCGCACGATCCAGCTGATCGGCGACGGGCTCTACTTCGACGACACGACCGGGCTGACCGAGAAGAATGCCCTCAAGCACGTCCGCGCCGTGCTGAAACGGCTCGACGTCCTCTAGCTGTTCACTTGCCGGGCGCACGTCGTGCACGCAGGCGTCACCCGGTGCGCTTGGACTCGAGGACATGACAGTCCTCCGACCGTACGTTCGCCGCACCGCGCACGCCATCGGCGTCGCGGCCATCGCCACGGGAGCCGTCGCGGCCCCCGCAGGCGCCGCCGACAAGGCACCCACCACCCAGAGGTCCCTCCAGCACCAGTCGGTCACCGTGTTCGCGCATCGCGGCGCGTCCGGCTACCGCCCCGAGCACACGCTCGCGGCATACGCACTGGCGATCCGGCTCGGCGCCGACTACATCGAGCCCGACCTGGTCAGCACGAAGGACGGCGTGCTCGTCGCTCGCCACGAGAACGAGATCAGCGGCACGACCGATGTCGCCGACCACGCCGAGTTCGCCCAGCGCAAGACCACCAAGACGATCGACGGCGTCGCGATCTCCGGCTGGTTCACCGAGGACTTCACCCTCGCGGAGCTCAAGACCCTGCGCGCCAAGGAGCGGCTGCCGGCCGTGCGTCCCGGCAACACCCGCTACGACGGACGCTACGACATCCCCACGTTCGACGAGGTGCTGGCACTCGCCAACGCGGAGGGCCACAAGCGCGGACGTCGGATCGGCGTCGCGCCCGAGACCAAGCACCCGACCTACTTCCGATCGATCGGGCTGGCCCTCGAGAAGCCGCTCCTGCGCTCGCTGACCAAGGCCGGGCGCAACTCCCGGAACGCGAAGGTCGTCATCCAGTCGTTCGAGACCTCCAACCTTCGCAGCCTCGCGCGGCAGACCCGTGTCCCGCTCGTGCAGCTGACCTCGGCGAAGGGCGCGCCGTACGACCGGGTCGCCGCCGGTGACTCCCGTACGTACGCCGACATCATGACCCCGGCCGGGCTGCGGGACGTGGCCACGTACGCGAGCTGGCTCGGCCCGGAGAAGAACAGCATCATCCCCCGGGACTCGCGCGGCTTCCTGACCGAGCCGACCTCCGTCGTGAGGGACGCCCATCGCGCCGGTCTCAAGGTCGTCGCCTACACGTTCCGCGACGAGAACCAGTTCCTGCCGGCCGACTTCCGGGACGGCTCCGACCCCAACGCGAAGGGCGACGTCTTCGGCGAGCTGAACGCGTTCCTCGAGGCCGGGCTCGACGGCGTCTTCGCGGACTACCCCGACAGCGCCGATGTCGCACGCGACTGGTGGGAGGACCGCTAGACCCATCCCTGCGAGGGCACGCGGCGTCCTGACGGGCGCCGCGTGCCTCCGTTCCTGACATGCATCGGCTGAGCCAGCCCCTGTTGTCGATGGGCTCGGAGTCCTAGCCTGTGGGTATGTGCCGCAACATTCGTACCCTCCACAACTTCGAGCCCGCCGCCACGAACGACGAGGTGCAGGCCGCCGCGCTGCAGTACGTCCGCAAGATCAGCGGGTCGACCAAGCCGTCGAAGGCCAATGAAGAGGTCTTCAACCGCGCCGTCGCCGAGATCGCCCACATCACCGGGCACCTGCTCGAGGACCTCGTGACGACGGCGCCGCCCAAGGACCGCGAGATCGAGGCCGCCAAGGCCAAGGAACGCTCGGCCAAGCGGTTCGCCTCGGCCTAGCGGCCGCCGGTCGTCAGGACTTGCGCAGCTTGAGGAAGATGCTCGGGCCGAAGTTGCTGCGCGCCAGGCGACGCTGCGTCAGCCGCTCGGCGACCAGCATCGCGCTGGTCGGCAGGGCCTTCTTCAGCGTCTGGCTGCGCAGGTTGGACACCGACAGCTTGCTGTCGAGCGTCAGGCCGGCCGCCGCCGCCTGACTCAGCACGGTGTCGATGTTGTGGTTGACGAACGCGATCGCGTCGGGCTCGTCGGCCTTGGTCTTGCGGATGTTGACCGGCTCGGTCGGCAGCGGGGTGCCTTCCTTCTTGTGCCGGCGACGGTTCTTGTAGTGGCCGTAGTTGGCGACCTCGATGATCGCGGTCCCGCCGGGAGCCAGCACGCGCGAGATCTCCGCGAACTCGGCCGTGGGATCGGGCAGGTGGTGCATGACCCGGATCATCGTGACGAGGTCGAGCTCGCCGTCGTCGAACTTCAGGTCGTCGGCCTGCATCTGGACCTGCTTGATGTCGGTGCCCTCGAGCACCCGCTTGGCCGCCTCGAGCTGGGTCGCGGCCGGCTCGGCCAGCGTGACCTCGTCGGAGAAGGTCCGCAGCAGGATGCACAGACGGCCGAAGCCGCCGCCGATGTCCGCCGCCTTGCGGTAGTGGTTGCCCTTCAGCAGCCGCCGGATGGCAATGTGCTCTGCGGCGTTCTCGTAGTCGCGGTTGTCCCAGTACTTGGTGTAGTCGTAGTTGCGCTCGTACTGGTTGGCGACCTTCTTGGAGGGCTCTTTTTCACTCACGCCGACCACAGTAACAACGACCTGCGTGGACCTCTCAATCGTCCGCCGCGGCCGCTACGGACCGAAGGTGCGCGGGCCGAAGACGGGCGTCTCCTTGGCTGCACCGGCCTTGCGGGCGATCGACGTGTTCCGCGACTTGAACATCGCCGACTGCAGCTTGCGCTCGAGCCGGTACGCCGCACGGAGGCCGCGATGCCGGTTGCCGTAGATCAGCTGCTTGGTCGCCGCGACCGAGTCGGGCGAGCGCTCCACGAGCTGGTCGACGAGCGCCAGCGCTGCCTTGAGGGGATCGTCGCTGACCTCCGTGGCCAGGCCGAGCTCGGCGGCACGCTCGCCGGAGAACGTCTCGCCGGTCATCGACAGTCGCATCACCACGTCGGCGGGGAGCAGCTCGTTGAACGGCACGGTGCCCGCCATGTCGGGGACGAGGCCCCACTTGGCCTCGAGGATCGACCACGTCGAGTCCGGTGTCGTGAACCGGAAGTCCGCCCCGGCCGCGAGCTGCAGCCCCGCCCCGTAGCAGTGGCCGTGCACCACGGCGATGACCGGCACCGGCAGGCTGCGCCAGATGGCCGTGACCTTCTGGAACTGGTTGACGGTCCGGGGACCGGCGAAGAAGAACCGCGCCACCCGCTTCTTGTCCTTGAACGCGGCAGCGAAGTCGAGGCCGGCGCAGAAGGACCGGCCCTTGCCCTGGAGCACCACGGCACGGATCTCGCGGTTGCTCCGGAGCGTCTCGGCAGCGGCGATCAGCTCCGCGATGAGCTCGAGGTCGACGCCGTTGAGCTTGTCCGGCCGGTTGAGCCACACGTACGCGACGGGACCGTCGATCTCGGTCAGGACACGGGGTTCGGTCATGCGGTCAGGCTAGCCGTCCCCTTGATCGGCCGACCCTCCTGACCAGCGAAGAACATCCGATCCACAGATGTTTGAAAGCGCAACCTGTGGGCAATACCCCCGCATGGTCAACGTCAAGAGGCTCCCGCTCCCACTCATCGAGACGTATGAGTGGCAGTACCAGGGAGCGTGCATGGGCGCCGACAGCGAGGTCTTCTTCTCGCCCGAGGCCGAGCGCGGCGCCAAGCGCGAGCGCCGGGAGCAGAACGCCAAGAAGCTGTGCTTCACCTGCCCGGTGATCGACCGTTGCCGGGAGCACGCCTTGGCGGTGCAGGAGCCCTACGGCGTCTGGGGCGGGATGACCGAGAGCGAGCGAGCCGCGCTCACTCGTCACGCGGTCGCCAGCTGACGCTCGTCGGCGTTGCCGCAGCCGGTGTACAAAGGAGTGACATGAGCACTCCGACCATCCTCCACGTCGCGAAGGTCTGATTCACATGCCCGCCGCCCAGAAGCCCAGCACGTCCGCCAAGATCCTCTACCGACCGGTCGGCATCGTCAGCTCGATCCTCGGCGGCCTCATCGCCTCGATGCTGTTCAAGCAGATTTGGAAGCGGGTCAGCGCCGGCGAGAACGCCGATCCGCCCACACCCTTGCAGTCCGAGTACTCGTTCAAGGAGATCATGCTGGCCGCCGTGATCCAGGGCGCCATCTTCTCCGCGGTCAAGGCCGTCATCCAGCGCCAGGGCGCACGCGGCTTCCAGCGGGCCACCGGCGAGTGGCCCGGGTCGTGACGGCTGGAGCAGACCTGCTGGCCGACGCGTTCGGCCGGATCAACGAGGGCACCGTGAGTGTCGTCGAGGGCCTCTCACCGGCCGACCTGAGCCGCCGCGTCGCGCCGGGCGCCAACACGATCGGCTGGCTGGTCTGGCACCTCGTCCGGGTGCAGGACAATCACGTCGCCGAGGCGGCCGGCACCGAGGAGGTCTGGACCTCGGACGGCTGGTACCAGCGGTTCAACCTGCCGTTCAGCGAGCAGGCCACGGGCTACGGCCACAGCCGCGACGACGTCGACACCGTGCACGTCACGGCTGAGCTGTTGACCGGCTACGCCCGGGCGGTGGGCGAGGTGACGCTGAACTACGTCCGGGGACTCTCCGACGCCGACCTCGAGCGCGTCGTCGACAGCTCCTGGGACCCTCCGGTGACCCTCGCCGTGCGCCTGGTCAGCGTCATCGCGGACGACCTGAAGCACCTCGGGCAGGCCGAGTACGTACGCGGCCTGCTCTGACTCCTCGGCACGCGTAATTTGCAGTCCGCAAAGACAAATTACGAGACATATGCCACGTGTGAAATAGACCCGTGCGTTCTGTCACCGGAGAGGGCATGATCGAGCGATGGTTGATGTCGACGCAGCACTGGATGAAGCAGGACTCAAGAACCCCCACGTGCGTGAGTACGTGCGCTACTGGGCCGATCTGACCGGCGCCGAGCGGGTCGAGGTGGTCAGCGCCGCCGACGACGCGCGGCTCATTGCCGAGGCCCTCGAGGCCGGCGAGCTCGAGCCGGCCGGCGACGGTCTCTACTACTCACGCAGCTACGTGAAGGACACCGCGCGCTCCGAGGAGCGCACGATCGTCGCCACGAACGATCCCAAGGACAAGGGCGTCTACAACAACTGGCGCCCTGCCTCCGAGATGAAGCCGATGCTCGAGGACCGCATGCGCGGCGCGTCGGCCGGCAAGACGATGTACGTCATCCCCTACCTGATGGCACCCCCCGGCAACGCGCTCGCGCCATGGGCCGCCGGCGTCGAGCTGACCGACGCTCGGACCGTCGTGCTCCACATGATCCGCATGGCACGGGTCGGCGCCGAGCTTCTCGAGGACCTGGAGGACCCCGAGCAGTTCGTGCGCGCCGTCCACGTGACCGGCGACCTGGAGAACCTCGGGCAGGGCACCCCCGACGACCAGCGCTACTTCGTGACGGTCGCCGACGAGCGGACGATCCTGCACTACGGCTCGTCCTACGGCGGCAACGCCCTGCTCGGCAAGATCGCGCACGGCCTGCGCCAGGCGGCGTACGACGGGTGGGCGTCGCGCAAGTTCCTCGCCGAGCAGTACATGCTGATCGGCATCAAGGACAAGCAGACCGGCAAGACGTACCACATCTGTGGCGGCTTCCCGAGCGCCTCCGGCAAGACCAACCTGGCCATGATGCTGGCCCCCGACGTGCTCGGCGATCGCTATCACGTCTCGTTCTACGGTGACGACATCGCGTGGCTGTGGGTCGACGAGGCCAGCGGCAAGCTCTACGGCATGAATCCTGAGTACGGCGTCTTCGGCGTCGCCAAGGACACCAACGAGGGCACCAACCCGACGGCGCTCGCGTCGATCGCCGAGGGCACGCACGCGATCTTCACCAACATCGCCTACAACGCCAAGACGCACGAGGTCTGGTGGGAGGGTCGCACCCCCCATCCGCCGGCCGACCCCGACGGCTGGCTCGACTGGACGGGCGCCCCGATCGCCGATCGCGAGAACGGCGACGACAGCCCGTGGGCGCATCCCAACAGCCGTTTCACGACCCAGCTCGACAATGTCCCCAACATCGCCGACGACTACAACTCGGCGGCGGGCGTGCCGATCGACGCGATCATCTTCGGCGGTCGTACGCGCGACCGTGAGCCGCTCATCCGCGCGATCACCGATCTCGCCGAGGGCGTCTACGACGGCCTGACGCTGGGTGCCGAGGCCACGTCCGCAGCAGAGGGCGTCGAGGGCATGCTCCGCTACGACCCGATGTCCAACCGGCCGTTCATGGCGTACGGCGAGGGTGACTACGCGCAGCACTACCTCAACATCGTCGGGGCGGCCAAGGACCTGCCGATCTTCGCCCACGTCAACTGGTTCCAGAAGGATCCGGAGGACGGTCACTACCTGTGGCCCGGCTACCGGGACAACCTGCGACCGCTCCTGTGGCTGCTGCAGCTCCAGGCCGGCGAGGTCACGGGACGCCAGACGCCAGTCGGCATCATCCCGACCGCCGAGGAGCTCAACCTCGACGGTGTCGACATCACACCCGAGGACCTCGAGACCATCTTGTCGATCGACATCGATCGCTGGCGCCAGGAGATGGGCTTCCGCGAGGAGCACCTCAAGCAGTTCGACAACATGCCCGAGGAGATCTGGGAGGCTCACCGCCGCGTGTCCTCCGCCCTCGACGACGAGGCGTAGCTCCGACGGCCGGACCCCCGCACCCTTGGTGCGGGGGTCCGGTCGTGTGACGGGGTCGGCGGTGGGTAACAGCAGCCCGTGCCCGCACCCGATGTGTCCGCCGTCGCGCGAGACCTGCTCGAGCCCCACGCCCGTCTGCGTCCCGGTCAGCGCGACGCCATGGAGGCCGTCCTGGAGCACGACACCCTCGCCGTGCTGGCCACAGGGACCGGCAAGACACTCATCTACCAGGTCGCGGCCGAGCTGATCGACGGGCCGACCCTCGTCGTGTCGCCCACGATCGCCCTGCAGGCCGACCAGCTGGCGGCCCTGCGAGCCAGCGGCGCGACCGCCGAGACGCTCAACAGCACGCGCCGCCCTGCGCAGCGACGTCGAGCGCTCGAGGCGTTCGGTGCGAGACGGCTGGAGTTCCTGCTGCTGGCTCCCGAGCAGCTCACCCGCCCCGACGTCGTGGCCGTGCTCGCCGAAGCGGGCATCGGTCTGTTCGTCGTGGACGAGGCGCACTGCGTCAGCATGTGGGGCGAGGACTTCCGGCCGGACTATCTCGCCCTGGCAGCCGTCATCGGGACGCTCGGCCGGCCTCGGGTGCTCGCCCTCACGGCGACGGCCTCGCCGGCGACCCGCGAGCGCATCTGCGACGCCCTCGGCCTCACCGACCCGGTCGTCGTGGTGGGCGGCGCGGACCGAGCCGAGATCTGGCTGGGTGCCCGCCAGGTCGCGACCGAGGACGACGTGACCCACGAGCTCGCGGAGCTGCTGCGACCTCTCGCGGACGAGCAGCAGACCGCGATCGTCTATGCGGCGACCCGTCGGCGGACCGAGGAGCTCGTCGAGCGCCTCCGGGCCGAGGGGCTGGAGCCGGTGGCGTATCACGGCGGACTGGCCACGCGAGAGCGTACGCAGGTGCACCGCGGCTTCCGGGACGGCAGCACCCGGCTCGTCGTGGCGACCTCGGCATTCGGCCTCGGGGTGGACCGGGCCGACGTACGTCTGGTCGTCCACGCCGATCCGCCGGAGCGGCTCGACGACTACTGGCAGGAGGTCGGTCGGGCCGGCCGCGACGGCGAGGCGGCGCGCGGCATCCTGTTCACCCACCCCACGGCGTACGGGGTGCGGCGCTACTTCGCGGCCGGCACCGGGACGGACGCCGCTGACCTCAGCGCCCTGCTGATGGTGCTGCGGTCGGCCGAGGGTCCGGTGCGGCCGGGTGACCTGGCCCGTGCCGCCGACCTGTCGACCGCGAGGTCCCGTCGGGCGGTCAACGTCCTGCTGCGCTCCGGCGCGATCCTGGAGTCACGTGCCGGCATCCTGCTCCGCGACGACACGCCGCCTGGCGAGCTGGTGGACCAGGCGGTGGCGCTGGCGGACGGCCTCAAGGCAGAGCGGGAGACCGGCGTCGAGCTGATCCGCCGCTACGCCGAGACCGCGGACTGCCGGCGGCGACTCGTGCTCGAACTGCTGGGCGAGGCCCACCCGCAGCCATGCGGCGCGTGCGACAACTGCGATGCGGGGCGGTCCAGCCCCGCGATCGACCGGCCGTATCCCCTCGGCGCGGACGTGCGCCACGACGAGTGGGGGCTGGGGACGGTCAGCCAGTACGAGGGCGACCGCGTCGTGGTGCTGTTCGAGAGCGGCGGCTACCGGACGCTGTCGCTCGATGCCGTCCGGGAGCGCGACCTGCTCGAGCCGGCCTGACCTAGTCCTCGGGTTCCCACCGCAGGAGATCACCGGGCTGGCACTCGAGCGCCTCGCAGAGCGCCGCAAGGGTCGTGAAGCGTACGGCCTTGGCGCGCCCGTTCTTGAGCACCGCGAGATTGGCCGGCGTGATGCCGACGCGGTCGGCGAGATCTCCCACCGACATCTTGCGCTTGGCCTGCATGACGTCGATGTCGACGATGATCGCCATCAGATCACCTCGTCGAGCTCGGTCTGCAGGTGCTGCGCCTCAGCGTCGCGGGCCACAGCCTGCGCCAGGAGCATCCGTTGCACGTACACGATGAGCGCGATTCCCGCGATCAGCACGGCCAGGCCACCGAGCAGCAGCACCACGCCGGGTGCGGCCGACTCACCAGGAGCGAGGGTGGCTCCCAGGGCGAACGCGAGCAACGAAGCCGCGCCGATGGCACCGATGATGATGTCGACGTACCGGAAGGCGGCATGGGAGAAGACGGTCCCTCGCCGCACCATCGTGAGCAGCCGCCACACACAGACCGCGCACACCTGCACCGTCAGGATGCCGAGGACGACGATCACGATGATCGGCACCGCGACATCCGCGACGTCAGCGTTGAAGTCGTTGTCCAGGTCGTGGGCGAGCAGCGGGATCATCACCGCCTGCACGAACACGGACCCCAGCAGCACCATGCCGAGGACCACTCGCAGCGCGAGGATGGTCAGCTTTCCCATTCCAGACTCCTTCGATCGACGTACGAGTGAAACCTATCGATAAACGATAGATTACGCAAGCGTGCCAGCCGTCGTCGACAATGAGCGTGTGTCCTCCACGAGTCGTCCCCCCGGTGCGAGGGTGCTCGTGCACGACGACTCGCACGAGTCCCCGCACGCGTCGGTCCAGGACCTGGTGGTCCCGGCAGTCCTCCTGCGCGCAGCGCGGACGCCGTGGTCCGAGCTGGTGCACGTGTACGTCGCCCATGGGCCGACGGTCGCGTTCACCTCACGAGACCTCCGGTCACCAGGCATCGGCCGTGCCGTCACCATCGCCCGCCACCTCGGTTTCGAGGCCGTGGTCCGGTCGCCGGGCGGACGGATGGTCGCGTACGACAGCGGTGCCGTGGTCATCGACCACCTCACCCGGACGTCCGGCCTCCGTGGCGCGGGAAAGGATGTCTTCGCCCGCAACGCCGCGAGCCACGCCGAGGTGCTGCATGGCATTGGCGGTCTCGACGCGAGGGTCGGGGAGGTCGAAGGGGAGTACTGCCCGGGCCGGTACAGCGTCAACGTCGCGGGACAGGTGAAGATCATCGGATCGGCACAACGGGTCGTCAGCACCGGCACGCTGTTCAGCACCGTGGTGCAGGTCGCGGTCAGCGATCGCGTGCGTGCCGTCATCGTCGCGGTGTCGGAGGCACTCGGCTATCCCTTGCGGGTGGGCACGATCGGCGGACTGACCGACCACGTGCCGACTCTCACCAGCAGCGGTGTCGCCGCGGCGTTCGCCGCCGACTACCGCGAGCGGCTCGCCATGACCGACGGTGAGATCCCGTCGGCCGCGCTCACGCACGCGGCCACCGCGGCAGGTGCCGGTGACGGCCCGCCGTTCCACGTGGAGGCCTGGACCCGGGCGCACCCGCTCAGCGAGACGTACGGCTGACCGACTGGATACAGGAAGGACCCCGTCAGGCGCTGAGCGCCTTCCTCCTCAAATCCCCCACGTGCAGCAGTTGCCGAGACCCCAAGGGATCCCGGCAACGTGCTTTCGTCTTCACTCTGTGCGCGAGGGGGGATTTGAACCCCCACGCCCTTGCGGACACTGGCACCTGAAGCCAGCGCGTCTACCATTCCGCCACCCGCGCGTGGTCCCGTAGGACCGGTTCGCAAGTCTAACAGGCGGATTCCGGTGCGTTTCCTCACGCCCGCCCCTGCTGCGAAGTAGCGAGGATGGGCGGTCCCGATACGATCGCAGGGTAGAACCACGACAACGGGAAAGGCGGAGGCTGATGGCGGGGGTGCTGCAGCGATTCGAACAACGCCTCGAGGGCGCCGTGACCAGCGCGTTCGCTCGAGCGTTCCGTAGTGCCGTGCAGCCCGTCGAGATCGCGGCAGCCCTGCAGCGCGAGGTCGACAACTCGGCCCACATCCTGTCGCGCGAGCGGATGCTCGTGCCCAACGTCTTCACCGTCGAGCTCTCCCCGCCCGACTTCGACCGGCTCAACCCGTTCAGCACCACATTGGCCGACGAGCTGTCGACCCTCGTCAAGGAGCACGTCGACGAGCAGCGCTACACGATGGCCGGACCCCTCGAGATCGCCTTCACCAAGACCGGCGAGCTGAGCACCGGACGCTTTCGCGTCCGCAGCAAGACCAATGCCTCGGTGACCCCGGTCGCCGGCCAGCGGATGACCGACACCGCGATCCGCAGCTCCGACGTCGTGCTCGAGGTCAACGGCATGAAGCACCCGATCCAGGCCCCGGGCGTCGTCATCGGCCGCGGCAACGAGGCGGACCTCAAGATCGACGACCCGGGCATCTCGCGTCGCCACGCCGAGATCAAGATCCACCAGAGCGGAGCCGAGACCACCGTGACGATCGTCGACCTCAACTCGACCAACGGGGTCGTCCTCAACGGCCACAAGGTCGCCACCGGCATGATCACGGACGGGTCCGAGATCCGCCTCGGCAACACCGTGATCGTGATCCGCATGACCGAGGCCGGCCGCTAGATGTCAGAGCTCACCCTCACGCTGATCAAGCTCGGCTTCCTGGCCGTGCTGTGGCTGTTCGTGCTCTCCGCGGTGTCAGTCATCCGCTCGGACATCTTCGGCGCCAAGGCGCCGGCGACACCGCGGCCGGCCAAGAACAAGCAGAAGGCCCCGGCCAAGTCCAAGGCCAAGAACCGCAAGGCACCCAGGGGTGTCCCGACCAAGCTGCAGGTCGTGTCCGGTCCCAACGCCGGCCAGAGCGTCCCGCTCGGCGACACCCCGATCCTGTTGGGCCGCGGCACCGACGCGGCGATCCGCCTCGACGACGACTACGTCTCGACGCGGCACGCGCGGTTCGCGACGAACGGCGAGCAGTGGTTCGTCGAGGACCTCGGGTCGACCAACGGCACCTATCTCGGCAGCCAGCGCATCACCTCGCCCGTCCCGATCGGACTCGGCATCGCCGTCCGGCTGGGCAAGACCATCGTCGAGCTGCAGAAGTAGCCCATGACCGCCTTGACCTTTCGCTACGTCGCGCACACCGACACGGGTCTGCGCCGTTCCGCCAACCAGGACTCCGGCTACGCCAGCCCCCGCCTCCTGGTCATCGCCGACGGCATGGGCGGCGCCGCCGCCGGCGACCTCGCCTCGTCCGAGGTCATGCACATCATCCGCGAGCTCGACCGCGACGACCTCGACACCGACGCGATGGCGGCGCTCGAGGAGGCCGTCACCAAGGCCAACGCGCGGCTCGGCGACCTCATCACCGAGGATCCCGCCGTCGAGGGCATGGGCACGACGCTCGACGCGCTGCTCTGGGACGGTGAGAAGTTCGCCTTCGCTCACATCGGCGACTCGCGGGTCTACCGGCTGCGTGGTGGCGAGCTCACCCAGATCAGCCAGGACCACACGTTCGTCCAGAGCCTGATCGACGAGGGCCGCATCTCGCCGGCCGAGGCGCGGGTCCACCCGCACCGCTCGCTCATCCTTCGGGCGATGCTCGGCCGCGACGACAACGGTGCCGACCTCAGCTGGGTCCAGCCGATGCTGGGTGACCGCTACCTGCTCTGCAGCGACGGACTCACCGACATGGTCACCGACGAGGTCATCCGCGGCGCCCTGCTCGCCGAGACGATCGACATGGCCGCGACCGAGCTCGTACGCCTCGCGCTCGAGGCCGGCGGCTACGACAACGTCACCGTCGTGATCGGGGAGTTCGTCGAGGCCGGCACCCCCCCGGACGACCGGTTGTCCTCCTCCGACGGTCAGCCCCAGCTCGTGGGCGCCGCTTCCGGCCAGGCGCGACCGCGCACCGGCAAGGGCTCGAGCGGCAGCGACTCGGCCACCGCGTCGAGCTCCTCGACCTACGATCCCGAAGAGCTCCGCTACGCGCCACGGCCGCCGAGCCGCCGTCGGTGGATCCGGTGGGCGGCGGCGTTCGCGCTGGTGGCGCTGATCCTCGGAGCCGGTGGCGCGTGGGCCTACAACTGGTCGCAGACGCAGTACTTCGTGGCCGCCCAGGACGGCAAGGTCACGATCTTCAAGGGCGTGCAGGCGGACATCCCCGGCATCACCCTCCAGCACGTCGAGCAGGTCACCGACGTCGAGCTCGAGACGCTTCCGACGTTCCGCCGCCAGCAGGTCGAGGCCGGCATCGAGGCGTCCAGCAAGGCCGATGCCGAGGAGACCGTCGCCGAGCTCGACCAGCTCGCGGTCCAGCCGACCCCGACACCGACCAAGCCCACCCCCAAGCCGACGCCGACCAAGACCCGGTCGACGGCATCGAACGCCTCATGGCAGCGATGACGTCAGAGAGCTGGGTTCCCCGCAAGCGGCGGGGAGCCGAGTTCTTCCTGACCGTGCTCGCAGTCTTCATCGGCATCGCCGCCTACGCCTCGGTGGGCCTCGGTGCCGAGGGCACGATCCCCGCCGACACCTACAAGCTGGGCGGGGCGCTCATCGTCGTCGCCGTCGCGACGCACCTGATCGTGCGCCGTGTCGCGCCCTACGCCGACCCGGTGCTGCTGCCGCTCGTCATCGCGCTCAACGGCCTCGGCCTCGCGATGATCTATCGGCTCGACCTCGGACGGCAGCAGATCAGTCCCGACCGCGCCGCGTTCGCCAACTCCCAGCTCGTCTGGACTGCGGTCGGCATCGCCGCGTTCGCCGGCATCCTCGTGCTGGTCCGCGACCACAGACGGCTGCAGACGCTGACCTACACGTTCGGTGTCGCGGCCATCGGCCTGCTGATCCTCCCGCTGCTGCCCTACTTCGGCCGGACGATCAACGGCGCTCGGATCTGGGTCAACTTCGGCCCGTTCAGCTTCCAGCCCGGTGAGGCCGCCAAGGTGTGCCTGGCGATCTTCTTCGCCGGCTACCTCGTCGTCAAGCGCGACGCCCTCGCCCTGGCCGGGCGCCGGATCATGGGCATCGACCTGCCGCGCGGCCGCGACCTCGGGCCGATTCTGGCGGGCTGGCTGATCAGCGTCGGGATCTTGGTGTTCCAACGCGATCTCGGGTCGTCGTTGCTGTTCTTCGGGCTGTTCGTGGTGATGCTCTACGTCGCCACCGAGCGCCCCGGCTGGCTCGTCGTGGGTGCGCTGCTGTTCGGCGGCGGCGCCTACTTCGGCTATCTCGCGTTCTCGCACGTACGGGTCCGCTTCGACGCCTGGCTCGACCCGTTCTCCGACCCCGACCGCAACGGCCAGATCATCAACGGCCTGTTCGGGCTCGCGCACGGCGGCATCCTCGGCAAGGGCCTGGGCCAGGGCAGCCCCCAGATGACTCCCTACTCGTTCTCGGACTTCATCGCCGCGTCGATGGGTGAGGAGCTCGGGCTGACCGGGCTCATGGCGATCATCCTGATCTACGGGCTCATCGTCGAGCGGGGACTGCGCATCTCGCTCACGTGCCGCGACGCCTTCGGCAAGCTCCTGGCCGCCGGGCTCGCCTTCTCGTTCGCCCTGCAGGTCTTCGTCGTCATCGGCGGCGTCACCCGGCTCATCCCGCTGACCGGGCTGACCACGCCGTTCATGGCCCAAGGCGGCTCGTCGGTCGTCATGAACTGGGCCATCATCGGGCTGCTGCTGCGCATCAGCGACCAGACCCGCCGTCCCGCTCCCGAGATCTCCACTTTCGCCAGCGACGAGGAGACCCAGGTGGTGAAGCTGTCGTGAACCGCCCGATCCGCAACATCGCCATCGCCTGCCTCGTGCTGTTCGCGGCCCTGCTGCTCAACATCAACTACGTCCAGTTCGTCGAGGCCGACAGCCTCAACGACCGCAGCGGCAACCGCCGCGTCATCGACGAGGAGTTCTCCCGCGACCGGGGCGCGATCCTGGTCGATGGCGAACCGATCGCCGAGAGCGTCAAGTCCAAGGACGAGTACAAGTTCCAGCGGCGCTATCCCGACGGTGGGCTCTACGCACCGCTGACCGGTTCGTTCTCCTACATCTACGGCCCCAGCGCGCTCGAGAACTCGCAGAACGGGGTGCTGTCCGGCAGCGACAACCGGCTGTTCGTCAATCGCGTCGTCGACCTGGTCTCCAACAAGCAGCCCAAGGGCGGCAGCGTCGAGCTGACGATCGATCCGCTCGCGCAGAAGGCCGCGGCCGAGGGGCTCCAACGGCTCGGCAAGGACACCAAGGGGGCCGTCGTCGCGCTCGATCCGCAGAGCGGCGCCGTCCTGGCGATGGTGAGCCAGCCGTCCTACAACCCCAACCGGCTGGCCAGTCACGACTTCGACGCCGTGGTCGACGCCTACGAGGCCTACAACAAGGACGAGGACCGGCCGCTGCTCAACCGCACGACGCAGCAGACGCTGCCGCCCGGCTCGACGTTCAAGCTCGTCACGGCCGCGGCAGCGCTCGAGAACGGTGTCGTCGACGACATCGACGACCGCATCAAGGCCGGCTCACGCCTGACCTTCCCGGGCATCGACTACTCGTTGCCCAACGAGAACGGCGGCAACTGCGGCGGCGACCGCATCACGTTCGAGCAGGCCGTCAACGTCTCGTGCAACGTGTCGTTCGGAGCCCTTGCCGGCCGGATCGGTCAGGACAAGCTCGACGCCCAGGCAGCCAAGTTCGGCTTCGGCACCGATCCGCTCGACGGCCTGGCCGGGGACCCCAGCCGCTTCACCGTGGGTGAGAACAAGCTGGAGGCGCCGCAGCTCGCCCAGTCCGGCATCGGCCAGTTCGAGGTCGCGGCCACGCCGCTGCAGATGGCCATGGTCTCTGCGGGCATCGCCAACGACGGCGACGTCATGAAGCCCTACATCGTCAAGACCGTGCGATCGCCCAACCTCCGGGTGCTCGACCGGGCGCAGCCCGAGCGCCTGAGCCAAGCCATGAGCGGTTCCAACTCCGAGAAGCTCCGCGACATGATGGTCAGCACCGTGACCCGGGGCACCGCCACGTCGGCGCAGATCCCGGGGGTGGACGTCGGCGCCAAGACCGGCACGGCCCAGTCGACACCCGACCGCCCGCCGTACGCGTGGTTCGTCTCGTTCGCCCCGGCGAACGACCCCAAGGTCGCCGTCGCCGTGCTGGTCGAGTCGAGCGACACCGCCCGCGACGAGATCGCCGGCGGCCGCCTGGCCGGCCCCATCGCGCGGTCCGTCATGGAAGCGGTGCTGGGCAAGTGAGCACCAGCCTCGTGAGTCCACGGGCGCAGCTGGCGCCGACATGCCCTCGTGCAGGCAGCAACACGACCGCACCGACAAGTCTGGGAGACTGACACCATGACCGAATCCGGCGACGAGACCATCCGCCTGGGCGACCGCTACGAGCTCGGCGGCCTGCTCGGACGCGGCGGCATGGCCGACGTACGTGTCGGTCGCGACCTGCGGCTCGGGCGAACCGTCGCCGTCAAGCAGCTGCGCGGCGACCTGGCGGCGGACGACACGTTCCAGGCCCGCTTCCGCCGGGAGGCGCAGTCGTCGGCGGCGCTCAACCACCCGTCGATCGTCGCGGTCTACGACACCGGCGAGTCGATCGACAAGCACGGCAGCCACGTGCCCTACATCGTCATGGAGTACGTCGAGGGCCAGACGCTGCGCGACATCCTGCGTGGCGCCGAGAACGGTCGCAAGATCCTGCCCGAGCGCGCACTGTCGATCACGGCCGACGTGCTGAGCGCCCTCGACTACAGCCACCGTTCGGGCATCATCCACCGCGACATCAAGCCCGCCAACGTCATGCTGACGCCGTCAGGCCAGGTCAAGGTCATGGACTTCGGCATCGCCCGCGCCATTGCCGACACCTCGTCCGCCATGACCCAGACCGCTGCCGTCATCGGCACGGCACAGTACCTCTCGCCCGAGCAGGCGCGCGGCGAGACCGTCGACGCCCGCAGCGACATCTACTCCACGGGCTGCCTGCTCTACGAGCTCCTCACCGGGCGCCCGCCGTTCGTCGGCGACAGCCCGGTGTCGGTGGCCTACCAGCACGTGCGTGAGGAGGCCCGGCCGCCGTCGCAGCTCAACCCCGAGGTGAGCGCCGCGGTCGACAACATCGTCGCGAAGTCCCTCGCCAAGCGCGTCGAGGACCGCTACCAAAGCGCCGCGGACATGCGCAAGGACATCGACCGCGTGCTGGCCGGACAGGACGTCGAGGCCCCGGCGGCCGCGACCGCGGTCGTCGGAGGCACGGCGGTCGCCGCTGCGGCGCCCGTCCTTCCCGTGGCCGGCGGCGCGCGTCGCGCCGAGCCCGACCCCGACGAGGACGACGAGACCGAGAACCGGGCCAAGTGGTGGATCATCGGTGCGATCGCCGTGCTGCTCCTGGCCGGCATCGCGTACGCGATCTACCAGGCGACCGACTCGCCCGACGCCCCGCCGCAGGTCACCGTGCCGGACGTGACCGGCCGGTCCGTCGAGGCCGCGCAGCGCATCCTCGAGCGCGAGAAGCTCGTCGTGGACGGTGAGCCCGAGCAGCGAGCCAGCGAGGACGTCGAGAAGGGTCTCGTCATCGAGACCGATCCACCCAAGGGCGAGGAAGTGGCGGAGGGGGACTCCGTCACCCTGATCGTGAGCGCCGGTCCGGAACAGGTCGAGATCCCGACCCTGCAGGGACTGCCGTTCGACGAGGCCAAGGACAACCTCGAGGCCAAGGGCCTCCGGGTCAAGAAGGTCTTCCAGGACAGCGACGTGCCGCGCAACCAGGTGATCAACAGCAACCCGCCGGCCGGCGATCAGGTCGACGTCGGCACGGAGGTCAGGCTGATCGTGTCCAAGGGCCAGGTGACCGTCCCCAACCTCGTCGGGCAGAACATCGACGACGCCACCAAGGCGCTGGAGGACCTCGGGCTCAAGGTGACGACCACCGACGATCCAGCGGCCCAGGCTCCCGAGGGCACCGTGACCGCCCAGAACGTGGCGCCCAACGAGAAGGTGTCGCCCGGCACGACGATCCAGCTGACGGTCTCCACCAACACGGGGACCGACACCGATCCCGGTGGCGAGGACGCTGACGCCGATGGTGCCGGGCTGCTCGGCACCGAGGGCGACACCGACGGCGGCTAGTCCGTCGCCTTTGCGTAGCGCAGGCTGACCGTGCCGGCGTACGCCTCGGCCTTGACCCGGTCGACGTCCTCGATCTCGAGGCCGAGCTGGTAGTCGGGGTTGTTGGCGTACTCCGCGTAGGTGATGGTCGCGGCCGACGAGTTGATCGCCGCGTTCATCGTGGCGGAGTCGCCGATCGCCTCGATGACGTAAGGCGGGGAGTACGGCACGCCGTCGAGGACGACCGTCGCCCCGACGCACTTGATGCCGGTCGTGGAGATCAGACGCTGCCCCTGCAGCGTCACGGCGTCAGCGCCACCGGCCCACAGCGCGTTGACGTACGCCTGGATGTCCTGCTGGTGCACGATCATCCGGGGATCGACGTCCTCGGACGACGTGAGCACCGACGGGGCATCCGTGAGGGTCACCCGGATGCCCGGTCCCTCGACTGCCGTGAGGCCGGTCGGCTCCTCGAGGTCCTTGACCCGGGCGCTCAGCTTCTTGATCGTGGCGCTCGAGACGCTCTCGGACAGCTGGTCGATCGCGCTGCGCAGGTCGCGCGCGCGATCACGTCGTTCGTCGACGCGATTCCTGCGCTCCTCGGCCAAGGAGGCCGGATCGCCGCCGGACGGCCGGAGGTCGATGCCCCCCGCGCTGACCGACGCGGCGACGAAGAGAAATCCGGTGAACACGAAGATCGTGAACACGGCGAGGGGCCAGCTCTGACGGGCGTGCGCCCCTGTCTTCGCCATGCCGGAGTCCTCCTCAGTCGATGGCCTAGGCTATCCGAGAGCACCTACCGATGCGGGCCAGCCCGCAGCAACCATCCGGAGACGTCGTGGCGAAAGACAAGGCCCCCAAGGCACCGAAACCCCAGAAGATCGGCAACCGCTGGGCAGGTCCCGCGATGGTCATCTCGGGCATCATCGGCCTGATCTGGATCGTGGTCTTCTACACCCTGAGCAACCAGGACATCGACTACCCGTCGTTCCTGCAGTGGTACGCCGACCTCAACAGCTGGAACCTCGTGATCGGGATGGGCTTCATCGTGGCGGCCTTCGGCTTCGCCATGAAGTGGGAGTGAGAGTTACACCGGTGTAGTTGTCCACACCTGTGTGCACAGCTGTTGATAATCACATGGGTGTAACTCCGACCCTGTGGACTACAGCAGCTGGTTGCTTCGGACGACGATCGTCGCGACCATCGCGATCCACAGGGCCGCGAAGGTCAGGGCCTGTACGAGCTGCTTGCGGTCCCGCGGCGCGTACGCGAAGGCGAGCCCGAGCAGGCACCCCACGACGAAGCCGCCGAGGTGGCCCTGCCAGCTGATGTTGGCACGCAGGCTGAGCACGGCGTTGATCGCCAGGAGCACCAGGAGCGTCGTCACGTCCTGCTTGGCCTTGAGCAGCAGGATCAGCGCCATGCCGAACAGGCCGAAGACTGCGCCGGAGGCGCCGATCGTCGCGGTGGTCGGCTCGGTCAGCACGAAGACGAACACCGAGGCGAAGACCGCCATCGTGACGTACGCCGCGATGAACCGCCAGGTGCCGAGTGCCCGCTCGATGTACGGCCCGAAGAGATAGAGCGCGTACATGTTGAAGGCGAGGTGCAGCACGTCGGCGTGCAGGAAGGCCGAGGTCAGGAGCCGCCAGTAGTCGCCGTCGGCGACGACGTAGCCCTGCATGGCGCCGTTCTGGAAGATGTCGCCGGTCCTGTTGCCGGTCGCGACCTGCAGCAGGAACGCCACGACGTTGATGCCGATCAGGACCATCGACACGATCCCGTCGCGCCCGGACACCGCGCCGCCGGCCAGCGTGCGCGGTGCCCGTACGGACTTGGCACCTTCGGTGACGCACGACGGGCACTGGAAGCCCACCGAGGCGTCGTTCATGCACTCCGGACAGATCAGCCGCTCACAGCGCTGGCACGAGATGTAGGCCTCGCGGTCAGGATGCCGGTAGCAGCGGTAGTCCGAAGCGGGGAGGTTCACGCCTCGCGACGCTCGATCGTCAGCTTCTCGATGACGACGGGCTCGACGGGGCGGTCGAAGCCGTCCGTCGCGGTCGCGCCGATGGCATCGACGACGGCCTTGCTGTCGGCGTCGACGACCTCACCGAAGATCGTGTGCTTGCGGTTGAGCCAGTCGGTCGGCACGAGGGTGATGAAGAACTGCGAGCCGTTGGTGCCGGGTCCGGCGTTGGCCATCGCGAGCAGGTAGGGCTTGTTGAACTGCAGGTCCGGGTGGAACTCGTCCTCGAACTCGTAGCCAGGACCGCCGGTGCCGGTCCCGAGCGGGTCGCCGCCCTGCAGCATGAAGTTGGGGATGATGCGGTGGAAGCCGAGGCCGTCGTAGAACGGCTTGTTGGAGATCTGGCCGGTTGCCGGATCGATCCAATCCTTGGTGCCCTCGGCAAGGCCGACGAAGTTGTCGACCGTCTTGGGAGCGTGGTTGGGGAAGAGCTCCACGACGATGGTGCCGTGGTTGGTCGTGAAGGTCGCGATGAGCTGCGAGGCCACAGGGGGATTCCTTTCGGTTGCTGGGGCCCATCTTTTCATGCGCAGCCAAGACCGCCGCGCCCCCGGTCCGGCGGGCCCGCGGCGCTTCAGACGACTATCGTGACCCGCATGTCGCCGTCCGATAAGAGACATCCCGTCCGGAAGATCCTCCTGCTCGCGCTGGTCGCCGGCGCCGTCGTGGCCGTGCGCAACGCGGTCGCGGACAAGGGCGGCTCGTACGGCCCCACCGAGCCGGGCCCACGCTGATGGGGGTCGACGTGGAGCACACCGACAGCGGGGTCACGGTGCTGACGTTCAGTGCGCCGCCGGTCAATCTCTACTCGCTCGAGCTGCACGACGAGCTGGATCGCGCGCTCGACGAGGTCGAGGCGTCCCCACCTCGCGCGTTGCTGATCCGCGCCGAGGGCAAGCTGGTCTCCGGCGGCGTCGACGTCGCCCAGTTCCACGCGCGCAAGACGAAGGCCGACACCCAGCAGCTGTACGACCGGATGATCGAGCTGCCGAACCGCATCGACGCGCTGCCGTTCCCGACGATCTTCGCCGCGCACGCGTTGACCTTGACCTGGGCGTTCGAGGTCGCCCTCGCCTGCGATCTCGTCCTGGCGTCCGAGAAGGCGAAGTTCGGCCTGGTCGAACGCGTCATCGGACTGACTCCGACGATGGGCGGCACGCAGCGTCTGGCCGCCCGTGCGGGCGTCGGCCGGGCCAAGGAGCTCGTCTTCACCGGCGACCTCTACGACGCCTCGACGTTGGAGCGGTGGAACGTCGTCAACCGGGTCCTGCCGGTCGATGGGTTCGACGATGCCGTGACGGCCTTCGTCGACCAGCTCGCGGCCGGTCCGACCCGTGCGTTCGGCGCGGCCAAGGACGTCCTGCGTCACTTCGAGGCCGGGGGAGTCCCCGAGGCCAACGCCCACGTCACGACGATCGCGGCAGAGCTGTTCGAGACCGACGACCTGCAGCGCGGCATGGAGTCGTTCCTGCGTGACGGCCCGGGCCAGGCGACGTTCACCGGCCGGTAGGCCCCGGCTGTCAGACGGTGGAGCGGTCCGCCCCGCGCACGGCCTTGGTGGTGCGGCGCTCGGCCCAGAAGCTCACGAACGGGATCGTGGCCAGCAGCATCGTGGTGATCGTGAAGGCCGGCTTCCAACGATTGCGCTGGGACAGGATCGCGATGAGCACGAGCAGGCCCATGAAGAGCAGGCCGTGGACCTGGTCGATCACGGTGATCAGGCCGTCGTTGCGGTTCCACCACGACTGCTCATCGGTCGTCCGCTGCAGGACGGCGGCCGCGACGACGAACAACAGGTTGAGCCCGACGATCGTCGCAACCACCTGGTAGGGACGCAGCGGGCCGGAGGAATTGCTCACGGCGTCAGGCTACCTTCGGGCTCGAAGCTGCGACGCTCTCGGTCGCCATCCGCCACCACATGAACAGCGCGAACGCGCCGAACACCCACCACTGCAGCGCGTACGCCAGGTTGCGCAGGCCCACGGTCCACGAGACGTCACCCGGCTGCGGCGGCGGCACCAGGTCGAGCCCGCCGGCCGCCGAGGTGCTCGTGCTGATCGCGAAGCCGGAGTAGAGGTCGTACGGCAGCTCGTTGGTCAGGGCCGGGATGCGCACCGAGCCGATCTCGCGGCGGTCGGGGTCGTACGTCGTCCCGCCGGCCTCGCCCTGCTCGAGCACGGCGTCGATCGCCACCTCTCCGGCGGGCACGGCGGGGAGATCCGTCGGCTCTGGTGCCCAGCCGCGGACGACCAGCAACGCGCGGTCGTCGCCGTCGACCAGGAACGGGGCCAGCAGCCAGGCTCCGGTGCGGCCGTCCTGCTCCTTGCCGGTCACCCACACCTGGTCCGACGCCGGCGCGAAGGCGCCCTTCGCCGACACCGGACGGTGGTTGAGCTTCCCGGTGAACGGCTCGTCCGGGCCCCACACGCTGGACAGCGCGACCCGCGGGACCTCGCGCTTGTCAGCCTGCTCGTGCTCCTGGCGCGAGTCGTAGGCACCGAGCTGCCACAGCCCCATGAAGACGCAGAACGCGACCGCGACGACACCGAACACGTGCAGGCCGACGAGCCCCGGCCTCAGCCACGACCTCGCCGAACCACCGCTCACTTCGTGAAGGGGACGACGTCCGGGTAGAGCGGGAAGCGCTCGGCCAGCACGGTCACCCGCTTGCGCAGTCCCTCGGTGTCGACGTCGCCCGGCAGCAGGGCCGCGGCGATGATGTCGGCGACCTCGGTGAACTCCTCGGCACCGAAGCCGCGGGTCGCGAGCGCCGGGGTGCCGATGCGCAGGCCCGACGTCACCATCGGCGGACGGGGATCGTTGGGCACGGCATTGCGGTTGACGGTGATGCCCACCTCGTGGAGCCGGTCCTCGGCCTGCTGGCCGTCCAGCTCGGAGTCACGCAGGTCGACCAGCACCAGGTGCACGTCGGTGCCCCCGGTGAGGACGTTGACGCCGGCGGCGCGGGTGTCGGCCGCGACGAGGCGTTCGGCGAGGATCTTCGCGCCCTCGATCGTCCGCTCCTGGCGTTCCTTGAACTCCGGCTCGAGGGCCATCTTGAACGCGACGGCCTTGGCCGCGATGACGTGCTCGAGCGGACCACCCTGCTGGCCGGGAAAGACCGCCGACCGCATCTTCTTGGCGATGTCCTCGTCGTTCGTCAGGATCGCGCCGCCGCGCGGACCGCCGAGGGTCTTGTGCGTCGTGGTCGTGACGATGTGCGCGTGAGGCAGCGGGCTGGGGTGCAGACCCGCGGCCACCAGGCCCGCGAAGTGCGCCATGTCGACCCACAGCTTGGCGCCGACCTCGTCGGCGATCTCGCGGAACTGCGCGAAGTCGAGCTGACGCGGGTACGCCGACCAGCCGGCGATGATGACCGTCGGCTGGTGCTCGTGCGCGAGCGCCCGGACCTCGTCCATGTCGACGAGACCCGTCTCCGGCACCACGTGGTAGGCGACGGGCCGGTAGAGCTTGCCCGAGAAGTTGAGCTTCATGCCGTGCGTCAGGTGGCCGCCGTTGGCGAGGTCGAGGCCCAGGATCGTGTCGCCGGCCGTCGCAATGGCGTGCAGCGCAGCGGCGTTCGCGGTCGCGCCCGAGTGCGGCTGGACGTTGGCGTAGCCGGCGTCGAACAGCTGCTTGAGCCGGTCGATCGCGATCGTCTCGACCTGATCGACGAACTCGCAGCCGCCGTAGTAGCGCTTGCCCGGATAGCCCTCGGCGTACTTGTTGGTGAGCACGCTGCCCTGAGCCTCGAGCGAGGCGACGGGGGCGAAGTTCTCCGACGCGATCATCTCGAGCGTGGACTGCTGACGGTGCAGCTCGGCGTCCAGAAGCGCAGCGACGTCAGGGTCGAACTCGGCGAGATGCTGGTTGTGGCTCATGCTGCCCAGCGTATCGCCCGGCGCCTCGCACAGGGTCCTCGGCATTGCAGCCCGGACGGCCGTTCGGTAACCAAAATGCAATCTTGCGCGTCGGTCACGGCCCCACGGGCGCGTGTAGCGTGCGGAAAGGCTCGGTCCCATCATGTGGACAATCCCGCCGCGACCACGCGTTGCGGCTCGACTCGTAGGAGAGCAATGAAGAACTTCCGTCGAGGAACCGCGATCATCGCGGCCTCTGCGCTCGCCGGCATCACGCTGGCCGCGTGTGGACAAAGCAAGGACGACGGCGGGGACTCCGGTTCCGGCATCGTCGTCGGCACCACGGACAAGGTCGTCTCGATCGACCCGGCCGGCTCGTACGACAACGGCTCGCTCAACGTCCAGACGCAGGTCTACCAGTACCTGCTGAACTTCCCGGCCGGCAGCACCGAGCTCACGCCGGACGCCGCCGAGAAGTGCGACTTCGACACCGAGGACCCCACCAAGTACGTCTGCACGATGAAGGACGGGCTGAAGTTCGCCAACGGCAACGAGCTCACCGCCTCCGACGTGGTGTTCTCCTACACCCGCATCGGCAAGATCAACGACCCCAACGGCCCCGCCTCGCTCCTGGGTGCCATGAAGTCGGTCGAGGCCACGGACGACAAGACCGTGACCTTCACGCTGAACGCGGCCAACGACCAGACGTTCCCGCAGGTGCTGGTGACGTCGGCCGGCCCGATCGTCGACGAGGAGACCTACCCCGCCGACAAGGTCCTCGATGACGACGCTGCGGTCAAGGCCAACGGCTTCTCGGGTCCGTACACGATCTCCAAGTACTCCAAGAACCAGCTCGCCGAGTTCAAGGCCAACCCCGACTACGACGGGACCTACGGCAAGGCCCAGACCAAGACGGTCACGATGAAGTACGAGGCCAAGCCCGAGAACCTCAAGCTCGACATCCAGAACAAGGACGTCGACGTCGCCTACCGGTCGCTCACTCCGACCGACATCGCCGACCTGGAGAAGGAAGACGGGCTCACGGTCCACAACGGGCCCGGCGGCGAGCTGCGCTACATCACGTTCAACCTGAAGACCATGCCCGGCGACGATCCTGAGCAGAAGCTCGCGATCCGCAAGGCGATGGCCTCGTCGGTCGACCGTGCCGAGCTCGCGAGCCAGGTCTACAAGGACACGTTCACCCCGGCCTACTCGATGGTGCCGGACGGACAGGTCGGCGCGACCGAGTCGTTCAAGGACGCCTACGGCGAGACGGCTGACAAGGCCGCCGCCAAGAAGTTCCTCGACGACGCCGGCGTGAAGACCCCGGTCACGATCAAGCTGCAGTACAACCCCGACCACTACGGCTCCAGCTCCGCCGAGGAGTACGCCGCGGTCAAGCGTCAGCTCGAGGCCACCGACCTGTTCAAGGTCGACCTCCAGTCGACGGAGTGGGTGACGTACTCCGAGGAGTACCCGGCCGACGCCTACCCGGTGTTCCAGCTGGGCTGGTTCCCGGACTTCCCGGACGCCGACAACTACCTGTCGCCGTTCCTCTCGCCGTACAGCAAGGACAAGAGCGGCAACTTCACCAACTCGCACTACAACGAGGAGGGCACGGACTTCGAGGACAAGGAGATGTCCAAGCTCCTCGACGCCGAACGGACCGAGAGCGACAAGGCCGCCCGCGAGGCGACCCTGAAGGAGATCCAGGACCGCCTCGCGGACCAGGTTCCCTACCTGCCGCTGCTGACCGGCTCGCAGGTTGCGATCGCGACCGACGAGATCAAGGGTGTCAAGGACACGCTCGACCCGTCGTTCAAGTTCCGATTCACCTCGCTGACGAAGTGACACCGTGAAGAGGGGCGGGCCCGTGACGGGCCCGCCCCTCTTCCGTATGTTTGTCGATCGAACGGTCCTCGAGCCTGTCGAGAGGACCCGGCCCATGATCACGCCCCTCCGACAGGCTCAAGCAAGAAGAGGAACCGATGTCCACCGCCGAAGTCCTTGCGCCGTCCGAGCCGGCAGGGGAGTCAGCGCCGCGCCGCCGTGGCCCGCTGAGCCCGCTCGCTCGCTACCTGCTGGTCCGCCTCGCCCTCCTGATCCCCATGATCTGGGTGCTGGTGACGCTCGTGTTCGTCATGATGCGTGTCATCGGCGACCCGATCCAGGCCGCCCTCGGTGGGCGGCTCAACGCCGAGCAGATCGCTGAACGCAAGGCCGAGGCCGGCCTCGACCGGCCGATCCTGACGCAGTACTGGGAGTACATCAGCGGCCTGTTCCGCGGTGACTTCGGCACGACGCTCACCGACAACCGCAAGGTCTCCGAGATCTTGGTGACCAACGGGGCCGCGACGCTCGAGCTGGCGTTCTGGTCGCTGCTCGTCGCGTTCGCCGTCGGCATCCCGCTGGGCCGCATCGCCGCCCGATACCGCGACCGGACGCCCGACGTCGCGCTCCGGCTGTTCTCGATCCTGGTCTACGCCGCCCCGGTCTTCTTCGTGGGCCTGCTGCTCAAGCTCGCGTTCAGCCCCTTCGGCTGGCCGGCGTCCGGACGCGCCAGCGTCTCCAACGAGCTGACGCTCCTCGACGTCAACCCGCACACCAACATCATGATCGTGGACGCGCTGCTGTGGGGTGATCCCGCGATCATCGGCGACGTGCTCCAGCACGCCCTCCTGCCGGCGATCGCCCTCGGCCTGCTGACCGGCGGCGTGTTCCTGCGGCTCGTCCGCGTCAACCTCCTGCAGACCATGCGGATGGACTACGTCACCGCTGCCCGCGCCCGTGGCGTCTCCGAGCGCCGGGTCATGAACAAGCACGCCTTCCGCAACGCCCTGATCCCCGTCGTCACGGTCATGGGCATGCAGGTCGCCCTGCTGCTCGGCGGCGCGATCCTCACCGAGACGACCTTCGAGTGGAAGGGCCTCGGCTACAGCCTCTCGGAGTACCTCATCAAGCGTGACTTCCTCGCCGTGCAGGGCATCGTCACGGTCATCGCGTTGATCGTCGGAGCCATGAGCTTCCTCATCGACGTCATCATCGCGTTCGTCGATCCCCGAGTGAGGTTCTGACATGAGCCGTTTCGTGCCGTCCATCGTCCGGCAGTCGCACGGACTGCAACGCTTCATGCTGCTGCTGGGCTTCGGCCTGGTCGCGTTCTTCGTCTTCGTCGCGATCTTCGCGCCGTGGCTCGCCCCGTACGACTTCAACGCCGACCGCGCCGGCGGCAGGGTGTTCGGCACCCAGCAGGGGCCGTCCGCCGACCACTGGTTCGGCACGACGGTCGGTGGCACCGACGTCCTGTCGCGCGTCATCTACGGCACCCGCACCGCGGTCGAGGTCATCATCCTGGCCGTCGCACTGTCGGCCGTGATCGGCGTGCCGCTCGGGCTCGTCTCGGGCTACCTCGGCGGCAAGCTCGACCGTGTGCTCGTGCTGGTCATGGATGCGCTGTACGCCTTCCCGTCGCTGCTCCTCGCGATCGTCGTGTCGATCGTCGTGTCCGGCGGCAGCAGCGGCGCGGTCAGCGGCATCGTCGCCGCAGCGTTGTCGATCACTGTCGTGTTCGTGCCTCAGTACTACCGCGTCATCCGCAACGCGACGTTGTCGGTCAAGGCCGAGCCGTACGTCGACGCGGCCAAGGTGGTCGGTGTCCGCACCCCCCGGATCCTCAAGAAGCACATCTTCTCCAACGTCTCCCAGTCCTTGCCGGTCATCGGCACGCTCAACGCGTCCGAGGCGATCCTCACGCTGGCCGGGCTCGGCTTCCTGGGGTTCGGCATCGAGCCGACGGCCGCGGCCGAGTGGGGCTACGACCTCAACAAGGCGCTGCCCGACGCGTCGTCCGGCATCTGGTGGACCGGTACGTTCCCCGGCATCGCGATCGTGCTGATCGTGCTCGGTGCGACGCTGGTCGGTGAGAGCCTCAACGACATCCTCAACCCGTTGCTCCGCACGCGTGGCGCCGACAACGCCGAGGCTGACGAGGAGGAGATCAAGCACGAGTTCGAGGAGCTCACGGGCGAGGCCGAGCCTGCGGTCGAGGTCCGAGACAGCGGCCCGGCAGGCGACGAGAAGCGGGTCGCCGCGCTCTCGCTGTCCAACCTCGCCGTCACGTTCCGGACCGATGCGGCACCGGTGCACGCCGTCAACGGCATCAGCTTCGACGTCGCGCCCGGGGAGGTCGTCGCCGTCGTCGGCGAGTCCGGCTCCGGCAAGTCGGTCAGCTCGCGCGCCGTGCTCGGCCTGCTGCCGTCGACCGCAGAGGTCAGCGGTTCGGCCAAGCTCGGCACCCGCGAGCTGCTCGGGATGTCCGCGCGCAGCCTGCGGCCCATCCGGGGCGACCAGGTCTCGATGGTGTTCCAGGAGCCGTCGACCGCGCTCAACCCGGTCTACACCGTCGGGTGGCAGATCATCGAAGGCCTCCAGGCGCACCAGGACATCTCCAAGAAGGCGGCCCGCAAGCGCGCCGTCGAGCTGCTCGAGCTGGTCGGCATGCCCGATCCGGAGCAGCGCGTCGACTACTACCCGCACCAGCTGTCCGGGGGCCAGAAGCAACGCGTCGTCATCGCGATGGCGATCGCGTGCGATCCCGACGTCATCATCGCCGACGAGCCGACGACGGCCCTCGACGTCACGGTGCAGGCCGCGATCCTCGAGCTGCTGCTGTCCCTGCGGGACCGGCTCGGCACCGCGATCGTGCTCATCACGCACAACATGGGCGTCGTCGCCGACATGGCCGACCGGGTCGTCGTGATGTATCGCGGCAACATCGTCGAGGAGGCACCAGCTTCCCGGTTGTTCGCCGAGCCGAGACACCCCTACACGCGGGCGTTGCTCGACGCCGTGCCGCACCTCGGCCGCGAGAACGGTCCGGGCCTCGTCGACGACAACGAGCTGGTGCTCAAGGTCGACGACCTGGTCGTCGAGTTCCCCGGTGGCTTCGGCCAGCCGCCGTTCCGCGCCGTCGACCACGTGTCGCTCGAGGTGCGCAAGGGCGAGGTGCTCGGCCTGGTCGGTGAGTCCGGCTCGGGCAAGTCGACGGTCGGGCGCACGACGGTCGGTCTCCAGCAGCCGACCAGCGGCACGATCAACGTGTCGGGCAACGAGATCTCCGGGCTCAGCGATCGCGAGCTGCGACCGCTGCGGTCCCGCTTCGGGTTCGTGTTCCAGGACCCGGCCGCGTCGCTCAACCCGCGCATGTCGATCGGGCAATGCGTCGCCGAGCCGCTGCACGTCCAGACCGAGATGAAGCAGTCCGAGATCGACGCCAAGGTGCGGTCGCTGCTCGAGAGCGTGGAGCTCGGTGGCTCGTACGCCGAGCGGTTCCCGCACGAGCTCTCGGGCGGACAGCGCCAGCGCGTCAGCCTGGCCCGTGCGCTGGCGCTGGATCCCGACCTGCTGATCGCGGACGAGCCCACCTCGGCGCTCGACGTGTCGGTGCAGGCCCGGGTGCTCGAGCTGTTCACCGAGCTCCAGCAACGGCTGCAGTTCGCGTGCCTGTTCATCAGCCACGACCTGGCCGTCGTCGACACGCTCGCCAACCGCGTCGCGGTCATGCAGCACGGCAAGCTTGTCGAGATCGGTCCCCGCGACCAGGTGCTCGGCAACCCGCAGGAGGACTACACCAAGCGCCTCATCGCCGCGGTGCCCGTGCCGGACCCGGCCGAGCAGCGCCGACGTCGCGAGGAGCGCGGTCACCTGTTGACCGACATCTCCTGACCGAGCCGACTCACGCGACCCGGCGTACGGTCGAGCCATGAACCCGCTCGAAACCGTACGCCGGCGCGTGGGCGACTCGATCTTCTCGCGGGTCGCCGGTGACGAGGGCCCGGCCCGGCGCGACCGGATCCACTTCTCCGAAGGTCCGCGACGGTTCGCGCCGGACTCGGAGATCTGCCGCGTGCACGCCGATGCCTCGATGTTCGTCGGCGGCATCCGCGCTCTGCTGCTGCAGTCGATGCACCCACTCGCCATGGCAGCCGTCGACGCGCACTCAGGCTTCCGCGGCGATCCCTGGGGCAGGCTGCAACGCACCAGCACGTTCCTGGCCGAGACGACGTTCGGGACGATCGACGACGCCGATCGTGCGGTCGCCGTCGTCCGGGCGGTCCACGAGCGCATACGCGGCACGGCGCCCGACGGCCGGCCCTACGTCGCGTCCGATCCCCACCTCATCCGCTGGGTCCACGTGGCCGAGATCGACAGCTTCCTGCGGGCCCACGACCGCTACGGCGCGCACCCGCTCGATGCCGCCGGCCGCGACGCGTACGTCGCCCAGACCGCACACGTGGCTCGTGCCCTCGGCGCCGTCGACGTGCCGGAGACCGTCGCCGAGCTCGAGCAGGTGCTGGCTGACTACCGGCCCGAGCTGGCGGGCACTCCCGCCGCCCGCCGCGCGGCACGGTTCATCCTGGTGCACCCGCCCGTGCCCCTGACGCTGCGAGCGCCCTACGGCCTGCTGTCGGCGGCGGCCGTCGGCATGATGCCGCGGTGGACCCGCTGGCCTCTGCGGCTGCCGTGGCTGCCCGTCGTGGAGGCGACCGCCGTGCGTACGAGCGGCGTGGTGATCACCGGGGCGATCCGTTGGGCGATGGGCTCCGGCCCACCGACGCGCACCTAGCAGTCGGCGATGCCCGGGACCTCGCACGCCCCGACGACCGGGCCGGCTGAGGCGATCTTGAGCAACAGCTGCCTGAACACCTCGGCGTCCGTCTCGGAGAGCGGGCCGAGCAGCGCCCGCTCGACCTCACCGATGCGAGCGGCATGGGCCGCGAAGGTCGTGCGGCCCGCGGCCGTCAGCACGACGAGGCGCGCCCGTCGGTCGCTCGGGTCGGGCCGCCGCTCGACGAGCCCCGCCCTTTCCAGGTCGTCCACCAGGTAGGTCATGACGGTGCGGTCGAGCCCCATCAGCTCGGCGATGCCGGCCTGGTTGCTGGACGGGTTGCTCGAGGCGATCGACAGGACCTGATAGCCACGCGGACCGCCGGGCAGGTCGCTGATCGCCTCGGTGGCGCTCTCGAGGTAACGCCGCAACAGCGTGCCGAGGGCCTGACCGAGGTCGATGGAGCTCTCCACCGTCGTCGCCTCAGCCATGTCCGTCATGAGCCAAGTGTAGCCACTGGGTTCGCAGTGACGATCATCATGTTTCCCGATTGTCTGTCTAGTATATGATCGTTTCAACAGACTATCGAGATCTAGGAGCATCATGAGCACCATCTTCCGGTTGGACGCCAGCATCCGCCACGAAGGATCCGTCACTCGCGCGGTTGCCGACACCCTCGAGACGACCATCGTCGAGGAGCTCGGCGGCCCCACCGTCGTACGTCGCGATCTCGGCACCGACCCCATCGAGGCGACGTTGTGGCCGGCCGCGGCGTTCGCCGGCTTCACACCGCAGGAGCAGCGCACTGCCGAGCAGGCTGCCGCCGTCCGGGCAGCGGCGGCACTCGCGGACGAGGTCGTGTCGGCCGACGCCCTGATCTTCGCGGTCCCGCTCTACAACTTCGGCGTCTCCCAGCACTTCAAGACGTGGTACGACCTGGCCACGACCGACCCCCGTCTCACGATCGGCCAGAGCGAGGTCGTCGGCAAGCCCGCGTTCCTGGTGACCGCACGCGGCGGAGGCTACGGAGCCGGTACGCCGCGCGAGGGCTGGGACCACGCGACGGGCTGGATGCGGCGCGTGCTGGAGGATGTGTGGGGTCTCGACCTCGACGTCATCGAGACCGAGCTGACCCTGGCCGAGGTCACGCCGCAGATGGCCGAGCTCCGTGAGCTGGCCCGCGAGCAGCTGGCCGAGTCCCACGAGTCCGCGCGGCAGAGCGCCCGCTCCGTCACGATCAAGCTCCGCCCGGCGGCCTAGGCCCGAGCGCCGGGGAGGGCGAGCTCCCCGGCGCCCGTCGGACGCTCATGTGTGACCACTCCCCAACGGGGTACGCCCGACCCGAAGGAGTGGTTGATTGTGAAGAAGCTGACAGTGCTCGTCATCGGCGCCGCCGGGTACGTCCTGGGGGCTCGCGCCGGGCGCGAGCGTTACGAACAGATCAAGACCCAGGCCACCAAGGCCTGGAACAACCCCAAGGTCCAGAGCGCGGTGGACGACGTCCAGACCCAGGCCAAGCAGGCCGGCTCGGAGGTCGGCAGCAAGGTCGGCGCCAAGGTGGCCGACGTCGCGGGCGATGCCAAGACCAAGATCGCCGACAAGGTGAAGGGCAACGACACCGACCCGAGCTCGGACGCCTACAAGCCCGGCGACGAGGTCATCGGCCCGCCGCCCGTGCCGGGTGGGTCGAAGATCGCCGACGCCCACCGCCAGGGCATGTCATGACACCTCCGCGCGTCCCGACGTCGCAGGCGTCGACCGGGGAGCTGATCGCCCAGGCGTCCGATGACATCTCCACGCTGATCCGCAGCGAGATCCAGCTGGCCAAGCAGGACCTCGCGACGAGCGGCAAGCGCCTCGGAGTCGGCGCCGGCCTGTTCGGTTTCGCCGGGACCTTGGCGCTCTACGGCCTCGGCGCGCTCGTGGCGGCCGGCATCATCGGCATCGCCGAGGCCCTCGACGCCTGGCTCGCCGCGCTGATCGTCGCCGGCGGACTGTTCGTCGTCGCCGGGATCGCTGCACTGATCGGCAAGGCGCGCGTCAGCCGGGTCGCCAAGGGCCCGCGCGAGCGGGTCGAGAGCGTCAAGGCCGACGTCGCCGCCGCACGCCCCGGGGGAACCTCATGACCGACACGATCGAGCAGGACATCCAACAGACCCGCGAGCACCTGGGGCACACCGTCGACGCGCTCGCGGCCAAGGCCGACACCGGCAAGCGCCGCCTCGGCATGGTGGCGCTCGTCGGCGTCGCGGCGGTCGCCGCGCTCGTGCTCTGGCGACGCCTGAGCTGACACGTGCGCAGCCGCTGCTGCCCCGGCGATCCACGCGTCGGGGTGCGGCAGCGGTCCCGACCGCTCCTCGCAGCACAGTCGTAGGGCTGGGCTTCTACGATGGCAGGGTGATCATGACTCGCACCGACGAACGAACCCTCTGATGGCCGGCGGACTCGCAGCCCTGCTCGACGACGTGGCCGCGCTGGCCAAGCTGGCGGCTGCGTCGGTCGACGACGTCGGCGCTGCGGCGGGACGAGCCGGCACCAAGGCAGCCGGGGTCGTGGTCGACGACGCCGCCGTCACGCCCCGCTACGTCCAGGGTTTCGATCCTTCTCGCGAGCTCAACGTCATCCGGCGCATCGCCGTGGGGTCGCTGCGCAACAAGCTCCTGTTCATCCTTCCGGCGGCCATGCTGCTCAGCCAGTTCCTGCCGTGGCTGCTGACCCCGATCCTGATGGTCGGCGGCACCTATCTGTGCTTCGAGGGTGCCGAGAAGCTGTGGGAGAAGCTCGGTCACGGCCACCACGACGAGACCAAGCCCGTCGCGGCCGACGACAGCGACACCGACCACGAGGCGACCATGGTGGCGGGCGCCATCCGCACCGACTTCATCCTGTCGGCGGAGATCATGGTCATCGCGCTCAACGAGGTCACCGACGAGCCCTTCGTGTCACGGGCACTGATCCTCGCACTCGTCGCCGTCGGCATCACCGCGCTGGTCTATGGCGCGGTCGGCCTGATCGTCAAGATGGACGACATCGGGCTGCACCTCGCCAAGCGCTCGTCGGCTGTCGCCCAGCGCGTGGGGCGCGGCCTCGTCATCGCGATGCCGGTGTTCCTCAACGTGCTCGCGACGGTCGGCGTGGTGGCGATGCTGTGGGTGGGCGGTCACATCCTGCTGGTCGGCGTCGACGACCTCGGGTGGCACGCCCTCTACGACCTGGTGCATCACGCCGAGGAGGACATCAAGCACGCCGTGTCGACCGGCGGCGCTGCCCTCGCCTGGCTGCTGAACACCGCCGTGTCGGCGCTCATCGGCCTCGTGGTCGGAGCGATCGTCGCGACGATCTGGATCCAGGTGCAGAAACGGCGCGGAGCCGCCGCGCACTGAGGCGGGCTGGTGCCCGCTCCAGACGAGCGTGCAGAAGGCGAAGGCTCCCCACCCAAACCCGGGGTGGGGAGCCTTCGTATGTGGTGGAGCCGAGGGGACTCGAACCCCTAACCCCCTGCTTGCAAAGCAGGTGCGCTACCAATTGCGCCACGGCCCCGTGGTCGTGCCGGTCCGGAGTCAGACCTTGTCGCTGGCGGCGGCCCACGTGTCGGTGGGCTTGCCCTGCTTCTTCGACAGGGCCCAGAAGACACCTGCCGCGGTGAGCCCGAGGGCGATGATCTTCTTCATGGGACCTCCTGTGCGAGTGGGCGTACGAGGACTTGAACCTCGGACCTCATCCTTATCAGGGATGCGCTCTAACCAAGCTGAGCTATACGCCCGCAACAGCGATGAACTTTACCCCACCGCCATGCGCTCCCCCAAAACGGGGAGGGGTCTTACTTTTCCTCGGCGAATGTCACCTCGACACCGCCGAGGAGCTGGGCCGCCAGGTTGTAGAGATGAGCGCCGATCGTGGCCAGTGCGGTCGTCAGGATGACGTTGATCGCGGACAGCACGAGGGTCAGTCCGACCATGCGACCGAAGCCCAGGTAGTCGGTGATGTTGAAGCTCGTCGAGTCGTCGCTGAGCACGGAGGTGACGCTGCCGTTGATCTCGTCCCAGACACCGGTCGCCTCGAGGACGACCCAGAAGATCGACACGGCGACGACCGCCACGATCATCATCGCGACCGAGATCGCGAAGGCCAGGCGGGTGACGGACCACGGCTCGACGTGTGTCAGCCGCAGGCTGGCGCGGCGCTCCTTCTTGGAGCCCGAGTCCGGTGTCGGCGTGAGTGTCGCGCCGGACTTGGTGGTGGCTCCTTCGCGGTTCGCCTTCTGGTCGACCTTGTCCTTGACCGCCGGGATGACCGCGGTGGTCGAGGGCGACGGCTTGGTCGTGCGAGCGTAGTCGGCGGCGGTCAGGGTTCGTCCCTTGTCGTCGCTGTCCTTGCCGCGGTCAGACCCCTTGTCCTGGGTGTCGTCGCCGGACGACTTCGGCTGCTTGGCCGGGGTCGCGCGAGGCCGTCCCTTGTCGGTCTGCGTCCCGGCACCTGCCGCACCCTTGGCAGCGGCGCTCTTCTTGGCCGGGGCCTTCTTGGCCGGACGGCTCGCCGGCTTGGGGATGCGGGGGATCTGCTGGGTCGGCGCCGCGTCGCCTGCGCTGGAGCCCGGCGCGGAGGTCGGGTCCTGCTTGTCGTCTTCGGTCACTGATCCTGGTCCTCGTCGGTCGACGTCTCTTCGGCCTGCGCCTCGTCCTGGAGAAGCTCGGTGTTGCGCGCGATGGTCACGACCCGGTCATCCCCCTTGAACTTCACGAAGCTCACCCCCATCGTGCCACGGCCTGTCGGATTGACGCCGGAGACGAGGCTCCGGGTGACCTGTCCGGCGGCCGTCACCGAGATGACGTCGTCGGTGTCGACCAGCACGAGGCCGCCCACGAGCTCACCGCGGTTCTCGGTGATCTGCATGGCCTTGATGCCGAGACCGCCGCGGCCTTGCAGGCGGTACTGCTCCACCGGGGTCTTCTTGGCGAAGCCGCCGTCGGTGACCGTGAAGACGTAGAGCTGGTCCTCCTCGGGCACCTCTTCGGACTCGAGCGCGCCGGCTGAACGGCGGATGACCGACATGGACAACATCGAGTCGGCCTCGCGGAACTTCATGCCGGTGACGCCGGAGGTGGCACGACCCATCGGACGCAGCTGCTCGTCGTCGGCGCGGAAGCGGATCGCCTGCGCCTTGCGCGAGATGAGGATCAGGTCGTCCTCGGGCGTGACCAGCTCGGCGCCGATGAGCTCGTCGTCCTCGTCGCGGAAGTTGATCGCGATGACGCCGGCCTGGCGTGGGCTGTTGTAGTCGCCGAGCCGGGTCTTCTTGACCAGGCCCTTCTTGGTGGCCAGCACCAGGTAGGGCGCCTGCTCGTAGTCGCGGATCGCCAGGACCTGCGCGATCTCCTCGTCCGGCTGGAACGACAACAGACCAGCGACGTGGCCGCCCTTGGCGTCGCGCCCGGCCTCGGGCAGCTGGTAGGCCTTGGCGCGGTAGACCCGGCCGGCCGTGGTGAAGAACAGGATCCAGTGGTGGCTCGTCGTGGCGAACATGTGCTCGACGAGGTCGTCACCGCGCAGGGCCGCACCGCGTACGCCCTTGCCGCCGCGGTTCTGCACGCGGTAGAGGTCGGTCTTGGTGCGCTTGGCGTAGCCGCCCTTGGTGATGGTGACCACGACCTCCTCGTCGGGGATCAGGTCCTCGTCGGACAGGTCGCCGTCGGCGGGGATGATGTCGGAGCGCCGGTCCTCGCCGTACTTGTCGACGATGTCGGAGAGCTCCTCGGAGACGATCTGCCTCTGTCGTTCGGGCTTGGCCAGGATGTCCTTGAAGTCCGCGATCTTGAGCTCGAGCTCGGCGAGGTTGTCGATGATCTTCTGGCGCTCGAGGGCGGCCAGGCGACGCAGCTGCATGTCGAGGATCGCGCGGGCCTGGAGCTCGTCGATCGCGAGCAGGCTGATGAGGCCGTCGCGGGCCTCCTCGACCGTGGGGCTGCGGCGGATCAGGGCGATGACCTCGTCGAGCGCGTCGAGCGCCTTGGCGAGCCCGCGCAAGATGTGCGCCGACGCCTCGGCCTCGTCGAGAAGGTACTGGGTGCGACGCTGGATGACCTGGATCTGGTGGTTGATCCAGTTGCTGACGAAGCCGTCCAGGGTCAGGGTGCGCGGGACCTCGTCGACCAGGGCCAGCATGTTGGCGCTGAAGTTGGTCTGCAGCTCGGTGTGCTTGTAGAGGTTGTTCAGCACGACCCGCGCGATCGCGTCCTTGCGGATCTCGATCACGATGCGGCGGCCGACGCGCGACGACGACTCGTCGCGCAGGTCCGAGATGCCCTGGATGCGACCGGCGTTGACCAGGTCGGCGATCTTGCGCATGAGGTTGTCGGGGTTGACCTGGTAGGGCAGGCCCGTGACGACGAGCTGGATGCGGCCCTTGGTGTCCTCCTCGATCGACACGATCGCGCGCATCATGATCGACCCGCGGCCCGTCCGGTACATGTCCTCGATGCCCTTGGTGCCGACGATCAGCGCGTCGGACGGGAAGTCCGGACCCTTGACGCGCTCGATGAGCGCCTCGAGCAGCTCTTCCTTGCTGGCGTCGGGGTTGGCCAGCGCCCACTGGGCGCCCTCGGCGACCTCGCGCAGGTTGTGCGGCGGGATGTTGGTCGCCATGCCGACCGCGATGCCGGCCGACCCGTTGACCAGCAGGTTGGGGATGCGGGCGGGGAGCACCGTCGGCTCCTGCGAGCGGCCGTCGTAGTTGGGGCGGAAGTCGACGGTGTTCTTGTCGATGTCGCGCACCATCTCCATGGCGATCGGCGCGAGGCGGCACTCGGTGTAGCGCATGGCGGCAGCGCCGTCGTCACCCGGCGAGCCGAAGTTGCCCTGCCCGTCGATCATCGGTGCGCGCATGACCCACGGCTGCGCCAGTCGTACGAGGGTGTCGTAGATCGCGGTGTCGCCGTGCGGGTGGTACTGACCCATGACGTCACCGACGATGCGCGAGCACTTGGAGAAGCCGCGGTCGGGACGGTAGCCGCCGTCGAACATCGCGTAGAGCACACGTCGGTGCACCGGCTTGAGGCCGTCGCGTACGTCCGGCAGCGCGCGGGAGACGATGACGCTCATCGCGTAGTCGATGTAGGAGCGCTGCATCTCGTCCTGCAGCTCGACGGCTTCGATGCGGTCGTGCTCGGGAGGTGTCGTGTCAGTCATCAGTGAGCCCTGTCAGGTCAGATGTCGAGGAAGCGGACGTCTTTGGCGTTGCGCTGGATGAACGAGCGGCGCTGCTCGACGTCCTCGCCCATGAGGATCGTGAACATCTCGTCGGCCATCGCGGCGTCCTCGAGCGTCACCTGACGGAGGATGCGGTTGGCCGGGTCCATCGTGGTGTCCCAGAGCTCGCTGTCGTTCATCTCGCCGAGACCCTTGTAGCGCTGGATCTGCTGGCCGACCTCCTTGGGCAGGCGCTTGCCGTCGGCGGCGCCGGCCTTGAGCATCGCGTCGCGCTCGGCGTCGGAGTAGGCGAGCTCGTCGGCGGAGTTGCTCCACTTGATCTTGTAGAGGGGCGGCTGCGCGAGGTAGACGTGCCCGCCGTCGATCAAGGGCTTCATGAACCGGAACAGCAGCGTCAGCAGCAGGGTCGAGATGTGCTGGCCGTCGACGTCGGCATCGGCCATCAGCACGATCTTGTGATAGCGCAGCTTGTCGATGTCGAAGTCGTCGTGCACACCGGTGCCGAGCGCCGAGATGATCGCCTGGACCTCGGCGTTCTGCAGGATCTTGTCGATGCGAGCCTTCTCGACGTTGAGGATCTTGCCGCGCAGCGGGAGGATCGCCTGCGTACGGGGGTCACGGCCGCCCTTGGCCGAGCCACCGGCGGAGTTGCCCTCGACGATGAAGACCTCGCACTCCTCGGGGTTGCGCGACGAGCAGTCGGCGAGCTTGCCCGGCAGGCCACCGCCACCCAGGAACCCCTTGCGGTTGCGGGCCAGGTCGCGAGCCTTGCGAGCGGCCATGCGCGCGGTCGCTGCGTCGATCGACTTGCGCACGATCGTCTTGCCCTCGGTCGGGTGCTGCTCGAACCAGGCACCCAGCTCCTCGTTGAGGACCGACTGGACGTAGGACTTGGCCTCGCTGTTGCCGAGCTTGGTCTTGGTCTGGCCCTCGAACTGAGGCTCCTCGAGCTTGATCGACACGATCGCCGTCAGCCCTTCGCGGATGTCCTCGCCCGAGAGGTTGTCGGACGCCTTCTTGATGAGGCCCTGAGCGGTGGCGAACTTGTTGACCGTCGTGGTCAGTGCCGCACGGAAGCCTTCCTCGTGCGTGCCGCCCTCGTGCGTGTTGATCGTGTTGGCGAACGTGTGGACCGACTCGATGAAGCTGTCGTTCCACTGCATCGCGATCTCGAGCGAGAGGCCCTTGGACTCGTCCTCGGCCTCGATCGAGATGACCTCACGGTGGATCGGCGACTTGCTGCCGACGTTGATGTGCTCGACGTAGTCGACCAGGCCCTTGTCGAAGCGGAACCTGGCGTCGCGCTCGACCGCGTCGACGGGGGTGTCACCCTCGGAGGCCTCCTGGGCCTCTTCGCGGTCGTCGCGCAGCACGAGCTCGAGACCCTTGTTGAGGAACGCCATCTCGCGGAACCGGGTCTTGAGCGTCTCGTAGCTGTAGACGACGGTCTCGAAGATGTCCTCGCTGGCGTAGAACGTCGTCGTCGTACCGGTCTCGTCGGTCCTCTCGTGCCGCTCGAGCGGGGCATCGGGGACGCCGTAGGTGAACGACTGCGTCCAGCGGTAGCCGTCGCGCTTGACCTCGACGTGGAGCTTGGTCGACAGGGCGTTGACGACCGAGACGCCGACGCCGTGCAGACCACCGGAGACCTTGTAGCCGCCGCCGCCGAACTTGCCGCCCGCGTGCAGCGAGGTGAGGACCAGCGTCACGGCCGGCATCTTCTCGGTCGGGTGCTCGTCGACGGGGATGCCACGGCCGTCGTCGACGACCCGCACGCCGCCATCGGCCTGCAAGGTCACCGCGATGTGGGTCGCATATCCGGCCAGCGCCTCGTCGACCGAGTTGTCGACGACCTCGTAGACCAGGTGGTGCAGGCCACGCTCACCAGTCGAGCCGATGTACATGCCAGGTCGCTTGCGCACTGCCTCCAGACCTTCGAGAACCTGGATGTTGCTGGCGTCGTACGATGCTGCAGGATCTGGAGTTTGGCTCACCCATCCAGTATACGGGCCATTGTGTGGGTCTCAGCGCTTACCCACAGCTGGCGGGCGGCGCGTCGCGACCGTGACTTGCCCCTGAGAGCCACATAACGGCGGCTGTGACGACGGCGCAGACCCTCCACCAACCTCCGGTATGTCCGAAGGCCCGCCGAGTCGCCCAGTCCGGGCAGGGTTCGCGCGCCTTGGGAGCCATCGGGCATCGTAGAGGGATGAGCACGACAGTCACCCGTCGCGACACGGCGATCCCGGCCCTTGCCGCGGCCGTCGCAGCAGCGGGGACGCTCGCGCTCATGGTCGTCATCGCCCTGCAGTCGGCGCGGGGGCAGCGGTGGGACGACGAGGCGATGCGGACCGTCGTCGCCGGCCGCGACACGAAGCTCACCCTCCTCAGCGGTCTGGGCTATGTCTCGATCGGCGCGATCGTCGTGGTCGCGATCGCCTGCGGCGTGGTCGCCCTGTTGCGGGGCAAGGCCCGGCTCGCGATCGGCGCCGCGGTCATCATCGGCGGCGCGAACCTCGCGACCCAGCTGCTCAAGCACTCGTTCCTCGACCGGCCCGACTTCGGGCTCGGCGTGCTCAACAGCCTGCCGAGTGGCCACACGACCGTCGTCGCGAGCTCGGTCGGCGCGGCCCTGCTGGTCGCGCCCAAGGCCGTGCGCCCCCTCGTCGCCGCCGCCGGTGGACTCGCCACGACCCTGACCGGTACGTCGACGATCGTCGCCGGCTGGCACCGCCCCGCCGACGTCGTGGCCGCGCTCGCGGTCAGCCTGCTCTGGACCGGGCTCGTCGCCTGGTTCATGCACGGCCCGCGCACTCCGGTGACCGGCACGTTCATCAGCGCCGTGCTGGGGTGTGGTGCCGGCCTCGCCACGCTGGTCGCGATCGGCGTGCGTCCGGCGTACGGGTGGGTCGGCTTCACCCAGGCGTCGCTCGTGCTGGGCGCCGTCACGGCGATCACGGCACTGTTCGTCGTCGCCGCGGCAGCGGTCTCCCCGGCCGAGTGAGGATCAGCCGTAGGTGTCCCGCGGGCCGCGCGCACCGCGGATCGAGCGGGGGCCCTTCTTCCACGACGGCGCCTGTGGTCCGCGCACCACGATCCGCAGCACCGACCCGTCGCCCATCAGCTCGTTGAGCTTGGCCACGATGCGTGGCGCGAGGAGCCGGAGCTGGGTCGCCCACGCCGTCGAGTCGGTGCGCACCTCGACCTCGCCGTCGTCGAACGCGATGACCTCGGAGTGCTGGGCGACCTCGGGACCCACGATCGCGGCCCAGTCGGTGAACACCCGTTGCGCGGCGAGTCGTTCGTCCCAGCCTTGGTCGTTGACGACCTCGCCGAGCAGGTCGGCGAGGCTGCTCGGCTCGTCGCGGGCGGCCCGAACCGGCTTGGCCGGCCGCACGCGGCGCTTGCCGGTCGGTGGCACGGGCGAGCCCTTGCCGCGATAAGACTGCGCGATGTCCCGCGCCAGGTCGAGGCCGTCGTCGGACGGCGTGCCGGGATCAGTCACGGGCGACCTCCCCTCCGGCGACGTTGAAGCGGTGACCCTTGAGCGTCTCGGGCACGTCGTCGGCCACTGCTGCGGTGACGAGCACCTGCTCGGCGTCACCGACGAGCTCGGCGAGCTGCTGGCGGCGGCCCTGGTCGAGCTCGGCGAAGACGTCGTCGAGGATCAGCACGGGATCGTCGTCATCATCGCGCAACAGCTCGAACGACGCGAGCCTCAGGGCCAGCGCCAACGACCAGGCCTCGCCGTGGCTCGCGTAGCCCTTGGCCGGCAGCTCACCGATCGTCAGCACGACGTCGTCACGGTGCGGGCCGACGAGGCTGATGCCGCGGTCCATCTCGTCGTTGCGGCGCCGGGCGATCTCGTCCAAGAGCGCCTGCTGGATCTCAGCCTGGTCGCGGACGTCCGGGTCCAGCTCGAGTGACGGCTTGTAGGTCGCCGTGACGACGCGGCGATCGGGCGCCGCGGCCGCGGCCACTCGGACGTAGGCCTCGGCCAGGTGCGGGGCCAGCGCGTCGAGCAGCAGCAGACGCGTCGACACCACCTCGGCTCCGGTGCGCGCGAGGTTCTCGTCCCAGATGTCGAGGGTCGCGATCTCCACGGTGCGCCGGCCGCGGGCCGACTTGAGCAACGTGTTGCGCTGCTTGAGCACGCGGTCGTAGTCGGCGCGGACCCCGGCCAGGCGCGGGGTGCGGAGCACGAGGAGCGAGTCGAGGAACCGGCGGCGGTCCGACGGGTCACCCTTGACGAGTGCCAGGTCCTCCGGCGAGAACATCACGGTGCGGAGCACCCCGATGAGGTCGCGCGTCCGGGGCAGCGCCCCGCGGTTGATGCGGGCCCGGTTGGCCTTGCCCGGCGTGATCTCGAGCTCCAGCAGTGCCGTCCGGTCACCCCGCACGACATCCGCGCGGACGACCGCGCGCTCGGCGCCGGACCGCACGAGCGGCGCGTCGCCCGAGACCCGGTGCGAGTCGAGGCGTGAGAGGTAGTCGATCGCCTCGACCAGGTTGGTCTTGCCCTGCCCGTTGGACCCGATGAACGCGGTCGCCCCGGGCTCGAGGTCGATCTCGACGGAGTCGTACGAGCGGAAGTCGTGCAGGGTCAGGCGACTGACGTGCACGGGTTAGACGGGATCGGCCGGATCGGGTGCGGCGGGATCGAGGCCCTTCTCCTCGGCAGCCTTCACCGCGTGGCCGCCGAACTGCTGGCGCATCGCGGCGACGGCCTGCATCGCCGGCGACTCGTCCTGGCGCGAGGTGAAGCGCGCGAAGAGCGACGCGGCGATCGTGTGCATCGGCACGGCGTTGTCGATCGCGGCCTCGACGGTCCACCGACCCTCGCCGGAGTCCTCGGCGTAGCCGCGGACCTTGGACAGGCCCGGGTCCTCCTCGAGCGCCTTGACCAGCAGGTCGAGCAGCCACGAGCGCACGACGGTACCGGTGCGCCAGGAGTCGAAGACCTCGGTGACGTTGTCGACCATGTCGACCTTCTCGAGCAGCTCGAAGCCCTCGGCGTAGGCCTGCATCATGGCGTACTCGATGCCGTTGTGGACCATCTTGGAGAAGTGCCCGGCACCGACGCGACCGGCGTGCACGAAGCCCGACTCGCTGTCGGGGCGGAGCGCGTCGAATGCCGGCATAACCTTGGCGATGTCGTCGGTGCTGCCGCCGGCCATCAGGGCGTAGCCGTTGTCGAGTCCCCAGACCCCGCCGCTGACACCGCAGTCGACGTAGCCGATGCCCTTGTCGGCGGCGAGTGCTGCGTGCTTCTCGTCGTCGGTCCAGCGGGAGTTGCCGCCGTCGACGATGACGTCGCCCTCACCCAGCAGCTCGATGAGCTGCTCGACGGTGGACCGGGTGATGTCGCCGGCCGGCACCATGACCCACACGACCTTGGGCGACGGCAGCTGCTCGACGAGCTCCTCGAGCGATGCCACGTCGGAGACGTCCGGATTGCGGTCGTAGCCGACGACGGTGACACCGCCGTTGCGCATGCGGGTGCGCATGTTGCCACCCATCTTGCCGAGTCCGACGAGTCCGATGTCCATGGTGTGAGGTCCCTCCGAGAGTTCAGTTCTGCAGGCGTACGGGCATGATCAGGTAGCGGAACGCGACATCGGGGTCGGCGCCGATCTCCTGGACGCCCGAGATCGCGGCCGGCTTGGTGTGCTGGGTGAACGACAGGTGCACGACCGGGTCCGGCATGACCGCGAGTCCTTCGAGCAGGTAGGTCGGGTTGAAGCCGATCGAGATGTCGGCGCCGTTGATCGTGGCCTCGATGGACTCCGACGCCTGCGCCTCGTCGCCGCTCCCGGCCTCGAGCAGGAGCTGCCCGTCGGAGAACGTCAGGCGTACCGGGGTGTTGCGCTCGGCGACCAGCGCCACGCGCTTGACCGAGTCGACGAACGCCTGGGTCTCGACGTAGGCGACGGTCTCGGCCTGGGCCTGGAAGAGCTGGCGTACGCGCGGGAAGTCGCCCTCGAGCAGGCGGGTCGTGGTGCGGCGGGTGCCGTTGCCGACCACGCCCTCGAAGCCGATCAGGCCGTCGCCGGACTCGCCGGACGACACCGCGATCGTGACGTCGCCGCCGGAGGTGAGCGAGCGGGCCGTCTCGTTGAGGACGCGAGCCGGCACGAGCGCCTGGGCCGACAGGTCACTCGCCTCGGGATACCACTCGAGGTCGCGGAGGCTGGCGCGGAACCGGTCGGTCGCCATGAGCGAGATCGTCGAGCCCTCGAGCTCGAGGCGTACACCCGTCAGCAGGGGCAGCATCTCGTCGCGGCCGGCTGCGGCGCTGGCCTGGGAGACCGCGGTCGCGAAGTCGTCGGCCTTGATCGTGCCGGAGGCGGTGGGCATCTCGGGGAGCTGCGGGTACTCCTCGACGGGCATCGTCTGCAGGCTGAACCGAGCGCTGCCGCACACGACCTGGACCTTGGTGCCGTCCAGGGAGATGTCGACAGGCTTGGCGGGCAGGGCCTTGACGATCTCGGCGAGCAGGCGACCGGACACCAGCGCCCGGCCGTCGGCGCTGACCTCGGCCGGCAGGGTCGCGCGGGTCGAGGTCTCGTAGTCGAACCCGGACAAGGTCAGGCCGTCCGCGGCGGTCTCGACCAGGAGGCCGGCGAGCACGGGGACGCTCGGACGGTTGGGCAGGCTGCGGGCTGTCCAGGCGACGGCGTCGGCGAGCGTGTCGCGGTCGATGCGGAATTTCACGTGATGGGGCCTTTCCGAGGACGGGAGCCGTCGGGATGAATCCTGCCACGGTATCCGTGGCGCGACGTATTCAGGGGAAGTGCAGAAGATGTCATCCACACACAGCTCGAGACGTTCCTTCGGCTGGCATTGCGGAGATAGAGAAGAGTAGTAGTCGTAGTAGCGTCTGTGGATTCGGTGGACAACCTGGATTCGTGCTGGAGTTCCGGCGTTTGCCCCCGTGGACAACCTGTGGCCGGCGGCGACGCCAAACTACACAGAGCTGTGGATGTGGGTCTTGCGTTCACACGCTGTTCACACAGCGTCCGATGATGTCCACGTGACTGATGGGTTTTCCCACAGCGTCTTCCCCAGGTGTGAATGGTCCTGACGGGCCATTCACACGTCATGACTGACGGGCTTGCTGCTTGATGCGGGCCGTCAGCTCGGTGACCTGGTTGTAGACCGCGTGCTTCTCGGCCATGAGCTTGCGGATCTTGCGATCGGCGTGCATCACCGTGGTGTGGTCGCGGTTGCCGAACTCCTGCCCGATCTTGGGGAGCGACATCTCGGTCAGCTCGCGGCACAGGTACATCGCGATCTGCCGGGCGAGCACCAGGTTGCGGCTGCGGTTGGTGCTGCACAGGTCGTCGATCGAGAACTCGGAGTAGGCGGCGGTCTGCGCCATGATCATGCCGACCGTGATGTCGGGTTCTTCGCCCTCGGCGATGAGGTCCTTCAGCACGATCTGCGCGAGCTGCAGGTCGACCGTCGTGCCGTTGAGGTTGGCGAACGCCGTGGCTCGGATGAGGGCACCCTCGAGCTCGCGGATGTTGGTCTGCACCTTGCTGGCGATGAACTCGAGCACGTCGGCCGGCGCGGTGAGCTTCTCGTTGGCGGCCTTCTTGCGGAGGATCGCGATGCGTGTCTCGAGATCGGGCGGCTGGACGTCGGTCGTCAGGCCCCACTCGAACCGGTTGCGCAGCCGGTCCTCGAGGGTCGTCAGGTTCTTGGGCGGACGGTCCGAGGTCATCACGATCTGCTTGTTCTCGTTGTGCAGCGCGTTGAACGTGTGGAAGAACTCGGTCTGCGTCGACTCCTTGCCCTCGAGGAACTGGATGTCGTCGACGAGGAGGACGTCGATCTCGCGGTACTTGCGCTTCAACGCGGCGGTGCGGTTCTCACGGATCGCGTTGATGACGTCGTTCGTGAACTCCTCGCTGTTGACGTAGCGGACGCGCGAGGACGGGTAGAGGTTGAGGACGTAGTGGCCGATGGCGTGCAGCAGATGGGTCTTGCCCAGACCGGACTCGCCGTGGATGACCAACGGGTTGTACGCCTTGCCCGGTGCCTCGGCGACGGCGACGGCGGCGGCGTGAGCGAACCGGTTGGACGAGCCGATGACGAAGTTCTCGAACAGGTAGCGCGGGTTGAGTCTGGCCTCGGCGACGCTGCCGATGCGGGGCGGCGCGGTCTTGCGCTCGGCCCAGCTGGGGACGAACTCGTCCTGGTCGTCGTCGTCCTCGTCGTCCAGGTCGGTGTCCTGGCCATAGGAAGGCGTATTTGTCGACAAGTCGTCTTGTAGACTTGGACGCGGTTCCATTAAGGTCGGCTCGATCGTGACGACGAGCCGGGTCTCCTGCTGCAGGGTCGAGCTGATGGCGTGCTCGAGAGCTGGCCTGACGCGCGACTCGAGCTGCGCACGGGTGAGGTCGTCCTGGACCGCGACGATGAGGATGTTGTTGTGCAGCGTCAGCGGCTTGGCGGAGTAGACCCACACCTTCGCGCCGGGGGAGAGCGTGTCGACGGCTCCTTGCCAGACTCGGTTGAGATGCTCTTCCGGGCTGGTCTCCTGGCCGTCACTCATCCAATGCCTCCCGACACGTCCACATGGTTTTCCACATGGTGTGAATGCGAACTCGAGAGTTGAGGGTGCCTTGTGGAAAACTCGATACCGCGGTGACGCTAGCAGCGATGCAGGGTCCATACAAGCGGAATTCCCCAGCTCGTCCTCAGCCTTCGGCGTGTCGTGTGGACGACGGCGCCCAGGACGCGTAAGGAGATCAGTTTGACCGGTGTCCGAGGCCCCCGTACCGTTGTCTAGTCGTCCTAGAACGACTTCCGCCGCATGCCCACGACAAGTACGTCTCGGTCGTGGGCGAGCGGTGGCCGTCGACCGGCCCAGACTGAGATCCGTGAGGAACACATCGTGAGCAAGCGCACTTTCCAGCCGAACAACCGTCGTCGTGCCAAGAAGCACGGCTTCCGCCTCCGCATGCGCACCCGCGCCGGGCGCGCGATCCTCGCGGACCGCCGCCGCAAGGGCCGCGCCAAGCTGTCCGCCTGAGCCGTTGCTCGCGCGCGGCCAACGCATGCGCAGCGGGGATGACTTCCGGCACACGATTCGTCGTGGGGCCAAAGGTGCACAACCCACCCTCGTCGCTCACGTCTTGATGGGAACCAGTGTCCCAGGAACCGGCGGACCCACGTCCGTCGGTTTCGTCGTGAGCAAGGCCGTGGGGTCGGCAGTCGATCGCAACCGGGTCAAGCGCCAGCTGCGTCACCTGATGCGTGACCGCGTCGACGCGCTGCCAAGTGGCAGCCGGGTCGTGGTGCGAGCGCTTCCCGCCGCTCACGACGCCGGCTCGACGACGCTCGCTGAGCACCTGGACGCAGCGCTGGCGCGAGCCGGTGCCCGATGAAACACCCCTTGATCTGGTTGCTGAAGGCGTACCGCTTCGCCATCAGCCCGCTCTACGGTCAGGTCTGCCGCTACCACCCCACTTGCTCGGCCTACGCTTTGGAGGCCGTCGAGACCCACGGTGCGGTGCGCGGAACCTGGCTGGCCGGACGTCGTGTCCTGCGCTGCCACCCCTGGAGCGCCGGAGGCTATGACCCGGTCCCACAGTCACACAGAGGAGAACCATGTTCGACTTCCTAGGCGACATCGGCGGCGCCATCATGACGCCGCTCTACTACGCGGTGTCGGGGATCCTGCTGGTCTGGCACCGGCTGTTCGAGATGGTCGGGCTGTCGGGTGACTCGGGCTGGACCTGGGCCCTGGCGATCGTGGGCCTCACCGTCACGATCCGAACGCTGTTGATCCCGCTGTTCGTCAAGCAGATCAAGTCGAGCCGCAACATGCAGCTGCTGCAGCCGCAGATCAAGGCGCTCCAGCAGAAGTACAAGCACGACCGTGAGCGGCTCACGCAGGAGCAGATGAAGCTCTGGAAGGAGACGGGTACCAACCCGTTCGCCTCGTGCCTCCCACTGATCCTGCAGATGCCGATCTTCTTCGCGCTGTTCCGCGTGCTCGACCAGGCTGCGAAAAACGGCGCCGAGGGAGCTCGCGGGTTCCTGTCGGCCGACGACGCCGACTCGCTCTCGAAGGCCAAGCTGCTCGGCGCCCAGATCGCCGACACGTTCCTGCAGAGCGACGCCGTGGAGACCAAGATCCTCACGATGTCGCTGGTCATCATCATGTGCATCACGCAGTTCACGACGCAGCGCCAGCTCATGAGCAAGAACATGCCGGCCGATGCCATGTCGGGCCAGTACGCGCAGCAGCAGAAGCTGCTGCTGTACATCCTGCCGGTGGTCTTCGCCGTCGGTGGCGTGGCGTTCCCGCTGGGCGTCCTCTTCTACTGGACGACCTCGAACTTCTGGACCATGGGCCAGCAGTTCTACGTCATCCGCAACAACCCTGCTCCCGGCACGCCGGCGTTCAAGGCCAAGCAGGACCGCGATGCCAAGCACGGGAAGACGGTCGCCGAGGATCCGTTGAAGCCGGTCGTCGAGGACCTGCCCAAGCCTCCCCCGCGTCAGCAGCCCAAGAACCAGGCCCGCAGCCAGCGCAAGAAGAAGCCGGCCGGCCCGCCCAAGCGCAAGCCAGACATCACGAGCAAGAACGACGAGACGGACAAGGACGGCACCAAGTGAGCGACCTCGCGAAGAAGCTGGAGAAGGAAGGCGACATCGCTGCGGACTTCCTCGAGGGTCTGCTGGACATCGCGGACCTCGATGGTGACATCGACATGGATGTGGACGGCGACCGCGCTGCGGTGGCGATCGTCGGCGGCAACCTCGACCACCTGGTCGGCCGTGACGGCGAGGTGCTGGACGCGCTGCAGGAGCTGACTCGTCTTGCCGTCTATCGCGAGACGGGTGAGCGGAGCCGGCTGATGCTGGACGTCGCAGGCTTCCGGGCCGCGCGCCGGCTCGAGCTCGTGGCCATCGCGCAGGACGCGATCGACAAGGTCAAGGCCGGCGAGGCGTCGGTGTCGCTCGACCCGATGACGCCGTTCGAGCGCAAGGTCGTCCATGACGCCGTCGCAGACGGTGGTCTGAACAGCTCGTCGGACGGCGTCGAGCCGCATCGGTACGTCGTCGTGCATCCGGCGGCTGAGTAGGTGCGCCGATGACCGGGCCTGAGGCTGATCCGGGCGACACCGATCGTCAGGATGTTTCACGTGAAACACCCCCGTCGCACGCGGCGGGGGTGTTCGCTTCTCGGCTCCCCATGGCGGAGCGGTACGCGCATCTCCTGTCGACCGACGGGGTCGTGAAGGGTCTCATCGGCCCACGGGAGGTTCCACGGATCTGGGACCGGCACGTGATGAACTCGGCGGTCGTGGTGCCTCGAGTTCCGCACGCCGCGACGGTGGCGGACATCGGCACCGGTGCGGGCCTGCCGGGCCTGGTGTGGGCGATCGCCCGACCAGACCTCTCGGTCACGCTGGTCGAACCCTTGCTGCGCCGCACCCGCTTCCTCGAGGACGTCGTGGGCGAGCTCGGCCTGGACAACGTCACCGTGCTGCGTGCTCGGGCCGAGGAGGTCCACGAGACGTACGACGTGGTGACGGCTCGCGCCGTTGCGCCACTCGACAAGCTCGGTCGCTGGTGCCTGCCGCTGGTCAAGAAGAATGGCGTGTTGCTGGCTCTGAAGGGCCGCACGGCGCAGGAAGAGGTGACGGCCGCGACGGCGACCCTCCACCGGCTCGGTGCGAGGACTATCGTGGTGGCGACGTATGCGAACGGCGACGTGCCGACCACCGTCGTGGAGGTCAGCAGGTGAGAGCCCCTGAGCCCAGCCGCCCGCATGTTTCACGTGAAACCAACGAGGGGAACGCATGAGCGAGACGCCGCAGCCGTCGGCCCCCACCGCCGCATCCGCCTACCGGGTGCCGGTGCCGGCCCATGACGAGTCCACCCCACTCGCCTCCGAGGTGGAGGAGCACATCGCCTTGGTCCAGCGCTCGTCGGCGACACCTCGATTCGAGTCCCCGGCCGAGACCCGCGTGTTCGTCGTCGCCAACCAGAAGGGCGGTGTCGGCAAGACCACGACGACCGTCAACGTCGCCGCCGCTCTCGCCATCAAGGGACTGCGCGTCCTGGTCATCGACCTGGATCCACAGGGCAATGCCTCGACGGCACTCAACGTGCCGCACGCCGAGGGGACACCCGGGGTGTACGAGGCGATCGTGGAAGGCACCGACCTCGACGAGCTCATCAAGCCGTGTCCTGACATCGAGGGGCTGACGGTGCTGCCCGCGTCGATCGATCTCGCCGGCGCCGAGATCGAGCTCGTCTCACTCGTGGCTCGTGAGTCGCGCCTCGACCGCGCCCTCCAGAGCTATCTGAAGGACTGCGACGAGGCGGGCGACCGCATCGACTACGTGCTGATCGACTGCCCGCCGTCACTCGGGTTGCTGACCGTCAACGCGATGGTGGCCGGGCGTGAGGTGCTCATCCCGATCCAGTGCGAGTACTACGCGCTCGAGGGTCTGGGTCAGCTGGTCCGCAACATCGAGCTCATCCGGTCGCACCTCAACCCCAAGCTCGAGATCTCCACGATCCTGCTGACGATGTACGACGCGCGGACCCGGCTCTCGGCGGGCGTCGCCGAGGAGGTCCGGTCCCACTTCCACGAGCGCGTGCTCAAGACCGCGATCCCCCGGTCGGTACGCATCTCGGAGGCGCCGAGCTATCAGCAGTCGGTCATCACGTACGACGGAGGGTCGTCGGGCGCGCTGTCCTATCTCGAGGCGGCTCGTGAGATCGCGATCGCCGGAAGCCAGGGATCGACCCGATGAGCCAGGGCACCACATCAACCGGGAGGACGGCATGAGCACGCGACGTGGACTGGGACGTGGACTGGAGTCACTCATCCCGTCGGGGCCGGCCGAGGCCGCGGCCTCCGGGCTCCAGGAGATCGACGGCGCGCGCTTCGCCGAGATCCCCCTGGACCAGATCGTGGCCAACCCCAGGCAGCCGCGGCACGTGTTCGACGAGGACCACATGGCCGAGCTGGTCCACTCCATCAAGGAGGTCGGCCTGCTCCAGCCCATCGTGGTGCGTGAGGTCGCCAAGGACCGCTACGAGCTCATCATGGGGGAGCGGCGTTGGCGGGCCAGCGGCAAGGCCGGTCTTGCGACCATCGGCGCGATCGTCCGCGACACGTCCGACGAGGACCTGCTCCGAGACGCCCTTCTGGAGAACCTGCATCGGTCCAACCTCAACCCGTTGGAGGAGGCGTCGGCCTACCAGCAGCTGCTCGAGGACTTCGGCTGCACCCACGAGGAGCTGGCCGATCGCATCGGCCGCTCCCGGCCGCAGATCAGCAACACGCTGCGGCTGCTCAAGCTCTCGCCTGCGGTCCAGCGGCGGGTGGCCGCCGGCGTGCTGTCGGCCGGTCACGCCCGCGCACTGGTCAGTGTGGCGAACCCCGAGATCCAGGACCGTCTCGCGACCCGGGTGGTGGCCGAGGGCCTCTCGGTCCGGGCCCTCGAGGAGATCGTGACGGTGGGCCCTGAGTCGACCAGACGACCCGCGGCACGCCAGACACCCAAGGTCTCGGCACCCCGGCTGGCCGACCTGGCAGCCCGGCTGTCCGAGCGGTACGACACGCGGGTCAAGGTGGACCTCGGCCGGTCGAAGGGCAAGGTCACCGTCGAGTTCGCAACCCTCGAGGACCTCGAGCGGATCGTCGACCTGATGGACCCGGAGAAGAACTAAAGAGACAAGTCGACAAATAGACTAAGCAACAAGAAGCCCCGGTGAGCGTGTCACCGGGGCTTCGTGGTTGAACGGGTTGTGCGACTAGCTCGCGTGCTCCTCGAGCTCGCTGAGGATCGCGCTCTTCGGTCGGACACCGACGATCGAGCGGACGACCTCACCCTTGTAGTAGAGGTTCATCGTGGGCAGCCCGGTCACGCGGTACTGGGCCGGGGTGACCGGGTTGGCGTCAGCATCCATCTTGACGATCGTGAGCTTCTCGCCCTTCTCCTTGGCGATCTCCTCGAGGATCGGAGCGAGCTGGCGGCACGGTCCGCACCAGCTGGCCCAGAAGTCGACGAGGACGGGACCGTCGGCCTTGAGGACCTTCTCGTCGAAGTCGGCGTCGGTGACGGCGGTGATGTCTGCCATGGGTTCTCCTTCAGGTCTGTCTTGGGTTCAACGTCGGTGGGCGTGGGTTATTCCACGAGGGCAGCAGCCGGCGCGGGGGCTCCGGCATGCTCGATGTCGGCGAGGTAGCGCTCGGCGTCGAGCGATGCCGCGCAGCCGGTGCCGGCCGCGGTGATGGCCTGGCGGTAGGTGTGGTCGACCAGGTCGCCTGCGGCGAAGACGCCCGGGAGGTTGGTCGCGGTCGACCCGGCCTGGACCAGGACGTAGCCCTCGTCGTCGAGCTCGACCTGCCCCTTGAGCAGCTCCGAACGCGGGTCGTGGCCGATCGCGATGAACAGCCCGGTGGCGTCGATGCGGCGCAGCTCGCCCGTGACGGTGTCGCGCAGCGTGATGCCCTCGAGCTTGTCCTCGCCGTGCAGCTCGGCGACCTCGGCGTTCCACTCGAACGCGATCTTGTCGTTGGCGAAGGCCCGGTCCTGCATGATCTTGGAACCCCGGAGCTGGTCGCGGCGGTGAACCATCGTCACCTTGGACGCGAAGCGGGTCAGGAACGTCGCCTCCTCGAGCGCGGAGTCACCGCCGCCAACCACGACGATGTTCTGCTCGCGGAAGAAGAACCCGTCACACGTCGCGCACCACGAGACGCCGTGGCCCGACAGCCGGTCCTCACCCTCGACCTCGAGCTTGCGGTAGCCCGAGCCCATGGCGAGCACGACGGCGCGTGCGCTGTAGGTCGTGCCGTCGGCCAGCGAGACCGTCTTGACGTCGCCCGTCAGGTCGACGGCGGTCACGTCGTCGCTGATGAGCTCGGCGCCGAACCGCTCGGCCTGGGCGCGGAGCTTGTCCATCAGGTCCGGGCCCATGATGCCGTCGGGGAAGCCGGGGAAGTTCTCGACGTCGGTCGTGTTCATCAACGCGCCGCCGGCGGTGACCGAGCCCTCGAAGACGAGCGGCTCGAGGTTGGCGCGTGCGGCGTAGACCGCCGCGGTGTAGCCGGAGGGTCCCGACCCGATGATGATGAGGTTGCGGACTGAGTCGCTCATGAAGTGCCTTCTGATCGTGGTACGGGTATCAACGAATACTAGGTGTTGCGCATTCCCGGCCCGGACACCGTCTCGGCGCGTTCAGGACCGGCCGCGGATGACGACCTCGAGGATCTCGCCGCGGAAGCTGTCGGGCTCGACCTCGGGCAGCGAGCGCAGCCACACCACGACGTACCGGGTGAGGATGCCCGAGTCCAACGACACCGTCGAGTCCGTCCCGGAGTCGTTGAGGACGGCGACCTGGCGCAGCCCCCGCAGCGAGCGGGGGACGGTGGTCGCGGAGCCCGACGAGGCGTAGATCTGGAAGCTGGTCGGCGCGCCGGCGAGGCGGACCCGCAGCGACTCGACCTCGCGCTGTCCACCGAGATCCAGCACGAGGCCCACCCCGTCCTTGAGCCCGCCGAGCTCCGGCGAGCCGAGGTAGGTCGAGGTCCGCCAGCCCGTGGACAGGTCGTCGTCGACGGCCAGCCGGGCCTGGTCGGCATTCTCCTGCTCGTCCTCGCCCAGGGGGTCGAAGTCGACGGCTCGTTGCACCGGCAGGACGCGCAACGGGCTGGAGCGCTCGATCGGGTCGCTGCTGTCGGTGGTCGACCGGCCCACGAGGAACGCCAGGACCGTGGCGATGAACAACGTTCCGACGATGCCGAGGAGCACCAGCCCGCGATCGCCCTTGGCCGCCCGCCTGGCCCGCTCCTTGCCGCGCTCGAGCGTCGTCGGCGGCGCCGGCTGGTACGCCTTGGGGCGGCGACGTGGCGGCTCGAGGCCGGGTGGCGGACCCTCCGGCACGATGACCGGATCGAGGCGCAGGAGGTCGGGCGACGACATGCTCGCGAGGCTCGGCTGGTCGTCGTGCAGGTCGTCGTCCTCGCCCGACAGCCGGAGCGTCCGCGCGATGTCGCCGGCCTTGCGCAAAGGTGCAGCGTGGTTGCGAGGCGGCGTGCCCAGGATCCGGTCGCACGTCGTGTCGACGTCGCGGGAGACACCGGCGCGCACCTGCCGGGGTCGCAGCAGCCGGCCGTGCTCGGTGGGCGCTGCGGGCAGGCCATCGACCTGCGCGCCCGGCCACCGCGCCGTCAGGCACGCGTAGAGCAGCTTGCCGATCGCCTGGACGTCGAGCTGCTCGTACCCCTGCAGGTCCGCCAGGGAGTCCTGACGACCGACCGGCGACAACGCCGTCGTGACGCCGAGCCCGACGACGCGCACGGCGCCGGACTGCTTGAGCAGGACCTGGTGAGGCGTGAGTCGGCGGTGGTAGACCCCGTGCTCGTGGGCGGCGGCGAGGGCCTCGGCGACCTCCGCGACGACCGTCGCCGCTCGGCGATTGGGCAACGGCGACTGCGCGAGCAGCTGGTCGAGCGGGAAGGCGCGGGCCCACTCGCGGACGACCAGGTGGTGGTGCTGCTCGTCCTCGATCAGGTCGAGGACCCGGAGGAACCGGGGATCGGTGACCGAGGTGGACTCACGGGCGGCCTGCAGGAAGTGCTCAGCGCGCGGATCGCCGCTGGAGAGCATCTCGATGCCGACGTTGCGGTTCAGCACCTGGTCGTGAGCGCGCCACGTCGTCGACCCGAGCTTCTCGTTGACGAGGTCCTGGAGCTCGTAGCGATGGGCGAGCACGTCACCGGAGGCCAGCAGCCGCCTCTCGCTCATCACCACTCCTTCTCGGAACCATTCCCATGCTAGTCCGCGTGTGGAGGCAGGACCGGGTGATTCAGGTGCGGCGACGCAGGGTGTCGACGACGTACGTCAGCTGGTCCATGCCCACTGTGCGAGCTGCGACGACGTACGTGATGGCGCCGGCGAACCCGGCGACGGCGGTCGTGATCGCGCCACCGACCGCGCGAGCGGGCTCGATGCCGACGGTGTCGAGGCCGTGCGCGAAGCCGAGCGCGACAAAGGCCGCCAGCCCGCAGGAGACGACAAGGCGTACGGCGAAGACCAGCATCTCCCGGTCGAAGACGTTGCCGACCGCGAAGGCGAGCAGCGATGCGGACAGGATCGAGCCCACGAGGTAGGCGATGCCGAACGACAGGGCCAGCATCATGGCCACGCGAGCCGGCTCGACGGCCGAGGCGAGCTGGAAGGCCAGTCCGATGTTGACCGTCGCGATGACGACCTGGATGAAGAACGGGGTGCGGTTGTCCTCGTTGGCGTAGAACCCCCGCAGCATCAGGTAGTGGATCGTGAACGTCACCATGGCGAGTGAGAACGCCTGGATCGTGTGCCCGATCGCGACGGTCTGACCGCCGAGGGAGCCCACGCCGCCGGCGATCGCCGTCATCGGCTGGCCGAGACAGAGCAGACCGACGGCGACCGGTGCCACGATCGACAGCGCGATGCGCACGGTGCGACCGAGCTCGACCCGGAACCGGCGGTAGTGCCGGTCCGCCGCCAGCCCCGCGAGCGTGGGGATCACCGCGGTCGCGAGTGACACGGTGATGACGCCGTGCGGCAGCTGGCTGATGAGGAAGCCGAGACCGTAGACCGTCGAGCCGGCGGCGGCCTGCCCGTCGATCGCGCCGGTGATCGTGGCACTGGTGGCGATCTTGTTGATCGTGATGAACGCGACCTGGTTGGCGATGATGAACGCCAGCGTCCAGGCGCCGAGCTTGAGCGTCTTGCCCAGACCGACGCCGCGGAAGTCGAATCGTGGCCGGTAGCGGAAGCCGGCGGCCCGGAGATAGGGCACCAGCACCATGGCCTGCAGGGCGATCGCCGCGGTCGATCCGAGGCCGAGGACCATGGCCTCCGAGGTGGTGAACCCGTCGACGCCGTTGCTGGCGCCGAACACCACGGCGTACGCGATGATGACCGCGCACGCGACGACGTTGTTGATGATGGGCGCCCACATCATGGGGCCGAAGCGGCTGCGGGCGTTGAGCACCTGGCCGGTGAGCACGAACGCGCCGTAGAAGAACACCTGCGGGAGGCACAGCAGCATCAGCAGCCGAGCCGACTCCCGCTGGTCGCCCAGACCCTTGGTGAAGAGGTCGTCGTCGAAGACGACGTGCAGCAGCTGCGGCACGAGCAGCATCAGCACCACCGTGCCGACGCCCAGCACGAGCAGCCCGAGCGTGATGACGCGATTGGCGTACGCCGTGCCGCCGTCGTCGTCCTGCTTCATGGCCCGCACGAGCTGGGGAACGAGCACGACGTTGAACACGCCACCGGCGAGCAGGATGTAGAGCGAGTTGGGGATCGTGTTGGCGATGTCGAACAGGTCGGCGTTGAACTGGGTGCCGATCACGACGGCGAGCAGCGCGGCCCGGAGGAAACCGGTGACCCGCGAGACGATCGTGCCGAGCGCCATCCAGGCGCTGGCGCGGGCGATCGTCTGGTCAGTCATCGTCGTCCGCGGGGCGCTCGGACGCGACGCGGGTGCTGGTGCGACGCCGGCTGAAGCGGCGGACCAGCGCGGCGAGGACCAGCAGCGCCGCGAGGCCCATCGCGACCCAGAGGACGACGCCGATCTTGCTCGACCGGACGTTGAACTCGTCGGGCAGCCCGATCGCCTTGCCGTCGGTCGACCTGAGGCGCGCGGTGACGGACGTCGTGTTCTGGCGGCCCAGGTCGACGTCGACCGTGACCGTCCGGCGCTCGCCCGCGCCGATGTCGACCGGCTCGACGTCGGGGATGCGGAGCGCTGGATTGCTGGAGTCGAGCGAGACACCCACCCGGATGGCCTCGTCGGTGCCGTTGCGGATCGTGATGGGGAAGCCGCCCTTGGAGCTGGACAGCGTCACCGAGGGCGGGGCCTTGATCGTGATGCGGCGGAGCTCGGCGCCGGCCTCGCGGGCGAGCTTCTCGGCGATCGCGGTCCCGGCCGCCGGGTCCCTGCGCCAGCGCACGCCGAGGACGCTGGCCACGTCCTGCGCCAGTGCGTCGTCGACCGCGTCGCTCTGCGGGATCACCGAGCTCAGCGCGTTGCCCTTGGCCACGATGCCGGCGGCGGCGTCGAGCTGCGCGCGGCTCAGGGGACGGTCCTTGGCTGCCGCGACCTTTCCGCCGTACCTCGCGAGCGGCCGGGTCAGGACGGACTCGAGGCTCGTGGGACTCGTGAACGGCGTCTCGAACGCCTGGGACAGCCGGCCCACCGACCACCGCGGTCCGGGGTTCCACCGCGGATCGACCATCGTGATGGCATCAGCACGGGACTTGGGGTCGATCTCGCGCTGCAACGTCGCGAGTGCAGCCTCGCTGAGGATGCGTTGACGCAGCGTCACGACCGAGTCCTGACCCGGCACGCCTGCGTCGAGCTCGTCGGTCACGAGAAGCGGCATCGGTCCGCTGGGAGTCGCGTAGCGGACCACCGAGCCCTGTCGACGGTCCCAGTCCGGCAGCGCCTCGGACGCGACGACGACCGGGCTGTCGCCCGAGCCGCGAAGGTCTCGGAGCAGCCGTGCGGTGACGCCCCGCTTGGTGGGCCACGACGTCCTGCGGCCGAACAGCTGGAACGTCGTGAGGGTCGAGTCAGTGGCACGGTTGACGGCAGCGCGCAGAGGTCCTTCGAGGCCGCCGCTCTGCGACAGCCCGAGGACGTCGGGCCGGTCGAAGCCGAGGATCCAGCACCCGCGGAGCCGCGCGAACGCCAGGAGGTCGCCGAGGAACCGCCTGGCCTCGGCCCTCTGCTGCTCCGTGAGCTCGACGCCGTCGGGCAGGCGACGGTCGCGGGCCAGGTCGTCGACCCCGACGAGCAGTGCCGGGTCGATCAGGGCTGTCGACGCGTTGCCACCGGTGTCGACCGCGAGGTCGAGCAGGTTGCGGAGCCGGCCGCCGGGCGAGACCGCGGTGAGCAGGCCCTTGGGATCGGCGTAGTCGCCGTCGTAGCCCCGGCGGTCGGGCATGAGGAACGGCCAGACGACCGCCGACGGGACCCGCGGATGTCCCGAGGACACCAAGGGGAGGAAGGTCGTGGCGCGGGCGATGGCATCGGTGCTGCGCTGTCCGCCGGTGTCGGTGCCGAGGATCTGGACGCCGACGGGATAGACCCCTTCTGCCCCACTGATGCGGAGCTGGGCCGCGGGCACCCGAACCGTGAACCGGAGGGTCTGTTTGGGTGCGAGATCACCCAGGTCGTCGAACGTGCCCGGGTCGATGACACGGGCGCCGGTGTAGGCATCACCGTTGTCGATCGCGTCCTCGACCTGGGCCCGAGTCGTGAACGGGACGGTCGGGATCACGAGGTAGGCCTGCACGTTGGACCAGGCGTGGTCGTCGTGGTTGGTCACCGTGCCCGTCATCGTGACGGTGGCGGGGCCGCCCAGCCGGCTGGGGCTGAGGGTCTGGATGCTGACCCCCAGCTGCGGGTCCTGGTCGGCTGCCCGCGCCGGCAGGCCGGGCGCGACGACGGTGCCGAGGATCATCGCGAGCAGCGCGACGAGGACGGGACGACGGCGGCTGCTCACCCGAACATGCTAGGCCGTACGCCTGCGTGGACGGCCGCACAGGCGTCGCCGCGCCGGATCGCGGCGTCCGGAGGCCGATAGAGTATGTCCTCGTGCCCACGTCCACGCTGAACCCGGATCGCCGCGCCAGGATCGAGGCGTCGCTGCAGGCCAACCCTTTCCTGGCCGAGCTCGGAGCGCTGTTCGAGAAGGCTGGTCACGAGCTGGCGATCGTCGGCGGACCCGTGCGCGACGCGGTGCTCGGTCGACCGGGCAACGACTGGGACTTCTCCACCTCGGCGCGACCCGCAGAGATCGAGCGCATCGCGGGGTCGTGGGCGGACGCGGTGTGGGACGTCGGCCGGGAGTTCGGCACGATCGGGCTGCGCAAGGGCGAGCACGACCTCGAGATCACGACCTATCGCAGCGACGCGTACGACTCGGAGTCGCGCAAGCCCGAGGTGCAGTTCGGTGACACGCTCGAGGGCGACCTGTCCCGCCGCGACTTCGCGGTCAACGCGATGGCCATCCGGCTGCCGTCAGCCGAGTTCGTCGACCTGTTCGGCGGGCAGGACGACCTGGACGACCGGCTGCTGCGCACCCCCGTGACCCCCGAGCAGTCGTTCAGCGACGACCCGCTGCGGATGATGCGAGCTGCCCGGTTCGTGTCGCAGCTCGGCTTCGCCGCAGCGCCGGACGTCGTGGCGGCGATGACCGACATGGCCGGTCGTCTCGAGATCGTCTCGGCCGAGCGCGTGCGCGACGAGCTCAACAAGCTGCTCCTGGGCGCCCACCCCGTTGCCGGGTTGCGGTTGCTCGTCGACACCGGCCTGGCGGCCCAGATGCTGCCCGAGCTGCCGGCGTTGATCCTCGAGCGCGACGAGCACCACCGGCACAAGGACGTCTACGAGCACTCGTTGATCGTCCTGGAGCAGGCGATCGCGCTCGAGCATCGGCTCGAGACCCGGCCGGATCTCGTGATCCGCCTCGCTGCGCTGCTGCACGACATCGGGAAGCCCAAGACCCGCCGGTTCGTCGAGGGCGGCACCGTGACGTTCCACCACCACGACGTCGTCGGCGCCAAGCTGGCGCGCAAGCGCATGCGGGCGCTGCGCTACAGCAACGACCTCACCGACCAGGTCGCCAAGCTCGTCGAGCTGCACCTGCGCTTCCACGGCTACGGCTCCGGGGAGTGGACCGACTCGGCCGTGCGCCGCTACGTCCGCGACGCCGGCGACCAGCTCGAGCGCCTGCACATCCTGACCCGGGCCGACTCCACGACGCGCAACCAGAAGAAGGCACTGCGCCTCCAGCGCACCTACGACGAGCTCGAGGAGCGGATCGCGGTGCTGGCCGAGCAGGAGGAGCTCGGCTCGATCCGCCCCGACCTCGACGGGCAGCAGATCATGACGATCCTCGGCATCGGTCCGGGGCCGGAGGTCGGCGAGGCGTACCGGTTCCTGCTGGACCTGCGGATGGACCGCGGCCCGCTGAGCGAGGCCGACGCGACCGAGGCGCTCAAGGCGTTCTGGGCCGCCCGCAGCTGACGGGGACGCACGAAGGGCCGGCTCCCCTCAGCCGGCCCTTCGACGCGCAGGTGCCTACTTCGCCGGGATCCCGTCGGCCGGCGGGACCGTCGGGTCCTCGGTGTACTCCTCGACCGGGGTGTCGCCGTCATCGGTGGAGTACGTCGGGCCGAAGTAGTCCTGCGAGTCGCCGGTCACCTTCGCCATGCGCACCCCGCCGTAGCCGGCGTGGTCGTCCGGCGAGTAGCGCAGCTTGCCGAGACCGGAGCCGTCGAGGCCGCCCTTCTCGATCGTCTCCATCAGGCCCTCGCGGGTGAGGTCCTTGCCGGTCTGTTGAAGGGCCTGGACGAAGAGGTACCCGACCGTCATGCCGTACACCGTGTTGCCGGTGAACGGCGCGTCCTTGTTGAAGTCGGCGTTGATCTTCTTGAACTGCTTGATCCACGGGTCCTGGTCGTCGAACGCCGACGGCAGGTAGTTGGTGGACAGGAATCCCTCGAGCAGCGGCGCCGCGTCGCCCAGGGCACCGCCGACGGTGTTGAGGTCCGCGCCGACCGAGGTGGCGATCCACTGCGGCTGGAACTTGAGCCGTGCCGCGGTGCCGACGGCGAGCGCCGTGAAGCCCGGCACCGTGGCGAGCGACACGACCTCGCAGCCGGCTGCCTTGAGCTTGCCGATCTGCGGGCCGACGTTGGTGTTGCTGGTGACGTACTTCTGCCGCTCGGCCACGCCATCCTCGCCGAGGATCTGGGTCAGGCCCTTCAGCGCGTCACGGCCGAAGTCGTCGTCCTGGCCGAGGAAGCACACCTTCTTGTCGGCGAGGTTCTCCTTGATGTAGGTCGCCTGCACCTTGGTCTCGGTGGTGTAGTCGGCCTGGAACCCGAACGTCGTGGGGTACTTGTCGACCTGGTTCCAGTTGCGGCTGCCCGAGGCCACGAACAGGTCGGGCACCTTGTTGGTCTTGAGGAAGTCCAGGACTCCGGTGTGCGTCGGCGTGCCGAGGCCGTTGACGATCGCGAAGACCTTGTCCTTGAGGACCAGCTCACGGACGACCTTCTGCGTGTTGGCCGGGTTGTAGCCGTCGTCCTTGATCTCGTACGAGATCTTGCGGCCGTGCACGCCGCCCTTGCTGTTGACGTAGTCGAAGTACGCCTTGGTGGCCGGCGAGATCGAGGAGTAGCCGGCGGCGGCCGGTCCGGTCAGCGGCTGGTGCGTGCCGATCTTGATCGTGGTGTCGGTGACACCGGGCGCCGAGGATCCGCCGCCCCCGTCCCCGCCGCACGCGGCGAGGGTGCCGATCAGGGTGAACGAGGCGACCGCCGTGACGGATCGCCGCAGGCGTGACAGGTGCTCATGCATCGATGGACTCCGAACTGGTTGTGATGGGTGGGACTTCCGAGGGGGCAGGAGCGGGGCGCGCGCGGAGGCGGCGCGTGGCGGCGTCGACGAGGCCCTGGATCCCACGAGGGAAGAGGATCGTGACGAGGATCAGGACCAGGCCGAACACGGCGAGCGAGAGGTTGCCGTCGAGGCGTTCGGCGAGCCGGGGCGACGAGCCGATGCTGTCGGCCAGGGAGTCGGTGATCTCCGGCAGCGCGACGAGCAGCAGCGCACCCCAGACCGCTCCGGCCAACCGGCCGACCCCGCCGATCACGACCGCCATCAGCAAGAAGAGGGAGAACGCCAGCGAGAAGCCGCCCGGCGAGACCGACTGCGTGAGGATCGCCAGGATCCCCCCGCCCAGCCCCGCGGTCGCGGCACTGACGACGAACACCACGACCTTGGTGCGCTGCACGTTGATGCCGGCGAGCCGCGCCGCGACCTCGTCGTCACGCACCGCGCGCATCTCGCGGCCGAACCGGCTGTGGACGAGGTTGGCGAGCAGGAACATCGTCAGCAGCGCCGCGAGGCAGGCGATCCACGCCTGCCACCGCTCCAGCGGGAACATCACGCCGAGGCTCGCAGGCGCGGGCTCGACCAGCACCGAGAGGCCTTGGTCGCCGCCGAGCTGGTCGGCGAACGTCGTCGTGATCGCCGGCACGACGATCGTCAGCGTGAGGGTCAGCCCGGCGAGGTAGGGACCGAAGAGCCGTGCCCCGGCGAGACCCACGATGCCCCCGGCCGCCGCCGTCACGACGACCGCGGCGACGAGCGGCACCAGCAGCAGGAGCGGGCCGGTCGTCCCGCCGTCCCCGAGCTCGGTGGCGACCAGGGCGTACGTGTAGGCGCCGACCGCCATCAGGGCGCCGTGGCCGAGGGAGAGCTGGCCGGACAACCCGACCAGGACCGTCAGGCCGGCCGTGGCGCAGAGGTACGCGGCCATCGTCGCGAGCTGGTAGTTGCGGTAGGGCGAGAGCGCGAACGTCAGCGCGAAGATCGCAGCACCGGCGGCCAGCGTGATCAGGGCGTGCCGCAGCAGGGTGTGGCGGGCGAGGAGATCGATCATCGTCAGACCTGCCTTGCCGTGGCGCGGCTGAACAGGCCGGAGGGTCGCAGGAGCAGGACCCCGATCAGCAGGCCGAGGATGACGACGGCCGACAGGTCGCTGCTGGAGTAGCCGCTGACGTACGACAGGACGAGCCCGACGCCGAGGCCGCCGACGACGGCGCCGATCGGGCTGTCGAGCCCGCCGACCACCGCGGCCGTGAAGGCGTAGACGAACACCAGGTCGGTCGCGTGGGGATGTGCCCCCAGCTCGGTCGGCACGACCAGCAGCGCCGCGAGCCCGCCGACCGCGCCGGCGAGGGCCCAGCTCAGGGTCAGCATGCGACTGACGTTGACGCCGAGGAGCCGGGCCATGTCTGGGGCGAACGCGGCGGCACGCATCTTCAGGCCGATGTCGGTGCGGGTGAAGGCGTAGCCGAGGCCGAGCATGACTGCCAGGACCGTCCCGAACACGAACAGGTCGTACGGCGAGAGCAGCGCCTGGTCGCCGATGCTGAGCGGGCTGCGGCTGAACGGCACGTCCATCGGCCGGTACTCGCTGCCGTAGACGACGCCGAGCACCGCCTGGATCACCAGCACCAGCCCGAGGGCGACGATGACCGCGTTGAGGTGCTGGGTCGGATCGACCCAGCGCATGACCAGGCGTTCGGTGAGGCCGCCGATCGCCAGGCCACTCAGGACGGCCGCGACCAGCCCGATCCAGTAGGACCCGGTCGCGTTCGTCACGCTGTAGGCGACGTACGTCGACGCGGCCGCCATCGCGCCCTGGGAGAAGTTGACGAGACGGGCGCCGCGCCAGATCAGCACCAGCGCGAGGGCGAACGCGGCGAACACGGCACCCCGGGCGAGGCCGTCGATGGTCAGGAAGATGAAGCGATCCACGTGTCAGAACCCCAGGTAGGCGTGTCGGAGGTCGTCGTCCGCCGCGATCCGGGCGGCGTCGTCCGAGACGACCACCGTGCCCAGTGAGAGGACGATGCCGCGGTCGGCGATCGACATCGCGCTGCGGACGTTCTGCTCGACGAGCAGGATCGAGAGCCCGGTCTCGTCACGAAGGCGACGAAGCAGGCCCATGATCTGCGCCGTGACCTTGGGCGCCAGACCGAGGGACGGCTCGTCGAGCAGCAGCAGCCTCGGTCGGGCGACCAGCGCCCGGCCGATCGCGAGCATCTGCCGCTCGCCGCCGGACAGCTGGTGGCCGGCGCTCGTGCGCCGGCGGGCCAGCGGCTCGAACAGCTCGTAGACCTCCGCAGTGGCACGGCGGGCGTCGTCCTTGTCCCGACGCCATACGTGGCCGAGGCGCAGGTTCTCCTCGACGGTGAGCTCGGTGATGACGCCGCGCCCCTCCGGCACGTGCGCGATCCCGCGGCGGACGAGGTCCTCGACCCGCGTGCCGCGCAGCTCTGCGCCGTCCCACGCGATGGCCCCGGCCGTGGGGACGAGCAGGCCCGAGAGTGCCCGAAGCAGTGTCGTCTTGCCGGCGCCGTTCGCGCCGACCACGGCGACGATGGTGCCGGGCTCGACGTCGAGGTCGACGTCGTGCAGCACGGGTGCCGCGCCGTAGCCGACCGTCAACCCGCGCACGTGCAGCGCACCCGTCCCGTCGGCCGGCATCAGGACGCCACCTCGGCACCGAGGTAGGCCTCGGCGACCTTCGGGTCGTTGCGCACCTGGTCCGGCGTGCCTGCTGCGATGACCTTGCCGAAGTCGAGCACGACGATCGAGTCGCAGACACCCATCACGAGGTCGACGTGGTGCTCGACGAGCATCACCGAGGAGCCGGCTCCACGGCTCGGGAGGCTCGTGATGAGCTGGCCGAGCTCGTCGATGTCGTCGTGGCCGAGGCCTCCGGCCGGTTCGTCGAGCAGCACGAGCCGTGGCTCGCAGATCAGGGCGCGGGCGAGCGCAGCGCGTTTGCTCACGGCGTACGGCAGGGTCGCCGGGCTGGCTCCGGCGTACGCACCCAGACCGAGCTCGTCGATCAGCGCGCCGGCCCGCTCGCGCAGGTCGCGCTCGTCACGGTCCGCCCGGGGCAGAGCGAGCAGACCGGAGAGGAAGCCGCTGCGTGCCGTGTGGGTCGCTCCGGCGACGACGTTCTCGAGGACCGTGAGGCCCGGGAACAGGCCGAGACCCTGCAGGCTTCGGGAGATGCCCTGCCGTGCGAGCCGGTGCGGCGCCGGTCGCCACGGTGCGCCGTCGAGGAGCAGCGTCCCCGCCTGGGGGCGGGTGAAGCCGCAGATCACGTTGAAGAGCGTCGTCTTGCCGGCGCCGTTCGGCCCGATGACCCCGACCACCTGCCCGGACGGCACCTCGAACGACACGGCGTCGAGTGCGCTGAGGCCGCCGAACGAGACCGACACCCCGTCGATCTCGAGTCGTGCACCGCCGGCGCCGTCGCGTGTGACGTGGGTCTCCCGATTCATGCACACAGAGTGTATGTTTTTTCGGCGGGCGTCAACCGGTCGGCTCATCCGGGCCCGGCGGTGGCCGTCCGAGGGTCATACTTGGCCCGTGGTGAGCAAGGAGAATCCGACGATGCCGAGCAACCGGCCGCGCAACACCGACGGTCGCATCGCGCGCGGTGAGCGCACCCGCGACGCCATCGTCGATGCGCACACCGAGCTGCTCCGCGAAGGTGTCCTGAAGCCGACCGCCAAGGTCATCGCCGAGCGGGCCGGGATCTCGTTGCGCACGGTCTGGCTCAACTTCAACGACCTCGAGGCCTTGCTCCGCGCCACGACCGCCTACTGGCTCGAGGCGGACGCCGAGCTCCGCCGAGACGTCGACCCGGCGCTGCCCCTGACGCAGCGGATCGAGCAGTACATCGCGCAGCGGGTGCGCCGCCTCGAGCACATCGCGCCGGCTGCGCGCTCGGCCGCGCTCGGCGAGCCGTTCTCCGCAGCCCTCCAGGCCAGCCGCCGGGCGCACGTGGAGCGTTCTTTGAGCGACCTTCGGCTCGCGTTCGCACCGGAGATCGAGGCCGCCAGGAGCGAGGGCGATGTGCTGGTGCGATCGCTGTTCCTCGCGACCAGCTGGCCCAGCTGGACGCAGCTGCGGGACGACTTCGGCCTGGGCGTCGCGGCCGCGACGAAGGTCGTGCGCCAGTCGATGACGGCGCTGCTGGAGACATGACGAAGGGCCGGCCCCGAACGGGACCGACCCTGCGTCAAGCAGCGTGAGCGATCAGCGCTCGACCTCACCCGCGATGTACTTCTCGAGCATCTCGCGACCGAGGTCGTCGGGACGCTGCTCCGGGGGCGACTTCATCAGGTAGGACGAGGCCGACAGCAGGGCGCCGCCGATGCCACGGTCCTTGGCGATCTTCGCCGCACGGATGGCGTCGATGATGATGCCGGCCGAGTTGGGCGAGTCCCAGACCTCGAGCTTGTACTCGAGGTTCAGCGGGACGTCACCGAACGCGCGACCCTCGAGGCGGACGTAGGCCCACTTGCGGTCGTCGAGCCACTGGACGTAGTCGCTCGGGCCGATGTGCACGTTCTTGGCGCCGAGGTCGTGGTCCAGGTTGGAGGTCACGGCCTGCGTCTTCGAGATCTTCTTGGACTCGAGGCGGTCACGCTCCAGCATGTTCTTGAAGTCCATGTTGCCGCCGACGTTGAGCTGGTAGGTGCGGTCGAGCACGACGCCGCGGTCCTGGAACAGCTTGGCCATGACGCGGTGCGTGATGGTGGCGCCGACCTGGCTCTTGATGTCGTCGCCGATGATCGGGACGCCGGCGTCCTCGAACTTGCGGGCCCACTCGGGGTCCGAGGCGATGAACACGGGCAGGGCGTTGACGAACGCGACCTTGGCGTCGATGGCGCACTGCGCGTAGAACTTGTCGGCCTCCTCCGAGCCCACCGGGAGGTAGGAGACGAGCACGTCGGCCTGGGTGTCCTTGAGGACCTGCACGACGTCGACCGCCGGGGCGTCCGACTCCTCGATCGTCTCGCGGTAGTACTTGCCGAGTCCGTCGAGCGTGTTGCCCTTCTGGACGATGACGCCGGTCGGCGGCACGTCGGCGATCTTGATCGTGTTGTTCTCGCTGGCCTGCGTCGCCTCGGAGAGGTCGAAGCCGACCTTCTTGGCGTCGACGTCGAACGCGGCGACGAACTCGATGTCCTTGACGTGGTAGTCACCGAACTCGACGTGCATGAGCCCGGGCACGTTGCCGTGGGGATCAGCGTCCTTGTAGTACTCGACGCCCTGGATCAGGGACGTGGCGCAGTTGCCCACACCCACAATTGCTACGCGTACCGAACCCATGGGTTCTCCTTCATTGATGTGTTCACTTCTCGGTCGTGTTGAGGTCTGTGCTGGTCGTGCCGTCTGCATCGGGATAGCCCCCGGAGCGTTCGCGATCGATGAGCTCGGTCAACCACTTGACCTCGCGCTCGACCGACTCCAGGCCGTGCCGCTGCAGCTCCAACGTGTAGGAGTCGACCCGGTCCCGCTTCCGCTGCCCTGCCTTGCGGACGTGGTCGAGGCGCTCCTCCAGTCGGCTTCGTCGTCCCTCGAGGATGCGAACCCTCGAGGCGGCGTCGGTGCGCGCGAAGAACGCGAACCGTACGCCGAACGTCTCGTCGTCCCACGTCGAGGGACCGGAGTCCTCGAGCGCCTGGGCGAAGTGTTCCTTGCCCTCGGCGGTGAGCTTGTAGACGATGCGGGCCCGGCGTCCCCGCCCCTCGGTCTCGGCGGACTCGTCGGCCACGATGTAGCCGTCCTTGCCGAGTGCCTTGAGGCAGGGGTAGAGCGTGCCGTAGGACAGGACGCGGCCCCAGCCGAGCAGGGCGTTGACCTGCTTGCGCAGCTCGTAGCCATGCATCGGGGCATCGTGCAGCAGTCCGAGGACTGCCACCTCGAGTGCCGCGCCGCGTCGTGTCATCTGCCCGTCCTGACAAAGTGTGTCATTTGTTCGTATATCGGAACGATACATCTAACTGGTGTATCGACAAACTCCCGACCTTCGTGACGCAGCACACGCGGCCCGGGCTCGATTAACCAATCCTCAGGTAGGTTCGGCACACTTGGTCGTTGACGGATCCGAATCCGGGATCCCCATGGAGGTAGACAGACCCTTGGCAACACAGCGAAAGAAAGCGCCACGCCCTGACGCAGAAGGCGGGCGCCTCAAGGCGATGGCCCGCAGGATCGGCGGACGCGGACCCTGGTGGCTGTCCACGATCCGGTGGGGAGCCTTCCTCGGCGTGCTCGGCGTGCTGTTCGCAGCGGGCACCTTCTTCATCCTCTACCAGTCGATCAGCATCCCGACCGAGAACGCCGCGTTCAAGACCCAGACGACCAAGGTCTACTACTCCGACGGCAAGCACGTGCTCGGCACGTTCGCGACGCAGGACCGCGAGAGCATCTCCATCGACGAGATCCCGGCGTCGATGCAGGCCGCGGCGATCGCCGCGGAGGACCGCTCGTTCTACTCCAACCGCGGCATCGACATCAAGGGCATCATCCGTGCGGCGCGCAACAACGCCACGAGTGGCGAGATCCAGGGCGGCGGCTCGACCATCACGCAGCAATACGTCAAGATCCTCTACCTGACGCAGGAGCAGTCCTACAAGCGCAAGGTCAAGGAAGCGATCTTGTCGCTCAAGATCCACAACCAGCTGAGCAAGAAGGAGATCCTGCAGGGCTACCTCAACACGATCTACTTCGGCAACGGTGCGTACGGCGTCCAGGTCGCCGCGAAGACGTACTTCGACAAGCCCGCCTCCGAGCTCAACTACGCCCAGTCGGCGATGCTCGCCACGATCATCAACAGCCCGTCGTTCTACGACCCGTACGCCGAAGGTGCCGAGGAGCGCATCGGCCCGCGCTTCCGCTACGTGCTCAACGGCATGGCCAAGGACGGCGCCATCACCGAGGAGGAGGCCGCGAGGTTCAGCGACCGCCTGCCGAAGTTCGCCCCCAAGCGCGAGATCAACCGCTTCAGCGGCTCGAAGGGTTATCTGCTCGACCTCGTCAAGAAGAAGATGGACGCCGAGGGCTTCTCGTCCCAGGAGGTCGACGGCGGCGGCCTGCGGATCGTCACGACGTTCAACTTCAACAAGCAGAAGGAAGCAATCGCCGCGATCAAGGCGCACCGCCCGGAGGGCAAGAAGGAGCTGCACCAGTCCCTCGTCTCGGTCAAGCCCGGCACGGGAGCCGTGCAGGCGATGTACGCCGGTCGCGACTACCTCAAGAACCAGGTCAACTGGGCGACGTCCCCCACCCAGCCCGGCTCGACGTTCAAGGTGTTCTCGGTCATCGCCGCGCTCGAGAACGGCTACAGCCTCAAGACCAAGCTCAACGGCTCGTCGCCGCTGATCATCGACGGCAAGCAGGCCACCGAGAACCAAGGCGACAGCGGCGGAGCCTCGTTCGGCAGCGTCCCGCTCGAGTTCGCGACGCAGAAGTCGGTCAACACCGCGTTCGTCGACCTGATGGACCAGATGAAGGACGGCCCGGACAAGACCCTCGAGGCGGCCGAGAAGGCCGGCATCCCGGCTCGCGTCCTCGACCCGGTCCGCGAGGCCGGAGCACCGCTCGTGACCCCGCTCGGGTTCTTCGGCGTGGCCCCGGTCGACATGGCCAACGCCTACGCGACGCTGGCGGCGCAGGGCAAGCGCGCCAACTGGTACGTCATCGAGTCGGTCAAGGACTTCCGCGGCAAGACGCTGCACAAGCACAAGGTCGAGACCGAGCAGACGATCCCCAAGGACGTCGCGGCCGACACGATCGCCGCGATGCAGAAGGTCGTCAACTCCGGGGGCGCCGGCACCGGCTCCAACGGTCGGACGGTCTGCCCGACGGCGGGCAAGACCGGCACCGCGACGGCCGGCCCTGACGACGACCAGCACGTGTCGTCGTCGTGGTTCGCCGGCTTCACGCCGAAGCTCGCGACCGCGGTGATGTACAACCGCGGCAAGCTCGGCAACGCCGACCTCGAGGGCTACATGGTGCCGTTCTTCGGTGGCCAGATCCCGGCCCTGACGTTCCAGACGTACATGAACGACGCGCTCGAGGGCACGGAGTGCGGCACGTTCCCGCCCCCGGCAAACATCAAGGGCACGAAGGGCACGACCTACCAGAAGCCGGCCCCCAAGTGCGGCGACGGCCAGCGGCTCAACGACAGCAAGACCAGGTGCGTCGACGAGCCGAAGCCCAAGCAGGAGCGGTGCGGCGCGGACGAGCAGCCGGACGGCAATCTCGGGTGTGAGCCCAAGCCGGTGGAGACCTGCCCGCCGGGCCAGACCGGCACCCCGCCCGACTGTGTCGAGCCGGGTACGGACCCGGACGGGACCGATCAGGACGGCACCGATACCGACGGCAGCAATCCCAACGGCAACGGCAACGACGGCAACGGGATCCTGTTCGTCCTGGCCGCGCCGCTCGCCGGCCTGGGTCTCGGCATCCAGCGCAGGAAGCAGCCGCGCGCCTAGCGCAGGTTGATCGCGTCGAACGTGGCGGTGGTGAACCGCACCGCCACGTCGACGCGGTCGCCGACCTGTGGTGCCGTCACCGACGCGGGCAGGAACACCATGCTCGCCTGCATGTGCGGCGGCTCGGCGAACCACCGCTGCTTGCCGTCGATCGTGAACGGCGACAGCGAGAACCCCGCGGCCTCGAGCCCGCCCTTGGCGAGCGACTTGCCGCGCTGCACGACACCGGCGGACGCCTTGGGCGCCTCGAGGCCGATGCCGTTGCTCGTGCCGCCGGAGATGATCAGCAGCGTGCCGTCGCGGGGCATGGGCCGCTGGCGGTAGCCGACCCGCTCGCCGCGCGCGACGAGGTGGCTGTCGAGCACCGTCGCGCGTACGGTCAGGGCGCCGAGGTCGCCGAGCCACAGCAGCGTGCCCACGCGGGGCCGGATGTCGAGCTGGGGGCGGCGCTCACGCAGGATCGTCAGCTCGCCGGCCGTGAGGTGCGAGGCGTAGAACGTCGAGGCGTCGACCTGCGAGGCCTCGAGCGCGGCGGCCCAGTTCTCAGCCTCGCGCAGGTTGTCGCCGGACATCGGCAGGTGGATCGCGAAGCCCTCGACCCGCAGCTCGCCCAGCGCCGCCACCGCCGCTGCGAGCTCGTGCCGGTCGAGGCCGTGCCGCGCCATCGTCGTCTCGCCCTCGACCAGGACACGCGCGGTCGGGTCGGGCCCGGCAGCGAGCGCCGCGATGTCCTCGACCCGGCCGACCGTGTGGACGACGCGCTCGTCGTGGACGACGTCGGTGAAGAACGGCCGCCACGGCGTCAGCACCATGACGTCGCCGTCGAACGCCGCGAGTGCGCCGGGCACCTCGGCGTACGTGCCCACGGCGATCATCCCGAGTCCGAGGGCCTTGGCCTCGGCGGCGAGCAGGTCGCGACCCAGGCCGTAGCCGTTGCCCTTGACGACCGGCACGATGCCCGGGGTGCTCTCGACGACGGCGCGGAGACCGCGTCTCCAGCGCTCGGCGTCGATGTCCAGCTCGAACGTCACCGTCATCGCCTCTTCAGGTATTGCGTGAAGCCGAGGTGGAGGGCGCGGTTGAGGGGCAGGTCCCACTCGCCGAGATACTCGACCGCCTCGCCGCCGGTGCCGACCTTGAACTGGATCAGCCCCACGTGGGGGTCGTCGGGATCGAGCGTCTCGGTGATGCCGCGCATGTCGTACGCCGTGGCGCCGGCGGCCATGGCGTCACGGATCATCTGCCACTGGATCGCGTTGGAGCCGCGGACGTCGCGCTTGGCGGTCGTCGACGCTCCGTAGGAGTACCAGGCGTGCTCGCCGACCCGCACCATCGTGGTCGACGCGACCAGGTCGCCCTCGTGACGGGCGAGATAGAGCACGAGGCGGTCGGGCTCCTCGGCGGTCAGGGCGTCCCACATGCGCTCGAAGTACGCCAGCGGCCGCGGCGTGAAGTGGTCGCGCTCGGCGGTCTCGGCATAGACCTCGTGGAACGCCGCCAGGTCGTCGCGCGCACCGCGGACGACCTCGACCCCGGCCTTGGCGGCCTTCTTGATGTTGCGCCGCCACTGCTGGTTCATGCCCGCGAGGACGTCGTCCTCGGACCGGCCGGCCAACGGGATCTGGAAGTTGAACTTGGGCTGGCCGGCGGAGAACCCGTTCTCGGTCGGGATCTCCTTCCAGCCCAGGCCGGTGAGGGCCGTGGCGACGCCGAGCGCCTCCTCGTCGCGCACGTCCGCGGGGACCTCCGACAGGGTCGTCAACACCGGGTCGGCGATGGCCTGCTTGATCGTGGCGGCGTGCCAGCGGCGGGTGATGACGGGCGGGCCCATCCGGATGCCGAAGGCACCCTGGCTCTTGAGGTGGGTGGCCAGCGGGGTCAGCCAGCGGCCGAGGTCGGGATCGGTCCAGTCGATGTCCGGGCCCTCGGGCAGGTAGGCGAGGTAGCGCTTGAGCCGGGGCAACTGCCGGTAGAGCACCAGCGCGGCGCCCACGAGGGTGCTGCCGTCGTACCAGCCGATCGACTCACCGCGCCAGTCGTTCTTGACCGTGGCCCAGGCCGGGGTCTGCAGGAAGCTCACCGAGGTCCGACTCCGTACGAAGTCGAGGTGCTCCGGCGTGCTGATGGGGCGGACCACGAGCGCTGACGTCACCGGGCCACGCTACCAACCGGGCATAAGTTAGGCTGTCCTAACCAGATCGACGATCGAGGGGAACAGACAGTGAAGACGTACGCCGCCACGGTGCTGGGCCGCCGCCAGCTCTCCGCCCACCTGGTCACGGTGACGCTCGGAGGCCTCGACGGATTCGTGTCCACCGGAGTGCCCGACGAGTACGTTCGCGTGCTGATCCCGCCGGCCGGGGCCGAGCTCGCGATCCCGCAGATCGACGACGACTGGACCGTCACGCTGCCCGAGGGCGCGGTCGAGCCGGAGTCGCGGGTCTACACGGTGTCCGACCACCGGGTCGTCGACGGCGACACCCGCGTCGACCTCGACATCGCCCTGCACGACGAAGGTGTCGGCTCGGACTGGGCGCGCACGTGCCAGCCCGGCGACCGGGTCGGCATGATCGAGCCGCACGGCCTGTACGCCGCACCGGCCGGGGTCGGCTGGCAGCTGCTGGTCGCCGACATCACCGGTGTGCCGGCCGTGGCGCGCATCCTGCGCGGGCTTCAGCCCGGCCAGAAGGCCGACGTCGTGATCGTGCTGACCGATCCCGGCGACGAGATCCCCCTGCCCAGCGCGGCAGACGTCGAGGTGACCTGGCAGGTCGTCGACCGGGAGACCGACATCTGCGACGCTCTCGCCGAGGCCGTCACATCCCGTGACCTGCCGGCCGAGGACCGCTACGTGTGGCTCGCCGGCGAGGCGCGCGCGAGCCGCGCAGTCCGGCGGCACCTGCGCCGCGAGCTGGGCTGGCCGCAGGCCGACTTCTACACGTGCGGCTACTGGCAGATCGAGGCCGAGAAGTGGAACGCGCGCTACGAGGAGGTCGCCGCCGAGGTCATGGCCAAGGCCAAGGCGGTCGAGCAGGAGGTCGGCGACGACCAAGGTGCCTACCTCGACGCGCTCGACGACATCTACGAGAGCGTCGGCCTCTGACCCACCGGAGTGGCTCGTCGGGTCACGCGACGACGACGAACTGGGGTTGCTTCGGGGTCACCAGCAGCGTCATGCCGGCCTCGGCCGGCGTGCGGTCCGCCTTGCGGTGGTTGCACCGGATGCAGGCGGCGACGGCGTTGTCCCACGTCAGGCCCCCACCGCGGCTGCGCGGCACGATGTGGTCGACCGTCTCGGCCCGGCCGCCGCAGTAGGCGCACATCTTGTCGCGAGCCTTGATCGCGCTCTTGGTGCACAGGTGGGAACGACGGTGCATCCAGCGGGTCACGACGTAGCGGACGAGGCGCAGGACCTTGGGCTTGGGGAACGGCCCGAACGAGCCGCCGGCCTCCTCCTCGATGACCGCGACCTCGCGAACGAGCATCTTGATCGCGTGCCGCATCGAGACGCGCTGGAGGGGCTCGTAGCTCGCGTTGAGCACCAGGACGTGTGCATCCGCCATCGGCCGGCCCCTTTCTGAGCGAAAGCGTAGCCCGCCGACCCACGAAATGCCTCGGATCTCGTGCAGATCCTCCGGGTGTCGATCGCGGCCGGCACCCGCGAAACACGTCCGTGACGAATCTGTCCTACGGTGGGACGCGTGGATCTCCCTCAGCTCTTCGACGGCTACGGACCCGTCGTCGGATTCGACGAGATGATGGGACCGGACCTCGAGGGGTCAGGATCCTCGACGGTCCGCGAGAACTACCGTCGCGTGCACGAGTCGTTCGAGAAGATGGGCTCCGAGGAGATCCGGCTGCGCGCCGACTCGCTGGCCTCGTCCTACCTCGAGCAGGGCGTCACGTTCGGCGTCGCCGGCGAGGAGCGGCCGTTCCCGCTCGACATCGTCCCCCGCCTGATCGAGGCTGCTGACTGGGAGCACGTGGAGCGCGGTGTTCGTCAACGGGTGCTCGCGCTCGAGGCCTTCCTCGCCGACGCCTACGGTCCCGGCGAGCTGTTCGCCGACGACGTCGTGCCGCGTGCGACGGTCATGACCTCGCCGCACTTCCATCGCGTCGTGGCCGGGCTCGAGCCGGCCAACGGCGTACGCGTGCACGTCGCGGGCGTCGACCTGATCCGCGACGGCAACGGTGACTTCCGGGTGCTCGAGGACAACGTGCGCGTGCCGTCCGGCGTCTCCTACGTCATGACCAACCGGCGGGCCCTGTCGGCCGCGCTGCCCGAGGTGTTCGCCGACCATCGCATCCGCCCGGTGTCGCAGTACTCGCAGCGGCTGCTCGCGGCACTGCGCAAGGCGGCGCCGGCCGGCGTCAACGACCCGACGGTCGTGGTGCTGACGCCCGGTGTCTACAACTCGGCGTACTTCGAGCACACGCTGCTGGCCCGCACGATGGGCGTCGAGCTGGTCGAGGGCCGCGACCTCGTGTGCCGCTCGGGCCGCGTGATGATGCGCACGACGAACGGGCTCGAGCCGGTCGACGTGATCTATCGCCGGATCGACGACGACTTCCTCGATCCCGTGCAGTTCCGCTCCGACTCGGCCCTCGGCGTCCCGGGCATCATCAACGCCGCCCGCGCCGGTCACGTGACGATCGCCAACGCCGTCGGCAACGGCGTCGCCGACGACAAGCTGCTCTACACCTACGTCCCGGACCTCATCCGCTACTACCTCTCGGAGGAGCCGATCCTGCGCAACGTCGACACGTGGCGGATGGGCGAGGCCGAGCAGCGCGAGGAGGTGCTCGACCGGCTCGACGAGCTCGTGCTCAAGCCGGTCGACGGATCGGGCGGCAAGGGCATCGTGATCGGCCCGGCGGCCTCGCGCGACGAGCTCGACGAGCTGCGGGCCAAGATCATGCTCGACCCGCGGGCGTGGATCGCGCAGCCGGTGGTCTCGCTGTCCACCGTGCCGACCTTGGTCGAGGACGGCGTACGCCCGCGGCACGTCGACCTGCGTCCGTTCGCGGTGCACGACGGCGACGACGTCTTCGTGCTGCCCGGCGGCCTGACCCGTGTCGCGCTGCCGGAGGGCGAGCTGATCGTGAACTCCAGCCGCGGCGGCGGGTCCAAGGACACCTGGGTCCTCGCCAGCCCGACCGACCCCGAGGACGAGGGCGAGGGCGCACCCGCGGCCAGTCGCGTCGCCGGCACGCCCCAGTCGGCCGGCCCCGCGATCGACGGCGACACGAGTGACGTCCAGGTGCAGGAGCAGGAGCAGCAGCAGGGCCGCCTGGTCGAGGAGTCGTCGTGCTGAGCCGCATCGCGCAGTCGCTGTTCTGGATCGGCCGCTACCTCGAGCGCGCCGACGACACCGCCCGCATCCTCGACGTCCAGATGCAGGTCCTGATCGAGGACCCCGGCATGGACGAGCGCACGTCGTGCGAGCAGCTGCTGTCCGTCATGGGGGTCGAGGACTACACCGGCAACCCCAACCGCTGGATGATCCTCGACCTGCTCGCGCACAACGCGGACTCGCCGGTCTCGATCGCGGCCGCGATCGGCGCAGCTCGGGAGAGCGCCCGCCGGGCTCGCGAGACCCTCTCGACCGACATCTGGGCGGCGATCAACACGACGTGGCGCGGGCTGCCGACGGCCCGGGCCATGCGCTCGCCCGACATGTTCGCCTGGGTGCGCAACCGCACCGCCATGATCTCGGGCATCGCCGACTCGACCATGACCCGCGACGAGGGCTGGCAGTTCTACATGCTCGGCCGCAGCATCGAGCGCGTCGACATGACCGCCCGGCTGCTGTCGACCGCGGCGCTGGCGTCCGGGCCGCAGGTGGCCTGGCCCACGACGCTGCGGGCCTGCGGAGCGTACGAGTCCTTCATCCGCGCCTATCGCGGCATCGAGGCCGACCGACAGGCCGCGGAGTTCCTGCTGCTCGACCGCTGGTTCCCCCGGTCGATCGTGTCGTCCCTCGCCCAGGCGGAGAAGGCCCTGACCAAGCTCGAGCGCAGCGGTCAACGTACGGGCTTCAGCGACGAGGCGCAGCGCCTGCTCGGCCGGGCCCGCACGGAGCTCGAGTACCGCCCGCTCGCCGACATCGTCTTCGACCTGCCGGTCGAGATGGAGCGCCTGCAGCGCAGCTGCGCCGCCGCGAGCGACGCCGTGTCGGCGCGCTACTTCGCGGAGTACGAGGAGCACACGTGGCGGGGAGGGATCGTGCTGTGAACCCACCCCAGAGCATGCAGATGCGGATCCGGCACACCACCGGCTACCACTACGAGCGAGGTGCGGCCGCGTCGTTCAACGAGGCGCGGATGACGCCGATGACGACGTCGGAGCAGTACGTCCTGCGCTCGCGCTTGGAGATCTCGCCGACACCGTGGAGCTATGAGTACCGCGACTACTGGGGCACGACCGTCACCTCGTTCGAGGTGCACGACCCGCACACCGACCTGACGGTCGTGGCGAGCTCGACGGTCGAGACGCAGGAGGTCCCGCACCGGCCGCACGCGGCGACGTGGGACGACCTGTCGGGCGTCGAGGACGAGTACTGCGAGTTCCTCGAGCTGTCCTCCTGGGTCGCGCCCTCGCCGACGCTGCTGGCCGAGCTGGCGCCGATCCGCGCCGCCGCCGCGACGCCGGGTGAGTACGCGCTCGCGGCAGCCGGGTTCCTGCACGAGCAGGTCGCTTACGTGACCGGCAGCACCGAGGTCACCACGACGGCGGCAGACGCGTGGGAGAGCAAGAACGGCGTCTGCCAGGACTTCGCCCACCTGACCCTCGGCGTGCTGCGCGAGGCGCGCATCCCCGCCCGTTACGTCTCCGGCTACCTCCACCCGTCACCCGACCCCGTGGTCGGCGAGGCGATCGAGGGCGAGTCGCACGCGTGGATCGAGTGGTGGGACGGCGAGTGGGTGGGCTGGGACCCGACCAACGCCATCGCCCCGGGACCACGCCACGTCGTGGTCGCCAAGGGGCGCGACTACGGCGACAGCCCACCGCTGCGCGGGATCTTCTCGACGTCCGGCGGCTCCGAGCTGTTCGTCTCGGTCGAGATCACCCGGCTCCGATAGGTTCGGCCCATGGCGATCCTGCACGGCGATGCCGACATCAGCCCGACCAAGCCCGAGCTGCTCGCGACCTGGGTGCCGGCGCAGCCGTGGTTCACCGGCGATGCTGCCGACCTGCAGCACCTCGGCGCCTACCGGTTCGACGACCCCGCCGGTGAGGTCGGCATCGAGACGCATCTCGTCCGGGCCGGCGACGGGCCGGTCCTGCAGGTGCCGTGGACCTATCGCGGTGCCCCGCTCGACGGTGCCGAGCAGTTCCTGGTCGGCACGATGGACCACACCGTTCTGGGTCAGCGCTGGATCTACGACGCGATCGGAGACCCGGTCTACCAAGCGGTGCTGGCGACGACGATCCTCACCGGTGGCAGCCAGGCCGAGCTCGTGCGCGAGCTCGCCGACGGCAGCAGCACGATCGTGGAGCCGAGCGTACGGGTCACGGGCAGCGGCGCCGGCTCGCCCACCGCACCCGTCGACCTCGAGGTCGTGCGCGTGCTCGGCGGCACGCCGCCCGAGGGCGACGAGACGTTGACCGGCACCTGGGCCGAGGCGCCGGACCCCGTGGTGCTGGCCGTCGCCCGGCTGCGCTGATCAGCGCAGCGGCGAGCGCGGGGTGGGCCGGAGCCGCAGGGTCTGCAGCTCGCCACCCGGCAGCCCGTCGCCGCCCAGGGCGACCACGACCCGGTCGTCGCGGACCGGCAGCCGGAAGGTGTTGGGGCCGGGATGGCTCAGCAGCATGTCCCCGCCGCCGGCGTCGATCGCCGCCTCCAGCGCCGAGGAGCCGTCGTCGAGCGACCACACCCTGACCGCCAGCTCGCCGAAGACCGACACCGGGAGGCCGGGCTTGCCGGGCCGCGGTCGCAGCATCAGCACGTCGTCGGAGTCGATGAGGTCCGCGTTGGTCTCGTCGCGCAGCGCAGCCCAGACAGGTCCGTCGTAGAACGCGGCCAGCGACGCGTCGCGCTGCTGGAGCGAGGAGAACCCGCGGAACCACACGAACCGGTCGGCGTCGTCGAGGTCGGCGAACATGCCGAGGACGTCGATGCCGACGGCCTGCTGCGTGTCGACGAACTCTCGTTCGAAGCGCTCGACGAAGGCGTCGCGCCTCCCGGGCTTGAGCGTGTACTGGCGCAGCTCGATGATCGGGTCCGACATGTCCCGAACGTACGTCCGGGTGCCGACAGTCGCCAGGCGGCTAGCGTGGAGCCATGACCGACAGCGCTTCGTTCGCCGACCCCGTACCCGAGATCCACCGTCCCTACGTGGCCGCCGAGGACCGCTACACGCACTGGGACTATCGGCGGGTCGGGCGCTCCGGCCTGTTCCTGCCGCCGCTGTCGCTCGGCCTGTGGTGGAACTTCGGTGACAACTTCCCGTTCGACAACCAGCGCGCGGTGCTGCGGCATGCCTTCGACAACGGCATCACGCACTTCGACCTCGCCAACAACTACGGCCCGCCCTACGGCTCGGCCGAGGAGAACTTCGGTCGCATGATGCGTACCGACTTCAAGGCGTACCGCAACGAGCTGATCCTCTCGACCAAGGCCGGCTACGACATGTGGCCGGGGCCGTACGGCAACTTCGGCTCGCGGCAGTACCTCTTCGCGAGCCTCGAGGAGTCGCTCCAGCGGATGTCGGTCGACCACGTCGACATCTTCTACTCGCACCGCGCCGACCCCGGCACGCCGCTCGAGGAGACGATCGGTGCGCTCGACGCCATCGTCCGTCAGGGCAAGGCGCGCTACGCGGGCATCTCGTCGTACTCGCCCGAGCGCACGTCCGAGGCCGTCGCGATCGCGAACGCGCTCGGCACCCCGATCGTGATCCACCAGCCGTCGTACTCGATGATCAACCGCTGGATCGAGGACGGGCTGACCACCGTCCTGGCCGAGCACGGCGTCGGCTCGATCGGCTTCGGCTCGCTCGCGCAGGGCCTGTTGTCCGACCGGTACGTCGAGAGCCCCGACCCCGAACGCTCGCAGCAGCGCGGGTCGTTCGACTCGTCGATGGCCAACGACGACAACCGCGAGCGGCTCAAGAGCCTGGCGGCGCTCGCCAAGAAGCGCGGCCAGACGCTCGCCCAGATGGCGATCTCGTGGACCCTCCGCCCCGGCGGGGTGACCTCGGCCCTGATCGGCGTCTCGTCGGTCGAGCAGCTGGACGAGAACCTCGAGGCCGCGCAGCGCATCGACTTCACCGACGAGGAGCTCGCCGAGATCGACTCGTACGCGGTCGAGGCCGGCATCAACATCTGGGCCGCCAGCTCCGACGTCTAGACGGCACGAGCTCAGCTCGTCGGGGCGCTCCTGATCCGGCGGGTCAGCTCCTCCGGCGGGATCGGCCTGATGTCGACGATGCGGGCAGGACCGACCGAGAGCTGGCCGTCGTCGAGCGGCTCGCACCGGATGCCGGCGTGGCCGCGCATCGCCTGGTGGGCCCCGGACGCGTAGACCGTGTTGAGCCACGCGCACGGGTTGGCCGGCGTCATCGAGCGGAATCGGATCGGCCCGTGACCGGCGTCGAGCGTGAAGGTCGTCCGTGCGAGAGCGTCGACGTCGAGGCCGTGGGTCACGAGGTTGCGCCGCGCCAGGGCGGGATCGAACGGCGTGTTCGCCGCCGGGAAGAGGCCCTCACCGGCGAGGTCGCGCTCGAGCTGCTCGATCTTCTCCGCGGCGATCATCGACATCGCGGCGAACGTGAACCGTGAGCCGAAGTAGCGGTCGCCGACGAGGCCCTTGTTGGCCCTGACCCGCGCCGTCTCCACCAGCTCGTCGCGGATGTCGTACGGCGCCGGACCGTCGGCCGGCCGGCCGTCGTAGCGGCGCACCCGCGACACCAGCAGCGACCGGATCTCGAATTTCACGTCTAGACGATACCGGCCCCCCAAGCGAACTGGTTGCAGGGCGAATCGATGCTTGCCGGATCGGTGCCGGAGGAGAACAATCGGTCGACGACGGTCGGGGCGTCAGGTTGTCTCGGGTTCTTCATCTCCTCACCGGTCATCCATGGCACCCAGGCGAGCCACTCGCCCCGATCGAAGGAACCGCATGAAGTCCATCTCGCGCATACTCGCCGCCGTGGCGCTGGTGGCGGGCCTGACGCTCGTCGCCGGCGGCTCGGCCACCGCCGCCACCCCGAAGTGGCTGTCGATCTCCGCCGGCAACACGCACACGTGCGCCATCGCCACCAACCACGCGTTGTACTGCTGGGGCGACAACAACGAAGGAGAGCTCGGCATCGGGCCGGCGGGCGACCAGAACACGCCGCAACGCGTCGGCTCGTCGACGAGCTGGAGCAGCGTCAGCGCCGGCTTCTCCTTCACCTGTGCGCGCCACCAGTCCGGGTCGCTCTACTGCTGGGGCAACGGCTGCAGCGGGCAGCTGGGCACGGGCGAGTTCAACGACCGGAACACCCCTCAGAAGGTGGTGACCTCGGTCAAGGACTGGGTCAGCGTCGACGCCGCGACCAGCCACGTGTGTGCCCGCCGGGCGACCGGTTCGGTCTACTGCTGGGGCGCCAACAGCAGCGGTGAGCTGGGCCTGGGCGCCGGGAACAACGACGACCGGGCGACTCCAGGCAAGGTCGGCACCTCGACCGGCTGGAAGAGCGTCAGCACCGGCGGCGCGTCGAGCTGCGCCCTCCACGAGAACGCGTCGGTCTACTGCTGGGGGTCCAACGGTCAAGGCCACCTCGGCATCGGGCCCAGCGGTGACAAGTTCACGCCCACCAAGATCGCCGCGCCGACCAAGTGGACCAGTGTCAGCGTCGGCCTGCTCCATACGTGCGCCCGCCACGCCACCGGGTCGCTGTACTGCTGGGGCTACAACGACGACGGCCAGCTCGGGACGGGCGGCGGCAGCTTCGCCTCGAAGTACACGCCGCAGAAGGTCGGCACGTCGACGAGCTGGACCGGCGTCAGTGCCGGCAGCAGCCACACCTGTGCCAAGCACGCGTCCGGCTCGCTCTACTGCTGGGGCGAGGGCACCGGTGGCCGGCTCGGCACCGGCGACGGCGGCGACAAGCCGTCACCGGCGAAGGTCGGGACGTCGACCAGCTGGACCACGGTCACGGCGGGCGGTGCCCACACCTGCGCCCTCCTCTCGTCGGGCTCGGCCTACTGCTGGGGCACCAACGGTTCCGGCCAGCTCGGCACCGTCGGCGGTCCGAGCGCCGTTCCCAAGAAGGTCGTCTAGGCAGCGGGCCGGCCGGTGGGCGCGACGTGATCGCGTTCGCCGGCCGGCAGCTCGCCGTTCGCCGTAGGCTCGGGCCGTGACCGACCCGATCCTCGACATCGCGTTCCACGGCGACGCGGCCGAGATCGCTGCGGTCGCCGCGGAGGCGGAGGCCCGCGGCGTGGGTGGGCTGTTCGTCGCCGAGGCCGCGCACGACCCCTACATCGCGATGGCCCTGGCCGGCACGGCGACGAGTCGCATCCGGATCGGCAGCTCCGTCGCGATCGCCTTCGCCCGTACGCCGATGTCGACGGCGTACTCGGCGTGGGACGTGCACCGGCTGAGCGGCGGTCGCCTGGTGCTGGGTCTCGGGACCCAGATCAAGCCGCACATCACCCGCCGGTTCGACATGCCGTGGTCCAGCCCGGCGCCGCGGATGACGGAGTACGTCGAGGCGTTGCGCGCGATCTTCGCCAGCTGGCAGGACGGGTCGAGGCTCGACTTCCAGGGCGACTTCTACGAACACACGCTCATGCCGCCTCTGTTCGACCCGGGACCGGTCGACGGTGGTCCGCCGCCGATCTGGCTGGCCGCCGTCGGGCCCCGGATGCTGGCCGCCGCCGGGTCGGTCGCCGACGGCCTCATCTGCCACCCGCTGCTGTCGCGGTCCTACCTCGACGAGGTCATCGCGCCGACGGTCGTCGGTGCCCGGTCGACCGGGCCGCACGCTGCCGAGCCGTTCACGACCTCGGTGCTCTGCATGGTCGCCACCGGTCGTACCGAGGAAGACCTGGCCGCGGCCGTCGCCGGCACCAAGCGACAGATCGGGTTCTACGCGTCGACCCCGGCCTACCTGCCGGTGCTCGAGCACCACGGCTGGAGCGACCTGCACACCGAGGCACACGCGCTGACGAAGAGCGACCGCTGGGCCGAGCTGGGCGACCTGGTCGACGACGAGGTGCTGTCCACGTTCGCCGTCGTCGGTGAGCTGGCAGCGGCGCGGGACGAGTTCCGCACGCGCTTCACAGGGTCGGCCCAGCGGGTCATCACGTCGATCCCCTACGACGCCGACAACCAGCTCGCGCTCGACCTCGTCGGCGACTGAGGCCGGGCACTCACAGCTTGTGGATGATGTTCTCGGCGTACTGCTCGAGATGCTTGACCTTGGTCTCCAGCGGCTCGGTGTCGGGACCCTTGATGTAGGGGATCCGGAAGCCGACGATGCAGTCGGTGACGCCCTTGTCCTCCAGGCGCTTGACGCCGTCGAGGTCGTAGGCGTCGTACGAGATGACGTGGATCTCGAAGTCGTCGCGGGTGTCGCCCTCCTCGCGGCGGATCTCCGCGAGCCGGGCCAGCAGCCGGTCGAGCTCCTCGCCGTCTCCGCCGGCATGCATCCAGCCGTCGCCCTTGCGGACCGCCCGACGCAGCGCGTTGTCGACGTGGCCGCCGACGAGCAACGGGATCGGCTCGGTGGGAGCCGGGGACTGCTTGAGCTCGTCGATCTCGTAGAACTCCCCCTGGTAGCCGAAGAACTCGCCGGTCGTCAGGCCGCGCAGGATGTCCATGCACTCGTCCATCCGCTTGCCCCGTCGAGCCCAGTCGACCTGCAGGTTCGCGAAGTCCTCGGGCCACGGGGAGATGCCGACGCCCAGGCCGAGCCGGTTGCCCGACAGGTACGCGAGGGAGGACGCCTGCTTCGCGACGAGTACCGGCGGACGTACGGGCAGCTTGAGCACGAACGGGGTGAGGCGCAACGTCGTGGTCAGGGCGAACAGGTGCGCGCACAGCACCATCGCCTCGATGAACTCCTTGCCCTCGAGGAACTCCCGGTCCCCGGTGTCGGTGTAGGGGTACTTCGAGTCCGACTCCTTGGGATAGATCAACGAGTCGGCGACGGTCATCGACGTGTATCCCGCCGCCTCGGCCGCCTGGGCGAGTGGTGCGTAGAACGTCGCCTGGGTCATGGCCTCGGCATAGGTGAAACGCATGGGGTCTCTTCTCGAAGGGGGTTGCTCGAAATATAGAACGTGTTCTTGTTTTCTGCCAGAGTGCTGGGCATGGACCTTCAAGAGATCAGCGACCGCGCCGAGATCGGCGACGTGCTCGTCCGCTACACCCGCGCCGTCGACACGTTCGACTGGGACCGGCTCGACACCGTCTTCACGCCGGACGCCGCGATCGACTACACCGAGTCCGGCGGGATCGCGGGGACCTATCCCGACGTCAAGCCATGGCTCGCCGAGATGCTGCCGGCGTTCTTCCGCAAGCTGATGCACACCCTCGGGCAGGTGGAGGTGACGATCCGCGGTGACGAGGCGGACGTGACGGCGTACTTCCACAACCCCATGACGATGGACGACGGCAACGGCGGCGAGAAGGTCGTCGAGATCGGCGGGCTCTACCACCACACCATGACGCGTACGCCCGACGGCTGGCGGAGCCGCGCGCTGCACGAGGAGGTCGTCTGGAAGCGGAACATCTGAGATCGCGGGACGATTAGCCTCGCGCGCGGGTGTTCCCGTAGACTTCCCCGGTTGCCGTTTGGCAACCCACTCCTGCTACGGAGGCCCCGTAGCCGTTTAGTCCGAAGGAGACTGAATGTCATTGCGCCCGTATGAAGTCATGATCATCCTTGATCCTGATCTCGAAGAACGTACCGTCGCCCCCAGCCTGGACACGTACCTCAACGTCGTCCGCCAAGATGGCGGCTCCGTCGACAACGTCGACGTGTGGGGCAAGCGCCGCCTCGCGTACGAGATCAACAAGAAGAACGAGGGCATCTACGCCGTCGTCCAGCTCCAGGCGGAGCCGGCCACGGTCAAGGAGCTCGATCGCCAGCTCACGCTCAACGAGTCGGTCGTGCGCACGAAGGTCACCCGTCCCGACGTGAAGTAAGGCCCGACGGACAGCGATGTCCACAAGGACCGCACGCGACCCTCGCAGGTGTCGCACCACTGCGGTTCACTGGAGTCAGACACCCCACACTCGAAAGGCTGCGTCATGGCAGGCGAAACCGTCATCACCGTCATCGGCAACCTCACCGACGACCCGGAGCTCAAGTTCACTCCTTCGGGCGCCGCGGTCGCCAACTTCACCGTTGCGTCGACGCCTCGTACGTTCGATCGCCAGACCAACGAGTGGAAGGACGGCGATGCGCTGTTCATCCGCTGCGCCGCATGGCGTCAGCTGGCCGAGAACTGCGCGGAGTCGCTGCAGAAGGGTCAGCGCGTCATCGTGACGGGCGCCCTCCGCATCCGCAACTTCGAGCGCCAGGACGGGTCGAAGGGCACGAGCGTCGAGATCAACGTCGACGAGATCGGCCCCTCGCTGCGCTACGCCACGGCCAAGGTCACCAAGGCGAGCCGCTCCGGCGGCGGCGACTTCGGTGGCGGCCAGGGCGGCGGCAACGCCGGTGGCGGCGGGGCTGCACAGAGCAACCCGTGGTCGACGCAGCCCGCACAGGGTGGAGCACAGGGTGGATCTGACGCCTGGGGCGGCAACGCCGGCACGACCGACGAGCCCCCCTTCTAAACACACCTCAGCATCAAGTTCAGGAGCAACATGGCAAAGCCAGTAGTCCGGAAGCCGAAGAAGAAGAGCAACCCGCTCACCGCGGCCAAGGTCACCGAAATCGATTACAAGGACACCGCGCTGCTGCGCAAGTTCATCTCGGACCGCGGCAAGATCCGCGCGCGCCGGGTGACGGGTGTCTCCGTCCAGGAGCAGCGTCTCATCGCCAAGGCCATCAAGAACGCCCGCGAGATGGCCCTGCTGCCCTACACCTCGACCAGCCGCTAAGGAGGTTCTGATGAAGCTCATCCTCACCCACGAGGTCACCAACCTCGGAGCCCCCGGCGACATCGTCGACGTCAAGGACGGCTACGGCCGCAACTTCCTGCTGCCGCGCAACTTCGCCATCCGTTGGTCGAAGGGCGCTGCCAAGCAGGTCGAGTCGATCCGCGCCGCGCGTGACGCGCACGCCGTGCACGACCTCGAGGAGGCCCAGAGCATCAAGGGCAACCTCGAGGCCAACCCGGTCAACGTCCCGGTTCGCGCCGGCGTCGGCGGCCGTCTGTTCGGCGCCGTCACGGTCTCCGACATCGCCGAGGCTCTCGGCGCCGTCGGCGCCAAGGTCGACAAGCGTCGCATCGAGGTCGGCAACCCGATCAAGTCGCTCGGAGCCCACACGGTCTCCGTTCGCGTCCACCCCGACGTGAGCGCGCAGGTCAAGCTCAACGTGGTCGCCTCCAAGTAGTCCACCTCTGGCGGGTCAGGTCGGGGGTTCCCTGACCCGCCACGGGTGGTCGACGACATCGACCATGCGTATTCTCGCGGCCCCCGCCGCGTCCTTCCTCCTCGCCGGGAGCCTCGTGCTCGCCGGTTGTTCGTTGGTGCCCGACGACGACAAGCCGTCGCCGACCGGCAGCACCGCCGACACGGCCCTGAAGAACACGTCGTGGACTCCGGCCGGCCGCGGCAAGGTCGCCGACGGCGGCACGCTTCGCCTCGGCACGACGGCTCTCCCGCGCAACTTCAATCCCCATCACCCCGACGCCGTCAACAGCGACGCCGCCCGGATCCTCGCCCCCACGGTCGGCGGGGCCGTCCGCATCACGCCGGACGGTGGCTGGCAGATCGACCACGACTACGCGGAGTCGATCGAGGTCGCCGACACCGACCCGTTGAAGATCTCGGTGCGCCTCAACCCGCGGGCGGTCTGGCAGGGCGGCACCTCGATCACGGCGGCCGACATGATCGCCTACTGGAAGGCGCTCAACGGCTCCGACGACGACTACGAGGTCGCGTCGACCGAGGGCTTCGACGACATCGAGTCGGTCGAGCAGGGCAAGACGAAGTTCGACTACACGGTGACCTTCGACGAGCCCAACGCCGAGTGGCCGAACTACATCTACCCCCGGCTCGCCGCCAACGTCTCCGAGTCGCCCAAGCTGTTCAACGACGCGTTCCGCACCCGCGCCATCTCCTCCAACGGGCCGTTCCTGGTCTCGTCGATCGACACCCGCAAGGGCACCGTCGTCCAGAAGCGCAACCCGCGGTGGTGGGGCCAGAAGCCCAAGCTGTCGAAGATCACCTTCCAGGTCGCGACGCCGACCGTGCTCGCCAAGGCGTTCGTCGCCGGTGACCTCGACGCCGTCGACCTCGAGGCCTCCAGCTACCGGATCGCCGAGCAGGCCGAGGCCGGCTCGATCCAGCGCGCCTCCGGCGTCGAGTGGTCGCAGATCACCCTCAACGGCGGTCGTGGCCCGCTCGAGGACCCCGACGTACGTCGCGCCGTCGCGCATGCGATCAACCGCGAGACGATCGCCCAGCAGTCCGCGTCGGCCCTCGGGGCGTCGGCGACCCCGCTGGGCAGTGTCATGCTCGTGCCCGGCCAGCAGGGCTACGTCGACTCGTCCGACCGGATCGCGTTCGACCGCGCCAAGGCCGAGTCCCTGCTCACCGAGGCCGGCTGGAAGGAAGGGTCCGACGGCACCCGCATCCGCAAGAACAAGCGGTTGACCCTGACGATGCCGGTGCCGTCCAACACGCCCGCCAACCGGCAGCGCGCGTCGCGGATCTCGCGCGACCTCCGCGCGGTCGGCATCGACGTGCGCGTCAAGAGCGTCCCGGCCGATCGGTTCTTCAACCAGTACGTCATCCCGCTCGACTTCGACATCGTGACGTTCGTCCGCCGCGGCTCACCGTTCCCGATCGCGGCCGCCGAGCCCCTGTTCCACCCGGTCGACTCGCCCCAGAACTACACCGGGGTGAGCGAGGACCGGTTCGGCAAGGGGTGGGACGTCACGACGCAGACCCTCGACGACGAGCTGAGGCTCAGGCGCGTCGCGAAGCTCGACGAGTGGGTCTTCGACAAGCCGACGGTCGTGCCGCTCGCGGTGACCCCGATCGCGATGGGCGTCCGCAAGGGCTTGGTCAACTACGGGGCCGCCCAGTTCGAGCAGCCCGACTGGACGGTCGTCGGCTTCACCGACAAGCAGTAGCGACGAGCTCCGCCACCTGTCGGCCCACGGCGACGGTCGAGTCGTCCTCGGCCCGTACGAAGCGGTCGTTCGCTGCGTCGTAGCGCGACATCGCGACCGAGCCGTGGTCGGCGTCGACATCGGTCCACGTCACGGGCCAGCCTGCAGCCCGCAACCGGTTGGCGAGCCCGCGGACGAGCTCGGGTGTGGCGATGTCGTCGCGGGTGGCGCTGACGACGTGCACCGGCCCGGCGTGCGGTGCCTCCGGGAACGGGTCGGGCAGCGGCGCGCCGGTGAACGGGTCCAGGGCTCGGGGTCCGTCCCCGGGTGAGAGCAGCACCGCGGCGCGGATCGCGACGCCCAGCTCCGGCGCCTGCATGACCAGGCCGAGGGTGGCCGTCCCGCCGAGAGACCAGCCGACCACCACGACCTCGTCCGGGTCACGGCCCAGGCCGGTGGCCTCGTCCCGAGCCCTGGCGAGCGAGTCGAGCAGGTCCGCGCGGCCGCCGTCAGGTGCTGTCGAGTCCCAGTCGGGCACGACGACGCGTACCCCGTGCTCGGTCATCTCGTGGGCCAGGTCGGCGACCACGCTGCGGGAGTTGGCGCCACGGCCGTGCCACAGCAGGACGACTCCTGCGCGGCCCTCCCCGTGGATGTCGACCAGGCGGCCGGGCGCGTGCTCCTCGGTGATCATGAGCTCAGTCTGCCGAACGACTGGCGCCCAGCACCATCCAGGCACTGCCCGTCTGCCGCCGCCACAGCGTCACGAGGCGGGCTGCCATGAATCCGCCATACGCGACCCACAGCCAGGTGAACCCCGCGTCCGTCCAGCCCACTGCGAGCACCAGCGGGGCGTACACCGCGAGGACCAGCAGACCTGCCCAGGCCAGGTAGCGCCCGTCTCCCGCGCCGATCAGGACCCCGTCGAGGACGAAGACGACGCCGGACAGCGGCTGGATCGCGGCCACGACCAGGAGGGCCGGCACGAGCGCGTCCTGGACGGCCGGATCGGAGCTGAAGAGCTGTGGGAGCCACGGGGCGCCGGCAGCCAGCAGCACCGCCGCGGCGACCCCGGTGACCACACCCCAGCCGATCATCCGGTTGGTGAGGGCGCGAGTGCCGGCCGCGTCGCCGGCGCCCAAGGTGCGTCCGGTCAGCGTCTGTCCGGCGATGGCGATGGCGTCGAGCCCGAACGCGAGGAACGTGACGATCGCCGCCGCGACCTGGTTGGCCGCCAAAGGGACGTCGCCGAGGCCCGCGGCGACGACGGTCGCCAGCAGAAGAGAGGCTCGCAGTGTCGCGGTGCGGACGAGGAGGGGGACGCCCACGCGTGCCGCCTCGATGATCTCGCCGGTACGCGGCCGGGTCGGCGCCTTCGCGCGGCCGGCGCGGCGGACCAGGACGGTCACGAGCCACACGGCGCCGAACCACTGCGCCACGACCGTGCCGGCCGCAGCGCCACGCACGCCCCAGTCGAAGCCGTAGACGAAGGTCAGGTTGAGCACGATGTTGAGGACGTTGGCGGCGACCATCGCGATCAGTGGGGTGCGGAGATCGAGCACGCCGCGCATGGCACCGGTGGCAGCCAGGATCAGCAGCATCGCCGGAAGGGCGAGGGCCGAGATGAGCAGGTAGTCGTGGGCGAACCCGGCCACTCGGCCCGAGCTCGACAGCACGTCGGCCAGCGGGTTGCTGACGCCCGCGACGAGCATCCCCAGGCCGGCGCCGAGGCCGGCGGCGAGCCACAGGCTGCTGATGGCCAGGCCGAGCGCCGTACGCTCGTCACCCGCGCCGTGGTGGCGCGACACGATCGCGGTGCTGCCGTACGCCAGGAACACGCACAGGCCGACGACCGTGCCGAGAGCCACCGAGGCGGCGGCCAGGCCACCCAGCTCCGGGGTGCCGAGGTGCCCGATGATCGCGGTGTCCGCGAGCAGCATGAGCGGCTCGGTGATGAGGGCGAAGAACGCCGGGACGGCGACCCGGAAGATCTGCCGGTCGACGTCGAGCCAGCGGCGCATGACAGGCCTTCCTCGACGTGACGGGATGGTGTCGTGGGGACGAAGTGACGGGGTTTGTCGACAAGTGTATGAACAGGGGTCCGTGGACGACGACGGGGCCGAAACTATTTTGTCTCCACACGCGTGTACGTACGTTTGCGCAGGTCAGGGACTTGGCGACGCGGGCCCGGCTGATGTTGTCCACACCTTCGTCCACGGACTGTGCACATGGTTCTCGGCGTTTTCCACAGCATCTCGACGGTTGCGCACACCCCCTGTGTGGCGCTGTCTGTGATTGCGCCCCGAGGAGGCCTACTGTGACGGGTCGGCACCATCCTCCGGGGATCTGACAGTGCCGGCCACTACCGTGAAGCTCGAGGCGAAAGGGGACAGTTCTGTGAGCGTGACGGACCTCTACGAGGCTGCACCAGGGCCCAGTGAGGACCCCGGCTCCGGACGTGTTCCGCCGCAGGACCTGGCCGCCGAGCAGAGCGTGCTCGGGGCGATGCTCATCAGCAAGCAGGCCATCGATCCCGCCTCCGACATCCTCCAGGGCCGCGACTTCTACCGGCCGGCTCACGAGCTGATCTTCGACACGATCGTCGACCTCGCCAACCGCGGCGAGCCGGCTGACGCCATCACCGTGGCTGCCGAGCTGCAGCGTCGCGGCGAGGTCGGTCGCATCGGCGGAGCGCCCTATCTCCACACGTTGGTCGCCGGCGTGCCGATCGCGTCCAACGTCGACTTCTACGCCGACATCGTCCGCGAGAAGGCCGTGCTGCGACGCCTCGTCGAGGTCGGTCAGCGCATCGCCCAGCTCGGCCAGGCCGGACAGGGCGAGGTCGCCGAGATCGTCGACCGGGCCCAGGCCGAGGTCCTCGACGTCGACGGCACGAGCCAGGCCGAGGACTACCAGTCCGTGGCCGAGCTCATGAGCCTCACGATCGACGAGATCGAGGAGATCCAGGGCCGCGACGGTCAGATGACCGGTGTGCCGTCGGGCTTCCCCGATCTCGACAAGCTCACGACCGGCTTCCGGTCCGGCCAGATGATCGTCGTCGCCGCCCGGCCCGGTGTCGGCAAGTCGACGCTCGGACTCGACTTCTGCCGGTCGGCCTCGATCCGGCACGGCATTCCCACCGCGATCTTCTCGTTGGAGATGACCGGCGCCGAGATCGCCATGCGCATGCTCTCGGCCGAGGCCCGCGTCAGCATCTCGCACATGCGCGGCGGTGGCATGCACCAGCGCGACTGGGACGCCATCAGCAAGGCGATGCCGCGCGTCCAGAGCGCGCCGATCGTGATCGACGACAGCCCCAACATGACGATGCCCGAGATCCGCTCCAAGGCACGCCGCATCAAGAAGCAGTACGGCCTCGGCATGATCGTGATCGACTACCTGCAGCTCATGACGTCAGGCAAGCGGGTCGAGAACCGTCAGGTCGAGGTCTCGGAGTTCTCCCGACAGATCAAGCTGCTGGCTAAGGAGCTCGAGCTCCCGGTGGTCGCGATCAGCCAGCTCAACCGTGGCTCCGAGCAGCGCACCGACAAGACCCCGCAGCTGTCCGACCTCCGTGAGTCCGGCTCGATCGAGCAGGACGCCGACATCGTGCTGCTGCTCAACCGCCCTGACGCCCACGGGGCCGGCGAGTCCGAGCGCCCCGGTGAGGCCGACATCATCATCGCCAAGAACCGCTCCGGTCCGGTCAACAAGGTCGCCGTCAGCTTCCAGGGCCACTACTCACGCTTCACCCCGATGGCCCGCGACGCCGAGCCCCCCGGAGCAGCCGCCGGCGACTTCTTCGGCTGAGCGAGGGAGCCGACCGCCGCGAGGGGATTGAGCCTGACGGATACGCTCGTGCCCGTGACCCTACTGACCGCTCTCGCGCAGGAGACGGCCAACGCGCCCGACTCCGGGCTCGCGGGCTGGACCGTGCAGCTGATGGACGACCTCGGCCTGTTCGGCGCGGCGCTGGCGGTCTCGCTCGACAACTTCTTCCCGCCGATCCCCAGCGAGATCATCCTGCCCCTGGCCGGCTTCGCGGCGAGCCAGGGCACGTTCTCGCTGGCCGGCGCCCTCATCGCCACGACCGTCGGCTCGGTGTTCGGCGCGTGCGTCCTCTACTGGCTGGGCGCGATCTTCGGCCGTGAGCGGGCGGTGTGGATCTTCGACAAGACGCCACTGCTCAAGGTGAGCGACCTCGAGCGCACGGAGGCGTGGTTCGCCAAGCATGGTGGCAAGGCGGTCTTCTTCGGCCGCATGGTGCCGATCTTCCGCAGCCTGATCTCGATCCCGGCAGGGGTCGAGCGCATGAGCTTCACGGCGTTCTTCCTGCTGACCGCCGCCGGTAGCGCGATCTGGAACTCGATCTTCGTCGTTGCCGGCTATCGCCTCGGCGAGAACTGGGACGACGTCGAGCCGTACGCCTCGCTGTTCCAGAAGCTCGTGATCGGCGCGGTGCTCGTGGTCATCTGCGTGTTCGTCGTCGTGCGGGTGCGCCAGCTGCCTCGTCGGCGCCGGGCCTGAGCGCGCTCTGGATCGCCGTCCTACGCTGAGGACATGACTGAGTCACGCGAGAAGGAAGTCGTCGCCGCCGTACGCCCGCAGCTGTTCATCGGTGGCGACTGGCGCGATGCCGAGGGCGGCGGGACGTTCGCGGTCGAGGACCCGTCCAACGGCCGGACCCTGGTCGAGGTGGCGGACGCGAGCGTCGCCGATGGAAAGGCGGCCCTCGATGCGGCCGTCGCGGCCCAGGCCGAATGGGCCGCCACGGCGCCTCGCGATCGTGGCGAGATCCTGCGCCGGGCGTACGAGATCATCACCGAGCGCGCCGACGAGCTCGCCCTGCTGATGACCCTCGAGATGGGCAAGCCGATCAAGGAGGCGAAGGCCGAGATCGCGTACGGCTCGGAGTTCTTCCGCTGGTTCTCCGAGGAGTCCGTGCGGATCGCCGGTCGCTACTCGGTCGCGCCCAACGGAGCCACCCGGCTCCTGACCCTCAAGCAGCCGGTCGGTCCGTGCCTGATGATCACGCCGTGGAACTTCCCCCTGGCGATGGGCACCCGCAAGATCGGCCCCGCGATCGCCGCGGGCTGCACCATGGTGGTCAAGCCGGCCGCCCTGACGCCGCTGTCGATGCTGCGCCTCGGCGACATCCTCACCGAGGCGGGTCTGCCCGCCGGCGTGCTCAACATCGTGACGACCAAGAGCACCGGCAAGGTCATGGAGCCGCTGATCCGTGACCCGCGGCTGCGCAAGCTGACCTTCACCGGATCGACCGAGGTCGGCCGCTCCCTGGTCGAGCAGAGCGCTGAAGGTCTGCTGCGCGTGTCGATGGAGCTCGGCGGCAACGCGCCGTTCCTGGTGTTCGAGGACGCCGACCTCGACAAGGCCGTCGAGGGCGCGATGCTCGCCAAGATGCGCAACATCGGCGAGGCGTGCACCGCCGCCAACCGGTTCATCGTGCACGAGTCGGTCGCCGAGGAGTTCGGGGCCAGGCTCAGCGAGAAGATGCAGGCGCTGTCGGTCGGCCGCGGCACCGAGGACGGCATCGACGTCGGACCGCTGGTCGAGGCTGACCAGCGCGACAAGGTCGCCGAGCTCGTCGACGACGCGGTCGACAAGGGTGCGACGGTCCTCACCGGGGGCTCGGCGCCCGATGGCGAGGGCTACTACTACTCGCCCACCGTGCTGTCGGACGTACCTCTCGACGCCCGCCTCGCCAAGGAGGAGATCTTCGGCCCCGTCGCCCCCATCTTCACGTTCTCCGACGAGGCGGACGCGCTGCGGATGGCCAACGACACCGAGTACGGCCTCGTGGCGTACGCCTTCACATCGGACCTCTCGCGCGCCGTCCGCGTCTACGAGGGGCTCGAGACCGGCATGGTCGGGCTCAACCAGGGCATCGTCTCCAACCCCGCGGCCCCGTTCGGCGGGGTGAAGGCATCCGGGTTCGGTCGCGAGGGTGGGGCCGAGGGCATCGAGGAGTACCTCGAGACCAAGTACGTCGGCATCGCCCTGTGACCCGCCGAGCGGCGGCCGCGGTCCTGGCCGCCGGGCTGATGCTCGCTGCCTGCGGTGGTGGCGGCGACTCGGAGGCCGGCGACCCGACACCGAGCGCGTCGGCGACGGCACAGCCCTCGCTCGACCCGAAGGAGCCGGCCTGCTCGTTCCTCACAGCGGCAGACCGCAAGCGACTCGTGGGCTCGGCCATCGACGAGGTCGTCGCCACGAGTGGCACCGATCGCAGCACCCAGTGCCGCTGGCAGGCCGCCTCGGCGCTGGTCCAGGTGACGACCCTGCCTGCCGAGGAGTGGGCGAAGACCCTGCCGCAGGTGGTGGCGCAGCTGGAGCAGTCGGGCGACCTCACCTCGGCAACCGACAAGAAGGAGCTCGCCCGCGCCAAGAAGCTGCTGTCGAAGGCGTCGTCCTTCAGCGGCGACCAGGCCTGCGACGCGTTCACGACGCTGGCCGAGCTCGGCGGCGCCAAGCCCGGCGCCACCACGACCATCACCGCGGTGCCGATCAGCGAGGCCGAGGCCGGCATCTCCGCGCAGATGTGCACCGCCGGCGAGATGACCTCGTTGATCTACTCGGTTCCCGGCCTGAAGAAGACCAAGGCCACCGACGCGGCGGTCACGAAAGCCCTGGCCGCTGCCCAGACCCGAGCCCTCGCAGCACGCTGACGCCTAAAGTGGCCCGATGCGATTGATTCTCGGGGGCATCGCTCTCGTTCTGGCCGGAACCCTCACGGGTTGCGTCGATGGGGGCACCGTGAATGAAGGTGAACCGACCCGCGCGGCGTGCCAGCTGTTGAACCGCGTCGACAGGGAGACGATCGACGGAACGGCCATCGACCGAGAGATGCCTGCCGAGGGAAATCTCGGACCACGCGAGAATCAATGTGGGTGGGCGTCCCGGAAGGCCAACATCAGAGTCATCTCGATGGCGTCCACCACGTGGGCGGACGTTCTTCCCGCTGCTCTGGACCAGCTCGAGAAGTTGCCCCAGGTGAAGCTGAGCGCGGCGGATCGCGCGAAGCTCGACGAGGGCAGAAAGCTTCTGGACGACAAGGCGCTTCTGCCGGACCAGGCGTGCGACCTCTTCGTGACGCTCGCCAAGCTCGAGGACGGCCAGGACGGCAGCAACGAGGTGATCAGATACCTCCCGCTGAACGACGGGCAGGCGATGACGATCAGTGCGCAGACCTGCTCCGACGGCAGGTTCACGTCCGTGACCTACACGACCGACGGCATGCAGAAGTCAGTCGAGCTCGAGGAGACCATGGCGGACCTTCGATACGTCGCGCATCGGCGAGCCATTCGGCAGGACCTCTAGGGCGCCCCGGCGCTAGAACGAGACGTCGGCTCGGCGGTCGTCGGCGCCCGGCTTGTCGCAGTAGGTCTCGCCGCTGCTGAAGCGGACGCCGTCGGTGAACCGGGCCTCGATCTGCCCCGACCCGAACTGCTCGACGTACAGGCGGGAGTACAGGCCGCCGAGGGCCAACAGCTCGTCGTGGGTGCCCTGCTCGACGAGCCGGCCGTCCTCGAGCCCGAAGATCACGTCGGCGTTGTGGATCGTCGAGAGCCGGTGAGCGATCGCGATCGTCGTACGGTTGTGGGTCGCCCGCTCGAGGGCATCCTGCACCAGCCGCTCGGTCTCGGTGTCGAGCGCCGAGGTCGCCTCGTCGAGGATCAGGATGCGCGGGTCCATGAGCAGCACGCGGGCGATCGCGAGCCGCTGCTTCTCGCCGCCGCTGAGCCGGTAGCCGCGCTCGCCGGTGATCGTCTCGTAGCCGTCGGCGAACGACAGGATGCGGTCGTGGATGTTGGCGTCGCGTGCCGCCTGCTCGATCTCGTCGGCGGTGGCGTCGGGCTTGGCGTACGCGATGTTGTCGCGGATCGTGCCGTGGAACAGGTAGGGCTCCTGCGTGACCATGCCGACCGCCTCGGCCACCGATCCCATCGTCAGGTCGCGCACGTCGGTCCCGTCGATCAGCACGGCGCCGGAGCTGACGTCGTAGAACCGGGGGATGAGATAGGTCATGGTGGTCTTGCCCGAGCCCGATGGGCCGACGATCGCCGCCAGCTGGCCGGGCTCGACCCGCAACGAGACCCCGTCGAGGGCCCAGCCCTGCTCGGGCGCCGGCGTCGCGCGCTCGATCCGCACGCCGCTCTCGCCGAACCGGTCACCCCCCGCACTGCCCGACAGGCTGCGCGGCTCGGGGTAGCGGAAGCGCACGTCGCGAAACTCGATCCGGCCCTGCACGTCCTCGGGGTCGAGTGCCACCGCTCCCGGCCGCTCGGTGATGGCCGGCTCGAGGTCGAGGTACTCGAACAGGCGGCGGAACAGCGCGAGCGACGTCTGCACGTCGAGCGAGACGCGCATGAGCTGCAGCAGCGGCATCTGCAGGCGCGCCTGCAGGGTCGTGAACGCGACGAGCGTGCCGGCGGTCAGCGACGTGCCGCCCTGGAGCATGTAGCCGGCGACGAGATAGATGAGCGCCGGGGTGATGGCGAAGAACGTCTGTACCGTCGCGAAGAACGCGCGGCCCGTCATGGCCTGCTCGACCTGCAGCCGGGTCTGGTTGCGGTTGGCCTCGCGGTAGCGCTCGACCTCGGAGTCGGCGCGGTTGAACACCTTGGACAGCAGGATGCCGGAGACGCTGAGGGCCTCCTCGGTGATGGCGGTCATCTCCGAGAGCGACTCCTGCGTCTTGCGGGCCAGCCGCTGGCGGCGCTTGCCGACCTGCAGCTGGATCCAGACGAAGAGCGGCATCACAATCAACGTCAGCACCGTCAGCTGCCACGACAGGATGACCATGGCGATGAACGCGGCCGACACCGTGACGCTGTTCTGCAGGATCGAGGTCGCGGTGTCGGTGAGCACGGTCCGCACACCGGCCACGTCGTTGGCGAGCCGAGACTGGATCGCCCCCGTCTTGGTCGCCGTGAAGAACGCCAGCTCCATCTTCTGCAGGTGGGCGAACAGGTCGCTGCGCAGGTCGGCCATCGCGGAGTTGCCGATCGTGGAGGTCAGCCAGTTCTGCACGATGCCGATCAACGCGGTCACGACGGGGATCGCGCACAGCGCCCCGACCAGCCAACCCAGCAGGCCGAGGTCGACCCCGCTCCCGTCCGTGGGGAACAGTGCCTCGTCGAACACCGCTTTGGTGAAGAACGGTGCGACCGAGGCCAACGCGGCCGACACGAGGACGGCGACCGCGACGTACGCCATCTTGGTCCGGTAGGGCCGGAGCATGTGGGCGATGCGGCCGAGGATCGGCGGACCGGTGCCGATCTCGTCGTCGGCCAGGTGCGTGATGGTGGGACCGGAGCGCATCATTCCTCGATCTTGGTCAGCAGCACTGCCGTGGCGTCGCCCTCGACCGGCACGAGCTCGGTGGTGCCCCACACCCCGGCGTCCGTCCGGAGCATGGCCCAGATCAGCAGGGCGCTGGGATCGTTGACCAGGCTCGGGTCGACGTGCAGGGCGAACTCGGCCGGGACGCCCGGCGCCTCGGTCGCGGTCGCGGCCAGCACCTCGCCCTCGGTGTCGACGAGCTTGATCGTCGCGACGGCACCGGGCGGGACGGCGACGCGCTCACGGAAGGTGACGGAGCCGGTGACGGTGAGGACGTGTGCGGAGGCCATGTCCTGAATGCTATGCCTCGCCCACAGACTCCTCCCGGCGAAAGCGGCGCACCTGCCAGGCCGTGCAGACGAGCAGGATGCCGAGGGCGAGGGTGACGACGGCACCGACGGCGCCGTGGAACGCCATCGAGTGCAGTCCGACCGACGCCTTGGGCAGGGCCGCGGCGAGTGCGGCGACGGCGCCGGCGACGATCACGGCGGGCAACGTGAGGAGCGGCAGCAACCGATCCGGCCGTGGCTCGCGGACGACCGGCTGCCGGCGCAGGTGTGCGAACGCGTATGCCGCGATGACGACGAGTCCGCCGACGGCCGAGGCGTACTGGGCCCATCGGAGCCCGGCCACGCCGAGGTGGTCGGCCCGCAGCCACGCGACGTGGCGATAGCCCCAGGTGTGGTCGTGGGTGAACGAGTCCCAGGTGACGTGGAGGGTCGCGCCGATGAGCCCGCCGACCGGGGCGAGCCACCACTGCCGGCGGGTCAGGCGGGCACGCGGAGCCAGGCGACTCCTGATGGGTCCCGGGGCGAGGTCGGCCAGCGGGTCGCGCAGCACCGTGAACCAGATCCACAGCACGAGCAGGGTGCCGATCACGTCGACGGTCGGGATGCCGATCGGGCTGTGCGCGATCTCGTAGCCGCGGCGCGACCCGAGGTAGAGCGGGATGTCGAGCACCATGCTGCCGATCACCAGCGACGTCATGGGCAGCCCCAGGCGGCGAAGCGGCAGCACCAGTGCAGGGTGGCTCAGGGTCAACGGCACCCGTCGAGCGTACGTTCTGCCGGGAGTGAACAGCCCTGTCGCCGCCGGCGTGGGCATGGTTCATTGAGGCCATGAGCTCCGTCCTCGTCCTGGGTGGCACCTCGTGGGTCGGCGGGGAGGTCGCGCGGACCGCGGTCGCGCGAGGGCACGAGGTGACGTGCCTGGCGCGAGGCGAGTCCGGCGACCCGCCCGACGGCGTGCGCTGGGTCCGCGCGGACCGCGACGACCCGCGCGCGTACGACGAGGTCCGCGGCCGGGACTGGGACCAGGTGATCGACGTGTCGCGCCAGCCCGGCCAGGTGCGGTCCGCGGTCGACGTCCTCGGCCCGACCACGGGGCACTGGACGCTCGTCTCGACGGGCTCGGTGTACGCCGACCAGAGCGGCCCGCTGACCGAGGACTCACCGGTGCTCGAACCGCTCGACGGTGACGTCGCGGGACCCGATCAGTACGGCGAGGGCAAGGTCGCGTGCGAGCAGGCCGTACGACGTCTGGGCCGGCACTTGATCGTGCGAGCGGGGCTCATCGGTGGTCGGGGGGACCGCTCGGACCGGCTCGGGCACTATGTCGCGCGGTTCGCGCTCGCGGACGACGGGCCGGTGCTCGTGCCGGGTGTCGCGGACCAGCCGATGCAGGTCATCGACGTCCGTGACCTCGCGGCCTGGATCGTGGCAGCGGCGGAGTCCGGCACCACCGGCACGGTGCACGGAGTCGGCGAGGCCACGACGGTCGGCGAGCTCGTCGCGCTGTCGGCTGCGGTCGCCGGGTTCGCCGGCGAGCAGGTGGTCGCCGACGAGTCCTGGCTGCGTGAGCGCGGGGTCGAGGAGTGGATGGGGCCGCGGTCGCTGCCGCTGTGGTTGCCGAGGAGCCACCACGGCATGGGGCTGATGGACGACACGCGAGCGCTGGCCCACGGCCTCGAGCGACGGTCGCTGTCCGAGACGATCGACGCGACGTTGGCGGACGAGCGCGAGCGTGGGCTGGGCCGCGAACGACGAGCGGGACTGAGCCGGGAGGACGAGCTCGAGCTGATCGCGCAGCTGCAGGCCTGAGTTCATCGAGCGGTCCCGACGGGGCGGCGTAGCCTTGGAGGATGAGTGCGAAGCCGGGTCGGCCACGGACGCTGACCGACGACCAGATCATCGACGCCGTGCTGGCCGAAGGACTCGACACGTTCAGCATGCCTTCGGTCGCCGCCAGGCTGGGTGTCGTGCACTCCGGGCTCTACCGCTACTTCACGGATCGCGAGCACCTCGTCGTCCAGGTCATGGACCGCATCGCGCGCTCGGCATCGTGGCCGGCGGCGGACCTGCCGTGGCGCGAGCACCTCGAGCAGCTCGGCGAGACCTTGTGGGCGACGTGCGCCCGCTATCCCGGCTACGACATCACGGCACTGCGCTCGACCAACGTCTCACCCGGGTTCGTCGAGATGCTGACCCCGCACGTCGAGTCCTTGCAGCGTCAGGGTCTCGACGTCGTCGACGCCACCGCCGCCGTCGAGTTCATCCGCACCCTCGTGCTGACCCAGTCGATCGAGGCCAGGCGCCTCGAGGCGATCGCGGACCGTGCCGACCTGCCCGACCACGCGATCCCCGGTTTCGCCGACCCGGAGAAGTGGGCCGGCCGCGGGTGGTACCGCCGGCACCTCAACACGTGGCTCGACGGGCTGGCCCAGCGGGTCGCCGTGCGCGAGAACAGCGTCTGAGCCACTCGTAGCCGTACCTGGACGAAGATGCCCCGCCCCGACTGATTCGGGGCGGGGCATCTTTTCGTCGTGCAGCTGTCTGCTCAACGTGCCGACATGACAGACGTACCCGGTGTCGTACGGGACATGCATGGTGAGCCAGAACTTGATTGGTACCCCCTAGGGGTATATGTTGTCGAGTGATCAGATACCCCCCGGGGGTAGGAGACGAGGAGTTCCGATGGCGCACGACCACGAAGCACGCGGCTACGACGACAAGAAGGCCGACTACCTCAAGCGGCTGCGCCGCATCGAGGGACAGGCCCGTGGCCTGCAGCGCATGGTCGAGGAGGACCAGTACTGCATCGACATCCTGACCCAGGTCTCGGCGATGACCAAGGCGCTCCAGTCCGTCTCGCTCGGCCTGCTCGACGACCATCTGAGCCACTGCGTCGTCGACGCGGCCCGCGCCGGCGGTGCCGAGTCCGACGCCAAGATCCGCGAGGCGTCCGACGCGATCGCCCGCCTCGTCCGCAGCTGACCCGAACACCCTCACCACGAGAGGAAGTCCCATGACCACCAGCACCTACACCGTCGTCGGCATGACCTGCGAGCACTGCGTCCGCTCGGTCAGCGAGGAGGTCGGCGCCATCCCCGGCGTCAACGACCTCAGCGTCGACCTCGAGACCGGCTCGCTGTCCGTGACCACCGAGGCCGAGCCCGTCGCCGACGACGCCGTACGCGCCGCAGTCGTCGAGGCCGGCTACCAGCTCGCATGAGCTCGTTGACGAAGGTCGGCATCTTCGCGGGCGGCCTGTGCGTCGTGTTCGCCGCGGCGATCGCCGTCGGCAACGCCGTCGGCCCGGTCGACGATGAACCGGCCGCGATGGAGCACGGCACGGGGGAGGGCACGCACGACATGCCCAGCACGTCGGCCGCGGCCGACCAGCTCCCCGGCGGGCTGCAGGTCGCCCAGGACGGCTATCGCCTGGTGCTCGACGAGCCCCAGCAGCAGCCCGACGACCGGGCCGTCGTCACGTTCCGGATCCTCGGACCCGACGGTGATCCCCTGACGGAGTACGCGACGCTGCACGACAAGCGGCTGCACTTCATCGTCGCCAAGCGCGACCTGTCGGGCTTCCAGCACGTCCACCCGACGATGGACGAGCAGGGGACCTGGACCGCGGAGCTCGCCCTCGATGCGGGCCAGTGGCGTACGTTCGCCGACTTCGACCCGGCCGGCAAGGATGCGCAGCTCACGCTGGGCGCCGACCTCACGGTCGCCGGAGACGTGACGCCCAAGAGGCTCCCGGCACCGTCGACCGAGAGCACGGTCGGCGACTACACCGTCACCCTCGACGGCGCGGCCGAGGTCGGCGCGTCCTCGAAGCTGACCCTGAAGGTCGCCAGGCAGGGCACCCCGGTCACCGACCTGCAGCCCTACCTGGCGGCGTACGGCCACCTCGTCGCGCTGCGCGAGGGCGACCTGGCCTACCTGCACGTGCACCCGGACGGCGAGCCCGGCGACGGCACGACGAAAGCCGGTCCCGGCATCACGTTCCACACCGACTTCCCATCGGCAGGCCGCTACCGGCTCTACCTCGACTTCAAGCACGAGGGAGTCGTCCGGACTGCCGAGTTCACCGTCGAGGCAGGCCAGGTGAAGGGCACGCCGGAGCCGGAAGCCGCGGACGACGACGACGCAGACCACGACGACGCGGAGCACGAGCACTGACATGGCCATCACCGACCACGAGCCCACGACCGATCGCATCGACCTGACGATCGGCGGCATGACCTGCGCGTCGTGCGCGATGCGCATCGAGAAGCGGCTCAACAAGCTCGACGGGGTGACCGCCTCGGTCAACTACGCGACGGAGAAGGCCCGGGTCGACGCTGCTGGTCCGATCGACCCTGCGGTGCTGATCGCCGAGGTCGAGAAGGCCGGCTACTCGGCCGAGCTGCCCTCACCACCGCAGTCGGAGCAGCCTGAGGACGAGGTCGAGGCCGATCCGTCCCGGCCGCTACGCGACCGGCTCCTCATCTCGCTCGTCCTCACGATCCCGGTCGTCGCGATGGCGATGATCCCGGCGCTGCAGGTCACGAGCTGGCAGTGGCTGTCCTTGACCCTGGCCGCGCCGGTCGTGGTGTGGGGCGCCCTGCCGTTCCACGTCGCTGCCTGGACCAACCTGCGGCACGGTGCCGCCACGATGGACACCCTGATCTCGGTCGGCACCCTCGCGGCGTTCGGTTGGTCGATCTACGCGCTGTTCTGGGGCACGGCCGGCGAGCCCGGCATGAAGCACCCGTTCGAGCTGACGATCTCTCGCATGGACGGCAGCGGCAACATCTACCTCGAGGCCGCGGCCGGCGTGACGACGTTCATCCTGGCCGGACGCTGGTTCGAGGCGCGGTCCAAGCGCCGCGCGGGCGCGGCCCTGCGTGCGTTGCTCGCGCTGGGTGCCAAGGAGGTCTCGGTCGTCCGTGACGGCGTCGAGGTCCGCGTGCCGACGGACGAGCTGCGCGTCGGCGACGTGTTCGTCGTGCGCCCCGGCGAGAAGATCGCGACCGACGGAGTGGTCGAGGGCGGGACGTCGGCGGTCGACGCATCGATGATCACCGGTGAGCCGGTGCCCGTCGAGGTCGTGCCGGGGGACGACGTCGTCGGCGGCACGGTCAACACGAGCGGCCGGCTGACCGTCCGTGCGGCCCGGGTCGGCGCGGAGACACAGCTGGCTCAGATGGCTCGGATGGTCGAGGACGCCCAGAGTGGCAAGGCGCAGGCCCAGCGGCTCGCCGACTCGATCTCGGGCATCTTCGTCCCGATCGTGATCGCCCTGGCGGTCGGCACGCTCGGGTTCTGGCTCGGCACCGGCGAGGGGGCGTCCGCGGCGTTCACTGCGGCCGTCGCGGTGCTGATCATCGCGTGCCCGTGCGCGCTCGGCCTGGCCACGCCGACGGCACTCATGGTGGGCACGGGTCGCGGCGCCCAGCTCGGCATCCTCATCAAGGGACCCGAGGTCCTGGAGTCGACCCGTCGGGTCGACACGGTCGTCCTCGACAAGACCGGCACCGTCACCACGGGGCAGATGGCGTTGCACGACGTGATCGTCGCCGAGGGCGAGGACCGGTCGACCGTGCTCCGCATCGCCGGCGCCCTCGAGGACGCCTCGGAGCACCCCATCGCCCGCGCGATCGCCGACGCCGCCCGTGCCGAGCTCGGCCAGCTGCCACCGGTCGAGGGCTTCAGCAGCACCGAAGGACTCGGTGTGCAGGGGGTTGTCGACGGTCACGCGGTGGTGGTCGGCCGCGAGGCGTTCCTCGCGGACTGGTCGCAACCGCTCGGCGACCTCGCAGAGCCCAAGGCCGACGCCGAGGCGCACGGGCGTACGCCGGTCGTCGTCGGCTGGGACGGTGCGGTCCGCGGCCTCCTGGTCGTCTCGGACACGATCAAGGAGTCGAGTGCCGACGCGGTCCGCCAGATGCGCCGGCTGGGGCTCAGCCCGGTGCTGCTGACGGGTGACAACCAGCGCGCCGCCGCCGCGGTCGCCGCGGCCGTCGGCATCGACGAGGTCCATGCGGAGGTGCGGCCCGGTGGCAAGGTCGACGTCATCCGTGGTCTGCAGGCCGAGGGTCGCACCGTCGCCATGGTCGGCGACGGCGTCAACGACGCCGCGGCACTGGCGCAGTCCGACCTCGGGCTGGCGATGGGCACCGGCACCGACGCGGCGATCCAGGCGGCCGACCTCACCTTGGTGCGCGGCGACCTGCGGGCCGTGCCGGACGCGATCCGGCTCGCCCGGCGCACGCTCGGCACGATCAAGGGCAACCTGTTCTGGGCCTTCGCCTACAACGTCGTCGGCATCCCGCTGGCCGCCGCCGGGCTGCTCAACCCCATGCTGGCCGGCGCCGCGATGGCGCTCTCCTCGGTGTTCGTGGTGTCCAACAGCCTGCGGCTGCGCGGCTTCCAGCCGCTCGAGCCGAGAGGACGATGATGAGCGAGCACCACCGTCACGACACGGCGGTCTCCGGACGCGAGCTGACGCGGAGCGCGATCTCCGCGACGCTCCACTGCCTGACCGGCTGCGCGATCGGCGAGGTCCTGGGCATCGTCATCGGCACCGCCCTGGGCATGAGCGACGGCAGCACGATCGCCCTCGCCGTCGTCCTGGCGTTCTTCTTCGGCTACGCCCTGACGGTCCGCCCGGTCCTTCGCGCGGGCTTGTCGTGGCGTGGCGCCATCAAGGTCGCCCTCGCTGCCGACACCCTCTCGATCCTGGTCATGGAGATCGTCGACAACGCGGTGCTGCTGATCGTGCCGGGAGCGATGGAGGCGGGGCTGGCCAGCTGGCTGTTCTGGGCCAGCCTGGCGTTCGCGCTGGCCGTCGCCTTCGTCGTCACGGTGCCGGTCAACCGCTGGCTCATCGGTCGCGGCAAGGGCCACGCAGTCATGCACGCCTACCACTGACCTAGGCTCGACGACATGACTGAGATCCCCGGACTGGACGGCATGCTCGGCGTCGAGCACGTGACGGCGAACGCCGATCAGGTCGTCGTACGCTTCACGATCGGCGAGCAGCACCTGCAGCCGTTCGGCATCCCGCACGGCGGCGCCTACTGCGCGGTGCACGAGTCGACAGCCAGCGTGGCCGGTCAGATCTGGCTCGGCGACAAGGGCATCGTCGTGGGCACCAACAACTCGACGGACTTCCTGCGGCAGGCCAAGGTCGGCGACACCATCACGACGACCGCGACCCCGATCCATCGCGGTCGCAGCCAGCAGCTCTGGCACCTCGATTCGGTCGACCAGGACGGTCGCCTCATCGCACAGGGGCAGGTTCGACTGGCGAACCTCGATCAGCCCCTTCCGCAGGAGGCCATGGACCGGTTCACCGCCGCGCTGCCGCAAGGCTGAGCTGCCGTGCCGCGGCGGGTGGTCCTCGACTGCGACACGGGGTCCGACGACGCCATCGCGATCATGCTGGCGGCTGCGAGGCCGGAGCTCGAGCTGCTCGCGGTGACGGCGGTGTGGGGCAACCACGCCGTGAGGCACACGGCTGACAACTCCCGCCGTACGCTCGACCTGATCGGTCGCCCGGACGTCCCGGTGCACGCCGGGCTCGGCGGACCGATCGACCCGCCGCCGGCCGCCGAGCCGGCGAAGGCCAGTCCGGAGCGGGCCACGCTCCCGCTCCCCGCGGCGACCACGGCCGTCGACCCGCAGCACGCCATCGAGTGGCTCGTGCAGGCGGCGCGGGAGGCCACGGACCGCTTCACCCTCGTGGCGACCGGCTCGCTGTCCAACGTCGCTGCCGCGATCCGGGCGGACCCCGAGGTCGTGCGGGCGGTCGATGAGCTCGTGGTGATGGGCGGGGTCATGGAGCGGGGCGGTGCCCTGCCCGACGTCGAGACCAACATCGGCAACGATCCGGAGGCCGCCGAGCGCGTCCTGGCCGCCGGCTTCGAGCGAGTCGTGCTGATGCCGCTCGACACGACGTATCGAGCCACCGTGTCGGCCGAGCAGTGCGGCGAGCTGCAGGGTGGTGGCGGGCCGGCCGCCGCCATCGCGGCGGACCTCATCGAGCAGCGCATCGAGCGCTACCGGACGCTGCCGGCGCTGGCCGGTCGGACCGCGGCACCGGTCCACGACGCGCTGACCGTCGCCTACCTCGTGGACCCGACGCTGGTGACGCTCCACCCAGCGGTCGTCACGGTCCACACCGGCCACTCGCCGACCCGCGGTCGTACGGACATCACGCTCGAGCCGGCCGGAGCCGTGCACCTCGCGCTCGATCCGGATGCACTCCGCTTCTTCGACCTGCTCCGCGCGTCGCTCGAGAGCCTCTAGGCGAGCCCGCGGTCCTTCTTGATCTTGCGCCATCCACCGGCCCGGTTGTCCGCGATGATCGCCCGGAACATCTCGAGGAGGGCGGCTGCGTTGACGGCCTCACCCTCGCGGAAGCCGACGGTGCGCGCGGTCTGGTTGTCGTGGCCGGCGGTGATGATGCCGTGGGGATCCGGCACGATCCCGCCGTCGTAGACGAACACGTTGACGTGGTCCTTGGCGGCCAGCAAGGCGCAGACGTTGCCCTCTAGGACGAAGTACGGCTGCACCGTGCGCTTGATGGTCTCCTCGACCTCACGATCGGCCGCGTGCACGAGGTCGCGCACCTCGTGACAGATGTCCTGCTGCCACGGTGGCAGCGCGTCGATGTAGTCGTCGACGCGCGGGTCCTTGACGTAGTCCATGGAATGTCCTGCCTGCCGGGGCGTTGTTCCGTACAGGTTAGACTTGGGGCAGTCGGTCGCGACTGGCGTTGAGGTGGGTACCACCGGGGAGCGACTGCAGAAACCGGACATCGGGACCGTTCGCCTGGGCCCCACGTCAGCCGTGCATTGCTGACTGGAGGCAACCGAGATGATGATGACCATGACGACGACTGATCCCTTCCCGACCTCGCTGCTCGACGACGAGGACGTACGCGTCCTGCTGCTCGAGAACATCCACGTCGACGGGGCCGAGTTCCTGCGGGGCAAGGGCTACCAGGTCGAGACCCGCGACGGTGCGCTCGGCGAGGACGAGCTCATCGAGGCCATCCAGGGCGTGCACCTCCTGGGGATCCGCTCGACGACCTACATCACCGAGAAGGTGCTGGACGCCGCCCCTGACCTGATCGCCATCGGCGCCTTCTGCATCGGCACCAACCAGATCGACCTGGCCGCCGCCACCGCGCGCGGCATCGCGGTGTTCAACGCGCCCTACTCCAACACCCGCAGCGTCGTCGAGCTGGCGATCGCCGAGATCATCTCGCTGGCTCGCCGGCTGCACGAGAAGTCGACCGACATGCACAACGGGGTGTGGAACAAGTCGGCCGCCGGCAGCCACGAGGTCCGCGGTCGCACGCTCGGCATCGTCGGCTACGGCAACATCGGCAGCCAGCTCTCGGTCATCGCCGAGGCCCTGGGGTTCAAGGTCGTGTTCTTCGACATCGACGACAAGCTCGCGCTCGGCAACGCGAAGCGCTGCTCGACGATCGAGGAGCTGCTGCAGATCTCGGACGTCGTGACGCTGCACGTCGACGGCCGCCCGGGCAACGCGGGGCTGTTCGGCGCCGAGGAGATGGCGCAGATGAAGCCGCGCTCGCTCTTCCTCAACCTCTCTCGCGGCATCGCGGTCGACACCGCGGCACTGCGACAGCACATCGAGTCGGGTCACATCGCCGGCGCCGCGCTCGACGTGTTCCCGGTCGAGCCCAAGCGCCAGGGCGATCCGTTCGAGTCCGACCTGCGCGGCCTGGCCAACGTCATCCTCACCCCGCACGTGGGTGGCTCCACCGAGGAGGCGCAGCAGGACATCGGCCGGTTCGTCGCATCGAAGCTGCGGTCGTACGCCTCGACCGGCGGCACCTCGCTCAGCGTCAACCTGCCCGAGATCAACCTGCCGTCCGACGCCACCAAGCACCGTCTCGCCCTGGTGCACCTCAACCATCCCGGCGTGCTGGCGCGCATCAACGGCCTGCTGGGTGAGCACGAGGTCAACATTGAGGCGCAGTCGCTGTCGACGCGCGGAGAGCTGGGCTACGTGCTCACCGACGTCGCGGCCGAGGTCGGTCCCGACGTGCTCAAGGAGCTCGCGAGCCTCCCTGAGACCGTACGCCTGCGCCAGCTCAGCTGACCCGGACGCCAGAACGCCCCGATCCGAGCACGGATCGGGGCGTTCTGTCGTGCGGCTACTTGAGGCCGAACGGCGGGTACTTGTCGGTGAGCAGGTTGGCGTACGCGTTGAAGCGCGCCATCCAGCGGATGAAGCCGACCACGAAGGACTCGAGCCCGGACGGCCAGCGGCCGAGGATGATGACCGCGAACCAACCGATGATCACCACGACGTACATCGCGATGGCAAGGAAGAAGAAGACGAAGAAGTGCGGGATCAGCAACAGCCCGCGGAAGAAGATCGTCAGGCGGCTGCGGTTCTCGATCTCCGGCTGGAAGTCCAGACGGACGCGCGCATCGGTGCCGGGGTCGGTGAACTCCGTGTCGAAGGCGAACGGTGGGTACTCCCCACGCAGGAACAGCATGTAGGTCTGCACCCTTGCGCCGTAGCGCAGGGCAGCGACGATCAGGCCTTGGATGCCCTCAGGGATCTTGCCGGTGATGACGCCGACGATCCAGGCGACGAAGACGAGGATGCCGGCGACGAGGTTCAGCACGTACAGGACGATGACGTGCGGAATCACCAGGAGCCAGTGGATCAGCGGTCGCCAGCGCGCAACCGTGCCCGGTGAGTCGAACGTGAACGTGGCGGGATAGTCACTCGGCGCGGGAGCCGCGGCGGGGGGAGGCGGTGGGGAGACGGCGCTCATGGGAGTCCTTCGGCGATGCGGATGGGTCGTCCGAACGCTATCGCTGCTGAGCCGGGTCCACTGCCATTTCGGGCAAACGATGCGACGGCGTGTCACGAAGCAACGTGAGCGTCTCGGCGCAGCCTGCCTCGATCTTGAGCGTCGCGAGCTCGTCGCCTCGTGTGCTGCCGCGGTTGATGATCACGACGGGGATGCCCCGCTTGTGGGCCGCGCGCACGAACCGCAGCCCGGACATGACCTGCAACGACGAGCCGAGCACGACGAGAGCATCCGCCTCCTCGACCAGCGCGTACGAGCGCGCGACCCGATCCTTGGGGACGTTCTCGCCGAAGAACACGACGTCGGGCTTGAGGTCACCGCCGCACGAGGTGCAGTCGGCGACCCGGAAGTCGGCGGTCTCGTCGAGGACGACGTCGCCGTCAGGCGCCACCTCGCCGACCCGGGTCTCGTAGCCGGGGTTGAGTGCTGACAGCCTCGCGTGCAGTGCGGATCGCGGCGTCAGGTCCCGGCACTGCAGGCAGATCACGCGGTCGATGCGGCCGTGCAGGTCGATCACGTCGCGGTGACCGGCCCGGGTGTGCAACCCGTCGACGTTCTGGGTGATGAGGCCGGTCAGAGAGTCCTGCCGCTCCATCTCGACCAGCACGTGGTGGGTGGCGTTGGGCTCAGCCCGCCGCATCCGGCTCCAGCCCACGTGGGCGCGCGCCCAGTAGCGCTGGCGGCCCTCAGGCGTACGCACGAACTCCTGGTACGTCATCGGGGTCCGCACCGGCGACCCCGGCCCGCGATAGTCAGGGATCCCGGAGTCGGTCGAGACGCCGGCTCCGGTCAGCACGAGCCAGCGGCGGTCGCCGAGCACGTCGTCGAGGGTGGGCTGGTCCACCCCTCAAGCGTACGTTCCCGCCTGTCATCGCGGCCGAGATGCGGATCGGCCGGACCGGCGTACCTTCGGTAGGAAGGTGGCCGGCGCCCGTCGGCCACGGACAGGAGGGCAGTAGCTGTGGTCATCCTCGGCATCATCTTGGTGATCCTCGGAGCGGTGCTCGATATCTCGATCCTCTACACGATCGGCATCGTGCTGGTCCTCGTCGGCGCGATCCTGTGGATCCTTGGCTCGATGGACCGTGGCATCGGCGGTCGGAGACATTGGTTCTGACCTGAACCAAGGCGGGCCGTCACCTTCGGGTGGCGGCCCGTCGTCATGCCGGGCGTCAGCCGGCGAGCTCGATGAGCTTCCGGACGGTGTTGAGGTTGCGGGCCGTGCCCGGCACCTTGAGCGCCCGGCCGATCGACTCGGCCTTCATCTCCGGCCGGCCTGCGCCGTTGGCGTAGCGGATGTGCATCTCGGTGCCGATGACCTGCCACCGGTCATCACCCGTCTCGTAGGTCTCGGCCTTCGCGATCGCGTCGGCCGTCGGCCGCTCGGCGAGGAAGGTGACGTAGGAGAACTTGGGCTCGGTGACCTCGAACGGGTGCGCCTCCAGCGCCTCGCGCACCTGCGCCGGCGTACGGGAGATGACCTCGCGGAACCAGCCGTAGCGCTGCTCGAGCGCCTGCTCCAGTGCCCGGTCGAAGTCGGCGCCCTTGCCGGGAACGTCCGCGATGAGGTTGCCCGAGGCGATGTAGGTCGACACGTCCGTCGCGCCGAGACCGGTGGCGATCTCCCGCAGCTCGGCCATGGGCAGCTGGGTGCCTCCGACGTTGACGGCGCGCAGGAGGAGGATCCGGATGCTCACCGCCTCAGTATCGCGGTCAGCCGGCCAGGACGGCGAAGAACACGATCGTCGCGACGACGCTGACGCAGAACCCCCCGACCGCCCATGGCCACAGTCGCCGATTGGTCGACGTGGCCACGATGAGGCCGACGAGGGTGCCGATCAGCAGGACGCCCAGGGCGATCCAGTACCCGATCATCGCCGAGCCGGCACTCTCGTCGGAGCACGAGCCGCTGCCGTCGGTGCACCACGAGTCGATGATGACGGCGAAGATCGAGATGACGACCATGACCCCGGAACCGACGACCTGTCCGGCGTACAGGAGCCACGACAGGACGATGTCCGGCGTCCGGTCCTTCTTCTGGGGTGGCCGCTGCTGGCCGTGCGGGTACGCGTGGACCGGCGGTGTCCACGACGGCTGAGGCGGAGGCGTGCCGTACGGCGGGAGGTTCGGGTCAGGCGGCTGGCTCACGTGCCGAACCTAGCGGTTCCGGATTCCCATGCCGTCACGGCTCGCGCCGCCGACTAGAGGCGCGCGGCCAGCTCCGTGGCCTGCTTGATGGCGCGCTTCGCGTCGAGCTCGGCCGCGACGTCGGCGCCGCCGATGACGTGCACCGGCCGGCCGAGCGCCTCGAGCGGCTCGATGAGATCGCGTACGGACTCCTGCCCGGTGCACAGCACGATCGTGTCGACGTCGAGCACCCGCGACTCGGAGGAGTCCCCGGTCGCAACGGTGATGTGCAGGCCGTCGTCGTCGATGCGGTCGTACGTGACGCCCTTGACCATCTCGACCTCGGAGTCCTTGAGGGTCTGGCGGTGCACCCATCCCGTCGTCTTGCCAAGGCCCTTGCCGAGCTCGGTCGACTTGCGCTGCAGGAGGACGACCTCGCGCTTCGGCGGGGCCTTGAGCTTGGTCGCGAGGCCGCCGCGCTCGAGCTCGGGGTCGGTGACGCCCCAGCGTTCCATCCAGTGCTCCAGGGACTCGTCCGGGTCGTGCAGCAGGAACTCCGACACGTCGAAGCCGATGCCGCCGGCACCCATCACCGCGACGCGGCGACCGACGGGAACCCGGTGGCGGATGACGTCCTGGTAGGTCACGACCGTCGGGTGGTCGACGCCGGGGAGGGACGGGACGCGAGGCTCGACGCCCGTGGCGACGACGACCTCGTCGAAGGATGCCAGGTCGTCGACGGTGGCCCGGGTGCCGAGATGGATCTTGACCCCGCTCAGCTCGAGCCTGCGGGAGTAGTAGCGGATCGTCTCCTTGAACTCCTCCTTGCCCGGGATCTGCATCGCCAGCCGGAACTGGCCGCCGACCTCGGGCAGCGCCTCGAACAGCTCGACCGCGTGGCCGCGACCGGCCAGCTCGGCGGCTGCTGCGAGTCCGGCGGGCCCGGCGCCGACGACGGCGATCCGCTTGGCCGTACGCGTGGGGGACAGCACGAGCGTGGTCTCGTGCCCGGCCCGGGGGTTGATCATGCAGCTCGCGCGCTTGTTCTGGAACGTGTGGTCGAGGCAGGCCTGGTTGCAGGCGATGCAGGTGTTGATCTCGTCGGCGCGGTCCTCGGCGGCCTTGGCGACGAAGTACGGGTCGGAGAGCAGCGGACGCGCCATCGACACGAGGTCGGCCTGGCCGGACGCGATGATCTCCTCGGCGAGCTCAGGGGTGTTGATCCGGTTGGACGCCACGACCGGCACCGAGACCTCGGGCCGGAGCTTGCCGGTGACCCAGGAGAACGCTCCGCGGGGCACCGACGTGACGATCGTCGGGATGCGGGCCTCGTGCCAGCCGATGCCGGTGTTGATGATCGAGACACCGGCCGTCTCGATCTTCTTGGCCAGCGCCACGGTCTCGTCCCAGCTCTGGGCGTCGTCGACGAGGTCGAGCAGCGACATGCGGTACATCACGATGAAGTCCTCGCCGACCGCCTCGCGGACCCGCTCGACGATCTCGACCGGGAAGCGCATGCGGTTCTCGGCACTGCCGCCCCACCGGTCCGTACGGTCGTTGGTCCGCGCGGTCAGCATCTGGTTGATCAGGTAGCCCTCGGAGCCCATGATCTCGACGCCGTCGTAGCCGGCCCGGCGCGCCAGCATCGCCGAGCTCGCGAAGTCCGAGACGGTCCGGTCGACCTCGCGGGTCGACATGGCCTTGGGCTTGCCCATCGGGGTGATCGGTGACGGCTTGCTCGAGGCGGCGCGCTTGAACGGGTGGTAGCCGTAGCGGCCGGCGTGCAGCAGCTGCATCACGATCTTGCCGTCGTGCTCGTGGACCGCGTCCGTGACGATGCGGTGCTTGTCGGCCAGGCGCTTCGACGTCATCAGCGAGCCGAACGGCAGCAGCCAGCCGCGCCAGTTGGGCGCATAGCCGCCGGTCACCGAGAGGGCCACACCGCCCTTGGCCCGCTCGGCGAAGTAGGCCGCGAGCTCGGGCAGGTGCTTGGCCCGGTCCTCCATGCCGGTGTGCATCGAGCCCATGATCACGCGGTTGCGCAGCGTCGTGTGGCCGAGGTCGAGCGGCTCGAGCAGGTGCGGGTAGGGGTTCATCGGGTCTCTCCTGACATCTCGGCCAGGGCCTCGGCCTGGATCCGGTCGAACTGGGCGCCCATGGCCTGGGCCAGGGCGTTGGCTCCGGACAACGGACGCACCATCACGGTGAGCTCGCTGATCAGGCCGGCGTCGTCGGTGCGGATGAGGTCGATGCCGTTGACGCTCACGCCGTCGACGACGGTCTCGAACACCAGCGCCGATCCGTGGTTGTCGTCGTCCGCCAGCTCACGGACGTAGCGGAAGTCGGTGAAGACCCGGCCGACGCCACGCAGGATCGCCGCGACGATGGGCTTGCCCTCGTACGGCTTGAACGCGACCGGGCTGCGGAACACGACGTCGTCGGCCAGCAGGTCGCCGAGGGCGTCGAAGTCACCCGCCTCGACAGCGGCACGAAACTGTTTCACTGGAGCTCCTGTGATGGGATGGTCAGGTGATCTCGAAGACTGCCGCCCGGTTCCTGGTCGTCGCGGGCGTGTTCAACGTCGTGATCTGGCCGCGGTTCGCCAAGGCGATCGTCGACGACGACCGGGCCTGGGACGGCGCGCACTGGGACAGTGCCCCGACGTCGTTCTTCTGGGTGCACGCGGTGCTCATCACGACGGCGATCGTGCTGGGCCTGGGTGTGCTGCTGGTGGGCGTCCGGGCTCATCGGTCCGCCTCGCGGTCCACGAAGGCCTGAAGGATCTCGTCGCACCAGGCGATGCCCATCTGCTCCTGCATGAGCCCGGCTCGCAGCACGAGGTAGGCGCCGAGCTCGTCGTCGCCGAGCGCAGACGGATCGGGGTAGTGCTTGGCGGCGCTGGCCTCGTAGTAGGCCAGCTGCGCGAGGTGGGCCTGCCGCCGGACCCGTACGTCCGACAGCACGGCGTCGCGATCGCCGAACCGCAACCCGCGCACCTTGACCGCGATCTCGCTGCGCGGCGACTCGATCGGCGTCGGCAGGGACGACCAGCGCAGGAGCTCGGCACGCCCCTCGTCGGTGATGGCATACACCTTCTTGTCGGGGCGGCCGGTCTGCTCGACGAGGTGGGCCTCGACCCACTTGTCGGACTCCATCCGGCCCAGCACCTTGTAGATCTGCTGGTGACTCGCCTTCCAGAAGTGGGCGATCGAGGCATCGAACCTGCGCGCGAGGTCATAGCCCGAGGCGGACTTCTCCGCGAGGGACACGAGGATCGCGTGCTCGAGGGCCATCCGGCGACCGTACTATGCAACGAGTTGCAGTGCAACTGGCTGCATCTGGCTGTGCGGCGGACGCGTCCGGGCTACGATGCGCGGGTTCACGACGTGAGGATCTCCATGGCCGACCGCAACGACGAGGGTGCCCTCCCCGGCGCGCCGGCCGACGACCCGGCCGACACCCCGGCATTCGACCCCGCGCTGTTGATCGACGTCGCCGAGGCGTACCTCTTCGACGAGCCCGCGTCGCTGACCCAGGCGCAGGTCGCCGAGGCAGCCGGCGTCGACCTCGACACGGCCAATGCGATGTGGCGCCACCTGGGCTTCTCTGAGCGGGCCGACGACGAGGTGGCGTTCACCCCGGCGGACGTCGAGGCACTCCGCATCACCCAGCGGCTGACCGAGCTGGGAATCGTCGAGCCCGAGCGGATGCCGCAGTTCGTGCGGTCGATGGGCCGGTCGTTCTCGCGCCTGGCCGACTGGCAGACCCGGGTGCTGCTGAGCTCGCTGGCCGAGAAGGACGGTCTCGACGACCCACCGCTGGAGGTGCTGGTCGAGGTGATCCCGATGGTCGAGCAGGTCCAGGGCTACATCTGGCGGCGGCACCTGCTGGCGACGGCCAGCCGGATGGCGCTGCGCGGTGTCTCCGACCGGTCGACGGTGTCGACGGCGGTGGGGTTCGTCGACATCGTCGGCTACACGTCCCGCAGCCGGCAGATGACGACCCGCGCCCTCGGCGACATGGTCGAGTGGTTCGAGCGTGTCACCACCGATCTCGTCGTCGCGCACGGCGGTCAGGTCGTGAAGACCATCGGTGACGAAGTGCTCTACACCGTCGACGACCCGGTCCGCGCCGGCCACCTCGCGTTGTCGTTGGCCGAGCGGTCGCAGTCCGACGAGCGGTTCCCGGAGGTCCGGGTCGGCACGGCGCACGGGCCGGTCCTGGCCCGACTGGGTGACGTCTTCGGCGCCACCGTCAACCTCGCCGCACGGCTGACCTCGATCGCGCGGCCCGGGCGGGTCCTGGCCGACGGCGAGCTCGCGAAGCTCCTGCAGGCCCACCCCGAGGAGTTCCGGCTCCGGAGGACCCGGCGAACGTCGGTCAAGGGCTACGAGCATCTCGAGCCGTGGTCGGTCAAGCGGCCTCGCGAGTCGCGCGACTGAGACTCACGCCTCCTGGGTGGCGCGCTGGTCGAAGGCCATCCGGGCGCGGATGATGGCCTCCTGGTTGCTCTCGGTCCACGTGACGAGGGTCTGGATCGTTTCGATCAGCCCGCAGCCGAGATCGGTCAGCTCGTAGTCCACGCGGGGCGGCACGACCGGGTGGACCGTCCGCTGGATCAGCCCGTCGCGCTCGAGATGACGGAGCGTGACGGTGAGCATGCGCTGGCTGACCCCGTCGATCTCGCGCTTGAGCTCGGTGAAGCGCAAGGTCCGGTGCCCGAGCAGCGAGATGACCATGAGGGACCACTTGTCGGCCACGCGGTCGAGGATCTGCCGGACCTCGCACCCTTCACGGGTGTCCCACTGGAACGCATCGGTCGTCCCGGTTACGTCGCAGGAACCGGGTGAGGTTGAAGTGCCTTCTTCCATGACCCCTCATGGTGACGCATGATGGGGTCAGTTACAAGAGGTAACCACGAGAGGACTCCGATGACCACTACGACCCAGCCCGCCGAGGGCCAGATCAAGCGGCTCGACGCGCGCGGGCTCGGGCTCCTGCTCGTCCTCAGCGGTGCCTTGTTCCTCGAGGGTGCGGACATCGCGATGCTCGCGGTCGCCCTGCCCTCGATCGGCGCCGAGTTCGACCTCAGCGCCGGCGGCCTCCAGTGGGTCATGAGCGCGTACGTCCTCGGCTACGGCGGCTTCCTGCTCCTGGGCGGCCGCGCGGCCGACCTGCTGGGCCGGCGGCGGATGTTCCTGATCCCGTTGGCGGTGTTCGTCGTGTTCTCCGGCATCGGTGGCCTCGCCACCGAGTCGTGGATGCTGGTCGTGGCGCGGTTCGTGACCGGCGTCGCTGCGGCCTTCATGACACCGGCCGGCCTGTCCATCATCACGACGGGCTACGCCCAGGGCGCGGCCCGCCAGAAGGCCTTGCTGATCTACGGCGCCGCCGGAGCGGCCGGCTACAGCCTCGGCCTCGTGCTCGGCGGCCTCCTCACCCTCGCCGACTGGCGCTGGGTCTTCTTCGCCCCCGTGATCATGTCGGCGGTGATCCTGGCCTTCGCCACGCGCCTCGTGCCCCCGGACTCGGTCGTGGCGAGCCGAGCCGTCCGCCAGCTCGACCTCACGGGTGCCGTCGCCCTGGCAGCCGGCCTGCTCCTTCTGGTCAACACGTTGGAGCGGGCGTCCCACACCTCACTCGCGTGGACGCTGACCAGCGGCCTGGGCGCCGTCGCCGCCCTGGCGGCGTTCGTGGCGATCGAGCGCCGGGTGCGGGAGCCCCTCGTGCGCCTCGGCATCTTCCGCGCCGGGTCCGTCATCCGGGTCAATCTCGTGGCCCTGCTGTTCTCGGCGGCGTTCTTCAGCTTCCAGTTCGTGATCGTGCTCTACCTGCAGGAGCTGCGCGGCTGGTCGACGCTCGAGACGAGTCTGGCGCTGCTCATCATGGCCATCGACGGCCTCCTGGCCCCGACGTTGACGCCGTGGGTCGTGACGCGCTTCGGCCACGCCTCGGTGCTGACCGCGGGCGTCGTGGCCCAGGCGGTGTCGTTCCTGCTCTTCCTGCCGATGACGGCTGACTGGTCGTACTACGCGATGCTCCCCGGGCTGGTCGCGATGGGCCTGGCCTTCACCCTGGCGTACGGGACGCTCGCGATCGCTGCGACCGACGGTGTCGACGACTCGGAGCACGGCCTGGCCGGCGGGCTGCTCTACACGGCGTTCCAAGTGGGCGCGGCCCTCGGTCTCGCGGTGGTGTCCGCCGCGCTGGTCGCCTTGGCCGACGGTGGGGCGACGGGGCTCGACGACTACCGCGCAGCGCTGTTGGTGCCGCTGGTGGCCGCGATCGTGGCGGTCGGGGTGAGTCTGGTCCATGCCGTGCGGAAGCCGCCATCGACTGGCGCTGCAGGGTGATCCGCGAGAACCTGTGACCATTCCACGGCTGGCGCCAACAGGGGACGCCGGCCACGAGGAGGTCTCGATGACCATGCGCACACGCACACTGTCCCTCGCCGTCGCCTCGGCGCTCGTCCTCGCCGGCTGCGGATCCGGCGGCTCCGACGACGAGGGTGTGGCCGACCTGTCGGCAACCAAGCTGATCTCGACAGCCAAGAAGCAGCTGGGCCAGGAGGACAACGTCAGGATCAAGGGCAAGGGCAGTGACGAGGGCCAGGAGATCGAGGTCGACATCGGCTTCGCTGGAGGAGATGCCGAAGGTTCGGTCACGGCCAGTGGCCAGACCCTCGGCGTGCTGAAGGCGGACGGCAAGTCCTACTTCAAGGCCGACGCGAAGTTCTTCGAGTCGAGCGGAGCCCCGGCGGAGGCAGCGAGGACCATCGGCGGCAAGTGGGTGCTGATCGACCCGAACAACGCGGACTTCGCCGAGCTCGGAAACTTCGTGTCCAAGGACAAGTTCGTCGACGAGCTGCTCGACCCTGAGGGCAAGGTCAAGAAGGGCAAGGAGAAGAAGGTCAACGGCGTCGACTGCGTGACCCTCAAGGACGGCGAGGGCACGCTCTACCTCGACAAGGAGGACGGCAGGCCCGTCAGCCTGGTGTCGGAGGGGGGCTCCGACGGCGAGGGCACGCTCAACTTCACGTACGAGAAGGTCGACCCGGTCGAGGCGCCGGCCGCGAGCGAGGTCGTCGACCTCGCCTCGCTCGGCGGCTAGGCCAGCTCGCCCACCACGTCGGACGCCAACCAGGTCGCGACACCGCGTGCAGCGGCTCGTCCGGCCCGGTTGGCGCCGATCGTGCTGGCGGACGGCCCGTAGCCGACCATCTGGATCCGCGGGTCGACCACGGCGGTCGTCCCGTCGAGCTGGATCCCGCCACGCGGGCTGCGCAGGTGCAGCGGTGCCAGGTGCTCGATCGCCGGCCGGAAGCCGGTCGCCCAGAGGATGACCTCGACCCGTTCGAACGTGCCGTCGCCCCACCGCACGCCGTCGGGCTCGATCCGGCTGAACATCGGCCGGCGCTCGTACGCGCCGAGGCGCTCGGCCTCGCGCTCCTGCTCGCGCAGCATCAGGCCCGTGACACTCACGACGCTGCGGGGCGGCAGTCCTTGACGCACGCGCTCCTCGACCCGCGCCACGACCTGGCGGCCGATCTCCGGGGTGAACTCGTCGGTGCGCCACACCGGCTCGCGCCGGGTGACCCAGATGGTCTCCGTGATGGGGCGCAGGGCGCCGAGGAACTGGACCGCCGACGCGCCACCGCCCACGACCAGGACCCGCTTGCCGTGGAAGTGCTCGGGCCCCGGGTAGTCGACGGTGTGCAGCTGCTCGCCGGCGAACGTCTCGGCGCCCGGGTAGTAGGGAATGAACGGCCGCGTCCACGTGCCCGTCGCGTTGACGAGGGTCCGGCTCGCCCACGACCCCTGGTCGGACTCGATGCGCAGCAGCCCCTCGTGGTCCCGTACGGCCCGCACCTGGACCGGGCGGATCACCGGCAGGTCGTGCGTGCGTTCGTAGTCGGCGAAGTACGCCGGCACGAACGTGTTGGCGCGCGAGGCGTCCGCGGCGAAGGGGACCGGCTCGTCCGGAAGGTCCGAGACCCCGTGCACGTCATGCATCGTCAGCGCGTCCCACCGGTGCTGCCACGCCCCGCCGGGGTGCGCGTTGGCGTCGAGGAGGACGTGGGAGATGCCGCGCCGCTTGAGGTGGTGCGACGCCGACAACCCGGCCTGGCCGCCCCCGATCACCACCGCGTCGTAGATCTCCACATCCAGCACAACGCGGTGGAGGTGCTTGCTATTTCAGGCGGCCTGCTCGGCCGCCTGGGCGGCCCGGGCGGCCGTGTTGTCGATGACGCGGACGATGAGGTCGGGGTCGTCGATCATCGGGACGTGCCCGCAGTGCGGCAGCGCGACGTGCTTGGCCTGGGGGAGGCGTTCCTGCGCGAGGGCCGACTGGCCGAACCGCAGGATCCGGTCCCGGGTGGCCCAGGCGATCGTCGTGGGCACGCTGACCGAGCTGGTGAACTTGTAGTGCACCCCGGCCTTGAGCGTCCCGCCGAAGGCGCGCGCCTGCTTGAGCGCGATCGCGTCGCCCAGGACCGCGGTGTTGTCGAACCGCTCGGGATGCGAGTAGAGCGAGAGCCCGGCCACCCGGCGGCCGAACGCGCTGTGCGAGACCGCCTTGAGGATGGGCATGGGTGCCAGCGCGGCGACCCGAAGGACCAGCAGGAGCACCAGCGCCTGCAGCCGGTCGCCCAGGTTGCGGAAGAACCCGGCCGGGCTGAGCGCCGTGACGGAGCGGGCCATGCCGCGTGCGCCCATCTCGAGGGCGATCGCGCCACCGAGCGAGTTGCCGACGACGTGTGGCCGGGTGATGCCCCACTCCTGGAGGTTCTCGCCGATGATCCGGCAGGCGTTGTCCATCGTGTAGGCCGTGCCGTCCGGATAGGGCTCGGACTCACCGAATCCCGCGAGATCGACCGCGACGACGTCGTACGACTCGGCCAGCCGGTCCATCACGGGATCCCACGCCTGGCGGCGGTGTCCGATGCCGTGGATCAGCAGGAGGGGCTCGCCGGAGCCCTTGCGCGTGTACGCGAGACGAGTCGTCATGTGGTTCCTTCCGGGACGTGACATCGATGATGACACATGGCCATACCGGTGGTATGTAACCGGGGTCACTTGCAACCGTGACAGTGGCACTGTCACAATCGATCGTGTGACCATCCCCCGCACCGGACCCCTGCACGGCGTACGCGTGATCGAGCTCGTCGGCATCGGCCCGGGCCCGTTCGCCGGCATGCTGCTCGCCGACCTCGGGGCCGATGTCATCCGGATCGACCGCCCCGGTGGGGCCGGCCTGGTGGTGCCGACCGACCAGGACATGCTGAGCCGGGGCCGGCCGTCCGCGGCGGTCAACCTCAAGGACCCACGGGCGATCGACGTCGTGCTCGACCTCGTGGAGCGGGCCGACATCCTCATCGAGGGCTTCCGGCCGGGCGTGACCGAACGACTCGGGTTGGGCCCGGAGGCGTGCCACGCCCGCAACGCGGCACTCGTCTACGGCCGCATCACCGGCTGGGGCCAGGACGGACCGCTCGCGCAGACCGCCGGCCACGACGTCAACTACATCTCCGTCGCCGGCGCCCTCGACCCGATCGGCCGGGCCGGAGGGCCCCCGCAGATCCCGCTCAACCTCCTCGGCGACTTCGCCGGCGGCTCGATGTACCTCGTCACCGGCGTGCTCGCGGCGTTGACCCACGCGCGGGCGACGGGCGAAGGGCAGGTCGTCGACGCGGCGATCACCGACGGCACCGCGCACCTGTTGGGGATGCAGCTGTCGATGCAGGCCGCCGGCTTGTGGAGCACCGACCGAGGCACCAACCTGCTCGACACGGGCGCGCCCTACTACGACGTCTACGAGACCTCCGACGGCCGGTGGATGTCGGTCGGCGCCCTCGAGCCGCGGTTCTACGAGGTCCTCATCTCCGTCCTGGGGATCGAGGACGTCCCCGACCGCAACGACATCGGCCAGTGGGACGCGCTCCGCGGGGTCCTCGCCGAGACGTTCGCGTCGCGGACCCAGGCCGAGTGGACCGCGCTGTTCAACGGCACGGACGCCTGCGTCGCCCCGGTCGTGCCGATGCACGAGGCCGCGCAGCACCCGCACAACGTGGCCCGGCAGACGTACGTCGAGCACGAGGACCTGGTCCAGCCAGCACCTGCTCCACGATTCTCCCGGACCCCCGCCACCCTGACCACGCCCCCGCAGCGGCCCGGCGCCAACACCGCCGAGGCCCTCGCTGCATGGGGCATCGACGACGTCGACCGGCTCATCGCCGACGGTGTCGTCACCCAAGCCGACTGAGACAAGAGGATTGACATGAAGCGCGACATCTTCGAGGCCGACCACGAGGCGTTCCGCGAGACGGTGCGGACGTTCTGCGAGAAGGAGATCGCCCCGCACCACGACCAGTGGGAGCAGGACGGCGTGGTCCCGCGCGAGCTGTGGGCCAAGGCCGGCGAGCTGGGCCTGCTCGGCTTCATGATGCCTGAGGAGCTCGGCGGCGGCGGCATGGACGACTTCCGCTTCAACGCCGTGCTCGACGAGGAGCTCATCCGCATCGGCGCGAGCGGCGTCGGCTTCGTGCTCCACACCGACCTCGTGTCGGGCTACCTCCTGGCGTACGCCACGCAGGAGCAGAAGGAGCGCTGGCTGCCGAAGTTCTGCACCGGCGAGATGATCACCGCGATCGCGATGACCGAGCCCGGCACGGGCTCGGACCTGCAGGCGATCCAGACCACGGCGATCCGCGACGGTGACCACTACGTCGTCAACGGCGCCAAGACGTTCATCTCCAACGGCATCCTCGCCGACTTCGTCATCGTGGCGGCGAAGACCGATCCCGAGGCGGGCGCGATGGGCGTCTCGCTCATCGTGCTCGAGCGGGGCATGGAGGGCTTCGAGCGAGGCCGCAACCTCGACAAGATGGGCCTCAAGGCCCAGGACACCGCAGAGCTGTTCTTCGACAACGTGCGCGTCCCGGTCGGCAACCTCCTCGGCGAGGAGGGCAAGGGCTTCATCTACCTGATGGAGAAGCTGCCGCAGGAGCGGCTGGCGATTTCGGTCGGCGCGATGGCCGCGACCCGGGCGATCATCGACATGACGCTCGACTACGTCAAGGAGCGCAAGGCGTTCGGCAAGCCGATCGGCTCGTTCCAGAACTCGCGCTTCGTCCTCGCGGAGCTGGAGACCGAGATGCAGATCGGTCAGGCGTTCGTCGACAAGAGCATCCTCGCGCTCAGCAGGGGTGAGCTGACGATCGAGGAAGCCGCGATGGGCAAGTGGTGGACCACGGAGCTGCAGAACAAGGCGGCGGCCAAGTGTCTGCAGCTGCACGGCGGCTACGGCTACATGTCGGAGTACCCGATCTCCAAGGCCTACACGGACAGCCGGATTCAGACGATCTACGGCGGGACGACCGAGATCATGAAGGAGATCATCGGCCGCACGATGGGCCTCTGACCTCCTACTGCTCCGGCGGGGAGGTGGACGCCAGCTCCCCGCTCAGCTGCCTTCGGTCCGGCGCCGGATCGTCTCGCGCTTGGCCTCGTCGACCGCGGTCTCGTACGCCGTGACGAGTGCCTGGATCGTCAACGGCTTGAATCGCTCGACGAGCGCCGTGATGTCCTCGGCCGTACGCCCGGAGGACCGCAGCTGAGGCCACCACAGCGTGCGGAACACCTCGGTGATCTCGTCGGCCACGGCCTTGCCGGCCGCGTCGAAGATGCGACGAGAGGCGTGGGCCACCTCGATCGGCATGTCGGTCTCGACGAACTGGATGCCGACCGCGAGGTGGGCCGGGGCGACCCGGAAGACGTCCTCGGCGGGCGTCGGCTCGACCACGCCGAGCGCGATCAGCGTCTCGATCGCCTGGTCGTCGAGCTCGCGCCCGGCCCTGAGCTCGAGGGCCTGCCGGTCGAGCTCCTCCGGCCGGTCGGCCATCCAGGGGGCGAGCAGCGTGCGGTGCAGGGCGACCTGCTCGGGCGTCGCGTCACTGGGGATGTTCTCGAGGTAGCCCTCGATCGCCGACAGGGTGAACCCGTGCGCCTGGAGCTCGCGGACGAGCTCGAGGCGGGCGATGTGGTCGGGACCGTAGTAGCCGTTGCGGCCCTCGCGGCGCGGCGGCGGGATCAACCCGCGGCCGGCGTAGAAGCGCACGGTCCGCACCGTCATGCCGACACGCGAAGCGAGCTGCTCGACGCTCATCTCGGCGGGTGCGGCGGTCATGGTGCAGAGACTATGCCACCGACGCTGGCAGGGTCCGCGTACGTCCGCCCGCACGTGACGCGGCCCACAGAAGGGCGCCTAGAACTTTGACAGTGCCGGTGTCACAATCGAGGTTGTCGCTTCGGCGACACCTCTTTCACCTGAATTCTGCGAGGACCCGCCATGACCGAGGCTTATGTCTACGACGCCATCCGTACCCCGCGAGGGCGCGGCAAGAAGACCGGATCGCTGCACGAGGTCAAGCCGATCTCGCTGATCACCGGCCTGATCGACGAGATCCAGAAGCGCAACCCGACCCTCGACCCCCATGGCGTCGACGACGTCGTGCTCGGTGTCGTGTCCCCGGTGGGCGACCAAGGCGCCGACATCGCCAAGACCGCGGCGCTCGCCGCCGGGCTGCCCGACACGGTGGCCGGCGTCCAGCTCAACCGCTTCTGCGCCTCGGGCCTCGAGGCGGTCAACCAGGCCGCGGGCCGCGTCCGCTCCGGTTGGGAGGACCTGATCCTCGCCGGTGGTGTCGAGTCGATGAGCCGTGTGCCCATGGGCACCGACGGCGGCGCGTGGGCCATGGACCCGCGCACGGCGTTCGACACGTCGTTCGTGCCGCAGGGCATCGGCGCCGACCTCATCGCGACGATCGAGGGCTACAGCCGTACGGACGTCGACACGTTCGCGGCCGAGTCGCAGGCGCGCGCCGCCAAGGCCATCGCCAACGGCTACTTCGCCAAGTCCGTCATCCCGGTCAAGGACGCCAACGGCCTCACGATCCTCGATCACGACGAGTTCGTCCGCGAGGGCACGACGGCCGAGAGCCTCGCCGGGCTGCCGGCATCGTTCGCCGGCATCGGTGACATGGGCGGCTTCGACTCGGTGGCGCTCGAGAAGTACCACCACATCGAGCGCATCGACCACGTCCACCACGCAGGCAACTCCTCGGGCATCGTCGACGGCGCCGCCCTGGTCGCGATCGGCAACGAGGCCGCGGGCAAGCGCCACGGTCTGACCCCGCGGGCACGCATCGTGTCGACCGCGGTCTCGGGCGCCGATCCGACGATCATGCTCACCGGCCCCGCCCCGGCGTGCTGGAAGGCCCTCGACAAGGCCGGCCTCTCGGTCGCCGACATCGACCTGCTCGAGATCAACGAGGCGTTCGCCGCCGTGGCGATGCGCCTCATGAAGGATCTCGACTTCCCACACGAGCGCACCAACGTCAACGGCGGCTCGATCGCGATGGGCCACCCGCTCGGCGCGACCGGCGCCATGATCCTCGGCACCCTCATCGACGAGCTCGAGCGCCGCGACCTGCGCTACGGCCTCGCCACGCTCTGCGTCGGCGGCGGCATGGGCATCGCGACCATCGTCGAACGAATCTGAAACGGACTAGGACCCTCACATGACCAGCACCACTGAAGCTGTCCGCTACGAGCTCGTCGACGGGATCGCCAACCTGATCCTGGACGACCCGAGCCAGAGCGCGAACACCATGAACCAGGCGTACACCGACGGGATGGCGAACGCCGTCGACCGGCTGGCCGCCGACGTCGCCGCCGACGCCGACTCGATCAAGGGCGTCATCGTCTCCTCGGCGAAGAAGACCTTCTTCGCCGGCGGCGACCTCAAGCTCATGACCCAGGCCACGCCCGACGACGCCCAGGCGCTGTTCGACAACGTCGAGCGCATCAAGGCGACGTTGCGCAAGCTCGAGACGATCGGCAAGCCGGTCGTCGCGGCGATCAACGGCGCGGCCCTCGGCGGCGGCCTCGAGATCACGCTGGCGGCGCATCACCGCATCGCGGTCGACGGCGGCTACGAGCTCGGTCTGCCCGAGGTCACCCTCGGCCTGCTGCCCGGTGGCGGCGGCGTCACGCGTACGGTCCGGATGTTCGGCATCCAGGACGCGATGCTCAACTTCCTCCTTCAGGGCCCGCGGATGAAGCCCGCCCAGGCCAAGGAGAAGGGCCTGGTCGACGACATCGTCGCGACACAGGACGAGCTCATCCCTGCTGCCAAGGCCTGGATCGAGGCCAACGCCGGCAACGAGGAGGCCGCGACGCAGCCCTGGGACCGCAAGGGCTACCGCATGCCGGGCGGCACCCCGTCCTCGCCGAAGCTCGCGCAGTTCCTGCCGGCCTTCCCGTCCAACCTGCGCAAGCAGATCAAGGGCGCTGCGTACAAGGCGCCGCGCGCCATCATGAGCGCTGCCGTCGAAGGTGCGCAGGTCGACTTCGACACCGCTTCGCGCATCGAGTCGCGCTACCTCGTCGAGCTCCTGGTCGGCCAGCAGTTCAAGAACATGACGCAGGCGTTCTTCTTCGACCTCGGCGCGATCAACGCCGGTGGCTCACGCCCCGAGGGCATCGAGCCGAGGACGTTCACGAAGGTCGCCGTGCTGGGCGCCGGCATGATGGGCGCGGGCATCGCGTACGTCTCGGCGAAGGCCGGCATGGAGGTCGTCCTCAAGGACGTCAGCCTCGAGGCCGCCGAGAAGGGCAAGGCCTACAGCGAGAAGCTCCTCGACAAGCAGCTCGAGAAGGGCCGCATCACCCAGGACAAGAAGGACGCGTTCCTGGCTCGCATCACCCCGACCGCCGACTACGCAGACCTCGACGGCTGCGACCTCGTCGTCGAGGCCGTCTTCGAGTCCGTCGAGCTCAAGCACTCGGTGTTCGCCGAGCTCGAGCCGGTCGTCAAGGCCGATGCGCTGCTCGGCTCCAACACCTCGACGCTGCCCATCACCGGCCTGGCCGAGGGCGTCAAGCGTCCCGAGGACTTCATCGGGATCCACTTCTTCTCGCCGGTCGACAAGATGCCGCTGGTCGAGATCATCGCCGGCGAAAAGACCAACGACACGACGATCGCGCATGCGCTCGACTACGTCCAGGCGATCAAGAAGACGCCGATCGTGGTCAACGACAGCCGCGGCTTCTTCACGAGCCGGGTCATCGGGCACTACATCAACGAGGGCCTCGGCATGCTGGCCGAGGGCGTCAACCCGGTCTCGATCGATCGCGCCGCGACCCAGTCGGGCTACCCGACCGGGCCGATCCAGATCAGCGACGAGCTCAACCTCGAGCTGATGAAGAAGATCCGGGTCGCGTCGCAGAAGGCCGTCGAGGACGAGGGCGGCACCTGGGTCAGGACGCCTTCCGAGGACGTCATCGACACGATGATCGAGCTGGGCCGCACCAGCCGGCTCGTCGGCAAGGGGTTCTTCGACTATGACGAGAACGGCAAGCGCGCGGCCCTGTGGCCGGGCCTCGCCGAGCACTTCCCCGTCGCCGCCGAGCAGCCCGACTTCCAGGACCTCAAGGATCGTCTGGTCTTCATCATGTCGCTCGACACGGTGCGCTGCCTCGAGGAGGGCGTGCTGCGCACGGTGGCCGACGCCAACATCGGGTCGATCTTCGGCATCGGCTTCCCGCCCCTGCTGGGTGGTGCGCTGCAGTACATCAACGGCTACGAGGCACCTGACGGCCGCATCGGCGTCGAGGCGTTCACCGAGCGTGCCCAGGAGCTGGCCGCGAAGTACGGTGAGCGTTTCGAGCCGCCGGCGCTGCTGCTCGACAAGGCCAAGAACGGCGAGAAGTTCGCCTGACCCTCGCCCACCCGAACGCCCCGGCCCCTGCGGCCGGGGCGTTCGGCATGGCATGCAGGTGCGATCCCGCGGGTCTGCGGATACCCTGACTTCACTGGTCATCGGGACTGGAATTCGAGGGGAAAGGCGACATCATGTTGCGAATCCGTACAGCGCTGGCCGGCCTGGCCGTTGCGCTCCTGGCCGCGGTCACCGCCGCCGGACCGTCCGCCGCCATCACCGGCGGTGAGCCCGACGGGAACGACCATCCCAACGTCGGGCTGATCCTGTTCTACGACTCGACCGGCCGCTACCGCTGCACCGCGACGCTCATCAGCCCGACCGTCCTGCTCACGGCCGCCCACTGCACCAGTGGCGTCGTCGGCAAGGTCCTGGTCGACTTCGACACCGTCATCAGCGAGACCGGGCCCAACCCCTACCCCGAGGCGACCGATCCGGCGGCGGGCTACACGCCGGAGCAGATCGCCGCCATCGGTGAGCTCTCCGGCACGGCGTACACGCATCCCGACTACTCCGACTTCACCGACCTGAAGAACTGGAACGACGTCGGTGTCGTGGTGCTCGACCAGCCGGTCGCCGGCATCACGCCTGCGACCCTCGCGCCCCAGGACTACCTGAACCAGTTCGTTCCCAAGATCCTCAACAAGACGGCGTTCGACGTCGTCGGCTACGGCACCGAGGTGCGGCAGGCCGAGTCCGGACCCCAGAAGCCGACGCCGATGAGCTACCCGCTGATCCGTCGTCAGACCTCGGTCATCGGGCAGAAGCTCACGCCGCAGATCCTGCAGGGCAACGGCAACGAGAAGGACAACCGAGCCGGTGGCGGGACGTGCTTCGGCGACTCCGGTGGTCCGGTGTTCCACAACGGCCTCGTCGTCGGTGTCACGAGCTACGGCTACACCGACAACTGCCGCTACATCGACGGCTACCAGCGCGTCGACATCGCCGGGGTCCAGAGCTGGGTGGGCTCCTTCCTCTAGGCATCACGGTCACCAGACGGCGCCCCTCGGTCCATTCGATCGGGGGGCGCCGTGCTGTCCGGACACGTGATGTTCATGGTGCGGTTGACCTCAACCAAGGTTGAGGGTCAAGGATGGGGCCAACAGCACGGCAGGAATTCGCTGAAAACTGTCAGTGGGTCGTGCTATTCCTAGTAGGAATAAAACGGTAGGCTCGAATCTCAGTTTTCAGTGGAAGGAACCCCATGTCTGCTCCAGCAGTGGAGGCAGTAGACCTCGTCAAACGATTCGGTGACAACGCCGCGGTCGACGGCGTCAGCTTCGTCGTGCCCCAAGGCAGCGTGCTCGGACTTCTCGGTCCCAACGGAGCCGGCAAGACCACGACCGTCCGCATGCTCACGACGCTGAGTGTCCCGACGAGCGGCACGGGCCGGGTGGCCGGTCACGACATCCGCACCGAGCCCGACGCGGTGCGCCGCAGCATGGGCCTGACGGGTCAGGCCGCGACGGTCGACGAGCTGCTCACGGCCCGCGAGAACCTCAAGCTCATCGGCCGGCTCTACGGGCTGCCCAAGGCGTACGTCGCGCGGACCTCGGACGAGCTGCTCGAGCGGTTCTCGCTCACCGAGGCGGCCAACCGCACGGCCAAGACGTACTCCGGTGGCATGCGCCGGCGACTCGACCTCGCGGTCAGCCTGATCGCCGCGCCGCCGGTGCTGTTCCTCGACGAGCCGACGACCGGGCTCGACCCGCGCAGTCGCACCGAGCTGTGGGAGGTCCTGCGCGGCCTCGTCCGCGACGGCACGACGCTGCTGCTGACGACGCAGTACCTCGAGGAGGCCGACCACCTCGCGGACAACATCGTCGTGATCGACAAGGGCAAGGTCATCGCGGAGGGCACGCCGACCCAGCTCAAGGACCAAGCCGGTGCGGCGAGCGTGGTGGTCACGGTGACCGACGCCGCTGACCTGCAGCGCGCCGCCGAGCTGAGCCGCACGGTCTCCAGCGAGGTGCACGTCGACGAGACGTCGCGTCGGCTCACCGCCAAGGCGTCCGGGCTGGGCGACATGACCCGCATGGCGCACGTGTTCGAGGAGAGCGGCATCCAGGTCGACGACCTGGGTCTGAAGCGTCCCAGCCTCGACGACGTGTTCTTGCACCTCACCGGCCACAAGGCCGAAGAGGTCGACGAGCTCGAGGCCCAGTTCGAGGAAGCGGAGGTGCTCGCATGACCACGACGACCACGTCGACCACGCGTCCGCCGATCAGTCCACCGTCGATGCTGCGTGCCTCGAGCACGGTGGTGTGGCGCAACCTGATCCACATCAAGCGCATGCCCGAGATGCTCATGGACGTCACGGTCCAGTCGATCATGTTCGTGCTGCTGTTCGCGTACGTCTTCGGCGGCTCGATCAACCCGCCGGGTGACGTGTCCTACAAGGAGTTCCTGCTGCCGGGGATCATGGCGCAGACCATGGTCTTCTCGTCGGCGGTCGTGGCGATGGGCCTGACCAACGACCTGCAGAAGGGCATCGTCGACCGGCTCAAGTCCTTGCCGATCTCCCGGTCCTCGGTGCTGGTGGGGCGAAGCATCTCCAGCCTGATCCACTCCAGCATCGGCATCGCCGTGATGGGCGTGACCGGCGTGCTGATCGGCTGGCGCATCCGCGACGGGGTCGTCAGCGGCGTCCTGGGGTTCGTGCTGCTCCTGCTCTTCGGGTTCGCGATGATCTGGCTCGGCATCTGGGTCGGTTCGCTGATGCGGACCGTCGAGGCCGTGCAGGGCTTCATGTTCACCGTGATGTTCCCGCTGACCTTCGTGGCCAACACGTTCGCGCCGACCGAGCAGATGCCGGCGTGGCTGCGCTTCATCGCCGAGTGGAATCCCGTCTCGGCGTTGACCCAGGCCTGCCGAGAGCTGTGGGGCAACACCTCCCCGATCGCCGCGGACGCGGCGTGGCCGCTGCAGAACGCCGTCCTCGCGTCGATCATCTGGTCGCTGCTCCTCACGGCGGTGTTCGCACCGTTGGCGCTGCGGGCCTACCGCCAGCGTTCCAAGGACTGATCGGATCGACCGAAGGGGCGCCGCCCGGCCGAGCGGCGCCCCGTTGGCGTGTGATGAGTGCCACGGCGCTGGCAAGGTAAGACGTGCCTAAGTTAGGGTGACCTACGTCCCCCCGACGAAAGGCTTGTTCGTGTCGTACGTACGTCGTCTGGCTGGTGGAGCGCTCGCCGCCCTGCTCGCCACCACCGTCCTTGCCGCCTGCGGCTCCAGCGCGTCGTCCGACGACGACGCCAAGAGCGGCGGCCCCTGGTCGTTCACCTCCGGCAACGGGAAGACGGTCAAGCTCGACGCGACCCCCAAGCGGATCATCGCCAGTGGGGCCGAGGCTGCGGCGCTGCTCTCGTTCGGCATCAAGCCGGTCGGCATCTACGCGACCGGGCCGGTCAAGGACGACAAGAACCTCAAGGACCTCGACCTCTCGGGCATCACGATCCTCGGCGAGACCTGGGGCGAGATCGACGTCGAGAAGGCTGCGTCGCTCAAGCCCGACCTCATCGTCGCCGACTGGTGGCCGGCCGAGAAGGCCTACAGCGGGCTCGAGGAGGGCGCGAAGGCATCGAGCAAGAAGCTGCTCGACCTCGCGCCGATCGTCGGCATCAGCCAGGGCGACTCGATCGAGGAGCTCGCGCAGGGCTACGAGGAGCTTGCCGCCTCGCTGGGCGCCGACGTCGACGATCCCGAGATCGCCAAGAGCAAGAAGGCGTTCGAGACCGCCAAGAGCAACTTCGAGAAGGCCGTCGAGGCCAAGCCCGGCCTCACCGCGCTCGCCGTGTCGCCGTCGGACGACCTGCTCTACGTCGCCAACCCCAAGTACGCGCCCGAGCTGCTCGACTTCCAGCGCTGGGGTCTCGACGTGATCAACCCCGACAAGCCGGACAAGGGCTTCCCCTACTGGGAGAACCTCAGCTGGGAGAACGCCGACAAGTACCAGCCTGACCTGCTGCTGATCGACAACCGGATGTACGAGTCCACGGTCAAGCAGGGCGAGAAGCAGCCGACCTGGTCCAACATCAAGGCCGCCAAGGCCAAGGCCTACGTCGAGTGGCCCGCGTACTGGATGCACACCTACGGCGAGTACGCCACGCAGCTCGACGCGCTGACCGCGGCGATCGAGAAGGCCGACCCCGACCTCGCATGACACTCCTCGAGACGGCCCCACCCCAGCCCGAGACCGCACCCCGGCATCGTCCGGGGGCGGGCCTCGCGGCCGGACTGGTCGTCCTGGTCGGCGTGCTGCTGGTGACGTGCTTCGTCAGCATCACGCTGGGCTCGCGCGGAGTCGGCGTCGGCACCATCTGGAAGGCGTTCACCGACTTCGATCCCGGATCGGCCTCCGAGACGGTGATCCGGGAGATGCGAGTCCCCCGCACCCTGATCGGTGTCTTCGCGGGCGCGGCACTGGGCCTCAGCGGGGCGATCCTGCAGGGCGTCACCCGCAACCCGCTCGCCGACCCCGGGATCATGGGCATCAACGCGGGCGCGGCCGCCTTCATCGTGTTCGGCATCATGATCATCGGCGTGCAGGGCGTCATCGGCTACGTCTGGCTGGCGTTCCTCGGCGCCGGCGTCGCCACCGTGACGGTCTACGGCATCGCGTCGTTCGGCCGCGAGGGGGCGACCCCGGTCAAGCTGGCGCTCGCCGGAGCCGCGGTCACCGCGGTGCTGTCGTCGCTCACCACGGCGATCGTCATGACCAACGTCGACGCGCTCAACGAGCTGCGCTTCTGGCAGGTCGGCTCGCTCGCCGGCCGCTACATGGGGGTGTTCTGGCAGACCGCCCCGTTCATCGCCGTCGGACTGGTCGTCGCGATGGGCGCCGGCCGGGCCCTCAACGGCCTCGCCCTCGGCGAGGACCTCGCGCTGGCCTTGGGCCAGCGACTCCGCCTGACCCGGTTCGTCATGTTCGTCACCGTTGCGGTGCTGTGCGGCGCGGCCACCGCGGCCTGCGGCCCGATAGTCTTCGTGGGGCTGATCGTGCCTCACCTCGCCCGCTTCATCTGCGGGCCCGACTATCGCTGGATCCTGCCCTACTCGCTGGTGCTGACCCCGATCGTCCTCCTGGCCGCCGACATCTTCGGCCGCGTCATCATCTCTCCCGGCGAGCTTCAGGTCGGCGTCGTGCTGGGCGTGCTCGGGGCACCGGCCTTCATCACGCTGGTCCGCTACAAGAGTCTGGCCGAGCTGTGATCGATCACGTCTCGAACGCGCCTCCGCGTACGCACCGTCCGCGGGCCCGACACGCGCGAATGCTCGCGGTGACCGTCGCCCTGGCGATGGTGGCCTTCGTCCTGTTCGTCCTGACGATGATGGTCGGCAGCTTCTACGTCCCGGCGTGGGACGTCATCACGTCGGCGTTCCACCTGCGCGACGAGCCCTCCGTCGACTTCATCGTGCGCGACCTGCGCCTGCCGACCGCGTCGGCGGCCCTCGCTGTCGGCTTCGCGCTCGGCGTGTCCGGGCTGCTGTTCCAGAAGCTGCTGGGCAATCCGCTCGCCTCGCCCGACTTCGTCGGTGTGTCATCGGGCGCGAGCATGTTCGCGGTGACCGCGATCGTGATCTTCGGCGCCAGCAGCTCGATGATCTCCGCATCGGCACTGACCGGTGCGGTCGTCACGTCGTTCGTGATCTACCTGCTGGCGTGGCGCGACGGCATCTCTGGCTACCGCTTCGTGCTCATCGGCATCGCCGTCTCGCAGTTCATGCTGTCGATCATCGGCTACATCGTCGCGCGCGCCGAGCTCTACGAGGCCCGGCAGGCGATGACCTGGCTGGTCGGCACCGTCGGCCAGGCCGGTCCCACGGAGCTGCGGACCCTGCTCGTAGCCCTCCTGGTCCTCGTGCCGGCGGCGCTCCTGCTGCAGCGTCCCCTGCGCGTCCTCGAGCTCGGCGACGACACCGCGCACGCGTTGGGCGCGCGTGTGGAGATCAGCCGGCTGGCCCTGATCGCGGTCTCGATCGTGCTCATCGGCTTCGCCACTGCTGTCGCGGGCCCGATCATGTTCGTCGCCCTCATCGCCGGGCCCATCGCCCAGCGCATCGCCGGCCACAGCGGCGGCGGCATCATGGCAGCCGGCTTCGTCGGATCGATCATCGTGCTGGGCGCCGACCTGGTGGCTCAGCACGTCGTGCCGGTCGCCCTGCCGACCGGCGTCGTCACGGGCATCATCGGTGCCCCTTATCTCATCTGGCTCCTCGCCACCGTCAACCGGGAAGGACGCGGCGGATGACCCACGACCTGCGCGCCAAGAACCTCACGCTCGGCTACTCAGAGGTCGACATCGTCCGCGATCTCGACGTCGCGATCCCCGACGGCCGCATCACGGTGATCGTCGGGGCGAATGCCTGCGGCAAGTCCACGCTGCTGCGCGGCCTCGCCCGTCTGCTGCGTCCGCGCAGCGGCCAGGTGATCCTCGACGGCAAGTCGGTCCATGACCTCAAGAGCGTCGACGTGGCCAAGGTGCTCGGGCTGCTTCCGCAGTCGCCGGTCGCCCCGGATGGCATCACGGTCGGCGATCTCGTCGGGCGCGGCCGCTACCCGCACCAGGGCTGGTTCCGGCAGTGGAGCGCCGAGGACGACCGGGCGGTCGCGGGCGCGCTGGAGGCCACCGGCACCGCGGACCTGGTGGACCGCAATATCGCCGAGCTGTCCGGGGGTCAGCGCCAGCGCGTGTGGGTGGCCATGGCGCTCGCGCAGCACACCGACCTGCTGCTGCTCGACGAGCCGACGACGTTCCTCGACATCAATCACCAGGTCGAGCTGCTCGACTTGTTGACCGATCTCAACCGGGAGTCGGGCAAGACGATCGTGATCGTCCTGCACGACCTCAACCTGGCGTGCCGCTACGCCGACCACATCATCGCGATGAAGAAGGGCGTGATCGTCGCGGAGGGCCCGCCGACCGACGTCATCGACTCGGCCGTCGTGACCGATGTGTTCGGGCTGGCGTGCGAGGTCGTGCCCGATCCCGTCAGCGGGACCCCGATGATCGTGCCCCGCGGGCGTCACCACGCGGCTCGGGAGGTCGTGCGCGCCCTCGGCTAATCTCTCGCCCGGCCGGCGGGAGCACGCTGGTCCGACGCACCAGCGCCCGAGCGGTGCTCACCGACGAGCGTTGAGGGCTTGGTCGACGGCGTCGGCATAGGAACCGCGCCACGGCACGCCGTGCCCCGGCAGGAGGACGTCTCCGCTCAGCCGACGCAGCTGGTCGAGCGAGCGACGGTTCGCAGCGACGTCGTGGTGGAACATCCTCGGGAGCAGCTGCGGTCCCGTACGCCTGACCGTCGGGTGCCCCGTGACGAGCGCGTCTCCGGTGACGAGCACTCCCGTGTGCGGCAGGTGGTAGCAGGTGTGACCACTCGTGTGCCCCGGCGTCACGATCGGCACGGGTAGGCCGGGCAGGTCCAGGGCACCCTCGGCGAAGCCCTGCGCCTGCGGCACGCCCGCCTTGGTGGTGCCTCCGGCGGCCACGACGTGCAGCGACCAGGCCAGCACTCGCGGTCGCCACGAGGCCGCTGCGACCTGCAGGGGTGTCGCCTGCTCGAGGAACTCGCGCCGGGCATGGTGCGCCTCGACCTCCGACGTCAGCACCGGGACGTCACGCCCCTCGAGCAACCGTGGCAGGGAGCCGATGTGGTCGACGTGGGCGTGGGTCACCAGGACGGCCTCGAGCTGGTCGAGCGAGTAGCCGATCTGCTCGATCGACGACAGGACGGCGTCGCGGTCGCCGGGGTATCCGGCGTCGACGAGGGTGAACGCGTCGCCCTCGGTGAGCAGGATCCAGCTGACCGACGTGCCCTGCGCGACGTGGACGCCGTCGGCGACCTGGGTGACGGTGGGTGTGCTCACTCGGCCGTCGGCGCCGCGTCCTGCCCGGCGGGGGCCTGCTTGAGACCCCGACCGAGGCGGGAGCGGCGATAGCCGTACAGGAAGTAGACGACGAACCCGATCGCGAGCCAGGCGAGGAATCGCAACCAGGTCTCGACCGAGAGGTTCACCATGAGCCAGAAGCACGCCAGGATCGACAGCGCCGGGATCCACGGGACGGCCGGCACCCGGAACGGCCGGTGCAGGTCGCCGCGGGTGCGCCGCAGGATGATGACCCCCGCCGACACCAGGACGAACGCGAACAGCGTGCCGATGCTGACGAGCTTGGACAGCTCCGACAGCGGGACGAAGCCGGCGAGCGCGGCGACGAACACGCCGGTGAGGATCGTGATGCGGTACGGCGTGCCGAACCGGGGGTGGACCTTGGCCAGGGACACCGGGAGCAGCCCGTCGCGAGACATCGCGAAGAGCACTCGCGCCTGGCCCAGCATCAGCACGAGGACGACCGTCGTCAGACCGGCCACGGCCCCGGTCGAGATGAGCTTGCTGGCCCAGTCGAGCCCGTTGGCGCTGAAGGCCTCGGCCAGCGGCGCTGCGGTCTTCATCCGCTCGTCGCTGTACTTCAGCATCCCGGTGATGACGAAGGCCACGGCGGCGTAGAGGAACGTGCAGATCGCCAACGACCCGAGGATGCCCCGTGGGACGTCCCGCTGCGGGTTCTTGGTCTCCTCCGCAGACGTCGCGACGATGTCGAAGCCGATGAACGCGAAGAACACGACCGACGCCGCGGCGATGATGCCGTAGACCCCGAACACGGTGGGGTCGACCCCGAAGACCGACTGCAGCAGCGTCGAGTCGAGGCCGGACTCCCCGCTCTCGGCAGGCTTGGAGTCCGGGACGAACGGGGTGTAGTTCGAGAGCTTGATGAAGAACAGCCCGGCGATGATGACGAACATGATGACGGCGACCTTCACGACGACCAGCACGCCGGTGAACCGACCCGAGAGCTTGGTGCCGAGCACCCCGACCAGCGTCAGCCCCAGGACGACGGCCATGGCGCCGAAGTCGGGGGTGGCCTCGTCCCCGGCAAGCCACGTCGGCAGGTCGAACAAGGACTGCAGGTAGGCCGACCACCCACGGGCCACGACGGCGGCCCCCAGGGCGAGCTCGAGCACCAGGTCCCAGCCGATGATCCAGGCGATCAGCTCGCCGAGCGTCGCGTACGAGAACGTGTAGGCGCTCCCGGCCACCGGCACGGTCGAGGCGAACTCGGCGTAGCAGAGCGCGGCCAGGCCGCAGGTGATGCCGGCCAGGATGAAGGAGATCACGATGGCCGGGCCGGCGTTGCTGTAGGCCTGCTCCCCCGTGAGCACGAAGATGCCGGTGCCCACCATGACCCCGACGCCGAACACCGTCAGGTCGAGGGCCGAGAGCTCCTTCTTGAGGCGATGATCCGGCTCGTCGGTCTCCTCGATCGAGCGCTCCACGGACTTGGTGCGGAAGAGGTCCATGGCCACCATCCTGTTGCGGCTGGTGGGCGCGCGCAAACGCAGCCGACGATCAGCGGGTCCGGACGTAGCGCGCCCAGGCGAAGCAGAACAGGCCGAAGGCCGCGAGCCCGATCGCGACGAGTGTCAGCAGGTAGGGACCGTAGGGCTGGTCGCGCACGGTCTTGAGGGCGTCGTCGAGACCGCCGGCCTTCTCGGGGTCGTACGCCACCGCGGCCCAGCCGAACAGGAGGCCGACGACGCCGATCGCGGCGCCCTTGCCGACGTACCCCACCCGGCCGACGAGAAGGACGGGCGACCGTGTCGACCCGCTCGTGGCACCGCCCTGGAGGTCGTGCGTGAAGTTGTCGGTGATGCCGCGGTGCACGTGCTTGGCCGCGATGACGAGGATCGCCACACCGACGGCTGCCACGAGGATGCGGCCGGCCGGCGCTCCGAGCAGGTCGGCCGTGAGGCCCTCGCCCTTGCTGTCCTGGCTCTTGCCGCCACCACCCGAGCCCGACGCGGTGCGGGCTGCGGAGAACCCGACGACCGCGTAGACGACGGCTCGGCCGATCGCGGCCAGGCGCTTGATGGTGCGGTGCTTGTCGTCGGACTCGTCGCGGTGTCCCCAGATCGCGGTCATGACCTGCCAGATCGCCAACGCTGCGAGCCCGCCGGCCACGACCCACAGGAGGGCCTCGCCGTACGGCTCCTTGGCCACGGTCTGCAGGGCGCCCTGGCTGTCCGCCTTGCCGCCCCCGCCGCCCCAGGCGATCTGCAGCGCGAGCCACGCGATGAGCAGGTGGACCAGGCCGAACGCGACCAGACCGACCCGAGCCGCGGCGCGCATCGTGTCGCTGTGCCGGGCCTCGTTGCCGGCCGTGCTGACGTCACCCATGTGCCGACACTCCCTCTCCCCCGAGTGATCGTCTCAGAGGCCGAGAGGTTCCGCCTCTCGAGTGACTAGCGCTCGAGCGCCTCGGCGGCCTTGGCGATGTTCTTCTGCATCGAGCCGAAGATGATGCCGTGGAACGGGTAGACGGACCACCAGTAGAGGTGGCCGAGCAGGCCCTTGGGATGGAACAGCGCTCGGTGGTGGAACGTCGTGGTGCCGCCGTCGGTCGAGCCCACCCGCAGCTCGAGCCAAGCGAGGCCTGGCAGCTTCATTTCCGCCCTCAACCGCAGGAACGTCCGGTCGTCGGTGTCCTCGACGCGCCAGAAGTCGAGGGCGTCGCCGACCACGAGGTCACGCTCGTTGCGGCGTCCGCGCCGCAGGCCCGGCCCGCCCACGGCGCGGTCCAGGAGGCCGCGGACCCACCACGCCAACGCCCAGGAGTACCACCCGTTGCGACCGCCGATGCCCTCGATGATCGTCCACAGGTGCTCGGGGCTCGCGTCGACCTCGCGCGTGCGCTCGTCGGTGTACAGCGAGCCGCCGGCCCAGTCCGGGTCGGTCGGCAGCCCGGTCGCCGGTGCCCCAGCGGTCGAGGCAGACGACCAGCGGGTCGGCACGTCGAGGTTCTGGATCTTGGTCAGCGCGAGCTCGACCGAGCGGTCGAAGCCGATGAGGCCCTCAGGGGGGTCCGGCACGTACGTCTTGATGTCGGTCTCCGCGGCCACGACCGTGTTGCGGAGCGACTCGACGAGCGGCCGGGCCAGGCTCGCCGGCACGGGCGTGATGAGGCCGACCCAGTGGCTCGACAGCGTCGGGGAGAGCACCGGCACCGGGAGCACCCGCCGCTTCGGCAGGCCGGCGACCGTGGCAAACCGCTGCATCATCTCGACGTACGTCAACACGTCCGGACCGCCGATGTCGAAGCGCCGGTTGACGTCCGCAGGCAGGTCGGCGCACGCCACCAGGTAGCGGAGGACGTCGCGGATGGCGATCGGCTGGATGCGCGTGTGCACCCACTTCGGCGTGACCATGGCCGGCAGGCGCTCGGTGAGGTAGCGGAGCATCTCGAACGACGCAGAGCCGGAGCCGATGACGACGCCGGCCTGCAGGACCGCCGTGGGCACGCCGGAGTCGAGCAGGACCTCCCCGACCTCCTCGCGCGAACGCAGGTGCTCGGACAGCTCCTCGTCCTTGGGCGACATGCCCCCGAGGTAGACGATGCGACGGACCCCGGCCGCCTTGGCCGCGGTGGCGAACGTCTCGGCGATCCCGCGCTCGGTGGCCGCGAAGTCCTCACCCGTGCCGATCGAGTGCAGCAGGTAGTAGGCGACGTCGACGTCCTTCAGCGCGGCGGCGACCTGGTCGGGCTCGGTCGCGTCGGCGACCGCGATCTCGACGTCCCCGGACCACTCGTGGGCCTGGGCCTTGCGCTCGTCGCGCACCATCACCCGTACGTCGTGGCCGGCCTGCACGAGCTGGGGGACGAGCCGGCCGCCGACGTAGCCGGTGGCGCCGGTGACGAGGCTGCGAGTCGTGGGCACCTGACCAGTCTTGGGGTCGCGCGCGGTTGGCGCACGCTCAATATGTCAGGTCAGGAGATAGGAGTGGATGTCCTCGTACGCGAACCGGTTGGGGAACGCGTGCGGCGTCTGCGGGGTGCCGGTCGGGATCGCGTCGTGCGGCGGCTCCTGGACCGCGCCGCACGGGCGCGCGTACCAGTCGTTGCGACGCACCAGGCGGTCGTCGACGACCGTCCCGAGGTAGCGGCCGTTGCAGTCGACGGCGTCGTGGTCGTCCCACGGGAAGTAGCCGATCCAGCGGCCTTCGCAGTCGTAGAGGTAGGGGTCGGTCCAGGTCTGTCGGAAGGCGACGGGCTCGCCCTCCATGTCGAACAGGTACACGCTCATCCGAGAAGTCCTTCCAGCGCTTCCCTCCGACCGTACGACTGTCGGCCTGCGATTGCGGGGATTTGTTGTGAGCCAAGCAGAAAATGGCTCAAAAGGACTAGACCGTTTCAGCGCGCGTCCCCCTCAGTCGCTCGGATGGACAACCCCCGCGGTGCGGGGTAGGACTTGGACATGAAGCTCACCCGGGTTCTCGGCGGGGTCGGTGCCGCTCTCGGCGCCGTGGCGGTGCGCGACCTGACGCAGAAGCGCCACGCGTTGCTGCGCAACTATCCCGTGGTCGCCCACGCCCGTTACTGGTTGGAGACCATCGGTCCCGAGCTGCGCCAGTACATCGTCACGAGCAACGACGAGGAACGGCCGTTCAGCCGCGACCAGCGCTCGTGGATCTACGCGTCGTCGAAGCAGGAGAACAACTACTCGGGGTTCGGCACCGACAACGACATCGAGCACCTGCCGGGCTACGCGATCATCAAGCACCGGACGTTTGCCGACTCCCTGCCCCACGACCACGCGGAGCAGGTCGGCCTGCCGAGCGCCAAGGTGCTCGGGCAGGCTCGGGGGCGGGCCAAGGCCTTCCGGCCGGAGTCGGTCATCAACGTCTCGGCGATGAGCTTCGGCTCGATGTCGGGCAACGCGATCCAGGCGCTCAACAAGGGCGCCGAGATCGCCGGCTGCCTGCACAACACCGGCGAGGGTGGGCTCTCGCAGCACCACCGCCAGGGCGGTGACGTCGTGCTCCAGATCGGTACGGCGTACTTCGGGTGCCGCGACGAGGACGGCACGTTCTCGCTCGATCGGCTCAAGGCCGTCGTCGACTCCGCCCCGGTGAAGGCCATCGAGATCAAGCTCTCGCAGGGGGCCAAGCCGGGGCTGGGCGGCCTGCTGCCCGCCGCCAAGGTGACTCGCGAGATCAGCGAGATCCGCGGCATCCCGATGGGCAAGGACTGCGCGAGCCCGTCGCGGCACACGGCGTTCACCGACGTCGACAGCCTGCTCGACTTCGTCGAGCTGGTCGCGACCGAGACGGGGGTGCCGGTCGGCATCAAGAGCGCCGTCGGCGAGATGGACTTCTGGCACGAGATCACCCGGCTCATGGCCAAGGGCGACCGGGGCGTCGACTTCGTGACGGTCGACGGCGGCGAGGGCGGCACCGGCGCCTCCCCGCCGATCTTCGCCGACTCGATCGCGCTGCCGTTCCGCATGGGCTTCTCGCGGGTCTACGGCACGTTCGCCGAGTCCGGGCTCACCGACGACGTCACGTTCATCGGGTCCGGCAAGCTCGGGCTCATCGACAACGCCGTGGTGGCGTTCGCGCTGGGCGCCGACATGGTCAACGTCGCTCGTGAGCCGATGATGGCGATCGGCTGCATCCAGTCGCAGAAGTGCCACACCGACCGGTGCCCGACAGGAGTCGCGACCCAGGATCCGTGGCTGGCGCACGGCCTCGACCCGACGTCGAAGTCGGTGCGCTGCGCGCAGTACATCCGCACGTTCCGCAAGGAGATGGTCAAGGTCTCCGAGTCGGTCGGTGTCGCCCACCCCAGCCTGATCACCGCGGACGACGTCGACATCATGTGCGGCGACTACGAGGCCCGGTCGCTGCGGTCGGTCTACGGCTACCAGGACGGCTGGGGCTCTCTCGGCAGCAGGATCGCCAACGAGATCACGGAGCTCATGGCGCCCGGCGGATCGCGTCCCGAGACCCGCTCGATCGAGGAGGGTGAGGGCGAGAAGCCCATGGGCCAGGACAGCACCACCGGGATCACCTGACCGCTCCTCTGTCAGGCTCGGGCGGTGGATCCTCCACCGAAAGAGCCGCCATTCGGTTGCGAATCCACCGCCCGAGCGTGAGGGCCGCAGGGTGGGCGTAGCGTCGCGGTATGACTGACACCGAGCGATCCGTCGAGCTGACCCGCACCGGCAAGGCGCGGTTCCGCGCGACCAACGTCCGCGGCGGGACCCTGGACCTCGACGAGGGCAACGGCACCGACTTCACCCCGATCGAGCTGCTGCTCGCCGGCATCGCCGGGTGCAGCGCGATCGACGTGGACTACCTCGTCGGCAAGCGCGTCGACCCCGAGTCGTACGACGTCTCGATCCGCGCCGACAAGATCCGTGACGACCTGGGCAACCGGCTCACCAACATCCGCGTGACGTTCGACGTCACCTTCCCCGAGGGGGACGACGGCGACCGCGCCGCGGAGAGCCTGCCCCGGGCGGTCGCCCAGTCGCACGACCGCCTGTGCACCGTCACGCGCACGGTCATCGTCGGCACGCCGGTCGAGTCGATCATCGCCTGACTCAGACGCCGTCGTACGCGTCCTGGAGCGCCTGCAGGTCGAGCCGCTTCATCTGCATCATCGCGGCCTGGGTGCGGCCGGCCTTCTCGCGGTCTGGGTCGCTCATGAGCCGCATCAGCAGGGTCGGGATGATCTGCCACGAGAGACCGAAGGCGTCGACGAGCCAGCCGCACGGACCTTGCTCACCGCCGCCGGCGATCAGTGCGTCGGAGATCGTGTCGACCTCGTCCTGCGTCTCGACGCTGACCGACAGCGAGAACGCCTCGCTGAGCCGGTGGTCCGGGCCGCCGTTCATGAGCGTCAGCGTCTGGCCGTGCAGCCGGATCGTGGCGATGAACAGCGTGCCGTCCGGCATGCGGTTCTCGTCGACGATCTCGGCGTCGTCGAAGACCTCGAGGTAGCGCTCGACCGCCGGGCCGGCGTTGTCGTCGAACCACAGGAACGGCGTGATCGTGGTCATGAGTCGTCGCCTTGGTGGTCATCGGGGTCGTTGCGGAACTTGGCGGGGGTCTCGAGCAGGGCGTCGAGCTTGTGGAACGACTGCCGCCAGCCGATCGCGCTCATCTCGCGCATCTCCTCGGGGAACGGGCCCTGTCGGAGCTCGAGGCGCGTGCCGTCACCCTCGGGGATGAGCTCGAGCGACAGCGACAGCCGGGTGCCGTCCTCGATGCCGGGGATCGACTGGGCGGTCTCGTAGCCGACGAGCAGCTGGTTCTCGACGACCTCGGTGAAGGTCGCGTTCACGGGTGCCCGCCACTCGGGGTCGTCCTTGCCGACCATCGTCATCTTCCAGTGTCCGCCGGGGCGGATGTCGACGTCGACCGTGTCCATCGGCACGACGAACAGCGGGAGAACCGGTCGTCCCACAGGTGGCTGAGGTGCTCCATCCACGAGGTCGCCTCCTTCAGCGGTGCCGCCTGCAGGCTGTTGGTCCGCCACTGCGCCCGCTTGTCCCGGCTGATCAGGCCCGCTCCCTCGAGCACCTTCAGGTGCCGGGAGATCGCCGGGAGGCTGATCGGGAACGGGTCGGCGAGCTCGGTCACGGTGGCGTCGCCCTGGCCGAGCCGCGTGAGGATCTCACGTCGGGTCGGGTCGGCGAGAGCCGAGAAGACCCGGCTGAGCTGATCGGTTGCCATGTACTTAACGTATGCGTTAATTAACCACTACGTCAAGTACCGAGGTGCGGGGGTGCAGAGGGTCCCTGCCGGGAGGAGGTCAGTGCATGCGCAGCTCGGGGTTGTGCGGCCCCTTGGGCTCGACCCAGAAGTCGAGGGCGAGGTCGTCCTCGGCACCGCCGTTGAGGTAGACCGAGAAGTCGGTGACCCCGGCGTCCTCGAGGACGTCGTCGTCGATCAGGAACTGCCCGGTGTAGTCGCGACTCGGCTTCGTGATGATCTCGTACGCGGCATCGGCCATGATCGCCGGCGTGCGGGAGTGGCTGACGAGGCCTGCGCCGACGACGTTGCGGACCGCCGCGGTGTCGATCGCGGTGCGGGGCCACAGCGAGTTGGCCGCGATGCCGTACGGGCGCAGCTCCTCGCTCAGGCCGAGCGTCACGAGGCTCATGCCGTACTTGGCGATCGTGTATGCCGTGTGCTTGTCGAACCACTTGGGATCGAGGCTCATCGGCGGGGACAGCGTCAGGATGTGCGCGTTGTCGGACTGCTTGAGCCACTCGATGGCGGACTTGGCGAGCAGGAACGAGCCGCGGGTGTTGATGTCGTTCATGAGGTCGTACTTCTTCATCGACACGTCCTCGGTGCTGGACAGGTCGATCGCGCTCGCGTTGTTGACCACGATGTCGATGCCCCCGAAGGCCTCGGCGGTCTTGGCGACCGCGTCGAGCACGAACGCGTCGTCGCGGATGTCACCGACCAGGGGCAGGGCCTTGCCGCCGGATTCCTCGATCGCCGTCGCGGCGGTGTAGATCGTGCCGGGCAGCTTGGGGTGCGGCTCGGTGGTCTTCGCCAGGAGGGCGACGTTGGCCCCGTCCTTGGCCGCGCGGATCGCGATCGCCTCGCCGATCCCACGGGATCCGCCGGACATGATGATGGTCTTGCCTGCAAGCGTCATGGTCACACCTTAGATAGTCGGGCGACGACCGGCGATGGCGAACCGGGGTTCGGGCTCGGTCGTGCCCGCGACGAGATCGGCGACCATCGTGCCGACGAGGGGCACGAACTTGAAGCCGTGGCCGGAGAAGCCGGCAGCGACGGTGAGCCGTCCCGTGCGGTCGATGAGGAAGTCGTCCTCCGCCAGGCCGCCGTACAGGCACGTGCCCGGGTCGAGGCTCTCCGGCGCGACCCCCGGGACCCACGCGGCGGCGTAAGCGCGCAGCGCCTCGACCTCCTCGTCGACCACGGCGAAGTCGCGGTGGTCAGGGTCGACGACCTTCCCGCCGCCGTGGAAGCCGATCTTGACGCCGTCGGGCGACGGCAGCCCGTACGCCTCTGGCATCGCGGCGCCGTGCTCGTCCGCCCTGCGGTGGATGAACGTCGGCCACGCCGTCGAGGAGTCGAGGGGCGCGAAGTGCGAGGGCTGCACCTGCGTCGCCACGTCGGTCGGCAGGTCCGCGAGCCGGTGGCTCCACACGCCCGCGGCGAGGACGGCTTGGTCCGCCGAGAAGACCTGGTCGCCGGCCAGGACCCGCACGCCGTCTGCGGTCTCCTCGATCGCGTCGACCCGGGTGTGCGGGTGCCACGCGGCGCCGCGCGTGATGGCATCGCGCTGCAGGAGGGCGAGGGTGTGGTCCGGGTGGGCGACGCCGCCGTCGGGCTGGAACAGGACGGCCTGGTCGAACCTCAGCCCCGGCCAGCGGCGGGATGCCGCCGCGGGGGTGAGCCATTCGTAGGCCGCCCCGGCCACGTCCAGCGCAGCCGCGAACGGTTCGAGCAGGTGCCGTGGACCGTGGTCGACGCTGCCGGTCCGGCGGAACACCTCGGCGTCCGTACGCTGCTGCAGCGCGTCCCACCTCGGCCGGGCCGTCATCGCGAGGCGTACGTAGAACGGGTCGTCGTACACGACGCGGACGATGCGGGAGGTCCCGTGCGAGCTGCCGCGTGCGTGCCGCATCTCGTGCTGCTCGAGGACCGTGACCGGGTGCCCGCGCTGAGCCAGCTCACAGGCCACGCTGGAGCCCATCGCTCCACCGCCGACGACGATCACAGAAGGAGGCGTCACCGCTCGATCCTGTCACCAGGCCGGGCTCGGTGCAGCCGGCGGGCATCCTCCCCTAGAGTCAGGTAGCGCCCCGCGTGAGGAGAGTCGATGAGCCACGAGGTCCCGACCTGGTTCACGGATGCACTCAGCCAGTCCTACGACGCCGCCGAGATCGAGGTCGACGGGGTGCGGGTCGCCTACCGCGCCTGGGGCAAGAGCGGCGGCCCCGTCGCGATCCTCGTGCACGGCGGCGCCGCCCACGCAGGCTGGTGGGACCACGTCGCGCCGCACCTGACGGCGGGCCACCGAGTCATCGCCCTCGACCTCAGCGGGCACGGCGACAGCGGCCACCGCGAGACGTACGCGCTGGAGGCCTGGGCCGACGAGGTCATGGCGGTCGCAGCGGCCGAGTCCGACCTGCCGCCCGTCCTGCTGGGTCACAGCATGGGCGGGTTCGTCGTGCTGACCGCTGCCCAGCGACACGGCCACGCGATCCGCGGAGCGGCCGCGATCGACTCCCCGGTGCGGGAGATGTCACCCGAGGCGCGCGCCTGGGTCAAGCGCAAGCACGTGCCCGGCCACCGCGTCCATCCCGATCGCGAGTCGATCCTCGCGCACTTCCGGACGCTGCCGGCCGACGGTGCCTCCCTGCCGTACGTGCACCGGCACCTGGCGGTGGGCTCGATCCGGGAGGTGCCGGGGGGCTGGACGTGGAAGTTCGACCCGCACATCTTCCTTCGTGCCCGCATGGAGCCCGAGGACCTGGCCGAGGCGGTCTGCGAGATCGCCCTCATCCGCGGTGAACGGGGCATGGCGACGACCGACATCACCGACGTCGTCGCAGAGCGGCTCGGACGCGACGTCCCGGTCACCGTGATCCGCGACGCGGGCCACCACATCATGCTCGACCAGCCCATCGCGCTCATCGCGGTGCTGCAGACCCTGCTCGGCCAATGGAGGATCGCGTGAGTGAGTCCGTGCTGCTCGACACGACCGACGGTGTCCTGACGATCACCTGGAACGAGCCGGAGCGGCTCAACGCCCTCACCGCCGCCATGCTCGACGCCGCAGCCGCCGCGATCGAGGAGGCCACGGACGTACGCCTCGTCGTCATCACGGGCACGGGCCGCGCCTTCAGCTCGGGTGCTGCCCTCGGGCCGGGCTTCGACGGGACCGCGACCCTCGACAGCGCCAACCGTCTGGTCCGCGCCATCACCAGTGCGCCGGTCCCTGTCGTCAGTGCGGTCAACGGCCTCGCGGCCGGTGTCGGGGTCTCGATCGCGATCGCCGCCGACCTCACGGTGGCCAGGACGTCGGGCTACTTCCTGCTCGCGTTCGTCAACATCGGCCTGATGCCCGACGGTGGCGCCACGGAGCTCGTCGCCGCGTCGATCGGCCGGGCCCGCGCCAACCGCATGGCGATGCTGGGAGAGCGGCTCTCCGCCGACGACGCCGCCGAGATCGGCCTGATCCACGCCTCGCTCGACGACGAGGGCTATGCCGCCGAGCTCACGAGGCTCGTCGACCGGCTCGGCCACGGTCCGACAGTGGCACTCGCCAGGACCAAGGCCGCGATCACCGCGACGACCCTGTCCCACCTCGACGACGCGCTCGAACGGGAGCGTGAGGGCCAGGTCGCCCTGTTCGCGACGGCTGACTTCGCCGAGGGCGGGCAGGCGTTCATCGACAAGCGCACGGCGACGTTCACCGGCCAGTGACCGGCCGGCGTCAGCCGCGCAGGGCGCCGACCCCCAGGACGGCGGCAAGACCGAGCGCGCTGCGCGGGTGGTAGGCGCTGGTCCACAGCCCGCCGTGCGCCGCGTTGACCGCCTCGTCCTGCCACGGCTCGGCCTGCGGCGCGGCCCCGGACTTCAGGTCGTACGCCATGAGCGCGGCCATCAACGTGTTGCTCGTCGCCGGCTCGAACACCTCGACCCCGAAGCGGTGCGCGCCGGCATACGCAGCGGCGAGTGCCTTGTTCTTCACGACCGAACGCGTCCGGGTGGCCGGTGCCACGTTGAGGGAGACGGTCGTGCCGTCGTGTCGCGCTGTCGTGGCGCGCCAGCGCTGCAGGCGCTTGGCGAGGGCGTAGTTGGGACCCTGCTGCGGCACGAGTGCGTCGCACACGCCGGGATCGGCGCCCGGCGGGTAGTTGCGCTGCAACAGGCGTCCACCGCTGACCATCCGCAGGGGCGCGCGCAGCACCTTCGACGACGTGGCGTACGCGCGGTTGGCCGCGGCCACCTCGGCAGCCGGCACCGCGAACGTGTCGGTCGGCGTCGCGAGGAACGCCAGGGCGGTGTCGTGCCGCTCGCGGGTCAGGTGCGCCGCGAGTGCGTCGGCGGCCATCGACACGCGGACGTGTGAGGCGCCGTCGGCATAGCAGTAGTTGCCCAGCACCAGACGACCCTCGAAGCCGTCGAGCCAGTGCGCGACCGCGGACAGCTCGGTGACGAGGTCGGCGCCGGAGTCGTCGTCACCGTTCGTGACGATGCGGGCCGGGACGTGCACCCGGCTGGCCGACTGCTCGGCGTACGTCCGCACGCGCTCCTGCATGTCGGGCCGCGGCAGGTCGAGCGCGATGACATCGGCACCCCAGCGCAGCAGCGCGCGATAGGGCGCCATCTCGGCACCGGCGCCCAGCACCACGACCACGTCGCCGTCGAGCCGAAGCCACTCCGGGTGCTCCTGGACGGTCTGGACCGCCTCGGAGCACGACTGCGTGATGATGCCGTGCTGGACCCAGGAGTCCAGCTGGTCGACCAGTGCCTGACCGCGCAGGCGCTCGCCGCGGTAGGGGATCGAGAGCTCGGTCTCGGGCTCGGCCGACCCCGCGATCGTCCGGGTGTGGAACACCTGCGACAGGGCCGTCCCGCTGATCGCCTCGTCGAGACCGACGTCGCCGAACCGCATCAGCTCGTGCGCACTGCGCAGCCCGTCGGCGGCGATCGAGTGTGCGGCCGGCGCCTCGCCGATGCCGGCCTCGACGGCCCGGCGGAAGTGCGTCAGGTAGTTGCGACGCCAGCTTGTCTCGTTCTCCACCGCCCGTGCACCCACCGGATCGGCCTTGCGCAAGGCGTCGGACAGGATCGTCCGGGCGGCGGCTGACGTGCTCTCGGTCGGAAACGACACTCCCTCAAGTCCCATCGGCTCAGCCTAGGAGCGTTTCCGGGTTACTGACGAGTCAGGTGACCGCTTCTTTTTTCGCGGCCCGTGGCGCCGCGCCGGATAGGCTCCGGCCATGGGATCTGTCCACCTCATCCGGCACGGCCAGGCCTCGTGGGGATCCGACGACTACGACCAGCTGTCCCCGGTCGGCGTGCAGCAGTCGAGCGCGCTCGGCATGTCGTGGGAGGCGTCGGGCTGGGCGCCGACCGCTGCGGTGGCGGGGTCGATGACGCGCCATGCGCAGACCGCGATCGCGGCGATCGACGCCTCCGGCCAGGGCGACGGTTATGACGTCGACGCGGGCTGGAACGAGTACGACCACCTGGCGATCGCGCGAGCTCACGATCCGGGCTCGCTGACCAAGGACCCCAAGGAGTTCCAGCGGCTGCTCAACGTCGCGCTCGACAGGTGGATGGCCGGCGAGGGTGAGCACGCCGAGACCTACCAGCACTTCGTCGACCGGGTCATGACGTCGTTCGAGAGGGTCGTCGCCGACGCCGGCCCCGGCCGCTCGATCGCGGTGTTCACCTCGGGCGGCCCGATCGCGATGGTGGCGTCCCACCTGCTCACCGGCGACGACTCGGCGTTCCAACGGATCAACGACGTCATGATCAACGCCGGGGTCAGCACGGTCATCTGCGGGTCGACCGGCCCTCGCCTGCTGGCGCTCAACGAGAGCATGCACCTGCCGCGTGACCTCGTCACGTACCGGTGATTCAGATACCGGTAGTATCCGAACATGTCCATCGCCCCGAACTCCCGTGCCCTTGTGACCGGGGCCGCCTCCGGCCTGGGCCTGGCCCTCGCCCGTCAGCTGGCTGCCCGTGGCTGCCGCGTGCTCGCCACCGACGTCCACACCGATCCCCCTGAGTCGCTGCGCGACCTCGACGGCATCACCTACCTGAGGCTCGACGTGACCCAGGACGTCGACTGGGCCGCCGCGCGCGACTGGGTCGTCGAGCAGTGGGACGGCCTCGATCTCTTGTTCAACAACGCCGGCGTCGCCGCAGGTGGCCGCATCGAGCTGTCCGAGATGGACCAGTGGCAGTGGATCGTCGAGATCAACCTGCTGGGCGTCGCGCGCGGGTGCCGGACGTTCACCCCGATGCTCAAGGCGCAGGGCAGCGGGCACATCATCAACACCGCATCGGCCGCTGGACTCATCCACCCGCCTCGGATGAGCGAGTACAACACCGTCAAGGCCGGAGTCGTGGCTCTCAGCGAGACGCTGTTCCACGAGCTGAAGCCGTACGGCGTGAAGGTCTCGGTGATCTGCCCGACGTTCTTCAAGACCAACCTCACGGCATCGCTGCGGGGCAAGGACGAGTCGGCCAACCGGTCTGCCGCCAAGCTCATCGACAGGTCGACCATCAGCGCCGACACCATCGCCGAGCGGGTCCTCAAGGGCATCGACAAGGGGCGGCACATCATCCTGACCGACCGCGACGGCAAGGTGGCGTACGCGGCGAAGCGGTTTGCCCGCCCGTTGTACTACTCGATGATGAACAAGGCCTCCGTCAAGATGTCGAAGAAGGACTGATCCGATGCGCAAGAACGTCCTCATCACCGGCGCCAGCTCAGGACTCGGCGCGGGGATGGCCCGGATCCTCGCCGTCAACGGTCATCACCTGGCGCTGACCGCCCGCCGGCTCGACCGCCTCGAGGCGCTGCGCGACGAGCTGGTGGCAGCCCACCCCGACATCGAGGTGGTCGTGCACGAGCTCGACGTCAACGACCACGACCGGGTGTTCGCGGTGTTCAAGCAGGCGATCACCGACCTCGGCGGTCTCGACCGGGTCATCGTCAACGCCGGCCTCGGCAAGGGTGGTCGCATCGGCACCGGCAAGTTCCACGCCAACAAGCAGACAGCCGAGACCAACTTCATCGCGGCGATCGCCCAGTGCGAGGCGGCCATGGAGCACTTCTACGAGCGCAAGGCCGGGCACCTCGTGGTGATCTCCTCGATGTCGGCGATGCGCGGGATGCCGTCGTCCATGACGACGTACGCCGCGACCAAGGCAGGCATCGCCGCGGTCGCCGAGGGCATCAGGTCCGACCTGATCGGCCGCAAGGGTCTCGACATCAAGGTGACGACGTTGTTCCCCGGCTACATCGCGTCGGAGATGAACGAGGGCGTGCAGCAGGAGGCCAAGATGATGGTCGACACCGAGACCGGATGCCGCGCCATGGTCAAGGCGATCGACAAGGAGGTCGCCGACGCCGCGGTGCCGTCGTGGCCCTGGGCGCCATTGGGGCAGGTCATGAAGCACGCGCCGCTCAGCGTCGTACGACGCATGGTCTGACTAGGACCTGGGGCTGAACTGCTTCTGCTTCGGCCGCCCCGAGAACACGATCCGGCTGACCACGAACGCGACGCCCGCGGTGTGCGTCGCCAGCAGTGCCGCGCCCAGCACCACGATTCCGATGAGGATCCACTCCAGCATCCCGCCATTTTAACGGTCTGCTCCGCGAGTCGCCCGTCTTCTGCCGACCGCCATGGGGCCGGTGATGCGACAGGTTGTGCGCCGTGCCACGGTGGTGGTCTCGTCTGATGCCACCGAAGGGAAACCCATGAGCACCACGCCGCCCGACGATCCTGCGCAGCCCGGCACCGGTGGATACCCCGCCTACCCCGGCGAGGGCGGAGGGCAGCCGACCGGTCCCGGAGGCTATCCGACACACCCGGGGATGCCGCCCGGAGGCGGTCATCCCGGCCAGCCGGGTGCACCCGGCGCGGAGGTGCCGCAGCCCGGCTCGATCCGTCTCGCCGTGCGGCTGATGTGGGCCGGCGCCGTGGTGAGCCTGCTCTCGCTCATCGTCGGCATCGCGACGCTCGGCGGCGCGAAGGAGGAGATCCGTGACGAGCTCGCCAAGGACGACCCGACCGTGAGCCAGTCGACCGTGGACGCGGCGTACGCCATCGGAGTCGTGTTCGTCGTGGTCATCGGCGTGCTCAGCGTCCTGTTGTGGCTGTGGATGGCGTGGAAGAACGGCCAGGGCAGACAGTGGGCGCGTGTGGTCGCGACAGTCCTGGCCGGGCTCAACGTGCTGTTCACGTTGCTGTCCTTGGTCGTCCCGAGGACCACCGCCGACGAGAACTCGGCGGCTCTTGCGTTCTCCCTGGTCAACCTGGTGCTCGCGATCGTGATCCTGGTGCTGCTGTGGCGCAAGGATTCCAACGACTTCTTCGCGGCCAGGTCGCGCCCGCAGTGGGGCTGAACCAAGCCGAGGAGGCGACGCTCGACGAGCTGTCGGCGCGGATCGACGACCTGCGTTCCGCCCGGTCGCGCACGGTGGTTGCCGTCAGCGGCTACGGCGGCGCCGGGAAGTCGACGCTGTCGAAGGCCCTCGTGGCGCGGGGCGGGTCGCGTGCGCGGCTGCGGGGCGACGACTTCCTCGATCCCGTACGTTCGCACCAGCGGTCGACGGATTGGGACGGCGTCGACCGCGCCCGCCTCCGCTCCGAGGTGCTGGAGCCCTTCCGCCGGGGTGAGCGGGTGCGCTTCCGGCCGTACGACTGGCACCTCGGCGCTCTGGGCTCGATCACGGAGCTGCCCGACGTCGAGGTCCTCGTGGTCGACGCGATCGGCATCCTGCACCCGGACCTCGACGGCTGCTTCGACCTGGCCGTCTGGGTCGACGTCGACCTGGCCACCGCCGGCACCCGAGGGCGCCGCCGGGACCAGGTCGCCGGGCACGACCACGACGCGCTCTGGACCGACGTGTGGCTGCCCAACGACCGCGACTTCGCCGCGAGGTTCGACCCCGTCGGCCGGGCCGATCTCCGCTACGTCCCCGAGGACGTCGCGGGGCGGGAATGAGGAAAGCCGGCGATCTGTTGACAACCATTGTCAATCAACGAGAGGTGACCATCATGGCTCGATCAGCCGACCTCAGGCCCATCGTCAAGCTCCGCTCGACCGCCGGCACCGGCTACACGTACGTGACCCGCAAGAGTCGCCGGAACGACCCCGACCGCATGGGGCTGCGCAAGTACGACCCGGTGGCCCGCCGGCACGTGGAGTTCCGCGAGGAGCGCTGACTCAAGCTCTGCGCACGGCGCGCAGCACAGCATCGACCGCGACGGCAGGACGGCCGTCGCGGTCGATCGAGTCCCGCTCCGGACGCGTCGCCTCGATGACCTGCCAGTCCGCAGGGTCGAGCGTCCCGGCGACCTCCTCGGCCGTGAACCGCATGTCGGCGAGATCGGAGCTCTCCGCCGGGTGGCGATGGTCGTCCGGATGGTGCCCGACGATCAGCAGCGTGCCGCCGGGCGCCACGGAGGCCGCGAGCTCGCGGTGCAGCCGGGTCACGGCCGGCCGCGGCAGGTGCATGAACTGGGCCGACACCAGGTCGTACGTCGGTCCGGCCGTCCACTCGAAGGCATCCGCCTGGTGCCACCGGATGTCGAGCCCGGCCTCCTTGGCGCGGCAGTCAGCGCCCTCGAGCGCCACCGGCGAGATGTCGATGGCCGTGACCTGCCAGCCCTGCTGCGCCAGCCAGATGGCGTCGGCGCCCTCGCCGCTGCCGTACTCGAGCGCGGTGCCGGCCCGCAGCGGGGAAGCATGAGTCACGAGGTGGGGATTGGGGTTGCCGCTCCAGACCTGGTCGCCGGCATAGCGCACGTCCCAGAACTCGCGGGTGAAGTGATCGTTCGGATCAAGAGCATGTTCATGTGTCATGCCCTCATGGTGAGGTGTTCGCCACCATCTGACAAATGCGTTTGCCGAGATGGCAACCTAATCCCTCGAGCGCGGCTTCGCGCGGACGTGCATGCGCTCGCCCTGCGTGCCGAACAGGGTCAGCAGCTCGAGGACCCGCTTGCCGGCGTTGCTGAGGCTGTGCGGCAGGCGGGTGTCGAACTCGGCGGCCTCGCCGGGTCCGAGCACCAGGTCGTGCTCGCCGATGCGCAGACGCAGTCGGCCGGACAGGACGTAGAGCCACTCGTACCCCTCGTGCGTCTTGAGCTCGTCCGCCTCGGTGTCGGGTCCGTCGAGGGGCGGGACGATGACCTTGTACGCCTGGAGGCCGCCGGCTTGGCGGGTGAGCGGCACGAAGGTCCGCCCATGGCGGACGAGCGGCTCGGGCTGGATGCGGGGATCCTCGCTCGGCGGCGCCTCCACGAGCTCGTCGAGCGTGACCCCGTGGGCCTTGGCCAGCGGCAGCAGGAGCTCCAGGGTCGGCTTGCGCTGCCCCGACTCGAGGCGCGACAGCGTGCTGACGGAGATGCCGGTCGTCGCCGACAGCTGAGCGAGGGTGGCTTCGCCGCGTTGGCGGAGGGCCTTGAGGCGGGGCCCGACAGAGGTGAGGGCGTCGGCGAGATCGGTGGTCATGAGGACGATCTTGCCACATCGGCAACACTATTTGCGAAGACGGTGGCGGCGACGAAGACTGGCTGCATGAACACATCTGCCTACGACGCGATCATCATCGGAGCCGGCGCAGCCGGCCTGTCCACCGCCCTCGTGCTCGGACGTGCACGCCGCCGCGTGCTCGTGCTTGACGGCGGGCCGCCGCGCAACGCCGCCGCCGCCCACGTCAACGGCTACCTCGGCGTCGACGGGCTGAGTCCCCTCGAGCTGCTCGACGTCGGACGTACGCAGGTCGAGAAGCTGGGGGTCGAGGTGCGGGAGGCAGCTGTCTCCGCGGTCCAGATGGCCGGGGACGGGTTCCTCGTCACTCTCGACGGCGAGCAGGCGCAGGCCAGGCGGGTCGTCCTGGCGTCGGGCATCACCGACCGGCTTCCGGAAATCGCCGGACTGGCCGAGGGATTCGGCGTCGACATCTTCCACTGCCCCTACTGCCACGGCTACGAGGTCGCCGGGCAGCGGCTCGCTGTGGTGGCCACCCATCCGATGTCGGGTCACCAGGTGCGCATGGTGCGCCAGTGGTCGGACGACGTCCTGTTCTTCCTCAACGACACCGCCGAGCTCGACGCCGAGGAGCGCCGGGTGTTCGCGGCACGGGGTGTCGAGGTCGTCGACGGGCCGGTCGACGAGATCGTCCGTCGGGACGGGACGCTGCACGGCGTACGAGCGAGTGGAGAGGTCCGCGAGGTCGACGCCGTCTTCGTGGCGCCGTCGATGGTGCTGAACATCGACGCCATGGCGGGCCTCGGCCTCGAGATGTCCGACACCCCGCTCGGGCCCGTCGTCGCGGCGGACCCGACGGGCGCGACGAACGTGCCGGGCCTCTGGGCCGTGGGCAATGTCGCCGATGCCGGCTCGCAGGTCATCTCGGCCTCGGCCGCGGGCGCCAAGGCCGCTGCGATGCTCAACTTCAGCCTCATCGAGGACGAGTGGGCCGCCGCAGCGGAGGCGGTGAGCTAGCGTCCAGCCGACCGTACGCCGTGGACGCCAAGTCACCGCTCGCTTCGGTGGGCGCGGAGTCAGGCCAGCAGGCCGCGGGCGAGCTCGCCGACCTGGTCTGACTCGACGAGGAAGCCGTCGTGGCCGTAGGGCGACTTGACCACGTCCAGCGACGCGGAGCCCGGGATCCCGTCGGCGAGCTGCTGCTGCTGGTGCAACGGGTACAACCGGTCGGAGTCGATGCCCGCCACGACCGTACGGGCGGTGATGTGCCCCAGCGCAGCGGTGATCCCTCCGCGCCCCCGCCCGACGTCGTGGCTGTTCATCGCAGCGCTGAGCACGACGTACGAGTTGGCGTCGAAGCGGCCGACCAGCTTGGCGCCGTGGTGTTGCAGGTAGGACTCGACCGCGAACCGGCCGTCGTCCTGGACCGTACGGCCGAAGCGCTCGGCGAGCTCGTACTCGCTGCGATAGCTGATGTGCGCGATCCGACGAGCCAGGTCGAGGCCGTGGAGGGGTCCGTGAGGCCCGTCGTAGTAGTCGCCGCCGAAGTACGCCGGATCGGCGCGGATCGCGTCGATCTGGGTGGCGGACAGCGCGATCTGCTCCGCCGACGCCGCGGCCGAGGTGGCGAGCAGGAACAGTCGCTCCACCCGCTGCGGGTGCTCGATGGCCCACTCGAGCGCGCGCATGCCGCCGGCCGATCCGCCGATGACGCCACGCCAGGAGTCGATGCCCAGCTGGTCCGCGAGCGCCACCTCTGCACGTACCTGGTCGCGCACCGTCAGGGCGGGAAAGGCGCCGCCCCAGGGCAGCCCGTCAGGACCGAGCGAGGCGGGTCCCGTCGAGCCCTGGCAGCCGCCGAGGATGTTGGCGGCGACGACGTAGAGGCGGTCGGTGTCGATCGCCCTGCCCGGCCCGACCAGCGCATCCCACCAACCGGCCGTGGGATGGCCCGGCTGCGCCGGCCCCGACACGTGACTGTCACCCGTGAGCGCGTGCAGGACCAGCACGGCGTTGCCGCCGTCGTACGTGCCCCAGGTCTCGTACGCCATGCGCACGTCCGGGAGGATGGCGCCGGACTCCAGCAGGACGTCACCGACGTCGGCGAACGTCCGGGCGCCCGGCGGATCCCCCTCTCGCCACGCGCCGGTGACGAGAGTGGGATCGATGCCGGGCACGACCGTCACTTCGCTGCGCGGAACCCGGCGTCGAGATCGGCGAGGATGTCGTCGATCCCCTCAAGGCCGATCGCGAGGCGGACCAGCCCGGGCGTGACGCCGGTGGCGGCGTGCTCCTCCGGCGTGCCCTGCGAGTGCGTCGTGCTGGCCGGGTGGATCGCGAGGCTGCGGACGTCGCCGATGTTGGCGACGTGGCTGAACAGCTCGAGCGAGTCGATGAACGCGCGACCGGCGTCGACGCCGCCGGGCAGCTCGAACGTCAGGACCGCGCCGGCGCCCTTGGGCACGTACTTGTCGGCGAGCGCCTTGTAGGGGCTGCTGTCGAGGCTGGCCCAGGTCACGGTGCTGACGTCCTCACGTGCCTCGAGCCACTCGGCGACCTTGCGGGTGTTGTCGAGGTGACGGTCGATGCGCAGGCTCAGCGTCTCGAGACCCTGCGCCAGCAGGAACGCGTTGAACGGGCTGATCGCGGGGCCGATGTTGCGCAGGAACTGCACGCGCAGCTTGGCGATGAAGGCCGCCGGGCCGAGCGCCTCGGCGAACTTGAGCCCGTGATAGCTCGCGTCGGGCTCGGTGAACCCGGGGAACTTGTCGCCGTGGGCACCGTAGTCGAACGTGCCGGCATCGATCACGACGCCGCCGATGGCCGTGCCGTGGCCGCCGATGTACTTCGTGGCGGAGTGGACGACGGTGTCGACGCCGTGCTTGAACGGGTTGAGCAGGTAGGGCGTTGCGATCGTGTTGTCGACGATGAACGGTACGGCCACGTCCTTGGCCACTGCGGAGATCGCCTCGAGGTCGAGGATGTCGCCCTTGGGGTTGCCGATCGTCTCACCGAAGAACGCCTTGGTGTTGTCCTGCACGGCGGCGCGCCAGGCGTCGGGGTTGTTGGAGTCCTCGACGAACGTGACCTGGATGCCGAGCTTGGGGAAGCTGTGCCGGAGCAGGCTGTCGGTGCCGCCGTAGAGGCTCGCGGACGCGACGATGTGGTCGCCGGCCTCGGCCACGTTGGTCAGCGCGGCGGTGGTGGCGGACTGGCCCGACGCGAGCAGCAGGGCGCCGACGCCGCCCTCGAGAGCGGCGAGCCGCTGCTCGACGACGTCCTGCGTCGGGTTCATGATGCGCGTGTAGATGTTGCCGGGCTCGGCGAGGCCGAACAGGTCGGCCGCGTGCTGGGTGTCGCGGAACTGGTAGGACGTCGTCTGGTAGATCGGCAGCGCTCGGGCGCCGGTCGTCGGATCAGGCGTCTGGCCGGCGTGGATCTGCTTGGTCTCGAAGGACCACTCGTCGCTCATGGGTTCTCCTGCAGGTCGAAGGTCTGTGCCATCGACTGTGCCAGCGTCTCAGGAAACGACAACCGCGTCTCACGATCCGGACCTGCAGCTCGGGACGACTCAGGGGCTCTCGATCAGCACATGCTGAACGGCTGCGCGGTGCTCTCCAGCACCGAGAGCCACAGGTCGCCGTCGGGGGAGACGCTGTGGGAGCCGGAGGTGACGAACGGGATCGGCACGTGGACGAAGCGGTGCCGGCGGCGGCCGACGACCATGTCCGTTCGGCCGGCCATCGCGGCGTGGACCGCGGTCTGTGCCAAGCGTGCGCAGTAGACCGAGTCCGAGGCGTCGGCCGGCACGGAGCGGATCGCGTAGCCGGGGTTGAAGTAGCGCATCGTCAGGGGCTGGTTGCGGTTGGCGAAGTCCTTGGTGATCTGCTCACGGAGGAAGCCGGCGATGTCGCCGAGCACCGCGTTGCCGCTCGCGTCCTGGCGGTCGCTCGCCGGGATGAGGTCCTGACCGGCGCCCTCGGCCAGCACGATGACGGCGCTGCCGCGATCGGCGACCCGGCGTTCGATCAGGGCGAGCAGACCGTTGTCGCCGTCGAGCGAGAACCCCACCTCGGGGATCAGCACGAAGTCGGCGTCGTGGTTGGCCAGCGCGGCGTAGCAGGCGATGAACCCGGCGTGGCGGCCCATGACCTTGACGATGCCGACGCCGCCGACGGCTGCCTCGACCTCGACCCGGGCGGCCTTGATCGACTCGGCGGCCTTGGCGAACGCCGTGGAGAAGCCGAAGCTCTGCCCGATGTGGGGGATGTCGTTGTCGATCGTCTTGGGCACGCCGACGACGCCGATCGACAGGCCACGCGCGGCGATCTCGGCGCCGATGTTGTGCGCGCCGCGCATCGAGCCGTCGCCGCCGATGACCATGAGGATGTCGATGTCGAGCTCGACGAGCCGGTCGACGATGGCCCGCGGGTCCTGGGCGCCGCGGGACGACCCGAGGACCGTGCCGCCGCGCTCGCTGATCCGCGAGACGAACTCCGGGGTGAGCTGGACGACGTCGTGCCCGTTGGCCTCGATGAGCCCCGCGTAGCCGTGCTGGAAGCCGACGACGTCGCGGACGCCGTAGTGCGTGTTGAGCTCGAGCACGATCGCGCGGATGACGTCGTTGAGACCCGGGCAGAGGCCGCCGCAGGTCACGACCCCGACCTTCGTCGTGGCGGGGTCGAAGAAGATCTTCTGGCGCGGGCCGCCGGACTCGAACGTCGGCAGCTCGGTGAGTGGGACGCCACGCGACTCGATCAGCTCGAGGGTGTCGTCGTAGAGGATGCGGTCGGTCTCGCCGACGTAGTACTCGTTGGTCGTGCGCCCCTCGACGTACAGCGCGAGCGGCGAGTCGACGGTGCATGCACCGAGCGAGCGGACCTGGAGATCGGAGAGCGAGACCACGGGTCCATCGTATCCGAGGAAACCCTCAGGTTTGACCGGGATTCAGGGAGTGAACACGAGGCAGGTCGAGGTCGCGGTCGCCAGCAGCCGCCCCGCCGCGTCCTTGATGTCGGCCTCCACGAAGGCGGCTCGTGTTCCCGGCTTGGTGACCCGGCCCTGAGCGGTGACGCGGCCGGTATCGCTCGTCATGCCGCGCAGGAAGCTGACGTTGAGGTCGAGCGACGTGTACGCCATGCCGGCCGGCAGCGTCGTCTGTACCGCGCACCCGCACACCGAGTCGAGCAGCGTGGCGGCGAAGCCTCCGTGGACCGAGCCGATCGGGTTGTAGTGCGACTCGTCGGGGGTCGCCATCATCGTCGCCACGCCGGGACTGACGCTGGCCAGCTCGAGGTTGATGTGGCTCGCGATCGGCGGCGCGGGGAGCTGCCCGTCGATCATGGCCTGCAGGTAGTCGAGGCCGGACATCGTGAGGGCGGCCGCGGCCTGCGGTCGCGGGTCCACCCACGAGATCGTCTTGTGCTGGGTGTCGCGGTCGAGCTCCGTCATGGCGTGCCTCTGTTCGTACGGGGGACATGAGCGTAGCATCTGAGTTGGAGATACAAACTCAGCCGACCAGGAGCGCCTCATGCCGTTGACCGACTACGACTCGGCCACCTGCTCCATCGCCAGGACCGCGCGCATCCTCGGCGATCGCTGGTCGGTGCTGGTCGTGCGCGACCTGTTCAACGGGGTGCGCCGGTTCGACGCCCTGCAGCAGCACCTGGGCGTCGCCCGGGACGTGCTCACCAAGCGTCTGGCGCTGCTCGTCGACGAGGGGATCGTCGAACGCCGCCCCTATCGACCCGCGGGTGAGCGGGCCAGGCACGAGTACGTCCTGACCGCCGCGGGTCGCGACCTGCGCACCGTGATGGTCGCCCTCATGGACTGGGGCGATGCCCATCGCCCGGGGGAGGACGGCCCGCCGATGTCGTTGCGGCACCGCGAGTGCGGTGCCGAGATCCACACCCACCTCACGTGCGCCGCCGGTCACGACATCGCACCGGCGACCCGTGCCGAGCTCGTCCCCCTCGCGGGCGCCAGGCTCGCGGGTACTCAGGCGTAGGTGTAGTCCTCGAGCGGAAAGCTGCCGGCCTCGCGGAACGCGTTGAGCGTCGAGGTCGGCCGCAGCAGCGTCGCCATGCCGTGCTGGTTGAAGTAGTACGAACGCGACGTGGCGCAGCTGCCGTTGACGAACACGGAGTCCTCGATGAGGTCCGTCACCCGGTCGAGGAACGCCGCGTTGGCCTCCTCGGTGACCTCGAACGTCGTGGCGCCGCGCCGCTCGACCTCACCGAGCAGCCGCTTCATGTGCTTCATCTGGGACTCGATCGTCGTGAAGTACGACAGCCCCGAGTACGAGTACGGGCTGTTGAGCGAGATGAAGTTGGGGAACCCGGGGACCGTGACGCCCTCGTACGCCTGGAACTGTTGCTCGCGCCAGAACTTGCCGAGGTCCTTGCCGTCGCGGCCGATGACCTCGAACGCCGGGAAGTTGGTGTCCCAGAGGTTGAAGCCGGTCGCCAGCACGAGCGTGTCGATGGTCCGCTTCGTGCCGTCGGAGGTGACGATCCCGTCGGGCTCGATGCGCGCGATCGGCGTGGTCTCGAGGTGCACGTTGTCGCGGTTGAACGTCGGGAAGTACGTGTTGGAGAACGTGGGGCGCTTGCAGCCGAACGTGTAGTCGGGAGTCAGCTTCCTGCGGGTCTCGGGGTCCTTGACCTGCCGCTCGAGGTGCCGCAGCGCCATCTTCTCGACCGAGCGGTTGAGCAGCTTGGTGCGGCGGTAGTTGAGCACGCCGGCGACCATGATGAGCTCGAGGATGCTGCTGCCGATGGCGCGCACGGCACGCTGTGCGAGCGGCACCCGCGCGTACAGCTTCTGCACCCGCTTCGGGATCGCGCCGTCGCGCTTGGGGGTGACCCAGATCGCGGTCCGCTGGTAGACCGTGAGCTCCGCGAGACGGGGCGCGATCTCCGGGATCAGCTGGACGGCGGTGGCTCCCGTGCCGATCACGGCCGCCCGCCGGCCCTCGAGGTCGATCGAGTCGTCCCAGCGGGTCGTGTGGATGACGGTGCCGCCGAACGAGTCGATGCCCTCGATGTCAGGGAAGGCCGGCTGTGACAAGAACCCGGTCGCCGTCAGGAGCATGCGAGCGTGCAGCCGCTCGCCGCCCGCGACGTTGACGGTCCAGTGCTGGTGGTCCTCGTCCCACACGGCGCCCTCGACGACGGTGTCGAACCGCATGTGACGGCGGATGTCGTACGTGTCGGCGACGTGCACGGCGTACGCCTTGAGCTCCGGGCCCGGTGCGTAGAGCCGCGACCAGTAGGGATTGGGCTCGAACGAGTAGGAGTAGGTCGACGAGGGGATGTCGACGGCGAGACCGGGATAGCGGTTGACGTGCCACGTGCCGCCGAGGTCGCTCTCGCGCTCGAGGATCACGAGATCGTCGAAGCCGAGCCGTCGCAGCTGGATCGCGGCGCCGATGCCGCCGAACCCGGCGCCGACGATCGCGGCGTCGTGGATGGTGTCGGGCATGCTCGCTCCTAGATTTCAGATAATCGCAATATCTGAGTGTCAGTAAACCAGCGACGGCGCCGCGTGACAACCCCGATGTCATGGTCGGGGCCGTGACCATGCGGCAGGATGACGGCATGACGCTCGACATCACGGTCCGCGGTTCGGCCGAGCAGCGCTATCCGGCGGAGCGGGCCACGGTGTCGATGTCGGCCGCCATCGAGGGGGCGGAGCGGCAGCAGGTCTTCAAGGACACCGTCGCGATCCACGACTCGCTGACCTCCCAGCTGCGCGAGCTGGTCGAGCTGCGCGCGGTCGGCCCGTGGTCGAGCGACCAGGTCCGGGTGTTCAGCCACCGCCCGTGGGACGCCGACGGCAAGCGGGGGGCGACGGTGCACGTCGCGCGCGTGCAGATCAGTGCCGAGTTCACCGACTTCGAACGGCTCAGCGGGTTCCTCGACTTCTGGTCCGGGACCGACGGCGTCGAGGTCGGCGGCATCAGCTGGGACGTCGGGGTCAAGAGCCGTCGATCGTACGAGGCCGAGATTCGCAAGGCCGCCGTGGACGATGCGATCGCCAAGGCACAGTCGTATGCCAACGCGGTGCGCCGCGGCAAGGTCGTGGCAGTCGAGCTGGCCGACCCGGGGATGCTGACGCAGCAGCCCGAGGGCGGGGCGTACCCGATGGCGAAGGCGAGCTTCTCCGACACCTCGACGGGCGGACCCGAGCTCGACCTCACCCCGGCGGACATCGTGATCCACGTCGACGTGGACGCCCGCTTCGTCGCCGAGTAGGGCACCTAGTCGAAGAACACGATCTTGACGAGCGCGAGGGTGCCGATCGCCAGGATCACGGCCCGAAGGACAGCCGGTGGCAGGCGCCGACCGATCCGGGCGCCGAGGTAGCCACCGACGAGGCTTCCGCCGCCGATGAGTCCGACAATCCGCCAGTCGATGTCGTCCCAGGCCACGATCATGAAGGTGATCGCGGCGACGGCGTTGACGATGGTCGCCAGGACGTTCTTGACCCCGTTCAGGTCCTGCAGCCCGATCGTGAGCAGGACGCCCAGCAGGCCGACCAGGAGCACTCCTTGGGCGGCGCCGAAGTAGCCGCCGTAGATGCCGAGCGCATAGACGCCGGCCGGCAGCAACCAGCGCGAGGGTGGCGGGGCGGTGCCGAGCTCGGCGTGGCGCCGGGCCGTGCGGCGCTGCACCACAGGTCCGACGACCACCATGGCGAGGCCCAGCGCGATCAGGACCGGCACGATCGCGTCGAACGCCCCGTCGGGCAGCACCAGCAGCAGGAGCGCGCCCGTCACGGCGCCCAGCACCGACGCCGGCGCGAGGCGCAGCAGGAGCGACCGGTGCCGCAACGCCTCCTCGCGATAGCCGTGCACGCCGGAGAGGCCGCCGGCCACTAGGCCGATGTTGTTCGAGACGTTCGCGGTGATGGCCGGATAGCCGAAGAGCAGCAGGGTGGGGAACGTGATCAGCGTGCCCGACCCGACGATGACGTTGATCGTGCCGGCCCAGACCCCCGCCGCGAAGATGACGACTGCCTCGAGCATGCGATCACCTCCCGTCGACGTGCTGCCCGTACGAGTGTCACGCATCCGGCCGCCCAGCGGGCACGGTACCCGCCACACCGCCCCTGACCTGCGCAAACGTCGTGCTCGAAGTTGAGGCGCGGGCATACCGGAGGTACGCTCGAGGCATGTGGTCCACCGTGGTCAAGCGCGTCCCGGCCCTCCCGGGCGTCGCGAAGCTGCCCCGCAGAGGGGTCCGACTGAGCCTGCCCGGGCGGGGCCCGATGCGTGTCGTGTTCGACAAGGCCGTCGTCCACGAGAGCTACAGCTTCAGGGCGCGGGTGCTCCAGCGGACGATCCGCATGGTGTTCAAGCCCGTGCTGCGCTTCACCCCCATCAGCGAGCGGACCTTCGCCACGATCCGCACGATCGACGGCCTGCAGACCCGGCGCAAGCGGTCGCCGCACGTGACCTTCGAGGTCTCGGAGCTCGGTGGCGTGCGGGTCGAGCGCATGTCGCACCGGCACGGACCGGACAGCGAGATGACGCTGCTCTACCTGCACGGTGGCGGGTTCTTCTCCGGAAGCATCGCGACGCATCGTCGCATCTGCGAGCGGCTCGCTCTCAAGACTGGTGCCACGGTCGTCTCGGTCGACTACGTGCAGCTGCCCGAGGGGTCGATCGCCGACTCGGTGCAGGACGTCATCTCGGCGTACGCCGCTCTGGTCGAGTCCGTGGAGCACCCCGACAAGATCGTCGTTGCCGGCGACTCGGCCGGCGGCTACCTGACGATGAAGGTCGCCGAGCTCGCGACCCGCCGTGGCCTGCAGGCACCGGCAGCGCTGCTGGGCTTCTCGCCGATGCTCAGCGTGGATCCCGACCGCGAGGACAAGGCCGTCGAGCGCATCATCCGCGCCCGTGACGCGTACCTGCCGATCCAGCGGATCGCGCACATCCGCGAGCGCTGGCTGCCCGAGGACGGCGCACCGATCGAGGGCTACGCATCACCTCTGCACGCCTCGGCGTACGTCTCGTCGCCCACGTTCTTCGTCGCGGTCGAGGACGAGCTGCTGCGACCGGAGGTGGAAGCCATGGCGCTGATGCTCGCCGAGCGAGGCGTCGAGGTCGAGACCCACCTGTGGCGCAAGCAGGTCCATGCGTTCCCGGTGCTGGTCGACCTCGTGCCGGAGAGCGAGATGGCCATCCAGCTCGCTGCCGACTTCGCGCGGCGTGCCGTCGGTGAGCTCGACCGACCCCCGGTCGAGGACCCCGACAGCCACGAAGAGGTCATGACCGGCGAGCTGGTGCCGGACCAGGGTGGTTCCGCGGCCTGACTGTGCCGGGCCAGGACGGTCCTTCCCGTGATTCCGCTGTCTCGGCTCTGGTGCGGGGTTACCGTGAAGAGCCGGCGACATGGTGTCGCGGCGGATGGGTCCTCATCATGCGCAAGCTTCTCGTAGCCGTGTCAGCCGCCTTCGCCGGTCTCCTGCCGGCCACCTTCCTGGCGCCGGCCGACGCTGCCGGGTCCTACAGCGTCACCGCCAAGGTCTCGGCCACCTCCATCAACTTCGGGCAGGAGGTCACGATGACCGGCAAGGTGTCGCCTTCGGCGGCGGGCGCCAAGATCCGCATCCAGAGGTCGCACGACGACCAGGACTACGTGGGCTTCGAGACGGTGCACACCGCGACCATCCGGTCGGACGGGACGTTCTCCAAGACGTTCGAGCCGTCGATCGGAACCTACACGTGGCGTGCCTACAAGATGTACGGCCAAGGCAGGTCCGGCGGCGCGAGCACGCCCATCGCGATCCACGCCTACACCTGGTACCAGCTGGCGAACGCCACCTGGGTGCACGTCCTCTCGGATGACACGGGCGGACCCGGTCGGTTCGGTCCGATCACCGTCGCCGGCGCACCGTTCAAGAGCTATTGGGAGTCAAAGCCCGACGCCACAGGAAGCACCCGTTGGTACCTCGAGCGCTCGTGCCGCCGGTTCATCGGGACTGTCGGGCTCGACGACGCACGCTCGGACGCCGGCGCGTTCGGCCGGGTGCGCGTGGCCGGCAGCCCCACCCTCCTGCTCGACAAGTCGATGAACGGCAGCACCAAGCTGGCGGTCGACGTCTCCTTCGACCCCGCGAAGAACTCGTGGCTCACGATCAGTGCCAGTCGACTGCATGCCGACAAGGCCACTGCAGTGGTCGTGGCGAACCCCAAGGTGCAGTGCGCGTTCCCGCACAACGAGGACGAGCTTCCCTGACCCACCTCCCGCCCTGCCGGCTGGCAGGGCAGGCGGTGTCACTTCGCGAAGGACACCCGCAGGCTGAACACCGAGTGCTCGCCGTCCTTGCCTCCGGACAGGCCGACCGCCTTGACGGTCCGCGCCTCCTCGATGTCCTTCGCGACGTCGTCGGGCGGGTCGGCCTCCATCAGCTTGTCGAGGATCGTCCCGACGTCGACGAACAGGCCGAACGCCGTGTCGTCGCCGTACGGCATGACGGACGTGAACGTGTCGTCGTCGCCGAGCTTGCCGTTCGGTGTGTCGATCGCCTCGGCCGCGTCCTCGTTGGTCGCGATGATCGCGCCGTCATCGGTCTCCTTGGTCGGTAGCTCGATGCCCACCTGGGAGGCCAGGGCGGCGAGACGGGTGGCGAGGTCGATCGCCTTGGCCGGGTCGGTCGTCATCTTGAGCGCGACGTCGAGCTCGGCCACGTCGGCAGGCCCGGACAGGGCGGGCACGTTCTCGAGGTTGCTCGAACCGATCGAGACCGTGAGGCTCTCGCCGAACAGCGTCTCGAGGTCCTCGGGAAGCTTGAGCCCCGTTGACCGCTCGAACTCCGCGATCATGGCCGCGGGGTCGAACAGGCCGACCGGCTCGTCGGCCATGAAGTCGTCGTACGCGTCCTGCTGCTCGGGCGTCAGGCCGTCCGCCGGCTCGAGCGCAGGGCTCCCGAAGCCGCGATCGAGCTGCGAGAAGAACGCGTCGTACTGCGCCGAGACCTGCTTGCCGACGCCTCCGACGGACAGTGCCGCGACAGTGTCGGCAGGCAGCTTGTCGAGCGAGCCGCCCTTGGTGTCATAGGCGTCCGTCAGCCCGGAGAGTCCGGCGAGCTCCAAGGTCGAGCCGTCGACGCGCAACGTCGTCGCCATGGTCCCGGCCTGCTTGAGCATCTTCTCGGTGTCGGGACCGGCGGCGCTGGCGAAGCCGGCCTTGAAGTCCGGGATCTCAGCGAGCGCCTCGAAGTCGCCCCAGGCCGAGGCGACGCCCTGCTCGCCGAGGTCCTCGAAGTCGGAGGCGAAGGCCGCGTTGTCAGCCAGAGGCTTCTTCTCGGCCGCCTTCACGGCGGCGTCGGCCTGCTTCTGGGTCTCCGCGACGATCGCGTAGCCGTCGAGGAAGGCGACGGCGGCCTTCTCGTCGTCGCATGCGAAGAGATCCTTGATGCCCTTCTCGGCCTTCTCCTCGTCCGAGACCTGGATCGCGACGAGCGGGACCTGCTCGTCGTCGAGCGCGACGCCGATGCGGCTGCCGAGCCACGGCTTGACGTCGTCGTCGTACGAGAGGTCGCAGTCGCCCTCCTCGAGTGCCTCCTCGACGAGCAGCTTGCGCACGTCCTGGTCGGCGCTCTTGATGCCGACGTCGTCAGCGGCCTCGGGGAACTTGCGGATGAGCTTGAACAGCGCGATCTTCTGGCTCGCGGAGGGGTCGACGTCGACACGGGCATAGGCGACGACCGACGACGGCAGGACGTCGTGTGGCTGGGCGCCACCACCGTCGAGCTTCTTGACGACCGCGAACGCACCGCCGGCCAGCGCCAGCACCACGACGGTGGCGATGGCACCGAAGGCGAGCCGCTTGGTGTTGCGACCGCCGCCGGCGGGAGCCTCGTCCGGGGTCGAGAGCTCGTACGTGATCGGGGGCTGCTGCTCGGTCATACGACGTCCTTCGAGAGGAATCTGGTGGGAGTCCGAGGAGAATATCGGACTTCGCACCACCTCCGAGACAGATTGGCGCGATCCGGACGACGCCGCACGTGGCGTCCGTCACGCGTTGCCCGCCGATGGCCCGCCCCCTCATGCGGGAGGCGGGCCGAGGGGCAACCTCAGCGATCGATCTTGGTGACGGAGAACGCCCGGTCGAGCTCGACCGTGACGTCCTCGCCGCCCGGCAGCAGCACGTCGACCTCATACTCGTGATCCGCGTCGTCGCTGCCGCTGGTCTCGGTGATCTTGCCGCCGTCGGTGGCCTTGAGTGCCGCGGCCGAAGCCTTCTCGAGCGTCGCCCCGGTCAGCGGCCGGTCGTCGTCGGCCCTCGCGCTCGACGACGGTGCGGATGTCGCGCCGGCGGCCTCGGGCGCTGCCGAGGGTTCGAGGTCGGCGGCCTTGGCCGGGCTGTTCGTCACCTTGAAGGACGTGTCGAGCTCGACGTCGATGTCCGCCCCGTTCGGGAGGGTCACCTCCACGCCGTAGGCGTATCCGTCGTCGCCGTCGCCGCGCTCGGCATCGGTGACGGCGCCACCGCCGACGTACTCGAGTGCGGCGGACGAGGCCTTCGCTCGGTCGCTGCTGCTGAGCTTCTCGTCGTCGCCGCCTCCGCAGGCGCTGAGGCCGAGGGCCGCGACGAGGGTCAGTCCGATGATGGCGCGAGGGGTACGCATGTCACTCCTGTGAGGTCGAGGATCAGTAGCCCACAGCACACCGTCGCGGCGTGAGGTGGACGTGAAGGACGGGTGAGAGAGTTCTCATCAATAACAATCAGGCTTGACTGTTTGTGTAGGCGTCCCGCATGCTGGGTCCGTGACGACGGACTCCGGCACCACGACGCGTACGCCCCAGGGCGAGCGCACGCGGGCCATGCGGCTGCGGCTCATGGAGGCGACCGTGGAGTGCCTCGTCGAGCTGGGCTGGGCGGGCACGACCACGACTGTCGTGAGCCAGCGGGCCGGCGTCAGCCGCGGCGCGCAGCTCCACCACTTCCCGAGCAAGCAGGATCTCGTGGTCGCGGCCGTCGGCCACCTGACCGAGCGCCGCCGTGAGGACATGCGCGCGGCAGCGGCCGAGCTGCCGGTCACCGGTCGCACGCGGGCCGTCCTGGAGATCCTCAGCCAGCAGTTCGTGTCGCCGGTGTTCTTCGCAGCGCTCGAGCTGTGGGTCGCGGCGCGCACGGATGCCGACCTCCGCGCCGAGGTGGCACCGCTGGAGCGTCGGGTCGGACGCGAGACCCACGCCTACGCCGTGGAGCTGCTGTCGATCGACGAGGGCCGGGGCGACAACCGCCGCCTGGTCCAGGCCACCCTCGACCTGCTGCGTGGCCTCGGCCTCGCGGCGTCCCTTAGTGACGACGCCGCCCGTCGAGCCGCCGTGCTCGACTCGTGGGCGATCGTCCTCGACCACGAGCTGGAGACGACATGAGCGGCACGACCACGATCCTCGAGGGCATCCTCGCCGATCTCGCCGACGAGAGCCTGCAGCTCGACACCTGGGTGTCGGGCCTCAATGCCGACGGGTGGGCGACGGTGACCACCCCCGAGGGCTGGACCGTGGCCCACCAGATCGGCCACCTCCACTGGACCGACGCCGCGTCGCTTGCCGCGATCACCGACCAGGACGAGTTCGGGCGCGGCATGAAGCTCGCGGCCGAGAACCCCGAGGGATATGTCGACGAGGGCGCCGAGGAGATGGCGCTGCTGCCGCCAGAGGAGCTGCTCGCCATGTGGCGCGAGGGCCGGGTCGCGCTCGACGCCGCCCTGCGCAGCGTGCCGGATGGCGAGAAGATCCCCTGGTTCGGTCCACCCATGAGCCCTGCGTCGATGGCCACGGCGCGGATCATGGAGACCTGGGCCCACAGCCACGACGTGGGGGAGGCGCTCGGGCTCGAGATCCCGCAGACCTCGCGGGCCAAGCACGTGTGCCACATCGGCGTACGCGCTCGTGGCTACGCCCACCTCGTCCGCGGCGAGCAGCTGCCCGAGTCCGAGGTGCGGGTCGAGCTGACCGGTCCCGATGGTGACCTGTGGACCTGGGGACCCGAGGACGCGGAGCAGCGAGTGACCGGCTCGGGCTACGACTTCGCACTGCTGGCCACTCGTCGCCGCCATCCCGACGACGTCGACGTCCGGGCCGAGGGCGCCGACGCGGCGCACTGGCTGACGATCGTGCAGGCGTTCGCGGGTCTGCCGGGCGCCGACCCGGTGAGGCTGGCCGACCGATGATCCGTGTCGGCAACTGCTCTGGCTACTACGGCGACCGGATCTCGGCGATGCGCGAGATGCTCGAGGGTGGTGACCTGGACTACCTGACCGGTGACTACCTCGCCGAGCTCACGATGCTGATCCTCGGACGCGACCGCATGAAGGACGAGTCCTTAGGCTACGCCAGGACCTTCGTCCGGCAGATGACCGACTCGATGGCACTGGCGAAGAGCAACGGCGTTCGCATCGTCGCCAACGCCGGCGGGCTGAACCCGGCCGGCCTCGCGGACAAGCTGCGGGAGATCGCCGCGTCGCAGGACCTGGACGTCTCGATCGCGCACATCGAGGGTGACGACCTGCTCGCCCGTGCCGGCGAGCTCGGCTTCGGCGACGTCATGACGGCGAACGCCTACCTCGGCGCCTTCGGGATCGCGTCGGCCCTGAAGGGAGGGGCCGACGTGGTGGTCACCGGGCGCGTCACCGACGCCTCGGTGGTCGTCGGCCCGGCGATCGCGCACTTCGGCTGGGGGCGGGACGACCTCGACCGGCTGGCCGGCGCGGTGGTGGCCGGCCACGTGATCGAGTGCGGCACGCAGGCGACCGGCGGCAACTTCGCGGGATTCACGAATGTCGACATGTCGACCGCTTTGGGCTTTCCGATCGCGGAGATCGGCGAGGACGGCTCGGCCGTCATCACCAAGCACGCCGGGACGGGCGGCGCGGTCACGGTCGACACCGTCACGGCGCAGCTGGTCTACGAGATCGGCGGCCCGGTCTACCTGGGCCCTGACGTCTCGACCCGCCTCGACACCATGACGCTGACCCAGGACGGTCCGGACCGGGTGGCCATCAGCGGCGTCGTGGGTGCTCCGCCGCCGGAGACCACCAAGGTGTGCCTCAACGCGTTCGGCGGCTTCCGCAACAGCGTCGAGTTCCTGCTGACCGGGCTCGACATCGCCGAGAAGGCCGAGCTCATCCAGCGACAGATGGAGAGCGCCCTGGCCGCCGGTACCGTCCCCGAGACGGTCGACTGGCAGCTCGACCGCACGGACACCGCTGATCCAGCGACCCAGGCGCAGGGGACTGCGCTGCTGCGCTGCCACGTCAAGAGCGCCTCGCCCGACCCGGTCGGTCGCGCCTTCAGCGACGCCGCGATCCAGCTGGCCCTGGCGTCCTATCCCGGCTTCAGCGTCTCCCGGCCGCCCGCGGCCGGCACCCCGTACGGCATCTACCGGCCGGCGTACGTCCCGCAGACCAAGGTGCCGCACGTCGTCGTGCACGCCGACGGCCGCCGCGAGGACATCGCTCCACCGCCGGCCCTCGAGGCCGACGCCAGGACGTCCGACGTCCCTTCGGCCGGCTCACGGACCGACGAGCTGCGGGACTGGATCGCCCAGACCGTCCGGACACCCCTCGGCCGGCTGGTGTACGCGCGATCGGGCGACAAGGGCGGCGACGCCAACATCGGGGTGTGGATCCCCGCCGATCATCCGGCCCGTGACGACGCCTATGCCTGGCTCGTGAGCTTCCTCGACGAGGCCACGGTGCGCGAGCTGCTTCGCGAGGCGGCGACGCTCGACATCGAGATCCACCCCCTGCCCAACCTCGCGGCGGTCAACGTCGTGATCCACGGACTGCTGGGCGAGGGCGTGGCGTCGTCGACCCGTCTCGACCCCCAAGCCAAGGCAGTCGGCGAGTGGTTGCGGGCGCGTGACTGCGCCATCCCGGCAACCCTGCTGCCCGCCGCGGTGGCCGAGGCGGCGCTGTGAACGCCTGGGACACTCCCGAGCGCCGGGCGCTGCGCGAGATGGTCACCTCCTTCACCGAGAAGGAGGTCGTCCCGCACCTCCCTGCCTGGGAGGACGCCGGCGAGGTGCCCCGCGAGCTGCACCGCAAGGCCGCGGAGGCAGGGCTGCTCGGTGTCGCGTTCCCCGAGGACGTCGGTGGACAGGGCGGCGACCTGATCGACTCGGCGATCGTCACCGAGGCGATGCTGCAGGCCGGCGGCTCGACGGGGCTGATCGCGGCCCTGTTCACCCACGGCATCGCGCTCCCGCACATCGTCGCGTCCGCGAACACCGACCTGATCGACCGCTACGTCCGCCCGACGCTCGCCGGGGAGCTCATCGGCTCGCTCGGCATCACCGAGCCCGGTGGCGGGTCGGACGTCGCCAACATCCGGACCAAGGCGGTCCGCGACGGTGACGACTTCGTGGTCGAGGGCGCCAAGACGTTCATCACCTCGGGCGTCCGTGCCGACTTCGTGACGACGGCGGTGCGCACGGGTGGCGAGGGCTACGGCGGCATCAGCCTGCTGGTCATCGACAAGGGCACGCCGGGGTTCGCGGTCGCGCGGCCGCTCAAGAAGATGGGCTGGCACTGCTCCGACACCGCCGAGCTGAGCTTCGACGGCGTCCGCGTCCCGGCAGCCCACGTCGTGGGCGAGGTCGACGGCGGGTTCGTCCTGGTGATGCAGCAGTTCGTCAGCGAGCGGCTGAGCCTGGCGGTGCAGGCGTACTCGACGGCGCAGCGCTCGCTCGATCTCGCCGTGGCGTACGCCCGGGAGCGCGAGACGTTCGGCAAGCCGCTCATCGCGCGCCAGGTCGTCCGGCACAAGCTCGTCGACATGCACCGCCGCACGTCGGCCGCGCGGGCCCTGACCCGCCAGGCGGTCGAGCGGGCGGTCGCCGGTGACGCCACGGATCCGGCTGTGATCCTCGATGCGGTGCTGGCCAAGAACCAAGCGGTCGAGGCGTGCGAGTGGGTCGTGTCCGAAGCCGTCCAGATCTTCGGCGGCATGGGCTACATGCGCGAGTCGGAGATCGATCGGCACTACCGTGATGCCCGCATCCTCGGCATCGGCGGCGGGGCCACCGAGGTCCTCAACGACCTGGCCGCGAAGCTGCTGGGGTACTGATGTCGATCCGCCAGCGCCGTCTCCGCAACCAGCACCTCGTCGGTGAGCCCGCCGGGTCGCCCGAGCAGGTCGTCTGGCGGCTGTGCGCGGTGCAGGCCCAGGACTACGCCGGCGCTGCCTGGGCCATCGGCCAGCGGACCGCCGAATGCACTCGCTCCGACGTCGACGCCGCCTGTGCCGCAGGCCATCTCGTCCGGACGCACGTCATGCGGCCGACGTGGCACGTCGTGCGCGCCGAGGACCTGCCGTGGCTGATGGCCGCGACCGCGCACCGGGTCCATGTCGCCAACACCTCGATGTACACCAAGCTGGATCTCGACGAGGCCACCCGTGGCCGGACGACCGAGGCGCTCGTCGCTGCACTGGCCGATGGCGCGCACCTGACCCGCACCGAGCTCGGGAAGCGGCTCGGCGAGGACGGCGTGCGGATGGGCTACATCCTGATGAGCGCTGAGATCGACGGGGTGATCGTCAGCGGAGCCATGCAAGGCAAGCAGCACACGTACGCGCTCGCGGCGGACCGGCTGCCGAGCGCCGCGGCGGTCGATCGCGACGAGGCTGCCGCGATGCTCGCCGCCCGCTACCTCGCCGGCCACGGCCCGGCCCTCGTCGAGGACCTCGCCTGGTGGTCAGGGCTGACCAAGGCCGAGGCGAGCCGTGCCCTGGCCGACTCGGGCGCGTCGCACGAGGAGCTCGACGGTCGTACGTACTGGGCGCTCGACCAAGACGACGCGACGGACGCCGGTGCCAGCGCCCACCTGCTCCCCAACTACGACGAGTACTTCATCGCCTATCGCGACCGCTCGACCCTCGCGGCCGCCTTCGATGTCGAGCCGCCCGAAGGATTCTTCCACCGGCACGTCGTCGCGATCGACGGATTCGTCCTGGGCGCCTGGCAGGCGACCGTGAAGCGCAGCAACGTCGCCGTGGAGATCACGCTGCTCGTCGATGCAGAACCCCCAGCTCAGGCGCTGCTGCGCGCAGCCGCCGACCGTCACGCCCGCCACCTCGACCTCTCACTCGACCTCACGATCGGGAAGGCTTCATGACCACGACCCAGGTCGACACCACGTCGGCAACGTACGAGACCAACCGAGCCCTCATGCTCGAGCGACTCGCCGACCTCGCGGAGCAGCACGCCGCGGCGCTGGCCGGCGGCGGCGAGCGCTACGTCGAGCGCCACCATGCCCGCGGCAAGCTGACGGCGCGCGAGCGCATCGAGCTGTTGGTCGATCCCGACTCGCCGTTCCTCGAGCTGTCGACCCTGGCGGCGTGGGGCACCGACTTCGCCGTCGGCGCCTCGCTCGTGACGGGCATCGGCGTGGTCGAGGGCGTCGAGTGCATGATCGTGGCCAACGACCCGACGGTGAAGGGCGGCTCGACCAACCCGAGCACCCTCAAGAAGGGCCATCGCGCGGCGCAGATCGCCCACGAGTGCGGCCTGCCGACGATCAACCTGGTCGAGTCCGGTGGCGCTGACCTGCCGACCCAGAAGGACATCTTCATCCCCGGCGGCGGCTCGTTCCGCGGCATCACCCGCGCCAGCGCCGACCGTCGGCCGACCGTCGCCCTGGTGTTCGGCAACTCGACGGCCGGCGGTGCGTACGTCCCCGGCATGAGCGACTACGTCGTCATGGTCAAGGAGGGCGCCAAGGTGTTCCTCGGCGGGCCCCCGCTGGTCAAGATGGCGACGGGCGAGGAGTCCGACGACGAGTCGCTGGGCGGGGCGGAGATGCACGCCCGCACGTCCGGACTGGCCGACTACCTCGCCGTCGACGAGCTCGACGCCATCCGCATCGGGCGGTCGATCGTCCGGCGGCTCAACTGGCGCAAGCGCGGAGCCACGCCGGCGCCGACGTACGCCGAGCCCGTGCTCGACCCTGAGGAGCTGCTTGGCATCGTGCCGACCGACCTCAAGATCCCGTTCGACCCGCGCGAGGTCATCGCCCGCATCGTCGACGGGTCGGAGTTCGACGAGTTCAAGCCGCTCTACGGCTCGTCCCTCGTGACGGGCTTCGCCCAGCTGCACGGCCACCCGATCGGCATCCTTGCCAACGCTCAGGGCGTGCTGTTCAGCGAGGAGGCGCAGAAGGCGACGCAGTTCATCCAGCTCGCCAACCAGACCGACACGCCCCTGCTGTTCCTGCACAACACGACGGGCTACATGGTCGGTGCGGAGTACGAGCAGGGCGGCATCATCAAGCACGGCGCGCAGATGATCAACGCGGTGTCCAACTCGACCGTCCCGCACCTGTCGGTCGTGATCGGCGCGTCCTACGGTGCCGGGCACTACGGCATGAGCGGCCGGGCGTACGACCCGCGGTTCATGTTCAGCTGGCCCAACGCCAAGTCCGCCGTCATGGGTCCGGCCCAGCTCGCCGGCGTCATCTCGATCGTGGCGCGCGGCGCCGCCGAGGCGAAGGGCCAGCCGTACGACGAGGAGGGCGACAAGGCGATGCGTGCCTTCGTCGAGGAGCAGATCGAGAAGGAGTCCCTGGCCTACTTCACGTCCGGGATGCTCTACGACGACGGGGTGATCGACCCACGTGACACTCGCACGATCCTCGGCATCTGCCTGAGCGCCATCAACACCCGCCCCGTCGAGGGCGCCAAGGGATACGGAGTGTTCCGCCCATGATCACGTCCATCCTCGTCGCGAACCGGGGGGAGATCGCCCGCCGGGTCTTCCGCACGTGCCGCGAGCTGGGCATCACGACCGTCGCGGTGCACTCCGACGCCGATGCCGGGGCGCCCTTCGTCGCCGAGGCCGACGTCGCCGTGCGGCTGCCCGGCAGCTCCCCGGCCGACACCTACCTGCGCGGGGACCTCGTCGTCGCGGCAGCACTCAAGGCCGGAGCCGATGCGATCCATCCCGGCTACGGCTTCCTGTCCGAGAACGCCGAGTTCGCCCGCAGCGTCGTCGAGGCCGGTCTGACCTGGATCGGGCCGGCGCCCGAGACGATCGACGCCATGGGTTCCAAGATCCGGGCCAAGGAGCTCATGGCCGCAGGCGGCGTGCCGATCCTCGAGGTCGACCCGTCGACGGCGACGCCTGACGACTTCCCGCTGCTGGTCAAGGCCTCCGCGGGCGGCGGCGGCCGCGGCATGCGGGTCGTCACGGATGCTGCCGACCTCGAGGGCGAGCTCGCGGCGGCCGGCGCCGAGGCGCTCTCGACGTTCGGCGACGCCACGGTGTTCGTCGAGCCCTACCTGCCGACCGCGCGCCACATCGAGGTGCAGGTCATGGCCGACACCCATGGCACCTGCTGGGTCGTCGGCGACCGGGACTGCTCGATCCAGCGTCGACACCAGAAGGTCGTCGAGGAGGCTCCCGCGCCGGCGGTCAGCGATCCCGTGCGCGCGACGCTGCACGACGCGGCTCGGGCAGCGGTCAAGGCCGTCGACTACGTCGGCGCCGGCACCGTGGAGTTCCTCGTCGCCGACGCGCACCTCGACACCGGCACGGTCTGGTTCCTCGAGATGAACACCCGGCTCCAGGTCGAGCACCCCGTCACCGAGGAGGTGTTCGGCGTCGATCTGGTCGCCGAGCAGGTCCGGGTCGCCGAGGGCGCCCAGCTCGGGGACGAGCCCGCAGGTCCGCACGGCCATGCGGTCGAGGTGCGGCTCTATGCCGAGGACCCGGCCGACGACTGGCAGCCCCAGACCGGCACGGTCCGTACGTTCGAGGTCCCGGCCGGCGTGCGCGTCGACGCGGGGGTCGAGGCGGGATCGGTCGTCGGCATCCACTACGACGCGATGATCGCCAAGGTCGTCGCGCACGGGGCCGATCGAGCGACGGCTGTCCGCAAGCTGGGCGACGCCCTCCGGCGCACCCGCATCCACGGCGTCTCGACCAACCTCGACTTCCTGCGCTCGATCCTCGCCGACGAGGAGTTCGTCGCCGCACGCGTGCACACGGCGCTGCTCGACGAGCGGCTCACCGAGTGGTCGCAGCCGCGGCTCGACGACCGGGCCGTCCGCCTGATGGCACTCGCGGCGGCTCTCGCCGAAGCGAGCACGGCCACGGCGAACGCGAAGGTGCTGAGCCGCATCCCCACCGCGTTCCGCAACGTCCCGAGCCAGCCCCGCACCCGCACGTACGTCGGCGACATCACGGTCTCCTACTCCGCGGGTCTCGCGCAGCACGACCTCGACGGCGTGACCGTCGTCGAGGCCTCGCCGACGCGGGTCGTGGTCGACGACGACGGCATCCTCCAGACGTACGGAGTCGCGGTGGGTGAGAGCTGGGTCGACGTCGACGGGCCCCAAGGCTCTCTGACGCTGACCCCCGTGCCGACGTTCGTGAACCCGGCGGACGTCGTGGCCGAGGGGTCCCTCCTCGCGCCGATGCCCGCCTCGGTCATCAGCGTCGCCGTCGCCGACGGGCAGCACGTCACCAAGGGCGATGTCGTGGTCGTCCTCGAGGCCATGAAGATGCAGCACACCATCACGGCGCCGACCGACGGCGTCGTGTCCGGACTCTCGGTCGCGCCCGGCGCGCAGGTCGAGTCCGGCGCCGTCCTCGCCGTCATCGCGGCGAGCTCAACGAACGAAGTGGGGGAAGAGTCATGAACAGCTTCACCGAGTCTGACGAACGTCTGGCGCTCCGCAAGGCCGTGGCCGACCTCGGCGCGAAGTACGGGCGCGACTACTTCGAGAAGGCTGCGCAGGAGGGCCGCAAGACCACCGAGCTCTGGGACGAGGCCGGCAAGCTCGGCTATCTCGGAGTCGCGGTCCCCGAGGAGTTCGGCGGCGGCGGTGGCGACATCGGTGACCTGGCAGCGGTCTGCGAGGAGCTCGCCGCGGCCGGGAGCCCGCTGCTGCTGATGGTCGTGTCGCCGGCGATCGTCGGCACGATCATCGCCCAGTACGGGACCCAGGAGCAGAAGGAGCGCTGGCTGCCCGGTCTCGCCGACGGCACCTCGACGTTCGCGTTCTCGATCACCGAGCCCGACGCCGGGTCGAACTCGCACCAGATCATCACGACGGCCTACCGGGAGGACGACGGCTGGCGCCTGAAGGGCACCAAGACGTACATCTCCGGCGTCGACGAGGCCAGCCACGTGCTGGTCGTCGCCCGCACCGAGGACGCCCGCACCGGCAAGCTCAAGCCCGCGCTGTTCCTCGTGCCGACCGACGCCGAGGGCTTCACCCATCAGGAGATCGACATGGGGATCACGTCGCCGGAGAAGCAGTTCACGCTGTTCTTCGACGACGTCCGCGTGCCCGCCGACACCCTGATCGGCAGCGAGGACGCCGGCATCGACCAGCTGTTCGCCGGGCTCAACCCCGAGCGCATCATGGGCGCCGCGTTCGCGACCGGCACGGCGCGCCTCGCGTTGGCCAAGGCGTGCGAGTACGCCAAGCAGCGCCAGGTCTGGAAGGCGCCGATCGGCTCGCACCAGGCGATCGCGCACCCGTTGGCGCAGACGTTCATCGAGATCGAGATGGCCAGGCTCATGACCCAGAAGGCGGCAGCGCTCTACGTCGCCGGCGACTTCATGGGTGCGGGCGAGGCCGCGAACATGGCGAAGTACGCCGCGGGCGAGGCCGTGTGCAACGCCGTCGACCGCGCGATCCAGACGCACGGCGGCAACGGCCTGGCCAACGAGTACGGTCTGGTGCAGATGCTCGCCGGCTCGCGCCTGTCGCGCATCGCACCGGTCAGCAAGGAGATGGTGCTCAACTTCATCGCCCAGTTCTCCCTGGGCCTCCCCAAGTCCTACTAGCAACCCCCGCTGAGCGTGACCTTCTGCCGGCGACACGCCGGTCGCAGCCTGCAGAACGTCACTCCCAGCGGAGCGGAAGGAGACCCATGACCGAGCTGGTGCACCTCGAGGTGGCCGAGCAGGTGGCCACCGTCTCGCTCGACAGCGAGGCCAACCGCAACGCCCTGAGCCGGCAGCTCGTCACCGAGCTCGCCGCCCACCTCGCGACGGCGGACGCCGATCCAGCCGTCAAGGCGATCCTCGTCCGCTCGGCCGGTCCGGTGTTCTGCTCCGGAGCCGACATGACCGAGGCGATCAGCGGCGGCATGGCCGAGGGCGCCGCGGCGATCGTCGCCCTGCAGCGGCAGATCGCCACCGCTGCCAAGCCGGTCGTCGTCGAGCTCGGGGGCCCCGTACGCGCCGGCGGTCTCGGCATCGTCGGTGCCGCGGACCTCGTCATCGCGGCCGAGTCGGTGACGTTCCAGCTGACGGAGGTACGTCTGGGACTCGCGGCGGCGATCATCTCCCTCAGCCTCATCCCGCGCTTCAGCGATCGCGCGGCGGCCGACCTGTTCCTCACCGCACGCAAGTTCGACGCAGCAGAGGCCGCGGAGGTCGGCCTCGTCACCCGTGCCGTCCCCGACGCGGAACTCGAGGCCGAGGTCGCACGGGTGCTCACCGACCTCTGCAAGGCCTACCCGCAAGGCCTGCGCGAGAGCAAGCGCATCCTCAACCGCGACCTGGTGGCCCGCATCGACGCCTTCGGTGACGAGGTCGCGGCGACGTCGGCCGAGCTGTTCGGCAGCGACGAGGCCCGTGAGGCCATGAGCGCGTTCCTCGCCAAGAAGGGCTAGCCCGTCGGTCAGACCCAGCTGCACCTGGTCTGTCTCGGTGCTCGCCGAGGACGCCCGCCTCGAGTCCGCCCTGCGAGACATCGGCAGGCCGGCTGAATCAGGGCTACTGTCACGTCTATCGGGGAAACCCTCGGTGGACCACCACAGAGGAGACGCAATGCGCCATGCCGTGAGGGTGCTCGTCCTGGCGTTCGTGGGGATGATCGTGCTGCCCGGCAGCGCCACCGCTGCCGCGACGCACCTGACACAGGCCGGCGACGATCGGCCCGTCGTGCGCGTGGGCACCGAAGGTGTCTATCCGCCGTTCTCGTTCCACGACGCCGAGACCGACGAGCTCACGGGCTTCGACATCGAGGTCATCAAGGCCGTCGCCAAGAAGGCCGGGTGGCGTCTCGAGTTCGTCGAGACGACGTTCGACGCGATCTTCACCGCGCTCGAGGCCGACCGCATCGACGTCATCGCCAACCAGGTCACCTTCAACCCCGAGCGCGACGCCAAGTACGGCCTCGGCACGACGTACACCTACTCGCGCGGCGTCATCGTGGTCAAGAAGGGCACCAAGGGCATCAAGACCCTCGCCGACATCAAGGGCAAGACCGCCGCTGAGTCGATCACCACGAGCTGGGCGGACGTGGCTCGCAAGGCCGGCGCCAAGATCCAGGCCGTCGAGGGGTTCTCGCAGGCCGCCGCCCTCGTGGTGCAGGGGCGGGCCGACCTGCTGATCAACGACAACATCGCGGCGCTCGACTACCTCAACACGACCGGCAAGGACGACATCGAGATCGTCGGCAACGCCGGCGACGAGGTCAGCGAGCAGGTCCTGGCGTTCCGCAAGGGCGACCCGCTGCTCGAGGAGTCCAACAAGGCGTTGGCCGAGCTCAAGGCCGACGGCACGCTCGCCAAGATCTCGGAGAAGTACTTCAAGACCGACGTCACGGTCGAGAACGCGGGCGACGTCGACGTGTCCGGCGGCCGGGCGGTGCGCAGCGACACCGAGGTCATCCAGGACGCGGCCTGGCCGATGCTCAGGAAGGCCCTGCTCGTCACGATCCCGATCACGTTCATCAGCTTCGCGTTCGGGCTGGTCCTCGCGGTGGGGGCGGCCCTGGCCAGGATCTCCGGCAACCGCGTCCTCAGCGCGATCGCGAAGGCGTACATCTCGATCATCCGAGGCACGCCGCTGCTCGTGCAGCTCTTCATCATCTTCCTCGGCCTGCCCGAGATCGGCATCAAGTTCTCGCCGTGGACCTCGGCGATCCTGGCCCTGAGCCTCAACGTGGGCGGCTACGCGGCCGAGGTGGTCCGATCGGCGATCCTGTCGGTTCCCAAGGGCCAGTTCGAGGCGGCGTCGACGGTCGGCATGGGCTATTGGCAGACCCATCGGCGCATCATCTTCCCCCAGGCCGCCCGGACCGCGGTTCCCCCGCTGTCGAACACCTTGATCTCGTTGCTCAAGGACACCTCGCTGCTCGCGGTCGTCACCGTGACCGAGTTGACCCGCCAGGCCCAGTTCGCCGCCGCCAACAGCAACGCGTACCTCCCCCTCTACTGCGTGGCGGCGCTCTACTACTGGGTCATGTGCGTGGGCCTCTCCACGATCCAAGGCAGACTCGAGACCCGACTGAACAGGTTCGTGGCCAGATGACCGACATGCAGCAGACCAGCAGCGACATGGGCAACCTCCGCGTACGCGCGAGGGGCATCCAGAAGTCGTTCGGCGACAACCACGTGCTCCGCGGCATCGACCTCGACGTCGCCGCCGGCAGCACGACGGTCCTGATCGGCCCCTCGGGCTCGGGCAAGACCACGATCCTGCGGTCGCTCAACGTCCTCGAGCGGCCGGACGCCGGCACGATCCGCATCGACGACGTCGAGGTCGACTTCGGCACGTTGCCCGAGAAGGGTTCCTCCGTCAGGCAACAGGTGGCTGAGCTGCGGGCGCAGAGCGGCATGGTGTTCCAGGCACACAACCTGTTCCCCCACAAGACCGTGCTGCAGAACGTCATCGAGGGACCGGTCCAGGTGCAGAAGCGCCCGCTCGAGGAGGCCGTCGCTGACGCCAGGGCGCTGCTCGAGCAGGTCGGACTCAGCGACAAGATCGACCAGCACCCGTTCCAGCTCTCGGGCGGTCAGCAGCAGCGGGTCGGCATCGCCCGGGCCCTGGCACTGAAGCCCCGCGTCATGCTCTTCGACGAGCCCACGTCGGCGCTCGACCCCGAGCTCGTCGGCGAGGTGCTGTCGGTCATCAAGGACCTGGCAGCAGAGGGCTGGACCACGGTGCTCGTCACGCACGAGATCCGCTTCGCCGAGCACGTGGCCGACCAGGTGCTGTTCCTCGACGAGGGTGCCGTCGTCGAGCGCGGACCCAGTGCCCAGGTCATCGCGGACCCGCGCGAGGAGCGTACGAGGCAGTTCCTCAAGCGGATCCTCGACCCGGCCTGAGTCAGCGCAGCTTGGCTCGCGCTGAACCCGGGCGGATGTGCTTGTCGCCCGAGTAGTCGACCGTGACCTTCTTGCTCAACGCCGGTGAGCCCTTGGCCGAGCCGAACAGCGTGATCGCGGTGCCGCCGTCGGTGAGGGGGAGCTCGGTGCTGAACAGCTTGGTCGAGACCGTGACCGACCCGGTCGCAGGGGCGCCGGTCGCGCGCTCGGTCACGGTGACGTCGACGACGGCCTTCTTCTTGCGGACGTCGACGTCGAGATCGATCGAGGCCGTCGACACGAGCGTCACGCCGACCTTGCGGCGAGTCTTGCCGTGCTTGACCTTGATCGTGTCGGCCTTGGCGAAGGACCGCCCGCCGTGCCATCCCGGTGCGAAGTCGCCGTCAGCCTCGTCGTCCGCGACCAGCCGGTAGGTGCCGGCCGGAAGCTCCTCGACGACGAACGCGCCACCGGTGCCCGAGACCGCCGTGGCGACCGCGCGTTCCTTGTCGTCCAGCACCGTGACCTGCATGCCGCGCAGCCCGCGGCCGCGCGAGCTCTGGACCGTTCCACTGATCGCTGCGGTGTGGCGGCGGTGCTTGCCCTTCTTCTCGGGCTTCTGCTTGGCGGCCCTGCGCTTGTCCTTCGTGTTCTTCTCGCGGGGCTTCTCGGCAACCGGAGGTGCCTCTGGCTCGGGCTCGGGCTCGAATTCGGGCTCGGGTTCCGGCTCGGGTTCGGGCTCGGGTTCCGGCTCGACCTCGACGGGATCCACGAGGTCGTTGTCCAGCGGGGGCGGCTCGAGGTCCGGCTCGTCGTCGGCGGGCGTCGTCAGGTGCAGTGAACGCAGCGGCTCCAGCTCGACGACCGGGCTGTGCTGCTCCTGCCCGGTCTCTCCCTCGTCCCGATCGTCGTCGGACTCCGGCTCGTCGTCGCGGTCGTGCTGTGCCGGCCCCTCGACGTCAGCGGTCTCGGCTTCTGCCGCCGGAACCTCGGGATCCTGCTCAGGATCCTCGTCGAGGTCCTGCACGAAGGCGGCCGCCGTGCGTACGGACTTGGGCATGATGACGGGCGCGGCGGGGGCGACGGACTCGCGGTCGTGGGGCTCGTCGCTCGAGGGGCGCGAGATGACCGGCATCTCGGCGGCCGGCTCGCGGCGCCGCGGCTCGGACCTGAACCCGATGCCGTGCGACGGCGCGACGAGGGGGATCGGGCCGAACTCGTGAGGCGGGCCGGCCTGCGCGGCGATGATGCGGTCCTCACCTGGCGAGGTCTCCGGCGTCGGTGCCACGACCGTCAATCGTGCGGGCGCACGAGGCGGGCCGGGCGCTGCCGGACGTTCGAGCTCAGGTGCCGGAGCAGCCTCAGCGACCAGCCTGCGCATCGACTCAGCTGCCCGGGATACCGCTGCGGCAGCGACGGCGGTCGCCACCATTCGTGCCGTCACGCGCCAGCCGCCTGCCATCGTCTTCCTCACGCCGGGTCCAGGGCCCCAGTATGACCTGTCGCCCGGGTTCGCGCCGAGCAATCCGGGAGTGCCACGCCGGGCGCTGCGCCAAGTCGGTCAACCGGTCGCGACGCGTGCCCGCACACCGGACAACTGCCTGCGGAATATTTCGACGACGCAATAGACTTGTGAGTTCTCTAGGGCGAAAAAGGAGTCTGGTGAGCTCGAACAACGCGGAACAGCGCGAGATCGACGCGGAGCAGGCCTATGTCGACTCCGTGTACGAGCGTCTCGACGCGTCCGCCAAGGTCGCGCAGTCCCTCGTCGTCGAGGGGATGGCGCGTGGCCACGTGGGCAACGAAGGTGGTCTCGTCGAGCGGGACGCCATGGTCTACCAGGCCTCGCTCCGGCTCTCCGCGCTCAACGCGGCTCATGACGGCCTCGTGTTCGGTCGCCTCAACATGCTCGACGGCGAGTCGCGCTACATCGGCCGCATCGGCGTGCGCGACGCCGATCGCGAGATCATGCTCATCGACTGGCGGGCGCCGGCTGCCGCGATCTTCTACCAGGCCACGGCGCAGGAACCGGCCGGTGTCGTACGCCGCAGGGTCCTGCGCTGCGCCAACGACACGGTCATCGGCATCGAGGACGACCTCCTCGACGCCGACAACGCCCCCGACGACCTGGTCGTCATCGGCGAGGGCGCCCTGCTCGCGAGCCTGACCCGAGCGCGCGACAGCTCGATGCACTCCGTCGTCGCAACGATCCAGAAGGAGCAGGACGAGGCGATCCGCGCCCCCAGCCGCGGCGCCACCACGATCGGCGGTGGCCCGGGCACCGGCAAGACGGTCGTCGCGCTGCACCGCGCGGCCTACCTGCTCTACACCGACCGTCGCCGCTTCGAGTCCGGTGGCGTGCTCGTCGTCGGACCCTCGACGGTGTTCATGAACTACATCGAGCGCGTGCTGCCGAGCCTCGGTGAGACCAGCGTGACGCTTCGGTCGCTCGGCGAGGTCGTCGACGGTCTGCGCGCCGCGCGCCATGACGAGCCGGTCGCCGCGGCGGCCAAGGGCTCGTCGCGCATGACGGCGTTCCTCTCCCGGGCGGCAGCAGCGCCGGCGCCGGGATCGCCCACCGAGCTCCGCTACTTCTACAAGGACGATGTCCTTCGGCTCGACGGCCATCAGCTCGAGCGCATCCGCCGCAACCTGCTGTCGGGTGGCAAGCGCAACCGCGCCTACGTCAAGGCTCCGGCCGCGCTGGTCGACGCGCTGTGGGCGCAGGTCGAGGGCGAGCGAGCGCTCGAGAAGGGCGAGGAGGAGTTCGTCGAGACCGTCACGACCGACGACCGATTCGTCGACTTCGTCGAGGACTGGTGGCCGCCGGTCGAGCCCATCGACGTGTGGCGCACGTTGCCCGAGCTCATCGACGAGCTCGCCCGCGGTGCATTCAGTGCCGACGAGCTCGCAGCGCTCAAGGCGTCGTGGGAGATCGGCGAGCCCAGCATCGAGGACGTGCCGCTGATCGACGAGCTGCGCTACGTCATCGGCGAGGTGCCGGTCGCCAACGGTGACGACGAGGACGTGCCCAAGCAGCTCATGAGCTTCGAGCGGCGTGAGCGTGAGGTGCGCAACGACCGCTTCCGCTCGACCCAGAGCATCGAGGACGACGGCTTCGCCCACGTGCTGGTCGACGAGGCTCAGGACCTGTCTCCGATGCAGTGGCGGATGCTCGGCCGTCGCGGGCGCTACGCGAGCTGGACGATCGTCGGCGACGAGGCGCAGTCCTCGTGGCCGCACCCCAAGGAGTCGGCCGTGGCGCGCAAGGCGGCCCTCGAGGGCAAGCCCGAGCACGCCTTCCGGCTCTCCACCAACTACCGCAACTCCGCCGAGATCTACGACCTCGCGGCCAAGGTCGCGGCGATCGCCGTCCCACACCCCGACCTCGCCGACGCCGTACGTCGCACGGGCGAGCAGCCGGCGCACCGCACGGTCGCCGCAGGTGAGCTCGTCGAGGGCGTCCACCGCGCCGCCGAGCAGATCCTCGACCGGGTCGAGGGCACCGTCGCGATCGTCGCACCGACCGCCCGGCTCGCCGACCTCGGCGATGACCTGGCCGGCCTGCTGGATCAGCATCCCGACCGGCTCCGCCTGCTCGACGGTCTCGACACCAAGGGTCTGGAGTTCGACGGGGTCGTCGTGGTCGAGCCTGACGGCATCACCGACGAGTCCAGCGCCGGTTGGCGTACCCTCTACGTCGTCCTGACGCGCGCGACGCAGCTGCTGACGACGATCGGCACGACGGACCGCTGGTTGTCGCGGGTCTCATGACCCGGGCTCTCAAGGTCCTCCTGCTCGTCCTCCTGGCGGTGGGCGTGGCGCTGCCGACCGGCTACTCGACGTTCGTGCACAGTGAGCGCGAGGTCGTGATCGGGGCGCACGACGCAACGGTGCAGCCGACCTTCACCGGCCATGCTCGGATCGACTTCGGCACGCTGATCCCGCAGATCAGGGTGCCGGCGGAGGCACCCCTGGGGCTGGGCGTCGACATCCGCCTGGGTGACAGCGAGATCACAGATCTCGACCAGCTCGTCGCCCAGGACGCCGCGATCGCGGCGCAGCCGCAGGGCGAGATCGCCTCCGTCCGCTCGACGGTCGTGTCGATGTTGATCGATGCCGCGATGCGGGCCGCGGGCGCCGCACTGCTCGCCGTCCTCGTGGCGGTCCTGGCATGGCGAGCCATCGGACGTACGCGGCGTCGCGCGATCCTGGCGAGCGCCCGGCACCCACGTGGTGCCCAGGTCCTGGGCGCTGTCGGGGTCGGGCTGGTCACGGTCGCAGCGCTGGTGCTGGTCGCTGCGCCCGATCGCCCGCGCTCGGACGAGACGGCGTGGCAGCCGATCGGAGCAGTGTTCCCCGAGCTGCCGTCGGACCAGGTGCTCGACAAGGTCGAGATCGCCCAGGGTGCGTCCACCCAGGGGAGCCGCGCGCTCGTCGAGGGCGCGCTGGCGACCTATCGCACCTCGGTGTCGTTCTACGGTCGGCTGGCCGTCAACGCTGCGTCGGCCGAGGTGCGTACGCCGGCTGAGGGCGAGACGACTGCCCTGGTGGTGACCGACCGGCACGACAACATCGGCATGGACCCGGTGGCTCGCGCCATCGCCGAGCGCGCCGGCGCACGCCTGCTGATCGACCTCGGCGACGACACGTCCAACGGCGGGAGCTGGGAGACGTTCAGCATCAACTCGTTGGCGCGGGAGTTCCGCGGCTTCGACGTCGTGGCCGTAGCGGGCAACCACGACACCGGGCCGACGGTCCGCAAGCAGATGGAGGACAAGGGCTTCACGGTGCTCGACGGCGAGCCCGTGACGGTCGGTGGCGTCCGGTTCATCGGCAGCAGCGACCCGCGCAGCTCGGGCCTCACAGCCGGCTACAGCGGCGATCCCTCCGCCAACTCGATGTCGCTGAAGCAGCAGGACGAGCAGCTCCAGAAAGCGACCTGCGACGACGGGGACGTGAGCGTCATCGCCGTCCACTCGCCCTCGTCGGCGACCCGTGCGGCGGCGTCCGGGTGCGCCGACCTCGTCCTGTCCGGCCATCTCCACCGGCAGGTCGGGCCGACCACCGTGGCCGGTGCCAACGGCCGGACGACCACGACCATGACGACGGGCTCGACCGGTGGCGCGGTCTACGCGTTCGCGCTGGGCAGCAAGCTGCGCCGTGAGGCCCAGGTGACGATCGTGACGTTCGCCGACGGCAGGCCGGTCGGGCTGCAGCCGGTCAGCTTCCAGCCCGGCGGCATCATCGAGGTCGCCGACTTCGCGCCGATCACGACGTCACCGCGCTAGCGGCAACGGGCCAGGACCAGCTCGGCGTACGCCCGTGCGCAGGCGACGACCTCGTCGATCGCGACGCGCTCGTCGACGGCGTGCGCGTCGGCGATGCGACCCGGCCCGTACTGCACCGTCGGGATGCCCGCCGCCGCGTACTGGCGCAGGTCCGAGCCATAGGGCGCGCCCGTGAGGTACGGTGGTGGCTCCCCGGCGGCGATCACCGCGTCGACGACCTGAGGTCCGAAAGCGTCGCCCTCCGGGAGGCGGCCCGCCGCGAAGTGGCCACCGGGCCACGTGACCGTCGGCGGGTTGTCCGCGAGCCACGGGTCGCGCGCCGCCGCAGTGGCGAGCGCGTTCTCGAACGCGGCCTTGGCGTCGGCGAACGACTCGCCAGGCATCACGCCGTACCGACCTTCGGCGACCAACAGGTCCGGGACGGTGCTGGCCCAGTCGCCCGCGTGCAGGACCCCGACGCTGATCGGCCACGGCAGCTCGCCGAACGGATGCGGGGGAGCGGCATTGCGTACGGCCTCGAGCTCGGCGAGCGCGCGATGCAGGAGCTCGAACGCCGTGATCGCGCTGTGCCCGGTGGCTCGCATCGAGCCGTGGGTCGCCCGTCCGACGACCTCGATCCGGAACGTGAGCGAGCCGGCGTTGGCAGCCACCACCTCACCGGCAGTCGGTTCGGCGATGACGCACGCGTCCCCCACGTGACCGCGCCGCAGGGTGGCGTACGTCCCGAGGCCGCCGTCCTCCTCGCCGATCACGGTGTGGATCGCGAATGGCCGCGCCAGCTCGATGCCGCTGACGGCGCGGGCCGCCGCGATGATCGCGACGACTCCGCCCTTCATGTCGCAGACGCCGCGGCCGTACCAGGTCCCGTCCTTCTCACGGAGGAGCCACGGGTCGGCGTTGGCCCAGGTCTCGGCGTCCCCGGGCGGCACGACGTCGACGTGGCCGTTGAGGATCAGGGCCGGTGTGCCGGGACCGCTGACGCCCACGCAGCCGAGGGCCTCAGCACGGTCGACCTCCTCGCCCGGGTAGTCCGGGTCAGCTCGCAGCTCGTCCAGGTCAAGCGTCCACTGGTCGACATCCAGCCCGAGACCCGTCAGCGTCGCTGCGCACCACCGCTGAACGGCGACCTCGGCGTCGGAGCCGCCGACGCTCGGGATGTTGACGATCTGAGCGAGGTCGCGACGGATCAGGTCGACATCAATCTCCATGTCGCCAGCATGGCAGTGCCCGGGTCAGCACGAGGACCGACCCGGGCACCGCTCAGCGTCAGCCGATGCGGGTCGGCTTCAGTCGGATGTCGGTGTCGCCGGTGCCGAGCTTGCCGTGCTCGTTGTTGCCCCAGCAGTAGAGGGCACCCGAGGCGTGAACGGCGCACGTGTGCAGGGTCCCGGCGCTGACCGACCGCCAGCTCGTGGAGGCACCGACCCTCGTCGGCACGTCGCGGGCTGACCCGTCTCCGAGCCCGAGCTGGGAGTACTCGTTGTAGCCCCAGCAGTAGAGCGACCCGGCAGAGCGGATCGCGCAGCTGTGATAGTCGCCAAGACCGGTCTTGGTCCAGCTCGTCGAGGTGCCGACCTTCTTGGGGGTGTGCGCGATCAGGCCGAACCCGATGCCGACCTGACCGATCTGGTTGTCACCCCAGCAGTAGAGCGAGCCGGAGCTGTGCCCGGCGCAGCTGAACCGGCCCCCGACGTCGACACGCTCCCAGCTGCTGGACGAGCCGACCCGTGTCGGCTTCTTCCGGCTGTCCGTGTTGCCCAGCCCGAGCTGGCCGTCGCCACCATAGCCCCAGCAGTAGAGCGAGCCCGACGTGCTCGTCGCGCAGGTGTGGTAGCTGCCCGCCGCGACGCTGACCCAGCTCGAGGACGTGCCGACCTTGGTGGGCTTCAGGCGGCCGTCCTGATCGCCCACGCCGAGCTCGCCGTCGCTGTTGAGGCCCCAGCAGTAGAGCGAGCCCGACGTGTGGCGTGCGCAGGTGTGAGCCTCGCCCATGGCCACAGCGGTCCAGCTCGTCGACGTCCCGACCTTCGTGGGCCGATCACGTTCGTCCTGGTCGCCGAGACCCAGCTGGCCGTCGGCGTTGTTGCCCCAGCAGTAGAGCGATCCGCTCGCGTGCCGCGCGCAGGTGCTGTTGTAGCCGGTGCCGACGCTGGTCCAGCTGCTGGACGAGCCGACTCGCGTCGGCTTGTCGTGGCCGTCGTTGTCACCCAACCCGAGCTGGCCGTCGGAGTTGTCGCCCCAGCAGTACAGCGCGTTGCTGGTCGAGATGGCGCAGGTGTGGTTGGTGCTCGCCGAGACCGAGCGCCACTGCGGGGTCGCGGCCGATGCCGAGCCGATCCCGACCAGGCACACGCCCGCGGCGAGCACGAGCGCGGCCGCGGCACGCACGACGTTCCTCATGTGGTCCTCCTGGTGCGATGCCCGGCGTCAGCCGACCTTGGTCAGCGTGTCGCGCGGGTCGAAGTCGCCGTTGCCGAGCTGGCCCCGCTCGTTGTAGCCAGCGCAGTACAGCGCCCCGGTCGAGTACCGCGCACACGTGTGGTTGCCGCCCCCGCTGACGCTCTTCCAGCTGGTGGAGCTGCCGACCTTGGTCGGCACGTCACGGTTGTCGTCGTCGTTGAGGCCCAGCTGCCCGAACCCGTTGTAGCCCCAGCAGTAGAGCGCCCCGGTGCTGTAGCGGGCGCACGTGTGCTGCTGCCCTGAGGAGACGGAGGTCCAACTCTTGGACGTCCCGACCTTGACCGGCACGTCGCGCTTGTTCTTGTCGTTGAGCCCGAGTTCACCGGAACCGTTGTATCCCCAGCAGTAGAGCGATCCGCTCTCGTGACGGGCGCAGGTGTGGTTGCCGCCGGCACTGACGCTCGCCCAGCTCGTGGAGCTGCCGACCTGCTCGGGCTCGTAGTGCGTCGCCTCGTCGTTCTGGCCCAGCTGGCCGGAGCCGTTGGAGCCCCAGCAGTGGAGGGACCCCACCTTCTTGCGGGCGCAGGTGTGGCCGTCACCGCTGTCGAGGCTGACCCAGGCGGTCGAGGTGCCGACCTTGGTGGGGACCTCCCGCTGGGTGACGTCGCCGAGGCCCTGCCCGAGCTGATAGCTGTTGTTGAGTCCCCAGCAGTAGATCGATCCGGTCTTGTGCCGGGCGCAGGTGAAGTTGGCTCCGGTGGTGACGGCGGTCCAGCTGGTCGAGGTGCCGACCTTCTTCGGGGTGGCGCGGTCGTCGTCGTCGCCGAGTCCGAGCTGGCCGAACTGGTTGTAGCCCCAGCAGTAGATCGATCCGGTCTTGTAGCGGGCGCAGGTGTGGCCGAACCCCGCGCTGACGCTGGTCCAGCCGGTCGAGGTACCGACCTGCTTCGGAGTGACCCGGTCGTCGCCGATGATGCCGAGCTGGCCGTACTCGTTCCAGCCCCAGCAGTACAACGCCCCCGTCGTGGCGATGGCGCACGTGTGTGAGGTGCCGGTGCTGACCGACGCCCACGTCGGCGTGGCCGCCTGGGCCGTCCCGGTGCCGACCAACGACACGGTTCCGGCGAGCAGCAAGGCTGCAACGATGCGTACGAATGTCTTCATGAGTGTGTCCCCTGTCACGCTGTCGCGGTTGATCATGCCACGCGAGGCTCGAGAGTGCCGGGAAATCGCCGTCAACCGATCGCGGTCGGGGTGACGGTGACTCAGAAGACCCTCGAGGGCTTCAGTCGTCGTCACTCACGCCGACTTGCTTGGGAACGACCGCCGCCGACTCTGGGACCTGCGCTCGCCTGCGCTAGGCTCGTGCCATGACAGCTCAGACCGCCAGCTGGTGGCTCCACCTGTAGGTGGACTGTCGACTCGTGCCCAGACCGCCTCGCCGGCTCTGGGCATTTTGTGTCTTGGCCGGTCGAGACTTCTCCAAGGAACCTTCATGACCCAGCTCGACGACCTGCTCGCCCAGCCGGCGTTCGCCCTGATCCGCGTCCGCGACTCCGACACCGTGACGCTCATCGGTGGTCCCCGCACCGACCTCGACCGGCTGTCCGACATCCCGTTGGTGCCGGGGAGCGACGCTGGTTGGGACCACGTGGTGCTGGTGCCGTACGCCCAGGTGCGCGAGCGCGGCTTCGAGGCCCACCAGGACGGCACGCCGTTGAGCGCGATCGAGGCGGCCTTCAGCGCCGAGATGCCGCTGACCGAGCTGCTGGACCTGCTGCCCGACGAGCCGATCGAGTTCGCCGACCGCGGCGGGTTCGAGTCGACCGACGACGCGTACGCTGATCTCGTCCGGACGATCATCGACGAGGAGATCGGGCAGGGCGAGGGGGCCAACCTCGTGATCGGCCGGCACTACCGGGCCAAGGTCGCCGACTGGGGCCACGCGGGAGCGCTGACCGTCTTCCGCCGGCTCCTGGAGCGCGAGCGGGGGGCGTTCTGGACGTTCTGCATCTTCACGGGCGACCGCTACCTGATCGGCGCGAGCCCCGAGCGGCACGTGAGCGTCGAGGACGGCCAGGTGCGGATGAACCCCATCAGCGGCACGTTCCGCATGCGCGGCCTCGAGACGCATGCCGATCGCAAGCGCGAGCTGCTGCGTTTCCTCCAGGACGAGAAGGAGATCTACGAGCTCTTCATGGTCGTCGACGAAGAGCTCAAGATGATGTGCGACATCTGTCACGAGGGCGGGCTCGTGCTGGGGCCCTACCTCAAGCCGATGACGCACCTCGTGCACACGGAGTACCTGCTCGCCGGCCGCACCAACCGGGACGTGCGCGAGGTGCTGCGGGACTCGATGTTCGCGGCGACGGTCACCGGCAGCCCGGTCGAGAACGCGTGCCGGCTGATCAAGAAGTACGAGCCCGAGGGCCGCGGCTACTACGCCTCGGTGGCAGCGCTGATCGGCCGCGACGACGACGGCAACCCCCGGGCCGACGCGCCGATCCTCATCCGTACGGCTGACGTCGACCTCGACGGCAACCTGAAGGTCACCGCCGGCGCGACGCTCGTGCGCGACTCCGACGCGATGTACGAGACCAAGGAGACGTGGGCCAAGGCCTCCGGGATCCTCAGCGCCTTCGGCCTCGTCGACGCGGCACCCGAGCCGGTCGAGGGCTTCGACGCGTTCACCCGTGAGGACGAGGTGCTGATCGCCCTCGGGTCGCGCAACCAGCGACTCAGCCAGTTCTGGCTCACCGACCAGTCCGGCGCCGCTCCGGTGACCACGCTCACCGGCAAGCGGGTCGTGATCGTCGACGGCGAGGACGACTTCGTCAACATGCTGTCCCACGTGTTCGGGGTGCTCGGCATGACGACCGACATCGTCCGGCACGACGTCTACGCCGAGGGTGACCTCGACGGCTACGACCTCGTGGTCGTCGGGCCGGGACCCGGTGACCCGCGTGATCTCGCCGACCCCAAGATGGCCGTGCTGCACGGGCTCGTCGCCGGCCTGTTGGAGGCAGAACGACCCTTTCTGGCTGTTTGTCTTGGTCACCAGGTGCTGAGCCACACCATCGGCCTCGACCTTGCTTTCAAGGACATCGTCTTCCAGGGCACGCAGAGCCGGCTCACGGTGCTGGACCGCCCCGAGACCGTCGGCTTCTACAACACGTTCGTGGCGCGCGTTCCGTCGTCGGGGCTGCCCGACGGCGTCGAGGTCGAGACCGATCCGGGCACCGGCGACATCCACCTCGTCGCCGGTCCGCACTATCGCGGGGTGCAGTTCCACGCCGAGTCGATCCTCACGCAGAACGGCTTCGGCATCCTGCGCGACCTCGTCACGGAGCTGATCGGCTGATGCGCACGATCGGGTTCATCGGCGGGATGAGCTGGGTCAGCACGGCCGAGTACTACCGTCTCGCCAACGAGGAGGTCGCGCGTCGGCTCGGTGGCCTGCACTCGGCCCGGATCCTGCTGGAGTCGGTCGACTTCGCCGAGATCGAGGAGCTCAAGCTGGCTGGGCGCTGGGACGAGGTCGGCGTACGCCTGGCAGCGGCTGCCGCGCGGCTCGAGACTGCTGGTGCAGAGCTGATCGTGCTCTGCACCAACACGATGCACCACGTCGCCGGTCCGGTCGAGGCGGCGGTGACGGTGCCGTTCGTGCACATCGCCGACACCACGGCGTCGGCGATCACGGCCGCCGGGGTGGGTCGCGTGGGGCTGCTGGGCACGGCCTTTACGATGAACGAGGCGTTCTATCGTGACCGCATCGCAGGTCACGGCATCGAGGTGCTCGTGCCCTCGGACGACGACCGGCGGCGGGTCAGCGAGATCATCTACGACGAGCTGTGCCTCGACGTCGTGCGGGACGAGTCGCGCACGTTCTACCTCGACGTCGTCGAGCGACTCGTCGCCTCCGGAGCCGAGGGCATCATCCTGGGCTGCACCGAGATCGAGCTCCTGATCGACCAGTCGCACCTCGCCGTACCGGCGTTCCAGACGACGCTCCTGCACGTGCAGGCCGCCGTCGACCTGGCCCTCGCCTGATCCCACCCCCGCTGAGCGTGACGTCTTGCAGGCGACACGCCGGTGCGAACCTGCAGAACGTCACGCTCAGCGGGGCGAGGTCAGAGCTTGGTCGTGGCGAGGGTCGCGCCGAGCCCGGTGAGCACGCCGCCGGTCGCGCGGTCCCACCGCCGGCGCACGGTCGGCCGGGCGAACCAGGCGCCCAGCCCCGCACCGACCGACACGAGCACCGCCCACAGCAGCAGGCCGGCCACGACGTCCACGATGCCGAGGGCCAGGACCTGCGCGGCCGTCGACGTCCCGGCCACGACGAACTGCGGCAGGACCGCGGCGAAGAACAGGATCGCCTTGGGATTGAGCAGGTTGGTCAGGAGCGCCTGGGTGAAGGCGGTCGCGGTCGTCAGGTCGGGCTCCGCCCGGACCTCGTCGTCCGTCTTGAAGCTCGAGCGGATCAGCCCGATCCCCAACCAGACCAGGTAGGCCGCACCGGCCCAGCGGATCGTGGTCAGCGCCTCGGGCGAACGAGCCAGGAGCACGGAGAGGCCGGCAGCGGCGACGAGCATGTGGACGCACAGGCCGGTCTGCGCTCCGAGGGCGGCAGCGGCGCCTGCTCGCCAACCGCGGGTCGACGAACGGAGGATCACCGCGAAGTCGGGTCCCGGAATGGCGTACGCCACGGCCACGACACCGAGGAACGCCCACCAGTGGATGCCCATGTCAGCCCTTGAGCGCGCGCAGCGCTGACGGGGCGTGGGCGGCTCTCGCCCCCGTCTTGTCGCTCTCGACGATGAACTTCGGCTCGTCCTCGGACGCTGTGAACTTCTGCTTGGCGAGCTGGAAGTCCTTGGTCTTCTTGTCGACGATCTTTCCCTGCGTACGTCCTTGGGAGGTGTCCCAGCTGACGCGGTCCCCGATCTTCATGCCTCCAGTCTGCGCCGGTTCGCCGGCCGCCGCAGGTCGGAGGGGCTCCGGCAGGATCAGGCCGCTGGGGCGCGCTCGTCGTCCGGTACGTCCTTGGGTGCCGACCTGAGGCGCGTGATCGCGACGCCGATGAGGCACAGCGCGCCGCCGACGAACGCGAGGGCGGCCGGGACCTCGTCGAGGACTGCCCACGAGATCAGCGTCGCGGTCGCGGGAGCCAGGTAGGTGGTCGAGGCGGCCTTGCCGGTCGAGATGCGCTTGAGGGCGTAGGACCAGGTGCTGAACCCGATGGCGGTCGGGAAGACACCGAGATAGACGACCCACAGGATGTCCTCGGTCGAGGCACGACCCAGCTCGTCGATCAGGGCGGGCGTGAACGGCAGGCACACGACCACGCCGACGAGGCAGCCGAGCCACACCGACATGACGGGCTCCATGTGCTTGAGCGCGGGCTTCTGCGCCAGCGCACCGAACGCGTAGAAGGCTGCCGCGGCGACGCACAGGAGGACCCCGGTCGTGCTCGCGGTGTCGACGGCCGTCGAGTCGCTCTCGGTGCTCAGCGCGATCAGCACGACGCCGGCGAACGCGATGCCCATGCCGATCATGAGCGGCTTGGGGAAGCCCTCCTTGTAGAGGAAGCCCGCGATGACGGCCGCGAAGATCGGACCGACGTTGACGATCAACGCCGTCGTGCCGGCGTCGAGGTCGCGCTCGGCGGCGTTGAGGGCGATGTTGTAGGCGCCGAACCACACGACGCCGTAGAGGATGACCAGGACGAGGGGCCGACCCGTGGGGAGGGCCGCGATGGTCGGGCGGGCGAAGAACGTGAGGGCGACGACGCCGACCAGCAACCGCCCCAGGGTCAGCGAGCCCGGGGAGAACGTGTCGCCGACCGCGCGGATCGCGACGAAGGCCGAGGCCCAGACCACGACCGTGACGAGCAGGGCCGGCATCGACAGGTCGCGTTCGATCTTCACCTCTCCACGGTAGTGAGGAGCTCAGACAGGCACGAGCGAAAATCGGCCATCCTCGCGCCGGATCCCGCCGAACGTCGACCTAGGTGGTCCTGAGATCCGACAGGTCGAGCCCCGGGCGCTCGTCGTCCCACGTCATCGAGCTGATGCGCCAGCCCTCGGGAGTCGCGACGAGCTGGGTGAGGATCACGCCGCGGACGCTGAACGCGGTCCCGCCCTGGACGCCCGACTTGGCGTACTCGCTCAGACGGTGCGCGACAGCACCGAACACGGTCGTCGTGGCCGACAGCTCCTCCTCGAGGAACTCGGTCAGCTCACCGGACTCCACGAGGGCCCGCCGCGGCGCGATGAACTCGGCGGGGGTGGAGATCTCGGCCGCGCCGGCGATGTTCTTGATCAGCAGGCCGCGGTCGATGAACAGCGCCGGTATGGCGTCGTAGTGGGGACGTTCGCCGGCGCCGAAGGAGACGCTGGCGAGGAACCGCCGCATGAGCTCGGCGATCTGGGTCGTGGCGTCGGTCGGGGACATGAGCACCTCCGGACCGGACTCTAACAGTCGTCATAGTCCGGTCCGGAGAGCCTGCGTCAGTCGGTGGAGCCGGCGTCCGACCCGAGGGTCACCTCGACCTCGTTCTTCTTGCCGTCGCGGTTGTAGGTCAGCGTGATCTTCTGGCCCGGCTGGAAGCCGCGGACCGAGGCGACGAGCGCCTCGGAGCTGGCCACCAGGTCGCCGTTGACGGCGGTGATGACGTCGCCCTTCTGGAGGCCTGCATCGGCACCGGCCCCGTCCGGCGTGACCTCGTCGATCTCGGCACCCGTGCCGGTGATGCCGTCCTCGGACACCGCCGGACGGACGGTGACGCCGATCTGCGCGTGGGCGAACTTCTCGCCCTTGACGAGCTGCTTGGAGACGTTCTTGGCGAGGTCGATCGGGATCGCGAAGCCGAGGCCGATGGAGCCGCCCTCGCCGCCGCTCGAGGCCTTGATCGCCGAGTTGATCCCGATCACGTTGCCCTCGATGTCGACCAGCGGTCCACCGGAGTTGCCTGGGTTGATCGCCGCGTCGGTCTGGATCGCGGGGAACGTGTTGGAGCTGGCGGCGTCGTTGCTGCCGTCCGACGACGTGACCGGCCGGTTGAGCGCGGAGATGATGCCCTGGGTCACGGTGCTCTCGAGCCCGAACGGCGAGCCGATCGCGACGACTTCCTGACCCACCTCGAGGTCCTTGGAGCTGCCGAGGGTCGCCGGAGTCAGGCCGGTCTTGTCGCTCGCCTTGATGACCGCGAGGTCGGTCTTGGGGTCGGCCCCGACGACCTTGGCCCGGGTGAACGACCCGTCGTTGAACGCGACCGTGATGATGCCGTCGTCGCCCGCGACCGCGGTGACGTGGTTGTTGGTCAGGATCTCGCCGTCGCTGCTGATGATGATGCCCGTGCCGGAGCCGGACTCGTCATCACCCTTGACGTTGATCTGGACGACGGAGGGCAGGACCTTGGCGGCGACCTGCTCGACCGCGCCGGCCGGGACGTTGGTGTTGGTGACCTTGTCGCCGGTGTCGAGCGAGCTGACGCTCGACCCGTTGTCGCCCCCGTCGTCCTGGGACCGGTCCTGGAGCCAGGCGCCACCGTAGCCGGCGCCACCGGCGAGGAGGACGAGGGCCAGCACTCCGGCGAGCAGGCGTCCGGTGCGGCGCTTCGGCTTGGCCGGCGGCTCGTCACGGCCGTTGCCGTCGTCGGCCGCGAACGCGGTGGCGAAGGGTGGGAGCGGTTCGGTGCGGGTGTCCTCCATCGGAGCCGCGGGGGGCGCGTCGGCGAAGCGATGCGTGTAGGCCTCGGCCGGGGTTGCGGGCGGATCGGAGGTGGTGGCAGCCGGCTGCTCGACCGTGCGCGGCTCGGACTCCGCGGCGGGCACCGGCGCGACCGGGATGGTCGGCTCGGAGTCGGCCTGGGACGGGGCGGCCGGCGCCTCGCCCGTGGGCGCGTCGGGCTGCTGGTCGTCCGGGGCGGCGGGGCTGCCGGCGGGCTCGGAGGGGGCGGGCCGGTCGTCGCCGCTGCCGCCGCGCTCGGTCGGCGGGACGTAGGGGCGCTCGGCGAACGGGTCGTTCGTGTCGGTCATGAAAGTAGATTCTCCCGTATCGCTGAGACTGATCTGAGAGCGGCGTGTGAGCGTTCGAAGAAACCCGCAGGTCAGGCTTGGTCGGAGCTCGGCAGCTCGAGCGTGAAGGTGGTTCCGCCGCCAGGTGGCGACTCGACCTCAACGGTACCTCCGTGGCGTTCAGCCGCTCGCTTGACGATCGAGAGGCCCAGCCCGGAGCCGGGCAGCGTACGTGCCTCGCTCGAGCGGTAGAACCGGTCGAAGATGTGCGGCAGGTCGGCCGCGTCGATGCCGGGACCTTGGTCCGTGACGGTCAGGGCGCCACCGGCGAGGTGCACGTGGACGGTGCCGCCGGGAGGGCTCCACTTGGCGGCGTTGTCCAGGAGGTTGGTGACGGCGCGCTCGAGCAGCTGGGGCTCTCCGAACACCATCCACGACTCCAGCTGGACGTCGAACGTGACGTGGTGCGCGCGCATCCGTACGCGGTCGACGGCCTGCGTCACGACGTCGGAGAAGTCGAGCGGCTCGGGGTCGCGGGCGATCGGCTCGTCACGCGCGAGCTCCACGAGGTCGCCCACGAGGGTCGTGAGCTCCTCGAGCTGCGACCGCACGTCGCCCATGATCTCGTGCCGCTGCTCCTCCGTCAGCGACTTCTCGGCGTTCTCGGCGGCCTGGCCGATGAGCTCGATGTTGGTGCGCAGGCTCGTCAGCGGGGTCCGCAGCTCGTGGCCCGCGTCGGCGACCAGCTGGCGCTGCCGGGTCTGTGAGGCGTCCAGCGCCTGCAGCATGGCGTTGAACGACGTCGTGAGCCGGGCCAGCTCGTCGTGCCCTGTCACCGCGATGGGGGTCAGCTCGGACGTCCGCGCGACGCGCTCGGTCGCCGCGGTGAGCCGCCGGACCGGGCGCAGGCCGTTGGCGGCCACCGCCCACCCCGCGATGCCGGCGAGGGCGACGCCGGCGGCGCTGCAGAGCAGCAGGATGACCTTGAGCCGCTTGAGGGCGTAGTCGATCGACTCCATCGACTGCGTCATGACGAGGGCCCGGCCGCTGCCGGCCTCGACGGCGACGACGCGGTAGGGCGTGCCCTTGACGTTCACGGTGCGCATCGACTGGGACGCCTCGCCGAGCGACACCTCGAGCTCGTGATAGCTCTTGAACGCGCCCGCGACCTGGTCGTCGGTGTTGGCCGGGTTGGTGAACAGGGTGCCGCCGCTCACGACGAAGATCTGGACGTCGGCGATGCGCTGCAGGGGCGGGTTGATCTGGTTGAACTGCTCCGGCTCGGCGAGGCCGGCGTCGACCGCCGCCTGCGCCCGGCGCAGCATCGACTCGTCGAGCGAGCTCTCGAACTCCGCACGCACGACGACGAACACGATCATGCTGACGACGCCGAGCGTCGCCGCCACGGCCATCGTCGTGAGCACCGCGACCCGCAGGGCGAGCGACATCCGCTGGGTGAACGGCTGCAGCGAGCGGTGCAGGACGTCGATCACGGAGGGGTCTCGCGCAGGACGTATCCGACGCCGCGCACGGTGTGGAGCAGCCGGGGCTCGCCCTCGGCCTCGAGCTTGCGGCGGACGTATCCGACGTAGACCTCGAGTGAGTTCGCGGTCGTGGGGAAGTCGAATCCCCAGACCTCCTCGAGGATGAAGGAGCGTTCGAGCACCCGCTTGGGGCGCTGGAGGAACAGCTCGAGCAGGGCGAACTCGGTGCGGGTCAGCGACAGCGACCGCTCGCCGCGCTTGACGTCGCGGGTCACCGGGTCGAGCGACAGGTCGGCGAACGTCAGGGGCGCCTCGTCAGGCTCGACGGCGGCGGCTCGGCTCGAGCGCCGCAGGAGCGAACGTACGCGCGCGAGCAGCTCTTCGAGCGCGAAGGGCTTGGTCAGGTAGTCGTCGGCCCCGGCATCCAGCCCGTCGACCCGGTCGGAGACGGCGTCGCGGGCCGTGAGGACGAGGATGGGTACGTCGTTGCCGGCGCCGCGGAGGGCGCGCGTCGCCTCGAGCCCGTCGAGCCGCGGCATCATCACGTCCATGATGATCGCGTCGGGGTTGATCTGCGGGACCCGGGCGAGCGCCTCGGCGCCGTCGGAGGCCAGCTCGACCGCGTAGCCGTTGAACTCGAGCGATCGCCGCAACGAGTCGCGCACAGCACGGTCATCGTCGACGACAAGGATGCGCATGGCCATCAGTCTGCCTCGGATCCCTGAGACTTGGCTGAACTACGAGGACGTTCCGGCCAGCAGGCTCTGCGCCGCGGCGACCGCCCGGGCGCCGTACGTCCCGCCGAAGAGCGTGGCGTGCACCAGCAACGGATGCAGCTGGTGCAGCGCGACGCGGTCCCGCCATCCGTCCGTCAAGGGTGCGGCCTCGTCGTACGCATCGATGACCCGCTGGAGGTGCGGGATGCCGAACAGCGCCAGCATCGCGAGATCCGTCTCGCGGTGACCGCCGTGCGCGGCCGGGTCGATGAGCCACACGTTGCCGTCGGAGCCCCAGACGACGTTGCCCGACCACAGGTCGCCGTGGATCCGGGCCGGCGGTTCCTCGGGGCCGGCGAAGTCGTGGATGCGGCGCATCGCCGCCTCGATCGTGGCCGCCTCGGCGGAGGTCAGCGCCTGGCGGTCGACGGCGGCGCGGACGTAGGGCATGACCCGGCGCGACGCGAAGAACTCCGGCCAGGTCGGCAGCGGGCGGTTGGGCAGCGGGGCGAGCCCGACGAAGCCGTCCTGGGCTCCGCCGAACTCCTCGGCGCCGGCTTGATGGGTCACGGCCAGCGCGCGGCCGAAGCGCTCGGCGACGTCGGTCGTGGGCTTGCCCGGCTCGACCCAGTCGAGCACGATGCAGTCGTCGGCGACGGCGAGGACCCGGGGCACCTTGGCGCCGTCGGCCGCGCCCAGCCAGCGCAGCCCCTCGGCCTCGCGCTCGAAGAATCCCTCGGGCGGGTGCGGGCGGGTCTTGATGATGGCGCCGCGGCCGTCGGTCAGCCGGAGGCGCGTCGAGGTGCAGATGTCACCGCCGGCCACAGGAGTGGTGGAGACGACGCCGATGCCAAGGAGTGCCTCCGCCCGGGCGGCGGTCCCTGCCATGCGTGCCATGACGATGACGTTACCCCGTGCGGAACCGTACGTTCAGCGGTCCATGAGGTCCGGCAGCCGCGCGACCAGGCCGTCGGTCGTGCGCTCGATCATCGCCAGGACGTGCGCGAAGCCGTCGTCGCCGCCGTAGTAGGGGTCCGGCACCTCGTCGTCGCCCTCGGTCGCCTCGGGGTCGAAGGCCCGGAACATGCGCACCTGCTCGGCCTGGGCGACCGTGGGCGACTGGTCGACGACATCGGCGTGGTTGCTGGCGTCCATCACGAGGAGGAGGTCGTTCTCGGCGTACCAGTCGGGAGAGAAGGTGCGGGCCCGATGGCGCGTCGGGTCGTATCCCGCGGCGGACAGGGTCGCCGCCGCTCGGGGATCCATGGGGTGTCCGACGTGCCAGTCGCCCGTGCCGGACGACGCGACCTCGACCCGGTCGTCGAGCCCCGCCCGGGCCAGTCGGTCCTCGAGGACGACGTGCGCCATCGGGGACCGGCAGATGTTGCCGAGGCAGACCAGCGCGATGCGGTAGGTCAACGGACCGGACGGGTCTTCTTGTTGGTGAAGCCACTCAGGACGGCATTGACCAGCGAGATGACGATCGAGCCGAGCAGGGCCCACCAGAACCCGTCGACGTGGAACGGGACGCCGAACCTGTCGGTGACCCACTCGGTCAGCAGGAGCAGCAGCGCGTTGATCACGAGGAGGGCGAAGCCCAACGTGACGATGATGAACGGCAGGGACAGGGTCTTGATGATCGGCGCGACGAAGGCGTTGATCGCCGTGAAGACCAGGGCGACCAGGGCGATCGCGACGATGCGCTCGGCGGTGGAGTCGCCGGAGGCGCCGATGTCGATGTGGTCGCCGAGCAGGCCGGCAGCGGCAGCGAGCGCGAGTCCGCTGAGGATCCATGCAGTCACGAGTCTGGGCATGGAGCCGATTGTTGCACTGATGGCCGAGCCGTCGCTCGGGCGATGAGGGCCGGGGAGCTACGGCTGGGGCAGCACGGACTCGACCTTGCGCGAGGTCTGTGCCAGCACGATGCCGGCGAGCACCGCGACCGCACCCACGACCTGGATCGGTGTCAGTGACTCGCGGAACCAGGCCCACCCGAGGACGTTCGCGATGACGGGCTCGAGCATCGCGACCACGACGACGATCGTCGCGGGCAGGTGCCGCAGCGCGACCATCTCGAGGAAGAACGGCATGACGGTGCCCGGCACGACCACGATGGCGATGACCAGCCACGGGTTGGCGGAGTGGTCCGCCAACCGCCCCAGCAGGGACGTCGAGCCGTCGAGCGCGGGTGTCGTCCAGATGGGCTGGATGAGGTTCATCGCCACGGTCGCCACGACGAACGCCCACAGGATGACGCGCAGCGGGTCGTCGAAGCCGACATGGTGCTCGCCGAGCAGGAAGTACGTCGCGAAGCTCACGGCTGCCAGCAGGGCCATGACGACTCCGAGCCCGTCGAACTGCAGCCCGTTCCACGCCCGGCTGACGACCGCGAGACCGCCGATGGCCAGCGCGACGGCGAGCCACATCCGGCCGCGGACGGGTTCCTTGCGGACGAACCGGACCCACAGCACCACCAGGACGGGTGCGAGGTACTCGATCAGCAGGGCGATGCCCAGTGGCAGCCGGTCGATCGCGACGTTGTAGGTCAGCTGCAGCGCCGTCACCCCGACCAGGCCGAGGCCGATGATGAGCAGCAGCGAGCTGCCACGAGGCCGACGGAGGGCCGAGCGGCGGAAGCACGCGGCGTACGCGACGAAGACCAGTGTCGCGCCGGTGATGCGCAGCGTCGTGAACGACTCGGGACTCAGGCCGGACCCCATGGCGACGCGCGAGACGCCGCCGTTGACGCCGAACAGCACGGCGGCGAGGACGACCAGCGCGTAGCCGAGCCTCGCGTTGCGAGAGGTCACGCGCTCGATCATGTCAGCGCCCGCGTACGTGTCCGTTCGCGGGCACGGGGTACGGGACGGGCATGACGCGATTCGGCTACACCCTCATGTGCGAGCAGTCCGATCCCCGCGCACTCGTGCGCCACGCCGTCGACGCCGAGCGGGCCGGCTTCGAGCTGGCCGTGATGAGCGATCACTTCAACCCGTGGTTGGACGAGCAGGGGCACAGTCCCAATGCCTGGCCGACCTTGGGGGCGGTCGCTCAGGCCACCGAGTCGATCGAGCTGATGACGTACGTGACGAGCCCCGTCGCGCGCTACCACCCTGCGGTCATCGCGCAGCAGGCCGCGACGGTCGGGCTGCTGAGCGAGGGCCGTTTCACCCTGGGACTGGGCTCCGGGGAGAACCTCAACGAGCACGTCATCGGCGCCGGGTGGCCGCCGGTCAACGTCCGGCACGAACGCTTCGTCGAGGCGCTCGACATCATCAACGCCCTGTTCGACGGCGGCTACGTCAACTACGTCGGTGACCACTACCGGGTCGACTCGGCCAAGCTCTGGGACCTGCCCGACGCGCGGGTCCCGATCGGTGTCGCGGTCAGCGGCCAGCAGTCGATCGAGGCGGGTGCGCCGCGCGCCGACGTCATGATCGCGGTCGAGCCGGACCCCGAGCTCGGTCCGGCCTTCGACGCCCACACGCGAGCCACGGCGCCGGCGCGCAAGGTCGGCCAGCTGCCGATCTGCTGGGACCGCGACGTCGATGCAGCGCGTACCCGTGCTCATGAGCAGTTCCGCTGGTTCGCTGGCGGCTGGAAGGTCAACGCCGAGCTGCCGGGCCCCTCGGCCTTCGCGGGAGCCACCCAGTTCGTACGCCCGGACGACGTCGCGGAGCAGATCCCGTGCGGCGACGACCTCGGCGCGATCGTCGACGCGGTCCGGCCGTTCGCGAAGGCAGGGTTCACCGACGTCGCGCTCGTCCAGATCGGCGGCGAGCACCAGGACGCGTTCCTCGCCGCAGCCGAGGCCGAGCTGCTGCCGGAGCTCCGGCAGCACTTCTCCTGACCGATCGGTCAGGTATTACGCTCCTTGCATGACCGTTCCCCGCGCTCGTCAGGCACTCGACCACATCCCGGTCTATCGCCCCGGCAAGGCCGCCGCGAGCGAGGACCACAAGCTCTCGAGCAACGAGAATCCGTTCGATCCCTTGCCCGGCGTCATGGAGCGGGCCGCCCTGGAGCTCGGGCGCGTCAATCGCTATCCCGACGCCGGCACGACCGCGTTGTACGACGCGCTGTCGGCGAAGCTCGGGCTCTCGCCCGACCACTTCGCCGCGAGCACCGGCTCGGTCGCCGTGCTCTATGCGCTGCTCAACGCACACCTCGAGACCGGCGACGAGGTGATCTATGCGTGGCGGTCGTTCGAGGCCTACCCGATCGCCGCCGACCTGACCGGCGCGACGACCGTGCGCATCCCGCTGCGGCCGGACGGCACGCACGACCTGGACGCGATGGCGGCTGCCGTGACCGACCGTACGCGGGTCGTGCTGGTCTGCACGCCCAACAACCCGACCGGCCCGGTCGTCGCCGCTGCCGAGCTCGACCGGTTCCTCGCCGCGGTGCCCGAACGCGTCCTCGTCGTGGTCGACGAGGCCTACGTCGAGTTCATCCGCGACCCCGAGGCGGCCGACGGGCTGGCGGCACTGGCAAAGCATGACAACGTCGTGGTGCTCCGCACCTTCTCCAAGGCGTACGGGCTGGCCGGCCTGCGGGTGGGCTACGCGATCGCGCGACCGCCGGTGGCCGAGGCGATCCGCAAGGCGTCGCCGCCGTTTGCCGTGACCGACCTGTCGCAGGCGGCGGCCGTCGCCTCCCTCGACTCCGAGGACGCGCTGGCCGAGCGGGTCGACGTGATCGTCCGGGAGCGGGAGGCCATGGTCGCTGCGCTGGAGGGCCAGGGCTGGGACCTGCCGGCGACGCAGGCCAACTTCGTCTGGTTGCCGCTCGGCGACGACGCCACGGAGTTCGCAGCGTGGTGCGACCCCGTCTCCGTACGCCCGTTCGCCGGCGACGGCGTGCGGGTCAGCATCGGCAGCGCTGAGGTCAACGCCGTCTTCCTGGACCGTGCTGCTGCCTGGCGCAAGGAGCACTGAGCCGGACGACCGTCTGTCACGAATGCGCGCGATCGACGTGACCATCGACTCGCCGGGGCGTTGTTTTGGTCAGGCGGAGGTTGCCGGGATACGGTGGGATCGATGTGATGCCAGTCACGTCATGCGAGTCCACCATCGTCCACCACCCCTGTGACACTGGTGTCTCGCATCTTCGACATCGGAACGGCAACCCCGTCCACCGATCGATTGAGGGAGTCGCATGAGCGCCACCATGCCCGACGCGTACGTAGCCGACGATCCGGCGGAAGCCTTCCCGCTCGTCCAGCTCCTGACTCCCGAGGGGGAGCGCGTCACCCACCCCGACTACGCGTACGACGGCGACGACGACAGCATTCGCGACCTGTTCCGCGATCTCGTCCTGAGCCGCCGCATCGACTTCGAGGCGCACGCCCTGCAGCGCCACGGCGAGCTCGGCCTCTGGGCGCCCGCCCTCGGCCAGGAAGCCGCCCAGATCGGCTCCGGCCGGGCCCTGCGCCCGCAGGACTTCGCCTTCCCGACCTATCGCGAGCACGGCGTCGCGCTGTGCCGCGGCGTCGACCCCGCGTTGCTGCTCGGCCTGTTCCGTGGCGTCGAGCTCGGCGGCTGGGACCCGGTCGAGCACGGCTTCGCGCTTTACAGCATCGTGATCGGCGCCCAGACCCTGCACGCGACGGGCTACGCCATGGGCCTGACGCTCGACGGCGAGGTCGGCCGCAACGATCCCGACCGTGACGCCGCGGTGATCGCCTACTTCGGCGACGGCGCCACGAGCCAGGGCGACGTCAACGAGGCCTTCGACTGGGCCGCGGTGTTCAACGCGCCGGTCGTGTTCTTCTGCCAGAACAACCAGTACGCCATCTCGGCGTCGACCGACCGCAACACCCGCGGGCCGATCGCCCAGCGCGCCGGCGGGTTCGGCTTCGACGGCGTCCGGGTCGACGGCAACGACGTGCTCGCCTGCCACGCCGTCACGACAGCGGCGATGCAGAAGGCTCGCAACGGTGAGGGCCCGACGCTGATCGAGGCCTACACCTATCGCATGGGCGCCCACACGACCTCGGACGACCCGACTCGCTACCGGGACAGCTCCGAGGTCGAGACCTGGAAGCTCAAGGACCCCATCGAGCGGGTCAAGCGTCATCTCCTGACCCAAGGCACGCCCCAGGACTTCTTCGACGCGCTCGACGCCGAGGCCGACGAGCTCGGCAAGCACCTGCGTGAGGCCTGCAAGGCTCTGCCGGAGCCAGATCTCGCGACCCTGTTCGACAACGTCTACGTCGACGAATCGGTCGAGCTCCAGGAGCAGAAGGCGCAGTACGTCGCCTACAGAGACAGTCTCGAGCCCGAAGGGAGCGGCTCATGACTCGCATGCCGCTGGGCAAGGGCCTCAACGCCGGCCTGCGTGCCGCGATGGAGGCCGACAGCAAGGTCCTGATCATGGGTGAGGACGTCGGCAAGCTCGGCGGCGTCTTCCGCATCACCGACGGGCTGCAGAAGGACTTCGGCGAGAGCCGGGTCATCGATGCGCCGCTCGCCGAGAGCGGCATCATCGGCACCGCGGTCGGGCTGGCGATGCGGGGCTACCGCCCGGTCCTCGAGATCCAGTTCGACGGCTTCGTCTATCCGGCCTACGACCAGATCGTCAGCCAGGTCGCCAAGCTGCACTTCCGCAGCAGTGGCCGGGTCGCGATGCCCATCGTCATCCGCATTCCCTACGGCGGTGGCATCGGGGCGGTCGAGCACCACTCGGAGAGCCCAGAGGCGCAGTTCGCCCTGACGGCCGGGCTCAAGGTCGTGTCGTGCGCGAACGCCAACGACGCCTACTGGATGATCCAGCAGGCGATCGCCAGCGACGACCCGGTCGTGTTCATGGAGCCCAAGCGCCGCTACTGGGACCAAGGCGAGGTCGACCTCGACGCCGAGCCGATCCCGTTGCACGCCTCGCAGGTGGTCCGTGAGGGCACCGACGCCACCGTCATCACGTACGGTCCGACGGTCAAGACCTGTCTCGAGTCGGCCGAGGCCGCCGCGGAGGAGGGCACGAGCATCGAGGTCATCGACCTGCGCACGCTGTCGCCGCTCGACCTCGATCCGGTCATCGCGTCCGTACGTCGCACGGGCCACGCGATCGTCGTCCACGAGGCGGCGCAAACCCTTGGCCTGGGTGCTGAGATCGCTGCGCGCATCACCGAGAAGTGCTTCTACTCCCTCGAGGCGCCGGTCATCCGCGTCACGGGATACGACCTGCCCTATCCGCCCAGCCGGGTCGAGGAAGAGTTCCTCCCCGGCCTCGATCGCGTGCTCGAAGCGGTCGACCGTTCGCTGGCCTTCTAGGAGTCGTTGATGAGTGAGTTCAAGCTGCCCGACGTGGGCGAGGGTCTGACCGAGGCCGAGATCGTCACCTGGAAGGTGTCGGTCGGCGACACCATCAAGGTCAACGACATCATCGTCGACATCGAGACCGCCAAGTCGATCGTCGAGCTGCCCAGCCCTTACGAGGGCACCGTCGACGCGCTGCTGGTCGACGAGGGCCAGACCGTCGACGTGGGCACCCCGATCATCCGCATCACGTCGGCCGACGAGCCGTCGACGGCTGCGCCGGGGGCCACCCTGCCTGCCGCCATGACGGCCGCGGAGTTCGCCGCCGCGGAGGACCTGGTGCCCAACACCGTCACCGATGCGCCGTCGCCCGTGACGGCGACGCCCGAGAAGGCCGAGCGGCAGTCGGTTCTGGTCGGCTACGGTCCGCGCGCCACCTCGACCAAGCGACGCGCGCGCAAGGGCGCCGTGGCCTCCGTGGACACCGAAAAGGTGCCGCAGCGCTCGATCCGCGCGCTCGCCAAGCCTCCGGTCCGCAAGCTCGCCAAGGACCTCGGGATCGACCTCGACTCCGTGCCGGCCGACGGCGACATCATCACCCGCGCCGACGTCGAGGCGTTCGCCGGCCTGCGCGAGGTCCAGGCCGCCCCGCCCACCGTCGCACCGGCGACGACCGGCGACCAGCGCATCCCGATCAAGGGGGTCCGCAAGATGACCGCCGAGGCGATGGTGTCCTCGGCGTTCACCGCGCCGCACGTCACCGAGTGGGTCACGGTCGACGTCTCCAAGACGATGGAGCTCGTCGCCCAGCTCAAGCGGGACGAGCGATTCGCCGACGTCCGTGTCTCGCCGCTGCTGATCGTGGCGCGGGCGGTGTGCCTGGCGATGCGTCGGACGCCGGAGCTCAACGCGACGTGGGACGACGCCGCGCAGGAGATCGTGCTCAAGCGCTCGGTCAACCTCGGCATCGCCGCCGCCACACCGCGCGGCCTGGTCGTGCCCAACATCGTGGGCGCCGACGCCATGACGTTGCCCGAGCTGGCACAAGCCTTCGGCGAGCTCATCGCCACGGCCCGTTCGGGCAAGACGCAGCCGGCACAGATGGCGGGCGGGTCGTTCACGATCACCAACATCGGGGTCTTCGGGATCGACGCCGGCACGCCCATCCTCAACCCGGGCGAGTCAGGCATCCTGGCTGTCGGCGCGATCAACAAGCGGCCGTGGGTCGGCGACGACGACGAGATCGTCGCGCGCTGGGTCACGACGTTGGCGTTGAGCTTCGACCACCGGGTCGTCGACGGGGAGCAGGGCTCGCGGTTCCTCGCTGACGTGGCCGCGATCCTGGCGAACCCGGCAATGGCTTTGATCTACTGACGAAGTCGCTGCAACCGTAGCGGTTTTTCAGGATCTTTTCAGATAAGCGTCTTGAACTGACCGCGACACAGAGCTATTTTTCCTCTCGTAAGAGTTGAGTCCGATTGACTCAAGTTTTCGAAAGGAGATCTCGTGATGATGAACCTGTCCTTTGATCCTTTCGGCGACTTCGATCGCCTGACCTCTCAGCTCATGTCACGGCCGACACCGCGGCTCATGCCGGTCGACCTGTTCCGTGAGGGTGACCGCTACGTCCTCGCCGCTGATCTCCCGGGCATCGACCCGGGCTCGGTCGACGTCGACCTCGATGGTCACGTGTTGACGATCAGGGCCGAGCGCACGGCTGCCACGCACGAGTCCGCCACGTGGATCGCCAAGGAGCGCCCGTACGGCAGCTATGTCCGTCAGTTCAGCCTGGGCGACGGCATCGACACCGACGGCATCTCGGCGACGTACGACAACGGCGTCCTCAGCGTCGTGATCCCGGTGAGCGAGCGGGCCAAGCCGCGCAAGATCGACATCCTCGGAGGCAAGACCGAGCAGACGTCGATCTCGGCGTGATCCAGGGCTGACGGGTGCCGGACCAGCTCAGGGTCCGGCACCCGTCTCCGTCTTCCATCTGGACGTTTGGGACCGGGCGGCCTACGCTGGGGCCACCGGTTATGCAGCAGGCGGCGCACCACCCTCTTTAAGGGTCGCCATGTCCTTGCTCCCGGTAACTCCCGATTGGTCGCTCCTCATCTATCGCGTCCGCGACGACCTGCACCAGCAGAAGATCCTCAGTGCGTTCCACCGCATCGCGTGGCCCGGCATGACCGTGCTCGGGACGCAGAACGGCGCCGAGCACTTCGTCATCGTCGACTGCGACTCGAGCGCGCTCGAGGTCCGCGCGCGTCGCATCATCACGCACATCGACAGGGACGCCGTGCGGATCCTGCGGTCGATGGTGCCGGGGGGCGACGCCCTCACGAGCTAGCTGCCCAGGCCGTCGAGCGAGCGGCGTTCGCGACCCTAGACTGGATCGGTGAGTCAGCCTGACGGGACGCGTCATCCCGGCGCGTACGCGGTCTGGGTCGTCGCCCTGCTGGTCTACCTCCTGGCGGTCTTCCACCGTTCGTCCCTCGCCGTGGCGGGGCTCGCCGCCACCGAGCGCTTCGACATCTCCGCAGCGCAGCTGGCGACCTTCACGATGCTGCAGCTGCTGGTCTATGCCGGCATGCAGATCCCCGTCGGTCTCCTGCTGGACCGCTTCGGTCCCCGGCGGATGCTCCTGACCGGCGCCGTCACCCTGACGCTCGCGCAGGCCGGGTTCGCCTTCGCCGACACGTACGCCACCGCGCTCGTCGCTCGGTTCTTCGTGGGAGTCGGCGACGCCATGACGTTCATCTGCGTGCTGCGGCTGGTCAACACCTGGTTCGCACCACGGCGCGTCCCCCTGGTGACCCAGCTGACCGGCGTCACGGGCCAGCTCGGCGCGATCATCGCTGCCGTCCCGATGACCGTCGCGCTCCGCGAGCTCGGCTGGACGAGGTCCTACCTGCTCGCCGGCTCGTTCGGAGTGGCGCTGACCGTCGCGTTGCTGCTCTTCGTGCGCGACGCCCCGGCCGCGCGCTCGATCAGCGGGGCCGCGCTGTCGTGGAGCGGCATCCGACGCAGCCTCGGTGCGTCGTGGGCCCAGCCGGGCACCCGGCTGGGGTTCTGGATGCACTTCACCACGCAGTTCAGCGCGACGACGTTCGGCCTGCTCTGGGGTTATCCGTTCTTCGTGCGAGGCGAGGGTCGGTCCGACCAGGTTGCCGGCCTGCTCCTGACGATCATGGTCGTGGCCGTCATGTCCGCGGGCCCTGTGCTCGGCTGGGCGATCACCCGGCACCCGTGGCACCGCTCCACGATCGTGCTGGGCATCATCGGCGTGATCGTGGTGGTGTGGACCGTCGTGCTGGTGTGGCGCGGACCGGCCCCGCTGCCGGTGCTGGTGCTGCTCGTCGTGGTGATGGGCGTCGGCGGGCCCGCGTCCATGATCGGCTTCGACCTCGCGCGCACCTCCAACCCGGCCGACCGGCTCGGCAGTGCGACGGCGATCGTCAACCAGGCGGGCTTCGTGGCGAGCCTGGTGCTGGTCGTCGCGATCGGCCTGATCCTGGACTGGCGGACGCCGGGCGCGTCGACCGCCTACACACCGGAGGCGTTCCGCTGGGCCATGTCCTTCCAGTACGTCCTGTGGCTGCTGGGGGTCGCCCAGATCTGGCGCTTCCGCGTCCGGACGCGGGCCAAGATCATGGCCAAGGAGCCGGAGGCATACGGCCGTACCAAGGAGCTCGGCTAGGCGATGCCGACCGGTGTCGGGCCCGGCGGGATCGGTCAGGCCTCGTTTGGCTCGCGGACGAGCATGAGGTTGGTCTTGCCCTCGTGCGTGAGGGCGCCGACCTCCTCGAACCCGCGGCTCTCGTGGAACGCGAGGGAGACGTCGTTGGTGTCGTAGACCTCGAGCGCGACCGGTGCCTCGCCCTCGATCTCCTCGTAGAGCCGGGAGGCCACGCCCTTGCGGCGGTGCTGGTCGGACACCACGATGCGGTCGAGGTAGACGTAGTCGTCGACGAGGGTGTCCTCGAACCACCGGTAGCGGCTCGAGTCGTACTCGGCGCCCGGAGGCAGGGTGATCACGAAACCGGCGATGTCCCCGCCGTCCTCCGCGACGAGCGCCTGGTCCGACATCTTCACGAGGAGCGAGAGGCTCTCGTTGTCGAGTGGACCGACGCCCTCGAGAGCGTTCTGGTTGAGGTGGACGATGCTGTCGAAGTCGCTGTGCGTCATGTCTCGGATCATCAGGCGGTCGACGTTACGTCAACCTGGCCTAGATGGCACGCGAGAAGCGTGCTCATGTGGGCGATCGCACATCACCGAAATCGCGGCAGATCCGCGATTCGCCCGGACATCGCAGGGCGGACGGCGGTCAGACGTCGAAGGACCTGCCCAGCGCCGCCTCGGAGGCCGTCCACAGGTCCTGGGCAAGCTCTTCGTCGCGGGCGACCCGGGTCATCCCGACGACCTTGGGCCGTCCACGCATGCCCTTGAACCCGGACGGACCGACGTACTCACCGCCGCTCAGGGACGGGTCGGTCGCCGCCATCAGCAACGGCATGGCACCGCGGGACGCGGGCTGTCCGAGGATGCGGGAGACCTGGTGCATCCCGATCCCGGGCAACGACAGACCACCGCCGGTCGGACCGGTCTTGGTGATGTTGGTGGCGGCGTAGCCGGGGTGGGCGCCGACGCTCACCACGTCGAGCCCGGCCGCCTTGACGCGCCGATCCAGCTCGAGCGCGAACAGCAGGTTCGCGAGCTTGGACTGCCCGTACGACTGCCAGCGGTGGTAGGTGGCGGCCGAGCCCTCTGGCGACAGCGAGGTCAGGTCGACGCTGCCCACGATCGTGTGCGCGTTCGACGAGACCTGGACGATGCGTGACGGACCCGTCCTGAGCAACGGCCACAGGCCAGCGGTCCATGCGAAGTGCCCGAGGTGGTTGGTCCCGATCTGCAGCTCGAAGCCGTCGACGGTCTCCTCGCGTCGGGGGACGGCCATGATGCCGGCGTTGTTGACGAGGATGTCTATGCGGTCGTACGTCGTGGACACCTCGTCGACCGCCCGGCGCACGTCCGCGAGGGAGGCCAGGTCCAGCGACACGACGTCGACGCTGGAGCCGGGGGCGTCCTGCCGGATCCGGGCGACGGCGGTGTCGGCCTTGCGCGCGTCGCGCGCGGTCACGACGAGGTCCGCGCCGCGGCGAGCGAGCCCGATCGCGGTGTGCAGGCCGAGCCCACCGGTCACCCCGGTGATGACGGCGCGCTTGCCGGACAGGTCGGGGATGTCGTCAGTGCTCCAGCTCATCGCGCCAGCCTAGGGCGTCCGGCCGGGGTCAGGACATGATTCCCATCGCTGCGAGGGTGCCGAGGCCCAGCTCCTTGTCGCCGTCGATCGAGACCTCGACCTGGTCGGCGGACCGGCGGCCGGCGGTCAGGATCGTGAACGCCTCGGTCGACATCGTCAGGGTCACGGACGGCTCGTCGAGCGTCTCGATCGCGCTGGCCCGGCCGTCCTCGCCGACGCGCACCACGAGCTCGAGGGGCATCTCGCCGGTGACCTCCCACCGCACGGTCGACATCGCCGGCGGTCGCACCCGCTTGCCCAGGACGTAGGGCATCGCGAAGGAGAACGTCATGACGGCGATCTGCGCACCGGTGCTGTCGAGGCCACCGGGCCGGCCGGTGGCCCTGCGGATGTCCTGCTCGTGGACCCACATGTCGATCGCGCGGTTGCGCAGCAAGGTGTCCCAGCTCCATGCCACACCGCCCGGTGTGACGGGTGCCGGTGCCGACGGATCCTCCGGCAGGTCGGCCAGCCGTGCCCCGCGCAGCTCGACGGCGCAGGCGAGCTCGTCGACGAGCTCGGCGGGCGTCCGGTCGCGCCGGGCATCGACACCCGCCTGCGTGTAGGCCGACGCCACGTCGAGGGCGTCGGACTGCGCCGGGGCGCTCTGCTCGGTGTGGCAGAGCTCGCTCTCGAGGTGGGCGAGGTGGGCGACGACATCCTTCACCGTCCACGCGTCGCAGTCGGTCTGTCGAGCCCAGTCGGCGTCGTCGAGCGTTCCTGCGAGCTCGACGATCGAGTCGGCTGACTCCCGCCATCCACGGACGTACGTATCAAGCAGGTCCACGTGCGGTCTCCTTGCGCTGCTGACGACGACACCAGAACACGTACCCCGCGAGGGCCACGCCCAACACGGCACCGGACTTGCCGATGTCGCCACCGGCGCGGGCCCTGGACTCGAAGCCCGCCACGGTGGCCCAGCCGTACGAGGCGTTGTCGGCTCGCCGGTCCCGCGGGGCGCACCGCACCGCCACGTCGTCGGGACCCTTGCGGAGCAGGCCGATGAGGTGCCACTGGTTGCCCTCGTTGTCGACCGTGATGTCGAGCGCCGCCGGCGGGATGTCCTGCGACTTCTTGTCGCGGCCGGTCGCCCGACAGCTGACGTCGCGGTCCGGTTGCAGGATGTCGGTGTAGACGACGAGGGTCTTGCCCTGGGCATCGGCGCGGGTCGTGGTCGGCGTGACGGTGACCTCACGGACGGGGTCCCAGGCGCCGGCGGCCACGACCGTTCCGACCATGACCGTGCCGAGCACGAAGAGGAAGGCAGCCAGGTACCAGAGTGGGTTGACCAGCTTCACGAAGTCACCTTCCCACACGCTGTGCTGATCTGCGCTCCCTGAGCCGCGACGCGCTGAGCTCGCTCGCCGGCACGCGTGGCGCCTCGGTGGCGGGGTATGTCCGGCACGTGACCGACGAGCCCCTCGACCATCGCGCGCACCCGTCGTCGTACCGGGTCGCCCGCGGCGAGCAGGGGGTGTTCTCGGTGGAGCCCTACAAGTCCGAGCTGCTGCCGCTGTGGCGCTTCGCCACACCGGAGCAGGCGACCGCCAGCAGCGCCGCGATCCTGGAGGGGTTCCGCGCCTACCTCGAGGCGGACGACTTCGTCGGGGCGGACATGGCGCGCAAGTACCTGCAGATGGGCTACACCCGATCACGCCGCTACGCCCGACATCGCGGCGGCAAGAAGTACGACGGGCCGGTCCCGGACGACAAGAAGGGGGTCAGCGGCGCGCACGGCCGGCGCGAGCTGCCGCTGGGGCCGGAGGACCCGGTCAAGGCGGAGTCGGCACGCATCTTCAAACGCGCGTGGGACGAGGCCGCGGCTGACGAGACGTACCAGCGGCTCAGGGCCGCGCACGTCGAGGCGTACGGCTGAGGGTCGCTCAGAACATCCAGGCGTACGCCACGACCGTGGGCACGAGCGCGGCGGCGAACCACGGGGCGGAGAACGGCCGACGGCCGAGGATCGCCCGGGTGGCGGCGCAGACCACGAGGGCGACCACGCCGGACATCACGGTCAGCAGCAGCGCGTCGGCACGCCGGTCCTGGCCCAGCAGCACGTGCGAGACCCCGATCAGGCCGAAGACGCCGTGGGACGCGACGGCGAAGAACCCGATCGCGGTCACCCGACGGCGTACGCGGTCCAGCGCCGCCGCCTCGCGCTCGGCCGCGCGGGCGTTCACGCCGGCACCGCCTGCGCCGCGGCGATGATGCGGTGGAGGACGGCGTTGGTGGCGTGCAGGTCGTCGACGCTCATCCCGAACCGGGCCAGCATCTCCGGTGGGACCTTGAGTGCCTTGCGCCGCAGCGCCTTTCCCCCAGGGGTGAGAGCCACCTCGATGGACCGCTCGTCCGAGCTCGACCGCGTTCGGGTCACCAGATCGGCCTGCTCGAGACGCTTCACGAGCGGCGAGACCGTTGCCGGTTCGAGGTGCAGGCGCTCACCGAGTGCCTTGACGCTCAGAGGGCCGTGCTGCCAAAGGGCCAGCATCGCGAGGTACTGCGGGTGCGTCAGTCCGAGTGGCTCGAGCACGGCGCGATAGCTGGCGACGACACTGCGCGAGGCGACGGCGAGGGCGAAGCAGACCTGTTCCTCGAGCGCGAGGGGATCGTCCATATGATCAGTGTACGAATCATTCGTGCACGAACCAAACGGCCGACGAGGGACGTGCGAAGGCCCCCACCGTGCCGGTGGGGGCCTTCGTCGTCATGTGGGTGTCAGAACGCGGACTCGTCGAGCTCCATGACCGAGCCGTCGATGTTCTCCGCGATCGCGCGCTCGCCGGCGAGCTTCGGCAGCACGTTGCGTGCGAAGAACTGCGCCGCGGCGACCTTGCCCTCGTAGAAGCTCTTGTCGGCGGCGGAGACCTCACCGCCGAGCTTCTCGAGCGCGACCTCCGCGCCGCGCAGCAGGAGCCACGCGACGGTCAGGTCGCCCAGGACGTAGACGAGGCGCGTCGTGTTGAGGCCGACCTTGTAGATGTTCTTGAGGTCGCCCTTCTCGTCGGCCGGGTTCGAGGCCATGAGGTCGCTGAACGTCGCGCCGATGATCGCGCTGGCATCGTCGAGTCCCTGCTTGAGCAGCTCGCGCTCGACCTTGAGGCGACCGTTGCCCGCCTCGCTCTCGGCGAACTCCTTGACCTGCTCGGACAGGTAGCCGAGCGCGGCGCCCTTGTTCTTGACGATCTTGCGGAAGAACAGGTCCTGGCCCTGGATCGCCGTGGTGCCCTCGTAGAGGGTGTCGATCTTGGCGTCGCGGACGTACTGCTCGATCGGGTAGTCCTGCAGGAAGCCCGAACCGCCGAAGGTCTGCAGGGACTCGGTGCCGAGCAGGACCCAGGAGCGCTCCGAGCCGTAGCCCTTGACGAGCGGCAGCAGCAGGTCGTTGACGGCCTCGGACAGCGATGTGTCCTCGCCCGCGGCCTCCTTGATGATGACGTCGTCCTGCCACGTCGCGGCGTACATCGCGAGCGAGCGGAGGCCCTCGGCGTACGACTTCTGCGTCAGCAGCGAGCGACGGACGTCGGGGTGGTGGGTGATCGTGACGCGGGGCGCGGTCTTGTCGGACGCCTGCGTGAGGTCGGCACCCTGGACGCGCTCCTTGGCGAACTCGAGCGCGTTGAGGTAGCCGCTCGACAGCGTCGCGATGGCCTTGGCGCCGACCATCATGCGAGCGTTCTCGATGACCCGGAACATCTGGTTGATGCCGTCGTGCACCTCGCCGAGGAGCCAGCCCTGCGCGGGCGCGCCGTCACCGAAGGTGACCTCGCACGTCGTCGAGACCTTGATGCCCATCTTCTTCTCGACGTTGGTCACGTAGACGCCGTTGCGCTCGCCGGTGAGCTCGCCGGTCTCGTGGTCGAAGTGGAACTTCGGCACGAGGAACAGGCTCAGACCCTTGGTGCCGGGACCGCCGACGCCCTCGACGCCCACCGGACGGGCGAGGACCAGGTGCATGATGTTCTCGGACAGGTCGTGCTCACCCGAGGTGATGAAGCGCTTGACGCCCTCGATGTTCCACGAGCCGTCCTCGTTCGGGAACGCCTTGGTGCGGCCGGCGCCGACGTCGGAGCCCGCGTCGGGCTCGGTGAGCACCATCGTCGCGCCCCACAGCTTGTCGACCATGTGCTGCGCGATCTTCTTGTCGCGCTCGATGCCGTTCTCGAAGACGATGCGGGCGAACGCGGGACCGCAGGCGTACATCCAGATCGGGGGGTTGGCGCCCAGGACGAACTCGGCGGTGCCCCAGATCAGCGAGGCGGGGGCGACCTGGCCACCCAGCTCCTCGGGGATCTGCAGGCGCCACCACTCGGCGTCCATCCAGGTCTTGTACGACTTGGCGAAGGCCGGGTTCATCGTCACGGTCTTGGCGGCCGGGTCGTAGACCGGCGGGTTGCGATCGGCGTCCTCGAACGAGGCCGCGAGGTCCTCGCGGGCGATGCGATCGATCTCGGCCAGGATGCTCTTCGCGGTGTCGGTGTCGACCTCTTCGAAGGGCCCCGTGCCGAGGATGTCCTGCCGGTTGAAGAGCTCGAACATGTTGAACTCGACGTCACGGAGGTTGCTCTTGTAATGGCTCATGCCGGCAATCCTTTGAGGGGTTTGCGCTGCGCTGGGGCAGCATTGCTACTGGGTAGTAACTTAAGTATCCGTCCGAGCGCGGCCGATTACAAGTCAAACGGCCAACCCCGGCCTGTTCGTCCTGTCACACGTCGCCGCAGGTCAGCGGCGGTCGAGCCAGGCCGGGAAGTCCTCGAGGCTGGACAGCACGGTCTCGGCGCCGGCTGCTCGCAGCTCCTCGGTGCTGCTCGGGCCGGTGGTGACCCCGACGCCGACGACGCCTGCCAGCTTCGCGGCGTCCATGTCGTGCACGTGGTCGCCGACGTACGTCGTGGCGCCCTGCTCGCGCAGGACGACGCCCTTGGCCTCTCGCCAGGTGCCGCCGAAGACCTCGCCGACCGGGAGGTCGAGCCGGTCGACGTGCAGCCGGGCGTTGGGTCCGTGCTTGGCCGTGATGAGGATCGTCCGGCCCCGCTGGTTGGCGGCCTCGACGGCTTCGCGCGCCCCGGGCATCGCGGCGACGAGGTCGAGGGCGATGGCCGGATAGAGCTCGCGATAGCGGTCGGCCCACCGCTTCACCTCGTCCTCGGGCAGCCAGTGCGCCAGCTCCCACTCGACCGGCGGGCCGAGCCGGGAGACCACGAGATCGGTGTCGATCGTGGCGCCGCTCTCGACGACGACCTGCTCGTACACCGCCTTGATGCCGGGACGCGAGTCGATCAAGGTCATGTCGAGGTCGAAGCCGGTGATCACGCCGTCGACCCTATCGACGCATGCACGACAAAGCCCCCGCGAGAGGCTCGCGGGGGCTTCGGGACCTGGATCAGCGCAGGTTGAGCGCGTGGGGGTAGGTGCGGGTGGGCACGCGACCCCGGCCGTCGGTGACGACGGCGTGGACAGTGCGGCCGACCCCGATCACGGTGATGGCAGCAAGGGAGATTCCGAGGACGATCATGGTGGCCTCCTTCAAGGCTGTGGTTGAGGTGCTGACTCAAGTATGCGAGTCGCAACTGTCAAGGACAAGCCAATAGATCTACACTGAACATGTAGGATTCCTACATGGATGTTTATCGCCTCACTCTCCTGCGGGAACTCGCCGAACGGGGCACCGTGGGGGCGGTCGCCGAAGCAATGCACGTCACACCGTCGGCGGTGTCCCAGCAGCTCAAGGTGCTGGAGAAGGAGGCCGGCTACACCCTCGTCGAGCCGGCCGGCCGCGGTGTCGCGCTGACGGTCGCCGGCCGCGCGCTGGCCCAGACGGCGACGGAGATCGCGGTCGCGATCGAACGCGCGGAGGGCCGGTGGCGGGAGTTCATGCAGCAACCGGCCGGTCAGGTCACGATGGTCACCTTCCCGACGGGCGGGGAGATGCTCCTGTCAGGAGTGCTGACGCGTCTCGCCGACGTCCCCGAGGTCGAGCTCATCTGCTCCGACGAGGACGGCGTCACGACGGACTTCGCCGACCTGACCCCGGACCACGACATCGTGATCGCGGACTCGCCGACGACCTCGGCGACGTGGCACGAAAGGGCGATCCAGGTCGTGCCGCTGATGAGCGAGCCGCTCGACGTGGCCCTGCCCGAGGGCCACCCCCTCGCCCGCAAGGCGAGCCTCTCGCCCAAGGACGTCGTGGGCGAGGACTGGATCGGCGTGCCCAACGACTATCCGTTCGACCGCGTGCTGAGCCAGGTCGTGGCAGCGACCGGTGAGCCCGTACGGATCTCCCAGCGCATCGCCGACAACGGCATCGTCGAGTCCCTCGTCGCCGGAGGGCACGGCATCGCGATCCTGCCGCGGTTCACGACGCGCGAGCACGGCAACGGGCTGGTGACCCGTCCGCTGGTCGGCATCCGGGCCAAGCGCGAGATCTCCGCCCTGCTGCGTCCCGACCGGTTCGAGCGGCCGTCCGTACGCCTCGTCGTCCAGGCACTGCGCGACGAGGCCCGCGCCGTCGCAGACGCCCACGAGGGAGTCTGACCCGATCGGGCTGGTCCGGACGGATCGACTGCCCACGGGAATTACGTAGTACTTACTGATTCGGTCTAGACGACAAGACGGAAGCCTTGAGGGGTCTATCGGTGCTGTTGAAGCACCTCACTCCCAAGGAGAACTCCGTGCGTCAACATCGTCGGGCCCTGACCCGAACCACTGCCACCCTTGCCTCGTCGGCAATGCTGGCTGCCGGCATGATTGCCATCGCCCCACAAGCGGCACAAGCCGCTCCGGGGTCCAAGACCTTCAGCATCGCTGACGGCAACATCCAGAACTGGAACGTTCCTGCGGACGTCCACTCCCTGAACGTCAAGGTCAACGGCGCCGCAGGCGGTGCCGGAGGGCTCGAGGGCGGCTCGGGCGGACGCGGTGCCAGCGGCACCGTCACCGTCCCGGTGACGCCCGGACAGCAGATCACGGTCTACCTCGGCGGGCGCGGCGGCGACGCCCACTCCGACAACCCCGGCATCGAGGGTGTCGGCGGCGGCTCGGGCGGCCCGGCCAAGGGCGGTGCCGGCGGCGAAGCAGCACCGCTCGGCGGCGCCGGCGGTGGCGGCGGCGGCGCGACCGAGGTGTTCGTCGGTGCGCCCAGCGACGCCAACCGTGCGATCGTCGCCGGTGGCGGCGGCGGTGGTGGCGGCAACAACGGCCCCAACTTCGCCGGCGGCAACGGTGGCGGCGCGGACCAGGACGGCCAGGACGGCACGCTCCCGGAGTCCGAAGGTGGACACCCCGGTGACGCTCCGACCCAGGCCGGCGGAGTCGGCGACAGCGCCAACGGCTTCCTCAGCGGCGGCGGCGCGGGCGGCGGCGGCGGTGGCTACCAGGGCGGCAGCCAGGGTGCGACCTTCCTGTCGTCGAGCGGTGCGGGCGGCGGCGGTGGCCGCAGCTACGTCAACCCGCAGCTCGGCGAGCTGCAGGGCACGTGGTCGAACACGGTCGAGGGCAACGGCTCCGTCGTGGTCACCTTCAACTCGCAGTACGCGACCGGCGTCACGATCGCCGATCCCGGCGTGGTCGTCACGGGCCAGATGAAGGGCTACAAGGTCTCGGTCGGCGCCACGGCGCCCGGCCAGCTGCCCACGGGCACGATCGAGCTGACGGCGGAGAACCTCGCCAACGGCATCGTCACGGCTCTCGGCACGAAGAACCTCGTGAACGGCACCACCACGATCTACTCGGACAAGCTGAAGGTCGGGAACTACACCCTTCACGCGAACTACACGCCCAACGGTGCGAGCGACTCGTTGCCGTCGAGCGCCAGCCTCGACTTCTCGGTCATCAAGGGCGACACGACGACGCTGATCGCCGGCCCGCTCGACCCGCCGAACTTCGGCGACGTCGTCGAGCTCGGTGTCTCGGTCTCGCCGGTCGACCCGGCTCAGGGCGTCCCGACGGGAACCGTCAAGTTCACCTCCAACGGCGTCGTGCTCGGTGCACCGGTGGTCCTGAACGGCAACGGCCAGGCGGTCCTGTCGACCAACAAGATCCCGGTCGGCACGCACGACATCATCGCGACGTACTCGGGTGACAAGGAGTTCAACGGCTCGGTCGACGAGACCAGCCTGGCCAACTTCACGGTCAACCAGGGCGACGTCTCGGTGGGTCTGTCCTCCGTCCACAACCCCGTGATCGCCGGCGAGAAGTCGAAGTTCGACGTCCAGGTGACCTCGAACAAGCCGAACGCCACGAAGCCGACCGGCACCGTGAAGTTCTTCATCGACCAGGAAGCCATCAGCGGCGACCTGCCGATCGACCACAACGGCAAGGCGCACTTCGAGATCGAGCTGCCCGTCACCAACCCGGACGCCCATCACCACGTGACGGCCGTCTACAGCGGTGACGGCAACTACCACACCGCGACCAGCAACTACGTCGACCAGATCGTCAACTTCGGGTCGGCCAAGGTCGCGCTGAGCAGCGATCTCAACCCGTCGCACGCCGGCAACGAGGTCACGTTCAGCATCGACGTGTCCGGAAACCTGCCGACGCAGCCGTACGAGCCCACGGGCCAGGTGCAGCTGTACGTCAACGGTTCGGCCTTCAACGGTCCGGTCGACATCGACGCTGACGGCAAGGCCCAGGTCACGACCGACGACCTGCCGGTCGGCGACAACCACGTGACGGCCCGCTACCTGGGCGACTCCAGGTACAAGGAGGCCGAGAGCGGCGAGCTGATCCAGGTCGTCCAGAAGCAGCTCGTGGCGGTGACCCTGCTGGCCAACGGCGAGAACCCGACGTCGGTCCAGTACGGGCAGAACCTGACCCTGTCGGCGCACGCGGCGACGGAGAAGGGTGACCTGGCCACCGGCTTCATCACCTTCTACGACAACGGTGTGCAGGTCGGAGCCCCGGTCCCGGTCGACGGCAACGGCAACGCGAGCCTGAGCTCGGACAAGGCGAGCAAGGGCGTGCACCAGTACAGCGCGGTGTACTCCGGTGACGGCAAGACCGAGGACGGCGTGTCCAACACCGTCCAGGTCACGGTCAAGAAGAACGTGATCTCGATCAAGCTCGTCACCAGCCACATTCCGGCGTACGAGGGTCAGACCATCCTGGTCCACGCCCGAGTGCACAACGCGCCCGGCAGCCTGGGCAAGATCGCCGGCACCGTCCAGTACTACTCGGACGACAAGAAGATCGGCGGACCGGTGCTCGTGGCCGGAACCTACTGGGGATCGCGCACGATCAAGAACGTGAAGGCCGGGACGCATCGCATCGTGGCTCGCTTCACGCCGAAGGCCGGGCAGTCGCCGTACGAGCCGACCGTCAGCACGGGCCTCATCCAGCGGGTGCTGAAGGGCAAGCCGAACGCCACGGTCAAGATGACCGTCAAGCGTACGGGTGTCGACACCGGAACGGTGAAGCTCTCGGTTCGCTCGAAGGCGACCGGCGCCGGCCTCAACGGCTGGGTCCGGGTGTACGTCGACGGCACGCCGGTCAAGCTGCTGAAGGTGACCAACGGCACGACCGCGACGTACCAGCTGACGGGTCTGCCCGACCGGTCGGTGTTCGTCGGGGCGAACTACCTCGGTAGCGGCAAGTACAGGCAGGCGACCTACACGGCGTCGTTGCCCAAGTACTAGCCACACGGCTCGGGCGCGCGGCCCGGTCACCGGTTCTCCGGTGGTCGGGCCGCGTGCTGTGTGATGGGCGCGGCGCCGCTCGACAGGCATCGCCCGGGGTGGGCGAGCAGCGGGTCGGCTCAGGCGGAGTGCTGCCGCAGGGCGGCGGACACCTGGCTCCGGCGGTTGACGCCGAGCTTGGCGTAGACACGGGCGAGGTGGGTCTCCACCGTGCGCCGGGACAGGTGCAGGCGGTCGGCGATCTCAGGGCTGCTGAGGCCGGCGGCCACGAGCCCGGCGATCTCCGCCTCGCGCCGAGACAGGCCCGTCTGGGCGCTGGCGCGCCGGGGCAGCCAGCGGCCGAAGCGAGCCAGCTGGGCCACCGAGGCGTCCAGCAGCTCGCGGTCCGCCTCGACGATCCCGACGACGTGATGGACCAGGGCTGGGGCGACAGGCGCGTCCACGAGGGCGAGGAGCTCTCGGGCTCGGTCGGCGGCGCCGCAGTCCCGCGCCGTCTGGGCATCGCTGGTCGCGATGAGGTCGATCGCCGCCAGCTCGGTCAGGAAGTGGCCGCGCAGCTGCGCCCACAGCGCGGTCGCCGAAGCGCGGGAGACCGCGTCCGAGTCGCCGATGCCGGCCAGGGTGGCGATGACCTGGACGCGGAGATCGCCCTCGAAGGCGCGGCTCGCGCGCAAGGGCGTCCGGTCGACCAGGCGGCACAGCTGGAGGGCCCGGTCCGTGTCGCCGACCATCATCGCGCAGTGGGCCTCGCTGGCGAAGGCCCAGGCGGAGAACCCACTCGGATCACGCTGCTCGAACATCTTGTGGGCCGTGCGGAAGCGGGCGTCGGCCTCGTGCCAACGCCCCTCGGCGGCGAGGAGCCGAGCCTCGCCGGCGTGCACCAGAGCCGAGTCCAGACGACTCACGCCGCCGGCGCGGCGCGGGTCGACACCGCGTCGCCTGGCTTCCTCGATGCGACCGGCGACCATCAGCGCAAGGAAGGTCGTCAGGCGGATCTCCGTCCCGATCCGCGGAAGGGTCGCGTCGAAGGAGGTGGCGGCCGCCGCGCAGCCGTCGGAGAGCGCCAGGGCCTCGGCCGTACGACCGCGCCACGTCAGCGCCAGCACCGCCGGAGCGACCCCTTGGAGCGGCCAGCCGGAGACGTGCGAGCTCTTGGCGCTGAGCTCGCGACCGAGGGCGGCGGCCGGCCGGAAGTCCCCGGACCAGGCGTGCCGAGAGATCCGCGACATGCGATAGCGCAGGACGTGATCCATGGCCCCGCCGCGCTCGGTCACCTGGGTGTAGGCGTCGTCCATCAGCTCGATCGCCACCACGGGCTTGTCGAGGCTGTACTGGTAGATGTCGGCGCGCAGCTCGTGCAGGTCCAGGAAGAGGTCGACGTCGACATCGGCCCCGTCCACCCGGGTCTCCTCGTGCAGCGCGATCGCCTGCTCGACGTCCTGCAGTGCCGGCGTGGGCTGGTCGCGGAAACGCAGCTCACGGGCACGGATCGCCAAGGCCTCGATGCGGTCCGCGGGGTCGGTCGCGCGGTCGAGGGCGGCCGTGGCGAGCGCGATCGCGAGCTCGTAGCGTCCGAGGGTGGCAGCAGCCCGTGCCGCCCGTACGAGGTCGGGGACCTGGGCCTCCACACCGCACTCGAGGGTCCACTCGGCCCACCGCACGAGCCCGCTCGACGTCTGGGGTGGTGCCGAGACGCCGTAGACCCTGTGGAGCAGGAGATGACTCCTGCTCGGGGTCGTGGCCAGTCTCAGGCACTCGGCGTACAGCGGATAGACGAGCCGGAGCGAGGGCACGGTGTGCCGACCCGCCGTTCGGCTCTCGGTGACGCGGACGATGCCGCGGCCGACCAGGTCGTCCAGGACGGCGTCGTCGAGGTGGGATCGGGCGATCCCCAACGGGATTGGTTCGGCGAGCGCCACCAGCTCGAGCGCCGCCCGGTGGTCTGCGGGCAGCCGCATGACCTCGGCCGTCAGCAGGTCCATGACCCTGGTGTCCGGTGCGAGACCGCCCTCGAGGACCCAGGTGCCGCGCCGATCGACGACCTTGCCCTGGGCCAGGCTGGCCCGCACGATCTCCCGCACGAGCATCGCGTTGCCGCCAGTGACGCGCATGACCTCGCGGAGCACGGCGCCGTCGACGGGCGCGCCGAGGGCCGCCCACAGGAGGGACTCGACCTCGGAGTCGGTGAGCTCCGGGACGTCGACCCGCGCGAGCAGCTCGTCGCGCCAAAGGGCGGCCAACGTGGGGGACATCGGCGGGCTCTGTCGGGCGGTGCAGAGCAGCGAGACCCCGCCGCGTCGGCACAGGCCGGCCAGGAGATCCTGCGTCTCGGGGTCGACGAGGTGGAGGTCCTCGACCTGGATGTGGACGCGACGGCCTTCGGCCTGCCCGAGCAGGAGGTCGTGAGCTCGCCTGAGCAGGTCCCCCGGCGCCAGCTGAGCCGCGTCGGGTATCCAGGTGAGCAACGGCTCGGCTGCCGACAGCCTCAGATCCCGCTCGACATGGCTGCCGGCGACCGTGAACCAGAGGATCTCGCCGCGACCGTCCTCGTCGAGGGCGGCACGCACGTCGCGCGCGAGATGGGTCTTCCCGACGCCGAGCCCGCCGACCAGGAGGGCGCCGCGGCCATCACGAAATCCCCTGAGCGCGAAGGATGTGTGCTCGCGCGGCAGGGACGGCCACGATGTCGAGTGCTGCGTCGACAACTCTGCTCCAGCTTCAGGTGGATCCGCCGGCCTCCCACACCCGGTCGGTCTCCCGCCCCGGTGGCTCCCAGGTCATGCCGGTGGCTCCACGGTCCACCCTCGTAGCGATGGCAGGAGTCGAACCCACGTGCGTCCGACTGGTCGGACACCGCCCCCGATCGGGCGCATCGTCGCCGTCTCGGTGCTGCACGGCAGCACCAGACAATCATGCCGGAAAGGGCGGGTGGGGCGTTTTGGGCAAATTCCAGACGATCTCTCGCATACGGACCGGTGACGGCGCAGAGACCGTGGTGCAGCGCAGGTGGTGAGTCCCGAGATTCCGGGGACACGACCGCGATCTGGCCGCTAGCGTCATCGTGTCTCCCATCTTGGGGAGTCCTCACGATGGAAGGAACACCATGCGTCACACCACCCGCATCCTCGCCGCCGGAGCCGTAGCGGCCACCGTGCTGCTGGCCTCGGCCGGGACCGCGACGGCCGGCAGCGACTCGATCGACGACAAGCGTTACGACACCCTCGTGACGACGGACCTCGGCAACACCGGCGGCACCCTCGCCTCGAAGGGCACGTACGCCCAGCGAGTTGCTGGTGGCAAGCTCGACATCGACAAGATGACCGTGAACCACGGCAAGGAGTTCGTGTCCGTGCGCGTCACCTTCCACCACCTGCACGAGAACGCGTACGTCGGAGGGTCCGTCAAGGTCAACGGCGGAACCGCCGAGGACTTCTACTTCTACGGGGCGCCGTACCTCGGTGGCATCCAGGCCGAGTCGGGACCGTCCGGGCTGGAGAGCGGCACCGGCTGCTCCTCCACGACGGACACCAAGAAGATCCAGGGGTCGAGCAAGATCGGCAAGGGTGGGTTCATCCAGCTCTACATCCCTCGCTCGTGCTTCGACAACCCGAAGTACGTGAAGGTGGGCGCCTCGTCGATCCACTACCCGAACGTCTTGCTCGCCACGAACAAGAAGAAGCTCTCGAGCATCGCAAAGATGGCCGACGAGGAGCACTACTACGACCCGGTCAATTCGGCGTACTTCGGGGCGCTCGAGTACACGAGCTGGCTCGCTCGCGGCTGACGCCGGCGGCCGCGCGCAGCGAACCCTGCGCGCGGCCTGCGTGCGTCCCGGCGTTTCGGGGACACGGGCACGATTCGGTCGCTAGCGTCATCGTGTCTCCCATCTTCGGGGAGCCCCACGATGGAAGGAACACCATGCGTCACACCACCCGCATCCTTGCTGCCGGAGCGGCCGCGGCCACCGTGCTGCTGGCCTCGGCCGGCACGGCGATGGCCGGCAGCGACTCGATCGACGACAAGCGCTACGACACTCTCGTCACCACGAAGTCGAGCTACTCCGGCGGAACCCTGGCATCGAAGGGCACCTATGCCCAGCGGGTCGACGGCGGCAAGCTCGACGTGGACAAGATGACGGTCAATCACGGGAGCGCGTTCATCTCCATCCGTCTGAGCTTCCACAACCTCGACCCGCACGCGGCTGTGGTGGGGAGCGTCAAGGTCAACGGGGGCACCGCTGAGGACTTCGCGTTCTACGTGGAGCCGAACGGTTCTGGTGGCATCGGCGGCGAGTCGTACGACTCCGAGGACAATGCGGGAACCGTCTGCTGGAGCGGCGCTCCGACGAACAAGCTTCAGGGCACGAGCAAGCTCGGCAAGGGCGGCTTCATCCAGCTCTACGTCCCGCGCGCCTGCTTCGACAACCCCAAGTACGTGAAGGTGGGCGCGTCGTCGACCTACCGCGAGTTCGTCCCGGACCTCCCGGACACGCAGAAGTCGGCCGAGTCGAACCTCGTTGCCCAGGAGCGCTTCTACGACCCGGTCAACTCGGCCTACTTCGGTGCGCCTGAGTACACCAGCTGGCTGGCCCGCGGCTGACGACGCGGACTCTTGGAGTCCGATCGGACGTCGACGAGGGCGAGCGCGGGAGTCGACCAATCCGCGCAGCCGCCGGCTCCGAACGACTCACGCATTCGTATGTTCACGGGTGCACGCTGACCGTCCTCGCGCCAGAACGCAAGGGCGGTCAGCCCCAGCCCAGGCCATGGCTCTCCCTCGAGGCCTTCCGCGTCCCAGCCGATGACGGGATCCCTCTGCGCGGAGCCGATGACGGGATCCCTTTGAGGGAGCGGCCCGGGGGCGGCTTCGCCGCGGGGGTGCCGCTCGACGGAGGGGCCCACTCGATTCCGATGACGGGATCCCTTTGAGGGAGCGGCTCGGGGGCGGCTTCGCCGCGGGGGAGCCGCTCGACGGAGGGGCCCACTCGATTCCCGCCCGCGTCTCCTCGCTGCGCTCGGAGCCGATGACGGGAATCGAACCCGCATATCTTGCTTGGGAAGCAAGCGCTCTACCACTGAGCTACATCGGCGCGGTCGCCGAAGCGATCCGAGGACAGCCTACCGAAGCCCCATGCGTTAGTTTCGACTCGTGCTCCTCTCCGACCGCGACATCCTCGCCGAGATCGACGCCGGACGCGTGGCGCTCGACCCGTTCGACCGCGAGATGATCCAGCCCTCCAGCATCGACGTGCGGCTCGACAAGTTCTTCCGGGTCTTCGACAACCACAAGTACCCGCACATCGACCCCGCCGCAGACCAGTCCGACCTCACCCGTGAGGTCGAGGTCGGTGACGACGAGGCGTTCATCCTGCACCCCGGCGAGTTCGTGCTCGGCTCGACGTACGAGCTGGTCACCCTGCCCGACGACATTGCGGCGCGACTCGAGGGCAAGTCGTCGCTCGGTCGCCTCGGCCTCATGACGCACTCGACGGCCGGGTTCATCGATCCCGGGTTCTCCGGGCACGTGACCCTCGAGCTCGCCAACGTCGCGACGCTGCCGATCAAGCTCTACCCCGGCATGAAGATCGGGCAGGTCTGCTACTTCAGGCTGACGTCGCCGGCCGAGAACCCGTACGGCTCGGCGAAGTACGGCTCGCGCTATCAAGGGCAGCGCGGACCCACGGCGTCGCGCTCGCACGCCAACTTCCATCGCACCCAGATCTGACGCACGCCAAGGCCCCGCACCGAATCGGTGCGGGGCCTTTCGTTCGTACGGATCAGGCGTCGTCGCGCTTGCGGGTGCGGAGCGCAAGAGCGGCTCCGGTCGCGGTGACGAGGGCTCCGCCGGCCAGCAGCCAGGCGAGCTCGAGGCCGCCGTCAGACTGCTCGGAGGCAAGACCCGCGTCAACCCGGGTGGGGACCGGCGTGGTGTCGCCGGGCTGGACCGTGCTGACCTTCTCCTTCGGGGTGGTGTCGTCGGTGCTGTCGTCGCCACCGCCGCCGTTGCCACCCTCGTTGGGTCCGTCCTTGTCATCGGTGCCGCAGTCGCCGTGCGTCGGGCAGGGCTCCGGGTTGGTGATGACGTCCGGGCCGTCGGGCTGCGTCGGCTTCGGCTTCGGGGCGACCTTGTCCTTGGGCTCGACCGGGGGCTTCGGCTTGGGCGCGACCTTGTCCTTGGGCTCGATCGGGGGCTTCGGCTTCGGGATGGCGATCTTGTCGACCGGCGGCTCGGGATCGGTGTTCGGCTGGACGATGATGTTGACCGGGCCGTCGGTGGCCATGGCGCTGGTGGGCACCATCGTCAGGGCGGCGGTGGCCAGCGGGGCGGCGATGATCAGGTTGCGGATCGTGCTGTTCATGTCGTTCTCCTGTAGGTGTGATGCTGCTGTTGGAAGTCGGTGTCTCGCGCTTGCTCAGAAGTAGGAGCATCGGGGCCAACAGGTCTTGCAACTTTTTCCGAGAATCTTTTTCGGCCCCTTTCTGAGCGGTGACTGGGTCGCCCTACACGTGCTCGGATGGGCGACCAGCTCACCGCCCCCGGCCGGGATGGCCGAGCAAGTCACCGCTCGCGCACCCGGGGCTGGCTAGGCTGACGCGGTGAGCCTTCCCCTGAGCGTCTCGCCCGCCGTCGCTGCTGCACTCGAGTCGGGTACGCCCGTCGTCGCGCTCGAGTCGACGATCATCTCCCACGGCCTCCCCCGCCCGGACAATCTCGGGGCCGCCCGCGAGTTCGAGTCGATCGTGACCGGCATGGACGTCGTCCCGGCGACGATCGCGGTGCTCGACGGTCAGCTGAAGGCCGGGCTCACCGACGACGAGCTCGTGCGCATCGCCGGTGAGGACGTCCCCAAGCTCAGCGTCCGTGACCTGCCGATCGCGCTGGCCCGCGGCGGCAGCGGCGCGACGACGGTGGCCGCCACCTCCTACATCGCGAACCTCGCCGGCATCCGCGTCTTCGCGACGGGCGGTCTCGGCGGGGTGCACCGCGGCGCCGCGGAGACGTTCGACGAGTCCGCCGACCTGAAGGTCCTGTCGGAGGTGCCGATCACGGTCGTCTCGGCCGGCGTGAAGTCGATCCTCGACATCCCGGCGACGCTCGAACGGCTGGAGTCGCTGGGGGTGATCGTGCTGGGGTTCGGCACGGACCGGTTCCCCAGCTTCTGGCTCACCGACTCCGGGTTCGCCCTCGACTGGTCGGTGCCCGACGCCGCGGCGGTCGCCGACGTCATGGCCTCTCGCGACCAGCTCGGTCAGCCGGCCGCGATCCTGGTCGCCAACCCGCTCCCCGTCGGCGAGCAGCTCGACCCGGAGGTGCACGACAGGGCTCTGGCCGACGCGCTCCGCATGGCCGACGAGCAGGGCCTGAGCGGCAAGGAGGTCACGCCGTTCCTGCTGCAGACCATCGTCGGGCTGACCGGAGGCGAGAGCCTGGCGGTGAACCTCAAGATCGCCGAGAACAACATCCGCGTCGCGGGGCAGATCGCCCGGTCCTGGACCTCCCGATGATCCTCGTCGTCGGTGACGTCGTCGACGACATCGGCGTGCGTCCGCTGGGCACCGTCAACCCCGCCAGCGACACGGTCTCGGAGATCCGCATGACGGCGGGCGGATCTGCTGCCAACGTCGCGGCGTGGCTCGGGCACCTCGGGTCCCCCGTACGCTTCATCGGTCGTTGCGGCGCCGACGGCGTCGAGCGCCACGTCGCGGCCCTCGAGGCGTACGGCGTGGATGCGCGCATCACCGGCGACCCCGACCTGCCGACCGCGACGATCGTGCTGACCCTCGACGATGCCGCCGACCGCACGATGTACGTCGACCGGGCGGCCAACACGACGCTCACGGCGGTCGACATCCCGCACGACGCGTGGGACGACGTGACGTGGCTGCACCTGACCGGCTACTCGTTCTTCGACGACGGCGTGCGCCCGGTCGTGCAGTCGCTCGTCGACGAGGCGAGACGTCGTGACGTCGGCGTCAGCATCGACCCGAGCTCGCTCGGATTCCTCGAGGCGGCCGGCCGGGACACCGTGCTGGGCTGGCTCGCCGCTGCCGACCTGGTGTTCCCCAACGACAATGAGCAGGGCTTCCTCGGCCTCGACGGTGACCAGGTCGTGCTGACCAGGGGTGCCGACGGGGCGTCGTTCCGCGGCCAGACCGTGGCAGCAGCACCTGCCGACGTCGTCGACACCACGGGCGCCGGCGACGCCTTCTGCGCCGGTTTCCTCAGCGCATGGGCGACGCACCACGCGATCGAGCCTGCTCTCGTCGCAGGCGCGCGTGCCGCCGCGTCGTGCGTCGCGACACGAGGCGCGCGCCCGGTCAGATGAGGTCGCGGATGCGGGCCTCGAGCGAGTCCTTGACGGCCTCGGTCACGGCGACCTCGACCTGACGCTCCAGCGCCTGCTGGTCGTCGACGTCGGCCAGCAGCGCGCGGAGGTCGAGGTCGTCGATCGCGCGGATCATGACGTCATCGGTCTTGAGAGCCGCATCGATGGCCGACGCCGGCAGCGCGCGGATCAAGGACTCGAGGAGCCCGTTGAGGTCCGCCGACTCGAGTGCCTCGTCGACCAGCTCGGAGGCCGGGGGCAGGGAACCGTCGGCCTTCATGCGGGCGACCGCAGAGGTCAAGCCGTCGCGCAGGGCGTCGACCTGGGCATCCGTGGGCCCGTCGGACTGGGCCAGCTCCAGCGTGAGCTCCTCGCGGCTGACCTCGAGGCGGCAGGCCGCCCCGTCCAGACCGAGCAGGACCAAGCGCTCGGTGAGGCCGTCGATGCCCTCGGCGCGGGAGGTGACCTGCCGCTCCTGGCACGGGTCAGCCGGCCGGAGCGGCTCGTAGGTCCCGCCGCCGTTGGCGAGCTGCACACCGACCACGCCGCAGACGAGGACGACGGCGGCGACCGGCATCGCCGCCCAACGGCGTACGGCGGTCACGTGGTCCTCCGTCGGCGCACCGGGATCGTCGTGAGCAGGGCGAGCGCCGCCAGACCGGCGCCGATGAGGAACGAGTCGCGGAAGGCGCGGGTGGCGGCCCGCTCGACCTGTCCGTTGAGGTCGCGCTCGAGCCGGTCGGCAGCCGCCCGGTCCTCGGCGGGCAGGTCCAGCGTGCCGAAGGCCCGGTGCAGGTCGGGGACCTGGTCCTGCTGCCCCGACAGCACGTCGCCGAGTGCCCCGGCGACGGCGATCTTGTCGTCGGGGCGCAACGGCGCGTCGAGCACGAGGGAGGTGATCGCCTGCTGGGCCGGGACCTGCGCGTCTCGCAGGTCCGCCGTGAACACCGGTGTGAGGATCGCGAGACCCACGACCACGCCGACGTGCCGGGCACCGATCGTCCAGCCGGCGTGATGGGCGCGCGGCAGCCGCAGGTCCATGGCGCGCGTCGTGAGCCGGTCGACCGTCAACCCGAGCCCGAGGCCGACCAGGGCCTGCGGTGCGACGGTCCAGGCGAGCGAGGCCGACGGCGGGACGGCGAGGGCCAGCAGCCCGCCGGCGACGAGGAAGCAGCCGACGCCGATCTCGACGGCATCCGGAGGCCTGAACAGGCGGGCGAGCGGCCGGGCGGCGAGGGCCGCCAGAGGCACGACCGACACGGCCGCGGCCGCGGTCGCCGGCGACCGGCCCCAGCCTTGGACCAGCAGCAGCACCAGCAGGAACAGTGCCGCGGTGAGGGCGGCGGACATCAGGGCGAGGGTGATGTTCGCGCGCACGGCCGGCCGGTGCCGGTCCGTCTCCGGTGTCGGTGCGGCCCGTACGGCGAGGGCTGCGGGCACGGCCAGCAACGCGAACGGCACCTGCACGACGAAGATGGCCTGCCAGGAGATCGCTTGCGTCAGCAGACCGCCGACGACCGGGCCGACGGCCGTGCCCACCACGCCGGCGGTGACCCAGGACGTGACCCCGCGGCGCTCGCCCTGCTCGGCGACCAGCTGCTCGAGGCAGCCGACCAGCGCCAACGCGCCGCCGACGGCCTGCACGCAGCGAGCCACGATCAGCACCTCGATCGAGTCCGCGACGGCGCACATCGCCGAGGCGCCCGCGAACACTGCGATGCCTGCGGCGCTGAAGATCCGAGGCTGGGCACGGGAGAAGCCCATCGCCGCCGGCACGGCCGCGAGGCCCAGCACGAGGTTGTACGCGATCAGCACCCAAGCGACCTGGCCGACGGACGCGTCGAGGTGCAGGAGGATGTCGGGCAGGGCGAGCGTGACGATCGCGGAGTCCGCGAGCACCATCGCCACGGTGACGATGAGCAAGGGGGCTGCGAAGCGGCGCACGACCCCATCGTGGCAGGTGCGACGCGCGCTAGGGCGTGAGATCGGCCGTCCGCGGCGGGTCGGCACCCGGTCGCGAACAGGTGATCGCCGCGGCGCTGCAGGCGTACATCCCGAGGTCGGTCAGCTCGGTGCGGTCGAGCTCGCCGGCCGCGGGCCACGAGTACGCCGCGCACCATGACAGCACGGCCGCCATGAACGAGTCGCCGGCACCGATCGTGTCGACGACCGTCACCCGCGGCGCGTCGATGCGGGCGACGGCCCGGGATGCGGCGATGATCGCGCCCTCGCCGCCGAGGGTGATCGCGACCAGCGTGCCGCCGGCCGCCAGCCTCACGGCCAGGTCCTCCAGGTCCTCGTCGGGGAACAGCACCGCGGCGTCCTCGTCGCTCATCTTGACGATGGCGGCGTGCGGCGCGATGGCCTCGAAGGTGCGCCGCCACACGGCGTGGTCGGGTTGGACCGCCAGACGGACGTTGGGATCGAACGACACCGGTACGCCGACGGCGTCCGCCATGACCACGAGGTCCGCCACCAGCGCAGCGCCGGGCGGGAGCGACGTGCCGAGCGATCCGACGTGCACGACCTCGAACTCGCCGGGATCGGGCAGCGTCGCCGGGTCCCAGGTCAGGTCGAAGTCGTACGTCGCGCTCCCGTCGTCCGCCAAGGTGGCGCGGGCGCTGGACGTACGTTCAGGGGTGGGCTCGAGCGCGTCGAGGAGCACCCCGGACTCCCGCAGTCGGCTGCGGAGGAGGTCACCGTGCGCGTCGTCGGCGAGCTGGGCGGCGAGCCGCACGGGCACGTCGAGCCGGGACAGGCCGACGGCGACGTTGAACGGGGACCCGCCGGCGTGGGGCTCGGCCGCGGCGCCGGCCCGCTGGACGACGTCGACGAGTGCCTCGCCGACGATCAGCGCGGTCACGTGGAGGAGCCGATCGTCAACGCGGCCGACGGCGCGAGGGGCAGGTCGGGCAGCGTTAGCGCGTTGAAGGCGTGATAGGCGTCGGGCTTGCCGCGCCACGTCCGGCTGGTCAGGTGCATCGCGGACGAGAGCTCGTGGTGCCACGCGCCGGTGTCGGGGTCGATGTAGTGCTCGTCGATCTCGGCCCACCACCGTTCGGCGAGCCCGGCGTAGACCGGCTTGCCGGTCCAGGTGTGCAGGGCCTCGGCGGCCAGGACTGCCTCGGCGATGACCCAGTGGAACCGCTCCTCGACCAGGGCCTCGCCGTGCCAGTTCGTCGTGTAGGGCAGCCCGGGCTCGTCGTCGCTGACGGCGTCGCCGACCGCCTGGGTGAACAGCGCCTCGGCCGCCTCCTCCATCCAGGGCCGGGGCTCCTCGAGGCTCGCGGCGAGCTGCACCAGCAGGCGGGCCCATTCGAAGGCATGGCCCGGCGTGGCACCGAAGGGGCGGAACGGGTCGGCCGGCTGGTCCTCGTTGTAGGCCGGCAGGGGGGTCCAGTCGTGGTCGTAGTGCTCCGGGATGCGCCACTCGTGGGCGCGGGCGTGGATCCCGATGATCCGTTCGCAGATCGCGAGGGCACGCCGCCGCCAGACGTCGTCCCCCGTGGCGTCGGCGGCGAACAGGTAGGCCTCGACCGCGTGCATGTTGCTGTTGGCGCCCCGATAGCCGTCGACCTGCGACCAGTCCTCGCTGACCTCCTCGACGCAGCGGCCGTCATCGGGGTCCCAGAAGCGCTGGCCGTGCACCTTCGCGGCCTCGGCCAACAGCTCGTCCGCTCCCTCGATGCCGGCCGCCTTGGCGGTGGACGCGGCGAGCAGCACGAACGAGTGGCCGTAGCAGCCCTTGGTCCGGTCGGGGACGTCCCCGTCGAGCTCGACCCGGTCGTACCACCCGCCGTTGACGTCGTCGTGGAACAGCGTGGTCAGCGCCCGTACGCCGTGGGTCGCCATCCGCAGCGCGTCGTCCTCGCCCAGGAGATGCGCCAGCGAGAAGACGTAGGTCATGCGGGCGTTGATCCACAGCTCGATGGCCTTGTCACGATCCGGGCCGCCGGTGTCGTCGAGCCAGACGAAGCCACCTTCCTCACGCCACGACTGACGTGCGAACGCCAGCAGCCTGCTCCGCGCGTCCCGCCGCCACTGGCTGCCGCCGGGATTCCCATCGCTGATGCCACTGCTCATGGCACCAACCTAGTGGCCATCAGGGTGCGGTCAGGGATCAGCGGGGGTCGTCCCCCGATGTGCCCCGGCGGCCCGGCGACGAGGGTGGAGCCATGACCTCGACAAACACTGCTTCGACACCGACCGGGCGGCGGTTCGCATGATCCGCGCCCAGGGACTCACCAAGACCTTCGGCGACAAGATCGCCGTCAACGGCATCGACTTCACGGTCGAGCCCGGCCGCGTCACCGGCTTCCTCGGCCCGAACGGCGCCGGCAAGTCCACCACGATGCGGATGATCCTGGGCCTCGACGCACCCACCAAGGGCACGGTGTCCGTCAACGGCCACCGGTACGCCGCGTCGCCGGCGCCGCTGCGTGAGATCGGTGCGCTGCTCGAGGCCCACGCGATCCACCCCGGCCGCTCGGCTCGGGACCACCTCCGCTGGATGGCGGCGAGCAACGGCATCCCGACGACCCGCGTCGGTGAGGTGCTGGAGCAGGTCGGGCTCGACACGGTCGCCGGACAGCGAGCCGGCCGGTTCTCCCTCGGCATGGGTCAGCGACTCGGCATCGCGGCAGCGCTGATCGGCGATCCGCCGGTCGTGGTGCTCGACGAGCCGGTCAACGGCCTCGACCCCGAGGGCATCCGCTGGGTGCGCTCGCTCGCCCGTCAGCTGGCCGACGAGGGTCGTACGGTCTTCGTCTCGAGCCACCTGATGTCGGAGATGGCCCTGATGGCGGACCACCTCATCGTGATCGGCCGTGGCACGATCCTCGCGGACTGCTCGATGCAACAGTTCATGGCCGACCACGCGGCGTCGTACGTGCGCGTGAAGGCTCCGCGGTCCACGGATGTCGAGGCGCTCCTCGTCGGCCGGGGACTCGAGGTCAACCGCGTCGGCGACGAGCTGCGGGTCCAGGGTCTCGACGCCCCGGCGGTCGGTGAGCTGGTGGGCGGCAAGGGCCTGCTCCTGCACGAGCTGACGCTGGTTCGCTCCTCGCTCGAGGACGCGTTCATGACCCTGACGGCCGACAGCGTGGAGTACCACGCCAAGGCCGCGGACGAGATCAAGGCAGGTGGCCGCTGATGAGCGCGAAGATGCTGGAGCAGACGACGGCGCACGATGCCCGCGTCGAGCAGGCGGGCTTCGGCCACACGGTGCGGTCGGAGTGGAGCAAGCTCTGGAGCGTCCGGTCGACGTGGTGGACCCTCGTGGCACTCGTGGTCGTCGGGGCCGGGCTGACGACCCTGATGTGCTGGGGCAACGCCGAGTGGCTCGCGGCCGATGACGCGGACGAGTCGCCCGGCTCGTTCATCACGTGGGGCCTGATGATCGCCCAGGTGTGCGCCGTCATCGTCGGCGTCCTCGCGGTGACCTCGGAGTATGGCACCGGGATGATCCGGACGACGCTGGCTGCGACTCCGGCCCGGGGCCGCGTGCTGGCGGCCAAGGCAGTCGTCGTCACAGGTGTCATGTTCGTGGCCGGGACCCTGACCGCGCTGCTCGGCTACTTCGGCGGCAACTACTTCCTCGACCGCGAGGGCATCGGCCTGGCGCTCGAGGGTGACGTGGCCCGCGCGATGTACGGCAGCGGGCTCTTCATGGCGGGGCTCGCCCTGTTCTCACTGGCCGTCGGCTTCATCGTCCGGCACACCGCCGCAGCGATCTCGATCGTGCTCGGCCTCGTGTTCGTCGTGGGCAACATGGTGCTGCTGATCCCGGGCGAGCTCGGCGACTTCATCACCAAGATCATGCCCGGCAACGCCGGCGGCGAGATCGCGACGCCGGTCTCGTTCAACCCCGACCTCATGGGCGCGTGGCCCGGCTTCGGGGTGTTCGCCCTGGAGTCGGCGGTCCTGGTGGCGATCGCCTGGTACCTGCTGCGCAAGCGCGACGCCTGAGCCGAACCAACGCCTCGAGCCTGTCGGAAGGACGCCCTTCCGGCAGGCTCAAGGCTGGGGATCACTTGACGACGGGGAGCGTCAGCACCTGTGCGGAGCTGCCTGTCGTGATGCTCACGGTGTTGGGCGTCAGCCCTCCGCGATAGTTCGTCGATCCGCCGGTCACCATGAGCCGGAGCCGGTGTCCTTGGCCGAAGCGGTGCGCGATCGCGGGCAGCGTCACCGTGAACGGCTTGTTCACGTCCGGGACCCGCACGGGTGCGACGAGGTTGTTGATCAACCTCGCCTTGCCGGCCGGGTCGACGTCGAGGACCTTGACGAACACCACGAGCTGGCCGGTCGGCCCGAGGCCCTGGGTCAGGGCCGCGGTCGGCGAGGAGACCTGCAGCCGAAGGCTCGGCGAGCCGACGACGTCGACCTTCGAGGTCAGGGGTGCCGTGGTCCAGGCAGCCGTCGTGCCGGGCACGTCGACCTCGGGGAGCGAGACCATGTCGCCGACGACGTCCAGCGGGTCGGTCGACGTCGGCAGACCCGCAGGCGGGGTGAGGAACGTCTGCGTGCCAGCGGTGAGGCCGGTTGCATTCGTCGTGAGCGCTGTGCCGGAAAGGTGGTAACGGGTGGCCGTCCCGACGGGGTAGGTCGACGCCGAGCCGTACGCCGGCGTGGCGATCCCGGTGTAGGGCACCCAGTCGCGGAAGTAGGCGAACTCCGGGCCGGTGCCGACGGACGAGCCCTTGAGGTAGTGGTCGAGCCAGTCGGCCGCCCGCCGGGTCACGTGCTCGCTCGCGGGATCGGGCGCGGAGAAGCTGAACTCGCCCGGAGCATTCGCCCCGGAGTGGCCGCCGCTGATCCAGATCATCTTGGTCGGCGTGCCCTGGTCCTGCAGGGCGCGGTAGTTGGCGATGCCCTCGTTGAGGTTGAACAGCGTGTCGTTCTGGCCCTGGATGACGAGCGTCGGCACCGTCACCTTGCTGACATAGCTGCTGACCGAGGCGCGCCGCAGCGCGGCGGTCGTCGCCGGGTCGACCGTGCCGGTCGCGGCGGCCGTGACGAGGGCGGGGCACACGAAGAACGCGAAGTTGGGGCAGCCCACGAGCCGCTCGGGATCGCCGCCGGCGTTCGCGACGCCGTCGGCGATCCCGATCCCCGAGAAGCCAAGAGCCCAGACCAGCTTGGCGGCACCGGGCGTCGAGGTCTGGACGCCCGTGGTCTGGGAGGTGTTGTTGGGGGAGAGCGAGTACGACAGGTCGCTCCACGTGATGACCGGGATGATCGTGTCGATCCGCTTGTCGATCGAGGCGGCGGCGAACTGGACCTGACCGCCGTACGATCCGCCGACCATGCCGACCCGCGGGTCGTTGGCGACCGCGCGGCCGGTGTGGTCCTTGGCGTCGCGCTGCACGACGTCGAGAACCGGAGCGGGCTGGGTATGCTTGGCGTCGGTGAACGCGATGCCGGCCTTGCCGCCCAGATAGCTGACGAGCTGGCTCGCGGCCTTGCCGTCCCAGTCGGGGTCGTCGAGCGTGATCTTGCACCCCGAGCCCCCGAACCCGAGGCCCGAGTAGCTCAGCACGGCGTACCCGCGCTCCGCGAACGTGCGACCGATGCCGGCCTGGTCGTCCTTGGACCCGCCGAACCCGTTCGTCGTGAGGATCGCCGGGACGCGCGTGGTGGGTGTCGCCGTGGAGGGCGTGTAGAGGTCGCCCACGACGTCGCACACCTCGGAGCCGGTCGGCCCGACCTGGACCTTGAAGTGCAGCGGCGTCACCGTGACGGCGGGAGCGGCCTGCGCGCCGCCGGGGGCGGTGACCAGCGCGGCGGACACCATGGCCGCGGCGGCGACGGCGAGAAGGGGACGGCTGGGTCGCATGGGAGCTCCTGATTCATACCGGTGAGCAACCCAACGAGTCACGTGCGGTCCGGGTCACGTTCCGGCCCGCCCCGGCGGGCCTCGGATCAGCCGCGGAGCCGCTGGATGATGCGCATCGCGTGGTAGACGACGATGGCGGCAATCGTGCCGAGGGCGATGCCCGTGAACGTCATGTCGCCGGCGCTCAGCGTGAGGTTGCCGATGCCGATGACGAGCGCCACGGCCGCCGGGTACTGGTTGATCGGCTGCGAGAAGTCGACGTGGTTGTCCATCCAGATCTTGACGCCGATGAGCCCGATCAGGCCGTAGAGCGCGACGGTCACCCCGCCCAGCACCCCGGACGGGATCGTGTTGAGCAGCGCGCCGAACTTCGGGGAGAGGCCGAGCACGATGGCGACGATCGCTGCGACCCAGTAGGCCGCGGTCGAGAAGACGCGGGTCGCGGTCATGACACCGATGTTCTCGCCGTACGTCGTGGTGGCCGAGCCGCCGCCCATGCCGGCGATCGTGGTGGCCAGGCCGTCGGCGAGCAGGGCCGGTCCGGTCTTGCGGTTGAGCGACGGGTCCTCCGTCAGGTGCGCGACGCTGCGGACGTGCCCGACGTTCTCGGCGACCAGCACGAGCACGACCGGGAGGAACATCGGGACGACCGACCACGTCACGTTCGGCGAGGTGAAGTCGGGGAGGCCGATCCAGTCCGCGTCACCGACGGCGTCGAAGTCGAGCAACCCGCCGATGCCGGCTGCCGCGTAGCCGACGGCGACCCCGATCAGGATCGACAGCCGGGCGACCAGCCCGCGGAACGCCACGGCGATGACGATGATGGCGGCGAGGGTGATGGTCGCGATCCACGGCGAGGTGGCGTAGTTGGTCGTCGCGACCCCGGACAGGTTGAGCCCGATCAGCGCCACGATCGCGCCGGTGACGACCGGAGGCATGAGGGCCTCGATCCAGCCCGTGCCGGTCAACGTCACGACGGCGCCGACTGCCGCGAGCAGCAGGCCGGTCACGACGAGCCCGAACAGGGCCGCGCCCATGTCGTCGGACTGCATCGAGGCCTGGATCGGGGCGATGAATGCGAAGGACGAGCCGAGGTAGCTCGGCAGCCGGTTGCCGGTCAGCACCAGGAACAGGATCGTGCCGACGCCCGAGAAGAACAGGGTCGTGGTGGGCGGGAACCCCGTGAGCAGGGGGACCAGGAACGTCGCACCGAACATCGCGACGACGTGCTGGCCGCCGAACCCGATCGTGCGGGGCCACGAGAGCCGCTCGCCGGGCCGGACGAAGTCACCCTCGGCGATCGACGTGCCGTCTCCGTGCAGTGTCCAGCTCACGTGGTGTCCTCTCGTCGGGTGCCCGGATGGGCGTCGGTCACATCGTAGGGCTCACGTGCGGCGGAGACGCCGAGCGATCTCCGCCGCCGTCGCACGGACGTCGTCGACGAGGTCGCCGCCGGCCTGGCTGCTCTCCCACGTCACCGCGACCGCGGCATGGATCGTGCCGGCGTTGATGGGTGCTGCGATCGAGGCGAACCCCGCGGTGACCTCGCCGTCCTCGGTCGCGTAGCCACGTTGCCGCGTGGTCGCCAGCAGCCGGCGCAGCTCGGTGGGCGATCGTGGTCCGGCGTCCGTGCGGGTCGTGAACGCGTCCTTGCCGGGATAGAGCGCCGTGACCTGGCGGCCGGGGAGCGACGCGAGGATCGCGCGGCCCGAGGCGGTGAGGTGCGCCGGCAGGCGTACGCCGACATCGGTGACGAGCGGCGGGCGGCCGGGTGCGCGCTCCTCGATGACGTACAGGACGTCGGCCCCGTGCAGCACGACGAGGTGGGCCGACTGGCCGACCCGGTCGACGAGCCGAGCCAGCGGCATCCGGGCCAGGCGGGCCAGGGGCTCCTGCTGGGCGAAGCCGTGGCCGACCTCCCAGGCGGCGATGCCGATGCCCCACGTCCGGTCCTCGGGGTAGTGGACGACGAAGTCCTCGTCGGCCATCGCGGTGAGCAGGTGGTACGCCGAGGAGCGCGGCAGGTCCAGCGCGCCGGCGATGCGGCTCGCCGGGACCGGCACCGGCTGGCCCGACAGGAAGCGCAGCACGCGCAGCGCGGCAGTGGCTGCGGGAACGGACCGGCTCATCTCCACATTGTCTCGTATCCGAGATGGTTCGACCGCGTGGGCACTGGTGCGGCGCGGCGCCCGGGCGTGCAATGGAGGCATGGCACAGGTGACCGTGGGAGTGGGCGCGATCGCGCCCGAGGACGTCGTGCGCGTGGCGCGGCACGGGGCGACGGTCGAGCTGAGCCCGGATGCCCGGGACGCGATCAAGCGGTCTCGTGCGTACGTCGACGAGCTGGCCGCGGCGGACGTGCCGGTATACGGGATCTCGACCGGGTTCGGCGCGCTCGCCACCCGGCACATCGAGCCCGGGCTGCGCACGCAGCTGCAGAAGAGCCTGATCCGCTCGCACGCCGCCGGCACCGGGCCGCGCGTCGAGGACGAGGTCGTGCGCGCGCTGATGCTCCTGCGGCTGTCGACCTTGGCGAGCGGGCACACCGGCGTGCGGCTCGAGACCGCCGAGGCGTACGCGTCGATGCTCAACGCCGGCCTGACCCCAGTGGTGCGCGAGTACGGCAGCCTCGGCTGCTCGGGAGACCTCGCGCCGCTCTCGCACTGCGCGCTCGCGGTCATGGGCGAGGGCGAGGTCGATGACCACGGTGTGGTGGGACCGGCGGCCGAGGCGCTCGATGCGCACGGGCTGCAGCCGGTCGAGCTCGCCGAGAAGGAAGGCCTCGCGCTCATCAACGGGACCGACGGGATGCTCGGCATGCTGGTGCTGGCGCTGCACGACCTCCGGCGCCTCCTCGACACCGCCGACCTCGCCGCAGCCATGAGCATCGAGGGCCTGATGGCGACGGACCGGGTGCTCGCCGCCGACCTGCAGGCGTTGCGCCCGCATCCCGGCCAGGCCGCCTCGGCGGCGCACATGGCTGCGCTGCTCGCCGGCTCACCGATCGTCGCGAGCCACCGGCACGGCGATGGGCGGGTCCAGGACGCGTACTCGTTGCGCTGCGCCCCGCAGGTGCACGGCGCGGCGCGCGACACCCTCGAGCACGCGGCGACGGTCGCCGGCCGCGAGCTGGCGGCGGCGATCGACAACCCGTCAGTGCTCGACGACGGTCGGATCGAGTCGCACGGCAACTTCCACGGCGCGCCGTTGGCGTACGTGCTGGACTTCCTCGCGATCCCCGTCGCCGACGTCGCGAGCATGAGCGAACGACGTACGGACCGGTTCCTCGACGTGACCCGCAGCCAAGGACTTCCGCCGTTCCTCGCCGACGACCCGGGCGTCGACTCGGGGCACATGATCGCGCAGTACACCCAGGCCGCCATGGTCTCCGAGCTCAAGCGGCTCGCCGCACCCGCCAGCGTCGACTCGATCCCGTCGAGCGCGATGCAGGAGGATCACGTGTCGATGGGCTGGTCCGCGGCGCGCAAGCTGCGGACCTCGGTCGACCTGCTGACCCGGGTGCTGGCGGTCGAGATCCTCACTGCCGCTCGCGGCATCGACCTGCGGGCGCCGCTCGAACCATCGGCCGCGACAGGTGCGGCGATCGCCGTGCTGCGCTCGCGGGTCGCCGGGCCGGGACCCGACCGCCACCTGTCACCGGACCTGGAGGCCGCCACGGAGCTTGTCCGTGACGGTTCGCTCCTGGCCGCCGCCCACGCACGAGCTGGAGATCCGTCATGAACCGACCCACCGTCCGCGCTGCACACGGCTCGACCCTGACCGCGAGGTCGTGGCAGACCGAGGCGCCGATGCGCATGCTGATGAACAACCTCGACCCCGAGGTCGCCGAGCGCCCCGACGACCTCGTCGTCTACGGCGGCACGGGTCGCGCGGCGCGGAGCTGGGCAGCGTACGACGCGATCGTCCGCACGCTCGAGACACTGGCGGACGACGAGACGTTGCTGGTGCAGTCCGGCAAGCCCGTCGGGGTCTTCCGCACGCACGAGTGGGCACCGCGGGTGCTCATCGCCAACTCCAACCTCGTCGGCGACTGGGCGACGTGGCCGGAGTTCCGCAAGCTCGAGGCCGAGGGCCTCACGATGTACGGCCAGATGACGGCCGGTTCGTGGATCTACATCGGGACCCAGGGCATCCTCCAGGGCACGTACGAGACCTTCGGCGCGGTCGCCCGCAAGAGGTTCGGCGGCACCCTCGCCGGCACGCTGACGCTGACCGGCGGGGCCGGCGGCATGGGCGGTGCGCAGCCTCTGGCGGTGACGATGAACGACGGTGCCGCGCTGGTCGTCGACGTCGACGAGTCCCGACTGGAGCGGCGGGTCAAGCACGGCTACCTCGACGAGTACTGGACCGATCTCGACGAGGCGGTCGACCGCGCGGTCGCCGCCAAGCAGGAGCGCCGGGCGCTGTCGGTCGGCATCGTCGGGAACGCCGCCACGGTGTTCACCGAGCTGCTCGAGCGCGGTGTCCCGATCGACGTCGTGACCGACCAGACCAGTGCCCACGACCCGCTGAGCTACCTGCCCGAGGGCATCTCGGTCGCCGACTGGCACGCCGAGGCCGAGCGTGACCCGGCCGGGTTCACCGACCGGGCCCGCCTCTCGATGGCCAAGCACGTACGCGCGATGGTCGGCTTCATGGACGCCGGCGCCGAGGTGTTCGACTACGGCAACTCGATCCGCGAGGAGGCCCGCCTCGGCGGGTTCGAGCGCGCCTTCGACTTCCCCGGCTTCGTCCCGGCCTACATCCGCCCGCTGTTCTGCGAGGGCAAGGGGCCCTTCCGCTGGGCCGCGCTCTCCGGCGACCCGGCCGACATCGCCGCGACCGACCGGGCGATCCTCGAGCTGTTCCCCGAGGACGAGCACTTGGCGCGCTGGATCACCAAGGCGCAGGAGAAGGTGCACTTCGAGGGGCTGCCGGCCCGCATCTGCTGGCTGGGCTACCAGGAACGCCATCGTGCCGGGCTGCGCTTCAACGAGATGGTGGCTTCCGGCGAGCTCAGCGCCCCGGTCGTGATCGGCCGCGACCACCTCGACTCCGGCTCGGTCGCCTCGCCCTACCGCGAGACCGAGTCGATGGCCGACGGGTCCGACGCGATCGCCGACTGGCCGCTGCTCAACGCCTTGCTCAACACCGCGTCCGGTGCGACCTGGGTGTCGATCCATCACGGCGGTGGCGTCGGCATCGGCCGGTCGATCCACGCCGGCCAGGTCATCGTGGCCGATGGCACGGACCTGGCCGCGCAGAAGATCGAGCGGGTCCTGGTCAACGATCCCGGCACGGGGGTCATGCGCCACGTCGACGCCGGCTACGACCGCGCCGCGGAGGTCGCCCGGGAGCGCGGTCTCCGCGTGCCGATGCTGGAGGGCTGATGCTCGACGACATCGCGCACATCGGGCGCGACCCACGCACGGGCGGCTACCGCCGGTACGCGTGGAACGACGCCGACATGCAGCTGCGCGAGTGGTTTGCGGGCGAGGCCGCGGCTCGCGGGATGGAGCTCGTCGAGGACGGCAACGGCAACCAGCTGGCTTGGTGGGGCGCCGGCGACGACGCCCTGATGATCGGCTCGCACCTCGACTCGGTGCCCGACGGTGGAGCGTACGACGGGCCGCTCGGCGTCGTGTCCTCGTTCGCGGCCGTCGACCGGCTCCGCGCCGACGGTTTCGCGCCCTCCCGGCCGGTGGTCGTGGCCAATTTCGCGGACGAGGAGGGTGCCCGCTTCGGCATCGCCTGCGCGGGCTCACAGCTCGTCACCGGCGGCCTGCCGGCCGAGAAGGCCTTGGGCCTCAAGGACCGCGAGGGCCTGACCCTGGCCGAGGTGCTGACCGCCCGCGGTCGCGACCCGCGCGCCGTCGGACGTACCGACCTGCTCGACCGCATCGGCACGTTCGTCGAGCTGCACGTCGAGCAGGGTCGGTCGCTGGTGCACTCCGAGGCGGCGGTCGGCGTCGCCACCGCGATCTGGCCGCACGGCCGCTGGCGGCTCGACTTCTGCGGCGAGGCCAACCACGCCGGGGCGACCGAGATGGCCGACCGTCGCGATCCCATGCAGGCGTACGCCGCGACGGTCCTGGCGTCGCGCCGGCTGGCCCTCGACGCCGGCGCGCGGGCGACGTTCGGGCGTCTCGAGGTCGAGCCCGGCGGCACCAACGCGATCCCGTCCCGGGTGCGGGCGTGGCTCGACGCCCGGGCGGCGGACGAGGCCGAGCTGGACCGGCTCGTCGAGAACCTCGTGCACCAGGCCCGGGCAGCAGCGGACCTGGACCACACCACCGTGACACTGACGACGGAGTCGGTCAGTCCAGCCGTGGAGTTCGACGTGCCCCTGCGGGACCGGCTGGCGGGCCTGCTCGACGCGCCGGTCCTGCCGACCGGCGCCGGGCACGACGCGGGCGTGCTGAGCCCGCACGTGCCGACCGCGATGCTGTTCGTCCGCAACCCGACGGGGGTGTCGCACTCACCCGACGAGCACGCGGAGGACACCGACTGCGATGCCGGTGTCGAGGCGCTGACCGCCGTGGTGCGTGCCCTCGCATGACGACCGTCCCGGCGTTCGCCAACTGCCACAGCCACGTGTTCCACCGCGCCCTGCGGGGCCGGATCACCGGCGCCGACTCCTTCTGGAGCTGGCGGGACCGGATGTACGCGATCGCCCGGGTCCTGGATCCCGACCTGCTGTTCGACCTGGCCCGCGCCACGTACGCCGAGATGCACCTCGCCGGCATCCGCAGCGTCGGCGAGTTCCACTACGTGCACCACCGTCCCGACGGCGGGACGTACGACGACGCCAACGCGATGGGCGAGGCGCTGATCGCGGCTGCGCGCGAGGCCGGCGTGCGGATCGCGCTGCTCGACACCTGCTACCTCGCGGCGGGCTTCGGTCGCGCGCCGGAGGGCGTGCAGGTGAGGTTCAGCGACGGGGACGCCGAGGCGTGGGCCTCGCGGGTGGCGGACCTCTCGAGGCGGCACGCCGATGAGGACGACGTCGTGATCGGCGCGGCGATCCACTCCGTGCGCGCGGTGCCGCGAGAGCAGCTCTCGACGGTCGCGGCGGCGCTGCCCGACGCGCCGCTCCACGTCCACGTCTCGGAGCAGCCGGCGGAGAACACCGAGTGCCTCGCCGCCACGGGCCTGACGCCGGTGGCGCTGCTCGCCGAGGCCGCGGTGTGGTCCGCGCGCACGACCGCGGTCCACGCCACGCACCTCACGCCGGACGACATCACAATGCTTGGTGCCGCCCGGGCGTACGCGTGCTTCTGCCCGACCACCGAGGCCGAGCTCGCCGACGGCATCGGACCGAGCGTCGCCCTCCGGGAGGCCGGGGCGAGGCTGACACTGGGGTCGGACAGCAATACCGTGATCGACATGTTCGCCGAGGCGCGTGCCGTCGAGATGCACCACCGGTTGGCCACGGGCGCACGCGGTGCGTGGACCGCCGAGCAGCTCTGGGTGGCTGCGAGCACGACGGGTCACGAGTCGCTGGGGTTCGGCGTCGGCGAGTCGATCGAGATCGGCGAGTCCGTACGCACGGCGGGCGTCGGCGAGGTGCTCTGGGCGGCGAGCGCGGAGGACGTCGTCCCGACGGGCTCGAGGTCCGAGGTCGCGCGAGACCTGCAGGCCGCGGTCGACGCGTGCTGGAGCCGCACGTGACCGCGCACCTCGTCACCAACGTGGGCGAGCTCGTCACGTGGGACGCGGACCGGCCGGTCATGCACGACGCCGCGTTCGTCGTCGAGGGCGGGCGCATCTCGTGGTTCGGTCACCGCCGCGACGCCCCGGCCGCCGACACGTCGAGCGACGTCGCCGGCGCCGCCGTGATCCCCGGCTTCGTCGACTCGCACACGCACCTGGTGTTCGCCGGCGACCGCTCCGCCGAGTTCGAGGCGCGGATGACCGGTGAGCCGTACGCCGCCGGAGGCATCCGCACGACGGTCGCCGCCACGCGGGCCGCGCCCGACGAGCTGCTCGCCGCCACCGTCGCACGCCACCTCGCGGAGATGCGCGCGCAGGGCACGACGACCGCCGAGATCAAGAGCGGCTACGGGCTCACGGTGCTCGATGAGGCGAGGTCGCTCGCGATCGCCCGCGGCTTCACCGACGAGACGACGTTCCTCGGCGCCCACGTCGTGCCCGAGGGGACAGACGCCGCGGCGTACGTCGAGCTGGTGACCGGGCCGATGCTCGAGGCGTGTGCGCCGCACGCCCGCTGGATCGACGTGTTCTGCGAGGACGGGGCGTTCGGCGAGGACGAGGCCCGCGCGGTGCTCGAGGCCGGGATCGCCGCCGGCCTCCTGCCGCGTGTCCACGCCAACCAGCTGCGCCACGGCCCAGGCGTGCAGCTCGCGGTCGAGCTCGGTGCCGCCGCGGCCGACCACTGCACCTACCTCACCGACGACGACGTCGAGGCGCTCGCCGGGTCGGGCACGGTCGCGGGCCTGCTGCCGGGAGTCGAGTTCTCCACGCGGCAGCCCTATCCCGACGCGCGTCGGCTGATCGACGCCGGAGTCACCGTCTCGCTGGCGACGGACTGCAACCCCGGCAGCTCCTACACCTCGTCGATGCCGTTCTGCATCGCCGTTGCCGTGCGCGACATGGGCATGAGCCCGCGTGAGGCGCTGTGGTCCGCCACCCGAGGCGGCGCCGCGTCGCTGCGGCGTGACGACGTGGGCCACCTGTCCGTCGGCGCCAAGGCCGACTACGCGGTGCTCAACGCGCCGTCGTACGTCCACCTCGCCTATCGCCCTGGCGTACCCCTCGTTGCTGCCGTGGTCTGAGCCGCAGCTTTCCCCCATGGGGCTCGGCGCTCAGCCGACGCCGTCGACGTACAGCCACCGGCCGTCCTCGCGGACGAACCGGCTGACCTCGTGCTGGCTGCCCTTGCCGTCGGCGGACCGGTGGTAGGCCCGGAACTCCACGGCGCCCTCGGTGTCGAACGGGCCGCCGCGCTCGGTTCGGAGCACGTCGAGCCGGTACCAGCGCCGGTCGGCGTCGAGCTCGAGCGTGCCCGGCCGAGTGCTCGGGTGCCACGTGGCCACGAGGTAGCCGGCGTCACCCACCGCGAACGCGCTGTAGCGCGACCGCATGAGCTGCTCGGCCGTCTGCGCGACGGACGCACCTGCGTGCAGCGGACCGCAGCAGGCGTCGTACGTCAGACCGCTCAGGCACGGGCAACGAGTCATGGAGCTACGACTTGGGCGTCTCGTCCTCGTCGTCCTGGTTCGAGCCGTCCTGCGACGCGGTCTCGCCACCGGCCGCCTTGCTGAGGTCGGCGCCGCTGGGGTTGGCCTCGGAGAGCGGAGCGCTGTCCTCGGAGACCGGATCGGCCGTCGACTCGGCGTCCTCGACGGGGATGATCCCCGCCTCCTCGTCGCGGGCGTCCTCCTCGACCGGCGCGGGCTCGCTGTCGGCGGGCACGTCGGTGACCTCCTCGCCGGGCATCTGGTCCGGCTCCTTGGTCGCCGGGACCTCCGGCTCGTCGTCGGACTCCTGCGGCACGGACTCGGTCTCGGGATCGGTCGTGTCGCCCGGATCCTTGTCGTCCGACGCCTCGTCGACCGGCTCAGCCGGCGTGGAGTCGTCCTCGGAGTCCTCGGAGTCGTCGGAGTCGTCGGAGTTGTCGGACGAGGGGCTGGCCGCCGGCACGCTGTCGTCCGGAGTCAGGTCGGTGTTGACCGGTCCGACGTTGGCCCAGGCAGCCTTCTCCTTCTCGCTGGCGTCGCGGTCGTCGGCGGGCTCGTCCGACGTGTCGTCGGCTCTGGCCTCGGTGGGCTCGTCCGACGTGTCGTCGGCCTTGGCTTCGGTGGGCTCGTCGGACGTGTCGTCGGCCTTGGCCTCGACCGGCTTCTCCTCGGCCGGCGATTCCTCGGCGGGCTCTGCCGGCTTCTCCTCAGCGGGCGGGGCGTCGTCGGTGTTGACCGGTCCGACGTTGGCCCAGGCCGCCTTCTCCTTCTCGCTGGCCTCGCGGTCGTCGGCGGGCTCGTCCGACCCGTCGTCGTCCTTGGCCTCCGCGGTCTCAGGCGGCGTGTCGTCTGCCTTGTCCTCGACCGGCTTCTCCTCGGCCGGCGTCTCGTCGTCGTCGACCGTCTCGGTCGCCTTCGCCGCCGGACCTGCGTCCTCGGTCTTGGTGATCGAGTCGTCGGACTTGTCCTCCGCGTCGGGCTCGGCCTCCTCCGCCGGGTCGGCCTTGGCCTCTGGCTCGGGCGCCTCGGCAGGCTCCGGCTCGGGGGTCGCCGGGGCGTTGTCGTCCGAACGCGCCTCGGGAGCGTCGCCCGTACGGGATCCGTCTTCGTCGACGTCGATGTTGTGCGCCGCGGCAGCAGCCTTGTCGACATCGGTGACCTTGTCGGGGCCGCCGGAGCCGGACGACGGGCCGCCCGGCGACTCCGTCGCGGCCTCGGCCTCTGCCGCCGTTGCAGCCTCCGCCTCGGCAACGACCGCGTCGACGTCGTCGGCCGAAGGGGCGCGTTTGACGCCGGCGAGCAGCATCTGCGCGACGTCGAGCACCTCGACCTCCTCGCGGGCCGCGCCCTCGGACTGCTTGAGGGTCAGGCCGTCGGAGAGCATGACCCGGCAGAACGGGCAGCCGACCGCGATCTGGTCGGCACCGGTCGCGATGGCCTCCTCGGTGCGGTTGACGTTGATGCGCGAGCCGAGGGTCTCCTCCATCCACATACGGGCACCGCCGGCGCCACAGCAGAAGGACTTCTCGGAGTTGCGCGGCATCTCGGTGAGCTCGGCACCGGGGATGACGCTGAGCAGCTCACGCGGCGGCTCGTAGACCTGGTTGTGCCGGCCCAGGAAGCACGGGTCGTGGTAGGTGATCTTCTTGGTCTCGGTCTCCGCGGTCGGCGCGACCGGGGTGAGCTTGCCCTCGCGCACGAGGCGGTTGAGCAGCTGCGTGTGGTGCACGACCTCGAGCTCGACGCCGAACTCGGCGTACTCGTTCTTGAGCGTGTTGAAGCAGTGCGCGCACGTCGAGACGACCTTCTTGACCTTGGTCTCCTTGAAGACCTCCGCGTTCTGCATCGCGAGCTGCTGGAAGACGATCTCGTTGCCGGCCCGGCGGGCGGGGTCGCCCGTGCACGTCTCACCGTCGCCGAGCACGGCGAACGTCACGCCGGCCATGTCGAGCAGCTCGGCGACGGCCTGCGTCGTCTTCTTGGCCCGGTCCTCGAACGCGCCGGCGCAGCCGACCCAGAACAGCCACTCGACCTCGTCGAGGTCCTCGACGTCGACGCCGACCTGCTTGACCTCGAAGTCGAGCTTCTTGGCCCAGTCCATCCGGCCCTTGGGGTCCATGCCCCACGGGTTCCCCTTGCGCTCGAGGCCCTTGAAGATGTTGTTGAGCTCGGCCGGGAAGTTGGACTCGACGAGCACCTGGAAGCGGCGCATGTCGTCGATGTGGTCGACGTGCTCGATGTCGACGGGGCACTGCTGCACGCAGGCGCCGCAGTTCGTGCACGACCACAGCACGTCGGGGTCGATGACGCCGTACGCCTCGGCGTTGCCGATCAGCGGGCGCTCGAGCTCGGTCTTCTGCTCATCGGTGAGCGTCGACTCGTCCTGGTCGAGCAGCGGCAGCTTGGCGTACGCGTGGTCGCGCAGGCCCATCATGAGCAGCTTGGGCGACAGCGGCTTCTCGGTGTTCCAGGCGGGGCACTGGCTTTGGCAGCGACCGCACTCGGTGCAGGTCGTGAAGTCGAGGATGCCCTTCCACTCGAAGTCCTCGACCTTGCCGACGCCGAGCTTCTCGAAGTCCTCCTCCTCGAGCTCCTCGAGCGCCTCCATGTCGAGGGCCTTGCCGTTGATGTAGACCGGCTTGAGGCCGCCCAGAGCGGTGGACCCGTCCGACTCGCGCTTGAACCAGATGTTGAACCACGCGGTGAAGCGGTGCCACGCGACACCCATCGTGATGTTGCGGGCGATCGTGATGAGCCACGTCATGGAGATGACGATCTTGATCATCGCGACGGTGTAGACGAGCGTCTCCAGCGTGCCTTCGCTGACGCCGTCCCACAGGTCGCCGAGGAAGAACGTCATCGGGTAGTGGAACTTCAGGTCGTCGGCGCCGTGGAGCTTCTCGAGGGCGTACTCCATGGTGCGCAGCGCGAAGCCGCACAGGACGACCAGGAAGATGATGGTCTCGACGAAGTACGCCTGCCAGAACGTCGAGCCGAAGAAGCGGGACTTGCGGCCTTGGCTGCGGGGGTGGTTCTTCTGCCGGACCGCGATGAGCCACACGATGCCGATGAGCGTCAGCCAGGACAGGAGCTCGGCCGGCCACTCGTAGATGACCCAGTGGCCGATGATCGGCAAGGCCTGGTGCGCGTCGAAGACCTGGAAGTAGGCGCCGAGGACCATCGAGCTCAGGAAGATGAAGCCGGCGAACACGAACCAGTGCATGATGCCGATCCACGTCCACTGGAGCATGCGGGTGTGGCCCAGCGTCTCCTTGAACATGTTGGCCCAGCGCGCACCCTTGTTGTCGGTGCGACCGACGGCGGGCCGGCCCTTGCGAATGACCGCGACCATGTCCTGCACGGCCTTCACCGCCAGAGCCACCGCGACGGCGGTGATGGCAAGCGACACGACTATGGCGACGACACGCATGGGAGCCCTTTCCCCGGAACAGCGTTTGACCGTGACAGTACGGCTGACATTAACCCGTCAGTAACCATGATGCGCAGTAAGGCCAGCCAAAGCACGGACCATGCGGCCTACGTCACACGGGGCGCTGAGACCGCTCACCGCGCACGGGGACCAGGGGAATCGCGAGCAGGGGGAACACCGCGACGACGGCGAACGCGAAGCCGTAGCCGCGTCCGGCCACCATGGCTCCGACGAACGGCGGCACCAGGGCCGAGGCGATGTACTGGCCGGTGTTCTGCACCCCCATCGCGCGACCGGACCAGTACGGCCCGCCGATCTCGGCCACGGCGGTGAACGCCAGTCCGTTGTCGGCGACGGTAACTGCGGTGGCGATGATGATGAGGGCGATGGCCAACGGGGTGCCGGACAGCAGCCCGAGCGAGAGCATCGTGGCGGCCGCGGCGACCGCGACCGTACGCATGGGACCGAGCCGGCTGCCGACCCGGTCGGACCACCAGCCGGCGCCGATGCGGCCTGCGGCGCCCAGCAGCTGGGTCGACGCGACCAGAGCGCTGGCGCCGAACGTCGACCAGCCCTTGTCGTCGATGAGCCACACCAGCATGTAGGTCCAGACCGTGAACTGGGGGATCACGAGCAGCGCCGACGCGAGGTGGATGCGCCAGAGGCGTGAGTCGCGGGCGTACGGATTCGCGAGGTGGCCGAGGTCCGCCGCCTCGCTGCGGGTCGGTCTCGGGGGATCGACGATGAGCAGCGCGCAGAGCACCGTCGCTGCCGCGGTGATGCCGGCGATCAGGAGCAGGGTCGTGGCCAGGCCGTCGGCCTCGACGACGTTGGGGACGAGCAGGGCGGCGAGGCCGACCCCGAGCGGGAGACCCGTCTGCCGGATGCCCATCGCCGTGCCGCGGCGGTGGGCGGGGAACCAGCCGACGACGACCCGCCCGCTGGCGGAGTTGGTGCTGCCGGCGCCGACCCCGCCTACCAGGAACCACAGGCCGAGGCCGACGAGGGAGTCGCTCTGGCTCGCGCCGAGGGCGCCGATCGTCACGACGACGAGCCCGGCGGTCATGGACGCCCGCTCGCCGATGCGGTCGACGATGGCCCCCCAGGCCACGAGCGTGAACATCGTGCCGGTCAGCGGAGCGGCAGCGATGGCGCCGGCCTCGACGAGGCTCAGGCCGCGCTCGAGGTGGAGGTACGGGATCAGGAACGGTGCACCGTTGACGTAGATCGTCCCGGCGATCTGGCCGAGCATCGAGACCCCGAGCATGAGCCAGCGGTTGGGCACCCGCAGATCGGCCATTGTCCACATCCTGATACGAATCGTCTCAGGATTCAGACTACTCCTTCCGCCGGGGGCGGTGACGTGGCGTCCAGAACGGCTCAGGTAGTGGACGCAGGGTCACCGCTCGGCTGGCTGGGTGGACGCAGGGTCACCGCTCACTGGGGGAGGGCGCCGACCGACGCGAGGGCTTCCTTGAGCAGCGCGCCGCGGCCGCCCTCCATGTCGTTGAGCACCTCGGGGTCGGCCGCCTCCTCCGGAGTGAGCCACGTGAGCTCGAGCGCGTCCTGCCGCGGGTTGCACTCACCGCTGACCGGCACGACGTACGCGAGCGACACCGCGTGCTGTCTCGGGTCGTAGAGCGTCGACACCCCGGGCAGCGGGAAGTACTCGGCGACCGAGAACGGCACGGTCGAGGCGGGCAGCTGGGGGAACGCGGTGGGCCCGAGGTCCTTGGCGAGGTTGCGCAGCAGCGCCTCCCGCACGGACTCGCCGTGCATGACCCGGCCCGACACGAGCGTCCGGGTCATGACGCCGGTGGTCGAGGAGCCGCGAAGCAGGATGCCGATCGACTCGACCTGGCCCAGGGCGTTGATGCGGACCGGCACGGCCTCGACGTACAGGATCGGGACCCGGGCCCGGGTCTCGTCGAGGGCGAAGTCCGGGAGCCAGCCCGGATTGGGATCAGGTGTGCGCACGGACATGCGCACATTGTGTCGTACGCCCGGTGGCGACGGGTCGGCTCGACCCGCCGGATACCTGCCACGCCAGCCACGTCGGGTGCGAGCATGGAGGCGTGATCAACGGCGGCGTCTCGTTCTGGTGGAAGCAGATCGGCCTCCCGGAGCCGCGGCCCGGGCTCGACGGCGACCTGGCGTGTGACGTCTGCATCGTCGGTGGCGGGCTCACGGGGCTCTGGACGGCGTACTACCTGTCGGCTCTCGATCCGGGCCTCGACATCGTGGTGCTCGAGGCCGAGTTCGCCGGCTACGGCGCGTCGGGCCGCAACGGCGGCTGGCTGTCCGCGGAGCTCTCGGGCAGCAAGGAGCGGTACGCCGCGACGCACGGCCGCGACGGCGTGCAGGCCCTCGTGAGGTCGATGGAGCTGGCCGTCGACGAGGTCATCGAGGTGTGCCGGACCGAGGGCGTCGACGCCCAGATCGTCAAGGACGGGGTGCTGTACGTCGCGCGCTCCCGGGCCCAGCTCAAGCGAATGCACGAGGGCCTGCTGGCCGACCGGTCGTGGGGCATCGGCGAGAGCCACCAGCGCGAGCTCACGGCAGCGGAGCTGGGCGAGCGGCTGCAGGTCGAGGGTGCCTTGGGGGCCACCTTCAGCCCGCACTGCGCCCGGGTGCAGCCGGCCCGGCTGGTGACCGGGATCGCGGCGGCGGTGGAGCGTCGGGGCGTGCGGATCCTCGAGCAGACCCGCGCCACGAGCATCGAGCCCGGCGCCGTCACGACCGAGCGCGGGGTCGTCCGGGCCGGCTACATCCTGCGGTGCCTCGAGGGCTACACCGCCGGCATCGCCGGGCAACGGCGCACCTGGTTGCCGATGAACTCGGCGATGATCGCGACGGAGCCGTTGCCGGCCGAGGTCTGGGACGCCATCGGCTGGCAGGGCGCCGAGCTGCTCGGCGACAACGCGAACGCGTACTGCTACGCCCAGCGCACCGCCGACGGACGCATCGCGCTGGGCGGCCGCGGCATCCCCTATCGCTTCGGCTCACGCACCGACGTCGACGGACGCACCCAGGACTGGACCGTCGAGTCGCTCACCGGGATCCTGCACGGGATGTTCCCCGCGACGCGTGACGCTCGCATCGACCACGCCTGGTGCGGCGTGCTCGGCGTGCCTCGCGACTGGTGCGCGAGCGTCACGTTCGATGCCTCGACGGGTCTCGGCTGGGCCGGCGGCTACGTCGGCAGCGGGCTCACGACGACCAACCTCGCCGGCCAGACCCTCGCGGATCTCGTGCTGGGCCGCGACTCCGACCTCGTGCGCCTGCCCTGGGTCAACCGTGGCGTACGCAGGTGGGAGCCCGAGCCGTTCCGGTGGCTGGGCGTACGCGCGATGTACGGGCTCTACCGCGAGGCCGACCGTCGGGAGGGCAAGGGCCTCGCCCGGCCGAGTCGGCTCGCGCGGCTGGGCGACCGGCTCACGGGCCGCTAGCAGGCGCGGTAGAGTCGAGTTCACCAAGACAGGGGAGCGCCACGCAGAGGGCGCTGAGAGTGCGGATCAGCCGCAGACCCTTGAACCTGCACCGGTTAGTACCGGCGAAGGGAGTCACGATGAGTTCTGCAACCACGTCCAAGAACGGGTTCGACGTGCACTACCGCACGATCGACCTGGTCACCATCGCCACCCTCGGTGTCGCCTTCGGCGTCATCTTCTGGGGGTGGAACAAGGCGTACGAGCCGCTGAGCGACCTGGCGGTCTTCGGCTACCCGCCCAGCTCGGCGCTGCTCGCCGGCGTCTGGCTGACCGCCGGCGTCGCCGGAGGCCTGATCGTCCGCAAGCCCGGCGCGGCACTCGCGACCGAGGTGATCGCCGCTGCGGTCTCGCTCGTCGTGATCGGCGGCAACCAGTGGGGCTTCAGCACGCTGGCCTCCGGTTTCTGGCAGGGACTGGGCGCCGAGCTCGTCTTCCTGCTGTTGTTCTACCGCCGCTTCGGCGTCGTCGTCGCGGCACTCGCCGGCCTCGTCGCCGCGTCCTTCGAGGCGGTCTACGAGTGGTCGTCGTACTACCCGGACTGGGGCTTCGGCTACAAGCTGGCCCACCTGGGATTCTTCGGCCTCTCGGGCATCGTCATCGCCGGCGTCGGCACCTACTTCCTGATCCGGGCCCTGGCCCGTACCGGTGTGCTGGACGCCTTCGGACCGGGTCGCGAGCAGGCCGTCGAGGTCTAGCTCGTGGCACGGGGTGAGGCCCGTCTTGATGGCTTCACCTGGAAGCCACTCGGCCGCCGCGACCCGGTGGTGGCCGGTCTCGACCTGACCGTCGGAGCCGGCGAGCGTGTGCTGCTCGTCGGCCCGAGCGGGTCCGGCAAGTCGACGATCCTGCTGGGACTGGCCGGCGCCCTCGGTGCGAGCATCGCGGGTGAGCTGTCCGGCACGGCGTCGGTCGACGGACGGATCGGGCTGCTCCTGCAGAACCCGGCCGACGCCGTGGTCGCCGAGCACCTCGGCCGTGACGTCGCGTTCGGGCTCGAGAACCTGCGGCTCGACCGCGACGAGATCTGGCGGCGGGTCGACTGTGCGTTGTCGTCGGTCGGCCTGCCGTACGGCCGGGACCACCCGACCGGCGCGCTGTCCGGCGGGGAGCAGCAGCGCCTTGCCCTGGCGGGGGTCCTCGCGCTCGAGCCCGACGTGCTGCTGCTCGACGAGCCGACGGCGATGCTGGACGCGTCGACCGCAGCCACGGTCCGGGACGCGATCGTCGCCGGGGCTCGCGGACGCACGATGATCGTCGTCGAGCACCACATCGAGCCATGGCTCGAGCACGTCGACCGCGTCGTCGTGCTGTCGCCGGGCGGGGAGGTGGTGTCCGACGGCGACGTCGCCGGCTTCCTCGCCGGGCCCCCGCCGCCCGGGGTCTGGTCGCCCGGCATGCGTACGCCCGAGCCGCTCGACGTCCCGACCGATCTCGTGCGACCCGCGGGGCCGGCCCCGACCGTCACCCTGGACGGGGTGTCGGTCGACCTCGTCCTGCGCACCCTCCGCGGAGCGCAGCGGACGCGGGCGCTGCACGACGTCACGGCGTCACTGGACCCGGGCTCCGTGACCGCGTTGACCGGGCCCAGCGGCGCGGGCAAGTCCACGGCCCTCGGCGTCGCGGGCGGTCTGATCGCGGTCGTCGACGGCGTCGTCACCCCCGATCTGCGCAGGAAGAGGTCCCGGGAGCTCGCCGCCGCGATGGGATGGGTGCCGCAGAATCCCGAGCACGGGTTCCTCACCCGTACGGTCGCCGACGAGGTCGGGCACACGGCTCGTCGACTCGGCACCTCGGTCGACGTCGAGCGCGTCCTCGAGGTCTTCGGGCTGGCGCGGTTCGCCCCCAGCAACCCGTATCGCCTCTCCGGAGGCGAGCAGCGCCGGCTCGCCATCGCGGCGGCACTCGCGCACCGACCGGGACTCGTCCTGCTCGACGAGCCGACCGTCGGCCAGGATCCGGTTACGTGGGCCGCGGTCGCGGGTTGGATCGCTGCCTCGGCGGCGGCGGGCGCAACGGTCGGCGTGTCGACGCACGATGCCGAGCTGCCTCGCGACGTCGAGGTCCGCATGGCCGCCGGGGCGATCGCATGAGGTCGCTCGTGCTCCGGCTCAACCCCTTGGTGCTGTTCGCCTTCGGCCTGTTCTCGCTGGTCGGCTCCTGGTTCGTCCGTGACCTGACGATCGCGAGCTGGGCCGTCGGCGCGTACGCCGTGGCGGCCCTGCTCTTCCTCCCGGGGTGGCGCTACCCGCTCCTGTGCCTCGCGCTGTCAGCCGTCGCGGCCGTCACGATCGTCTACTCGACCTGGCGCCTGGGCGGCCACGACGAGCGCGAGGCAATCACTGCGGGGCTGCGCATCCTCGTGCTGGCGTGGCCGGGCTCGGTCATGCTCGGCTATCTCGACCCGGCCCGGCTCGGCGACTACCTGGCCCAGTCCCTCCGTCTGCCGGCGCGGATGGCCGCCGCGTTCTCCGCGGCTCTGCAGCGGTTCATGGGCTTCCACCTCGCCTGGCAGCAGCTCGATCGCGTGCGTCGCGCGCGCGGGTTCGGCGCGACCCGCAATCCCTTCAGCAACGGGCCGTACGTCGCCAACATGTCGTTCGCGCTGCTGGTGCAGGCGTTGCGCGGAGCCTCCACGGCGTCCATCGCGATGGATGCTCGCGGGTTCGCGACGGCGCACGACCGTACGTGGGCGGAGCCGGCCGAGTGGTCGAGGCTCGACAAGGCGGCACTCGTCCTGGCGGCGGCCCTGGGCGCCGTCCCGGTCGTCGTCGGCCTGACCTGACCTCAGAGGTCATCGACAGGTCCGGCCGGCCGCGGGAGGGTGAGGCATGACCGTTCTCGTCGTCGTCGCGATGGTGCTCTCCGGGCTGATCCACCTGCTTCCGGTCGTCGGAGTCCTCGGACCGTCCCGGGTCGCCGCGACGTACGACGTGCGCGTCGACGGCCCCGACCTGGCGGTGCTGCTGGTGCACCGCGCCGTGCTGTTCGGCCTGCTCGGCGCCCTCCTGGTCGCGAGCGCCTGGGTCGACGACCTGCGGCCCTACGCGATCGGCGCCGGGCTCGTGAGCGACCTGGCGTTCCTCGCCGCGGTGCGGCTGAACCCGGGCATCAACGCCGCGATGCAGCGCGTCGTCCGCGCCGACATCGTCTCGATCGTCCTGCTCGTCGTCGCGGCGATCGTCCTCGTCGCCTGAGCCGCGGCCCTCTGGCGCGTTGCCGCTCGTACGTACTAGGGTGCGAACTAAGCAAGCGCTTAGCGACCCGGAGGTACTTCATGCCACGCGTGTTCGACAGTCTCGACGACTTCAAGGCAGCCGCCGGGGAGGTGCTCGGCACGAGTGAGTGGGTCACGATCACCCAGGAGCAGATCAACACGTTCGCCGACGCCACCGGTGACCACCAGTGGATCCACGTCGATCCCGAGCGGGCCGCGAAGGGTCCCTTCGGCGGGACGATCGCGCACGGCTACCTGACGCTGTCGTTGCTGCCGGCGTTCGGCGAGCAGATCTACGACATCAAGGGCCTCGCGTTCGGGATGAACTACGGCGCCAACAAGGTGCGCTTCCCGAGCCCCGTGCCCGTCGGCTCCAGGGTGCGCGGGACGGCGACGCTCAAGGAGACGTCCGACATCGCGATCGGCACGCAGGCCGTCGTGAGCTTCGCGGTCGAGATCGACGGCGCCGAGAAGCCGGCCCTCGTCGCCGAGGTCGTCTTCGTGATGGCCGGTGCGTGAGATGGACTTCGCCTACGACGCCAGGACACAGGACCTCATCGGGCAGATGGAAGCCTTCATGGACGAGGTCGTCTACCCGGCCGAGCCCACCGCGCACCAGCAGATGCAGGACGCCGTCAAGGCCGACAGCTGGGCGCCGCCTGCGGTCCTCGAGGAGCTCAAGGCCGAGGCCAAGAAGCGCGGTCTGTGGAACTTCTTCCTCCCCGGCGACGACGGCGCCGGACTGACCAACCTGCAGTACGCGCCGCTGGCCGAGATCACCGGCCGCAGCATCCAGCTGGCTCCGGCCGCGGTCAACTGCGCTGCACCGGACACCGGCAACATGGAGGTGCTGCACATGTTCGGCACCCCGGAGCAGAAGAAGCAGTGGCTCGAGCCCTTGCTCGCCGGTGAGATCCGGTCGTCGTTCGCGATGACCGAGCCGGCCGTCGCGTCGTCTGACGCCACCAACATCGAGACGTCGATCGTCAAGGACGGCGACGACTACGTCATCAACGGCCGCAAGTGGTGGATCACCGGCGCGATGAACCCCAACGCCAAGATCTTCATCGTCATGGGCAAGACCGACCCGGCCGCCGAGCGGCACCGCCAGCAGTCGATGATCCTGGTCGAGCGCGATGCCCCCGGCTTCGAGATCGAGCGCGGCATGCACGTGTTCGGCTACAACGACCGTGACCACGGTGGCCACGCCGAGCTGTCGTTCACCGACGTGCGCGTGCCGGCGAGCAACCTGATCGGCGGCGAGGGTGAGGGGTTCGCGATCGCGCAGGCCCGTCTGGGTCCCGGCCGCATCCACCACTGCATGCGATCGCTGGGCATCGCGGAGCGCGCCGTGGAGATGATGAGCAAGCGCGCGCTCGACCGCGTGGCGTTCGGCAAGCCGATCGCCGACCAGGGCGTCGTGCGCGACTGGATCGCCGAGTCGCGCGTCCGCATCGAGCAGCTGCGCCTGCTGGTGCTCAAGACCGCCTGGTTGATGGACACCGCCGGCAACCGGGGGGCCCACACCGAGATCCAGGCCATCAAGATCGCGACGCCGCAGACCGTCGAGTGGATCCTCGACAAGGCGATCCAGGTGCACGGTGCCGGGGGCCTCAGTCAGGACTACCCGCTGGCCGAGTGGTTCGCGGGCATCCGCACCCTGCGGTTCGCGGACGGGCCCGACGAGGTGCACAAGAACTCGCTGGCCCGCGCCGAGCTCAGGAAGCACCGCTGACGATGGAGCTCGCGGGGGTCAACGCCGTCGTCACGGGAGCCGCCAGCGGCATCGGTGAGGCGATCGCGCAGCGGCTGCTGGAACGGGGCGCGACCGTCGTCGTCGGCGACCTCGACGCGGGCCGGCTGTCGGAGACGGCAGCGCGGCTCGACGCCGACCACCCCGGACGCGTCTCGCACGTCGCCGGTGACGCGTCGGACCCCGCGCACGTCGCCGCGCTCGTCGAGGCGGCCGGCGAGGTCGATGCGTACTTCGCCAACGCCGGGGTGTTCAAGGGCTTCGGGCTCGAGGCGACCGACGACGAGTGGGCGCTGTCGTGGGACGTCAACGTCAAGGCGCACGTCGTCGCGGCGCGCGCCCTCGTGCCGGGCTGGGTCGAGCGGGGTGGCGGATGCTTCGTCAGCACCGCCTCGGCGGCCGGGCTTCTGACGCAGCTGGGCTCGCCGACGTACTCCACCACCAAGCACGCCGCCGTGGGCTTCGCCGAGTGGCTCGCCGCGACGTACGGGGACCAGGGAGTGCAGGTCTGCTGCCTGTGTCCCATGGGCGTACGCACCGACATGCTCGTCGAGGGCGAGACCAGCGCGATCGGTGACGCCCGTCTCGGCATGCGGTCGGTCGTGTCCGCCGGCGAGACGCTCTCGCCGCTCGCGGTCGCCGACGTCGTGCTCGACGCGGTGGAGGCCGGCACGTTCTTCGCCCTGCCGCACCCCGAGGTCGGCACGATGTATGCGCGCAAGGCCGCCGACACCGACCACTGGATCGCCGGCATGCAGCGGTTGCGCACGAGCCTGGAGTGAGTGCGGAGCCGGCGCGCCGATGATGTGATGGAGGCATGCCACTCGTCAGCACCGATCAGGGATACGGCACCGTCACGAAGCTCCTGCACTGGTCGACCTTCGTCCTGCTGGTCGCCCAGTTCGTCCTGGGCTACGGCATGGAGGGCTTCGCCGAGTCGTTGTTCGAGGAGGACTCGTCAGGCCGTGGGAGCGGCGGCGATCGAGTCCGTGCCGGCGACGACCAGCTCGTGTTCGTCCACGCGTGGCTGGGCGGGGCGATCCTCGCCCTTGCCCTGATACGGCTGCTCTGGCGCTGGTCGACGCCGTTGCCGCCGTGGTCCGAGCGGCTGACCGAGACCGATCGCCTGGTCGAGGCCTGGACCGAGAAGATCCTCTACCTGACGCTCTTCGTCATCCCGCTGAGCGGCATCGGGCTGCTGTTCTTCTCCGGGGAGGAGCGCGAGGTCGAGAACCGGCGCGAGTGGCTCCCGCCGTTCGACGTGGTGCCTGACGGGCTGATGCTCGGGCTGCACGTCGGCGGGCACCTCGTGTTCTACGCCGCGCTGCTCGTGCACGTCGGCCTCGCCCTGCGCCGCCGCACCCTCGGCCGCATGCTCTGACCCTCCGGCCGCCCGGGAGGTGACCTGCTCGCCCATCCCTGCGGTCGACGGTGGGCGGGTCGCCCTTCAGCGGACCGGATGGGCGACCAGGTCACCGCCCCCGGGCTGTTAAGGTCCGGCAAATGCGTGAGATGTATCCCGAGATCGAGCCCCACGACTCCGGACTGCTCGACGTCGGCGACGGCCAGCAGGTCTACTACGAGGTGTCGGGCAACCCCGACGGCAAGCCGGCGGTCTACCTCCATGGCGGACCGGGAGGCGCCTCGAGCCCGGACCAACGGCGGGTGTTCGACCCCGAGGCGTACCGGATCGTGCTGTTCGACCAGCGGGCGTGCGGCCGTAGCCTCCCGCACGCGAGCGCGCCCGAGGCCGACCTGACCGCCAACACGACGTGGCACGTCGTCGACGACATGGAGGCCCTGCGGAGCCATCTGGGCATCGACCGCTGGCTCGTCTGCGGCGGGTCCTGGGGTTCGGCGCTGGCCCTGGCCTACGCCGAGAAGCATCCTGAGCGCGTCACCGAGCTCGTGCTCCGCGGCATCTTCACGCTGCGGCAGGCCGAGCTGGACTGGTTCTACGAAGGCGGCGCCGCCAACGTCTATCCCGACCTCTGGGAAGGGTTCGTCGCCCCGGTCCCCGAGGATCAGCGCGGCCGCCTCGTCGAGGCCTACAGCCGGCTGCTCAACGACCCGGATCCGTCCGTGCACGTTCCCGCCGCCAAGGCCTGGGCCCGGTGGGAGTCCTCCGCGATCACGTTGCTGCCCGACGAGGACCTCGTCCAGCACTTCACCGAGGACGCGTTCGCGGTGGCCTTCGCCCGCATCGAGAACCACTACTTCATGCACGACGGCTGGTTCACCGACGGACAGCTCATCGCCGAGGCCGACCGGCTCAAGGACATACCCGGCGTCATCATCCAGGGCCGCTACGACATGTGCACGCCGGCGACGACGGCCTGGGACCTGCACCGTGCGTGGCCCGAGGCCGAGCTCCGGATGATCCCGGACGCGGGTCACGCCTTCACCGAGCCCGGCATCCTGGACGCGATCATCGAGGCCACCGACCGCTTCGCCTCGTGACCCGGCGGCGTACGCTTGGCGCCGATGAGACGACACATGGGACCGGACGTATGAGGGGCAGTCGCGCCCTGCAGGTCGCGACGGCTGCGGCGGCAGTCGTGCTGCTCGCGTACGTCGTTGACCTGGCTGCCGGCTCCAACCTCGACCAGGATGCCGCCACCGTGGGCCGCGTCCTCGCGATCATCGGTGCCGCAGTCTGCGCGGCGGTCATCTACCAGCTGTGGAGCGTCCGCGAGCACCACACGGCCCGCGACCATGCCGCCGCCGCTGCCGCGCTGCTCGGTGGCGCGCTGGCCGCCTCCTCGGCCTTCAGCGCCCACACCGGCGACATCTTCGGCAGCTCCGTCACGGCCACCGCAGGGATCGCGGGCCTCGCGCTGGCCATCGTCGGATCCCGCCCCCACCCCCTCAGCACGGAAGGCCGACGATGATCGAGCTCCTGACCCCCACCCAGATCGACGAGATGCGCCCCGCGGGGTCGTTCGTCGCCTCCGTCCTGACCGCGCTTTCCGAGGCCGCCGACGTCGGCGTCGACCTGCTCGACCTGGACGCGCTGGCGCACCAGATGATCAAGGACCGCGGGGCCGAGTCGTGCTACATCGACTATCACCCGTCGTTCGGCGCGATGCCGTTCGGCAAGGTGCTCTGCACCTCGGTCAACGACGCCGTGCTGCACGGCCTTCCGCACCGCTACAAGCTTCGCGACGGCGACCTCGTGAGCTTCGACTTCGCCGCGTCGGTGGACAACTGGGTCTGCGACTCGGCCGTCAGCGTCGTCGTCGGCACGCCGCGCGACGAGGACGTCCGACTGATCGAGCACGCGCAGGAGGCGCTCGATGCCGCCATCGCGGTGGCCCGCGCGGGCAACAAGGTCGGTGACATCTCGGCGGCGATCGGCGAGGTCGGGCGCTCCCACGGGCTCAAGATCAACACCCAGTTCGGTGGTCACGGCGTCGGCCGGACGATGCACGGCGATCCGCACATCGCCAACGACGGCCGGGCCGGACGCGGCTTCCCGCTCAAGCCGGGACTCGTGATCGCGATCGAGCCGTGGTTCCTGCACACGACCGACGAGATCGTCATGGACGAGGACGGCTGGACGATCCGCAGCGCCGACGGCTCACGAGGGGCGCACGTGGAGCACACGATCGCGATCACCGAAGGTGACCCCATCGTGATGACCGCACGCGGCTGAAGCCGTCGCCTCCTTGCCCCTAAACCGGCGCGCACCCTGGGATCCCCGTACGATTCGAGGTGATCTTGAGGAAGGCCACGCGTGAGCAGAGCTGCACTCCCACGGCTCGCCGCGGCCGCTGCGCTGTGCATCGCGGTCCCGGCGCTGGTCGTCGACGCCCCGGCGCACGCCGAGCCGCCTGACCCCCGACCGGCGATCCACCGCTCGGCATCGGGCGTCCTGACCTACGACGACCCCCGTCAGGACGGGCGCCGGACGAGAGCCGTCAAGGGCACGGTCGAGACGATGGTCAAGGAGTCCTTCCGCGATCACGACTCCGAGGTGCTCCAGTCGGTCGCCACCGCCGACGGCGACCTGGTCCCGGTGTCGACCCGTGGCGGGGCGAGCCTGCCGGACGGCGGACGGTTCGTCGGCAAGGTCGTCGTCACCGGGACGGAGGTGCAGCCGGTCGCCGAGGCGACCGTCACGCCAGCGGCAGCGGCGGCCGCCCCGGCCCCGGGTGCCCACACCGCGTACGTCGCGGTGCCGACCGCACCGGGGGCGCCGACCATGGCCCCATCGTCGGTCTCTGCGCTCGTCGGCGAGATCACGACGTACTGGATCGACAACTCCAAGACCTCGTCCGGCACCAGCATCATCAGCTCGTTCCCGACGGGGGCCACCGCCGCCTACAGCTCAGCCAACGCCGGTGCCTGCCTCTCCGGCACCAACCACAACGCTCTCTGGGCCGAGGCGGCCGGCAAGTTCCCCGGCGTCACGTTCGATGACGCCACCCCGAACCACCTGATCGTGATCCTGCCGAACTGCGGCGGCGGTGGCCTCGGCACGGTCGGCGACTCGCTGAGCTCAGGGGGAAGATCCATCGTCGCGGTCCAGAACGGGATCGGGTTCCAGGTCGGTGCGCACGAGATCGGCCACAACGTCGGACTGGGGCACGCCAACCTCGAGCACTGCGACACCAACGACACCGCGTGCGCCATCGAGGAGTACGGGAACGCCTACAGCGTGATGTCGAGCGCCCTCGCCAGCGCGAACCCCCCGAAGCCTCCTGCCCTGGACTCGGTCTTCCGCAAGGCACTGGAGCTGTCGGACGCGTCGGAGGTCAGACCGGTCACCCTCCCGTACGGCGCCTTCGAGAAGGTCAGGACGGTCGTGCGTCTCGCCCCGCGAGAAGCGACCGCGGGAACACGCGCCCTCGAGGTCACCGATCCGGTGACCGGGCGGAAGCTCCTGGTCGAGTACAGATCCGGCAGCGGTCGGGACGGCCAGACGCTCTACGCAAGGGGCACGTTCTCAGAGGAGCTTGGAGACGACGACACCAAGGCACCGTTCCGTCCCGGCGTCGTGGTCTCGCGGCTCGCCGACTCTGGTGCGAGCAGTGGGCCGGTCAACCTGCTGATGACGGAGCGGATCAGCGACCAGCTGGTCCAGACGTCGATCCGTCCCGACGACGTCGTTCCGTTCGCCCTCGACAACATCGAGGTCGATGTGGAGGCCGCGACTCCGGCCGCGGGCGCCGACGTCGCCGTGACGCTGGACGCCCCGTTCCTGCCGTCCTCGACGCAGCCGACGATGAGCTCTCCCGTGCAGGTCGACAAGCCCGTGACGGTGAATCCGGGCACGTGGGGCAGCGCGACACTGAGCTATCAGTGGTTGCTGGACGGCGTGCCCATCCCCGGTGCCACCAGCAACCAGTACACACCCGCCGCGGCAGGTGGGCAGCTCTCGGTCAGGGTGACCGGACAGCAGGCGGGCTACCGCACCGCCGTCCGTACGTCCGCCAGCGTCGTCGTGGCGCCCGGCGCGTTCTCCGCGCCCATCCCGAGGATCGTCGGTACGGCGCAGGTCGGGCGGACGCTGACGGCCCTGCGCGGGACGTGGTCACCGGACGCGGCGTCCTACAGCTATCGGTGGCTCGTCGACGGTCAGCCGATCGCAGGCGCGACGAGCAAGACCTACGTCATCCCCAAGTCGCGCATCGGCAAGCGCATCAGTGTGCGGGTGACCGGCTCGCGTGCGGAGTACGCCACGACCTCGAAGACCTCCGCCCGGACCACGTACGTGAAGCGCTAGTCGAATCCCGGCGGACGCCGGTCGTGCCACGGCGCGGCTTGTTCCACCTGGGCGCACAGGCTGAACAGCGGTCCGTCCTGCCCGGGCAGCGCCGCGAGCATGACGCCGACCGGCAAGCCTTCCGCGGTCCAGTGCAGCGGCAGGCTGGCCGCCGGCTGCCCACTCATGTTGTAGAGCGCGGTGTAGGGGGTGAAGAGCAGCTCCCGGCGGTGATCCTCGATGGGATCGCTCGACTCGTTGAACCACCCGACCGGTTGCGGCGGCAACGCCAGTGTCGGCGTCAGGAAGGCGTCGTACGCCTGCAGGTTCGTCACGACCTGACGCGTCGTCAGCTCGAGGAACTGCAACGCCCGGGTCAGCTCGATCGCCGTCGAGGCCCGCCCCCGGTCGCGCCAGTAGCGGGTGTTGGCGCGCAGCAGCGGCTCGACCTCCTCCGGGATCGCCGCCGACGCGATGCCGCTGGACCAGATGACGTTGAACTGCGGCTCGAGCTCCCGCGGGAACGGGTTGTCGACGTCGACGACCTCGTGCCCCAGCGACTCCAGCAGGCGGCTCGCGGACTCCCACGCCTCGACGGCATCCGGGCCGGGCGAGACCCCGTCGAGGTGGGTCTGCGACCAGCGCGCGATGCGCATTCGCCGCGGCGCGCGTCGCGCCCACTCGGCGTACGGGACAGCGGGCTCCGGCAGGGGACGCACGTCGCCGGGCTCGGGGTGCGCCATCGCGTCCAGCAGCGCTGCGGCGTCACGGACGGTGCGGGTCAGCGGCCCGTCGCCGGCGAGCCCGCTCCAGTCCGATCCCGCCGGTCCCGCGCTGACCCGGCCGCGGCTGGGCTTGAAGCCGAAGATGCCGCACGCGCTGGCGGGGATGCGGATGGACCCCCCACCGTCGCTGCCCTGCGCGACCGGGACCAGGCCCGCCGAGACCGCGGCCGCGGCACCACCGCTCGACCCGCCCGCGTTGCGTGTCGGGTCCCACGGCGTACGGGCCGGCCCGATCACGTCGTTGTCGGTGTAGGACGAGAGCCCGAACTCCGGGGTGTTGGTCTTGCCCAGGCTGATGAACCCGGCCGCCTCCACGAGGTCCACGACGTAGGCGTTGAGGTCCGGAACGAAGTCCCGCATGCCCGCAGAACCCATCGAGGTCGGGACGCCGCGGGTGAAGGTCAGGTCCTTGAACGCCGTCGGCACCCCGGCGAACGGGGGAGCGTCGCCCGACGCGATCCGCTGGTCGGCGGCGGCAGCCCGCTCGAGCGCCTGCTCCGCCGTCACGGTGACGAACGCGCCGAGCGTGGCGCCGTGCGCCTCGATCCGGTCGAGATGGTGCCGGACGAGCTCGACCGAGGTCACCTCACCGGACCGCAGGGCGGCGGACTGCGCCGTCGCGTCGAGCTCGTGGAGTTCGTTCATGCGTTGAGGGTAGGCGCGCGGTCTCTAGAATTGCCCGGTGGCCACTCCGAAAGTCCTGCTGTTCTACGCGTTCACACCTCTGCCCGACCCCGAGGCGGTCCGCCTGTGGCAGCACACCCTGTGCGACTCGCTCGGTGTCCGAGGCCGCATCATCATCAGCAAGGACGGCATCAACGCGACGCTCGGTGGCGACGTCGTGCAGCTCAAGAAGTACGTCCGAGGCACCCGCGCCTACGCCCCGTTCAAGGAGATCGACTTCAAGTGGAGCGAGGGGCGCGCACTCGAGGACGGCACGACCGCGGACTTCCCGCGCCTCTCGGTCCGGGTGCGCGACGAGCTGGTCACGTTCGGCGCTGCGGGTGAGCTCGAGGTCGACGAGTCCGGCGTCGTGGACGGAGGGACCCACCTGACACCCGCCGAGCTCCACGCCCTCGTCGAGTCCAAGGACGTCGTGTTCTTCGACGGCCGCAACCAGGTCGAGTCGGCGATCGGGCACTTCGCAGGCGCGGTCCGGCCGCCGGTCGAGACGACCCGGGAGTTCATCGCGGCGCTCGACAGCGGGGCGTACGACCACCTCAAGGACCAGCCCGTCGTGACCTACTGCACCGGGGGCATCCGCTGCGAGGTGCTCACCCCGCTCATGAAGAAGCGCGGGTTCCAGGAGGTCTACCAGCTCGACGGCGGCATCGCGACGTACGGCGAGGCGTACGGCGACGACGGCCTCTGGAAGGGCTCGCTGTACGTCTTCGACGACCGGATCACGATGGACTTCTCCGATCACACGGAGCTCGTCGGCAGCTGCGACACCTGTGCGGCACCGACCAACCACGTGGCCGACTGCGGCGACGTCTCGTGCGTGCGCCAGATGGTCAGGTGTCCCGCGTGCTTCGCCGATGGCACGATGTGCGCGTCGCACGCCGCCGTGGCGTAGACCTACGGGCGAATCATGTGGATCAGGCCGACGATGTCGTCGACCACACCCCGGACACCGGGGAGCCGGGTGAGGCGCAGCATCCGGTCGATGATCGGCACGGTCTGGTCGACGAGGTCGCGGGTGCGCTGCTGACCCGTGCTGGTGTCGTGCACCCAGAACAGCACGATGCCCATCTGCAGCAGCCAGAGCAGCTCGGGCAGCTCCTCGCGCAGGCCCTTGGCGAGCTTCAGGTCCGAGCCGTCCACGACCCGGCGGTGCAGCTCGATCGCGGCCTCGCGTGCCGCTGACGAGTCCTCGCTGAACGGCGAGAGCGGGCTGCTGGGCTCGGCCGCGTTCTTGAAGAACTTGCCCGCGAACTCGTGGTACGGCTCCGCGACGTCGACCCAGGCCAGCAGCACTCCACGCAGCCGGTCCGTGAACCCGTCGGCGCCGGCCAGAGGAGCCTCGGCGGCTTCGGCGTGCGCCGCCTGGATCTGGTCGTAGTAGGCCTGGATCAGATGTTCCTTGGACGAGAAGTAGTAGTAGGCGTTGCCCACCGACACACCGGCCTCGTCGGCGATCGCCCGCATCGTCGCCTGGTCGTAGCCACCGGACCGGAACAGTCGCATCGCCGCGTCGATGATCGACTGCCTGGTCTGCTCGGCCTTGCTCGAGCGCGCGGAAGTGTCGGTCACGGTGGCCAATCTAGTCGTCGCGTGAGACTCAGCGCTGGGGCGCAGGCGGGTAGGTCATGTACGGCGGCGGCACCTGCTGTGCCTGCTGGGGGTGCGCGGCATCCCGGCGGCCGCGGCGACGCATCGACGAGAAGACCAGCACGTTGACGAAGTGCACCGCGCCGAGGACGAGCATCACGATGCCGATCTTCAGGCTGAGCGTCTCGAGCAGCCCGGTCAGGTCGAGCACCTCGCCACCCCCGCGCAGGTAGAGCATCACGAACCCGAGGTTGAGCAGGTAGAACCCGACGACCAGCAGTCGGTTGACGGCGTCGGCCAGTGCGTGGTCGTCGTCGAACACGTCGCCGAGGAACACCCGGCCGTTGCGCGAGAGCGTCGAGGCGACCCACACGGTGATCGGGACTGCGACGAGGAGATAGGCGAGGTACGTGATGACGGTCCAGCTCATGATGGCTCCTTGGTATTTGAACGTGTTCAACTCTGACTCTCAGAAGCGTACGCACATTTCTGAACATGTTCAACTCCGCCGGTGAGCCTCAACGGGGACGGCGCCGAAACTTCCCTTGGTGCTGTGTCGAAATCCGGCTTCGCCGGACGACGTACGGGTGAAAGGCTGGCCACCAGGCCGCCACCGACACAGGAGACACCCATGCGCTTCCTCAGCTACATCGAGTCCGATCCCGCCCAGGGCCCGCCGCCGCCCGAGCTGTTCCAGGCGATCGCCGAGTTCGGCGAAGAGCTGTTCAAGAGCGGCGTCGCGATCGACCAGGGCGGCCTCGCCCCCATCGAGGCGAGCCCCCACATCCGGGTCTCCGGCGGCGCGCTCACGATCATCGACGGCCCGTTCACGGAGTCAAAGGAGGTCATTGGCGGATACGGCATGTACGAGGTGCGGTCGATCGAGGAGGCCGTCGAGTACTCGCGCCGATTCATGCAGATCCACCTCGACACCTGGCCGGGCTTCGAGGGGACGAGCGTCGTCCGCCAGGTCTTCGGCCCCGACGACACGGAGGCCTGAGATGCGCTATCTCGTGCTGATCCACGTCGACGAGAACGTCGGTGGCGAGCCTCCTGCGGAGCTGATGGACGCGATGTCCGCCCACGTGGCGGACGAGCGGCACGCGAAGCTCGTCACGGACGCGGGCCTGATGCCGACCTCGGCCGCGACCCGGGTGGCCTCGCGCGGCGGCGACGTCCTGACGACCGACGGGCCGTTCGCCGAGACCAAGGAGGTCGTCGGCGGTTTCATGCTGATCGAGGCCCCGACGCACGACGACGCGCTGGCCTGGACGCGCGGATTCGTCGGCCTGCATGCCGAGCACTGGCCCGAGCTCGAGGTCGTCACCGAGCTGCGACAGGTCGCCGGCAGCCTCAGCGAGGGCTGACCGCGACGCAGCAGAGCGCTGCACACGGCTGCGGCGGTGGTGGTTGGATCGGTGTCATGCCCGATCACGACCTCCACCGCTCGGTCGAGGCGGTGTGGCGGGTCGAGTCGACCCGGCTCGTCGCCGCGCTCGTCCGCATCACGCGTGACGTCGGGCTCGCAGAGGACCTCGCGCAGGACGCGCTCGAGGCGGCACTCGCCCAGTGGCCCGAGTCCGGGGTGCCGGACAAGCCCGGCGCCTGGCTGATGGCGGTGGCGAAGCGGCGTGCCGTCGACACCTTCCGGCGCCGCGAGCGGCAGGAGCGCGCGTACGGCGAGGTCGAGCAGCGGCACGTCGACGTCGTGGCAGGCATCGAGTCGTCGATCGACCACGTCGAGGACGACGTCCTGCGCCTCATGTTCATCTGCTGTCACCCGACGTTGTCGTCAGACGCCCGGATCACGCTGACCCTGAGGCTGCTCGCGGGACTCACGACCAAGGAGATCGCCCGGTCGTTCCTGACCTCCGAGGCGACGATCGGGGCGCGCATCACCCGGGCCAAGAAGGCCCTCGCGGCGGTCGACGCCCCGATGGAGGAGCCGGCGGAGGACGAGCGTGCCGAACGCCTGTCCGCCGTGCTGGGGGTGCTCTACCTGCTGTTCAACGAGGGCTACTCCGCCACCACGGGCGACGACCTGCTGCGCCCGGGGCTGTGCGACGAGGCGCTGCGACTGGGTCGCATCCTGGCGACGCTGGCTCCCGCCGAGCCCGAGGTGCACGGGCTGGTCGCCTTGATGGAGATCCAGTCGTCCCGCACCGCAACCCGTACCGATGGCGCCGGCGCCCCGGTGCTCCTGCTCGACCAGGACCGCTCGCGCTGGGACCATCCGCGGATCCGGCGCGGCCTGGCGGCGCTCGAGCTCGCCCGGTCACTCGGTCGCCCGCCCGGTCCGTACGTCCTGCAGGCCGGCATCGCCGCGTGCCACGCCCGGGCGCGTACGGCGGAGGAGACCGACTGGTCGAGGATCGCCGAGCTGTACGAGTCGCTGGCGGTGCTGTCGGGCTCCGCGGTCGTCGAGCTCAACCGGGCCGTCGCGCTGTCGATGTCCGAGGGCCCGGCGGTCGGTCTCGCCCTCGCCGACCAGCTCCTGGACGTCCCCGCCCTCGAGGAATACCACCTGCTGCCGAGCGTGCGCGGCGACCTGCTCGCCAAGCTCGGTCGCACGGCCGAGGCCCGCGCAGAGCTCGAGCGGGCCGCTTCACTGACGCAGAACGAGCGGGAGCGCGACCTCCTGCTGCGGAGGGCTGCCGAGATGCCTGATTGACCCTCGGACCGCAGGGTATGAGAGACCGCATGTCAACCTCGGCGAAGTCATCGAGTCCTGAGATCGGTCGCATCACCACCGACATCCCCGCCCGCATGGACCGGCTGCCGTGGGCGCGTTGGCACTGGCTCATCGTCATCGGGCTGGGCACGGTGTGGATCCTCGACGGGCTCGAGGTGACGATCGTCGGCAACTTGTCGGACGTGTTGAAGGACCCGGACACGGGACTGGGCCTGTCGAGCTCCGACATCGGACTGGCCGGTGCCATCTACGTTGCCGGCGCCTGTCTCGGCGCGCTGTTCTTCGGCCAGCTGACCGACCGCTTCGGTCGCAAGAAGCTCTTCATCCTCACGCTGCTGGTCTATCTGATCGGCACCGTGCTGACGGCGTTCTCGATGAACCCGGTGTGGTACTTCGCGTGCCGCTTCATCACCGGTGCGGGCATCGGCGGCGAGTACGCCGCGATCAACTCGGCGATCGACGAGCTCATCCCTGCCAAGTACCGGGGCCGCATCGACATCGCGATCAACGGCTCGTTCTGGGTCGGCGCCATGGGCGGCGCGCTGCTGACGATCCCCTTGACGGATCCCAACATCGTCGACCAAGGCATCGGGTGGCGCTTCGCCTTCGGCCTGGGCGCGATCCTCGGGTTCGCGGTCCTGTGGGTTCGCAAGAACGTGCCGGAGAGCCCGCGCTGGCTGTTCATCCACGGCCGCGAGGAGGAGGGCGAGCGGATCGTCAAGGAGATCGAGCGGACCGTCGAGGAGGAGGACCACCTCGAGCTCGGGCCGGTCGACGAGACGATCACGATCCGCCAGCGCAAGACGATCCCGTTCACGACGATCGCGCACACCGTCTTCGCGCTCTATCCGCGTCGCACGATCCTGTGCCTAGCGCTCTTCGCCGGCCAGGCGTTCCTCTACAACGCGTTCTTCTTCACGTACGGCGACACGCTCTCGACGTTCCTCGACGTCAAGCAGACCGGTTGGTACATCGCGGCTTTCGCGTTCAGCAACTTCGTCGGCGCGCTCGCCCTCGGGCCCTTGTTCGACAAGGTTGGTCGCGTGCCGATGATCGCCGGCACGTACATCATCTCCGGGACCCTGCTCGGCCTCGCCGGGCTCAACCTGGACAACTTCACGGCCACGACGCTGACGATCGCCGGCTCCGTGATCTTCTTCTTCGCCTCTGCCGGCGCCAGCGCGGCCTACCTGACCGCCAGCGAGGTGTTCCCGATGGAGACCCGTGCGCTGTGCATCGCGTTCTTCTACGCCGTGGGCACCGCGATCGGCGGCATCGCCGGCCCGCTCCTGTTCGGCCGGCTGATCGACGACGCGACCGAGGCCAAGGACATCACCCAGATCGCCACCGGCTACTTCATCGGCGCGGCGCTCATGGTGGGCGCCGGCATCGTCGCGATCTTCCTGGGCGTCAAGGCCGAGGGCCAGTCGCTCGAGAACATCGCCAAGCCACTCACCGCCGAGGACGCCTGAGGTACGCCGAACGCCTCGTCAGCCCTTGTAGGTGACGCAGGGTGCGACCCCCTCCAGGACACCTTCGCGGAACGCCTGTACCCGGCCGTAGCCGGCGCCCTGACGATCCACGTCGCCGTCCCCACGGAAGACCAGCAGGGCCTTGATGCCCTCGTCGAGGTCGCCCGGCGAGATGCTGAAGGTGCTGGTCTCGGCCCGGTCGTGCAGGATCACGCTGGCGGTGTAGGCGCCGGCGAAGCAGTCGCCCTTCAGGGTGGAGAGCTTGGCGTCCGACTCGTCGCCGAGACGCGTGAGCGCGGCCAGTCCCCACTGGGTCGCGAGCAGCGTCGTCACGGCGTAGTCGCCGCCCTGGCGATAGACCTCCGGCATCGTCGTGACGTTGTCGAAGCCGATGTAGTCCTCGGGCACGCAGTAGAACAACGAGAAGTCCGCCGTCGACTGCCCGTTGCAGGTGGGTGCGCTGGCCGGGTCGAACGGCTCGTAGCCCTTGAGCGGCGTCCACTTCTTGCCGCCGGAGATCTTGGGGAAGACCTGCGTCCAGTAGTCCTCGATGTCGTACGGGACCTTGTTGACGATCGTGTCGTAGTCCTCGTTGCCGCCCGACGCGGCGTCCTCCTCGTCGGAGAACGGCAGCTCGAGGACGATGGGCGTGCCGTCCTTGTACGACGCGCATGTCTCGAGGCCGTCGTCGAAGCCGTCCTGGAAAGCGCTGACGCGGTCGAACCCGCTGCCGTGCGCCGACGCGTCGGCGCTGCTGGTGCCCGGGGTGTCGCGCAGGTCGAGGATCCCGGCCAGGGCGGTGTCGAGATCGGCGGCCGTGACCTCGAACGCCCCGGTCTTCTGGGCGTGCTTGGACCAGGCGCCGGCGAAGCAGTCCGCCTGCAGCTCCGAGGAGACCGTCAGCTCGGTCTCGTCGAAGAAGCCCGAACGCTGCTGCATCGCGTGCCCCCACTCGTGGGCCAGCACGACCGGGATGACGAAGTCCCCGTACTTCTTCTGCAGGCCGGGCAGCAGGTTCTCGGCGTCCCATGCGACGGAGTCGTCGAGCTTGCAGTAGAAGGCGTTGCCCTGGACGTCCGCATAGCCTCTCGCACACTCCGGGCCGGCGGTCGACTCCGACGTCGACGCGAACAGCCCGCCCTTGATCGGCCGGTACTTCTCGCCGTACAGGTCGGGGTACGCGTCGGTCCAGTACGCCTGGAGGTCGGCGATGGCCTTGATGGCCAGCTTGTTGACCGGATCCGAGGCGTCGCCGTCGATCTTGACGCTGTCGATGTCCGGCTTCGTCGCCGTGGGTTCGGCCTTCTCGGCCTTCCCACCGCCGCATCCGGCGACCAGCACGAGCACGGCAACGGCGGACAGCAATCTCCTACGCATGGCCGAGAACCTAGCGGTGGGCGCGATTGCGTGGGCCGGTTTTCGGCATTCGCGCTAGCTGTTGCGGTCGTACTCCGGGATGTCCTCGGCGTCCGACTCGTGCCCGTACGTGCGCTGCATCGCGGCGTTGAGCGACGACACCATGTGCGCGATGACGACGGCGACGTAGTCGTTGACGCGGCTCCGGGCCTGGGTGCTGGGCTCGGGGTCCAGGTCCGAGGCCGACAGCTCGAGCACCCGATCGCTGCCGGCGCGGGTGAGCATCACGGCCGGCTCGTTGGGCTCCTTGGCGACCCAGACGGCAACCCGCGTCTCGACCGACGCCTCGGGGACGTCGCGCGAACGAGCCAGCACGTGCGTCGTGATGACGCCGGACGGCGGCGCCTCGTAGCCGTCGGGCGGGGTCACCGCGTGGATGCCGTGGCCGTCGACCTCGATCTGGGCCAGGTGCGCGATGTCGCGCGAGATCTGGCGCGATGCCGTCTCGGTGACGAGCTCGTGCGCGGTGCGTGCCCAGGCGTCGCTGCGGTCGTCGGCGTTCATGCGGGTCACAGTAGACCCCCCCGCGGGGCAGCGTCAGCCGCCCAGCCTCAGGATTCCCACGTCCACGTCGTGAGGATCGACGTGCTGATGTCCCGACGTTCGGCTGCCGGGACGTCCGGGCTGAACGACAGCGTGATCACGAACCCCTTGTCGTCGTGGGACACGACATACTGCTCCGCCCGGTACTTGGGGGTGCCGAGCTCGAAGTACGCGCTGGTGTGGACGGCCTCCTCGCCGTCGATCTCCACCGCTTCGTGCGTCGTGATGCGGGTGGCGCTGGCGTCGCCGAGGATGTCCTCTGCAGCGTCCTCCAGGTCGGCACCCTCGAGGTCGAGGAAGGTGTCGTCGCTGACGACGTTGATGTTGTCAGGGAAGCCGTCACTGTCCTCGACGTCGACCGCCAACGAGACCGCTCGGGTCTCGGACTCCTCCCAGCCGTCGGGCACGGAGAAGCTGAAGTCGTCGTTCGACACCGCGTTGCCGTCAGCAGGCTCGGAGCTGAGCGGCGTGGACTCGACGGTCGTCGGGGTGCTGGCGCTCGGCTTCGGCTCGCCGCCGCCCTCGGACTCGCACGCGGCGAGGGTCGCGAGCAGCACGGCAGCGACGGCAGTTGCCGCGCGGGCAGGTGACCTCATGTCTGCAACGTATCGGATTCGTCCCCGGGACCCGGAATGAATGCGGCTTGGGCAAAGTTGATAACATCAGACTCAAGTCATTTGACACACATTCTTGAAGTCATCATCAGCACCCAACAGCAGGAGGAAACACCATGGCCAGAGCGGTCGGAATTGACCTCGGCACGACCAACTCGGTCGTCGCCGTACTCGAAGGTGGCGAGCCCACCGTCATCGCGAACGCCGAAGGCGCCCGGACGACCCCGTCGGTCGTGGCCTTCGCCAAGGACGGCGAGGTGCTGGCTGGTGAGGTCGCCAAGCGTCAGGGCGTGACCAACGTCGACCGGACGATCCGCTCCGTCAAGCGTCACATCGGCACGGACTGGAAGACCGAGATCGACGGCAAGTCGTTCAACCCCCAGCAGATCTCGGCGTTCATCCTGCAGAAGCTCAAGCGGGACGCCGAGGCCTACCTCGGTGAGCCCGTCACCGACGCGGTCATCACTGTGCCGGCCTACTTTAACGACCACCAGCGCCAGGCCACCAAGGAGGCCGGCGAGATCGCCGGCCTGAACGTCAGCCGGATCATCAACGAGCCGACCGCGGCCGCGCTGGCGTACGGCCTTGACAAGGGCGACGACCAGACGATCCTGGTGTTCGACCTCGGTGGCGGCACGTTCGACGTGTCCCTGCTCGAGATCGGCGACGGCGTCATCGAGGTCAAGGCGACCAGCGGTGACAACCACCTCGGTGGTGACGACTGGGACGAGAAGATCATCGACTGGATCGTCACGCGCTTCAAGAGCAGCACCGGTCTCGACCTGACCAAGGACAAGATGGCGATGCCCCGCGTCCGCGAGGCTGCCGAGCGCGCGAAGATCGAGCTCTCGAGCTCGTCGTCGACGTCGATCAACCTGCCCTACATCACGGTCGACGCCGAGAAGAACCCCGTGTTCCTCGACGAGACGCTGACCCGGTCGGAGTTCGAGAAGATCACGGCCGACCTGCTCGAGCGCACCAAGGCGCCGTTCAACAGCGTGATAAAGGACGCCGGCGTCGCGCTCAGCGCGATCGACCACGTCGTCCTGGTGGGTGGCTCGACCCGTATGCCCGCCGTCTCGGCCCTGGTCAAGGAGATGACCGGCGGCAAGGAGCCCAACAAGGGCGTCAACCCCGACGAGGTCGTCGCGATCGGCGCGAGCCTCCAGGCCGGTGTCCTCAAGGGCGAGGTCAAGGACGTGCTCCTGCTCGACGTCACCCCGCTGAGCCTCGGCATCGAGACCAAGGGCGGCGTCATGACCAAGCTCATCGAGCGCAACACGACGATCCCGACCAAGCGGTCCGAGGTCTTCACGACGGCTGACGACAACCAGCCCTCCGTGGCGATCCAGGTCTACCAGGGCGAGCGCGAGATGGCCGCCGGCAACCAGCTGCTGGCCACGTTCGAGCTCACCGGGCTGCCCCCGGCGCCGCGCGGCGTGCCCCAGATCGAGGTCACGTTCGACATCGACGCCAACGGCATCGTCAACGTGTCGGCCAAGGACCGCGGCACGGGCAAGGAGCAGTCGATGACGATCACCGGCGGCTCGGCCCTGTCCAAGGACGACATCGACAAGATGGTCAAGGACGCCGAGCAGTACGCCGAGGACGACCGCAAGCGTCGCGAGGCCGTCGAGGCTCGCAACCAGGCCGAGTCGCTGGCTCACTCCACCGAGAAGTTCCTCGCGGAGAACGGCGACAAGGTCGGTGACGAGGTCAAGACCGAGGTCCAGGCCGACCTCGATGCCCTCAACGAGGCGCTCAAGGGCGAGGACAGCGACGCCGTCCAGGCGGCCGTGACCAAGCTCGGCGAGTCCAGCTCCAAGATGGGTGAGGCGATGTACGCCGCTGCCGCCGCAGAGGCGCAGGCCGCCGGCGCGGACGCTCCGACGGCGGACGCAGCCGACGATGACGATGACGTCGTCGAGGCCGAGATCGTCGACGACGAGCCGGCTGACGGCGAGTCGAAGGGTGATGCGAAGTGACCCAGCCCGACGAGGGCTCGGTCCCCGAGCAGGGGGCCTCGACAGGCTCAGCCGGCGAGACGCCGGCCGAGCCCGTCGAGACCCCGGCCGACCCGACACCGGACGACGCCCCGCGGGAGCCCACGCCGGAGGAGCAGCTGGCCGAGCGCACGGCTGACCTCCAGCGGCTCCAGGCGGAGTACGTCAACTACAAGCGACGCGTCGACCGCGACCGTGAGCTCGTACGGGCTCAGGGCGAGGCTGCCGTGCTGCAGTCCTTGCTGACGGTGCTGGACGACATCGCCCGTGCGGCTGATCACGGTGAGCTGGAGGGCGGCTTCAAGGCCGTCGCCGACTCGCTGCAGCAGGCCGTGGCCAAGCACCGCCTCGAGGCGTTCGGCGCCAAGGGCGAGGCGTTCGACCCGTCGCTGCACGAGGCGGTGTTCCACGCGGGCGAGTCCGCCGATGTGGACACCACGACGGTCGACAGCGTCATGCGTACCGGCTACAAGATCGGCGACCGCGTGCTGCGGGCGGCGACGGTCGGCGTGGTCGACCCGGCGACGACGCCGGCCGAGCCGGCCGCAGCGAGTGATACTGAGCAGGACGTCCTGACGGACGAAGCGCCTGACGAGTAACCAGGAAGGAGGACGGGATGGCAGCCAGTGACTGGGCGACCAAGGACTTCTACAAGGTCCTTGGCGTCAAGAAGGACGCGTCGCAGGACGAGATCAAGAAGTCGTACCGCAAGCTCGCGCGCGACAACCATCCCGACTCCAACCCGGGCAACAAGGCGGCCGAGGAGCGCTTCAAGGAGGTCTCCGAGGCCTACGCCGTGCTGTCGTCAAAGGACAAGCGCAAGGAGTACGACGAGCAGCGCACGCTGTTCGGCCAGTTCCGCGGCGGCAACGCCGGCTACCGCCCGCCCGGTGGGCCCGGCCAGCCCGACTTCGACGTCAGCGACCTGTTCGGCGGCCTCTTCGGTGGTCGTGGCCGGGGCCGGCAGCGCCAGCCGCAGCCGCGCAAGGGTGACGACCTCGAGACCGAGGCGACGATCACGTTCGAGCAGGCCGTCGAAGGGGCGACCCTCCCGCTGCGGATGACGAGCGACGAGCCGTGCGGCAACTGTCACGGCACCGGCGCCCGTCCGGGCACGGTGCCCAAGGTGTGCGGCAAGTGCGAGGGCAGCGGCATGCAGACCGGCGCCGCAGGTGGCCTGTTCGCGATGACCGAGCCGTGCGACCAGTGCCGCGGCCGCGGGCTCATCGTCGAGCACCCGTGCGACGTGTGCCGCGGCTCCGGCCGTGCGCCGTCGAGCCGGACCCTCAACGTCAGGGTGCCGGCGGGGGTCAAGGACGGCCAGCGCATCCGGCTCAAGGGCAAGGGCGGCAAGGGCGATGCCGGTGGTCCGGCCGGCGACCTGTTCCTGGTGGTGCACGTCGAGCCGCACCAGCTTTTCGGCCGCAAGGGTGACCACCTGACGATCACGGTGCCGGTCGCGTTCGACGAGGCCGCGCTGGGCGCGCAGATCCAGGTGCCGACCCTCGACGGGCCACCCGTACGCATCAAGATCCCGGCCGGCACCCCCAACGGGCGCACGTTCCGCGCCACCGGCAAGGGCGGTCTCAAGAAGGCCGGCGGGCACGGCGACCTGCTCGTGACGGTCGAGGTGCAGGTGCCGACCGACCTCACCGACGAGGCCCGGGCCGCGATCGAGACCCTGCGAGAGCTGCGCGGCGCGACGTCGCCGCGTGATGGACTGTTCGAGGCGGTGACGACATGAGCTCGAGTCCCTTCAGCCCACCCGGCCCCGAGGCCAAGGTCTTCGTGATCAGCGTGGCGGCCGAGCTGTCCGGCCTGCACCCGCAGACGCTGCGCACGTACGACCGGCTCGGCCTGGTCGAGGCCGGCCGCACGGGCGGCGGCGGGCGTCGCTACTCGCTGCGTGACATCGAGCTGCTGCGCACCGTCGCGCGCCTCACCGCCGAGGGCCTCGGGCTCGAGGGCGTCAAGCGCGTGATCGAGCTCGAGAACCAGGTGCTGGCCCTGCAGGAGAAGGTCGCCGAGCTGCAGGCCGAGCTGGCCCAGTCCAAGCTCCCGCAGAACCTGCCGGCCCTCGTCGCCGACCAGCACGTCGTGATCTGGCACCAGAAGCGCCGCTAGGGTCAACCCAGAAGCAGCGGACGCCGTCGACCACCGTCTCGCTCAGGTGCGTCATGGGTCTCCCTGGTCTGTGCGCCGCACAGCGCGAACGCGAGCCCAACCGCTCGGAGAGCAGCTGTCGGACGATCGTGACGGGATGTTCCGAGACGACCCACGGGCGACCCGTGCGCCGGTACGGTGTGGGTCCGACCGCGATCAGATCGAGGACCACGATGACCGAGCACGAAAGCTCCAGCCAGACGCGTCTCGCTCCGTGGCACGAGCGAGTGCTCGCCTACCTCGTCGACGTGGCGCCGCTCGTGGCGCTGTTCGTCGTTCTCGGCCTGGTCACCGACGACCCGAAGTCGTACGCGCCGATCGGGATCCAGATGACGCTGAACTCGTCGAGCTCGTCCTTCATGATCAGCGGCGTGACATCGCTCGTCTACCTCGCGATCACGCTGGTGTGGTTCGGCTACAACTGGCTGCGCCGCCAAGGCTCCACGGGCCAGACGATGGGCAAGAAGGTCATGGGAATCGCGGTCCAGGACGCTGCCCGCCAGCCGATCGGCGCGGGGCTGACCTTCGCCCGGCAGCTGGCCCACGTGCTCGACCTCCTGCCCTGCTTCCTCGGCTACCTGTGGCCGCTGTGGGACCGCGAGAAGCGGACGTTCGCGGACATGATCATGCAGACCCGCGTGCACCGCGTCTGATCCGAGGTCCTCTGCGTCGGCGCCGGCGGCGTACAGGGCAGACTGTCTCCACCGCACCAGTTCTCTCGGAGGAACCGCATGGCAGACATCTCGAAGCGCCCGTTCGTCAACCACCTGAGGTCGGACCCGACCTCGTTCGTGCTGCAGCTCCGGGCCGGCAAGGTGAAGCGGTCGGGAGCGGGCGTGTCGTTCTGGTTCAGGCCGAGCTCGGCGGCCCTGGCCGAGGTGCCGCTCGACGACCGTGAGCAGGCCCTGATGTTCCAGGCCCGCACGTCGGACTTCCAGATGGTGTCGGTCCAGGCGACGGTGACCTACCGGGTGTCCGACCCCGCGGTCGCGGCCACCCGCATCGACTTCGGCATCAGCCCCCGCACCGGTCAGTGGAACGCGCGTCCGCTGGAGCGCCTCGGCGGCCTGCTCACTGAGCTGGCGCAGCAGCCAGCGCTCGAGTACATCGCCGGGATCTCCCTGGCGGAGGCGCTGTCGCACGGCATCGGTCCCGTACGTCAGCGCGTCGCCGAGCAGCTCGCGGCGGACGAGCGGCTGGTCGAGCGCGGCCTGTCGGTGACCGACGTGCGAGTCGTGGCGATCCGCGCCGAGGCCGACCTCGAGCGCGCGCTCCAGACCCCGACCCGCGAACAGGTGCAGCAGGAGGCCGACCGGGCCACGTTCGAGCGTCGTGCCGTGGCGGTCGAGAACGAGCGGGCGATCGCCGAGAACGAGCTCCGCAACCAGATCGAGCTGGCTCGCCGCGAGGAGGAGCTCGTGCTGCAGCGCGGCCAGAACGAGCGCAAGCGCGCCGCCGAGCAGGCCGAGGCCGACAAGATCGCCACCACGGCCAAGGCCGAGCGGCAGGGCCTCATCGCCAAGGCCGACGCCGATCGCACCCGCGAGCTGGGCGACGCCGACGCAACCGCGGAGACCGCCCGGTTCGCCGCCTACGCCGGGATCGACCAGGACAAGCTCGTGGCGCTGGCCCTGCGGGAGCTGGCCGCCAACGTCCCGCCGATCACGCACCTCAGTGTGACCCCGGAGCTGCTCAGCCCGCTGCTCACGCGCCTCGGTGACCGTCAGGAGACGCCGGACCCGGTGTCCGAGTGAGCCTGCGCCCCCGCGCCGTCGTCGTCCATCGGCGCTCGGAGTACGACGACCTCGTCGCCCGGCACGGGACGCACGGGCAGGCCGAGTTCTACCTGTCGCAGCGCGGTCGCGACATTGCGGAGGTGCAGCAGCGGCATGCCGCCCTGGACGAGGCGAAGGCGACCGTCTCGGCCGGCATCCCGACCGAGTGGCGAAGGGCCGAGGTCGAGAGGTCCGAGCTCGACCGCTTCGTGTTCGGGCCCGAGGACGTCGTCGTGGCCGTCGGCCAGGACGGTCTGGTCGCCAACGTCGCCAAGTACCTCGCCGGGCAACCGGTCGTCGGCGTCAACCCCGAGCCGATGTGGAACCCGGGGATCCTCGTCCCGCACGCACCCGAGGCGTCCGGCGCCGCCATGAGGGCGTACGCCGGAGGGACCGCGGCGCTCGAGGAGCGCACGATGGTCGAGGCGGTGACCGACGACGGGCAGGAGCTCCGCGCTCTCAACGAGCTGTTCATCGGTCATCCCACGCACCAGTCCGCGCGCTACGTCGTCCAGACCGCGGAGCGCCAGGAACGGCACTCGTCCTCGGGCATCCTGGCCGGTACGGGGACGGGCGCGACCGGATGGTTGCGGTCGAGCTGGCAGGAACGGCAGAGCAGCCTGCCGCTGCCCCCGCCGACCGCTCCTGAGCTGTGCTGGTTCGTGCGCGAGGCGTGGCCCTCACCGGCGACGGGCACCTCGTTCACCGAGGGCATCATCGGCGAGGGGCAGGCGCTCGTGGTGGCGTCGGAGTCCGACCGGCTGGTGTGCTTCGGCGACGGCATCGAGCAGGACGCCCTCTCGCTGTCGTGGGGCCAGCGCCTGACGATTCGGCGATCGGCCTGGCGGCTGCGCCTCGTGCGCTGACACCTCGTCCGCAAACATGAGGGAACCCTCGCAATGTGTTCGTGACATGCGAGCGATAGGTTGACCCCGACGTTTCCGCCGAGCAAGGACGATCCGTTGTTCCAGAAGATTCTCGTCGCCAACCGGGGTGAGATCGCGATCCGCGCGATCCGTGCTGCCCACGAGCTGGGCGCGCAGACCGTTGCCGTCTTCCCGCACGAGGACCGGGGCTCGGAGCACCGGGTGCGCGCCGACGAGGCGTACGAGATCGGCGAGCGCGGCCATCCCGTGCGGGCCTACCTCGACCCCGAAGCGATCGTCCAGGCCGCGGTCAGCTGCGGAGCGGACGCGATCTATCCCGGCTATGGATTCCTGTCGGAGAACCCAGACCTCGCCGAGGCTTGCGAGCAGGCCGGCATCACGTTCATCGGCCCGGCCCGCGAGGTCCTCGAGCTCACGGGCAACAAGGCATCGGCGATCGCCGCTGCCAAGGCCGCAGGCGTCCCGACCCTCAGCTCGGTCGAGCCGTCGTCCGACGTCGACGAGCTGCTCGCCGCGTCCGACGTGCTGACATACCCGCTGTTCGTCAAGGCCGTCGCCGGTGGTGGTGGCCGTGGCATGCGCCGCGTCGACGACCCGGCCAAGCTGCACGAGTCGATCGAGGCCGCGATGCGTGAGGCAGACGGCGCCTTCGGTGACCCGACGTGCTTCATCGAGGAGGCCGTGGTCGACGCGCGGCACATCGAGGTCCAGATCCTCGCCGACCAGCGCGGCAACGTCGTGCACCTGCGCGAACGGGACTGCTCGGTGCAGCGGCGCCACCAGAAGGTCGTCGAGATCGCTCCTGCGCCCAACCTCGACCGCGACACCCGCAAGGCGATGTGTGCCGACGCCGTGAAGTTCGCCGAGTCGATCAACTACTCGTGCGCCGGCACCGTCGAGTTCCTGCTCGGCGCCGACGGCCGCTACGTCTTCATCGAGATGAACCCCCGGATCCAGGTCGAGCACACCGTGACCGAGGAGGTCACCAACGTCGATCTCGTGCAGGCGCAGATGCGCATTGCGGCGGGCGACACCCTGGCCGATCTCGACCTCGCCGACCAGTCCGCGATCAAGGCCCGTGGCTTCGCGCTGCAGTGCCGCATCACGACGGAGGACCCCTCCAACGGCTTCCGGCCCGACACCGGCACGATCACGTCCTACCGCTCCCCGGGCGGTCCGGGTGTCCGCCTCGACGGCGGCACGACGTTCACCGGCGCGGTCGTCAGCGCCCACTTCGACTCGATGCTCTCCAAGCTGACCTGTCGTGGCCGGGACTTCGAGGCTGCGGTGACGCGGGCCGAGCGCGCCCTCCGCGAGTTCCACGTCGGGGGCGTCTCGACCAACATCCCATTCCTCAAGGGCCTGCTCGCCAACGCGGACTTCCGCGCCGGTCACGTCACCACGACGTTCATCGAAGGCCACCCCGAGCTGCTCGATGCGCACGGCGCCTCGGACCCGGCTGGCAAGATCCTGTCGTGGCTCGCCGACGTGACGGTCAACAAGCCGAACGGCGCCGCGCCGACGTTGATCGACCCGCGAAGCAAGCTGCCCGAGGTCGACCTCTCGGTCGCCCCGCCCGACGGCTCCCGCCAGCTGCTCGCGCAGCTCGGCCCGGAGGGGTTCGCCGAGGCGCTCCGCCAGCGCGACACCGTCGGCGTCACCGACACGACCTTCCGCGACGCCCACCAGTCGCTCCTCGCGACCCGCGTACGCACGCGTGACCTGGTGACGGTCGCACCGTACGTCGCGCGGACGACGCCGCAGCTGTTGAGCATCGAGGCGTGGGGCGGTGCGACGTACGACGTGGCGCTGCGGTTCCTCAAGGAGGACCCCTGGGAGCGCCTCGCGGCGATGCGCGAGGCGGCTCCGAACATCTGCCTGCAGATGCTGCTGCGGGGGCGCAACACCGTCGGCTACACGCCCTACCCGACCGAGGTCACCGACGCCTTCGTGCACGAGGCCGCGGAGACGGGGATCGACATCTTCCGCATCTTCGACGCGCTCAACGACGTCGACCAGATGCGGCCGGCGATCGAGGCCGTCCGGGCGACCGGCACGGCCGTCGCGGAGGTCGCGCTCTGCTACACCGCCGACCTGTCGAACCCCGACGAGAAGCTCTACACGCTCGACTACTACCTCGAGCTCGCCGACCGGATCGTCGACGCCGGCGCCCACGTGCTGGCGATCAAGGACATGGCCGGGCTTTTGCGCGCGCCCGCCGCCCGTACGCTCGTCCGCGCGCTGCGCGAGCGGTTCGACCTGCCGGTGCACCTGCACACCCACGACACCCCCGGCGGCCAGCTCGCGACGTTGGTCGCGGCGATCGAGGCCGGGGTCGACGCCGTGGACGCCGCCTCGGCGGCGCTGGCCGGCACCACGAGCCAGCCGCCGATGTCTGCCCTCGTCGCGGCGACGAACCACTCCGAGCGCACGACCGGCCTCGACATCGATGCCGTCAACGCCCTCGAGCCCTACTGGGAGGCGACCCGTCGCCTCTATGCGCCGTTCGAGTCGGGCCTGCCGGCGCCTACCGGTCGCGTCTACCGCCACGAGATCCCGGGCGGCCAGCTGTCCAACCTCCGTCAGCAGGCGATCGCCCTCGGGCTCGGCGAGAAGTTCGAGCAGATCGAGGACATGTACGCCGCGGCGAACGACATCCTCGGCAACGTCGTCAAGGTGACGCCGTCGTCCAAGGTCGTCGGTGACCTCGCGCTGCACCTCGTCGCGGTCGGCGCCGACCCCGAGGCGTTCGCCGACGACCCGGCCTCGTTCGACATCCCCGAGTCGGTCATCGGCTTCCTGTCCGGCGAGCTCGGCGATCCGCCCGGCGGGTGGCCCGAGCCGTTCCGCACCAAGGCGCTCGAGGGTCGCAGCACCAAGCCCAAGGTCACCGAGCTGACCGACGACGACCGCCGAGGCCTGGCCGACGACCGCCGGCACACGCTCAACCGCCTGCTGTTCCCCGGACCGACGGAGGACTTCGACAGGGCTCACGTCGAGTTCGGCGACCTGTCGGCCGTACCCACCGGCGCCTTCCTCTACGGCCTCCGCAACGACGACGAGACCGAGGTCGAGGTCGCGGAGGGCAACCTCCTGCTGTTCGGCATCGAGGCCGTGGGCGACGCCGACGAGCGCGGCATGCGCAACGTGCTCGGCACGATCAACGGCCAGCTGCGGCCCACCGAGGTCCGCGACCGGTCGGTGGACTCCAAGGTCGCCTCGTCCGAGAAGGCCGACACCGGCAACCCGCAGCACGTCGCGGTGCCGTTCGCCGGCGTCGTGCACGCGACCGTCGCCGAGGGCGACACCGTCGAGGCGGGCCAGACGGTCGCCACGATCGAGGCCATGAAGATGGAGGCCTCGATCACGACGCCCAACGCCGGCACCGTCGCCCGGCTGGTCATCCCGGACACCCGTCAGGCCGAGGGCGGCGACCTGCTCCTGGTGCTGGGCGACTAGCCCGAGACCGACAGCGTCCGCCCGGTGCCGTGCCGGCCCTCGGCGGCGTCAGCCAGCACGCGAGCGACGCTGAGCCGTGAGATCTTCCGGGCCCCGATCGCGCCATCGGTCGTGACCCGGGCCTCGGCCTCCGGGCCATAGGTCAGGTGCACCGGCTGCACCAGCGTCCACTCCAGGTCGCTGTCCCGCACGACCTGCTCCTGCAGCTCGGTGTCGGCGATCTGCGGCTTGAGCAGCAGCGCGAAGATCGCCCTGTCGGCGGCGCCGAGCAGCGGCCGGGTCGGGCCCACGCCGTACGAGGACTGGACCACCAGCCGGCCCACACCCGCGGCACGCGCCGCGTCCACCGCGACGGCAGTGCCGCGTGAGCGTACGTCCGACGGTGTCGCGGCGGGCCCGCGCAGCCGGACCCGGATGGCCGACTCGCTGATGCCCAGCGTGATGACGATGGCGTCCTGACCGGCCGTCGCGGCGGCGAGCGCGTGGCGGTCGGTCGCGTCGCCGTCAACCGTGATCAGGTCGCCGTCGAGCTCGAGGCTCGACGCATGGCGCGAGAAAGCAGTGACGGTGTGGCCGCGACGGAGCAGCTCGGCCGTGGCCGCGCGGCCGGATCCGCCGGTGGCGCCGATGACGAGGATCTTCATGATGTCTCCTGTGTGGTGAAGGGGTGATGTCTCGACGCTAGATCTGCCGGCCGGGATGATCTATCGTCGAACAACCGCTTGTGTTGATCGATCGTCCGGAGACTGCCATGACTGCCACGCTCGAGTCGCTCACCGCCTCCACCCCATGGACCCCGGTCGAACCGCTCACCGAGGCGCTGTTCCGCGTCCGCATGCACGGGGTCTTCTACTCCTGGACCCGTGCGACCGAGCCGCTCGCGGTGGACATGCCACGGCTGCCGGACTGCCTGAGCTTCCACGTCGTCACGGCGGGAGACGTGTGGATCACCGTCGCCGGTCACGACCCGGTGCGCCTCGAGCCCGGCGACATCGCCCTCGTGCCACGAGGTCTCGGACACGCCCTGGCCAGCGATCTCGGAGTGCCGTCGGCCGGTCAGGTCGACACGCTGCCGCAGGAGATGGTCAGCGACCACTACTCGGTCATGACGATCGGCGACCCGGACCTCCCGGTCCGCACCGCCATGTTGTGCGGGGTCGTCGGCTTCGACTCACCGGCCGTGCACGAGGTGCTGCAGCTCCTGCCGCCGTTGATCCACGTGCGGCGCGACGAAGGGCTGAGCGGGCTGGTGGCGTTGATGGTCGACGAGCTGGAGCGCTGGCGACCGGGCGGCGAGGCCGTCACGACGAGGCTCGCCGACGTGCTGGTCGTCCAGGCCATCCGCACGTGGCTCGAGAGCGACCCGCACGCCGAGCAGGGCTGGATCGCCGCCCTGCGCGACCCCTGGGTCGGCCGCAGCGTGGCCGCCATCCATCGCGAGCCCGGCCGTCCGTGGACGCTGGGCGATCTTGCCGCCGAGGCGGCGTTGTCGCGGTCGGCGTTCGCCGAGCGGTTCACGCGGGTCGTCGGCACCGCTCCGATGCAGTACGTCACGACCTGGCGGATGAACGTCGCCGCGGTGCGTCTCGCCGAAGGTGCCTCCGTCGCCGAGGTCGCGGCAGCCCTGGGCTACGGGTCGGTCGCAGCGTTCAGCCGGGCGTACAAGCGCACCCGCGGCACCAACCCGGGGTCCGACCGCAGTCGCCGCTGATCGGTGCGTGCTCGCTGACCAGCGGCGACGCCCTTCTCGCAAAGTTCACAGGTTCTCCGAAGCGCGCCCGGCCCATACGCCTGCCATGATGGAAGGGCGTAGACAGTCCGTGGCGGTAGGCCCCGATGATGCGTGCACGGTCCTCAAAGGGAAGGGGCCGCACATGACGCAAGAAGCCCAGATCGACACCGCTCCGAACGAGCGGTATGTCAGCCACTTCACCGAGCTGATGCACGACGTCAAGGCATCCGGGCTCCTGGAGCGGGCCCACGTCTACTACTGGCTGCAGATCGGCGCGCACGTCGGTGCGTTCTTCACGATCTGGGCTGGGTTCTTCTGGCTCGGCAACTCGTGGTTCCAGCTGATCCTCGCCGCGGCGCTCGGCGTCATCGTGACGCAGTTCGGCTTCCTCGGCCATGACGCGGCGCACCGGCAGATGTTCACCTCGCCGGCGTGGAACTCCTGGACCGCCCGCATCATGGCCGGCGCGTTCGCCGGCCTGAGCTTCGCGTGGTGGCGGGCCAAGCACAACATGCACCACAAGGGCCCCAACCTCGAGGGCTACGACCCCGACATCGGTCCCGGCGCGATCGCGTTCACGCCGGGCATCGTCGCGCAACGCACCCAGGGGTTCGCCGGCTGGTTCGTCAAGCGGCAGGGCTGGCTGTTCTTCCCGCTGCTGACCCTCGAGGGCCTCAACCTGCACGCCGAGTCGATCCGCGCGGCCCGTGACAAGAGCTCCAACCAGCCCTGGCGCCGGCTCGAGCTGTTCCTCGTCGTCTCCCGCCTCACGGCGTACGTCGCGATCCTGCTGACGTTCCTGCCGCTCGGCAAGGCCGTGGCGTTCTTCGCGGTCCAGATGGCGGTCTTCGGCTTCTGCCTCGGCGCATCGTTCGCGCCGGCGCACAAGGGCATGCCGATCATCCCGCCGGAGATGAAGCTGGACTTCCTCCGCCGGCAGGTCATGGTGTCCCGCAACGTGCGCGGCAACCCCGTCGTCGACTGGGCGATGGGCGGGCTCAACTACCAGATCGAGCACCACCTCTTCCCCAACATGCCGCGCTGCAACCTCAAGAAGGCGCAGCCCCTCGTCCGGGCGCACTGCGAGCGCGAGGGCATCGACTACATGGAGGTCGGGCTCTTCCACTCGTACGCGATCGTGGTCGACTACCTCAACAACGTCGGCCTGCGCGCCCGCGACCCGTTCGACTGCCCCCTGTCGGCCCAGCTCCGCGCCCCCAGCTGACGGCCAGCTTGTGAAGCCTTGCGGCCCACGTCCGTCCGAATCCTGGGCCGCAAGCCTTCACCACGTGGGGTCGGTCAGTTGACCTGGCGGTCGTGGCCCTTCCAGTAGGGCTCGCGGAGCTTGAACTTCTGGAGCTTGCCGGTCGCGGTGCGGGCGAGCTCGTCGCGGAGCTCGATCTTCTTGGGGCACTTGTAGCCCGCGAGGTGCTGCCGGCAGTGCGCGATGAGCCCGTGCTCGTCGACGGGGTCCTCGTCGGGGTCCAGCACGACCAGGGCGGTGATGAGCTCGCCCCACTTCTCGTCGGGGATGCCGATGACGGCGACCTCCTTGACCGACGGATGTGACATCAGGGCGTCCTCGACCTCGATCGACGACACGTTCTCGCCGCCGGTGATGATGACGTCCTTCTTGCGGTCGGCGATCGCGATGTAGCCGTCCTCGAACGTGCCACCGTCACCGGTGTGGAACCAGCCACCGGCCTGCGCCTCGGCCGTGGCCTCGGGGTTGTCCCAGTACGCCTCGAGGTTGTGGTTGGACTGCGCCAGCACCTCGCCTTGGTCGTCGACCATCATCCGTACGCCGAGGGCGGGCGCACCGGCCCGGCCGAGGTTGAGCGCCTGCTGGTGGGGGTCGAGGCCGTCCCACTCCGCGCGCATGCGCGACATCGTCAGCAACGGGGCAGTCTCGGTGAGGCCGTAGATCTGGATGAACTCCCAGCCCAGCTCCTCACGTACCCGCTCGATCGTGCGGGTCGGCGGCGGTGCGCCGGCGACGATGATCCGCACCCGGTCACGACCGGGGATCTCGCCGTCCCACGTCTTCGCCGCGTCCAGGGCAGCGGTCACGACGGCCGGGGCGGCGCAGAGGTAGGTGACGCTGTGCTCCTTGATGCGATTAAGGATCTCGGTGCCGTCGATCTTGCGGAGGACGACGTGCTTGGCGCCCATGCCGGTCGCGGCGAAGGGGTGTCCCCACCCGTTGGCGTGGAACATCGGCAACGTGTGGAGGTAGACGTCACGGTCCGACACCGACGCCTGCCATCCGAACACCGTCGCATTCAGCCAGTTGTTGCGATGCGTCAGCTGAACGCCCTTGGGCCGGGCCGTCGTGCCCGACGTGTAGTTGATCGTCGCGGTCGCGCCCTCGTCGCCGTCCCAGGGCTGCGGCTCGGCCGATGATCCCCAAATCTTGTCGTCGTCCTCGCCGAGCACGAAGGTTCGCTTGCAGTCCACCTCGTCGACCAGGTGTCGCAGCTCCGGGTCGACCATCAGCACCTCGGCGCCCGAGTGCTCCACGATGTAGCGGATCTCGGCGACAGCGAGCCGGAAGTTCACCGGCACCAGCACCCGGCCCCAGCCCGAGACGCCGAAGAACGAGGCCAGCATCCGCGCCGAGTTCTGCGACACGATCGCCACCCGGCCACCGACCGGAACGCCCATCTCGTCCAGCGACGCGGCCTGGGCCCGAGCCCGGCGACCCAGCTCGGCGTACGTGATCTCACCCCACGACTCCGCCGGCTGATCCGGCTCGTCGACCACCGCGACCCGGTCCGGATAGACCGTCACGGCACGATCCAGGAAGTCCATGACGGTCAACGGGTAGAGCACGGTGCCTCCTGGAGTGGCGCGGTCACGTCATGTCTATCCTGCACCCGGCTGCGTGAACGTTGCACTCCCGACGAGGGCGGGTCGCGGTGGGTGACCCGGCGCAGATGTTCTCGCCCGAACGGCGCGACGAGATCTGGGCCATCCAGCGTGGGCTCAACTACTTCTCGTAGCCGTAGAAACCCTGCTGGGTCTTCTTGCCGAGCAGGCCGGCGTCGACCATGCGGTCGAGCAGCGGCGGAGGTGAGTAGAGGGGCTCCTTGAACTCCTCGTACATCGACTCGCCGATCGCCTTCAAGGTGTCCAGCCCGATCAGGTCGGACAACGCCAGCGGCCCCATGGGGTGGCCGCAGCCGAGCACCATGCCGCGGTCGATGTCCTCGGCGGAGGCGTAGCCCGCTTCATACATGCGGATGGCCGACAGCAGGTAGGGCACGAGCAGGCTGTTGACGATGAACCCGGCGCGGTCGGTGGCGTCGATGGGCTTCTTGCCCAGGGTGCCGGTGACCCACGAACGCATGCGGTCGAGGGTCTCGGCTGAGGTGGTCAGCGACGGGATGAGCTCGACCAGCTGCATGACCGGGGCCGGGTTGAAGAAGTGCACGCCCATGACGTGGTGGGCCCGTCCGGAGACCGCCCCGAGCTTGACGATCGGGATCGACGAGGTGTTGGACGCCAGGATCGCGTCGTCCTTGACCAGGATCTGCCCGACCCGACGGAACAGGTCGAGCTTGGTGGCCTCGTCCTCGGATGCCGCCTCGACGACGAGGTCGCGATCGGCCAGGAGCTCCAGGTCCTCGGTGAACCGGATGCGGTTGAGCACGGCGGTGACCTCGGCGGCCTCGATCTTGCCGCGCGACTCGGCCCTGCGGAGCGAGGCCTCGACCCGTCCGGCCGCAGCCTTGGCCGCCTCGGCGTTGATCTCGATCACGATGACGTCGAGCCCGGCCCGTGCGGCCACCTCGGTGATGCCGGAGCCCATCAGCCCTCCGCCGATGACCCCGACTCGATCGATCCCGCTCATGGTTCTCCTCAGTTAGTAGGACGTCATAGTATCTCGCTGGTCCAGCGGTCTCCGAGGCCGCATCCACCGGGGCGCGCCTTCGGCCGGCTCGCCCACGAGCGTGATGGGATGACCTCATGCGTACGTTCGCGGTGGCTCTGTTCCTGGTGCTTGCCGCCTGCGGCGGATCGGGTGACGAGCCGACCAAGGCGGCCAAGACGTCCGCGACTCCGGGCGCCACCACGACCAAGCCGACCGTCGCGCCTCCCGAAGGAACGCCGGCGCCGGAAGCGCTCTCGCGCTTCCGCTGCGCCAAGAACGCCAAGGGTGCCTGGAGCTCGTCGGGCCATCTGGCCAACCGCACCAAGGCCAAGGTGACCTACCAGGTCACGGTCTACATCGGCGAAGCGGCCGGCGGCGTCGAGCAGGCCAGGACCCGTCAGGTGCCCGACGTCGCGGCGGGCGGCTCGACGCGATTCGTCATCAGCAACGTGCCGGCGCCCGACGACGGCGGCACCTGTCACGTGCAGGTCCTCGCGCAGGGCTGAGCCCGACGGCGACCTCACCGTGAGACGGAGACACCCCGGTCGAGGCCATGCCCTCGCTGATGTGCAACCTGCAGAGCCGTCGGGCCTGACCGGTCGTCACGGCCGGGCGTCGCGGCGCCAGTGCCAGATCGCGCCGGCATCCGGGTCGTCGATCGTCCCGACGATCTCGAACCCCAGCTTGCGCAGGACGCCGACCGAAGGGTTCTCGGCTGCCAGCGTGTGCGCGCCGATCTGCGTCGCACCGCCTGCGGCAGCTCGGTCGATGAGCAGCGTCGCGGCCTCGGTGGCATAGCCGTGACCGCGCAGCGCCGGAGCGATCTCGTAGCCGATCTCGGCGACGCCGTCGATCGGTGGCCCCTTGAGCCCGCCCGATCCGACTAACGTGCCGGCAGTGGTGTCGACGAACAGGTACGTCCACCAGTCGGCCTCGTCCGGCTTGTCGCGCAGCACGCCGAGGCTGAAGGGGATCGTCTGCGGGAACTCCGGCCAGCCTTCCGGCACGGCGAGGCCGAGCTCTCGTTCGAGCTCGCCACGGGAACGCGAGGCTGCCTCGAGCAGGGCGACGGTGGGCAGCACCAACGAGACGCGCGGCGTGGGCTGACCTGGCACGGCACTCCTCGAGCGAGGCGGATGGACCGACCCACGATAGCGCCCTGGAGGGAGCGCTAGCTGCGCGAGATGCGCACCATCTCGTCGCGGGGGACGACCTTGACGCGCGTACGGCCGGCGGCCTCGCCCAACGCGAGCTCGTGCTCGTCGAGCTTCTCCCAGCCCTCCCATGTCGTGAACTCGATGCCGCGGCCGGCGAGGTAGCGATCGACTGCCTCGCGCTCGGGCTCCGGGGGCGCGACGAGGCGGTCGACGTCGGCGAGCAACAGGTCGATCGTCTGGGCGGCGTCGGACTTGGTGTGCCCGATCAGTCCGACCGGCCCGCGCTTGATCCACCCGGTGACGTACGCGCCGGGGAGTGGATCGCCCTCGATGTCGATGACCCGGCCGCCGTCGTTCGGGACGATCGCCTGGGTGTCGTCGAACGGGATGCCGGCGAGGTTCTCCGAGCGGTAGCCGACGGCGCGGTAGACCGCCTGGACCGGCCAGTCGACGTGCTCGCCGGTGCCACGGACGTTGCCGGTGCCGTCGAGCTCGGTGATCTCGGTGCGGAGGCCGACCACCTGACCGTCCTCGCCGAGGACCTCGACGGGGTTCTGGCAGAAGTGGATGTGGATGCGGTGCGGCGCGCCGGACGGCTCCTTGGCGAGGTAGTTCTGCAGCACGTCGACGACGAGCTTGACCGACTTGGAGGCCCGGATCGCGTCCATGGAGCCCTCGTCGAGCTCGAAGCCCTCGGGGTGGATGATGACGTCGATGCTCGGTGAGTGGGAGAGCTCGCGCAGCTCCATCGGGGTGAACTTGACCTGCGCCGGTCCGCGACGGGCGAACACGTGGATGTCCTTGGCGGCGTTCGCCTTGAGCCCGGCGTAGACGTTGTCCGGGATCTCGGTGACCAGCTGCTCGTCGGCGGTCTTCGCGAGCATGCGGGCGACGTCGAGGCCGACGTTGCCGACGCCGAGGACTGCCACGGTCTCGGCGCGGGGGTCGAACGGCCAGTCACGGGGAGCGTCGGGGTGCCCGTCGTACCAGGACACGAAGTCGGCCGCGCCGAACGAGCCCTTGAGGTCGATGCCGGGGATGTCGAGGTCGCGGTCGGCGCGCGCACCCGTGGCGAAGATGACGGCGTCGTAGAACTGCTGCAGGTGATCGAGCTTGAGGTCCGTGCCGTAGTCGACGTTCCCGAAGAACCGGATGTCGTCGTTGGAGAGCACGCGCTTCAGCGCCTTGACGATCTCCTTGATGCGCGGGTGGTCGGGCGCGACGCCGTAGCGAATCAGGCCGAACGGGGTGGGGTCGCGGTCGAGGATGTCGATCGTGACGTCGACCTCGGACTTGGTGAGGATGTCGGCCGCGTAGATTCCCGCCGGTCCGGCGCCGATCACGGCGACACGCAATTGCCTGCTCATTCACAACTCCTGGGGGAAGAACGCCACCTGTCTTAGGCAAGGCTAAGGAGGTCGATCAAGGGCTCTGAGCGCGTCTTGCCATGCGAACGGTCATCCTGTGGTGGGGGTCACACGAGGGCGGGCACTAGGTTGAGGGCATGACCACTGCCGTCGTCGTGGGGTCCGGCCCCAACGGGCTGGCCGCCGCCCTGGTGCTCGCCCGCGCCGGCGTCGACGTGACCGTGCTGGAGGCCGAGGACGAGATCGGCGGTGGCACGCGTTCGGCCGAGCTCAACGTGCCCGGCGTCGTGCACGACATCTGCTCCGCGACGCACCCCACGGCCGTCGCGTCACCGTTCTTCCGGTCGCTCGACCTGGCCCGGCACGGCCTCGAGTGGCTGTGGCCCGAGGTCGACGCGGTCCATCCCCTCGACGGCGGGCGGGCCGGGGTGCTGTTCCGCGACCTCGACCGTACGGTCGAGGGCCTGGGCGTCGACGGCAGGGCGTGGCGCAAGCTCTATGCGCCACTGGCCGAGTCGGGCGACGACCTCATCGGTGAGCTGTTCCGGCCGATCCTGCACGTCCCGAAGCACCCGATCCTGATGGCGCGGTTCGGCCTGCGCGCGCTGCAACCGGCGTCCTGGATCGCCCGCCGCTGGCAGACCGACGAGGCGCGGGGCCTGTTCGCCGGGCTCGCCGCGCACGCCCTCCACCCGCTCAACCGGCCGACCACCGGAGGCCTCGGCCTGATGTTCGGCCTGACGAGCCACGCGTACGGTTGGCCGGTCGCCAAGGGCGGGTCCGCGGCGATCGCCCGCGCGCTGGCCGCAGACATCACCGAGCACGGCGGCCGCATCGAGACCGGTCACGAGGTCACCGAGCTGCCCGACGCCGACATCGTCATCTTCGACACGTCGCCCCAAGGTGCCCTGCGGATCGCCGGCGACCGTCTGCCCGGTCGTGTGCGCCGTCCCCTCAAGCGCTGGCGCTCCGGCCCGGGGGTGTTCAAGGTCGACTACGCCGTCGAGGGCGGTATCCCGTGGACCAACGAGTGGGCCCGCAAGGCCGGCACCCTGCACCTGGCCGGGACCTTCGAGCAGCTCAACGCCGCGGAGCGTGAGGTGCACGCCGGCCGCATGCCCGATCGCCCGTTCGTGCTGCTCTGCCAGCAGTATCTCGCCGACCCGGGACGTTCGGCCGGCGACGTGCACCCCGTGTGGTCGTACGCTCACGTCCCGCACGGCTACACCGGTGACGCCACCGAGGCGATCACGAACCAGATCGAGCGTTTCGCCCCGGGCTTCCGCGACCGGGTCGTCGCCAAGACCACGGCGGGACCGGCACAGCTCGAGGCCCACAACGCCAACTACGCCGGCGGCGACATCGGTGGCGGCGCCAACGACGCGTGGCAGCTCGTGATGCGCCCCCGGTTCTCGGCCAACCCCTACTCACTGGGTGCCAAAGGGCTGTACATCTGCTCGGCGTCGACGCCGCCCGGCGGCGGAGTGCACGGCATGGGCGGCTTCCACGCGGCGACCTCGGCCCTGGCCGAGCTGTCCTGAGGCTTGCTGTGCAGAACCTGTGAGTGTGCGCGAAACCCCACAGGGAGGAACTCGGCCTCCCGAGGTCCCGTTCATACGGTTGAACGTTCAGCCAGCCTGTTCCGTTCTCCACATTGCACGCTGATTCCATACCCTCGAGCTCAGGAGCCCGACCGATGAAACTTCCAGCGCACAAGAAGATGCTCTCCGCCGCCGCAGCGGCCTCCGTCCTGCTGCTGACCGCCGCATGTGGCAGCAGCGACGAGCCGACGAGCGAGACCTCGACCTCGTCGGCGCCCGAGGCCGGCGACGCCTCCGGCGACGACACGTCCGCCGACGACGGCGCAGCGACCTACAAGGACGGTGACTACGAGGCTTCGGCGGGCTACTCCAACCCCGGTGGCGAGTCCGAGGTCAAGGTCGAGGTGACCCTGGCCGCCAACAAGATCACCGAGGTCACCGTCACGCCGTTGGCCGAGAACGGGACCTCGAAGCAGTACCAGGAGAAGTTCGCGGGCGGCATCTCCGACGAGGTGGTCGGCAAGAGCCTCGACGAGCTCGACGTCTCCAAGGTCGCCGGCTCGTCCCTGACCTCGTCCGGCTTCAACGCGGCGATCGACGACATCAAGGCCGATGCCCAGGCCTGAGCCGGCTGCCTGGCGGTTCGAGGCGATCGGCACGGCGTGGCAGATCGACACCGCCGTGCCGCTCGCCCCGGACACCGCTGCCGCCGTGACCGGCCGCATCGAGGACTTCGATGCGGTCTGGTCGCGCTTTCGCCCCGACTCGGTCGTGGCCCGGATCGCCACGGACGGCGGGACCTGGGTGCTCGACCCCGACTCGCGCGCCCTGCTCGACCTCTACGTCGAGCTGCACGACGCCACCGAGGGAGCAGTGACGCCGCTCGTGGGGCGTACGCTCGCCGATCTCGGCTACGACGAGACCTACTCGTTGCGCCCGGGTCCCGACCCGGCGGCCGTGCCCGCCTGGGGTTCGTTCGACTGGGCTTATCCGACTCTGACCGCTCATGAGCCCGTGCTGCTCGACGTCGGTGCCGCCGGCAAGGGGCACCTGGTCGACCTCGTCGCGCGCGTCATGGCCGACCACGGCGTGCCCGACTTCACGATCGACGCGAGCGGTGACCTCCTGCACCTGCAGGCCGCGCCGTTGCGCGTCGCGCTCGAGCACCCGGCCGACGCGACCCGCGCGATCGGCATCGCCGAGCTTCCCCGCGGCCGAGCACTCTGCGCGTCCGCGACCAACCGCCGGGCCTGGGGCGAGGGCCTGCACCACGTGCTGGACGGGCGTACCGGCCGGCCGGCCGACGACGTGCTGGCGACGTGGGTCGTCGCCGAGTCCTGCCTGCTTGCCGACGGGTTGGCCACGGCCTACTTCTTCGCCGAGCCGGAAGCGCTGGCCGGCATCTGCCCGCACGAGTTCGTCCGCATGTACGCCGACGGCCGCGTCCAGTGGTCGCCGGGTTTCCGAGGAGAGGTCTTCGCATGAACCCCCTGACAGGCATCCGTGACCTGCTGGACCGCCAGCTCGGCCGGGTGACGATGTACCGGCTCGTCACGATCGTCCTGACCGTGCTGGCCGCGGTCTACGTCATCTTCACGGCGACCGGTGTCATCGACGGGCTCTCGGTCTCCGACCAGCTCATCACCCTGGCCGTCCTGCTCGTGGCGTCCTATGGGAGCAGCCGCATCCTCGGCGCCGTCTGGCGGGTCCGCCCGCACGGGGAGTCGGCGATCATCACGGCGCTGCTCCTGTTCTTCCTCTACGTCCCCCTGCTCGAGACCGATGCGACCAACCTCGCCTGGCTGGCCGGCGCCGCGGTCCTCGGCAACGCCTCCAAGTACGTCCTGGCGTGGCGCGGCCGGCACATCTTCAACCCGGCCGCCGCGGGCGCCTTCCTGGTGCTCCTCGTGCAGGACCTCGTCGGCCGGGAGAGCCCGATCAACGCGATCTGGCAGACCGCCGCGACCGAGAAGCTGTTCCCGTTCGTCGTCGTCGGCGCGTTCGTTGTGCTGTGGCGCACCCGTCGTCTCGACATCGGCATGCTCTTCATCGTCATCGCCGGTGTGCTGATCGTCGTGTGCCTGCTCGATGTGAGTGCCGACCAGTCGTTCGTCGACGTGCTCAAGCTGGCGTTCTACTCGTACCCCATCGTCTTCCTGGCCGGATTCATGCTCAGCGAGCCCTTGACCCTGCCCCCTCGCCGGCACCAACAGCTGGTGGTCGCGGCGGTCACGGCGGTCGTGTTCGCCTACCCGAGCTGGGTCTACCTGCTCACTGACTCCCCTCCGGATTTGGGTGTCTTCGCGATCACCCCCGAGCTGTCGCTCCTCGTCGGCAACCTGCTGGCGTTCGCGTTCGCGCGGCGCCGTGGCGTCACGTTCGTGCTCCAGGAGAAGCGGCAGCTGACCCCCGAGACCCGGGAGCTGACATTCCGCGCCAAGCGGCCGGTGTCCTTCCAGCCGGGCCAGTACGCCGAGCTGACGGTGCCGCATGCCGGGCCTGACGGCCGTGGGAGCCGCCGCTCGTTCAGCATCGCCTCGCCACCGGACCCCGAGGGCCGGGTCTCGTTCGCGCTGCGGGTGCCCGAGAGCTCGTCGAGCTTCAAGAAGGCCCTGCTGGCGCTGGAACCCGGCGACACCGTGCAGGCCACCGGCATCGGCGGCGACTTCCTGCTGCCGCCGGACCCGTCAGTCCCGGTGCTGCTCGTCGCCGGCGGCATCGGCATCACCCCGTTCCTGAGCCAGCTGCGGCACGAGTCGTCGCGTGACGCCGTCCTGGTCTACGGCGTCTCGTCGCCCGACGAGGTGCCGTTCGTCGAAGAGCTGTCGGGGGTGCAGGTCGTGCTCGTCGGCCCGGCGCGCCCCTCGGAGCTGCCGGAGCGGTGGACGTACGTCGAGGCGCCCTTCCTGTCGGCCGAGCTGATCGCCGAGGCGGTGCCGGACCTCGCCAAGAGGCGGGCGTACGTCTCGGGTCCCCCGGCGATGGTCAATGCCGTTCGGGTCGGTCTCGCCAAGCGGAGCAAGGGCGTGCGGACGGACTACTTCACGGGCTACTGACCGGCCGTTCCTTGCTGTTCATCGGCGTCCGACCTAGTGTGATGCAGGACACATCGTGCCTCGCGAGGAGTGGTCGCATGACCGAGATGGCAGCAGAGTTCCTGGAGCCCGACCGCCAAGGGCCTGACGTGCCCAGCGTGCGTGATCGCGGCGCAGACGAGCCCGTGAGGGACCCGCGCACGTCGAGCCAGCCTGAGTCGGACGGACCCTACGGCGACGGTTGAGCCGCCGAGTGGAGCAAGAACGGCAAAGTTGATAGGAATGGACTCAACTTCACCAGCGTTGAGGTGAGTGACACTCGTTCCATTCCAGGAGGACCATCATGGACCTTGCCACGTTCACGACGCGCAGCCAGCAGGCGCTGGGCAGCGCGATCTCCGCAGCCGCTGCCGCTGGTCATCCCGCGGTCGAGCCGGCACACCTCCTCTCGGCCCTTCTCGACCAGGACGGCGGGACCGCTGCGCCCCTGATCCGGGCCGCGGGTGTCGACGTGCAGGCCGTGCGGGCGGGCCTGAAGTCCGCGCTCGAGTCGCTGCCGTCCGCCAGCGGGGCCAGCGTGCAGAACCCCGGCCTCTCGCGCTCGAGCCACGAGGTCCTGCAGCGCGCCAAGGACCTCGCCGACCAGCTGGGCGACGACTTCGTCTCGACCGAGCACCTGGCTGTCGGCATCGCCACCGTCGAGTCGTCCGCCAAGGCGGTGCTCATCGAGGCCGGTGCGAGCCCCGAGTCGCTGCAGGCTGCATTCGCCGCCGTGCGTGGAACCGCGCGGGTCACCAGCGCCGATGCCGAGGACACCTATCAGTCGCTCGAGAAGTACGGCGTCGACCTGACAGCCGTCGCCCGCGAGGGCAAGCTCGACCCGGTGATCGGCCGCGACAGCGAGATCCGCCGCGTCGTCCAGGTGCTGTCGAGGCGTACGAAGAACAACCCCGTGCTGATCGGCGAGCCCGGCGTCGGCAAGACCGCCGTCGTGGAGGGTCTCGCCCAGCGCATCGTCGCCGGAGACGTGCCGGAGTCGCTGCGCGGACGACGACTCATCTCGCTCGACCTGGCCGCGATGGTCGCCGGGGCGAAGTACCGGGGCGAGTTCGAGGAGCGGCTCAAGGCCGTCCTGACCGAGATCAAGGAGTCCGAGGGTCAGGTCATCACGTTCATCGACGAGCTGCACACCGTCGTGGGCGCGGGCGCCGGCGGAGACAGCGCGATGGACGCCGGCAACATGCTCAAGCCGATGCTGGCACGAGGCGAGCTGCGGATGATCGGCGCGACGACCCTCGACGAGTACCGCGAGCGGGTCGAGAAGGACCCAGCCCTCGAGCGTCGCTTCCAGCAGGTGTTCGTCGGCGAGCCGAGCCCGGAGGACACCATCGCGATCCTGCGCGGGCTCAAGGAGCGCTACGAGGCGCACCACAAGGTCTCGATCGCCGACGCAGCGCTGGTCGCCGCGGCGACCCTGTCCGACCGCTACATCCCCGGCCGGCAGCTGCCGGACAAGGCGATCGACCTGATCGACGAGGCCAGCAGCCGACTCCGCATGGAGATCGACTCCAGCCCCATCGAGATCGACGAGCTGCGTCGCGCGGTCGACCGGCTGCGCATGGAGGAGCTGCACCTCGACAAGGAGCAGGACGAGGCCAGTCGTGACCGGCTCGACAAGCTGCGCGTGGAGCTCGCCGACAAGCAGGAGGCGCTGCGGGCGCTCGAGACGCGCTGGGAGCGTGAGAAGCAGGCGCTCAACGCGGTGGGCGAGATCAAGGAGCGCATCGACGAGGTCCGCAGCCAGGCCGAGCGCGCCCAGCGCGAGGGCGACATGGACACCGCGAGCCGCCTGATCTACAGCGAGATCCCCGCCATGGAGCGCCAGCTCGAGGACGCCCAGGCCGCCGAGGCGGCCCACGAGGGCGACGCCATGGTGCACGAGGAGGTCGGTGCCGACGACATCGCCGAGGTCGTGGCGTCGTGGACCGGCATCCCGACAGGGCGCCTGCTCGAGGGCGAGACCGGCAAGCTCCTGCGCATGGAGGACGAGCTCGGCAAGCGGCTCGTGGGCCAGCGGACCGCGGTCGCTGCGGTGTCCGATGCCGTACGCCGCTCGCGGGCCGGCATCTCCGACCCCGACCGGCCGACCGGCTCGTTCCTGTTCCTCGGACCGACCGGCGTCGGCAAGACCGAGCTGGCCAAGACACTGGCCGAGTTCCTGTTCGACGACGAGCGGGCGATCATCCGCATCGACATGAGCGAGTACTCCGAGAAGCACTCCGTCAGCCGGCTGGTCGGGGCACCTCCCGGCTACGTCGGCTACGACGAGGGTGGTCAGCTCACGGAGGCCGTGCGGCGCCGACCGTACTCGGTCGTCCTGCTCGACGAGGTCGAGAAGGCGCACCCGGAGGTCTTCGACATCCTGCTGCAGGTCCTCGACGACGGCCGGCTGACCGACGGCCAGGGACGTACGGTCGACTTCCGCAACGTGATCTTGATCCTCACGTCCAACCTCGGCTCGGTGTTCCTGTCGGACGCGACCCTCGACGAGGCTGCCAAGCGTTCGGCCGTGATGGACGTGGTGAAGGCGTCGTTCAAGCCGGAGTTCCTCAACCGGCTCGACGAGATCGTCACGTTCGACGCGCTCGGGACCGACGAGCTCGCGCACATCGTCGACCTGCAGGTCTCGGCGCTCGCCGCGCGGCTCGCGACCCGGCGCATCGCGCTGGACGTCACACCGGCCGCGCGCGAGTGGTTGGCCCTCACCGGGTGGGACCCGGCCTACGGTGCCCGACCGCTGCGACGGCTCGTGCAGCAGGCGATCGGTGACCGGCTCGCCCGGTCGCTCCTCGGCGGCGAGGTGCGCGACGGTGACACCGTCGTGGTCGACCGGTCGCCTGATGCGGACGAGCTGACGGTGACGGCGGGCTGACCCGCCCACATCGTCGGTGGTGGCGGCCGCGTGATGGGATGGAGCAATGAGCGAACGCCCGAGCAGGCCTCAGCGACTGGCGCGGGCGTGCGTCTACCTGGGTGTCATCGGCGCGGTCCAGCTCATCCAGGCCATGACCGACATGATCGGCTGGTACTCCGACGGCGGCCAGACCAAGGTCGAGCAGTTCACCGATCCGCTCGTGAAGGAAGGCCTCGCGCGCGGCGACGCCGAGACGGTCTACCGCGTCTACCTGGCCATCGTCGCGGTCGTCGCCGCGTCCGTCCTGGTCTTCGCGATCTACACCGCGATGGGCCAGGCCGTCAGCCGCGTCATGCTGACGATCGTGGCACCCGTGATGGTCGTGCTCGGGCTGGGGCTGGGCTCGTTCCTCGCGACCCTGCTGTGTGCCGTCGCGCTGTTCTTCGTCTTCCAGCTCTGGCACCCGGAGGTGAATCGGTGGTTCGCCCGGCTGGCGGGCAAGGAGCCGCCCGTCCCGGTCGCCGCGGGTGCGGCACCGCCGGCACCCTCCCTGCCACCTCAGCACCCGGGACCGGACCCGTCGACCCAGCCGGCCGCTCCACCGTCATGGCAGCCGGGCCCGCAGCCGTACGCCCGGCCGCACCAGCCGCCCGCTGACGCCGTCAAGATCCTGTCGATCCTCACCCTCGTCATCTCGTCGGTCATCGCCCTGGGCTGCGGGTTCTATCTCCTGGTCTACGGCTTCGCCCGCGAGGCGCTCGTCGAGGAGATGCTCAGGTCGGACAGCAACTGGATGGATCTGGGCGAGGCCGAGATCCGCGACAGCATCCAGGACCTGGCCGTGATCTCGTGGGTCATGCTGCCGCTGTGCCTCGTGGCCACCGTCGTCGCCACGGTGCTGCTGGTTCGCTGCCGCCGCCGCTGATCTCCCTGCATTTTGTCCGGACATGAGAGTGGTCACAGCACCCCTCCGCGATGTGCGTCATGGCAGTGCGACTCGATAGACTGAAGGCATGCCAGACAGCACCGCAGCCGGTCAGAAACGTCCTCACGTCGTCGTGGTCGGAGGCGGCTTCGGAGGCATCGCTGCAGTTCGCAAGCTCAAGCGCGCCGACGTCGACGTGACGCTGATCGATCGGCACACCTACAACACGTTCCAGCCACTGCTCTACCAGGTCGCGACCGCCAGCCTCAACCCCGGCGACATCACCTGGTTCCTGCGCGCGATCCGCGCCAAGCAGAGCAACGTGCGCTTCCTCAAGGGCCTCGTCGAGTCGATGGACCACGAGACCAAGACGCTCAAGCTCGACGGCGGCGTCGAGGTCAAGTACGACTACCTGGTCATCGCCGTGGGCGTCACCGCCAACTACTTCGGCATCCCCGGTGCTGCAGAGCTCGCCATGCCGCTCTACCGCCGTTCGCAGGCGCTCGCGGTGCGCGACAAGATGTTCGCCGCCCTCGAGGACGCCGCGGTCAACGGCCAGGACCGCGACCTGCGCATCATCGTCGTCGGTGGCGGCGCCACCGGCGTCGAGACCGCCGGTGCGTTCGCCGAGCTGCGCAACAACGACATGCCGGTGACCTATCCCGAGCTCGACCGCAAGCGCGTGCACATCACCTTGATCGAGATGATGCCGCACGTGCTGGGGCCGTTCCATCCCAAGCTGCGCGACTACGCCCGCAAGTCGCTCGAGAAGCGCGATGTCGACCTGCGCCTCGAGACCGCCGTCAAGGAGGTCCGCGAGGACGGCGTGCTGGTCGAGCACGACGGCAAGCAGGAGTTCTTGCCCGCCGGCATCGTCGTCTGGGCCAGCGGCATCACCGCGCACCCCACGGTGCAGGGCTGGTCCGTGCCCCAGGGCCGCGGCGGGCGCATCGAGACCGATGAGCACCTGCGGGTCAAGGGCATGAGCAACGTGTTCGCGATCGGCGACGTCTCCGTCAGCCCCGACGAGCCGCTACCGCAGCTCGCCCAGCCGGCCATCCAGGGTGGCAAGCACGCCGCGAAGGTCATCCGGGCCGAGCTCGGCGGCAAGACGATCAAGCCGTTCAAGTACAAGGACAAGGGCACGATGGCGACGATCGGCCGTTCCTCGGCCGTCGCCGAGATCAAGTTCCTGCCGCGACTCACCGGGTTCCCCGCGTGGATCATCTGGGTCGGCCTGCACGTCGCGACCCTGCTCGGCAACCGCAACCGGTTCGCCACGATGATCAACCTCACGGCCAAGTACCTCGTGTGGGGCAGCCACAACGCGATCGTCGGCGAGACGCCACCGGTCGTCGCGCTCAAGCCCGTCACGGTCGACGCCCGGGAGCCTCGCAAGGCCGTCTCACGCGCAGCCGCCCGCAAGGCCACAGCGGCCAAGGCCGCGGACAAGAGCTAGTCGAGCGTCGACTCGAGCTCGGCCCGCGCCGTCAGCATCGACGGTCCGTACCAGGTCAGTGATCGTCCTGAGACCAAGCGGGTCGGCGTGTGCTCGAACGCCTCGGGGCCGTCGTCGGCGGTGAAGACGTACGGCTCGTCCGGCAGCAGGACGAGGTCGACGTCGAGGGAGTCGATGTCGGCGAGGTCGACCCTCGGGTATCGCTCGGTGCCGCCGTCGAAGGCGTTGACGAGTCCCAGACGGGCGACGAGGTCGCCGGTGAACGTACGCCCTCCCACGACCATCCAGGGGTCGCGCCAGATCGGGATGGCCACGCGGCGGCCCGACTCCGGGGCCGGCTCGGCCCACACGGCACGCGCCTCGTCGAGCCACGACGGTGAGTCCCACCCGAGGGCGTCGACGAACATCCGCTCCATCGAGGCGAAGGCCTCGTCGACCGTCTCGATGACCGTGACCCACACGGCGATCCCGGCGGCGCGCAGGCGATCGACGTCGAGCTCGCGGTTCTCCTCGCGGTTGGCCAGCACCAGGTCCGGCGCGAGGGCGGTGATCGCGGACCGGTCGGGATTCTTGGTGCCGCGCACCCGCGTCACCTCGAGACCGGCGGGATGGGTGCACCAGTCGGTGGCGCCCACCAGCGCCTCTGGCTGGGTCGCGGCGACCGCCTCGGTCAGCGAGGGCACGAGCGACACGACCCTCCGCGCCGGACGCACCAGGTCGACCGGATGGCCGAGGTCGTCCGACGGGAGGGTCATGTCGTCACCCTGGGCGGGGCCTACGGGATGTCGCGCCGCGTGTCGCGGACGTGCTCGCCCGTGGACCCGTCCTCGAGAAGCGGGTCGTCTCGCCGGCCGTCGCCAGTGAGCTGGTCGTCGCGCGAGGCATCGTCAGCGATGCCTCGGTGTGTGCCCGTGCCGCCGTCGGCCGCCAGGGTGCGATCGTCGACGTCGGGATCGATCTCGTCAGCCTTGGCGAGGCGGTCGCCGGCCTCGGCGCGTACGTCGCCGGCGTCCCGCTCGTGCTGCTGTGCCTGCCGCTCGAGCTGCTCCGCTGCGATGCGGGCCTGCTCGGCCTCGGCGCGAGCGGCGGCGGCGTCGGCCTCTCGGCGACTCGCCTCGACAGCACTGACCTCGGCCTCCTCGCGGAGCTCACCAGCACGGTGCCGATCGCGTTGGACCGCCTTGACGCGGGCCCGGTTGCGCAGGCTGATCGCGATCAGCGCGAGGAGCGCGATGACCGCGAGGGCGATGAGCGCCCACACCCACCAGTTCATGTCGTCCATGTCGATCTCCCTCTCTCGGGCGGCTCGCCTCGTCGCCGAGACGTGCCGATATCCCGTATGACGTACCCGCTTGCGCGATCGTCAACCCGCTCAGCCCTGGAGCGATCCCACGGCACGGGCGATGACGAGGAGGGAGACGAGGAGGGCCGAGGTGGCCTCGATGCCCATCAGGATCTTCGCGCGGGACGTCAGGGGCATCGTGTCGGTCGGGCTGAACGCGCTCGAGTTGGTCAGCGAGACGTACAGGTAGTCGACGAAGGTCGGGATCCAGCCGGAGCCCTTGCTGGCGGACGCGGCGACCTCCTCGACGGCGTCGTGGTTCTCGTCCTGCGAGAACCGCCAGTCCGCCGGTGCCATCTCCTTGTGGGGCTTGACCCGTCGAGCCACGGGACCACCCCGGTCGAGCTCCCAGTACAACAGGGCGAAGCCGATGACGTTGGTGACCCACACCTGCATCGCCGCCAGGAGCAGCGGCTCCCCGGACGAGCTCTTCTCGGTCATCGAGTGGACCAGCATGCCCAGCGCGATCATGTTGGCGATGATCACGAGGCAGGCGAGCGCGATCGACGCATTGCGGGACCACCGGGTCTCGCGGGTCATGCGGCGGGGGTTCGTCGCGACAAGGGCGATCAGCAGTGCGAGCTCGATGCCGGGGATGACGTAGCGCGGCCCGACGAGCAGCGAGGCAGGCAACAGGGCGTACGCGAGGGCGGCCACGACGACCGCGGCCGCCGGCGGGAGGCGGTTCTCTCCGTTGGCGTTGCGGCGTGCCTTCAGCTCCTTCTTGACGGCATCCTCTGCGGCGCTCATGGTTGCACGCTAGACCCGGGCGGGCTCAGGCGCTCGCGCGCCCGGCCGCCGTAGTCTGGAGTCGCCGTCGACCTCGCGCGCTGACGACCACCAACGACGAAAGGCCCGACATGGTTGCCTACTGGATCAACACGTTCACCGCGATCCACGACGAGGAGCGGCTCGCCGCCTACGTCGAGCTCGCCGGCCCGGCGATGCGCGCTGCCGGCGGCACCTTCCTCGCCCGCGGCAACCCGGCGCATGCCTTCGAGGCCGGCACGACCGAGCGCACGACCCTGATCCGCTTCGAGAGCGTCGACGCCGCCGTTGCGGCGTATCACAGCGCCGGCTACCAAGCGGCCCTCGAGGCACTGGGCGACGGCGCCGAGCGCGAGATCCGGGTCATCGACGGGATCGAGTGAGCAGCGCCTGCTCGGTGCCGCTCGACGGTGTGCCGAGCGGTCAGACGTTGCGCCGGTACTGACCGCCGACCTCGAAGAACGCCTCGGTGACCTGCTGAAGGGAGCAGACCCGGGCCGCGTCCATCAGCACCGCGAAGACGTTCTCGTGGTTGATCGCCGCCTGCTTGAGGCGCGCGATCGCCTCGGCCGCCTCGTCGCGATGCGTCTGCTGGAACGTCTGGACGCGCTCGAGCTGCGACGACTTCTCGGCCTCGGTCGCCCGCGCCAGCTCGACCGTCGGCGGCTCCAGGTCGTCGGCGTGGGGGTTGCGGAACGTGTTGACCCCGACGATCGGCAGCGACCCGTCGTGCTTGCGCTGCTCGTAGAGCATCGACTCGTCCTGGATGCGCCCGCGCTGGTAGCCGGTCTCCATTGCGCCGAGCACGCCACCGCGCTCGTTGATGCGGTCGAACTCGGCGAGCACGGCCTCCTCGAGCAGGTCGGTCAGCTCGTCGATGACGTACGCACCCTGGGTCGGGTTCTCGTTCATCGCCAGGCCCCACTCGCGGTTGATGACGAGCTGGATCGCCAGGGCGCGACGCACGGACTCCTCGGACGGGGTCGTGACGGCCTCGTCGTACGCGTTGGTGTGCAGGCTGTTGGCGTTGTCGTAGATCGCGATGAGCGCCTGCAGCGTCGTGCGGATGTCGTTGAAGCTCATCTCCTGCGCGTGCAGGGAGCGGCCTGACGTCTGCACGTGGTACTTGAGCTTCTGCGACCGCTCGTTGGCGCCGTACTTGTCGCGCATCGTGATGGCCCAGATGCGGCGGGCGACCCGGCCCAGCACGGAGTACTCGACGTCCATGCCGTTGGAGAAGAAGAACGACAGGTTGGGCGCGAAGTCGTCGATGTCCATGCCACGCGCGAGGTAGGCCTCGACGTACGTGAACCCGTTGGCGAGCGTGAACGCCAGCTGGCTGATGGGGTTCGCCCCGGCCTCGGCGATGTGATAGCCCGAGATGCTGACGGAGTAGAAGTTGCGCACCTGGTGCTCGATGAACCACTCCTGGATGTCGGCCATCATCCGCAGGCTGAACTCGGTGGAGAACAAGCAGGTGTTCTGGCCCTGGTCCTCCTTGAGGATGTCGGCCTGCACCGTGCCGCGGACGTTCTGCAGCGCGTACGACTTCAGGACGGCGTGCTCCTCGGCGTCGGGCTCGCGGCCGTGCTCGGCACGGAACACCTCGACCTGCTGGTCGATCACGGTGTTGAGGAAGAACGCGAGCACGGTCGGTGCGGGGCCGTTGATCGTCATCGACACCGACGTCGACGGCGACACCAGGTCGAAGCCGTCGTAGAGCGCCTTCATGTCGTCGAGCGTCGCGACCGAGACGCCCGACGTGCCGACCTTGCCGTAGATGTCGGGGCGGAGATCGGGGTCGCGGCCGTACAGGGTGACCGAGTCGAACGCGGTCGACAGCCGGGTCGCGTCGCCGTCCTCCGACAGGAGCTTGAAGCGGCGGTTGGTGCGGAACGGGTCGCCCTCGCCGGCGAACATGCGGGCGGGGTCCTCGCCGTCTCGCTTGAACGGGAACACCCCGGCCGTGAACGGGAAGTGCCCCGGCAGGTTCTCGCGCCGCCAGTAGGACACCAGGTCACCGTGGTCGGCGTGCTTCGGCAGGCTGACGCGACGGACCTTGGTGCCCGACAGCGACTCCCGGGACAGGGCGGTGCGGTTGTCGGTCTCGCGGATCCGGACGACGAGCTCGTCGCCGGAGTAGGTCTCGACGACGGCAGGCCAGCCCTCGATCTGCTCCCGGATCTCGTGGGGGAGGTCCTTCCGGGCGTCCTCGACCAGCTCGCCGAGCTCGGTCCTCGAGCCGGCCGAGAGGTCGTCCTCGGCCGCCACGGCCTCGAGGCGCTGGAGCCGACGAGCCTTGGCGACCAGGTCGTCCGTGGTCGCGTGGTACGCGCGTACGGTCTCGGTGATCTCGGCGAGGTAGCGCGTGCGCTCGGGTGGCACGACCTGGTCGATGCCGCTCGAGAACTTCATGTCGGTGACCGGCAGGATGCCCTCGGACACCGACAGGCCCTCGGGCTCGAGGATCGACACGAGGTGCTGGAACAGTGCCGTCACGCCGTCGTCGTTGAACGTGGCGGCCGAGGTGCCGAACACCGGCATGTCCTCGGGCTTCGAGCCGAACGCCTCGCGGTTGCGGACGAGCTGGCGCCCGACGTCGCGGAGGGCGTCCTTGGCGCCGCGGCGTTCGAACTTGTTGATCGCGACGACGTCGGCGAAGTCGAGCATGTCGATCTTCTCGAGCTGCGACGCGGCGCCGAACTCGGGCGTCATGACGTACATCGCCGTGTCGACGAAGGGCACGATCGCAGCGTCGCCCTGGCCGATGCCGGGGGTCTCGACGATCACGAGGTCGTGCCCGGCCGCCTTGAGCAGGTCGATGACGACCGGCAGGCAGTCGGGCAGCTCGTGGCTGCCGCGGGTCGCGAGCGACCGGAAGTAGATGCGGTCGCCGTCGAGCGAGTTCATCCGGATGCGGTCACCCAGCAGGGCGCCCCCGCCGCGACGTCGCGTGGGGTCGACCGCGATGACGCCGATGCTGAGCTTGTCCTGCTGGTCGAGACGGAACCGGCGCACGAGCTCGTCGGTCAGCGAGGACTTTCCGGAGCCTCCGGTGCCCGTGATCCCGAGGACCGGGGTGCCCGACGAGGTCGCCGCGGCGCGGATGGGGTCGAGGAACGCGGCGTCGAGCTGACCGAGCTCGGCGCCGGTGATGGCGCGGGCCAGGGCGCCCCGATCGCCGGACAGCACGGCGTCGGCGCGGGTCTGCTGTTGGTCCCACAGGTCGAGGTCGCAGGACTCGATCATCGTGTTGATCATCACGGCGAGCCCGAGGCGCTGGCCGTCCTCGGGCGAGAAGATCGTGACGCCGGCGTGGCGCAGCCTGCTGATCTCCTCGGGGACGATGACGCCACCACCCCCGCCGTACACCTTGACGTGTCCGGCGCCTCGCTCGCGCAACGACTCGACGAGGTACTCGAAGTACTCGACGTGGCCACCTTGGTAGGAGCTGACCGCGACGCCCTGCACGTCCTCGTCGATCGCGGCGTCGACGACCTCCTGCACCGAACGGTTGTGCCCGAGGTGGATGACCTCGGCACCCTGCGACTGGAGGATGCGGCGCATGATGTTGATCGACGCGTCGTGCCCGTCGAACAACGCTGAGGCGGTGACGAAGCGGACCGGGTGCGACGGGGTGTGCAGGTCAGGCATCGAGGCTCCAAATGTCTGTGGAAGTCCAATACTAGGACATCCAACTAAAGTCGGTGGTGCGGCCTCACTTCACGCAGCCGCCGGAGCCGCTGACCACGGCACTGCCACGGTCCTCGAAGACCCTGGCGCCGATGGTCTCGCTGCCCTTGGCGAATCGCACGCTGTTGGTTCCGGGGTCGAGCTTGACCTGCCAGCCGTCGGCCTCGTACTGCTCGGCGACCTCGGTCTTGAGACGTCCCAGGGTGCCGGGCTCGACCTGGACGCGGACGGCGTAGTCGAGGGTCTTGCCGGACGCGTCGTCGCCGGGAACGCAGTCGGAGATGACGTCCTGCCTCACCTCGGGCGACGATCCCAGAAGTGCCGCCAGGGCGTCGATGTCTGCGCGCGCCTCAGCTGCTGCAGCCTCGATCGTCTTGTCCTTCATGTCGTCCTCCTGGGGTCCGCATCCCGTGGTGCTCATGAGTCCGGCAGCGATGGCGGCGGTGATGATGAGCTTCCTCATTCGATGTCGATCCGATCGCCTGGCGTCTTCCAACCGGTCTGCTCGGGAGTCCAGCCGGGATGAGGGTACAACGGCGGATCCTCGTACTCGGGCTCGCGATACGTCGTCACGGTGCCGCCGTTCAACACCTCGAGCATGTTGAAGTACGCATCCGACTGGCGCAGGAAGACGTCCGAGTGGGACTCGACCCCGATGTTGGGAGTGCCGTCAGCCTTGTTGCCCGTGTCGAGGCGGATGGTGCCCTCGAACTCGTCAGGATCAGCCCCGTGGCCGATGTTGTCGCCCACCTGGGTGCCTTGGATGTCGCCGATGATGTCGCCCGGCGCAGTCATCGAGTACCGATCGACCCCGTCCTGGGAGTCGGGCAGGTCGTCCGGTGACTGGATGTCGTGGCCCATGCCTGCGGACTCGACATGGAGCACGCGGTCGGCATCGAGCCCCGACAGCTCGGCCCGGCCCACGACGGCGCCGCCATAAGAGTGGCCGAGGTATGTCGTCTGCGCGTCGTTGGGGGCTGCGGCTGAGTGGTTGATCTCTTGGCGGACGTCGTGCGAGAAGTCGGCCAGCGACGGGCCGAGATCGTGTGCGTAGTTGGCGAAGGGGGCATCCTGCACGATGTCGTCAGGCAGGTCACCGCCCATCCACGAGATCATCGCGAGATCGCCGTCGGAGTCGGCCACGAACGCGTCGGACTTGTTGGCGACGCCCTGGAAGCTGGACATGTCGGTCGTGGTGCCTGGCACGCTGACGCCGACGTTCTGGGTGTCGGCACCGATGTCGCCGTGCAGCTCGGCGATCGCGCCGTCGCCCGAAGGGTCGAACAGGATGATCTGGCGGTCGTTGTCGAGGATCGACTCGTAGAGCGCGATGCGGTCCTCGGCGTCGCCGATGTCACCCTCGAGGTCGTCGTTGTTCAACCCGAAGAGGTCCCCGTCCTCCTGGTTGTGGTCGTGCCGGTCCTGCAGGTCGTCCAGGTTGGCCCGCTCGTCGTCCAGGGCGACGACGACACCGACGGCGTTCGCGTCGGCCCGGTACTCGAACGGGACGCCGGACAGGCCCCCGACGGTGCTGGGGAACAGGGTCGCCAGCAGGCTGGCGTCGGCGGGCGACAACCCTTCGAACAGCGCTCGGGCATCATCGCGCCGCTGCTCGTGCAGCTCGCCGGCGCCGCCGGGCGTGGTGAAGGCCGGCTGCACCAGCCCGGCCAGCAGGCCCTCGGGGCCGGTGGCGCCAGGCATGGGCGACTGCTCCATGAGGGTGCGCGCGACGTCGGGATGGTCGACGAGGTACTCGCGGAGCTGCGTGGCATCCATGCCGCGCACCTCCTCCGGGAGCGTCCCGCTGTCGACGAGCCGGTCCATGACGGCCTGCACGCCCTGCGACTGGGCGGCCGCGAACTGGTCGGCCTCGGCCGGGCTGTCGACCGACTGGAATGCGGCGATGAGGGTGTCCTCGGCGCGGGTGAGGGACGTCTGCCAGGACTCGACCCGTCCGACGTACGCATCGATGTCGCCCTGCAGTGTGTTCGCCTCACTGACGAGGGCGGCTTCCTCGTCCTCCTCGTAGGAAGCGGCCCGCCGCGCGAAGTCGTTCTGCCGGTCGGCGAGGGCAGCGCGCTCGTCGATCAGCGTCTCGCGCTGGGAGTCCAGACCGCTGATCGCTGCCTCGTAGCGCTCGCAGGCGGCGGCCACGTGCGCGACGACCGCGACCACCACGTCGAGCTCGGCCGCGAAGGACGTGCGAGCGTGGCTGGCAGCCTCGGCGGCATCGCCCGACCAGTCGGCGGGCGCACCGCTGTCGTGCGCCCAGTCGGCGACCGATGAGGTGGTGCTGCCGGCGCGGCGAAGGGCCGACGACACCGACGAGGCCTTGGGGTCGGCGTCGAGGGGCGGGACGGCCGGGGGCGGTGCCGGGATGACGACGGTGGCCATCAACGCTCCGGCCGCAGGTTGCGGTCGTCCCACGCCAACAGGTTGGCGAGCTCGGCCGACCGTGCCGCGTCGGTCGCGGCATAGGTGGCGGCAGCGTCCGTCAGCGCCGTCGCGTGCTCGGCGGCCTCGTCCACTCGCGCGGCCAGCCCGGTGATCCAGGCGTCCAGGAAGACTTCAGCGGCCGGAGCGACACGAGAACCCAGCTCGTCGACGGACGACGATCCGTCGTGAAGCGCCCGCCGCGCCTTGCGCAGCTCCTCCGCCTGGTCGTCCCACTCGGCGCCGGCCGTCCGCAGACTGTCGAGCCAGACTTCGAGCCCCCCGGTCATGGTGACAGGCTACCGCGATGTCGCCGTCACGAAAGCGGTCAGCCACCGCCGGGTTCCCATACGATGGTGCGGTGCCGACCGACCCGAAGCTGCCGTTCGACCCGATCGAGCGCGCCTCGGAGCTGTGGACCAAGCACATCGGCGACCCCACCTCGATGCGGCTGGCCACCTCGATCATGCGGGTGCAGCAGCTGATCATCGCGGAGCTCGACGCGGCCCTCAAGCCGTACGGCATCACGTTCGCCCGCTTCGAGGTCCTGGTGCTGCTGTCGTTCAGCTCGTCCGGGCGGTTGCCGCTGAGCAAGATCGGCGAGCGCCTCATGGTGCACCCGACGTCCGTGACGAACGCGATGGACCGGCTCGAGGCCCAGGGCCTGGTCAAGCGGGTCGCGGACGTCGAGGACCGCCGCCGGACGTTCGCGGAGCTCACCGCCGAGGGCGAGAGAGTCCTCGCCAAGGCGACCGAGCAGATCATGTCGATCGACTTCGCCATCAAGGGCCTCGACGCCGAGCAGCAGGACAGGACCTACGACCTCCTGCGCCACCTCAGGTCCTCTGCCGGCGACTTCGACTGAACCCAGGGCTGCGCTGACGTCAGCAGACCGCGTGGCTGTCCTCTAGGCTCCCCGCATGGGTTCACGCAGCGTTCTCGGGGGGATCGTGCGCAGGCTGTCCAGCACGAAGGGCTCGTCCGGCGGACCCCCGGCCCCCCGCACTGAGGGCCTCGCGCGGGCTGCCGGGCCCGGTGGGATCCCCGGACGCTGGATCCGGGTCGTGCCCAAGCCGGCCGACGTCGAGCCCACCGTGGACCGCGAGGTCTCGGACCCGACGGAGGCACTGGCCGTGCGCGCGGGCTGGCAGCTCGTCGATGCATACGAACGGCTGTCGGTGCTGGGCGCGCGGCAGGTGTTCGGGCGCGAGGTCGACGCGTGGCGGGCCTACACCGAGGAGACCATCGTCGACCTCAGGTCGCCCGACGGGCTGGGGCCGGCGCACCAGAGCCTCAACAACCGGCTGCGCTTCCGGCGCATGATGGACTTCGCCCGTCCCGGCGACCGGGTCTTCGACGTCGGCTTCGGCCGGGGGTTCCTCGGCGCGCAGCTGATCAAGGGCAGGGGCGTCGTGAGCTATCACGGCATCGACATCGTCGACACCTACATGGCTGACGCGCAGGCATTGTTCGCCACCAACGGCCTGGACGACGCGGCCATGACGCTCGAGAAGGGCGATCTCTACGACCTCACGCGGGAGAAGATCGAGGCCGCCGGTGCCGACCTGGTCATCTGCTGCGAGGTCCTCGAGCACGTGCCCGACGCCGAGCTGGCGCTGCGTACGCTCGCGGACGCGCTGCCCGACGGCGCGGACCTGATCTTCACGGTCCCCCTCATCGGCCGCCTGGAGGGGGTCTGGGGACACGTCTCGGTCTTCGGGGTCGCCCGGTTGAAGCAGATGCTCGACGCGGCCGGCCTCCACGCCCACCACGTCGAGCCGCTGTCGAACGTGTGGGCGTTGGTCGTCGCCAATCGCGATCCCGGGCTGTCGCAGCGGGTGCGTGACGCCACGCATCGTCCGCCCACCCGGGTCGAGGTGCCGCTGACCAGGAGCTTCGACTTCCTCGACGTGTCGTCTGCCGACTACGCCGTCTCGCCGGACGGTGTTGAGCCGGCCGGCCTCGACCTCGAGGACGGCGTGACGGTTGCGACCCGGTTCGCTGCCTCCGGCGGGGTGCGGTTCCCGGTGCCGGGCCTGGAATCCTTGCGCCTGGCCTTCGACTTCGCGGAGGTCGAGGGCCTCGAGAGCGTCACGGTCGTCGCCCGCTCCGGACCAACCGAGACCTGCCGGTGGGAGTGGGTGGTCGCCCAGCCACCCGAGGGCGAGGTCGCCGTCAAGGTACGACCCGGGGAGACGGACTCGCGGTTCGTCTCGTCGCGCCACGACAAGGTCGATCGGACGGATCACGTGGACGTCGCCTTCACCCTGCGCGATGGCGGATCGGTGGCCGTCAGGATCGCCGCCTCGGTCCTGCCCTGACTCTCAGCCGGCAGGTGCCGGGGTGATGGTCGCGCGCGCGTCCTGGGGAACGGTGCGCTGCTGCGGCTCGAGCGGCGGGGTCGGCGCCGGCGCAGGCTCGAGCTCCTCGACGTCGGTCTTCTTCGGGGCCAGGTTCATGACGTGGAACCACAGGTTGGCCGACGGCGGGAGGGTCACGTTGTTGGCGCACACCGGCCGGCCGTTGCGGTAGAGGTAGACGTTCGCGTAGCCGTTGCCACCCGAGGCGCCTGCCACGATCCCCAGCTTGGACAGCGTCTCGTCCTCGTCGACCTCGATGCTGACGATCTGCTCACCCGGTGCCGTGTCGAACAGCACGCGGAGATAGCAACCTCTGACGAGCTCGGTCGCAGTCAGCCCGACCGAGGCATGGGACGGGTTGGTGTGGAGGCTCACGACCTTGCCGAGCCGGACCACCCCGCCGCGGTGGATCAGCTGGTCCTGCACGTCGTGCGCGGGCGACACGATGACCTCGGAGACCGCCACCGTCGCCCCGACGACCGTGATCGCTCCCACCGCAGCACCGACCGCGAGCAGTGACCTCTTCATGGGATTCCTCGATGTGCCTGCCGGGAGTGGTGCTCGTGTGATGAGCCGCAGTCATCCGTGGCGAGGGGTGACGCGCGTGATGAGTCTAGGTGCGATCGGTGCCGCACGAGGGCCATTTGCCGCAAACAGCGAAGGCCCCCACGGTGCGTGGGGGCCTTCGTCAGGTCATGCGTCGTGCGGCGGCTCGGGACTCAGAAGTACGTGCCGCCGTCGTTGTCGCCCTGAACCGACAGCGTCGTCGGGACCAGGACGCGGTAGGTGCGCTTCGACGAGGTCGACCACGAGACGGAACCCTTGCCGTACTTGTTCAGCTTGATCGTCTTGTACGCCTTCCACGTGCCGCCAGACTTGTACTGGAGCCGCGCCGAGGTGATGCCACCGCCGAAGATTCCGACGCTGGGCTTGAACACCTTGATGCTCGCAGTGACCTTGTGGTAGCGGCCCGACCTGTAGTAGGTGGTCTCGCCGCGCGTGGCGTTGCGGACCCGGATGGTGTTGCTGTGCGTGGTGTCCTCGATGTAGTCGCCGGGGGTGTCGCTGTAGAAGATGGCCGAAGGCCCGAAGTCGTACAGGCCGGGACCCTTGATGGACGGGGCCCACACGCCGCCCAACGGTTCCTTGGTTGCAAACCCTGACTCGAGGTAGGGGTTGTAGTCGAGGAACTCGTGGCCGTTCATGAACATCGTCGTGAGGTTGTACTTCGCGGCGGGCTCATTGGCGATCACCACGGTGCCACGCAGGAAGTTGCCGTCGCCCTTGGAGTACAAGACCTGGTTACGAGCCAAGGCGAACGTCGTCAAGTCGGGATCGCCCGGAGCGAGCTCAACGGCCGATCGCTTGAGCGAGGCGCCGAGGTCCAGCTTGACCTTCGGAGCCTTCTTGACCGGGGGCACTTCCGGGACGGTGGTGAACGACTTGTCGATCTGGACGTCCTCGGCGGCGGACGCGGTGCCCGTGCCGAGGCTGAAGGCGAGCGCGGAGGCGGTCAGAACGGCGCCGGCGCGGGCCAGGGTGGATGTACGCAAGGAGGTCTCCCCGAGTGGTGGTGGGTGAAAGGTCGACTCAGTCTTCCACGGCTCGGGGCGTTACGGACACGATTTCTTCAATCGTTCAGCATTGCTGCGTTCAGCGTTCTTTCCGGGACGCCGAATCCCTCGATCAGGGTCAAGGTGTGGGGCCGCAGCTTCTCCAGCAGCTCGTTGACGAGCGAGGTGACGGTCTTGGCGCGGGTGTCCGCGAGGCGGTTGTGGCCCATGAACCAGGCCAGGTCCTCCTCGATCGACGTGAGGGCATAGAGGGAGCACACGTCACGCAACAGCTCCTGGGCCTCCGGGCTCTCGCAGCGGGCGATGCCGGCGGTGAAGGCCTCGAGCACGACCCGCTCGATGTGGACCCGGCCGGCCCGGATGACGTGGTCCTGTGCGGCGTTGAAGACCGCGAACGCCTCGGCCTTGTCGCCGTCGGTCGCCCGGCGGAGGCGGCGCGCTGCGGTCTCGAGCACGTGCTCCTCGCGGTCCTCGAACAGGCTGAGCTGCGTGCCGCGGTCGAGCAGGTCGTGGTCGTCGTCGCTGCGTCCGGGTCGGGCGTCGATGAGGCGCTGGATGAGCTGGGAGGCGGCAGTGCGCTCCTTGACGACGTCGGCGACGGTGCCGGCCGCGAAGCGTACGAGACCGACGGGGTCCAGCCCGCCCACCTCCTGCGCGTACGACGTGAGCAGCTCCTTGGCGACGAGCTGAAACAGGACGTGGTTGTCACCCTCGAACGTCGTGAAGACGTCGGTGTCGCCCTTGAGCGTCGTCAACCGGTTCTCCGCGAGGTAGCCGGCACCACCGCAAGCCTCGCGCGCCTCCTGGATCGCCTGGGTCGCGTGCCACGTCTGAGCTGCCTTGAGCCCGGCGGCTCGGGTCTCCAGCTCGCGCTGCTGGTGCGGCGGCGGGGGCTCGGCGGCGCTCTGCACCTTGTGCATGCGGGCGACGAGCTGGTTCTGCGCGAACCGGTAGGCGTACGACCGGGCGATCAGCGGCAGCAGGCGGCGCTGATGCATGCGGTAGTCCATGAGCAAGATCTCGTTGCCCGGCTCCGGACCGAACTGGCGACGCTTGAGGGCGTAGCGACCGGCGATGCTGAGGGCGACCTCGGTCGCCGCGCTGGCCGAGCCGCCGACGCTGACCCGGCCGCGGATCAGCGTGCCGAGCATCGTGAAGAACCGCGCATTGGTGCTCTCGATGGGCGAGGAGTAGGTGCCGCCCTCGTCGACCTGGCCGTACTTGTTGAGCAGGTTCACGCGGGGGATGCGCACGTGGTCGAACACGATGCGACCGTTGTCGACGGCACCGAGGCCGCCCTTGTGCTTGTCGTCCGAGGTCGTGATGCCGGGCAGGTCGTTGCCCTGGTCGTCGCGCAGCGGCACGACGAAGCAGTGCACGCCGTGGTTCTCACCCTTGGTGATGAGCTGGGCGAACACGGCAGCAACCTGGGCGTGCGCCGCGGCCCCGCCGATGTAGTCCTTGCGCGACGACGGCGTGGGGGAGTTGATGACGAACTCCTGCGTCGCCAGGTCGTACGTCGCGGTGGTCTCGAGGCTCTGCACGTCGCTGCCGTGACCGGTCTCGGTCATGGCGAAGCAGCCGAGGATGTCGAGGTTGATGAGGCCGGGGATGTACTTCTCGTGGTGCTTCTCGGTGCCGAGGTTCTCGATCGCGCCACCGAACAGGCCCCACTGCACGCCGGCCTTGACCATGAGTGACAGGTCGAACTGGGCGAGCATCTCGATGCCCGTGACCGACATGCCCGGGTCGCCGGTGCCGCCGCTCTCCACCCGGAACCCGGCTGCGGGGATGCCGGTTGGCACGAGCTGGTGCATCTGCTCGAGCACCCGGGCGCGAGCCTCGTCGAGGGTCAGGTCGTGGTCGTATGCGAGGTCGAGCTCGGCGAGGTCCTTGCGGGCCTGCTCCCTCACGTGGCGCCACTTTCCGTCGAGGGCGATGCGGACGTCGTCGCTGAGAGCCATGGTCCACAAGGTACTAGCGTCGGGCGCGGTCGGCACGGCATCCTGTTCGTCTCAGCATTCGAACAGGTGTTCGACAATGTCTGGGATCTTCGGTAGTGTGGTGGGTGTCGAGGGTGAAGTCTTCGCAGCAATCCCTCGACTGACTGGATCCGACTGAGACCGGCCCGTGGTGCATCGAGCTTGGGTGTGCCGCACCTGAGAGTGGCCAAGCGTGCGACCGCCGTTTCGATCTCGAGGTCTGTCGTGTCCGTTGCCCCGGTCTCTTCGCTCCGGCACCCGTTGGTGGGTGCTGTCGAGCAGATCGAGGCGGCGTTGGACCGTATGCCGTTGGGTGGCTGGGACGGTCTGGAGCCGGTGACGGTTCGTGGGCTGGTCGAGCGGTTGATGCGCGTCGAGGCCCGGGTCAAGGCCCAGCAGGTTGCTGCGGCACGGGCGCTGGACGCGTCCGGGTTGGCGAAGTCCGAGGGTGCGTCGTCGACCGGGGCGATGCTGGCCGGGTCGTTCGGCGGCGACCGCAGGGCCGGTGACCAGATGGTCCAGCTCGGCAAGGCGTTGCAGACAGCGACCGCGACCCAGGACGCCTTGGGCAAGGGACAGATCGGACCGGCCCAGGCGTCGATCATCGCCTCCGCGGTCGCGGACCTGCCGGGTGACACGACCCCGGAGCAGAAGCAGGCGTGCGAGGACACCCTGATCGGCGACGCCGGCCGGTTCACCTTGAAGGACCTGCGCAACCGGTCACGGCGGGTCACCGACCAGTTCAAGCCAGCACCTGAGGTCGACCAGATCGAGAACGCCGAGCTGGAGTCACGCGAGAAGGCTGCGTGGCGTCGGGCGGAGTTCTGGATGGTCGACAACCGTGACGGCACCCACCGTGGCGGGTTCGTCATCCCTGACGCGCAGGCTGACATGCTCCGCGCCGCGATCGAGGCGATCAGCGCACCACGCCGCGACCACCTGCACGACCACACCCCAGCCGCTGAGTCCTACTACGACCGCGACCTGGACCACCGCCACCGCGCCGGCATGGGACTCGCCGAGCTGTGCGGTCACCTGCCCGCCGACACCCTCCCCGGCAAGGGCGGTCTCGGCGCGACCCTCATCGTGCGTCTCGACCACGACACCCTCACCCGCGGCATCAAGCCCGCCACCTTGTCCACCGGAACCCGCCTCTCAGCCGGACAGACCCGCCAGCTCGCCTGCCGGCTCGGGATCATCCCCCAGGTCTTCGGCGGGAAGTCACTTCCCCTCGACCACGGGCACGAGCAACGGGTCTTCACCAAGACCCAACGTCAAGGGTTGGAGAACCGTGACGGCGGATGCACCTTCCCCGGCTGCGACCGACCACCCGAATGGACCGAAGCCCACCACTGGCGAACCCCCTGGGCCCACGGCGGAACCACCAAGCTCGACGACGGCGTCCTGCTCTGCCCCTTCCACCACCGCACCATCCACGACCAGCCATGGGCCATCCGCATGAATCCCGACGACGGCCCCCCCGAGTACCGCGCCCCCGGATCCGACACCTGGCAGCGGAATCACCGCTGGCGACCCTGAGTCACCCATGCGCGCAGGAACCGGGCCATGACACAGGGTCGCCCGGTCCTAGGCTGGTGCCATGTCCGGGCCCGTCACCGTCTCCATCACGCGACGAGTGGACCCGTCGCAGGAGGACCAGATGCTGGCGTGGCTGCGGGCCGGCACCGAGCTCGCGGAGCGGTTCGAGGGATTCCTGGGCTCGGGCTGGGTGCGCCCCGAGGAGTCGTCGGCGCAGTGGCACATGCTCTATCGGTTCTCGTCGCAGGAGTCGCTCGACGCGTGGGAGCTGTCGGCACAGCGTCGTTGGTGGCTCGACTCGGCGCAGGGCTTCGTCGACGAGGCGGCGCGCGAGCACCGCACCGGCATCGAGGGCTGGTTCGACGAGCCGTCGAGCGTCGACGTGCAGGACCTCCGGTCTGCGCCGCCCGCGCCGCCGCGGTGGAAGCAGATGTGCGCGATCTTCATCGTCTTCTTCCCCCTGAGCCTCGCCGCCAACTACGCCGCGACGGAGCTGGCGGCCGACTGGTGGCTGCCGCTGAGGGTGCTGGCCAGTGTGGCCGTGATGACGCCGCTCATGACCTACCTGGCGCTGCCCTGGATCACCAGGCTGCTGCACGGCTGGCTCACCAAGGCCCGCGCGTGACCGGCTCCCTGCTGGTCGCCGGCACCACCTCGGACGCCGGCAAGAGCATCGTCACGACGGGTCTGTGCCGGGCGTTCGCGCGACGCGGGATCAAGGTCGCGCCCTACAAGGCGCAGAACATGTCCAACAACTCGATGGTGTGCGGCGACGGCGCGGAGATCGGCCGGGCCCAGTGGATCCAGGCGCTCGCGGCCGGCGCCGTCCCTGAGGCAGCGATGAATCCGGTGCTCCTCAAGCCGGGCGGCGACCGCAAGAGCCACGTCGTGGTGATGGGCCGACCGGCCGGGGAGATCTCGTCCGCCGAGTTCATCGGCGGGCGGACGCATCTGGCAGCAGCGGCCCACGCGGCGTACGACGACCTGGCGGGTCGCTTCGACCTCGTGGTCAGCGAAGGCGCAGGCAGCCCGGCCGAGATCAACCTGCGGGCCGGCGACTACGTCAACATGGGCCTCGCCCGGCATGCCGGCATCCCGACGGTCGTCGTCGGCGACATCGACCGCGGCGGGGTGTTCGCGGCGATGTACGGCACCGTCGCGCTCCTCGGGCCCGACGACCAGCGGCTCGTCGCCGGGTTCGTGGTCAACAAGTTCCGAGGTGACGAGACGCTCCTGCGTCCCGGGCTCGACCGGCTCGAGTCGCTCACCGGCCGTCGTGTCTTCGGCGTCCTGCCATGGAGCCCCGATGTGTGGCTCGACTCCGAGGACGCCCTCGACCTCGAGGGGCGGCGGTCCGACGATCGCGACGCGACACTCCGGGTCGCGGTGGTCCGGATGCCGCGCATCAGCAACTTCACCGACGTCGACGCGCTGGGCCTGGAGCCCGGCGTCGACGTCGTGTTCGCCGGCAAGCCGCAGGACCTCAGTGGCGCCGATGTCATCGTGCTGCCCGGCACCCGCGCCACGATCTCCGATCTCGGCTGGCTGCGTTCCCGTGGCCTCGACCGGGCGATCCTGGCCCACGCGGCGGCAGGGCTGCCGGTCCTGGGCATCTGCGGTGGCTTCCAGATGCTCGGCCGCAGGATCGACGATCCCGACGGGGTCGAGGGCGAACCCGGTGCCTCGGTCGAGGGTCTGGGGCTGCTCGACGTCACGACGACCTTTCGCGCCGACAAGGTCCTGCGGCTGCCGTCCGGCACGGCGCTGGGCACCGAGGTCACGGGATACGAGATCCACCACGGACGCATCACGGCGGGAGCGGACGAGGCCTTCCTCGGCGGTGCGCGGTCGGCCCACGTGCTGGGCACGATGTGGCACGGCAGCCTCGAGTCCGACGCGTTCCGCGGTGCATTCCTGGCTGAGGCGGCAGCGCTGAGTGGTCAGGTCTACGAGCCATCGGACGTCAGCTTCGCTGCGAGCCGCGAACGGCGCCTCGACCTGCTGGGCGACCTCGTGGAGCGCCATCTCGACGTCGACGCCCTGCTCGCCATCGCCACCCAGGGCCCGCCCGTCGTGCCGGTCCTCCCGCCCGGGGCGACGGCGTGACGGTCCTGCTGCTGGGCGGCACGGCCGAGGCGCGCGAGCTGGCGGTGCTGCTCCAGGACGCGAACGTCCGGTTCGTGTCGTCGCTGGCCGGCCGGGTCGCCCGGCCGCGCCTGCCGGTCGGCGCCGTGCAGATCGGCGGGTTCGGAGGCGTGCCCGGCCTCCGGTCGTACCTCATGGAGATGCGGATCTCCGCCGTCGTCGACGCAACGCACCCGTTCGCCGAGGGAATGAGCGCGAATGCCCAGGCGGCGTGCCACGCCGATGGCGTGCCACTGCTCAGGCTGGAGCGTCCGGGCTGGTCCGACGCGCCCGGTGCCGATCGGTGGCACTGGGTCGACGACCACGACGAGGCCGCCGGCCTGACCGCGACGTTGGGCGATCGGCCGTTCCTCACGGTCGGTCGCCAGTCGCTGCACCGCTTCGTCGACGCGCTGGCCGGCAAGCCCGCGCTGGTCAGGGTCGTCGACGAGCCCGACTTCGCCCTGCCTGAGCCATGGACGCTGCTGCTCAGCCGCGGGCCCTACGAGCTCGAGGCGGAGCGGCAGGTCATGGCGGACGTCGACGTGCTGGTGACCAAGGACTCCGGTGGGTCCCACACCTGGTCCAAGATGCAGGTCGCCGACGAGCGTGGCCTCGAGGTCGTCATCGTCCGGCGCTCCGCGGTGCCGGCCGACGTCGAGATCGTCGGTGATCCGGCCGCCGCAGCCGCCTGGGTCACAGCCCTTCGGTGACGATCCTGGTCATCGGCGCTTGACGGCGATCCAGACGCTGACGGCCAGTGCGCCGAGGCTGACGGCGTCGGCCAGGCGCACGGCCCGATCGATGTCGTCCCGGACGGGCGCGGCTCCGATGCCCAGCTCGGGGCGGTGCTCGACCCGGTCGCCGTAGGTGTTGGTGCCGCCGAGCCGCACCCCGAGCGCCCCGGCGAACGCCGCCTCGACAGGTCCGGCGTTGGGACTGGGGTGGCGGTGGGCGTCGCGGGTCCAGGTCTGCAGCGCCGCGGTACGACTGCCGCCGACCAACGGTGCGAACGCCGCCGCGAGCAGCGCGGACAGGCGCGCCGGCACGAGGTTGAGCACGTCGTCGAGGCGGGCCGAGGCCCAGCCGAAGTTGCGGTAGCTGGCGCTGCGGTGGCCGACCATCGCGTCGAGGGTGTTGGCCGCGCGGTAGGCAGCGACGCCGGCGACCCCACCGAAGGCGCCGGCGAGCAGCGGGGCGACGACTGCGTCCGACGTGTTCTCGGCGACGGACTCGACGACGGCCCGCGTGACCTCGTCCTCGTCGAGCGTCGACGGATCGCGACCGACCAGGTGGGTCAGCTGCTCGCGCGCGGCCGGCAGGTTGTCGGCGTCGAGCCAGGCACGGACGTACGAGGCCTCCTGCGACAGCGAGCGACCACCCAGCGCGGCCCACGTGGTGGCGGCCGTGAGGAGCGTGCGCGCGACCGGCCTGCGGGCCGTGAGTCCCTCGGCGACGAGCCCGGCGGCGCCGACTCCGCTGACGAGCACCGAGGTGTAGGCGAGGCCCATCGTGCGGTCGTCGCGGTGGACCTGGCGCTCGACGTCGCGGGCCATGATGCCGAAGCCCGCGACGGGATGGAACCGGGCCGGATCGCCGAACAGTCGGTCAGCGGCGAATCCCAGGGCAAGTCCCACGGCTCGTGCGCGCATTCGGGCTCCTCAGGGAACGTTCGTGGTCGGTAGGGTGAGGTCGAGACTAGCGAGGTGTGATGAAGGTCCTGATCACTGGCGGGGTGCGGTCCGGCAAGTCGTTCCATGCCGAGTCGCTGCTGCTGGCCGAACAGACGGTGACCTACGTCGCCCCTGGGCCACCGGCGGACCCCGACACCGACCCGGAGTGGGCGGCTCGGATCGCGCGGCACCAGAGCCGCCGACCGACCCACTGGAGCACCGTCGAGACGACCGATCTCGGCGCCGCGGTCCGCTCGGCCGACGGCGCGGTGCTGATCGACTGCCTCGGCACCTGGGTCACCGCGATGATCGACGAGCTGGACGGCTGGGACGCCGTGCTCGAGGACTGGGAGCCGCTGCTCCACCAGCGGCTCGACGAGGCCCTGAGCGCGATCGCCGAGCACAACGGAACCGTCGTGGCGGTGACGAACGAGGTCGGCATGAGCGTCGTCCCGGAGCACCGGTCCGGCCGGGTGTTCCGCGACCTGCTCGGCACCGTCAACCAGCGGGTCGCCGAGGAGTGCGACGAGGTCATGCTCGTCGTCGCGGGCCGCGTCCTGCGGCTCTGACCGTCACAGGTCCTTGGCGAAGCAGAGCGAGATGTCGCTGTCGACGTAGTGGCCGAAGCCGGGGATGCGCTCGTATCCGGCCGACTCGTACAGCCCGATCGCCTCGGGCTGCGCGTCACCGGTCTCGAGCAGCAGCCTGCTCCAGCCCAGCGACCGCGCGTGCTCCTCGAGCCCGGTCAGGACGATGCGTGACAGGCCGCGACCGCGATGCTGGACCGGGACGAACATGCGCTTGATCTCGCCGCTGGTGGCGTCGATCGCCCGGAGGCCGCCGCACGCGACGGCTTCGTCGCCGTCGCGGAGCACGAAGAACGCTGCGATGTCGTCGGCCGTGGGCGCCGGGCCCGGCTCGCTGTCGGGCGTGCCGTAGCGGGCCTCGATGTCGATCCGCTGGGCGGCCCGCAGCGCCTCGGCGTCGGGGTCGGACCAGTCGCAGGGCATGAGCTTCACCCGCGCAGTCTCTCAAGCCCTGATGTCGGACCGGTTTCAGGAAGCGCACACCAGCATGGTGGCCAGCGTGACCTCGATCGCGGCCCCGAAGACGTCGCCGGTCACCCCGCCGAAGCGGGCGACGCAGCGGCGGGTGAGCGCGGCGCCGACCAGCAGCCCGGCTGCAGCGACGACGAGTCCACGCCACCACGGCCACCCGGCCCAGTCGAGCACGCCGGCACACAGCAGCGTGACGACGAGCCAGGTCACGACCGTCCACGTACGCCCGACCGTGCCGGCGTAGGTCACGGCCAGTCCGTCAGGACGTGCGGCCGGGATCCCGCGGGCGCAGCACACCGAGAGGATGGCCCGCGAGCAGCAGACGAGGATGCCCGCGACGACCGGGCCGCGAGGCGAGGCCAGGACGGCGGACAGCGCCGCGGCCTGGATCCCGAGGACCACGACGAGGGCTGTCGCGCCGGCGGGGCCGGCCGTGCCGCCCTTCATCACGTCGAGCGAGCGGTCGCGGTCGTAGGACGCCGTGAGCCCGTCAGCGACGTCCGACAGCCCGTCGAGGTGCAGCGCCCGACTGCCCAGCGCGAGCGCACCCACGGCGACGAGAGCGACCGCGAGCGGGGCGAGCTCGAGCTCGCGACCGGTCCAGCCGATCAGCCCCACCAGGACGCCGAGCGGCACCACCGCAAGGGGCGCGAGCAACATCGCCCGTCCCGCGACCTTCCGGTCGACGACGGCTGGGTGGCGCCACCTCAGCGCGGTGAGCGTGCCGACGGCGAGTCGCCAGGAGCTCGTCACATCAGGTCGGCGAGCAGCGCCACGTCGGAGAGCAGCAGTGCTGCCGAGCGTACGAGCGGCACGGCGGCGACGGCGCCGCTGCCCTCGCCCAGCCGCATGCCGACGTCGAGGATCGGCTCGAGGCCGAGCTTGTCGAGCGCCAGCGACTGGGCAGGCTCGGTCGAGCGGTGGCCCGCCGCGAACCACGCGGCCGCGCCCGGCGCGAGTCGGTCGGCCATGACGGCCGAGGCCACCGAGATGATTCCGTCGAGGAGCACCGGCACGCCGGCGCGCGCCGCCGCGGCCATGAAGCCGGCCGCTGCTGCCAGGTCGGCACTGCCCAGCGCGGTGAGCGTCTCGACCGGATCGGCCGTACGCTCGCCGGCTCGGTCGAGGGCCTGCTGGACGACGTTCATCTTGTGTACGAGGCCGGGCTCGTCGATGCCGGTGCCGCGGCCGGTGACCTCGGTGGCCGGCAGGCCCAGCGAGGCGGCGACGAGGGCCGCAGCCGGGGTAGTGTTGCCGATGCCCATGTCGCCGCTGATCAACAGCTGGGCGCCCGCCGCGATCTCCTCGGCCGCGACCGTCTCACCCGCGGCGATGGCCTGCAGGGTCTCGTCGGTCGTCAGGGCGTCCTCGAGATGGATCGCACCGCTGCCGCGGCGCACCTTGAACGCGGTGACCTCGGGTGCCACGCCCTCGAGGTCGTCGTCGACGCCGAGATCGAGCACGCGCACGGACACGCCGTGCTGGGCCGCTAGCACGGATACGCCCGCCTTGCCCATGAGGAACGTCCGGACCATGGCCGGCGTGATCGTCTTGGGGAACGCGGAGACCCCGTGGTCGGAGACGCCGTGGTCGCCGGCGAAGATCACGGCACGCACGCGCTCGACCGGCGCCGGCGGGACGACGCCCTGCGTCGCGGCGACCCACACGCCGAGGTCACCCAGCCGGCCCAGGGCGCCGGGTGGCGTGGCCAGACCGGAGAGCCGCTCGGCGGCCGCCGCCCGGACGTCCGGCGACGGCGCAGCGACCGGCTCGTACGCCTTCACGCGTTGCCCGCTCACAGGCTGGCCGCCAGGTCGCGGCGGGCCTGGGTCGCGGACTCCTCGGCGTACAGCTTGCCGATCAGTCCGGTGAGCACGATGCCGATGACGCCCCACAGCGTCGCGAGGGTCATGAGCGAGCCGCGGCGGAAGTACCAGAGCGTGTCGGCGGGGAAGTCGCCGATCTCGTTGACGGTCGGCATCAACGCGGCCGCGAGGACCGCGACCGCGAGGTAGGCCCCAGCGCTCACGAGCACGGCGGTGTAGGTGCCGACGCGTTCGAGGATCGCCCGGAACAGCAGGACCGCGGCGATCATCGCGACGACCGAGATCGCGAGCATCACGAAGTACTGCGTCGTGCGGGCACCGATCGTGTCGGCGTCGCCCACGGCCGGCGGGGTGGCGGGGTACTTGATGAACGGCACCAGTGCCACCGAGACGAACCCGAGGGCGGCGACGAGCGCGGTCGACTGGCTCGGCCGCAGGCGACCGATGCGACCGAGGGCGAAGGCGGCGGCCAGGGCCGTGATGCCGCCGAGGGCGATGCCGGTCGACACGGTGGCGGTCAGCAACCCCCACGTCGACTGGTTCTCGCGGGACACCTCGGTGCCGCCGTCCTCGCCGTGCGAGTGCGTCGCGGCTGCGTCGTCGTGCGAGTGTTCGTTGCCGTCGCCGTGGGAGTGCGCCGTCGTGCCGGCATCCTCGCCCTTGGCCTCGACCGCGATGGCCGCGTCGACCGAGGGCTCACCGGCAAGGTAGGCGACGGCGAACGTCAGGAGGCCGGCGATCAGACCGGCGAGGAGTCCTCGGACGAGGAAGTTGCGGGGGGTCATGTCAGTCCGTTCAGGTACGCCGAAGAGGCCGGACCGCACTGGCGGGTCCGGCTGGTTCGGTCAGGTCAGTGGCAGGGGAACCCGAGCAGGTGGCGTCCATCGTGGACCCACTCGTGGATGGCCGTGCCGGCCGGGATCGAGACCGCGCCCTGGTCGGCGCTGATGAAGAACAGGACGAACGTCCCGAGGAGGCCGAAGAACAGCGCCCAGGGGGCGAGCTCGCGCAGGGGGATCGACGGGATCTCGATCTCGGGTGTGGCGGTGGTGGCCTGTGACATGAATTCTCCTGACGGGATGATTGCGTCCCTGGATGGATGAACGTCCGAGGCCTTGGGTCTGGCTCCACCCGCAGGGGTGTCACAGTAGCGCGACTGCGCCGGAGTTCCACCGGCTTCCTTGGCCTCGGTGAAGTCATCCTAGGGCATCGCCACGGCGACCTGTCGAGTGTCGGGATCGACTTCGGTGACGGACCCGTTGGTCGGCAGCGACGGCAGTCGGCCGGTGAGGAGCTCGACGGCGTACCCGATGGTGTCGCCGTGGCTCACCGCCACCGTGAGGGCGCCGTCGTCGACCGCGAGGAGGCTCCGGATGCGGGACTGGACATCCGCCTTGGCCTCGTCGAGCCCCTTCTCCAGGAGCAGCGGCTCCTCGACCACGACCAGTCCGAGACGCGCAGCGATGATGTCGGCGGTCTGCCGGGCCCGGACGGCCGGAGAGCTCAGCAGTCGTACGACACCCCGGTCGGCGAGCAGCTCGGCCGTCAGCGCCGCCTGCTCGCGACCCAGGTCGGTCAGGGGCGGGCTGAGCTCGTGGCCCTGCATGCGCTCGATGGCGTTCCACGTCGACTGCCCGTGGCGCACCCAGAGGATCACGCCGGTGAGCCGTTCAGGCCCGGGATGTCGGCGACGTCCCCGATGACGGCGACCGCAGGAGCGCCGAGGCCGGCCGCTGCCTCGCCGATCGTCGCCAGCGTCGCGCGCACGACTTGCTGGCTCGGCATCGCACCGTCGGCGATCACAGCGGCAGGCGTCCGAGCCGGGAGCCCGCCGTCGGCCAGGGCCTCGCAGATCGCGCTCAGGGTGCGCACGCCCATCAGCACCACGATCGTCGTGCCCGCGGTCGCCAGGGCGGGGTAGTCGATCGTCGACTCGGGATGTCCGGGCGGCACGTGCCCCGAGATCACCGTGAACCCTTGCGTCAGGCCGCGGTGCGTGACGGGGATGCCGGCCAGCGCCGGCGCCGCGATGGCTGAGGTGACGCCCGGGACGACGCGCGTCTCGATGCCGGCGTGCAGGCAGGCCAGGAGCTCCTCGCTGCCGCGGCCGAAGACGAAGTTGTCGCCGCCCTTGAACCGGACGACGTTCTGGCCGGACTTCGCGTGCTCGACCAGCAGCTGGTTGATGTCGTCCTGGCTCGTCGACCGGCCACCGGGGATCTTGGCGACGTCGATGATCTCGGCGTCGGCGCGGGCCCAGGCGAGGGCGGCGAGCGGCGCTAGGCGGTCGGTGATGATGACGTCGGCGGACTCGATCGCCTCGCGACCGGCGACCGTGACGAGGCCGGGATCACCGGGGCCGCCACCGACGAGGGTCACGATGCCGGTGTCGAGGATGCGGTCGGGCCCGTGTTCATCGGCATGACCCGTGAGGACGACGCCGGCGGCGTGGACGTCGCTCATGGCAGCCTCGCGCCGGTGCCAGGTGATGAGTCCGCGGTCGGCGAGGTCCTCGATCGAGGCGGTCGCCTCCGGCGAGACGACCGTGACGTCGGCGCCGGCCGCGAGCAGCGCCGCGACCTGGCCGGCCGCGCGCGCGTCGCCGCCGATCACGAGGGCGGGAGTGCCCGGTGTCAGGTCCATGGCCCCTCGATCCGCAGCGTGGCGAGGAGCTTGCGGGTGGTGTCGGGCCGGCGCACGGCGATGCGTACCCAGGTGTCGTCGAGGCCCGGGAAGGTGTCGGCGCGGCGCACTGCATAGCCGGCGCTCCGCAGGCGGTCATGGGCGGTGCTGCCGACCTTGGCCAGGACGTAGGGCGCGGCGGCCGGGACGTGGTGGATGCCGAGCTCGGTCAGGCCGTCGGTCAGCACGCGGCGGTGCTGGCCGATGCGAGTCGTACGCTTCGCGGCCTCGGCGAGCGCCTCGGGCGTCGCGGTCGCGGTCATCGCGGCGATGGCTGCCGAGGAGACCGACCACGGCGCCTGGTGCCTCCTGAGCTCGTCGAGCAGCTGCGGCGAACCGAGGACGTAGCCCGCGCGGACGCCGGGGATCGACCACAGCTTGGTGAGGCTGCGGACGACCAGGAGACCCGGGTCGGTGATCGCGGCCAGGGAGTGCCGCTCGTCGGGCACCGAGTCCATGAACGCCTCGTCGACCACGACGACGCGGCCGGGCCGCACCAGCCGCCGCAGGGACTGCTCGGGGTGCAGGACGCTCGTGGGGTTCGTCGGGTTGCCGATCATGACGAGGTCGGCGTCGTCGGGCACCGTCGCGGGGTCGAGGACGAACCCGTCGGCGGCAGCCGTGACGACGTGCTCGGGGTGGTGCCCCGCGGCGGCGAGGGCGACGTCCGGCTCGGTGAACTGCGGGTGCACGACGACGGGACGGCGCCACGGCCGGGCGCGGGCGATGAGCCCGAACGCCTCCGCAGCACCAGCGGTCGGCAGCACCTCGTCGGTGCGACGACCGTGGCGCTGGGCGATGGCGTGCTGCGCCGGCGCGGCGTCGGGATAGGCGCCGACGTCGTCGAGGCTCTCGCGGAGGGCTGCCTCGAGCCACTCCGGGCGTACGTCGTCGTGGATGTTGACCGCGAAGTCGATGAGGCCGGGAGCGAGCTCCTGGTCACCGTGGAACGTCCAGCCCTCCGGCCCGGCGGACTTCGTCCGGCCCGCGCTTCGCGCGGACGTCTGGCTTCGCTCCGCCCGGCCCTTCATCTCGACCTGCGAGGTGGTCGGCCTGGGCGTGTACGCGTGCACGGCGTCGGCGAAGCGCTGGGCCATGGCGGGGTGACCGGCCCAGTGGGTGTGGAGGTAGGAGGCGTGCAGCGTCGCCGAGCCGAAGCCGTGCGGCGCGCCGTCGACGAGCCAGGCGGCGTCGGACGTGACCGGCTCGACCAGCCCCGTCCGGTGGAACTCATGACCGGTCACCCGCGTGCCCGCGGCGCCGGTCAGCTGGTCCGCCGGGACGATCGCGGTGCGGTAGGACAGCGTGAGCCGGGGCGTCATGACGGCCTCGGCGTCGACCGCACCGACCATCGGAAGGCCGTCGACCGAGCGGCAGAGATAGAGCAGCCCGGCGCACTCGGCGTACGTCGGCATGCCCGCATCGACCGCCGCACGGAGCGACCCGCGCAGCGGAGCGTTGGCCGACAGGCCGGCCGCGTGCACCTCGGGGAAGCCACCGCCGAGGTAGAGCCCTGCTGTGCCTTCGGGCAGCGCGGAGTCGGCGAGCGGGTCGAACGTCACGACGTCGCAGCCGGCCGCCCGCAGCAGCTCCTCGGTCTCGGCGTAGCGGAACGTGAACGCCCGGCCACCCGCCATGGCGACGACGGGTCGTGGCACGTCCGTGGGGGCGGCGACCTCGTGCGCTGCGGCCCAAGGCTCGGCGTCGAGGTCCGGTGCCGAGTGGGCGAGGGCCAGCAGCTGGTCGAGGTCGATCTTCTCGGCGATCTGTGCGGCGAGCCGGTCGAGCGCGTGGGCGGCGTCGTCCCGTTCTGCCGCCGGGACGAGCCCGAGATGGCGCGAGGGCGCGACGATCCCGTCGTCGCGCTGCAGGACGCCGAGCACCGGCAGCCCGGTCGACTCGAGGGCGCTGACGACCTCGCCGGCATGGCGCGGTGATCCCGCCTTGTTGAGGATGACGCCGACCACGCGTACCGACGGGTCGAACGCCACCATGCCCTGCACCAGCGCGGCGATCGAGCGCGACGCGTGCGAGATGTCGACGACGAGGACGACCGGCGTACGCGTGACCGTGGCGACGTGGGCGGTCGAGGCGAAGCCCTCGCCACCGATCTGTCCGTCGTACAGGCCCATGACGCCCTCGATGATCGCGAGGTCGGCACCGGCGGCGCCGTGCAGGAGCAGCGGCACGAGGCGCTGCTCGCCGACGAGGTGCGGGTCGAGGTTGCGGCCGGGCTTGCCGGTCGCGAGCGCGTGGTAGCCGGGGTCGATGTAGTCGGGGCCGACCTTGTGCCCCGACACGTCGTGCCCCGCGCGGGACAGCGCGGCCATGAGACCGGTGGCGACCGTCGTCTTGCCGTGGCCCGATGCGGGAGCGGCGATGACGAGGCGAGGCAGGCTCACCATTCGATGCCTCGCTGCCCCTTCTGGCCGTTGTCGAACGGGTGCTTGACGTGCTTCATCTCGGTCACCAGGTCGGCGATCTCGACGAGGCGGGGATCGGCGCCCCGGCCGGTGATGACGACGTACTGCCGGCCGGGCCGGTTGGCGAGCGTCTCGACGACGTCGTCGACGTCGACCCAGCCCCACTTCATGGGATAGGTGAACTCGTCGAGCACGTAGAGGTCGTGCGTCTCGGCCGCGATGCGGCGCTTGACCTCGGCCCAGCCCTCGGCGGCGTCGGCGGCGTGGTCCTCGTCGGAGCCCTCCTTGCGCGACCAGGACCAGCCGGAGCCCATCTTGTGCCACTCGACGGGACCGCCCTCGCCGGTCTCGTCGTGCAGGGCACCGAGGCGCTCGAGCACCGTCTGCTCGCCGATGCGCCACTTGGCGGACTTGACGAACTGGAAGACGCCGACGTTCCAGCCCTGGTTCCACGACCGGATCGCGAGTCCGAACGCGGCGGTCGACTTGCCCTTGCCGTCACCGGTGTGGACCATCAGCAGCGGCCGGTTGCGGCGCTGCCTGGTCGTGAGGCCGTCATCGGGGACGGCGGTCGGCTGACCCTTGGGCATCAGGCGGCTCCCGTCTCGTGGAGGCCGGAGCGGACGACGTCGGTGAGGGCCGAGGCGCTGACCTCGCCGAGGGGGACGTACTCGGCCATGAGGTGGTCGGCGAGCTGGTGCGCCAGTCCCATGCGGAACTTCCCGGTCTCGCAGTCGATGACCAGGCTCGCCAGGCCGCTCGCGCCGAGGTGCCGGGCGACCTGGTGCGCGCGAGGCAGGGCATTGTCGCCGTACGTCGCCCGGCCGTCGGTGATGACGACGAGCAGGGGACGCCGACGGGGATCGCGTACGCGCTCGAGCCGCAGCACGTCGGCGGTCTTGAGCAGCGCCTCGGCCAACGGGGTGCGCCCGCCGGCGGGCAGCTCGGCCAGCCGGCTGGCGGCGATGTCGATCGAGCCGGTCGGCGGCAGGGCGAGCTCGGCGCCGTCGGCGCGGAACGTGATGAGGCCGACCTTGTCGCGCCGCTGGTAGGCGTCCACCAGCAGCGACAGGATCGCGGTCTTGACCTGCTCCATCCGCTTGCGGGCCGCCATCGAGCCCGAGGCGTCGACGCAGAACAGGATCAGGTTGGACTCGTGCCCCTCCTTGACCGCGAGGCGCAGGTCGTCGGCGCGGAACCGCAGGCTGTCGACGCGGCCGCGGGCGTGCTGGTGCGGTGCCGCCGCGCGGATCGTCTCCATGAGGTGGATCGACCCGCCCTGGCCCGTACGCCGCTGGGCGCCGATGCGCCGCCCGGTCTCGGTGATCGCACGCGAGCGCTTGCCGGACTCGCCGGCGCCGGTGCCGCCGACGGTGAACAGCTTGGGGCGATAGGGCTGCTGTGGAGCGGCGACGGTGACCTCGGACGTCCCGCCCGGCTGCTGCTCGGCCTGCTGCTGAGGCTCCTGCTGAGGTTCCCGCTGGGAGTGACGTTCGGGTCGCGGCTCGCCGTCGGAAGCGGACGAAACGTCACTCTCATCGTTGCCTGCGTCGGCGGGGGAGTCGGGCTCGGAGGTCTGGGACTCCTCCGTCGTCTGGCTCTCGTCGGTGCCGTCGCCCTCGGGCTCCGGCTCCGGCTCGTCGTCGCCGAGGATCTGGTCGAGCAGGTCCTCGTCGATGCCGGGCGCGTCGAAGGGGTTGCGCCGGCGACGATGCGGCAGGGCCAGCCGGGCCGCTGCGCGGATGTCCTCGCGCAGCACGCTCGTGCGTCCGTTCCACGCGGCGTGGGCGGCGGCGGCGCGGGCCGTGACGATGTCGGCGCGCATGCCGTCGACCTCGAACGCGGCGCACACCTCGGCGATCTTGAGCAGCGCCCAGTCGCTGAGGTCGACCTGGTCGACGAGCTTCTGCGCCGACTGGATGCGATCGGTCAGCGTGGCCTCGTCCTCGGCGAACCGGGCGGCAAAGGCGTCGGGATCCGTCTCGTACGCCAACCGGCGGCGTACGACCTCGACGCGCGTGGCCGGGTCGCGCGGAGCGGCGACCTCGACCGTGAGGCCGAAGCGGTCGAGCAGCTGCGGACGGAGCTCGCCCTCCTCGGGGTTCATCGTGCCGACGAGGACGAAGCGGGCGGCGTGCTCAACGGAGACGCCGTCGCGCTCGACCGTCGACCGGCCCATCGCGGCGGCGTCGAGCAGCAGGTCGACGAGGTGGTCGTGCAGGAGGTTGACCTCGTCGACGTAGAGGATGCCGCGGTGGGCGCGGGCGAGGAGCCCGGGCTCGTACTCGGTGACGCCGTCCGACAGGGCCTTCTCGAGGTGCAGCGAGCCGAGCACCCGGTCCTCCGTGGCGCCGACCGGCAGCTCGACGAGGCGTACGGGACGGGTCTCGACGTCGGCGTCGGGGGCGAAGGGGCCGTCGGGGGACAGCGGGCGGGACTCGAGCGGATCGGTCGAGAACCGGTCGCCGGCGATGACGTCGATCGGCGGCAGGACCGAGGCGAGGGCGCGGACCATCGTGGACTTGGCTGTGCCCTTCTCGCCGCGCACGAGCACGCCGCCGATCGCCGGGGAGATCGTCGAGAGGGTCAGGGCGAGCGCCATGTCGTCGGATCCGACCACGGCGCTGAAGGGGTAGTGCTGTGGCATATGGGGCTCCCGCTCGATCTGCCATCGATGACGGGCACGGTTGCGCCCGTCAGTCAGCCTCGAGGCCGGTCTTCGGACTTCCCAGGTCTGGCCTGGGTCACCGCAGCGGGCCCTGTGCCGGATTTGCACCGGCTTCCCGATTCTCCCCGTGAGGGGCACCTCGAGACTGTGATCGCAAGACTAACGCTTGTCGTCGTACGCCCATAGGTCGCCGGTGAGGACCGGACGCCTCAGCCGATATCGTCAGCCGCATGAGCACACGGGTCACGGTCGTCGGGATCGGCGCGGACGGCTGGACCGGACTGACGGCCCGGGCCAGGGACCTGGTCGAGGCGGCCGACGTCGTGCTGGGCGGTGAGCGGCACCTCGCGATGCTGCCCCCGGCGGAGCAGGTGCGACAGGCGTGGCCGTCACCGTTGCGCGAAGGCCTGCCGGCCCTGCTCGAGCAGCACGTCGGCAAGGGTGTGGTGGCTCTCGCCTCGGGCGATCCGCTGGTCTCCGGCATCGCGACGACGCTGGTCGACCTGCTCGGCAAGGACGCCGTCGAGGTGGTGCCCGCGCTGTCCTCCGTCGCCCTGGCCCGCGCCCGCATGCGCTGGTCGGCCGAGTCGACCGAGGTCGTGACGCTCGTGGGGCGGGACCCGCACCTCGTGGCCCGCTCGTTGGCGCCCGGTCTGCGGCTGCTCGTGCTGTCGTCGGACGGGTCGACTCCGGCCGAGGTCGCCGGGCTGCTCACGACCGCGGGCTACGGCGCGAGCCCCATGACCGTCCTGGCCGACCTGGGCTCGGAGAGCGAGTCGCGGACGGACGGGGTGGCCGCGTCATGGGGCGACCAGCCCGCACCCGACCTCAACGTCGTGGCGGTCGAGCTCGTGAGCTCCGGTGCGACCGTCCTCGGCTTCACCGCTGGGCTCCCCGAGGGGGCTTTCGACCACGACGGCCAGATCACCAAGCGGGACGTACGCGCGTCGGCGCTGGCCCGGCTCGCGCCCCTGCCGGGGCAGCTGCTCTGGGACGTCGGCGCCGGTGCCGGCTCCGTCGCGATCGAGTGGATGCGCGCCCACCCGACCTGCCGGTCGATCGCGATCGAGGCGCGCGAGGACCGCTCGGCGCGGATCGTCCGCAATGCCTCGATGCTGGGCGTGCCGTCGTTGGAGGTGCTGACCGGGCACGCTCCCGAGGCGCTCGGCGACCTGGAGGCACCGCACGCGATCTTCGTCGGTGGCGGCGCGACCGAGGACGGTGTGCTCGACGCGTGCTGGTCCGCGCTCCGGCCGGGCGGCCGTCTCGTCGTGCACGGTGTGACGCTCGAGACCGAGGCGGTGCTGGCCGTCCGATACGCGCGACTCGGCGGCGAGCTGACCCGCCTGCACGTCGAGCACGCAGCGCCGATCGGCACCTTCACCGGCTGGACCCCCGCTCGCGCCATCATGCAGTGGGCCGTGACCAAGGGCGACGCGGCATGACCGTCCACTTCGTCGGCGCCGGGCCGGGGGCGGCCGACCTCATCACCCTGCGCGCCGTCGCGCTCCTCAACGCCGCAGACGTGTGCGTCTACGCCGGCACCTACATCGACCACGCCGTGCTCGACCACTGTCCCGACGGCGCCCAGCTCGTCGACACGCAGGACCTCGACCTCGACCAGATCACCGCGCGCATCGTCGAGGCCCACGCCGCTGGGCTCGAGGTCGTACGTCTGTGCTCCGGCGACCCGTCGATCTACTCCGCGCTCCACGAGCAGACCAAGCGGCTCGAGTCCCACGGCGTGCCGTGGGACGTGACCCCGGGCGTGCCGGCGTACGCGGCAGCGGCAGCCCTGCTCGGTGCCGAGCTCACGGTGCCCGAGGTCGTGCAGTCGGTCGTGCTGACCCGCATGCAGGCGCGCTCGACCGCGATGCCCTCCGGCGAGGCGTTGTCCGGCTTCGCGGCCACCGGCGCGACCCTCGTCCTGCACCTCGCGATCACCCGCACGCGTACGCTCGCCGCCGAGCTCGCAGAGTCCTACGGCGCCGAGTGCCCCGTCGCGGTCGTGGCGAACGCCAGCCAGCCCAGCGAGGTCGTGCTGCGCGGCACCCTCGGCGACATCGCGGACCAGGTCGAGGCCGCGGGGCTGCGTCAGGCTGCGGTGATCCTGGTGGGCCAGGCGCTCGCAGAGGACGTACGCGGCGGGGAGTCCTACCTCTACGACCCGGCGCGCGACCGGTCGGCCAAGCGGCGCTGACCTGCTGATCGCCAGGCGTCGCGCGCCAGGGTGAAGGCGAGCGGGAGCAGGATCGCCGAGAGCACGGCAGCGATGGCGAGGGTCGTCCAGACGTGGGCGTCGAGCAGCACGCCCAGGGCCAGGAACCCGGGTCCGCTCAGGGCCATCAGGGCGCACAGGGCGTAGCTCGCGAAGCGCCAGTTGCGCCCCGGGGGTGTCACCTCAGTCACGGTGACATCCTGTCATAAGGTGGCCGTCAGGTGGTGGAGCGGGGAGTCCAGACCTGGCCTGCGGCGGTCACCCGGGAGCCGGAGGCGCCGACGATCAGCAGGCACTTCATGTCGATCGACATCGGGTCGAGGTCGGCCAAGGTCGTCACGGTCAGCGACTCCTCGGCGCGGCCGATGTCGCGGCCGACGATCACGACGGTGTCTGCCGAACGATGCTCGAGCAGGACCCGGCGGGCGTCGGCGACCTGCGTCGTACGGGATCGGGAGGCGGGGTTGTAGACGGCCAGCACGAGGTCGGCCTCGGCGACGGCCCGCAGCCGCTTCTCGATCAGCGCCCACGGCTTGAGCCGGTCGGACAGGCTCATGACCGCGAAGTCGCCGCCGATCGGTGCTCCGGCGCGGGCGGCCACGACCTGGACCGCAGAGAGCCCCGGCAGGACACGGACCGGGACGTCGGCGTACTCCTCGTCCTCGGCGGCCTCGAACACGGCCGCGGCCATGCCGAAGATGCCGGCGTCGCCACCCGACACGACCGCGACGCGTTCGCCCTTGAGCGCCAGGTCGAGGGCGAGGCGGGCTCGGTCGACCTCGACCGTGTTGCCCGACGCGTGCCGGGTCAGGCCCTCGCGCTGCGGGACCCGGTTGACGTACGGCGCATAGCCGACGACGTGCTGCACGTCGGCAAGCGCGGCGGTCACCTCCGGGGTGATCCAGTGGTCCGGGCCCGGGCCGAGCCCGATGACGAGCACCTCGGCCGCTCCGCCGGCCGACGCTGTCGAGGCCTCGGGACCTTCCGACAGGGTCGAGGAGCGCTGGCCGGTGTCCCCGGGGACGACGATGAGCGAGAAGTACGGGACCGAGGCCGCGTCGACGTCGGCGACCGGCAGCCAGCGCTCCTCCGGCATCGAGGCGCGCTCGACGTACAGGGCGCCCTCGAGGCGGCCGGCCTGGCGGAGTGCCGAGACGACCTTGGGGAACGTGCGGCCGAGCTTCATGATGATCGCGCCGTCGGTGTCGGCGAGCCGTCGCGCGAGCTCGGGCTCCGGCAGCGTGCCGGGCAGGATCGTCAGCACGTCGGTCTGCCGCACGAGCGGCGCGGCGGTGGTCGCGGTGGCCGCGGCGAACGCCGGCACGCCCGGGACGACCTCGGTCTCGAACCGGTCGGCGAGGCGGTCGTGCATGTACATGTAGGACCCGTAGAACAGCGGGTCACCCTCGGCCAGCACCACGACCGACCGGCCGGCCTCGAGATGCACCGCGAGCCGGGCCGCGCACTCCTCGTAGAACTCGGCCATCGCGCCGGCATAGCCGCCGGGGTGCTCCGTCGTGCCGGTGGTCACCGGATAACGCAGCTCCTCCTCGATCGCGCCCTCGGGGATGAGGTCGGCGGCGATGCGCCGCGCGTTGGACTGCTTGCCGACGCCGGCGTGGTACGCGATGACGTCGGCCGCGGCGATGAGTCGCGCGGCCTTGAGGGTGATCAGCTCGGGGTCGCCGGGGCCGAGCCCGACACCGTGGAGCCGGCCGGTCACTCGCGCTCCTGGGCGAGGGCGTTGAGTGCCGAGGCGGCCATCGCGGAGCCACCGCGGCGGCCGTGGACCGCCAGGTAGGGGATGTCGAGCTCGAAGGCGGCAAGAGCCTCCTTGGACTCCGCCGCCCCGATGAACCCGACGGGGGTGCCGATGATGGCCGCGGGCCGCGGCGCCCCGTCGAGCAGCATCTCGAGCAGGTGGAACAGTGCGGTCGGCGCGTTGCCGAACGCGACGACCGCGCCCTCGAGCCGCTCCTCCCACAACGACACAGCGGCGGCCGAGCGCGTCGTCGCCCACTCCTTGGCCAGTGCCGGAACCCGCTCGTCGCGCAGCAGGCACAGGACCTCGTTGTCCTTCGGCAGGCGGGCCCGCGTGACGCCGGAGGCCACCATGGTCGCGTCGGTCAGGATCGGGGCGCCGGACTCGAGCGCGTCGCGCGCCGCGGTCACGAGGCCGGGGTGGATGTCGAGATCGCGGGTCAGGTCGACCTGTCCGCACGCGTGCACCATCCGTACGGCGACCTTCTCCGCATCCACCGGCAGGTGCGACAGCTCGGCCTCGGCGCGGATCGTGGCGAACGAGTCGACATAGATCGCGGGCCCGTCGGCGACGTAGTCGTAGCGGCGAGTCGGTTGCTTGGGGGTCACGGGGCGCTCTCCAGGTCGGGGATGACGATGCTGCGCCACGGCGTCACGATCACCTCGGAGCCGGCACGGCCCAGGATCTCGGCGGCGAGCTCGGGGGTGAGCAGGCCGTCGGGCACCGCCAGGTGCTCGGCGCTGCGGCCGTCGTCCTGCGCGATGATGCCGTACGGCGGCGGGAGGGCGCTGACCTGGGTCCGCAGGTCACGCGCGTGATGGATGCCGAGCAGCTCGGCGCCGCCCTCAGGAAGCTCGTCGACGTGCCAGAGGGCGGTCTCGCCGTCACCTCGCGACGCGAGGAACGCCGCGGCGTACGACAGCAGGGCACCGGGCGCCTCGTCCAGCGGGACCAGCGGTCCCCAGTGGTGGGAACCGGCCCGCAGCTGGGCGGTCTCGGCGTCGACCGCCATCAGGCCGAGGTCGAGGGAGCGCGACGAGACGTCGCCGCGGCCGTCGTCGAGGACGAACAGGAAGCGGCCGGCCAGGGCGGCGAAGTCGGGCTCCGCGCACAGCAGGTGGTCGAGCGTGCGCGCCGTCTCGCGCAGGTCGGCTCGGCCCGCGACCCGACCCGTGAGCGGCGACACCATGATGTTGCGCACGAGCTCATGGCTCGGCGACGGCAGGAGGCCGCTCTCGGCGATCGCGTCCACGAGCACCGCCGGCACGCAGCCGTCGGAGTGGTCGATGCCGCGGAGCTGCAGGTTGGTCCGCTTGGTCAGCAGGATCGTGCCGTCGGCGTAGTCGGCGGCGATGCCGACCAGGTCACGCAGGGCTGAGGTCTGCAGCACGCCGCCGACGAGCCGGAGCCGGACGATCGCGCCGTCGCCCGCGATCCACGGGCGCAGGACCCCGGGGCACCGGTCGGGGTGGGAACGATTCGTCACCCCGTCATGGTGTCACGGCCGTGCCGGACGATCCTGCGGCCGGTCATGCCGGAGTCGGCGCCTCGTCGAGGACGCAGTCACCGCAGATCCCGGCGCCCGGGACGCGGTAGAACAGGCAGCACGAACGACGTACGAACGTGGGCCCCGTGAGGTCGCCGGTGCCGGTGAGGGTGCCGTGCTCCAGGAGCTGCGTCACGAGCTGCGTCGCGATCGCGGCACGATCCGGGCGGGCGGTCCGCAGCATCGCCAGTGCGCCGGCGAGGCTCGATGTGACATTGCCCCACAGGACCTGCGAGGAGATCCCGAACGTACGTCCGAACGCCTCGAGGACCGGGGCGACGAGGTCGACCAGCACGCGAGTGTCGAGGTCCTCGGCGAGATCGCCGGTCGCCCGCGAGCCGTCGGTCGCGGAGCGCGCCAGCGGCCACGGGCCGCCGGTCACCGGCTGCCACCACAACGCGTCGAGGTGCAGGTCGGGAACCCGGTCGGCGAGGGCGGCGGCGGCGAACGCGGGGGACACGAGCCGGGCGGCCAGACCGAGGAACACGATCGAGGCCGTCGCGCGCTCCTCGATCTCGTCGACCGGGACACGCGACCGTTCGGCCAGCATCGAGCGCGCCGTGGTCACGCGCTCGGCGAGCACGTCGGGCCGGTCGATCAGCTCGGTCAGCGGGCGCCAGCCGGCATCGGCGATCCAGCGGTCGAGGACGAAGAAGGGCCCGACCTCGGCGGCGAGGTCGAGGGCCATGTCGTCCTCGTCGGGCATCAGCCGTTGGTGCCGCTGGGCAGCCCTGTCGTACGCACCTCGGCGACGTCGCCTCGGGCCGCACGGGCCGAGGCCTGCCCGGCCAGCGCGTCGGCGGCCACGTTGAGGGGCCACACCGTGAGGTCGGTCAGGTGCGCCTTGACCTTCTGGAAGAACACGGGAGCGCCGGCGTCGCGGCGCGCCTGCATCAAGGCGTAGATCGCCTGGACGATCTCGACGTTGGCGACCGTCTCCTTCTTGGAGTTGCGCCACCCGTTGCGGGCCCACCCGCTGGCCCACGTCGTCGAGCAGCCGATCGTGTAGGACGAGTCGGCCTGGATCACGAGAGGGCGATCGGCGAAGTCGCGCAACGCGTTCTCGACGGCCAGCAGCTCCCCGATGTTGTTGGTGCCCTGCAGCAGCCCGCCGCACGCCGAGGCGCCGTCGTCCGCGACGTACGCCCAGCCGGTCGGACCCGGGTTGGTGACGCACGATCCGTCGGTGCCGACGACGATGGCGCTGGGCTGGCTGAGGATGTCCGCGGCTGATCGGGTGAGAGTCACGTCGGCCAGTATGACTCCTGATCGGCCCGGTAGGCTGACGAGCACTTCCACGTCGCAGGAATCCGGTGCAACTCCGGAGCGGTTCCGCCACTGTGTCGCCGTCAGGCCAGCCAGACACTGGGCGTGGAGCAACCCACCAGACGGGGCGAGAACCCCGAGGAGGAACATGACGCGCATCGCGCTGTTGTCCACGTCCGACACCGACCTGCTGTCGGCCCGCGCGAGCGGGGCCGACTACACGTACGCCAACCCGGCCCGTCCGGGGCACCAGGAGATGGCGGCGGCGATCGAGTCGGCGGACCTCGTGGTCGCCCGCATCCTCGGGTCTCCGCAGGACCTGTGCGAGGGCTTCGAGCGCATCCGGGCGACCGGCAAGCCGATGGTCGTCCTGGGCGGCGAGCAGACCCCCAACGCCGAGCTCATGGAGCAGTCGACGGTGCCGATCGGCATCTGCGCCGACGCCCACGTCTACCTCGCCGAGGGCGGCCCGGCCAACCTCGCCCAGCTGCACGCGTTCCTCTCCGACACCGTCCTGCTGACGGGAGAGGGCTTCGAGCCGCCCGCCGTCCTGCCCGAGTTCGGGGTCGTGCCCCGGAGCTCGGAGGGCTTGGACACGTCTGGAAAGTCTCCCGAGCCCCACTCACGCAAGGCGAGAGTCGGCGTCTTGTACTACCGGGCGCACGAGGCATCCGGGAACAGCGCGTTCGCGCACCAGCTCGCCGACGCGATCGACGCGACCGGTCAGGCGTACGGCGTGCCGATCTTCTCGTCCTCGCTCCGGGCTGCGCCGGACGAGCTGTTCACCGAGCTCGGCACCCTCGACGCGCTGGTCGTCACGGTGCTGGCGGCCGGCGGCACCAAGCCCGGCACCGTCAGCGCCGGCGGTGACGACGAGTCGTGGGACGTCGAGCGCATGAAGGCCCTCGACATCCCGATCCTGCAGGGCCTGTGCCTGACGTCGAGCCGGGAGGACTGGGCGGCCTCCGACGATGGTGTCACCCCGCTCGACTCGGCCAACCAGATCGCGATCCCCGAGTTCGACGGCCGCATCATCACCGCGCCGTTCTCGTTCAAGGAGATCGACGAGGACGGCCTGCCGCGCTACGTCGCCGACCCCGAGCGCTGTGCCCGCGTCGCCGGCATCGCGGTCGCCCACGCGCGACTGCGCCACGTCGCGCCCGCGGATCGCAAGATCGTGCTGATGCTGTCGGCGTACCCGACCAAGCACAGCCGGGTCGGCAACGCCGTCGGCCTCGACACCCCGGTGTCGACGATCCGCCTGCTGCGCGAGATGCGCGACGCCGGCTACGACCTCGGCGCGCCCGGAGAGGTCCCCGGCCTGGAGCTGGACGACCTGACCGAGGCCGGCGACGCCCTGATCCACGCCCTCATCGCCGCCGGTGGCCAGGACGAGGAGTGGCTCACCCAGGTGCAGCTGACCGAGAGCCACGTCCGCATCCCGGCAGCGCAGTACGCAGGCTGGTTCGAGGGCTTCCACCCCGACCTGCGCGAGGCGATGCTCGAGGCGTGGGGCCCGGCGCCCGGCAAGCTGTTCGTCAACGACGACCAGGAGATCGTGCTGGCCACGATCCGGGCCGGCAACGTCGTGCTGATGATCCAGCCGCCTCGTGGCTACGGCGAGAACCCCGTCGCGATCTACCACGATCCCGACATGGCGCCGTCGCACCACTACCTGGCCGCCTACCGGTGGGTCGAGCAGGAGTTCGGCGCTCACGCGGTCGTCCATCTCGGCAAGCACGGGTCCATGGAGTGGTTGCCGGGCAAGAACGCCGCGCTCTCCGCGGCCTGCGGCACCGATGCCGCGATCGGCAACCTGCCGCTGATCTATCCGTTCCTCGTCAACGACCCGGGTGAGGGCGCGCAGGCCAAGCGTCGGGCCCACGCCACGATCGTCGACCACCTGATCCCGCCGATGGCGCGCGCGGAGTCATACGGCGACATCGCCAAGCTGGAGCAGCTGCTCGACGAGTACGCCAACATCGCGGCGATGGACCCGGCCAAGCTCCCGGCGATCCGGTCGCAGATCTGGACCCACATGCGGGCCGCGGAGATGCACCGCGACCTCGGCCTCGACGACATCCCGGACGAGGACGACTTCGACGACTTCATCTTCAACGTCGACGGGTGGCTGTGCGAGATCAAGGACGCGCAGATCCGCGACGGCCTGCACGTGCTGGGCCAGGCGCCGTCGGGTGAGGCGCGGGTCAACCTCGTGCTGTCGATCCTGCGGGCCAGCCAGATCTGGGGCGGCGAGACCGGGGCCGTCCCGGGGCTCCGGGCTGCGCTCGGCCTCAAGGCCGATGCGGCTCTCGGCGCCATCGACGAGGTCGAGGAGCAGGCCCGTGGCCTGGTGCAGGGCATGGAGGACGCTGACTGGGACCCGGCGGCTGCCAGGACGCTCACCGACGTGCCCGAGGTCGTGCAGGTGCTCGAGTTCGCCGCGACCGAGGTCGTGCCGCGACTGGCCAGGACCACCGACGAGCTCGACCACGTGCTGCACGCGCTGGAGGGCGGGTTCATCCCGGCCGGCCCCTCGGGCTCGCCACTGCGTGGCCTCGTCAACGTGCTGCCGACCGGCCGCAACTTCTACACCGTGGACCCCAAGGCCGTCCCGTCCCGGCTCGCGTGGGAGACCGGCCGTGCCATGGCCGACTCGCTGATCGAGCGGCACCTCGCCGACACCGGCGAGTACCCCCGCTCGGTCGGGCTGTCGGTCTGGGGCACCTCCGCCATGCGTACGTCCGGCGACGACATCGCCGAGGTGCTGGCGCTGATCGGCGTCGAGCCGGAGTGGGACCCGGCCTCCCGCCGGGTCAACGGCCTGCGGGTCGTCCCGCTCGACGAGCTGGCGCGGCCGCGCATCGACGTGACGGTCCGCATCTCCGGCTTCTTCCGTGATGCCTTCCCGCACGTCATCGGCATCCTCGACGACGCGATCCGCCAGGTCGCCGAGCTCGACGAGCCCGATGCACTCAACTACGTACGTGCGCACGCGCAGCGCGACCTCGCCGAGCACGGCGACGCGCGTCGCTCGACGACCCGGATCTTCGGCTCGAAGCCCGGCTCGTACGGCGCGGGGATCCTCCAGGTCATCGAGGCCGGCAACTGGCGCGACGACAACGACCTCGCCGAGGTCTACACCGCGTGGGGCGGATTCGCGTACGGCCGCGACCTCGACGGCGCTCCGGCGGCCGACGACATGCGGGCCAACTACAAGCGCATCGCGGTGGCCGCCAAGAACATCGACACCCGCGAGCACGACATCGCCGACTCCGACGACTACTTCCAGTACCACGGCGGCATGGTCGCGACGGTGCGCGCGCTCACCGGCTCCGACCCGAAGGCGTACGTCGGCGACTCGACGACGCCGGACGCCGTGCGCACGCGGACCCTGCAGGAGGAGACGACGCGCGTGTTCCGCGCCCGCGTCGTCAACCCGCGCTGGATCGGGGCGATGCAGCGGCACGGCTACAAGGGCGCGTTCGAGCTCGCCGCGACGGTGGACTACCTCTACGGCTTCGACGCCACGACCGGCGTCGTCCACGACTGGATGTACGACACGCTCGCCAAGGAGTACGTCCTCGACGAGGTCAACCAGGACTTCATGAAGAAGTCGAACCCGTGGGCGCTGCGCGGCATCATCGAGCGCCTCAACGAGGCGGCCGACCGCGACCTGTGGGCCGAGCCCGATCCCGAGGTCCTCGCGGCGATGCAGCAGGTCTACCTCGACATCGAGGGCGACCTGGAGGACCGGGCTTGAGGCGCATCCGGGTCATCGGGATCGGCCCCGGCGACCCGGACCAGGTGACGCTCGAGGCGGTCGCCGCGATGCATGCGGTGGCGTACTTCGTCGTGGCCGACAAGGGACCCGACGACCCGCTGCTCGCGGCCCGGCAGGCGCTGCTCACCCGGCATGTCGGGTCGGGCGCCCAGGTCGTGGCCGTGCGCGACCCGGAGCGCGACCGCGCAGATCCTGCCGACTATCGCGGCGCCGTCATCGACTGGCACGAGGCGCGCGCCGAGGCGTACGAGCAGGCGATCCTGGAGCGGCCCGGCGACGTCGGCTTCCTCGTGTGGGGCGACCCCGCGTTCTACGACTCCACGATCCGCATCGTCGAGCGCATCCTCGCGAGGGGCAACGTGGAGGCGGAGTGGGACGTGATCCCGGGCATCTCGAGCCTGCAACTGCTCGCCGCGCGGCACCGGATCGTCCTGCACGAGATCGGCCAGCCCATCACGGTCACGACGGCACGCCGGCTCCGCGCCGCGGTCGCTGCGGGCGCCGACAACATCCTGGTGATGCTGAGCGCCCGCATCGAGCTCGACGGCCTGGCGGACTGGCACATCTGGTGGGGAGCCAACCTCGGCACCTCGAGCGAGAGGCTCGTCGAGGGCCGGGTGGCTGACGTCGCGGCGCAGCTCGACGAAGCCCGCGCCGCCGCCAAGGCCGAAGCGGGCTGGGCCATGGACGCCTACCTCCTGCGTCACGAGGGCTGAGGTCAGTCCTCGGGGTCGACAGGCGGCTCGGCGCCTTCGCGCTCGTCCCGGTCGGCCCACTCCAGCAGCGGGGCGAAGTCGAACACCGCCTCGTCGATGCCGGCGTGGAGATCTCCGAGCTCGGCGAAGCGGGCCGGCACGGTTGCGATCGTGAAGTCGTGCGGATCGACGTCGTCGACCTCGTCCCACCGGATCGGCGTCGAGACCCGGCCGTCAGGGAACCCGCGCACCGAGTAGGCCGCCGCGATCGTGTGGTCGCGGGCGTTCTGGTTGTAGTCGACGAACAGCTGCGCGGGGTCACGGTCCTTGCGCCACCACGTCGTCGTGACGTCGTCGGGTGCTCGTCGCTCGACCTCGCGGGCAAAGGCGAGAGCTCCGCGGCGTACGTCCTTGAACTCGTGCTCCGGCTCGATGCGCACGTAGACGTGCAGGCCGGAGCCGCCCGAGGTCTTGGGGAAACCGGTCGCGCCGAGCTCGTCGAGCACCTCCTCGGCGACCCGGGCCACCCGCTGCACGGTGGCGAAGTCGCAGTCGGGTCCCGGGTCGAGATCGATGCGCCACTCGTCAGGCTTCTCGACGTCGGCCTTGCGGCTGTTCCACGGGTGGAACTCGACGGTGGACATCTGCACCGCCCAGATCACCGAGGCGAGCTCGGTGACGCAGAGCTCGTGGACGTCGCGGTCGAAGCGCGGGAAGTGCACGCTGACGGTCTTGACCCACGGCGGTGCGCCCGGCGGCAGCTTCTTCTGGTGGACCTTGTCGCCGGCGAGACCCTTGGGGAAGCGGTGCAGCATGCACGGGCGTTCGTACAGCGCGTTGACGATGCCGTCGCCGACCGCGAGGTAGTAGTCGACGAGGTCGAGCTTGGTCCAGCCGTGATCGGGGAAGTAGACCCGGTCGGGGTTGCTGACGCGCACGACCTTGTCGTCCACCTCGATCTCCACCGCCGGCGACGATGCCTTGGCCATGCCTCCACCGTATGGGCTAGGGCCGACGTACGCCCGTGGGATTGGGGTAGGACACCGCGCCAGAGGCCTCGACGGCCCGCGCCAGGCCCAGCAGCGGCTCCTCGATCGTGATCGTCCGGCCGGTCGCCTCGCGGTCGAGACCGGCGGCGCACACGCGATCCGTCGCGTCCTCGATCTGCTGGCGCGCCGATCGCCCGGTCTCGGTGATCGCGCCGTCGGGGTCGACCCAGCCGCGGGTCACCAGGCGGCTGGTCGCCGCCGCCCACTCGTCCTCGGTCCAGCCCCGCATGCTGCGCTGCTGCTCCCCGGCCAGGCCCGCCGCCACGGCGAGCGCGTTCGCCGCGGCGCCGTCGAGCCCTGCGGATGTCAGCACGGCGACGTGGCAGTCGCCGCGGTACTCGCGGATCACGGTGGCGGCATGCCACAGCCGGCCGGCGTCGTCCGCGGGCTCGGGCAGCGACTGGTGCGCTGCCGCGAGCGGCTTGCCGGCGAAGTCGATGCCTCGCGTGATCGCCGCCAGCTCGGCGGCGAGGTGGGCGGCGTCGGCACCCGACAGGGCCGTCGCGAGTGCCGCACGCGCCAGCTCGTACCGCGCACCCAGGATGTCGTCGCGCGACGCCATGGACCACGCATCCGGCAGCGCACGCTCGACCACCCGCGGGGCGAAGCCCTGGAACAGGGCGACCACGAGCTCTGGCGGAGGCGTGCCGACCGCTGCGGAGCGGGATGCCATGTAGCCCATCCAGTAGCCCTTGAGGCCGATCGCCTCGTAGCGCTGCTTGGCGTCGGGTGCGAAGTAGACGACGTCGTGGATCGCCTCGATCGACCGCCAGAAGGTCGTGCCCTGAGTCATGGCCCCATCCTGTCAGGGCTCGCTGGGGGCCGACGGTACGGTCGACGGTGATGACTGACGCCACGAACAACACCCGCATCCTGCTCGCCGCCCGTCCGCACGGTGAACCCACCTCGGAGCACTTCACGGTCGAGTCCGTGCCGGTGCCGGAACCGGCCGACGGCGAGGTGCTCCTCCGCACCATCTATCTGTCCCTCGACCCCTACATGCGGGGCCGCATGAGCGCTGCCAAGTCGTACGCCGCGCCGGTCGAGCTCGGTGCGGTCATGGAGGGCGGCACGGTCGCCGAGGTCGTGGAGTCTCGCGACCCGGGCCTGACGCCCGGCGACATCGTGCTCGCGTACACGGGCTGGCAGGCGTACGGCGTCGCGCCGGCGCGTCACGTGCGCAAGCTCGATCCCGCTCAGGCCCCGATCTCGACGGCGCTCGGCGTCCTCGGCATGCCGGGCTTCACGGCGTACGCCGGACTGCTCGAGATCGGCCGGCCGCAGCCCGGCGAGACCGTCGTCGTCGCGGCAGCGGCCGGACCGGTCGGATCGGCCGTCGGCCAGATCGCGCGCATCAAGGGCGCCCGCGCGGTCGGCATCGCCGGCGGACCCGACAAGGTCGCGTGGCTCGAGGAGCTCGGCTTCGACGTCGCGCTCGACCACCGCTCGCCGACGTTCGCCGACGACCTCGAGGCCGCGGTGCCCGACGGCATCGACGTCTACTTCGAGAACGTCGGCGGGCACGTGTGGGACGCCGTGCTGCCACGCCTCAACACGTACGCCCGGGTGCCGGTGTGCGGGCTGGTCGCGCACTACAACGACACCGAGCTGCCGCCGGGCCCCGACCGGTCCTCGCGCCTGATGTCCACGATCCTGACCAAGAGCCTCACGGTCCGCGGGTTCATCCAGACCGAGTTCGTCAAGACGCACCACGCCTCGTTCCAGTCCGAGGCCGCGGGTTGGTTGAGCGACGGCTCGCTGCGGCACCGTGAGGACGTCGTCGACGGGCTCGAGCAGGCGCCCGAGGCGTTCGCAGGGCTGCTCAAGGGCAAGAGCTTCGGCAAGCTGCTGGTGCGGGTCGGCGAGGACCCGACGTCCTAGCCCCGCAGGGGGCGCGTCGGCGAGCGGTGCACCAGCACGGGGCACGGGGCGTGGTTGAGCACCCGGTGCGCCACCGAGCCCATCAGCACGGCCTCGGTGAAGCTGCTGCGGCTGGCCATGACGATGAGTCCTGAGCCGAGCTCCCGCGCAGCCTTGACGATCTCGCCGGCCGGCGACCCGCCGCGTACGTGCGTCGTCGTCGACGGACCCCAGGCGGAGATCTCGTCGGCGATCGCGAGGGTCGCCCGCTCCGCGGCACGGCGGAACGACATGTCCTCGATGTCCTCGCGAGCCGGGTCCGCCTCGTTGGCGAACGGCACGGCAGCCATGGGGCTCACGACCGCGAGCACCGCGACGGCGTCGATCGACGTCGGGTCGGCGAACGTCATGAGGTGCCGGGCGGCTTCGAGCGACATCTGCGAGCCGTCGGTGGCGATGAGTACGTGCATGGTGTCCTCCTGGACCTGGGTCAGACCTCGAGTGCTGATTCGTCGAGGGGCGGCGGATCGCCCTTCGTGAAGTAGTCGTTGACGAAGTAGAGGGCGCCGCCGATCGCGAGGAGCACGGCGCAGTAGATCAGCGAGTCAGGCTTCTCGACGGCCGTGTAGACGAGCAGTGCGATGTTGCTGGCGATGCCGAGCACCAGGATCCACGTCGGGGCGGTGTAGTGGTCGTGCTTGACCGGCTGGCGGCGCAGCACCAGCGCCGAGAGGCACACCATGCCGTAGACCGTGATGAGGAACAGGACGGTCACGTCGGCGAGCGTGCCGATGTCGGTCGTGATCAGCAGGATGATCACGAGCATCGCAGTGAACAGGATCGACACCCAGGGGGTGCGCCGCGTGGCGTGCGTACGCGCGAAGATCCGCGGCATGACGCCTTGCCGCGCCATGCCGTACATGATGCGCGACTGGGCGACCAGCGAGGCGAGGGTCGTGTTCGTCACCGCGATGAGCGCGATGCCGGAGAACACGATCGCCGGGATGGCGATGGGGCCGGCCTCGACGACGGTCAGCAGGTTGCCGCCCTCGCCCTCGTCGGCAGCCAGGTCCTTGATCGGCGCGACCATCGACGCGATGAACGCGATGAGCAGGTAGAGCGCGCCGGCGAGGGCCATGCCGCCGAGCAGTGCCTTGGGGAATACCTTGCTGGGGTTGCGGGTCTCCTCGGCGAGGTTGGCGGCGTTCTCGAAGCCGGTCATCGCGAAGAAGGCGATCGCGGCACCGCCCAGCACCACGAGCGCCGGGTTGCCGTCGTTGAGCTCGAACGGCTGCGAGAGGTCGGCGTCGCCCTTGCCCAGCACGACGGCGCCGATGATGAGGATGATGAGCAGTCCGGCCGACTCGATCAGGGTCATGACGAGGTTGGCCCAGACCGACTCCGAGATGCCGCGGAAGTTGAGCAGCGAGAGCAGGACGATGAAGACGACCGCGACCAGCGTCGGCGGGACGTCCTCGATGAACGCCTCGAAGTACTCACCACCGAACGTCAGCGACAGCGCTCCTGCGGCCGAGATCGTCGCGGCCAGCAGGCTGAAGGTCACGATGAACGTGACGGGTCGCTTGCCGAAGGCCTTGTGGACGTACAACGAGGCCCCAGCTGCCTGTGGGTACTTCGTGATCAGCTCGGCGTAGGCGAAGCCGGTCATCAGCGCGATCGTCACGCCGACGACGAACGACAGCCAGAACGCGCCACCGACCTCGAACGCCATGATGCCGATGAGCGCGTAGATGCCCGAGCCGAGGACGTCCCCGAGGACGTAGAAGAACAGCAGCCGGCCGGTGACGGACCGGGTCAGGTCCTCGGTCGGTGCCGGTCGCTTGCGGGCGCTGCTGGTCGAGTCGGTCATGATCGTCCCCCGGGGCGTGTCATTCCAGACATGGTGCCACCGCCCCGGGAGACCTGCGACTCGAGCGCTACTGCAGGGTCATGCGCGGTTCGCCGGCGGACGAGAGTCCCGTGCCCGTGCGCACGCAGGTGCCGCTCCTGGGTGCACCGGCGTTGTACGCCTGACGCACGCACGACCGGGTCGCGAGCTGGCCCCAGTAGTTGGGGTGCAACGACTCCTGGATGTAGTACGGGCTGCTGCCGGCCGTCGTGACGGTCCGGATCTGGTTGACCCACTCCGTGCGGTCGACCGCCGTGGGTGCCGTCCAGCTGGCGAGGCCGACCTCCTCGTACAGGCCGACACCGCTCTCGCACAGCCGGCGGCCGTTGAAGGACGACGACAGGTCGAGGGTCCTGGCGTTCGTGATGCCGGCCTGACTGATCGCGCCGGTCACGGTGTTGTTGATCGTCGGCAGCGCGGTGCCGTTGGCCCAGTCGGCATCGGCGTTCCAGAACCCGCAGCCGCCGGTGCTCTGTCGCGTGTAGCCGCTCTGGCTGTAGCGGAAGCCCGAGCCGTTGGGGACCGGCGACGGGTAGTTCTGCACGAGCATGGTCCACGAGCTGTCGGCATAGCCGGCGTTGCGCATCGCGGTCCGGACGTTGGCGTACGCGTTCGCGATCCGCGCCTTGACCGCTGCGACGTTGGCTGTCGTGAAGTTGGCGACGACGCTGCTGTCGTCCTTGCAGTAGTCCTTCCACCACGACGGCGACGCGAGGAAGTCCGTCACGCAGGACTGCACGATGCTGGCGAAGTTGAAGTCGTTGCCGCCGATCGAGACCGTCACCATCTTCACGTTGTGGGTCGCGGCGAACTGCTGCAGCATCTTGGCCTGGCCCTGCTTGCCGGCGCCGTTGTCGTAGAAGTCGAGCCCGGGCTTGAACTCGCTGCCGTCGGACGTGGTCGTCCTGGCGCCGGAGCACGCGAGATTGGCGCTCTGCACCCCGCCACCGATGTGGATCTCGGCGCTCTTGCTGCGATGGCACCGGTTGATCTGCTCCGCGGTGCCTGAAGCGTTGTCGAAGTACGCCGTGCCGCCCAGTGCGTCTGCCCGCGAGGCGCTCGCGTTCGACGAGCCGGCCCAGCGCCCCGCCTCGCCGGAGATGTAGGAGTCGCCGACCGACACGACGTACGGCGTGCCGACGCCGGGGCCGTCGGCCTGCGCGGGTGCGGGCACGAACAGGAACCCGGCGAGGACCAGGCTCAGTGCTCCGACGAATGGACGTGCTCGGGTGACCAGCGACATGCGGTGCCTCCTAGGCGGACGTGCTCCCTCCGACCCTTCGGGCCCGGACCGAACCTAGTGGCGCACGTCACATCTTGGGAAGACGTGCGGGCGAGATGATTCGGCGTCAGCAGGCGCCCGGCCGCTGCCGGAGGGGACGGGTGAGCACCTTGGCGATGCACGCCGGGACGCCTTCCTCGTCGCCGTGCTCGCGGGCCCGGTACGCGCTGGGGCTCTCGCCGACGAGCTCGGAGAAGCGCGTGCTGAACGTGCCGAGCGAGGAGCAGCCGACCGCGAAGCAGACCTCGGTCACGGACAGGTCCCCACGGCGCAGGAGCGCCATCGCACGCTCGATGCGCCGGGTCATGAGGTAGCCGTACGGAGTCTCGCCGAACGCGGCACGAAAGCTGCGGGAGAAGTGGCCGGGCGACATGAGGGCGACGCGGGCCAGCGCCTCGACGTCGAGAGGCTTGGCGTAGTCACGGTCCATCGTGTCGCGGGCCCTGCGCAGCAGGACGAGGTCTTCGTTGGCCACGCGGTCATTGTTCCACCGGAGGCCGGGCGACGGTGGGCTTCAGCTCTTGCGGAGCTTGCGGATCCACGGCCGGAGCACGAGGGCGACCCCGGCGACGCCGAGGGACCCGATGGCCCACCAGAGCATCGCGGTTCGGGACGGCTGCATCGGGTCCGACTCGAGGCTGAGCGGCTCGATGCCGCCTCGGGCGGACTGCGCGTCGTCGGTGTCGGTCGTGCCCGGCTCGCTGCTGACGGACTTGGTCAGAGCGGCGTACGGCTGGATGACACCCCAGCCCTGCAGGTTGTCGCGACGGCTGCGCACCGGCCGGGTCGCGGTGTCGAGGATGCGGTTGGTGATCTCCTTGGCCGTGGCGTCGGGGAACTCCTCGCGCAGGGCGGCGGCCAGGCCGCTCACGTACGCCGTGGCCCAGCTGGTGTACGCGCGACCGTTCGCGCCCCCGAGGCAGTCGCCATTGCCGAGGAACGCGATGAGGACCTCTTCGCCGGGGGCGGCGACGTCGTTGTGCGGCCCGTGGATCGACCAGTCGTCGACGGTGCCGTTGGACCGCGTCGCGGCGACCCCGATGACGCCTGGCAGCGCTGCCGGGAAGCGCTTCTGGGTCAGCGGGGCGAGCTCGCCCTGGTTGCCGCCCGACGCGACGATGATCGCTCCGGTGCTGACGGCGTACTTCACGGCGGAGCGGAGCTCGGGCAGGGCCGTGTCGTTCGGGCCGGTGCTGACCGACACGTTGATGACATCGACGTCCTGCTCCGCCGCCCAGCGGATGCCCTTGGCGAGCAGCGCGGTGTCAGGGGTGTCCTCATAGGTGCGCACGGGCACGATCGTCGCGTCGGGGGCGGCGCCGACCAGGACCGAGCCCTCGTGGCGGCGGGCCGCGATGATGCCGGCGACCGCCGTGCCGTGGCCGAAGTCGTCGTCCTGCGCGCTGCCGCCGACGAACGAGCGACCCTTCTCGAGCGCGCCGGCGAAGTGAGCGTTGCCGGCGTTCACGCCTGAGTCGATCACCGCGACCCGGACGCCCTTGCCGGTCGCGATCTTCCACGCCTCGGGGAAGCCGAGCTGGTCCAGGTTGCGCGCGGCCGACGGGTCGTCGATGTACCTCGTGACGCCGGACTCGCAGGGCTGATCGCTCTCCGCCGCGGGAGCCGGGGCCGCCAGCACGACGGGGGTGATCGGCACCAGGCCGACCGCGAGGGCCACCGCGCACGCGCGCAGGCTCACGGTGTGGCCGCCTTGCCTCCCAGGGTGCGCAGCAGCGCGGGCCCGTCCTCGAAGGGTGCGACCCACGCCTGCGGGACGGCCTGGGGATCGACGTCGTGATAGCCCAGGGCGCTGCGGGTCGTCGGGCGGTAGTCCTGCGACTGCGGGTCGGCGGACGAGCCGACGGCGTACCGGGTGCCGAGCGAGTCCAGGAGGTAGAGCGGAGTCGCGTCGGTGGCCGAGCCCGTGGTCGTCGCGCGGACGAGTGCGCCGTGACCTGTCTGCACGTCGGTCACGACCTCGTTGCGGGTGGCCAGCGCGGCGTCGTTCGTCGGGCGGGCGAGGACGGCCCTCGCGGTGTCCTCAGGATCCTGGCCGGCGCGGAGCAGGAGGCACGGGGCGGAGCCGTTGAACGCCGTGACGTTCTCGCTGGGCCAGTCGGCAGGATAGGGCCGCTCGGACAGCGACGAGATCGTGTCGATCCCGGCGAGGTCGCCGGCACTGAGCTGGACCTCGGGGAGGTTGCGGGCCTCGGCCGCGTTCTTGTAGAGGGCGTAGGCGAAGTCGCTCAGCGGCAGCACGCCCTCGTCGACGAGCACGTAGCCGCGACCGTCGACCAGGACCGGGGTGCCAGCCTTCTGCAGCTTGCCCTGGGGATCGTCGACCGGGGCACCGAAGCCCGGGATGCGGAACGGCTTGAGCGGCGACCCGGGGGTCACGAGGTCGAGCCAGGCCGAGGACACCGGGTAGGCGGGCGTGCCGTCGAGCTGGAACGACCGCAGGACGTTGACGCCGTCGTCGCCCTTGGGCACCGGGTAGCGGTGGCTGCCGGCGATCACGAACTGCGCGTCGTCGGCGCCGCCGCGGACGAGGATAGCGCGGTTGGTCGCGGCCTCGGCTCCCGGCTTCTCGGCGAGCCGGACCGTCAGACCACGCTGCTCGTTGGTGCAGGCCGTCCAGCCCGTGTCGATGAGCTTGGACTCACCCGGCAGGACGTCCGGCGCATCGGGGATGCCCAGCGTCAGGCCCACGGGCCGCTTGGCGATCTCCTCGTCGGGGACGTAGATCACCTTGAGGGGTGTCCCGTCGGGCTTGGCGTAGGCCAGCCGGGCCGACGCGGTGTTGAGGACGGGGAACAGGGTCCCGACGTTCCCCTTGTCGCCGGGCAGGAAGCGTGAACCGCTCTCCTTGCCGACCACCATGACGCCGGGGTCCAGCCAGTTCTTGTCGACCGGCTGGGACAGCTTGCCGGACACGGCGGCGCCGGCCAGCAGGAGACCTGCCAGCACGACGCCACCGACCAGCATGCGGCCGTAGCGAGCGGGTTCGACCTCGCGGCCGCCCGGTGCACCGCTCAGGAACGCGGTGACCAGGCGACTGCGGTTGAAGCTGTGGGCTTCGACGAGGTCGCGCTTGCTGGCCATGTGGAGCTCTCGTCAGGCAGCGCGGTGACGAGCGACGCGGACGCGGCCGTGCGACAGGACGACGACACCGGCGATGACGAGCGCGAAGCCCGACAGCAGGACCATCATCGACGCCGGACCACCGGCATCCGGGAGGGTGCGGTCGGTGCCCTGGTCGGGAGCGGCCGGAGCCACGGCGCCGGCATCACCCAGGACCGGGTCGTCGGCGGCCGGGCTGGGGTCGCCGCCACCGTCAGCGCCGGTGGAGTTGCCGTCGTCGCTGCTGCCGGCGCCGTTGCCCCCGCCTGCACCTGCGCCGCCGTCGTTGCCGGTGCCGTTGTTGCCATTGCCGTTGTCGCCGTTGCCGCCCTGATCGGTCCCGGAGTCGGTGAGGACACCGTCGGTGGCGACCGCGGCGCCGTCGGCGACGACTGCGTCGCCGCTCACGGCGATGCCCTCGACCGCGACGCTGTCGGCTGCGACCGCGGCGCCCGGGCCGACGATCGCGGTTCCGTCTGCGTCGGCGTCCGTGCCGCCATCGGCGTCAGCGTCGGTCCCGCCGTCAGTGCCGTTGTCGGTCCCGACGACGTCCTCGCCGTCCTCGTCCGCGGCCGCGACCTGGACGACCGGACGGGTCTGCTCGATCGCGCTGGCGTCCAGCTCGTCCGCGTTGCCGTCACCCGCGCCGGCCAGGGCCGGAGCGCCCAGCATCACGAGGAACGTGCCGAGGGTGATGGCGATGGTCGCCAGGGGCTTGCGTGCGGGATGCATGGTTCTCCTTGATGGATGACTGCCGAGATCGTCGGCGAGAGATCGTACGTGATTCATGAGCGGACCGTCGAAACGAGTCCGATGGCGGTGATGACCAGAGGAAGCATGGCGACGAGGGCGATGACCTCGACGATCTCCGCAGTACGTCCGCGGGTGACCGACGGGGTCGAGGGCACCAGCGTCACGACCAGGGTGACGGCCGCGGTGGCGGCCAGGATCACGGCGAGCGACGGCCGCCAGTCGGGCTGCAGCACGAGGATGCTGACGGCGACCGACATCAGTCCGACGAGTCCGGTGCCGAGACCGGCGAAGACCTCGCTGCCGGCGCGGTGCTGCCGGGTGCGAAGGAGCAGGATCAGGCAGGCGAAGACCGCGGTCAGGGCTCCGGTGACGCCGAGCGTCACGGCGAGTGGCGCGATCAGGATGGCCAGCAGCCCGATCGTGATCGTCGAGGCCAGGAGGACGTCGTGGCCGAGGCTGGCGCCGTCGCGTACGTGGCGCTCCTCGACCGCGACCGGCTCGACGGGCAGGTCAGCAGGATTCTGGGGCTCAGGCGAGCGGTTGCCCGACGCGGCCAGGGCGATGATCGGCAGGATGCCGACGATGAGCACGGCAATCGTGAGCGCGACGGTGTAGACCGAGGCCGGCCGGAAGTCGGTGCCGGCGATGACGCCGCTGGAGCCGGCGGCGACCGCGCCGACGATGACAGCCGGGAGCATCAAGCTGCGGTGCTCGACCAGGCCGGCGAACGAGATCAGCCCGAGGACGAGCGCGACCCCACCGGCGACGGCGAGTGGCTCGGCCAGCAGTGTCGATCCCTCGACGGCGGTCAGCCCACTCACCGCGCCATAGGCGACCCCGCCCCAGGCGAGCAGCACCGCGACCTCGTGCTCCTTCTCGACGCGGGCCAGCACCAAGGCAGCGGCGGTCAGCAGGATCGCGACGACCCCGGCCAGAGCCCCCGCGACGACGCTGGGCCGCTGCAGCCCGGTGGCGAGTGCGCCGAGACCCAGCAGCACCCCGGCCGCGGCGAGGGCGGTGCGTCGGGCAGCACTCGGCTCCCACGGCTGCAGGTCGCGCTCGACGACATCGGCCATGGCCTCGACGACGTCGTCATACACCCGAGGCGGCTCGTCGTCGATGCCTGAGGTCAGCGTCAGCACGGCACCGTCGCGGACGTTCTGGAACGCCAGGCCGGTCGAGCCGCTGAGCTGCTGGCCGTCCACGGTGTGCAGGTGGAAGCCGGCGTGCACCGTGAGGGGGTCGAGCATGCCCAGGCTGCGGGCGAGCTCGGGCAGGAGGTCGGCGACGCTGACGGTCGCCGGGAGTGCGAGGTCGGTGCGACGCTCGCCCGCGGTCACGGTCACGCGCACCAGGCCGCTGACGCCGGTGGTGGTGCTCACTCGATCACTCCGGGCGCGATGTCCTCGTCCTCGATCCAGTCGTCCTCGAACCGGATGTGGTCGAGGGTCTGGTCGTCGTTCTTGTCGCGCTGCCCGGTTGCTCCCGCAGCCCCGGCCCCGCCACGTGCTCCGCCGCGGCCGCCAGCACCCGCACCAGCACCTGTCGTGCTGCGCCCGCTCGTGGTGCCACTGGCGCCAGTGGCGCCACGGCCACCCGTGGCACCGGCTCCGCGGCCGGTCGAGGAGGTGCCGGGCGTGCCGGCCGTACGTGCACCGGTCTGTCCGTTCTGACCGCCGATCACGGGACTTCCGGCGCGAGCGGCGCCTCCGGCTCCGCCGGGGCGGCCGGCGTTGCCGCCGACGGCCGATCCGCTCGACGGAACGGCACCGGGGACGCCGGCCTTGCCGCCCAGGACGTTGCGGAGCCCGCCGAGTGCAGCGCCGATCCCGCCAGCGGCGACCGCGCCGCCACCGACGGCGCCACCGACCTGGCTGCCGCCGCCGGTGCCGGAGCTTTCGGGATTCTTGCCGCCGGCGCCGATGAGTCCGACGCCGACCGCTCCGCCCCCGACCGTGCCGATGAGCTCGCCGTCAGCCGTGGCCGACGTGCCGCCGACCGTCCCGCCGATGACGGCCGTGCTGCCGTTCGCCGACCCCGAGCTGACGTGCGAGCCGGGCCTGGTCCCGCCGGGCGTCGTGCTGCCGGGCCCACCGGGTCCGTCGACCTGCGTGTCGTCGAGCTTGGAGGTCGGGTCGTAGGGCGCCGCGGTGCTGAGCAGCCGCCGCGCTTCGGCGAGCTCGGTGTCGAGCGTGTTGAGGATCTCGGCAGCCTTCGCCTCACGCGCCTGGATCCCGTCCTTGTGCGCGGTGACCCCGTCGTCGTAGTCGGCCTTGGCCGTGTCGGAGACCTTGCCGTCCGACCCGGGCTGCGGTGTGGTCGGGAGCGTGGGCACCGCCGGCAGGCTCGCGTTCTTGGCCCGAACGAGCGCTGCCTTCGCGTCACGAACGGCCTGCGCGGCATTCTTCATCAGGTCTGCGCGATCCGTCACCGACGTGGCGAGCAGGTCGAAGGCCGTCGAGGCCGCCTCGGAAGGCTTGCCCTCCCAGGCGGCGAGGAGCTCGCTCTTGGCCGAGGCAAGGGTCTCGGCGACGTCGCGCAACCCCTTCTCGCCCTTGGTCCAGCCCTCCTCGGCGTTGTCGAGGGTCTCGGGCCTGAGGGTGTCCGTCAGCCTGAGCTTGGCTTCGTTGGGTCCGGTCATGATCCCGCCTCCTCGGCAGTGCGTCGTGTCGTGTCGGATTCGGTCGTGCGCCGCCTCGCGATCATGGGAACGGCGATGATCGCGAGTGCCCCGATGATCGCTGTCGGCCACAGCCACGACGGCGTGCCGCCGCCCTCGTCGCTGTCGGACGCAGCGGACGCAGGACTCCGGTCGGGTTCGGGTGCCGGGGTCTGCCCACCCTCACCGGCAGCGGGGAAGTCTGCCATGGCCTGCTCCGGGCCCTTGAGCAGCGGATTGACGTCGGGCCAGGTGGTCGGGTCATGACGGAGCATCTCGGTGATGGAGGCGATGCCGAAGCCGTAGCGGACGTTCCAGTCCAGCTTCTCGTCACTCGTGTGGTGGATGAGGTGCTGGATGAGCTGGTTGCCCGTGGCCTTCGGGTGGGCCGACTTCAGCAGGGCCAGGAGTCCGGAGACGAGCGCGGTGGCGTCCGACGTCCCGGTCCGCGAGTAGCCGGACGTCCAGGTCCCGTTCTTGTCCATGGCCCCAGCGGGGAAGTCGACGCCCGGCGCGGACACCACGGGGAAGCCGAACTTCCAGCTTTCGGCGGAGTTGGTCGGCTCCATGTGTGGATTGCCCTTCCACGGGCGGGCGTTCTTGTCGACCGCGTACACCGCGACGACGCCCGGGATCGACGCCGGGGACGAGATGCCTTCGCCCGGCTTGCCGGCGCTGGCCACCACCACGATCCCGGCATCGACGGCTTGGCGGATGACGCCCTCGAGACCGAAGGAGCTGGTGGCTGAGTAGTTGATGATGTCGACGCCATCGCTGATGGCGCGATCGAAGAGCGTGACGGTGTCAGCCTCGTCGCAGTCCTGGTCGGTCTGCCGCGGGTCGGGCTCGTCGTTGTAGAACCGGACGGTCGCTCCAGGCGCGGCGCCGGTGATGCCGGCTTCGTCCAAGCCGTTGCCCCTGCCCTGACCGACGATGATCGTGCTCATGGCCGTGCCGTGGTTGGCGACGGGGTCACCGATCCGGGGCTTGGACCTCGTGTCGTTCGGCTCGCACGCTGCGCCGAACTCGATGTCAGCGCCCTCGAGGTCAGGGACCTTGGTGTCCACCGCGGTGTCGATGACGGCAACCGTGACGCCCTCGCCGGTGGTCTTCTGGTGCGCGTCCGACAGCCGCAGCGCTGAGAACCACCAGGGTTCGGCCGCCTTCGCCGACGCCGCTGGGGACGTGCCGGCCATTGCAGCCACCGACATCGTGGCTGCAGTGAGGGCGACGCCGACACGGCGCAGGGCGGTGGAGCTCATTTGAACGTGGGGTCCTCGCCGGGGTTGTCGACCGCCGGTCCGCTGGAATCGGGAGCCGCCAGGTCGACAGGCTCCGCGGCCGTGGTGGGCTGGTCGCTCTCGGGGGTCTTCAGGCTGTCGCCCTGCTCGTGGCGGGCGCTGTTCCAGGAGTTCGTGGTGTCGAGCGTGTCCCGGTCGGAGAACTTGTTGTCGACCGCTGCCAACGCCGCGGCGGCTGCGTCGTCGGTGTTCTCGTACTCCTTGGCCGAGTCGAGCAGCGCACCTTGGAACCTCTCGAGATCTCGAAGGACCCCGTCCATGGTCTGGGTGAACACCGCGACGGCGGCCTGGTGCTGCTGACCCAGTGACTGCGCCACGGGATAGGTGCTGAACGCCGAACCGTCGACATCGGCGCTGGAGAACTGCTGGGCCTTGGTCCGGGTCTGGTCCTGGAGATCGCCGAACGTCGAGTTGGCGATCTTGCGGATCTCCGCGATCGACACGTTGAGCGAGTCGGCCCGTGCGCGCGCGGCTGCGTCCTGGGCGTCGGGGTCAGCCATGATCTCTCCTTGAGGACTTCAGCGGAGCCGGGTGCTGAGGCACCCGGCTCCGCTATGTACGTCCGGAATCGTTCCGGTGGTGGGTCAGGCGAATCGAGAGGTGTTGCGGCTCTCGGTCGCCTGGTAGTCGGCGCTCGACGTCGAGACCTGGGTGGCGATGTCGACCAGCAGGAGGCGGATGTCCTCCATCGCGCCGTCCCACTTGGCCTTGGCCTGCTGGTAGGACTCCGAGGCGGCACCGGTCCAGTCGGCGCGCAGCGGGTTGAGCTCTGCTTCGAGCTGGTCGAGGCGGCCCTTGAGCTTGCCGGCGCCGCGGTTGATGTCGCCGTGGCCGCGCTCGAGGCCGCCGAAGTCGACAGCGAGTCTTCCGTTGTTCATGGTGATCTCCTTCTGTGGATTCGGTCAGCCGAGACGAGCGTTGAGGCGGCCGAGGTTGGCAGCCTGCTCTTCGTCGGCGGCGGTGTAGGTCTGGTCGGACGCCCGCAGGTTGGCCTCGAACTCGTCGAGCGCTGCGATGATCTTGCTGGAGCTCTCGTCCCAACGGGTCATGACGTTGGTGAAGCTTGCACCGCCGGAGCCCTGCCACTCGGTCTGGAGCGGGGCGATGGCACCGCGCAGGGCGTTGAGCTCGCTCGTCAGGTCACCGCGTGCCGACTGCACCATCTGGGCGCCACGTGTGAGGGCCTGTTCTTCCTTGCTGATGCTCGCCATGGCGAGCCTCCTTCCGGGCAGCGCTCTCGCGCGTCGTGCTGATGTGTGGTCACGCTCATGTTAGCGACACATGGTCTGTTTCGCCTACGGAACTCTAGTTCTTCTGGACTATGGACACCCACTAGTCATGGCGCGGTCCCCGGGGCGTCATGCCGCCCATTGACGGACTGTCTCGAAAAGTCCCGTCGCGAGAGGGATTGTGCCGATCAGGGCGATGACGCTGAGGGTGTCGAAGACCTCGGCGACCCGTCCCCACCACACCGATCTCCAACCACGCCCGAGAGCGAGTCCGGCGACCGCGACCAGGACCCCGGCGACGGTCGCCAGCACGGCGGCGGTCGGTTGCCACGACAGCCCGCTGTCGAACACGACGAGACCGACCGACGGGGCCAGCACCAGACCGCCGGCGAGACGCAGGGCGGTGCGGGGGATGCGCGCACGGAACGCGCGGGCGCCCAAGGTCAGGGAGATCCCGCCGGCCACGACCATGATGCGGGCGCCGAGGCGGGTCGACGCGTCGTCGGCCGACAGGAGCAGCAGGGCGGAGCTGGCAGCGCTGACGATCGCCACGGCGATCGCGCCGGCCGAGACCAAGGTGATGCCGTGGTGGGCGACGTCCGCGACGTCGTCGAGGCGCACGATGCCCCGACGTGCTCGCCGCGGGCGGTCGCGGGCGGACCACGCCGTGATCGCCAGTCTCTGGAAGTCGATCAGCACGTGGTCGGGCACGTCGACGGCGAACGCGGGCAGGACCCGTGCCGCGACGACCGCGACGAGCAGGAGCACGGCCCACGCCGCCGTGCCGCTGGACTCGAGCAGCAGGCCGGTGACCGCGACCGCGGCAACGGTGGCGCCGGAGGACAGCCAGACGATGAGCTCGTCGTCGGCCAGGCCCGGGGCGACGGCTCGCCCGTACGCTGCCGCGGCGGCCGCGGCCAAGCCGACGGCACCGATCATCAGGAGGTTGTCGCCGGGGCCGGTGCCGGCGGTGACCACGAACGCACCGGCGCCCGCGAACGCCGGTGCCGCCATGACCCACGGACGAAGCCGCGGCCGCATCTCGGCGATGAACGGCACCGAGACGGCGGCGAGGAACAAGCAGGCGGCGACTCCCATGCGTACGGGGCCGACGCCGAGCAGCGCTGCGGTGGACGCGGCCAGCACGGCGGCGACGGTCGCGATGATCGCGGTGACGGCCGGCACCCAGGGCGGGAGCGGCGCGGCCGTCTGCCCGCGAAGCGCGCGCACGTCGAGGAACGAGGTCATCTCGACGTCGTGGGGGTGCGTGTGCACTGCGATGAGGAGCTCACCGTGGCGGAGGCCGAGGCGCTGGATCGAGGCCGTGGTCTCGAGGACGCGTCCGGTCGAGGTCATGAGGGCGAGCTCCTCGCGCTCCCCGGTCTCGGCGGCGTAGCTCTCGAGCACCGTGGCGACGTCGGCCCACAGGGGTGCTGCGACGTCGAGCCGTCCGCGGGGGCCGTCGACGGCAAGCCGGACCGTGGACTCCACGATGCCGTCGCTCATCACACCCCCCTTGGTCGAACCCGGTGCGTTGGGATCGTACCCGCCATCCTGCCCGACGTCCCCGGACTCCCGGTCTCCCGGCACGGGCCGGGGCGCCTACAATCGTGGAGCCGACGCGCATCAGTGACAGTGCGTCATCCGACCCATAGAGCGCAGGGGGTGCTGTGGTCTCCACACTTCGTCGTGGCCAGCGCGTCGCTCCGCCGACGGTCCCGTCGGGTCGGATCGTCCTCCAGCCGCCGCCCGAGCTGCAGCCGCACGAGGGCGCCGGCGGCGCCTTGATGATGGCGCTGCCGATGCTGGCCAGCGTCGGGTCGATCGTCTTCGTCGCCTCGTCCGGGTCCAACGGCGGGCGCAGCTTCATCGCGGCCGGCATGTTCCTGGTCGCGACCCTCGGCTTCGTCGGGGTCAGCATCGACCGGCAGCGCAAGCAGCGGGCGCTCAAGGTCGGCGGGGCACGGCGGGAGTACCTCCAGTACCTCTCCGGCGTACGACGGACCGTGCGTGAAGCAGCCAAGCAGCAGCGCGACAGCCTCCGCTGGACTCACCCCGAGCCTGCGGCCCTGCCCGCGATGGCGCAGGACGGCTCCCGGATCTGGGAGCGTACGTCCGACGACGAGAGCCACCTGCACGTCCGCTACGGGACGTCGTCGCAGCCTTTGGCGCTGGAGCTGGTTCCCCCCGAGAGCGCCGCGATCGAGCAGCTCGATCCCGTCGGCGCCTCCGCGCTGCACCGACTGCTGTCGGTCCACCGCGTGCAGCCCGACCTGCCGGCCGCGATCGACCTCGCGGCGTTCAGCCGCATCGAGCTCATCGGGCTCGCCGACCCGGCCCGCAGCCTGGCCCGGGCCATGGTGTGCTCGGCGGCGACGTTCCACGCGCCCGACCAGCTGATCGTCGCGGTGCTGTGCGACGACGAGAGCGCGCCTCAGTGGGAGTGGCTCAAGTGGCTGCCGCATGCGCAGAGCCCGCGCGAGAACGATGCGATCGGACCGAGCCGCCTCGTGACCACCTCGATCGACGACCTCTCGGCGATGCTGCCGGCCGACGTGGTCGACCGTCCGCGCTTCGGTGCCGACCAGCCGCTGCCGGCCCCGCACGTGCTGCTCGTGGTCGACGGCGGCCGGTTGCCTCCGGGCAACCACCTGATGCCCGACGAGGGGGTCCACGGCGTCACGGTGCTCGACCTGCCGCACCGCTGGGACGAGCTCAACGACCCCACGCGGCTGCGCCTGATGATCGAGGAGGAGCTGCGGCACGACGGCCAGGCCATGGTCACCGCACTGCGGATGCGTGAGGACCCGATCCGCAGCACCGCCGACCAGATGGATCCCGCGACCGCCGAGGCCTGCGCCCGCCGGCTGTCGCCCCTCGGCGTCGTCGACGGCCCGGTGCGCGAGGACGCCCTGTCCAGCACCCCTGACCTCACCGACCTGATCGGGGTCGGTGACGTGCGCGGCTACGACGTGGACGACGCCTGGCGAGCCCGTCCGGCACGAGACCAGCTCCGCGTCCCGATCGGCGTCGGCCCGGCCGGCTCGCCGGTCTACCTCGACATCAAGGAGTCCGCCCAGCAGGGCATGGGACCGCACGGCCTGGTCATCGGTGCGACCGGATCCGGAAAGTCCGAGCTGCTGCGCACCCTGGTGCTCGGCCTGGCGATGACGCACTCGTCCGAGACCCTCAACATGGTCCTCGTCGACTTCAAGGGCGGCGCCACGTTCGCCGGTCTGTCCGAGCTCCCGCACGTCGCCGCGGTGATCACCAACCTCGAGGACGAGCTGACCCTCGTCGACCGCATGCAGGACGCGCTGTCGGGCGAGATGGTCCGTCGACAGGAGCTGCTGCGCCGCGCCGGCAACTACGCGTCCGTGCGCGACTACGAGAAGGCCCGCCTCGGCGGCGCGGCCCTCGAGCCGCTGCCGAGCCTGTTCATCGTGGTCGACGAGTTCTCCGAGATGCTGTCGGCCAAGCCGGAGTTCATCGACCTGTTCGTCGCGATCGGCCGCCTCGGCCGTTCGCTCGGACTGCACCTCCTGCTGGCGTCGCAGCGGCTCGAGGAGGGTCGCCTCCGCGGGCTCGAGAGCCACCTGTCCTATCGCATCGGCCTGCGGACGTTCTCCGCGGCGGAGTCCCGCGCGGTCCTCGGCGTGCCCGATGCGTACGAGCTGCCGTCCGTCCCGGGCCTCGGCTACCTCAAGGCCGACGGGGCGATGCAGCGCTTCAAGGCCGCGTACGTCTCCGGCCCCCCGCCACACCGATCGGCCGCCCGCAGCGAGTCCGGGACCCAGGCCACCCGCATCCTGCCGTTCACCGTGGGCCACGTGCTCGCCCCCGTGGTGCTCGAGGAGGACGGGTCGACCCGGCCCACCCCGGCACCCGTCGTCCAGGACGCCCGATCGGTGCTCGACCTCGCCGTCGACCGCATGGAGAACCGCGGGCCGCAGGCGCACCAGGTCTGGCTGCCACCGCTCGACGAGCCCGAGACGATCGACGAGCTGATGTCGGACCTCGCGGTCGACGAGCAGTGGGGCCTGGCGTCCAAGGCCTGGCGTGCGCGGGGCGGCCTCGTGATCCCGGTCGGTGCTCTCGACCGGCCGCGCGAGCAGCGCCGCGACGTGCTGACGGTGGACCTGTCCGGTGCCGGCGGCCACCTCGCGGTGGTCGGCGGTCCGCGCAGCGGCAAGAGCACGTTCCTGCGGACCCTCCTGTCGAGCATCGCGCTGACGTCGACGCCGCAGGAGGCCCAGTTCTACGTCCTCGACTTCGGCGGTGGCACGTTCGCCCCCATGGCCGCGCTGCCGCACGTGTCGGGCGTCGCGACCCGGTCCGAGCCCGACGTCGTACGCCGGGTCGTCGCCGAGATCGCCGGCATCGTCGATCGGCGTGAGGCCTACTTCAGGGCCCAGAACATCGACTCGATCGAAACCTATCGCGCCCGTCGCCGTGAGGGTCGGGCCGACGACGGCTACGGCGACGTGTTCTTGCTGATCGACGGCTGGAGCACCCTGCGCAGCGACTTCGACACGCTCGAGATGGACCTGCAGACGCTGTCGCAACGCGGCCTGACGTACGGCGTCCACTTCGTGACCGCGACGAGCCGGTGGGCCGACTTCCGCGCGGCGATGCGGGACATCTTCGGCTCCCGCTTCGAGCTGCGCCTCGGTGACCCCACGGACTCCGAGATCGACCGCAAGGTCGCGCAGCTCGTGCCGAACGGCCGTCCCGGCCGCGGTCTGGCGCCGTCCAAGCTGCACTTCCTCGCCGCCCTGCCCCGCATCGACGGCAAGGCGGACGCCGCCTCGATCGGTCCCGGCGTCGAGCACCTCGTCGAGAGCGTCCGCGCGGCATGGTCGGGCGAGCAGGGGCCCAAGCTGCGGCTGCTGCCCGACCGGGTCGAGCTCTCGCGCGTACGCCAGCAGGCCGGCGTCGCCGAGACCGACAAGCGGGTCCTGTTCGCGATCAACGAGCGGGACCTCGCCCCCGTCGCTCTCGACATCGACCGCGAGCCGCACGCCCTGATCTTCGGCGACAGCCGCTCGGGCAAGAGCGCGTTCCTGCGCACGTACGTCCAGGAGGTCATGCGGAGCCGGACGGCCGACGAGGCGCAGTTCGTGGTGGTCGACTACCGCCGCTCCCTGCTGGGAGAGCTGCCTGACGACTACGCCTTGAGCTATCACACGAGCGCCGTCCAGGCCGGTCCTGCGCTGGCCGAGCTGGCGGCGTACCTCGAGAAGCGCCTGCCCGGTCCCGACGTCACGAGCCAGCAGCTGCGCGACCGGTCGTGGTGGACCGGTGCCGAGGCGTTCGTCGTCGTCGACGACTACGACCTGGTCGCGACCCAAGCGGGTTCCCCGCTGGCACCGCTCGTGCCGCTGCTCCCCCAGGCGCGCGACATCGGCCTGCACCTCGTCGTCGCCCGCCGGTCCGGCGGCGCGTCACGTGCGCTCTACGAGCCGGTCATCCAGAGCCTGCGGGATCTCGCGATGCCGGGCCTGCTGCTCTCGGGCAGCCCGGACGAGGGGCCGCTGATCGGCACCGTCAAGCCGCGCCGCGGTGTCGCGGGTCGCGCGCAGCTCATCACCCGCGACCGGGGTGTCGAGGTCGTCCAGACCGCCTGGGTCGACCCGGTCGGCTGACCTGCACCACCTACTCGATCGGGGAACCAGCGTGGCGAGAACGGTGTGGCGTGGAGCCGTCGTCGGAGCAGCGATGGGCATCGTGGTCGCAGTCCTGCTGGGGCTCGTGGTCATCGGCACGGACGAGATCAGGGGCTTCGCCGACGTCGAGGACCTGCCCGGGCTCTACGTCGTCGCGGCGGTCATCGGTGCGCTCGTCGGCGCCGTGACGGGCGCCGTCGGCCTCGTGGTCGCCGTGCTCGTGGCCCGGTCATCGGCAGGAACGCCGGAGCGGCGCCGCCTGCGCGGCGCCCTGGCCGCGGCCGGAGTGTCCGCCGTGGTGTCCACGTTCACGTTGGGCGCGCTGTTCTTCGGCGCCGGGCTGGCTGCGGTGATCGTCGTGGGCGCCCTGGGTGGGTCGGCCGCCTGGCTGCTCCTGCCGTCGCAGCTCGACCTGTCGCCCGAGCCGGCTCCGCTCGCAACCTCTGGCGAGACGACTGCCGGCGCCGGACCGGAGCTGACGGTGGTGCGGCGAGGCGCCATCACCATCGCCGCCGGGGCGGTCGGCGCGTTCATCGCCACGAACGTCGTCATGGCGATCATCTCGAGCTTCGGGCACGTGGAGCGGGACGTGGCCGACGCGCTTGCTGTCGGAACCCTGGCGACCGCCTTCGTGGTGATCGCAGCGGTGGTCTGGCGGCACCTGGTCCGGCGTACGCCCTCGGGCGTGCTTCCGCACTCCTCGGCGACGGGTCAGGACGACGCCAGCTCGTAGGTGGAACCGCCGAGATCGGTCACCGTCCGGCTCGGTGTGACCAGCTCGAAGCGGCCGGGCTCGACCTCGACCGCACCGAGGTCGGTCGCGACCTCGGTGCTGATCCCGGTGACGTGCACGAGCGAGTGATCGCCGGCGCGCTGCAGCACGCGGACGGGCAGCTCGCCCACCCGGCCCGTCAGCACGGCCTCGAAGACCGCTTCGCACTCAGCCACATCGACTATGCGGCGGGAGACCGTGGGCCGGACCGGCTCGAACCCGGGCGGTGGCCCGTCACCGACGTGGACCAGCTCGATCTGGGAGGTGTCCGCACGGAATGCCGCCGGCAGGTCCTCGCCATTCCATCGAGCGCGAGGTCCCACCAGGTGGAGCGGTGGGAAGTAGGACGGGGCCTGGCGCCAGCCGGCGGCGGGTCCGTCGTAGACCAGCTTGAGGGCGGGGGCCTCACCCGTCCGGAGCCGCCAGAGCTCGGCCCCGGTCGGGACCCGGGTGAGGGCGAGGTCGAACACCGGGACGACGGCGTCGGTGGACGGGAGGAACCCGCGCGAGAACGAGGGCACGTGGTGGCCGCTGGAGTCTGAGGGAGTGGACGTCCTCATCAGAGGATGCATGGGAAAGCGGAGGACGTCCGTCATCTGCGGCGGGTCACCGTAGGGATGGCGGGCCTCCCAGCCCCAGGTTCGCAGGAGGTCCGCGGGATCGGACAGGGGCAGGTCGGCGGCCCGGACGACGGGCCCGCCGATGCTGCTGAGCCCGCTGTCGAGGATCCCCCGGACCTGGTGCGGCCAGAGCACCTTGAGCATCGTCTGGGTCGGCGGAGTCATGCGAGATCCCTCTCCCGGACGGTCACGCCGGTCAGCTCGTCGAGGGGGGCCGACCCGCCCCAGGACTCGTGCTGCGATCCGGAGAGGCCGTGGTCCCGAGCCCACTGCGGGTCTCCTTGGAAGGTGATGGCGGCCGAGCTGCCGTGCGTGCCGACGACGTACACCTGTTGCCCGTCCCAGACGGCCGTGACGTCACGTCGGTAGCGACGGTCGCAGGACGACGTCGGGAGCCGGACCCACGGGCCCTTGCCCGAGTCGCCGCGGTCGATCGCGTCAGGTGCGTCGAGACCGTCGTCGTGCACCGTGACGAAGTCGGGCCCGGCGATGATCTCCTCGAGCTCGCGCCCGCGGTAGACGCAGATGCGGGCGCTGGAGGGAAGTGCGGTGGGGCTCATCCGACCGGCACCCACTGTCCCGCATCGTCGAGCACGCCGACCAGTCGCTGGTTTCCGTTGTCGAGCACTTCCCACATCTCGGCTCCAGGGTTCATCTTCACGGTGGGTCCGCCGTTGGCCTGCGAGGGTTGCCACTCGGGAATGATGTCATCGCCGGCCTTGGTGAAGCCGTTGCCGGTGAACGGGTCGTCGAAGCCTGAATCGTACGTGCCAGGCCCCCCGAGCTCGCTGAAGCGGGGCGCCTCGAAGCTGTCGGGGGTGGTGAACCGGATGACGTGGGAGCTGCTGTCGCCCGGGGCGAACGGGCTGCCGGGGTAGTCGAGGCGCAGGCCGTCGTGCAGGGCGTCCGGGGTGCCGAGGTGCGCTGTGTCGTCCGCTCTCGTGACCGAGCCGCCGATCGTCGACGGGTCGAACCAGTCGGGGTGCGCGCTCGACGGATCGAGGAGGTAGCGCTGGAGCTGGTCCGGGGTGAGGACCTTCTGCATCACGGTGCCCGCGTCGGGGGACGGGATCGCGTCACGTACCTCAGCCAGCGCAGCACGTTCGGCCGCCGAGAGCTCCGAGACGGGGGTGTTGATCGTGTCGATGAGCTCGTCGCGCGACATCCCGACCTCGTCGAGCACGTCGTCGATCGAGGTGTTGTCGCCCAGCTGCTCGGGCGCGAAGTCAGTGCGGTGCACGCCGTCGTCGAACGTGTCGTAGATCCGACCACCGTCGCCGATCTCGTCCAGCTTGCCGAGGTCGCCGATCTCGTCGAGCTTGCCGAGGTCACCGAGGTCGTCGAGCTTGCCGATCGCGGCGAGGTCGTCGAGCTTGCCCAGCGCCTCGAGCCCGTCGATGCCGCCCTTGACGCCGCGCGTCGCGACCGCGCCGGTGCCTGCGGTCAGCACGGCGATGATGGCGTCCGGGAGGAGGTGGCCGAGAGCCCGTGCCGGGTCGTCGGCCCAGGTGTCCCAGTCGAGCATGGCCTTGCCGATGTTCTTGCCGAACTCGAGCGGGTCGTCCTTGAGGGCGCCAAGGATGTCACCGACCTGCTCGATGCCGAGCCGATACTTGACCGCCATCTCCTCGGGTGTGAGATGGCCGGAGGCCAGGTCGATCGAGTCCATGATCAAGCTGATGGGCGACCCCGGCAGGGTGACCAGGTCCCACACGGCCTCGCCGGCACCGGCGAAGAACCCGCCGATCGCGGCCAGCCCCGACTCCCACCACTTGCGCTTCTCCGGCGCCGCTGAGCAGCCGGCCCGCACGGCGCCGGCGCACACCTGGCCGGCGGCCTCGAGGTCGGCCCGCGCCGAGGAGTACGCCGAGAGGGCGCCGCTGCGGATCGACTCGCCGGGATCGCTGAAGGGCAGGATCGTCAGGGTCATCGTCTCGCCGCGCGCGCTCGCCGCGTCGACCTCGTTGCGCGCCCGGCTGACGTCGGCGTCGTACGACTGGCGGGCCGAGGTGGTGACCGAGTCGCCGCGGGTGTGCTCGGCCTCGGCCTCAGCAGCGCGCCGCTGGGCGTCCTCGAGCTCGGAGGCGAACGTCTCCAGTGCCGATGCGGCGGTGATGAAGCCGTTGCCGGCGTCACGCCAGCGGCTCGGCTCGGAGTCGAACTCGTCGCGGAAGTGATCGGCGGCCCGGCCGGTCCAGCCGTCGGTGCTGATGCGGTCGAGCGCGTCGCCCACCGCGACGAACGAGTCGCCCTTGGTGCGCATCGTCGCTGCGCGAGAGCGGATGCCTTCGGGATTGCCGCTGATCGAGAAGTCAGGCACGGGCGTCAGTCCATGATCCGCAAGGTCTCGACGTCCTTGGCCACGGCGTTGAGCGTCTCGTTGCCGGCCTTGTCGAACTCGGCGTAGTTCATCGCGATCTTGCCGAGTCGGCCGGCGACCTCCTCGACGTCCTTGACGAGGTTGTTCATGCCGCGCTCCCAGCGGTCCTTGAACTCGTCGAGTGCGTCCCACACCTCGTCGACGCCGACGTCACCCTCGGTCGGGACGAGGTCCTCGACGTCCTTGTCCTTGAACAGCTGCACGGACTCGGCGGTCCCCTGCGCGGCCTTGACCAGCGCCTGGAGGTCCACCTCGAAGTCGTACGACGGCACGTCGACCCCCTCGATCCTTGCCATCTGCCGTGGTCCCGACATGGTAACGCGAGGCGGCCGAAGGGATCGCCCCGCCGCTGTGGCCTGTCCGCCGCGGCCGGCCGGCGGCTGGCACAATCGATGGGACCACGAACTGATGGGGGGTCTCATGGCTGACACCGAGCTCGAGATCGGCGCACAGACCCGTGCCGCCGGGGTCCTGATCGACGCGATCGACCCGATCCGGACCGCGCTGCAGGACCTGGCCACGTCGCTCGAGTGCGCGGCAGGCGGGTTCAAGGGCGCGTCCGCCGGCGGGCTGGCGACGGCGGTGCAGGCCTGGTTCGAGGTGGCCACGGAGCTGCCGGCGATCCTCGACCTGTACGCGACCAAGCTCGTGGAGGTCGACTCGACCGAGGGTCGGACCGACCTGCAGCAACGCGAGGAGTACGGCCGGATCGCGACGAGGTTGGACGGCCCGCAATGAGCGAGATCTCCCTGATCGTGCGCCATGGCTCCCTCGAGGAGATGCAGACGGCCATGGCCGACGCTCACGAGACCATCACCACCGAGATCCAGGCCGCGCTGGACAAGGTCGACGCCGAGGTGTCCGGCTGGTCGACCGCCACGACGTCGCGGATCGCGCAGAGCGACTACCAGGAGCGCCTGCGCTCCGGGGTCGAGAAGCTGGCGGCTGCGCTCGAGGACGTGCGCACGGCGCTCGAGGACGTGGCCGGCAAGGCGCACGACGCCGAGGTCGAGAACGTCGCCATCATCGGCTGACCGGAGTCGACGGGCAGCACGACTTGACCTGGAGTGCGCTCCAGGGTGAATGCTGGCGGCATGACGACGATCGAGGTACCCGCCGAGGGCGTGACGATCAGCGGCGCCGCCGAGCTGAGCGGACTGAGCGTCGACACCCTCCGCTACTACGAGAAGGAGGGCCTGTCCCTCCGCCGTCCGGAGCGCTCCGCGTCGGGGCAGCGCCGCTACACCGAGGAGGACGTGCGCTGGCTCGGCACGCTCGTCATGCTGCGCCGCACCGGCATGCCGATCCGCGACATCCGTCGCTTCGTCGACCTCTATCGAGTCGAGGGCAGCGAGCCGGAGCGGATGGCGATCCTCGAGGCACATCGCGAGCACGTGCTCGTCGAGCTCGCCGCGGTGCAGACGCATCTCGCCGCGATCAACCGCAAGATCGACCACTACAAGAAGATGGTGAACGGATGAAGACCACCGCATGGGGGAGCCAAGGCCTCGAGGCCAGCGTCGAAGGACTCGGCGCGATGGGGATGTCAGCGTTCTACGGCGGCCGTGACGACACGGAGTCCGCCGCGACGCTCAACCGCGCGCTCGACCTCGGTGTCTCGATGATCGACACGGCCGAGATCTATGGGCCGTTCCTCAACGAACGGCTCATCGGCCGGGAGGTCGGGCACCGGCGTGACGAGTTCGCCATCGCGACGAAGTTCGCCAGCCACATCGAGGACGACGGCACGGTCGGCCCGGCCGACGGCAGCCCGGCGTACGCCCGCAAGGCGCTGGAACGCTCGCTCAGGAACCTCGGGATGGAGACCATCGATCTCTACTACCTGCACCGCGTCGACCCGGACGTCCCGATCGAGGAGACTGTCGGGGCGATGGCAGAGTTCGTCGCCGAGGGCAAGGTCCGATACCTGGGCCTGTCCGAGGCAGCCCCCGAGACGATCCGGCGTGCTCACGCGACACACCCGATCACGGCGCTGCAGACGGAGTACTCGCTGTTCGAGCGCAGTCCCGAGGTCAACGGCGTCCTCGACACGACTCGCGAGCTCGGCATCGAGTTCGTCGCGTACTCGCCGCTGGGTCGCGGCGTGCTGACCGGCGCGATCTCGTCGACGACTGATCTGGCCGAGGACGACTGGCGCCGCAACAATCCCCGTTTCGGTGACGAGGCCATGAGACACAACCTGGCCGTGGTCGACAAGGTACGGGCGTTGGCGGCTGCCAAGGGCGTGACGCCTGGCCAGCTGGCGCTGGCCTGGGTCCTGCACCAGGACGGCGTCGTCGCGATCCCGGGCACGAAGCGTCGGGTCTACCTCGAGGAGAACGTCGCTGCGGTCGACATCGAGCTCAGCGGCGAGGAGCTCACCGCTCTCTCCGACGCCGCGCCGGTGGGCGTCACGTCGGGCGAGCGCTATGACGAGGCCGGCATGCGGTCGGTGCACGTCTAGCTCCACGACGCGGTGTGCCGGGTGGCTAGGCCTTCGCGTAGTGCAGGACCCACTCGACGAACGGTGTCGCCTCGCGCCAGTCCGAACGTACGTGGTCGAGCAGCTCGGCGGTGTGGATGAAGGGCTCGAACCCGTAGCTCTTGCCGAGGGTCATCGACTTGTGCCGCAGCAGCTCGATGCGCGGGTGCTCGACGTCGTAGCCGCGCGGCGCGGTCTTGAGCCGGTCGCCGCCGAGCTCCCAGCCGGCCGCCTGCATCGTGGCGAGGACCTCCTCGAGCTCGCGGCCGCGCCGCTCGTCGGCGATCGCCTCACGGATGCTGACCAGCCGCGGCGACGACGCCTCGTAGAAGCCCACGCCCACGCGTACGCCGGGTGCGCCGACCTGGACGTAGTAGCCGGTCGACGGTCCCTTGGGCACGAACGCGCCCTGGTGCGTCTTGTAGGGGGTCTTGTCCTTCGCGAACCGCACGTCGCGGTAGGGCCGGAACACCTTGGCGTCGCCGAACTCCTCGGCGAGTGACGCGACCAGCGCCTTCATCGGAGCTGCGACCGCCTGGTCGTACGTCTCCCGGTGCGCCTCCCAGTAGGACTTGGTGTTGTCCATCTCGAGGTCGTCGTAGAAGTCGAGGGCCGCGACGGGGAATCCGGTGAACTCAGGCACGCTGCGAGGTTACTTCGGGACCGGTGCGCCCTGTCCTCCGAGGCTCTGCTCGCCCAGGACGTGCAGCAGCTCGAGCTTCCCGTACGTCTCGGAGCCGGGGGCCGCCCCCAGGATGACCAGGTTCTGGCCCTCCTCGGCCGTCGCCATGGTCTCGCAGTCGACCTCGAGCATCCCGACCTTGGGGTGGACGAGCCGCTTCGACGTCGGGTGCCGGAGCCCGACCTCGTGGCGCTCCCAGATCTCGGTGAACTCCGAGCCTGTGGCGAGCAGGGCCTCGACCAATGCCGTGACGTCCGGATCGTGCGGCCGACGGGACCACGTGGCCCTGAGGTCGGCGACGCGGATGCGGCTCTGCTCAGGCTGGTCCTCCTCCGGCATCGACCTGGTCTCGGGCTTCGCGAACCACCGCCACGTGGAGCTCGCCTCGACACCGGAGAGACCGCTGTGGTCGCCTTGGAGGAGTCGCGACAGCCGGTTCTGGGCGAGGATCACGGCGAGGTCCGAGACCACGAACGCCGCGCAGTCGTCGAGCTGGTCGATGACCCGCAGCAGCACCGGACGGACGTACGGCGATGAGCCGGTGCGGTCCGGCGCGGCGTGTCCGGAGAGTCGGTGGAGGTGGTCGGTCTCGTCGGCCGACAGGCGGAGCGTGCGGGCGAGGGCGCGCAGCATCTGGATGGACGGCTGCGGGCTGCGGGCCTGCTCGAGCCGCGCGTAGTAGTCGACTGACATCCCGGTGAGGTGCGCCACCTCCTCGCGGCGAAGACCAGGGGCGCGGCGCCGTGGCCCGACCGTGAGGCCGACGTCCGAAGGCTGCAGGGCTTCACGGCGGCGACGCAGGAAGTCGGCGAGCGAGGTGCGGTCCATGTGCCCATCATCGCTCGTCCGTGGAGCCGTAAACAGGGACCGCCAGTCCGTGGCTGAACGCTCCTCTCCCGCACGAGCCGGGAGCGACGCAGGCTGGAGGCATGACCACTTCGACACTCACCACCACCAAGACACTCGGCACCCTCGGAGCCACCCCGGCGATCGGACTGGGGCTGATGGGGATGTCCGCCCTGTACGGACCCGCCGACCGCGACGAGAGCATCGCCACGGTCCATGCCGCGCTCGACGCCGGCGTCACGCTGCTCGACACCGGCGACTTCTACGGCATGGGCCACAACGAGCTGCTGCTCGCGGACGCGCTCCGCGGCCGCGACCGCGACACCGTCGACATCAGCGTGAAGTTCGGCGCGCTGCGCGGTCCGGACGGCGCGTGGCTCGGCGCGGACGCCAGGCCGGCCGCCGTGAAGACCTGGCTCGCATACTCCCTCGTGCGGCTGGGGACGGACCACGTCGACATCTACCGCCCGGCGCGGCTCGACCCGGGCGTGCCGATCGAGGAGACCGTCGGCGCGATCGCCGAGCTCGTCGAGGCCGGGTACGTCCGGCACATCGGTCTCTCGGAGGTCGGCGCCGAGACGATCCGCCGCGCGCACGCGGTGCACCCGATCTCGGACCTCCAGATCGAGTACTCGCTGATCTCCCGAGGACTGGAGGGCGAGATCCTCGACACCTGCCGTGAGCTCGGGATCGGCGTGACGGCGTACGGCGTGCTGTCCCGTGGGCTGATCAGTGGCCACTACGACCCGTCGAGGACCAGCTCGACGGACTTCCGGGCGCACACGCCCCGGTTCCAGGGCGACAACCTCGACCGCAATCTGCGGCTCGTCGAGGCGTTGCGCGGCGTCGCCTCGGATGCCGGGATCACCGTCGCCCAGGCCGCGATCGCCTGGGTGGCCTCACGGGGCGACGACATCGTCCCGGTCGTCGGCGCCCGTACGCGCGAGCGTCTCGCCGAGACACTCGGGGCCGCCGAGGTCGTGCTCACCGAGGAGCAGCTCGCGGCGATCGAGGCCGCGATGCCGGTCGACGAGGTGGCCGGCACGCGCTACGCCGAGGAGCAGATGGCCATGCTCGACAGCGAGCGCTAGCAGCCGGTCTGCCCTGCTCGGTAGACGGCAGGGCGCTCAGGGAAGCAGCAGGACTTTGCCGGTCGCCCGCCGCTCCTCGAGGGTCAGGAGGGCCTGGGTCGCCTCGGCGAGCGGGAACGTCGGGCCGACCACCGGGCGGAGTGCCCCGCTCTCGAGATGGGGCAGCAGCGCCGCCCACTCGGAGGCGACGTGCCCGGGACGCGACAACGCGTACGCCCCCCACCCGACACCCACGACGGAGATGTTGTTGAGGAGCAGGCGGTTGACCTTGACGCTCGGGATCTCGCCCGCGGTGAAGCCGATGACCAGCAGTCGGCCGTCCTCCTTGAGGCACCGGAGCGAGTCGGTGAACCGGTCGTCGCCGCCCACGGGGTCCACCACGACGTCGACCCCGCCCTGCTCCTTGACGGCGTCCTTGAAGCCCTCGGCCAGCACGAACGCGTCGGCGCCGGCCTCGAGCGCGATGCCGCCCTTCTCGGCGGTCGAGGTCACGGCGGTGACGCGACCGGCGCCGAACGCCTTTGCCACCTGGATCGCTGCTGTGCCGATGCCGCCGGCGGCGCCGTGGACCAGGACCGTCTCGCCCTCGGTGATCCGGCCTCGCTCGACGAGGGCGAAGATCGCGGTGCCGTAGTTGAAGACGATCGCGGCCCCCTGCTCGTACGAGATGGAGTCGGGGATGGGGAACGTCTGGTCGACCGGGGCGACGGCCTCCTCGGCGAACCCGCCGAGCAGGCACAGTGCGGCGACCCGGTCGCCGGGGGCCAGTCCGGACCCCTCGGGCGCACTGATGACGTCGCCGGAGATCTCGGCGCCCGGCGTGAAGGGCAGCGGTGGCTTGAGCTGGTAGAGCCCACGGCTCTGCAGCACCTCGGGGAACGCGACGCCGGCCGCGCGGACCCGGATCAGGACCTGGCCCTCGGCGGGCTGGGGGCTCGGGACGTCGACGAGCTCGACGGCGGCAGGACCGTCGAGGGTCGTGATCTGCACGGCTCTCATGGTCGTGAGACTAGCGCACGAACTAAGCGATCGCTTAGTGCCAGGCGTGCTTGGTGCCGGGGGCCCGCGCAGCGTGCCCTCAAGGGACAATGGCGCGATGCGACTCATCGACCTGCTGCCGAAGGGTGTGACGGACGACGAGGACGTCGTCTACGACGCGATCACCCAGTGGGTCGAGCACCGCGGCCTGACCCTCTATCCCGCACAGGACGAGGCGATCCTCGAGTGCGTCGCCGGGTCCAACGTGATCCTCGCGACGCCGACGGGCTCGGGCAAGAGCCTCGTGGCCACCGGCGCGATGGCCGCTGCCTTGGCACGTGGCGAGTGCAGCGTCTACACCGCCCCGATCAAGGCGCTGGTGAGTGAGAAGTTCTTCGACCTCTGCGAGATCTTCGGGGCCGACAACGTCGGCATGGTCACCGGTGACGCGGCGGTCAACGCCGACGCCCCGATCATCGCCGCCACCGCCGAGATCCTCGCCAACATGGCCCTGCGCGAGGGTGCCGGCGCCGACATCGGCCTGGTCGTGATGGACGAGTTCCACTTCTACGCCGACCCCGACCGCGGCTGGGCCTGGCAGGTGCCGTTGATCGAGCTGCCCAAGGCGCAGTTCCTGCTGATGTCGGCGACGCTCGGCGACACGACGCGGTTCAAGGCCGACCTCTCCCGGCGCACCGGGCGCGAGACCACGCTCGTGACCACGTCCGAGCGCCCCGTCCCCCTGGTCTCGGAGTACGTGTCGACGCCGATCCAGGAGACCCTCGAGCAGCTGATCGAGACGCACCAGACCCCGGTGTACGTCGTGCACTTCACGCAGGTCTCGGCCCTCGAGCGGGCGCAGGCGCTGACCAGCATCAAGGTCGCGACGCGCGAGGAGCGCGACGTCATCGCCGAGCACCTGGGCGACTTCCGCTTCTCGTCGGCGTTCGGCAAGACGCTGTCGCGCCTCATCCGCATGGGTGTCGGTGTGCACCACGCGGGGATGCTGCCGCGCTACCGCCGGCTCGTCGAGACGTTGACCCAGGCCGGTCTGCTCAAGGTGGTCTGTGGCACCGACACCCTCGGCGTCGGCATCAACGTCCCGATCCGCACCGTCTTGTTCAGCGGGCTGTCCAAGTACGACGGTGTGCGCCAGCGCCAGCTCCAGGTGCGCGAGTTCCAGCAGATCGCGGGTCGCGCCGGCCGCGCCGGGTTCGACACCGTCGGGCACGTGGTCGTCGAGGCGCCCGAGCACGACATTGAGAACGCGCGACTCGTCCGCAAGGCCGGTGACGACGTCAAGAAGCAGCGCAAGATCCAGCGCAAGAAGGCGCCCGAGGGCTTCGTGTCGTGGGGCGAGGGCACGTTCACCAAGCTCTCCACCGGGGTGCCGGAGCCGCTCGTGTCCCGCATGCGCGTCAGTCACGCCATGGTCCTCGACGTCATCTCGCGTCCCGGCGACGCCCGCGCGTCGCTCGAGCGCCTGCTGAGGGAGAGTGACGAGACCGAGGAGTCGCAGGACCGGCTGCTCGCCCAGGTCGACGAGATCATCGACGCGCTCCTGACCGGCGGGGTCGTCGAGCAGGTCGACCCTCCGGATGCCGACGGACGTACGCTCCGGCTGACGGTGGACCTTCAGGCCAACTTCGCGCTCAACCAGCCGCTGTCTCCCTTCGCCGTGGCGGCGTTCGACCTGCTCGACCGCGACGATCCGGCGTACGCGCTGGACATGGTCTCGGTCGTCGAGGCGACCCTCGACGACCCGCGCCCGATCATCAACGCCCAGCGGCACCGAGCCCGCGGCGAGGCCATCAACGAGATGAAGATGGACGGCATCGAGTACGACGAGCGGATGGAGCTGCTCGAGGAGATCACGCATCCCAAGCCGCTCGAGGAGCTGTTGGGTGCCGCCTACGAGTCCTACCGCCAGGGCCACCCTTGGGTGGCGGACCACGAGCTCCGGCCCAAGTCGGTCGTGCGGGAGATGTGGGAGCGGGCGATGACGTTCTCGGAGCTGATCGGCGACTACCAGCTCGCGAGGTCCGAGGGACTCGTGCTGCGCTATCTCTCCGACGTCTACAAGACGCTGCTGCGCACCGTCCCCGAGCAGCTGCGCAACGAGGAGCTCATCGACCTGACGGAGTGGCTCGGCGAGCTCGTGCGGCAGACCGACTCGAGCCTGCTCGACGAGTGGGAGCAGCTCATCAGTCCCGGCACGGACCCCGTCGAGGTCCGGGCCAAGGCCGAGGGCAGCGCCCCGCCGCGACCCGTCACCGGCAACGCCCGCGCGTTCCGGGTGCTGGTGCGCAACGCGCTGTTCCGCCGGGTCGAGCTGGCGGCACTCGGCCGCTGGAGCGAGCTCGGGGCGCTGGACGGCGAGGACGGCTGGGACGCAGCGGCGTGGATGGAGGCCATCGCGGCCTATCGCGAGGAGTACGACGCGATCGGCACCGGACCGGCTGCCCGCGGCCCCGAGCTGTTCATGGTCGAGGAAGGCGCGTCGACGTGGGCCGTGCGCCAGACGTTCGACGATCCCGAGGGCGACCGCGACTGGGGCATCACGGCCCAGGTCGACCTGCCGGCATCCGACGAGGCCGGCGAGGCCGTCGTCACGATCCTCGACGTCGGCCCCCGATAGCTGCCCCGACTTCTGAAGGGTTGCGGCCCACACGACGGGCAGAACTGGGCCCCAACCCTTCGAGAGTTGGGGGCGGTCAACGGGCGGTCAGCCGCAGCGGGGCCTTGTCGCCGGGGACGTTGGTGATGTTGCGGAGCTTGTTGGGCGCGACGGCGTCGGCGCTGACGGCGAAGCGCTGCAGCACCTCGCGCAGCACGACCGTGCCCTCCATCAGGGAGAAGGCCGCGCCGATGCACCGGCGCACCCCGCCGCCGAAGGGGATCCACGTGTTGGCGGCGAGCTTGCCGGCGGTGAACCGCTCGGGCCGGAACACGTGCGAGTCGGCGAAGCTCTCCTCACGGCTGTGCGACAGCATGATCGACGGCGTGACGGTGGTGCCACGCGGCAGACGCCGCCCGGCGACGACCTGGTCGCTCTGCAGCGTGCGGGCGACGAAGTCGATGATGGGGTGCAGCCGCATGCCCTCCTTGAGGCACGCCTCGAGGTAGGCGTCGTCGCCGGAGTCGGCGGCTGCGAGCGCGCGGGCATGGATCTCGGGATCGCGGCCGATCTCGTGCAGTGTCCAGGACAACGCCGATGCGGTCGTCTCGTGACCGGCGAGCAGCAGGGTGACGAGCTGGTCGCGCATCTCGACGTCGGTGAGGGGTTCCTCGCCCTCGTCGCCGACCCGCAGGAGCCGGGACAGCACGTCGTCCCGGCCGTCGAGGTCGTGGGCCGCACGCCGGTCGGCGATGACGTCGTACAGGAGCTCGTCGACCTCCTGCTGGTTCTTGAAGTAGCCGCGCCACGGCGGGAGCTTGAACAGGCGGGGGTACGACCACGCGAGCAGCATCTTCGCGTCGATGTTGACCATGCGGTTGACCTTGGGCCGCAGGACCGCGAGCCGCTCCTCGTCAGTGACGCCGAAGACGACCTGCAGGATGACGTCCAGGGTGATGGCGTTCATCCGGTCGAGGGTCACCAGGGTGTCGCCGTCGTGCCACGAGTCGACCTCCACCTTGGCGATCGCCTCCACCAGCGGCTGGTAGCCCCGCATCGACGGCCCCGTGAAGGCCGGCATCAGCAGCTTGCGGGCCCGCTGGTGCTCGAGGTCGTCCGTCAGCAGGACCGAGTGCTTGCCCATGACCGGCTTGAGGATCTCGTTGCCCTTGCCGGCGTGGAACTGCGACGGATCGGCGGCGAAGATCTCCTTGATGTCCGCCGGGTCGCTGAACACGACGAGCATACGAGGCCCCGGCAGGATCCGGAGCGAGAACGTGTCGCCGAACTCGCGGTGGTACGCCGGCACGGTGCCGGCGCGGTCGCGCAGGAACTTCCACGTCATCCGGGCGGGCGAGCCCTTGGGCCCTGCGGGGATGTCGTAGCCGTCGCTGCGCGGCGCCATCAGGCGGCCTTGTCCCAGACGAAGTCGGGGGCGTTGACCTTGCGCGTCTCCCACCAGTACTGGAACGTGAACTTCGGCCAGATCGTGCGGTTCTTGCCCTGGCTGTCGAGGTACCACGAGGTGCACCCGCCCTGCGTCCAGATGCCCTTCTCGACGAGCCGCTGGACCTCTTCGTTGAACTCGTCCTGCGCGGCCTGCGTCGGTTCCGCGGAGACCGCGCCCCGGCGGTCCATCTCGTCGAGCATGCGGATGATGAACTTGGTCTGCTGCTCGATCATGAACACGACGGAGTTGTGTCCCAGGGCGGTGTTGGGGCCGAGCATGAAGAACAGGTTGGGGAACCCGTTGATCGTCATCCCCATGTAGGTCTCGACGCCCTGGTCGCGGAACTGCGTGGCGAGGTCGACGCCGTTGCGGCCCTTGATGTCGAGGTAGTCGAACGCGTCGATGACGTGGAAGCCGGTGCCGTAGATGATGATGTCGGCCTCGTGCTTGACGCCGTTGCCGTCGATGACCCCGTCGGCCACGATCTCCTTGACGCCGTCGGTGCTCAGCTCGACGTCGTCACGCAGGAACGTCGGGTAGTAGGTGTTGGACTGCAGCACACGCTTGCAGCCGAGCCGGTAGTCGGGCGTCAGCTTGGCCCGGAGCTCGGGGTCGGGGATCTTCTTCTCGAGGTAGCGCTTGACGATCTTCTCGGCGACCGGCAGCACGTTGAGGTGCCCGTTGAAGCCGATCGCTCGGGCCTCGAGGCCCCAGTAGAGCAGGTTGCGGTAGGCGCGGGTCGCGCCCGGGACCGTGGCGAACAGCTTCTTGCGCCACTCGGGGGTCGGCCGGTCCTTCTTGGGCAGCACCCACGGGGGCGTCCGCTGGAAGACCGTCAGCTTCTGCGTCTCCTGCGCGATGATCGGGATGAACTGGATCGCGCTGGCACCGGTGCCGATGACGACGACCTTCTTGTCCTTGAGGTCGACCGAGTGGTCCCACTGGGCGGAGTGGAAGCGCGGTCCCTCGAACGTGTCAGCGCCGGTGATCTCGGGGACGTTCGGGATATGCAGGCCGCCGACGCCGGCGATCACGACGCGCGCCTCGTAGTCCTCGCCGGAACGGGTGCTGATGGTCCAGACGCTGCGGTCCTCGTCCCACGACGCGCCGGTGACCTCGACGCCGAACGTGATGTACGGACGGATGCCCTGCTCGTCGGCGACCTTGCGCATGTAGGCCCAGATCTCCTCCTGGCCCGAGAAGCTCTTGCTCCACTCCGGGTTGAGCTCGTACGAGAAGGAGTACATGTGGCTCGGGATGTCGCACTCGCAGCCGGGATAGGTGTTGTCCCGCCAGGTGCCTCCGACGTCGTGCGCCTTCTCGAGGACCACGAAGTCCTCACGGCCGGCCTTGCGCAGCTTCATGGCCGCGCCCATGCCGGAGAACCCGGTACCGATGATGACGATGTCCTTTTTGATCACGTTTCAGATACTATCGGTATCTGAGTGGGTTGGAAAGAGATGAGGAAGCGGTTGTGACGACAGACACCACCAAGGTCACGAGGGCCGAGCGGCAGGCCATGACGCGGGAACGACTGATCGAGGTCGCCCGCGAGATGTTCCTGTCTGACGGCTATGCCGCCACCTCGCTCGACAAGGTCGCCGTGCGGGCCGGGTTCTCCAAGGGCGCCGTCTACTCCAACTTCGCCGGCAAGGAGGAGCTGTGCATGGCGGTGCTCGACAGCATCCACGAGGAGCAGATCGAGGGCGTCGTCACGGCGTTCTCGCAGGACACGGATCTCGACGGCCGGATCGAGGCCTTCGCCGGCTGGGCTCGGGAGGGTCTCGGCCAGCCGCGCTGGACCGCCCTCGAGGTGGAGTTCGGCGCCATCGCCAGGCAGAGTCCCTACGTCGCGACGGAGCTGGTCAAGCGCCACCGCGAGATCCGCGCGGCGATCGCCGAGCTCGTGCGCCGGGTGACGGCGGAGGAAGGCCTCGGTGAGACGGTCGACGCCGACCAGGCGGCCACGACGCTGCTGAGCCTCGGCATCGGCCTCGGCACGCTGCGCTCGCTCGACAGCTCGATCGACGTCGGCGTCTTCGCCGACACCATGCGGGCGCTGCTCAGGGGCTCGTCGGCGTGACCTTGAGGATCTTGTCGTCCGTGCCGTTGGACGTCGTCAGGTAGAGCGAGCCGTCGGGTCCGCGCACGGCGGCGCGCAGGCGGCCGTACGTGTGGTCGAGTGCCGCTGGCTTCCAGGTCTCCAGCAGCTGGCCGGCCGACGTGAACCGCATCATCCGGAGCGACGAGTCCTTGAGGGCGGTCACCGCGAGGGCGCCGTTCCACGCATCCCACGCCGAGCTGACGAACGCGGCGCCGCTGATCGCCAGCGTCGGCTCGCCGGTCCGCCACCGTGCCGAGCGCTGCGTCCCCGGCAGCCCATGATCGGTCATCGGTGAGTTGGCGCCCTCGTTGTACGCCGGATCGCCCGTGACACGCGGCACGGGGTGCCAGCCGTAGTTGCCGCCGTTGACCAAAAGGTTGATCTCGTCGTCGCGGTAGCTGCCGTGCTCGACCGACCACACGGGGCCCGTCGAACGGCGGGCCAGGCCCTGGACGTTGCGGTGGCCGTAGGTGTAGACCTTGCGCGCCATGGGGTCGGCACTGCTGCGGAACGGGTTGCCGGCGAGGGTGCCGCCGGTCGTGGCATCGACCCGCAGCACCTTGCCGCCTCCGGAGTACCGGTTCTGCGGGTTGCGGCCGGTCGCCGCGTCGCCGGTGCCGATGAAGAGCATGCTGCCGGCCCGGAGCAGGGCGCAGCCACCGTGGCGGCCGCTCGTCGCCGGAAGGCCTCGCACGAGCGTGCGCTTGACCGTCGCGGCCGTCATGGTCGCGTTGAGGTGCCAGCGCACGACCCGGACGTCCCGGGTGGTCCCGGACTGGTAGCCGTGGCACGTGATGATGTCGCGGGTCGACGCGAAGTCCGTCGGCACCTCGACCGACATCAGGCCGGTCTCGCCGGACGCCCACATGCCCGGGGGCGAGTCCAGCAGCACGCGTTCGTCGCCGTCCGGCTCACGCAGCGTCAGGCGCTTGCGGGACCGCTCGGTGTAGAGCATCGAGCCGTCCGGGAGGAACGCCAGGTCCCAGGGGATCTGGAGACCGGACTTGACGACGCTGACGTCCAGACTCGGTCGAGTCGTCTCCGCCGAGGCCGGGGCCACGACGGTTGCCAGCAGGAGGACGGCGACAGCCGCAAGGCACCAGCGCTTCATGCCACCAGTGTGCGCCCAGGCAGGGGCAGGTTGTCCAGGCCTCAGTAGCCGCCGTTGGCCTTGAAGCGGTCGTAGCTGGCCTGGATCTCGGCCTCAGCCTCGACCCGACCGGTCCAGGTGGAGCCCTCGACCGACTTGCCGGGCTCGAGGTCCTTGTAGACCGTGAAGAAGTGCTCGATCTCGAGCCGGTCGAACTCCGGGACGTGGTGGATGTCGCGCAGGTGCTCCTGGCGCGGGTCCTTGGCCGGGACGCAGAGGACCTTGTCGTCGCCGCCGGCCTCGTCGGTCATGCGGAACATGCCGATCGTGCGGCACGAGATGACGCAGCCGGGGAACGTCGGCTCCGACAGCAGGACCAGGGCGTCGAGTGGGTCGCTGTCGAGTCCGAGCGTGTCGTCGATGAAGCCGTAGTCGGCCGGGTACTGCGTGGCGGTGAACAGCGTGCGGTCGAGGCGGATGCGATGCGTCGCGTGGTCGACCTCGTACTTGTTTCGGCTGCCCTTGGGGATCTCCACGGTGACGTCGAAAATCACTGGTGCCTCCGGCGGTTGAATGTGGGGTGCGCGAGCCATGAGGGCGGCGCGACGGGTTCTCTATAGTCTGGCGCATGTGCCATCTCACGGGGGAACCAGGGTCGCGAAGCCTCGCGGCGCGATCCTCGTCCCTGCACTGGTCGTCGCGGTCGTCGTGGCCGTGGGCATCTCCCTGTGGTCTCGCGGCGACCTCAACGGGCTGATCTGTGACGGCGACTGCGGGCCCGCGAACGTCGTCCCGCCGCGGTCGCTGACCACGAGCACCGAGCCCGCCGACCTTGCCTCCGGGGCCCCGTCGCCGGGCGACGTCGACCGAGCCAAGCTCGAGGCTGCCGTCGGCCCGACCCTCCGTGCGTCCGTCCTCGGACCGCGCATCGGGTTCTCCGCCGTGTCGCCGTCGGACGGCACCGAGCTGATGTCCGCAGGATCCGGGCCCTACGTCCCGGCATCCACGACCAAGGTGCTCACGGGGTTCGCGGCGCTGTCGCTGATCGATCCGCAGACCCGGTTCGCCACCAGGGTCGTGCGGTCGGGTGACGAGGTCGTGCTGGTGGGCGGCGGGGACCCCTATCTCGCCGTCGAGCGGACGAAGAAGGATGACCCGGTCGTCCGCGCCGATCTCAGGACGCTCGCCGCGCGCGCGGCCGAGGCGCTGGAGCGGGACGGGACGAGCCGGGTGTCCGTCGGCTTCGACGCCTCGCTGTTCGCGGGTCCCGCCGAAAGTCCCGGCTGGGAGCCGACCTACGTCAGCCAGAACATCGTGACCCCGGTCAGTGCCCTGTGGGCCGACCAAGGGGTGCAGGACGGCGTACGCGCGGGGGAGCCCGCGGCAGCCGCGGCGCGCACGTTCGCGAAGCTCCTCGCCGACCGGGGCATCACGGTCACGGGCGAGCCCGCGCCGGCTGAGGCGCCGCAGGGTGCGTCGACCCTGGCCGTCGTGCGCAGCGCCACGGTGGCGCGCATCGTCGAGACACTCATGCGGATCAGCGACAACCAGGCCGCCGAGGTCATGCTGCGGCAGGCGGCGATCGCCGCAGGCAAGCCGGCGACGTTCGACGGCGGAGCCGAGGCGGTCACCGAGGTCCTGGACTCGGCCGACGTCTCCACGGAGGGGCTCCGGCTGAACGACGGGAGCGGCCTGTCGCGCCGCAACCGGATCACCCCTCTGACGCTGGCACAGGCCGTCAACGTCGCGGCGTCGACGGCGCGCACCTCGGCGCTGGTCACGGACCTGCCCGTCAGCGGGTTCACCGGGACACTGGTCGACCGCTTCTCCCGGCTGACCTCGTCGCTGGGCATGGTGCGGGCCAAGACCGGCACGTTGACGGGCGTGCACTCGCTGGCCGGCTACGCGCTCGACGCCGGCGGCCGGCCGGTGGTGTTCGCGGTGATGGCCGACCGCACCAGCAAGGTCGCGCCCTTCGAGGCGCAGGCCGCTCTGGACAAGGTCGCGGCGGCCATCGCCGACTGCAACTGCGGCTGAGGACCGGGGCCCGACCCCGTAACGTAGCGACATGATCGATTGGAAGCTCGCGCTCTCGACGGCGACGAGGTTGTCGAAGCCCGGGCCGGACCTCTCGGCCGCCGAGGTGGCCGAGGCGGTGGCCGAGCTGCGTGAGGGTGCCGCCCGCTCCGAGGCGCCGGTCCGCGAGTTCAGCGACCTGCACGCGACCTCGGCGACGGCTCCGGTCCTCGTGGTCGACCGGCCTCGCTGGATCGAGGCCAACCTCGACACGTTCAAGGTCATGATGGACCCGGTCATGGCCAAGCTCGCCGCGTCCAACAAGACGCCGACCGGCATGGGCCGCGTCGTCGGCGAGAAGATCAGCGGTGCCGAGCTCGGCGCACTGATGTCGTTCATGTCGAGCAAGGTGCTCGGCCAGTTCGACCCGTTCTGGGACGGCCCCAACGGTGAGGGCGGTCGGCTGCTGCTCGTCGCCCCCAACATCGTGCAGGCCGAGCGCCAGCTCGAGGTCGACCCCCACGACTTCCGGCTCTGGGTGTGCCTCCACGAGGAGACGCACCGGGTGCAGTTCACCGCGGTCGACTGGATGCGTGACCACATGCGCACGTTGCTCGACGAGTTCGTCGAGGCCACGGACCTCGACGCTTCGGCGATCTCCTCGCTGCTGTCCGACGGGCTGGGCGAGGCGATCCGCATCGCGCGCGGCGACTCCGAGGCGTCCCTTGCCGACCTGTTCCAGAATGACCGGCAGCGCGAGATCGTCGACCGACTGACCGGCATCATGTCGCTGCTCGAGGGACATGCCGACGTCGTGATGGACGGCGTGGGTCCCGACGTGATCCCCAGCGTCGCGGAGATCCGGCGCAAGTTCACCCAGCGTCGCAAGGGCGCCGGTACGTTCGACCGCCTGCTGCGCCGGCTCCTGGGTCTCGACGCCAAGATGCGGCAGTACCGCGACGGCGCGGAGTTCGTGCGTGAGGTCAACGGCAAGGTCGGCCTCTCGGGCTTCAACGCGGTGTGGGCCGAGCCGGCCAACCTGCCCACCAAGTCCGAGATCCTCGACCCGTCCGCGTGGGTCGCCCGCGTGCACGGCTGAGCGGTCCGGCATGGGCGGCGCACTCGACCCGGCGGTCGCGACCGGTCGCAACCTCGTCCGCGGCGCCCTGGCCGACCTCGGACCCGGCAGCCGGGTCGTCGTCGGCGTCTCCGGAGGCGCTGACTCGCTGGCGCTCGCCGCGGTGACGGCCTTCGTGGCCGACCGCGCGGCGTACGACCTGTCGGCCGTGATCGTCGACCACCAGCTGCAGGCCGGCTCGGCGCAGGTCGCGGCCCGGGCGGCCGAGCAGGTCGCCGGACTGGGGGTGAGGGCCGAGGTCGTCGAGGTCGAGGTCGGCACGGCCGGCGGCCCCGAGGCGTCCGCCCGACGAGCGCGCTACGAGGCGCTCCGACGCCCAGGAGCCGACGCGATCCTGCTGGCGCACACCCTCGACGACCAGGCCGAGACCGTCCTGCTGGGGCTGGGCCGCGGCTCGGGCCCTCGCTCGATCGCGGGCATGTCGCCGGTCGACGGGTCCCTGCGCCGCCCGTTCCTGGCCCTGCGACGCTCCACGACCGAGCAGATCTGCCGGGCGTACGGCCTCGAGTGGTGGACCGACCCGCACAACGCCGACCCGGCCTACCGGCGAGCCCGCCTGCGGCGCGAGGCGCTGCCGCTGCTGGAGGAGGTGCTCGGCGGCGGCGTCGCCGAGGCGCTCGCCCGTACGGCCGGCCAGCTCGCCTCCGACAACGCCTGCCTCGACGAGCTGGCGGCCGCGGTGGCGACGCCGCTGGACGTCGCGACGCTGGCCGCTCTGCACCCGGCCCTGCGGTCCAGGGTGCTGCGCCGGGGTGCGCTCGAGGCGGGTGCCGAGGCGTCGGACCTGGCCGCGACGCATCTTGCCGAGCTCGACCGGCTGGTCACCGACTGGCGGGGACAGCAGCGGATCGAGCTGCCGGGAGGCGTCGCCTGCGTCCGCAAGGGGGATTCCCTGTCGTACGTCAGGACGCCTGTGGGAGGCTGATCCCGTGGACCTGACTCATGTCGAAGGCGACCTCGAGCTCGATCAGACCCTGTTCACCGAGGAGCAGATCGTCTCCCGGTTGAAGGAGATGGCTGCGGACATCGAGCGTGACTACGAGGGCAAGGACATCCTGCTCGTCGGCGTGCTCAAGGGCGCCGTCATGGTCATGGCCGATCTCGCCCGCAGCCTCGACCGGCACGTCGAGATGGACTGGATGGCCGTCTCGTCCTACGGCTCCGGCACCAAGTCGTCCGGCGTCGTCCGCATCCTCAAGGACCTCGACACCGATCTGCAGGGGCGTCACGTCCTGATCGTCGAGGACATCATCGACACGGGGCTGACCCTGTCGTGGCTCATCACCAACCTCCGCTCGCGCGGCCCGGCATCGGTCGAGATCGCGACGCTGCTGCGCAAGCCCGAGGCGCAGCAGATGGACGTCGAGGTCAAGTACGTCGGCTTCGACATCCCCAACGCGTTCGTCGTCGGCTACGGCCTCGACTTCAACGAGCGCTACCGCAACCTGCGGGCCATCGGCACGCTCGCGCCGCACGTCTACTCCTAGAGCAGGCTCGCGGGTCCGGCCGGCCCGACGGCGTCCGGCGCGGCCTCCACCAGGTCACGCCACACGCGTACCTCCGCCCGCTCCCAGGCCTCGCCCAGCAGCAGGTCGACCTCGGCGCCGAACCACTGGCCACCACCCGGCGAGGGGGACACCTCGCCCAGCACCACGCGGTCGCCCGTGACGTAGATGTCCGAGCGCATGAACGGGGTGCGGGCGATGCGGGACACCAGGGCGCCGATCTCGACCGCCCGGGAGAGCTGCGCGGGCGGCTCGATCGTCGGGTCGATGACCTTCTTGCTGTAGGTGCTCGAGAGGTCGCGGCCCTCAGGATCGATGACCCGGAACGCCATCCCCGTCGCCGACCAGTGCCGGTCGACCCGGCGCAGCAGCACCAGCGGGACCTCGCCGTAGAAGGCGTAGATCTTGACCTCGACCGGCAGCAGGTCGTCATCGGGCTCGAGCGGTCCGATGAACTCCTCCGCGAAGTACGGTGGCGCGGTCACGCCGAGGTCGGCCGGCTTGCGCATGCGCTCCATCAGCTGCTCGACGGACTCCACGCCCGGCCGGCTCACCAGGTGCCAGCCCTCGGGGTCGCGCCGCAGCGGCAGGACGCCGTTGCTGTTGTGGCCGTGGGCCGACTTGAGCACGACCCGGTCGGGCAGGTCGTCCCACGGGATCTCCTCGATCGTGTCCCACGTGCCGAGGACCTCGGGCACGTCGATGCCGTACGACCGCATCAGCCGGCCGACCTCGAGCTTGCCCATGGCGTTGAGCGAGGCAGGGACACCGGCCTCCAAAGCCAGCTGGTAGAACCGCCGGCGGGCATACGAGTGCGCCCGGAACGACGGCCGGACCAGGTCGTCGTCCGGCGGGAGCTCGGGATTCCATGTCGGGGCCGGCGGCGCCGCGGACGGCTCGGGTGCCGGGGACGGCAGGCGCTTGCGGCCGAATTGGCGTCCTGCCGTAAGGTCTTTCACCGGCCAACCGTAGCGATATCACGCGCCACCGGGGGCCGGATCGGGAACCATCGTCGGGCGCGAATGCGTTCCACAGGTGGATGGTGCTGCGTGTACCGTTCCCATACCGACAAGCACATCAGGAGGAGTGGACCCGCTCCACGCCGTACATGAATCTCAAACGCCTCTTCAAGGGCCCTTGGCTGTTGATCCTCGTCATCGTGGTCGTCGTGATCGCGATCTTCGCGGCCACCTCCAACGCCGATGGCTACAAGTCCGTCAAGACCGCCACGATGGTGAGCTACCTCGAGGACAACAAGGTCAAGGACGTCACGTTCATCGAGGGTGACCAGGAGATCCAGGCCACCCTCACCGACGGCAAGAAGGTCAAGGCCAAGTGGCTGGGTGACCAGGGCGCAGCCCTCGCGACCGAGGCGCAGACGGCGTTCAACGACAAGAAGCTCAAGACGTACGACGTCAAGGTGCCCAAGCAGGGCCTGCTGAGCGGGCTGATCAGCACGCTGCTCCCGCTCCTGCTGTTCATCGGCATCTTCATCTTCATCATGAGCCGCATGCAAGGGGGCGGCAGCGGCGTCATGAAGTTCGCCAAGTCCAAGGCGAAGCTCATGACCAAGGACACCCCGAAGACCACGTTCGCCGACGTCGCCGGCGTCACCGAGGCGATCGAGGAGCTCGGCGAGATCAAGGAGTTCCTCCAGGAGCCGGCGAAGTTCCAGGCCGTCGGTGCCAAGATCCCCAAGGGCGTCCTGCTCTACGGCCCGCCCGGCACCGGCAAGACGCTCCTGGCCCGTGCGGTCGCGGGCGAGGCCGGCGTCCCGTTCTACTCGATCTCCGGCTCCGACTTCGTCGAGATGTTCGTCGGCGTGGGCGCGAGCCGCGTGCGCGACCTGTTCGAGCAGGCCAAGGAGAACGCCCCGGCCATCGTATTCATCGACGAGATCGACGCCGTCGGACGTCACCGCGGCACCGGCATGGGCGGCGGCCACGACGAGCGCGAGCAGACCCTCAACCAGCTGCTGGTCGAGATGGACGGCTTCGACGTGCGCGGCGGCGTCATCCTGATCGCGGCGACCAACCGGCCGGACGTGCTCGACCCGGCCCTGCTGCGCCCCGGCCGCTTCGACCGGCAGATCGGCGTCGAGGCGCCCGACCTGGCCGGACGCACCCAGATCCTCAAGGTGCACTCGCGTGGCAAGCCCATCGCGCCCGGCGTCGACCTCGAGGCGATCGCCCGCCGCACGCCCGGGTTCAGCGGCGCCGACCTGGCCAACGTCCTCAACGAGGCCGCCCTGCTGACCGCCCGCAACGGCGCCAAGACGATCGACGACGCGTCGCTCGACGAGGCGATCGACCGCGTCATCTCGGGTCCGCAGAAGCGCAGCCGCCTGATGAACGAGAACGAACGCCGCATCACGGCCTACCACGAGGGCGGCCACGCACTCGTGGCCGCAGCGCTGCCGCAGAGCGACCCTGTCCACAAGATCACGATCCTGCCGCGAGGCCGGGCGCTGGGCTACACGATGGTGCTGCCCGACGAGGACAAGTACTCGCAGACGCGGGCCGAGCTGCTCGACAAGCTCGCCTACATGCTGGGCGGCCGGGCGGCCGAGGAGCTCGTGTTCCACGACCCGACGACGGGCGCCGGCAACGACATCGAGAAGGCGACGGGCCTGGCCCGCGCCATGGTGACGCAGTACGGCATGACCGAGCGACTGGGCGCCGTACGCCTCGGCGAGAACGAGTCGCAGCCGTTCCTGGGCCGCGACATCGGGCACGCCCGCAACTACTCCGAGGCCGTCGCGGCCGTGGTGGACGAGGAGATCAACAAGCTGATCTCCTACGCCCACCAGGAGGCGTTCGACATCCTCGACGAGAACCGGGACGTCCTCGACGCCCTGGTCACCGAGCTGCTGGAGAAGGAGACCCTCGACAAGTCGCAGGTCGCCGAGATCTTCGCCCCGCTGCGCAAGCGCGAGATCCGGCCGGCGTGGACGGGGTCCGAGACCCGCGTGCCGTCGACCCGGCCGCCGGTCGCGACGATCCCCGGCAAGTCCTACAGCGGCAGCAACGGCACGCCGGTCGTGATCGGCCCCGACAGCGGTGTCGACGCCCCGACGCCCGCTGCCGGCGACGTGCACGGCAACCCCGAGCTGCCATGACGGTCGACCGTCCGCGGGCCGAGGCGGCGATCCGCGAGCTGTTGATCGCGGTCGGCGAGGACCCCGACCGGGACGGTCTGCGGGACACCCCGTCCCGGGTCGCCAAGTCGTACGAGGAGCTGCTCGCCGGCCTCGACCAGGATCCCGAGGAGGTCCTCACCGCGGTCTTCGACGTCGGTCACGACGAGCTCGTCCTGGTCAAGGACATCGAGATGTGGTCGATGTGCGAGCACCACCTGGTGCCGTTCTTCGGGGTCGCGCACGTGGGCTACATCCCGACCGAGGGCGGCCGGGTGACGGGCCTGTCCAAGCTCGCCCGCGTCGTCGACGTGTTCGCGCGGCGCCCGCAGGTGCAGGAGCGCCTGACGACCCAGATCGCCGACGCGCTCATCAAGCACCTCAACCCGCGCGGCGTGATCGTCGTGATCGAGGCCGAGCACCTGTGCATGACGATGCGCGGGGTGCGCAAGGGCGGCGCCAAGACCGTCACGAGCGCAGTGCGGGGCCAGCTGCGTGACCCGGCGACCCGAGCCGAGGCCATGGGCCTCATCACGGGTCGATAGTCCGCTGTGCTGGGGCTGCCCGAGGACCGGTGCCTCGTGATGGGTGTCGTCAACGTCACCCCTGACTCGTTCTCGGACGGCGGCCGGTGGCTCGACGCGCCGACGGCGATCCAGCACGGAATCGACCTGGTCGGTGCGGGAGCCGACCTGGTCGACGTGGGCGGTGAGTCGACCCGTCCGGGAGCGGCCCGCATCGACGCCGACGAGGAGCTGCGTCGCGTCATCCCGGTCATCCAGGGACTCGTCGCCGAGGGTGTCACGGTGTCGGTCGACACGATGCGGGCATCGACGGCGCAGCAGGCGCTCGAGGCCGGCGCGGTCCTCGTCAACGACGTGTCCGGCGGTCGCGCCGACCCCGGGATGCTGCCCCTCGCCGCCCGGACCGGCACGGCGATCGTCCTCATGCACTGGCGCGAGCACTCCGCGGTGATGCAGAACCACACGCACTACGACGACCTGGTCGACGACATCGTCCGCGAGCTCATGGGCCAGCTCAACCACGCGATCGTCGCCGGTGTGGACCCCGAGCAGATCATCCTCGACCCCGGCCTGGGGTTCTCCAAGACCGGCGAGCAGAACTGGACCGTGCTGGCGCACCTCGAGGCGTTCACGCAGCTGCGCCACCCACTCCTGGTCGCGGCGTCCCGCAAGCGATTCCTCGGCGAGCTGCTGGCCGAGGGCGACGAGCTGCGGCCGACGGACGGCCGCGACGACGCCACGGCCGCGATCTCGACGCTGGCAGCACAAGCCGGCGCGTGGTGCGTCCGCGTGCACGAGCCGGCCGCGTCGGCCGACGCCGTACGCGTCGTGGCCCGGATGGAACATGAGCTGGCTCCCCGTGCCCCGGAGGAGACGGGGTGAGCGACTACCTGACGATCCACAGGTCGTTCTACGACGCGGTCGAGACCGGCGACGTAGACCTCATGGCGTCGCTCTGGGTCGACGACGCCGACGCCTCCTGCGTGCATCCCGGCGCACTCCCGCTGCGCGGCACGGCGCAGGTGCTGCGGTCGTGGACCGTGCTGATGGCCAACGTCGGCTACATCCAGTTCTTCCTCACCGACGTCGAGGTCGCGACGTTCCCGCGCGGCTCCGACGACCCCACGACCGCGGTCGTGACGTGCACCGAGAACATCCTGTCGGGCGAGGGCCTGGCGTCGCCGGGGGCCTTCTCGGGCGGCACACTGGTGTGCACCAGTATCTTGGTCCACGAACCGGGGGGCTGGAAGTTCCTGTCGCGCCACGCGTCCCCCATCGCCGAGATTCATGTCGAGGACGAGGACGCCCAGTGACCATCCCGGAGGGTCTCGACCGCATCGACCTGCGCGGCATCGCCGCGCACGGGTACCACGGTGTCTTCGCCGAGGAGCGGCAGAACGGCCAGACGTTCGTCGTCGACGTGAGCATCGGGCTCGACCTCGGTCCGGCCGCCCGCGAGCACGACCTCACCAAGACGGTGCACTACGGCGTGCTCGCGCAGCAGATACACGATGCCATCGGCGGGGAGCCGGTCGACCTCATTGAGACGCTCGCGCTCCGTATGGTGGACTTGTGCCTGGCCGAAGAGTCGGTCCAATGGGCTAGCGTGACGGTGCACAAGCCGGAAGCGCCCATCGAGGTGACGTTCGAAGATGTCGCCGTCACGATAGAGCGGAGCAAACTGTGACCGAAGCGCCCACACCGTACGTCCTGGACGCCGACACGATGACCGGCGGGATGCGTCCCATCCGCCAGGCCGTCCTGTCCCTCGGCTCCAACCTGGGCGATCGGCACGGCAAGCTTCAGGGCGCGGTCTCCGCGCTCGAGGACACCCCCGAGGTCACCGTCGTGGCGATCTCCTCGGTCTACGAGACGGATCCCGTCGACGCGCCCGAGGGCTCCGGCAGGTTCCTCAACGCGGTGGTGCTGATCGACACGACCCTGACGGTCCACACGCTGCTCGACCGGGCCCTGGCGATCGAAGACGCGTTCGGCCGCGAACGCTCCGAGCCCGGCGCTCCGCGCACCCTCGACGTCGACCTGATCGTCGTGGGACCCCGGGTCGCCGACGACGAGTCGCTCAAGCTCCCGCACCCCCGTGCCCACGAGCGGGGCTTCGTCCTCGTCCCGTGGCTCGAGATCGACCCCGAGGGCGAGATCCCCGGTCGCGGTTTCGTCGCCGACCTCCTCGAGGGCATCGACACATCAGGTGTCCACAAGCGCGAGGACCTCGAGATCATCCTGTGATCTCGGCTCGCGCATGAATCGGGTCCGCCCCACGTCGGCGCTTCTGGTCATCGCCCTCATCGGTGCCGGCCTCGTCGTCGGGCGGCTCATCCCGCCGGCGGTCGTCCGGCTCGACGGCAGCGTGCCCCGGCTCAGCTGGGCCGCTCCCCTCACCCTGGTGCTCGCGGCGGCGCTCGTCGGCGCGTTCGCCTGGAACACCTGGCAGGCCCTGCACAAGAAGCACGAGCGCATGACGTCCGACCACGGCATCCGGATGCTCGCGATGGCCAAGTCGTCGATCTTCGTCGGCGCGCTCGTCGCCGGCGTCTACACCGGCTTCGTGCTGGCCTACGTCGGCGCGATGGACTCACCGCTGGGCAAGGAGCGAGTCCTGCGCGGCGGGGCGGCCGCGCTGGCCAGCCTCGCCCTGCTGGTCGCCGGGCTGCTGCTCGAGCGGGCGTGCCGGGTGCCCGGTGACGACGCTGAGGGCACGAACGGGTCGCCCAAGAAGGGCCGCCCCGACCCGTCCCCGGCCTGACCCGTCAGCGGGGGTTCTCGAGGAGGGTCTGGCGCAGCGTGCCGAGACCGATGCTGCCGACCGCGAGCGCCTTGCGGTGGAACTCCTTGAGGTCCGGGCCGTTGGCGGCGACCCACTCGTCGCGCAGCTGCTCCCACATGCGCTGGCCGACCTTGTAGGACGGTGCCTGGCCCGGCCACCCCAGGTAGCGGTTGGACTCGAAGCGGATGAAGGGCTCGTTCATGTTGACGTGCTGCGACAGGAACGGGAACGCGTCGTCGCCGGTCCAGGTGCCGGTGCCGTCGGGCTTGGGCTTGCCGAGGTGCACGCCGAGGTCGATCACGACCCTCGCGGCCCGCATGCGCTGCCCGTCGAGCATGCCGAGCCGGTCCGCGGGGTCGTCGAGGTAGCCGAGGTCGGACATGAGCCGCTCGGCGTACAACGCCCAGCCCTCGCCGTGACCGGAGTTCCAGTTGAAGCGCCGCCAGCCGTTGAGCTCGGCGCTGTTGTGGACCGCGAGGCCGCACTGGAGGTGATGCCCGGGCACGCCCTCGTGATAGACCGTCGTGAGCTCTCGCCAGGTGTCGAACTCGGTGACGCCCTCCGGCACGCTCCACCACATCCGTCCGGCGCGCTCGAAGTCCTCGCTCGGCGGGGTGTAGTAGATCCCGCCCTCCTGCGTCGGGGCGATCATGCACTCGAGGCGGCGCATCGGCTCCGGGATGTCGAAGTGCGTACGTCCGAGGTCGGCGACGGCGCGGTCGCTGGTCTCCTGCATCCACGCCTGCAGGGCGTCGGTGCCGTGGAGCTTGTGGGCCGGGTCGGCGTCGAGGTGCTGGATCGCCTCGACGACCGTGGCGCCGGGCAGGATCTGGTCGGCGATCCGCTCCTGCTCCTCGACCATGCGGGCGAGCTCCTCGATGCCCCACTCGTAGGTCTCGTCGAGGTCGATCTCGGCCCCCACGAACGAGCGGGACGCCAAGGCGTAGTGATCACGGCCCACGCCGTCGGCCTCGGGGGCGTGGGGCGCGAGCTCACGCTCGAGGAAGTCGGCCATGGCGGCGTACGCCTCGGTGGCTGCGCGGGCGCCCGCCTCGAGGTCGTTCTTGAGGGAGGCGGGGACGTCGGCACCGGCCGCGAGCGCCAGGAAGAAGCTGTCGGCGCCGGCCTGCTTGCGCGCCTGGTCGGCGACCTCGCGCACCTGCCGGATCGCCGGCACGTTGTCCGCCGCGATGCCGGCGCGCAGCGAGTCGAGGTAGCCCGCCATCGCGCCGGGCACGTGGTGCAGCCGCCGGGCGACATGGGCCCAGTCGTCCTCGGTCTCGGTGGCCATGAGGTCGAAGATGTCGCGCAGGTCCTGGCCGGGCGACGCGATCACGTTGAGGTCGCGCTGCCAGAACCCGGCCTCGTGCTGCTCGACGTCGAGAGTCAGGGTGCGAATCAGCTCGGCCTGGGTGACCGAGTCGACCTCGTCGACCGGCGTGGCCGCGCGGACCCGCGTCAGCATGGACCGTGCCGCATCGGCGGCCGCCGCCGCGCCGTCGGGCGACCGGTCGGCGTAGTCCGCCTCGCGTCCGGGCCGGCCGAGGTGGATGTGGAGCTCCGGCACGAGCTCGAGCAACGTGTCGAGCCACTCCTCGGCGAGGGTGTCGATCGGGGTCGGGACGCGGGGCGTGGTGTCGGCCATGGACCGACCCTACGATGACCCCATGTCACTCATGCTGTGCGTCCGGCTCTGGGCCGTCCCCGGCAACGAAGGGCTGCTCGCGACCTACGAGGACGAGGTGCTGAGCCTGCTCGGCGACCACGGCGGACGTCTCGTGCAGCGGGTCCGCAGCGTCGAGCGGGGCGAGGGCCCGTACGAGATCCAGCTGGTCGAGCTGCCCGACGAGGCGGCGCTCGAGGCCTACCTGGCCGATCCCCGCCGACTGGCCGCCGCGCCGATCCGCGACCGATCCGTCGCTCGTACGGAGGTCACGCGGGTGACCCAGGTGTGAACCACAGGTCGGCGACGCCACGAGCTCGCGCGTTCCCGCCCTGACCCCCTCGCAAGTCTCTGTGTGGGCTCACGCAACTGATCGAGATCGAAGCGACCTCAGGGCGTCAGCGTGATCGCTACTTGTCGACGTCGCCGACGACGAAGAACATCGAGCCGAGGACCGCGACGAGGTCGGCGACGACGGCACCGCCCACGATCTCCGGCAGCACGGCGACGTTGTTGAACGACGCGGTGCGCAGCTTGAGCCGCCACGGGGTCTTCTCGCCCCGTGACACGAGGTAGTAGCCGTTGAGCCCGAGCGGGTTCTCGGTCCACACGTACGTCGAGCCCTCCGGCGCCTTGAGGATCTTGGGCAGCCGTACGTTGACGGGGCCGGGCGCGATGTCGGCGAGTCGAGCCAGGCAGGCGTCGGCGAGGTCGAGCGACACCTTGGTCTGCTCGAGCAGCACGGCGAACCTGGCGTAGCAGTCGCCGTCCGTCAGCACCGGCACGCGGAGCACGTCCTGGAGCTCGCCGTACGCGAGGTAGGGCTCGTCGCGGCGCAGGTCCAGGTCGAGCCCCGACGCGCGGGCGATCGGCCCCGAGACCCCGTACGACTCGGCGAGGGCGGTCGACAGGACGCCGACGCCACGGGTGCGGGCGCGGAAGATCTCGTTGCCGAAGATCAGGTCCTCGAGCTCCTGCAGGCGGGTGCGCACGGTGGAGATCGCGGCGGAGGCGCGCCCGGTCCAGCCGGCCGGGATGTCCTCCTTGAGGCCGCCGACGCGGTTGAACATGTAGTGCATGCGGCCGCCGGAGACCTCTTCCATGACCTCCTGGATCGTCTCCCGCTCGCGGAACGCGTAGAAGATCGGGGTGATCGCGCCGAGCTCGAGCGGGTAGGAGCCGAGGAACATCAGGTGGTTGAGCACCCGGTTGAGCTCGGCCAGCAACGTACGGATCCAGGTCGCCCGCTCAGGGACCTCCATGCCGAGCATGTCCTCCACCGCGAGCACGATCCCCAGCTCGTTGGAGAACGCGCTGAGCCAGTCGTGCCGGTTGGCGAGCATGATGATCTGGCGGTAGTCGCGGACCTCGAACAGCTTCTCGGCGCCGCGGTGCATGTAGCCGATGATCGGCTCGCACGCCACGATGCGTTCGCCGTCAAGCGTCAGGCGCAGCCGCAGGACGCCGTGCGTCGCGGGGTGCTGCGGGCCGATGTTGAGGACCATGTCGGTCGTGGCGAAGCCGGTGCCGACGCTCGCGGTCACCTCGGTCATGAGCGGCGGAACGTCCGCTGGAGGAACCGGATCAGCCGCTTGGTCAGGCCGCGGGGCGAGTTGCGCTCGACGCGCTCCAGCCGGGCGTACAGCTCGTCGATCTGCCGCTTCTGGGTCTTGAGCTGCTCGGCAGTCGTCTCCTGGATGCGCGCGTGCCGGCTCCCGGCGCCGCTCCACGGCGGGTGCGGGAACGGCAGCTCGTACGCCTGGGGGTGGCGCGTGATGTCGAGGACCATGCCGTCGCGCAGCCACTTGAGCCGGGAGGCGATCTCGTGGCCGTCCGACGCGATCAGCGGCTGCACGGGTCGCGGGAACGTCGCCGCGGCGAGGCGCTCGTCGAAGTCGCCGGTGCCGTTGCCCTCGGTCCAGATGTGCTCGAGACCGTTGCGCTGCAGGAACGCGGTGTAGCGGTCGAAGCCCTCGGGCAGCGCGGCGTTGAACCCGGACATGTCGGTCGACTCGTAGAGGTCCTCGACCTTGAGCTCGGCGGTGAACTCCGGCATCAGCGTGTAGGGCATCTGGTGGTACTGGGCGAGCTCGAGGGTGCGGGAGTCGTGCGCGAGCAGCAGGGCCGGCGTGCGGCCGAGCAGCGCTGCGACGTTGCCGTGGAAGCGGGTTCCGTAGGCGAAGTCCTGCGTCGCCAGGAAGTCGTACCAGGTCCAGGTGTCGAGGAAGAGCCGGATGCGGTCGGACTGGTAGAGCGGGTGATCGAGGTGCACCGGCACGAGGGGGTCGTGGACGTGCGGGAACGGGGTGCCCCAGAGCAGCATCCGCAGGTCGTGGGCGTCCTGGCCGATGTAGGTCAGGTTGGGGTGCCGCTCGGCCTGGGCGGTGGCGAAGGCGCCGATGCCGGCGACCTCCGGCGTCAGGTTGAGGGCGAGCAGGCTGTCGGCCGAGAGGGCGTCGACCTTCTTGTCGACCCTGAAGTCGCGACCGTGGAGGAACAGCGAGGGGCAGCCGATGACCTCGACCGCCGATTCCGGGAAGCCGAGCCCCAGCAGGTACGACCGGGTGAACTCGCCCCGCACGCCGATGCTGGCTGACCGGTCGAGGACGAGGCCCACGAACTTCTTGACGGTCTTGGCGATCGCCTCCAGCGACTCGACGCCCTGACCGTGAGCGGCCTGCGCGCCGATGCCGACGACCGTGACCGGGATCGTGAGGTCCTCGAGGAGCTCGCTCAACCGGTCGAGCCGCGGGGCGAACTCCGGGCGGAAGGCGTTGGCCATCGGGACCACGAAGTGGTCGAACTGCTCGTTGACGCGAGCGGCGTCGCCGTGGACCGGCGGCACCCGCTCGGACAGCGTGCCGTTGGAGACGAGCTCGGCACGATCGGTGGACAGCGCCTTCCACACCGAGTGCTGGAAGAGGTAGTTGCCGCTGTTGCTGTTGAACACGTCCTGCGTCAACGTCGTCTCGGCCACGACCGGGGTGAACGGGTCCTTGCCGGAACGGATCAGCAGCCGGGTCTCGCTCATGGGTTCAGTGTTCCATGGCCGAGGGTGTCGGTGACCAGCCACCAGAAGTCGCCGAGCCCACCGCGAGCCAGGAGCTCGGCGGCCTCCCCGGCCGCGGACAGCCCGCGTACGTACGCAGCCGGATCGGAGTGCGCGAGCTCGAGGGGTGGGCGCGAGCCGTCGAGGCCGAGCCGGCGCAGTGCGTCTCGTTGCCGCACGAGCGTCGAGCCGGCTGCTGCTGCCGCGGAGTCCACCGCGACGTGCGCCGTGACGTCGCGGCTGCCGTCGGGGACGACGTCCAGCTCGCGGCCCTCGGCGTACGAGCGCAGGGAGCCGAACGGCGGCCGGTCGCCGCGGGTGTGCCCGTAGTCGATCGCTATCGCCATGCCCCTGACCCGCGACACGGCGTCGGCCCAGGCGGCGTCACGCGCGTCGCCGACCTCGGCCCGCTGCCCGGGCTCGGTCATCGGCCACCAGTCGCGGAGCCATGCCGAGTCGTACGGGTCGCCGAGCGTCTCGGCACCCGTGCTCGGGTCGACCAGCAGCTCCCGGACGACGCCGGCGTCGTCGACCTCGACGACGTCGCACGGGATGGTGTCGAGCCACTCGTTCGCGATCAGCAGCCCGCCCACGTGCTCGGGCAGGGACGGCAGCCACGAGATGGACGGCGAGAGGTCGTCGGGGCAGTCGGCCACCTCGACCCCGACGAGCTCCACGTCGTCGCTGACCAGCGGCAGCAGCGCCGTCAGCAGCTCACCACCGCCGGCGCCCAGGTCGACGACCATCGGAGGATCGATGCGCCGCACGAGCTCGGCGATCGCCCCGGCGAACGCCTGGACGTGCACGCTGGTGCGGAAGTGCTCGGCCGGCCGGGACGTGCGGAAGAACCCGTTGTCGGCGTACAGCGCCTGCTGCCAGGCCTCGCGCCACGGCACCACGCCACTCGTCATGGGATCAACCTAGAGACTCGTCGATATGCTCGGCGCGTGGCTCGACTTCGGAGGCGCCTGCGACGGGCCGTGGCGCTCCCGCTCGACCGGTGGCGTCAGCGCTCGCGACCGTTGCTGAGCATCGTCGTGCCGGTCTTCAACGGCGAGGCCTACCTCGACGAGTGCCTGACGTCGGCGCGGCGCCAGGACTACCGGCGCATCGAGGTCGTGGTCATCGACGACGGGTCGACCGACGGCAGCCTGGCGATGGCCCGCCGGCACGCCTCGGCCGACCGGCGGGTGACGGTGCTGAGCCAGGACAATGCGGGCGTGGGGGAGGCCCGCCGGGCCGCGGTCGAGGTCGCGACGGGTGAGTTCCTCACGTTCCTCGACGCCGACGACACCCTCACCCGCGGTGGCGTCAAGGCAGCGATGGACGTGATCGAGCAGACCGGGTCCGACATCGCGGTGATGCCCTACCAGCGCCAGGAGGGGGACGCGATCCGCCCGCCCGCGCCCTGGATCCGCGCCCTGCACGCCCGACCGGCACGCCACACGTCGGTGGCCGAGCGGCCCGACGTCCTGGTCAACGCCATCGCCTGCGCCAAGATCTTCCGCCGCACGTTCTGGGACACGACCCAGCTGTCGTTCCCCACCGTGCTGCTCGCCGGCGACCAGATCGTCACGGCCACGGCGTACCGTGACGCCGACGGCATCGACATCTGCGGCCTCACCGGCTACACGTGGCGCCGTCAGGAGACGTCGATCTCGCAGGGGCAGGTGACGGCCGAGGCCGTGCATGCCCGGCAGGACGCGATCGACGCGGTCCTGGCCGTGCTCGGGCCACTCCCGGACGTACGGGCCGAGCGCGCCCTGCAGTACCTCCGCTACAACATCCCCAACTCGGTCCTCAAGCTGGAGCGCGCGGACGACGCCTATCTCGACGCGCTCGTCGAACGCGTGCCGCCGATCGTCGCGGCCGCGCCCACCGAGCGGTACGACCGAGAGGTGCCGGCGCAGTACCGCGTGCTCTACGCGCTGCTGGCCGACGGCGATCGCGAGGCGATCTGGCGCTACGTCCGCGCCGAGGGCATGCAGTCAGAGATGCATCCGTCGGGGCCGGAGCCCGCGGGACTCACGTCGTACCTCCCCGGCTGGCGGAACGATCCGGTGCCGGCCGAGGCGTACGTCCTGACGACCGAGCAGACGGCGCTCAAGGTGCAGGTCCGCGGCTCGCGCGTCGACGGCACGGACCTCGTGCTCGACGTGGCGGCGTGGTTCCCCAACGTCGACCCGGTCAACCCGGTCCTGGAGGTCAAGACCGACGGCGACGTGGCGGACGTTCGCCACGTTGGGGCGCCAGCGGTGTTCACGTCCCGCATGGGCAGCGAGCGCACCTACCCGGGGTCCGGGTGGACCGTGACGCTGCGAGGCGCCGCCCGCCGGGCGCCCAAGACCGTCACCGTCAGCCTGCGCGACGGCCCCCACCATGGCTCTGCAACCGCCAAGGTCCCGTGACAGGGCCCTCGGCTCATGTGACTCATGGCATAGCTCGTCCCTCTGTCGGCGAGCCGCCTCGACGGTAGACTGAAGTCGTCAGTTTGTCTGGTACCCGCTCGCGGGACTGGAACGAAAGGCACCACGCATGCAGCGTCTCTCCATGGGCGTCATCGGAGCCGGCAGGGTCGGCGCCGTGCTCGCCGCACGATTCCTCGCCGCCGGACATCCCCTCGTGGGTGTGACCGGCCGGTCCGAGGCCTCCCGTCTCCGCATCACCACGCTGCTGCCCGGCGTCGAGGTGCGCACCCCGGCCGAGCTCGCCGCCTCGAGCGACGTCCTCGTGCTCGCGGTGCCCGACGACGACCTCATCGCGGTCGCCGAGGAGCTGGCCGCCTCAGGCGCGGTCCGCCGGGGCCAGTACGTCCTGCACACGAGTGGTCGGCACGGCCTCGACGCCTTGGCCTCCCTGACCCGGCTCGGCGCGCGCCCCATCGCCTTCCACCCGGCCATGACCTTCACCGGCACACCGGTCGACCTGGACCGCAACCCCGTCTTCGGCCTCACCGCCGGTCCCGCCGAGCGTCCGCTCGCCGAGCAGCTCGTCGCTGCCGTCGGTGGCACGGCGATGTGGGTCGCCGAGGCCGACCGGGTGCTCTACCACGCAGCACTCGCGCACGGCGCCAACCACCTCGTCACGCTCGTCGCGCAGTCGATGGACCTGCTCCGCACGGCCGGCGCTGCCGACCCGGCTGCCGTGCTCCGCCCGCTGCTGACCGCGGCACTCGACAACGCCTTGGCCTACGGCGATGCCGCGCTCACCGGGCCGGTCGTCCGCGGTGACGTCACCACGATCCGGGCCCACGTCGACGCGCTGGCCGCCGCCGACGTGGACGATGCGACGGTCGATGCCTACCTCGAGCTCGCCCGGGCGACCGCCGGTCGCGCCGCTTCTGACGGCCGGCTCGCACCGGCGCAGGCCAGCACGATCCGCCAGGTCCTCGACGAGGCCGACTGGGACACGCTCGCCGAGATCGCCGCCGGGATCTGACCGTGCCGGACCCGACCATCGCACGTACGCGTGCCGAGCTCGACGCTGCCCGCGGCGACTCGACCGTGGCGTTCGTCCCCACGATGGGCGCGTTGCACGACGGTCATCTCCAGCTGCTGAAGCACGCCCGCCCGCTGGGGGACACCCTCGTCGCGTCGATCTTCGTCAACCCGACCCAGTTCGCGCCGGGTGAGGACTTCGACGCCTACCCCCGTACGTTCGACGCCGACCTCGAGCGCTGCGCCGAGGCCGGGGTCGACGTCGTCTTCGCACCGGTCGTGGAGACCATGTATCCCTCCGGCCTGGTCGACACCGTCACGGTCGACCCCGGCCCGCTCGGCACGATCCTCGAGGGCGCCGCCCGGCCCACGCATTTCCGCGGCGTGCTGACCGTCGTGGCCAAGCTGTTCGGCCTCGTACGGCCGGACGTCGCGGTGTTCGGCGAGAAGGACTATCAACAGCTCACCCTGATCCGGCACCTGGCGCGCGAGCTGGCGCTCGGCGTCGAGATCGTCGGCTGCCCCACCGTGCGCGAGCCCGACGGTCTCGCGATGAGCTCGCGCAACCGATACCTCTCGGTCGAGGAGCGTCAGCGGGCCGCGCACGTGTCCGCCGCCCTGCGTGCGGGCGTCGCGGCCGCGGCCGCCGGTGAGCAGGCCGTGCTGGCGGCGGCCCACGATGTCCTCGAAGCCGCCGGCATCACGCCGGACTACCTCGTCGTGACCGACCCCGAGCTCGGCCCGGCCCGACCAGGCGCTGAGGCGCGCCTGCTGGTCGCCGCCAAGGTCGGCAGCCCGCGACTGCTCGACAACACCGCCCTGACGCTAGGAGCCCTCTCGTGATCCGCACCATGATGAAGTCCAAGATCCACCGGGCCACCGTGACGCAGGCCGACCTGCACTACGTCGGCTCGGTGACGGTCGACCAGGACCTGCTCGACGCCGCCGACCTGCTGGCCGGGGAGCTCGTGCACATCGTCGACATCGACAACGGCGCACGGCTCGAGACCTACACGATCGCCGGCGAGCGGGGCAGCGGCGTCATCGGGATCAACGGTGCCGCCGCGCACCTCGTGCACCCGGGCGACCTGGTGATCCTCATCGCGTACGCGCAGATGACGGATGCCGAGGCGCGGGCGTTCGAGCCCAGCGTCGTGTTCGTCGACGCCGACAACCGCGTCGTCGGCACCGGCAGCGACCCGGCCGAGGTGCTGCCGGGTTCGGGCCTCGTGCGCGGCGACGTCATCGACAACCCGCTCGTGGCATCGCGGTCATGACATGACGCTCATCTGCCTCGACGTCAGCAACAGCCACACGACGATCGGCGCCTTCGAGCGCGACGACCTGATCGCGCACTGGCAGGTGTCGTCCGACGAACGGCGCACGTCCGACGAGTGGCACATGCTGCTGATGGGTCTGGTCGACCAGGAGGGCATCTCGCACGTCAGCGCCGTCGCCGTGTGCTGCACCGTGCCGTCGATCCTCGTGGAGCTCCGGGCGATGCAGGACCGCTACTGGGCCGACCTGCCGGTGTCGGTCGTCGGACCCGGCGTCAAGACGGGCATCCCCATTCACACCGACAACCCCCGCGAGGTCGGTGCCGACCGCATCGTCAACGCGCTCGCCGCTGCGGAGCTCTACGGTGGCCCCGCCATCGTGGTCGACCTCAACGGGACCGCCACGATCTTCGACGTCGTCGACGACACCAACCGCTACATCGGCGGCGCGATCGCCCCCGGCGTCGAGCTCTCCCTCGAGGCCCTTGCCCGCCGCGGTGCGCAGCTGCGCAGCGTCGAGCTGGCGCTGCCCCGTGACGTCATCGGCAAGAACACCGTCGAGGCGTTGCAGTCCGGCCTCGTCTACGGCTTCGCCGGGCTCGTCGACGGCCTCGTCACCCGCATCATCGAGTCGCTCGGTGCCGATCCCGACCACGTCACGGTCATCGCCACCGGGGCCTATCCCGAGGCCGTCGTCGACCACTGCACGACGATCACGACCCGGGACCCGTGGCTGACCCTCACCGGCCTGCGCCTCGTCCACGAGAAGAACCACGACTGAGGCTCGCCCACGTCCTGCCGCAGCCGTCACGCCGCGGAATCGATGTGAGACAAGCACCGATAGGATCGTCCCTCGTGAGCGACGCGACCAGCACCCCTGCCCCCGAGGACGATCTCCCCGAGCAGATGCGCGTGCGCCTCGACAAGCGGCAGCAGCTCATCGACCGCGGCGAGGAGCCCTACCCCGTCGTCGTCGGCCGCACCCACACGCTCAAGCAGGTCGTCGAGACGTACGACGCCGAGACGCTGGGCCCCGACACGCAGACGGGCGACGTCGTGACTGTCGCGGGCCGGGTCATCTTCGTGCGCGGCACCGGCAAGCTCGTGTTCGTGGCGCTGCGTGAGGGTGACGGCACCCCGCTGCAGGCGATGGTGTCGTTGGACGGCGTCGGCGAAGAGCGTCTGGCGGCGTTCAAGACGACGGTCGACATCGGCGACCACCTCGCGGTCACCGGCGAGGTCATCACGAGCAAGCGCGGCGAGCTCTCGGTCATGGCGACGTCGTGGCAGGTCGCGGCCAAGACCGTGCGACCGCTGCCCAACGAGCACAACCCGTTGTCCGACGAGGCCCGCAGCCGCATGCGCTACGTCGACCTGATCGTGCGCCCCGAGGCGCGCGAGAACGTACGCGTCAAGGCCAAGGTCCTGCAGTCGCTGCGGGCGACCCTCGACGGCAAGGAGTTCGTCGAGGTCGACACCCCGGTCCTGCAGCACACCAACGGCGGTGCCGCGGCCCGGCCGTTCACGACGCACACCAACGCGTTCGACGAGGACATGTACCTGCGCATCGCGATCGAGCTCGACCTCAAGCGGGCACTCGTCGGCGGCGTCGACCGGGTCTACGAGATCGGCAAGACGTTCCGCAACGAGGGCGTCGACAACACCCACAATCCCGAGTTCATGATGCTGGAGGCCTACGAGGCCTACGGCTCGTACGACACGATGGCCGACACGATGCGCGACCTCGTGGTCAACGCCGCCCGTGCCGTCGGCAGGACCGTCGTCACCGCGCGTGACGGCAGCGAGATCGATCTCGAGGCCCCGTGGCGTCGCGCCTCGATCCACGAGCTCGTCGCCGAGGTCACCGGCACGGTCGTCGACGACTCGACCACCGTCGACGCCCTCACGGCGCTCGCGGCCGAGCACGACGTCGCGCTCCAGCCGCACTGGGACGCCGGTGAGATCGTGCTCGAGCTGTTCGAGAAGCTCGTCGAGCACACGTTGATCCAGCCCACGTTCGTGTGTGACTACCCCGAGTCCGTGCGCCCGCTCGCCAAGCGGCACCGCACCAAGGCGGGCCTGGTCGAGGCGTGGGACATCGTGATCAACGGTGTCGAGCTCGGCGTCGCCTACTCCGAGCTCAACGACCCGGTCATCCAGCGGGAACGGCTCGAGGAGCAGTCGCTCCTCGCGGCCGCAGGCGACCCCGAGGCGATGGACGTCGACGAGGACTTCCTGCGCGCGCTCGAGTTCGGCATGCCGCCGGCCGGTGGCATGGGCCTGGGCGTCGACCGTCTCGTCATGCTGCTCCAGGGCATCGGCATCCGCGAGGCGATCTTGTTTCCCCTCTCGCGCGCCGAGTGACACCCGTTTACGCCGACGGCGAACGAGGGAACGTCCCCGCCACGGTGACGGTTGAGTGACATATGGACATCACTGCGTGCGGATTTCCATACCCGACTAAACTGAACTGATAGTCCAGCAGAGGGGGACGCCATGTTCGAAAGATTCACCGACCGTGCTCGTCGCGTGGTCGTGCTTGCCCAAGAAGAGGCACGCATGCTCAGCCACAACTACATCGGCACGGAGCACATCCTCCTCGGCCTCATCCACGAAGGTGAGGGCGTTGCGGCCAAGGCTCTCGAGAGCCTCGACATCTCGCTCGAGGCTGTCCGCGGCCAGGTCGAGGACATCATCGGCCAGGGCCAGCAGGCGCCGAGCGGGCACATCCCGTTCACGCCCCGTGCCAAGAAGGTCCTCGAGCTCAGCCTGCGCGAGGCACTGCAGCTCGGCCACAACTACATCGGCACCGAGCACATCCTGCTCGGCCTGATCCGCGAGGGCGAGGGCGTCGCCGCCCAGGTCCTCGTCAAGCTGGGCGCCGACCTCAACCGCGTACGCCAGCAGGTCATCACGCTCGTCAGCGGCTTCCAGGGCAAGGAGGCCGAGCAGGCCGGCGCGCCCAGCGAGTCGGCGCCGAGCACGTCCGCCGTGCTGGACCAGTTCGGCCGCAACCTGACGCAGGCCGCCCGCGAGGGCAAGCTCGACCCGGTCATCGGCCGGGACGACGAGGCCGAGCGCGTCATGCAGACGTTGTCGCGACGCACCAAGAACAACCCGGTGCTCGTCGGCGAGCCCGGCGTCGGCAAGACCGCCGTCGTCGAGAGCCTCGCCCAGGACATCGTCCGGGGCGACGTGCCCGAGACGCTCAAGGACAAGCAGATCTACACGCTCGACCTCGGCGCGCTCGTGGCCGGCTCGCGCTACCGCGGTGACTTCGAGGAACGCCTCAAGAAGGTCCTCAAGGAGATCCGCACCCGCGGCGACATCATCTTGTTCATCGACGAGATCCACACCCTCGTGGGTGCGGGTGCCGCCGAGGGCGCGATCGACGCCGCCAGCATCCTCAAGCCGATGCTGGCCCGTGGTGAGCTGCAGACCATCGGTGCGACGACGCTCGACGAGTACCGCAAGCACTTCGAGAAGGACGCGGCGCTCAACCGCCGCTTCCAGCCGATCCTCGTCGAGGAGCCGTCCGTGCTCGACACCGTCGAGATCCTCAAGGGGCTGCGCGACCGCTACGAGGCGCACCACCGCGTCTCCATCACCGACGACGCCCTCGTGGCGGCGGCGACGATGGGTGACCGTTACGTCTCCGACCGGTTCCTGCCCGACAAGGCGATCGACCTGATCGACGAGGCTGGCGCCCGCCTGCGCATCCGCCGCATGGCGACGCCGCCGGAGCTCAAGGAGTTCGACGACAAGATCGTCGACGTCCGCCGCCGCAAGGAAGGCGCCATCGACGCGCAGGACTTCGAGGCGGCCGCCTCCCTGCGCGACGAGGAGAAGAAGCTCATCAACGCCAAGGGCGAGCGTGAGAAGGCCTGGAAGTCCGGCGACCTCGACACCGTCGCGGTCGTCGACGAGCAGCTCATCGCCGAGGTCCTCGCGAAGGCCACGGGCATCCCGGTCGGCCAGCTCAGCGAGGCCGAGTCGAGCCGACTGCTCAACATGGAGGCCGAGCTGCACCAGCGGGTCATCGGTCAGGACGAGGCCATCAAGGCGCTGTCGCGGGCCATCCGTCGTACGCGGGCGGGTCTCAAGGACCCCAAGCGTCCGGGCGGGTCGTTCATCTTCGCCGGGCCCTCGGGCGTCGGCAAGACGTGGCTGTCCAAGGCGCTGGCCAACTTCTTGTTCGGCGACGAGGACTCCCTCATCCAGCTCGACATGTCGGAGTACAGCGAGAAGCACACGGTCTCGCGACTGTTCGGCTCGCCTCCCGGTTACGTCGGCTACGAAGAGGGGGGCCAGCTGACCGAGAAGGTCCGCCGCAAGCCGTTCTCCGTCGTGCTGTTCGACGAGATCGAGAAGGCGCACCCCGACATCTTCAACTCGCTGTTGCAGATCCTCGAGGAGGGCCACCTCACCGACGGTCAGGGCCGCGTCGTCAACTTCAAGAACGCCGTCGTCATCATGACCACCAACCTCGGTGCGCGTGAGATCTCCAAGGGCGTCAACCTGGGCTTCAGCCAGGCCGGCGACACCGCGGGGTCCTACAACAAGATGAAGGAGCGCGTCTCGATCGAGCTCAAGCAGCACTTCCGGCCCGAGTTCCTCAACCGCGTCGACGAGATCATCGTCTTCCCGCCGCTGACCCAGGACGAGATCCTGCAGATGGTGGACATGATGATCGACTCGCTCGAGAAGCGGCTCGCCGAGAAGGACATGAACATCGAGCTGACGGTGGAGGCCAAGGACCTGTTGTCCAAGCGTGGCTTCGACCCGGTGCTCGGTGCTCGGCCCTTGCGTCGCACGGTGCAGCGCGAGATCGAGGACGTCATGGCCGAGAAGCTGCTCTACGGCGAGCTCCGACCCGGTCAGCTCGTCCTGGTCGGCGTCGAGGGCGAAGGCGCAGAGGCGGTCTTCACGTTCGAGGGCCGCAACAAGGCCGATCTCGAGCTCGAGATGCCGGCTGACGTGCCCCCGGCCGTCGAGGCATCAGCCGAGTAGTCCTCCGTACGCACGAAGCCCCCGCAGCCTGGCTGCGGGGGCTTCGTCGTTCCTGGAGCGGTCCGAGCTCAGTGCGAGGTCTGGGTGTTGAGCAGGACGACGCCGGCGATGATCAGCGCGATCGCGGTGACCTTCGTCAGGCTGACGGGCTCGTCGAGGAACAGCACTCCGACGACCGCGATCGCAGCGGTGCCGAGCCCGGCCCAGATCGCGTACGTCACCGACACCGGGATCACCTTGACGACGACCGTGAGGAGCCAGATCGACAAGGCGTAGCCCGCGACGACGACCGTCGTCCACGCGGGGTTGGTGAATCCTTGGGCACGGGGGAGCGCGGCGGTGGCGAACACCTCGGTGGCGATCGCGACCGCGAGCAGAGCTGCTGCGACGAACATGGGACGGGCCTGGCTTTCTGTAGCACCTGCTACATATTCAAGCGTAGCACATGCTACGTTTGTCGCGATGACGAAGCGAGACGACCTCACCGAAGCCGCGACCGACTACGTGCTCGAGCACGGCCTGATCGGGCTGAGTCTTCGGCCGATGGCCGCCGAGCTGGGCACGAGCGACCGGATGCTGATCTACCACTTCGGCACCAAGGACGAGCTCGTCGCAGCCGTCCTCGCGACGTCCAACGAGCGCTCGATGGCACACATCACCGCGATGGAGCCGTCGGCGTCGCTGCGCGATGCCGTGCTCGATCTCTGGTCGACCTACTCCGACGGGCAGGTGCAGCGCTGCCAGCTGATGTACGTCGAGGCGGCCGCCTTGGGGCTGTTCGGCCGCGAGCCGTACGCCTCGTCGATTCGTGCCTCGAACGCCGTCTGGATGGCGGCGATGGCTGCCCACCTCCAGCGCTCCGGCGTCCCGGCTGCCGATGCCCCGCGGTTCGCCGCGTTGATCGACGCGACGTTCAACGGCGTGCTGCTCGACCGGCCGCTCGACGACGAGGCCGACTCACGTCAGATCATCCACGACCTCGCCGCCGCCCTGGGCTGACCGCCGGGGTCAGCGGGGGAGGGCGTACGTCTCGCCGGCCAGAGGCTCGACCAGGCCGTCGGCGACGAGGCCGTCGAGCGCTCGTTCGCGCTGGACGGCCTCGGGCCAGACGAGATCAAGGGCTGACTTCGGGACCGGCCCAGGTGCATCACGCAGGACGGCCAGCAGTCGGCCTCGGCACTGCCGATCCGTGCCGTGCCAGGCCTGTCCGCGCCGGGGCGGGCCGTCGTACGCCGGGTAGCCCGCGGCCCGCCACCGGCACAGGTCGGCGACCGGGCACTCGTCGCAGCGCGGTGATCGGGCGGTGCAGACGATCGCGCCCAGCTCCATCGTCGCGGCCGCCCAGCGGTGCGCGTCGCGGACGGGCAGCAGCGCCGCCCCCAGGTCACGCTCCGCGCTCGTCACGGCGGCGGGCGGGAACTGCGTCCCGGAGACGATCCGCGCGAACACCCGGCGGACGTTGGTGTCCAGCACGACCTGCCGCTCGCCGAACGCGAACGACGAGACGGCCGCTGCCGTGTAGGCGCCCACACCCGGCAGGGCGAGCAGGTCGTCGAGCGACCGCGGCACCTGGCCACCGTGGCGGTCGACGATCGCGGACGCCGCGGCGTGCAGGCGCAGCGCGCGGCGCGGGTAGCCCAGGCGGCCCCAGGCGCGGACGGCCTCGCCCGGCGCCTCGGCGGCCAGCGCAGCGGGGACCGGCCAGCGGTCGACCCAGGCCTCGTAGACCGGGAGGACTCGGGCCACCGGTGTCTGTTGCAGCATGAACTCCGAGACCATGACGGCCCACGGCGACGCGTCGCGGCGCCACGGCAGGTCGCGCGCGGCGCGGCCGAACCAGTCGAGCAGGTCTTCGTGCAGACGCGTGAGGTCGGCGACGGGAAGCGGGCCGGCTGAGGTCGTCATGACCAGACGATCCTCGCACGGGCTCGGTGGCGCTCGTGACGCGCTGTGAAGCCGCGAGGGCGCGTCGAGCCGTCCCCGAGGCAGACCCACGGATAGCGTAGGCATGTGAGTCAGAAGCGGTTGCCTGCGGAGATCTACTGGCGCCGTCGGCTGCTCGTCCTGGCGGCCGTCATCGCCGTGGTGTGGCTCGCGCTGCGCGTCGTCGGCGGGGGCGACGACCCCGATCCGAAGCCGGCCGCCAAGACTCCTGCCGCGACCACCGCAGCACCCGTCGCCACCGCCCCGGTCAGCGGGATCGTCGATGTGGCGCTCGTCAGCGAGAGCCGGCCGTGCGACCCCGAGAAGATCCGCATGACGCCGACCGTGGACTCCGGCCAGTTCACGAAGGCTCCGGTCAAGATCGGCCTGGTGGTCAGCTCGACGGAGAAGTCCGCCTGCACCCTGGATCCCGCCGATGCCGACCTCGTGGCCGTGATCAGCGCCAACAAGACGCCGATCTGGGACTCCACGGTGTGCAAGTCGGCCCTGCTCGTCGACAAGGTGTCGGTGTCGCCCCAGTGGTCGACCCTCGCGACGACGACGTGGTCCGGACGGGGATCGGGCGCCGGGTGCTCGCCCAAGGAGGGCTATGCGACCCCGGGCACCTACACGCTGCAGATCGGGACGCTGGGCGGTGAGCCCGGCAAGACGAGCTTCACGCTCGACCGGAAGCCGCAGCCCAAGCCGGCCAGGACGACGGCCACACCGACGAAGCCGGCCCCGTCGGCCAAGAACACCGCCAAGCCCAACGACTGACGGTCACACGTAGCGTTCGAGGATGCTGGACTCCGCCAGCCGGGACAGGCCCTCCCGCACGCCGCGGGCTCGCAGGTCGCCGACCCCCTCGACGGTCTGCAGGTCCTCGATGCTGGCGGCCAGGAGCTTCTGCAGCGAGCCGAAGTGCTCGATGAGGCGCTCGACGACGGTGATCGGGAGGCGTGGGATGCGGGCGAGCAGTCGGTAGCCACGGGGCGCCAGAGGGCTGTCGAGCGTCTCCTCGGTGCCGATCCGCAGCGCGCGGGCGACCGAGCCGAGGTCGACGAGGTCGGTCGACTCGATCGCCGCGAGCTCGGCCAGGACGGCCTCGGGCGTCCGACCGCGGCGTCCGGTCGGCATGTAGTCGCGGATGATGAGCTCGCGCTCGGCGTCGACGCCGCTGATGAGCTCCTCGAGCTGGAGGGCGAGCAGCCGGCCGTCGGAGCCGAGCTCGAGGACGTAGGTGTCGATCTCACCGGCGATGCGGCTGACCATCTCGAGCCGCTGGGCGACGGCCGAGACGTCGCGAACCGTGACGAGGTCCTCGATCTCGAGCGCGGACAGCGCGTCGGACACCTCGTCGAGCCGGTTGCGGTAGCGCTCGAGCGTCTGCAGGGCCTGGTTGGCGCGGCCGAGGACCGCTCCGGTCTCCTCGAGCACGTGACGGAGGTCCTCGAGGTAGAGCGCGATGATGTGCATCGACGCCGAGACCGAGATGACGGGGGCGCCGGTCTGGCGGGCCACCCGGTCAGCGGTGCGGTGCCGCGTGCCGGTCTCCTGCGTCACGATCGACGGGTCGGGCATCAGGTGCACGCCGGCCTTGAGGATGCGGGTCGCGTCGCGGTCGAGGATGATCGCGCCGTCCATCTTGGCGAGCTCACGCAGGCCGGTCGCTGTGAACGGCACGTCGAGGGCGAAGCCGCCGGTCGACATCGCCTCGATCTGCCGGTCGTGGCCGACCACGATCAGAGCACCGGTGCGACCGCGCAGGATGCGCTCGAGTCCCTCGCGCAGCGAGGTGCCGGGAGCAACCGTGGCCAGCGTCGCGCGCAGGCGTGCGGAAGCCTCGGCTGCCGCCGCGGCTCGCTCAGCTGCTGACGCCATGGCGCCTCACCACTCTCACTCAGGTCGCCACACAGTGTATGCGGGTCAGTAGGGCGCCGTGACATCGAGACAGGCCATCGCTGCCTCGATGTTGCTGACCGCGGCGATCGAGAGGGTCGTGCGCAACCCCTCGAGCCCCTCGGACCCGGCCGGGACCACGGCCCGGCGAAACCCGATGCGCTCGGCCTCGCGCAGTCGGGCGGCGAGGTTGCTGACCTTGCGCACCTCGCCCGCGAGGCCCACCTCGCCGATCGCCACGAGGTCGGCCGGCACGGCGGTCTCGCGCTGCGCCGAGACCGTCGCGATCGCGACGGCCAGGTCGACCGACGGCTCGACGAGCCGGGCGCCGCCCACCGTGGCGGTGTAGACGTCGTGCTCGGAGAGCTTGAGCCCGCAGTGCTTGGTGAGGACCGCGAGGATCATCGCGACGCGTGACGAGTCGAGGCCGCTCGACGTACGTCTGGGAGAAGGCGTCGAAGACGGGACCGTCAGGGCCTGGACCTCCGCCAGCAGAGGGCGGCGACCCTCCATCGTCACGGTGACGCACGAGCCGGGCACGGGCTGCTCGTGGCGGGAAACGAACAACCCCGTGGGGTCGGGGACCTCGACGATGCCGTCGTCGACCAGGTCGAAGCAGCCGATCTCGTCGACGGGGCCGAACCGGTTCTTGACGGCGCGCAGCAGGCGCAGGCGCGAGCTCCGGTCGCCCTCGAACTGCAGCACGACGTCGACGAGGTGCTCCAGGACGCGAGGCCCCGCCACCGAACCGTCCTTGGTGACGTGGCCGACCAGCAGCGTCGCGATGTTGTCGCGCTTGGCCTGCTGGATCACCGCCGACGCGACCTCGCGGACCTGGGTGACCCCGCCCGGGACACCGTCGACGCCGGACGAGCCGATCGTCTGCACCGAGTCGACGATGAGCAGCCCGGGCTTGACCGTGTCGACGTGCGTCAGCACGGCGCCGAGATCGGTCTCGGCCGCGAGGTAGAGGTTGTCGTCGACGGCGCCGGTGCGCTCGGCGCGGAGCCGCACCTGCGCCGCGGACTCCTCGCCGGAGACGTAGAGGGTGCGACGGCCGGCCCTGGCCCAGCGGGCCGCGACCTCGAGCAGGAGCGTCGACTTGCCGACCCCCGGCTCGCCGGCCAGGAGCAGCACGGCACCCGGCACGACACCGCCGCCCAGCACGCGGTCGAGCTCACCGATGCCCGAGGTCGTGGAGCGCGCGGACTCGATCGTCACCTGGCTGATGGGGACCGCGGGGGTCGCGACGGGGGCAGCCTGGGTGCGACCGGCGCGGGAGGGTGCGGCGACGTCGACGGTGCCCCAGGCCTGGCACTCGCCGCACCGGCCGACCCACTTGATCGTCGTCCAGCCGCAGTCCGCGCAGACATAGGCCGGTCGGGCGGTCTTGGTGGCTGCCATGCACGCCAGCCTAGGTGCCCCGTCGGACAGAGTCGGTCAGGCGACGAGGAACGGGAGGAGCTGCGGCACGACCACCTCGGGACCGGCGTCGTGCCCGGCGCCCACCAGGTGCTCCATGCGGCCGTCGGGCAGGTCGTCGGTGAGCTGCCGCGCCACGTCGATCATGAACCCGTGATCGGCGCCACCCGCGAGCACGAGCGCCGGCACGTCGACCCGGGCCAGCAGCTCTGAGGGGACGAGCCCGCCCGCGCTGTCGCCCATGGCCGCCGAGTCGTACGCGAGGCTGGGCGCGATCGCCTCCATGGCCGGCCACCCCGGGCCCTGCCGCATGCCGTCGATCATGCCGTCCGGCATGCCGACCATCCTCAAGAACGCCGCGACGGCGTCACCACGTCGGCCGTCCTCGAGCATCTCGTGCAGCTGCGCGTGCCACTCGCGGGCCGACTGCTCACCGCCCGGCAGGCTGTAGGGCGCGTCGTGCATCACGAGCCGGCTGACGCCGGCCCCGGCGACCGTGGCATGCAGAGCGAGGGCCGCACCCGATGAGTGGCCGTAGACCGCAGCGCTGCCTCCGACCGCCGCGACGACCGCGGCCACGTCCTCGACCTCGCGCTCGACGACGTACGGAGGAGGATCGGCCAGGTCGTTGCTGTCGCCGCGTCCACGGCGGTCGATCGTGACGGCGGTGACGTGGTCCGACAGCGCCTCTGCCAAGGGGCCCAGGACACCGCGGGTGCACGTGGCGCCGGGCAGCAGCAGGACGGGCGGACCCTCGCCCACCCGGTCGTACGCGATGACGGTACCGTCGGCCGAGGTGATGGTCTCCATCCGGCGATCCTAGATCGCGGGAGGACGGGCGGTGCTAGATCCGGACGACGCCCTTGGGGGTCGCGAACTCGGCAGCGAGGATCCCGGGAGTGCCGTGCGGCGCGACCCAGCGGACCTCGATGTCCTCGAGCGCCTCGACGGCGGGCTCACCGAGGTAGTCGGCAAGGCGGCGGGGGTCACCGGCGATCTCGAGCGCTGTGAGCGTGATGTCCGACTCGGCCATCTGCGACGGGTGCTCGGCCGGGTCCTTCTCCCACTTAATGACGAACGGCAGCTGGGGGTCGGCCTTCATGCCGCTCGTGCCGATCTGGCGCCACTCGAGGTTGTAGCCGTCAGGGCGACGCCGGTTGCCGGGGACCGCGTGGCGGCCCATGCGGTGCTCGACCTCGGTGATGTCGTCGACCGAGACGACCCAGCCGAGCCAGCCGCCGCCGGCGTCGCGGCGGGCGCGCACGGCCTGGCCGAAAGCGGCCTTGTCGGCAGCCGGGTGGTCCAGCACCTCGACGACCTCGAGGTACTGGCGGTTCTTGAGCGGGAGGATCATGTTGCGGGTGCCGAACCGGGGGTGGGCACCGCCGTCGATGAACGTGGCGTCGAGCAGCCGGCCGAGCTCTGCGGTCGTGCCGGCGAGGCCGTCTGGGCCGACGGCGAACGAGACGTGGTCGAGGTGCATACGGCATTCTTGCCTGACCCCGGATCGCGGTGGTGCGGGGGGTCAGCGGTGCGGGTCGGCCGGGTGTGGTGTATTGGTCCCGCCGGCCTCGTGCTCCCTGCAATACCGGGCCAGCTCGGCATATCCGGCCTCGCCCATGAGCTCGGTGAGCTCATCGCGATTGGTCACGTAGACCGGCTCCGGGCCCACGTGCGCCTCGGTGTTGGACGAGCAGTACCAGTCGAGGTCCGCACCACCCGGACCCCAGCCGGCTCGGGTGTACTCGCCGATCTGCGTCTCGGTGTACGTCGTGCCGTCGCCGCGGTCGACCTCGCGGAACTGACGCCGGAGCGGCAGCTGCCAGCACACGTCGGGCTTGGTGGTGTGCGGCTTGAGGTCCTGCTCGAGCGCGTAGCCGTGCAGGGCGCAGCCGTAGCCGCCCTCGAACCCGCGCGAGTTGTGGAAGATGCAGGCGCCCTCGAACGCGCGGGTCTTGAGCTCGCCCTCGTCGTCCCGCTCGGTCCAGCCGGATCGCCGTCCCTCGTCGTGCCGCTCCCAGTGCGCGGGGGTCAGCTGCTCGACGATCGCACCGACGCGCTGGGCGTCGTCGTCATCGGCGAAGTGCGCTCCCAGGGTGCAGCAGCCGGCCTCGGGGCTCGTCTCGTAGATCCCTGGACAGCCGGCGCCGAAGATGCAGGTCCATCGCGAGGTCAGCCACGTCAGGTCGCAGCGGAAGACCTCTTCGGCGTCCGCGGGATTGGCGAACTCCACGTACGTACGGGGGAATCCGAGCTCGACTTCTGGCATCGCGTTCCATGCTAGTCGCCGGTGCGCGACGACGATCGGCCTCCGGCCAGTGAGAGGATGGCAGCATGCGCATGGGCGTCCTCGACATCGGCTCCAACACGGGCCATCTGCTGGTGGTCGACGCGTTCCGTGGCGGACCCCCGGTGCCGGCGCACAGCTACAAGGAGCCGCTGCGCCTGGCCGAGCACCTCGATGCCGACAACGCCGTGAGCGAGGAGGGCGTCGCCCGGCTGGTCAAGTACGTCGTCGAGGCGCGTGCCGAGGCCGAGGACAAGGGGTGCACCACGATCCTCGCGTTCGCCACCTCGGCGGTGCGCGACGCCGTCAACGCCGATGACGTCATCGACCGGGTCAACGTGGCCAGCGGTCTCGACCTGCAGGTGCTCAGCGGAGAGGACGAGGCACGCCTGACGTTCCTTGCCGTACGCCGCTGGTTCGGCTGGTCGGCCGGTCGGCTCGGTGTCTTCGACATCGGTGGCGGATCGCTGGAGATCGCCGCGGGTCGCGACGAGACCCCCGACATCGCCACGTCGATGCCGCTGGGCGCAGGCCGACTGACGCGGGACTGGCTCGATGCCGGGCGCGCGCCCGCAGAGCTTCGGCTCCACGTGCGCTCCACCATCGCCGAGCAGGCCGGCGCCGTGCTGCGCGGAGGAGGGTTCGACCGCGCGGTCGCCACGAGCAAGACGTTCCGCTCCCTGGCCCGCATTTGCGGAGCCGCCGCGTCGAGCGACGGCCAGTACGTGCGCCGGGTGCTGCGCAAGCAGGATCTCTCGGTGCTCGTCGAGCAGCTCAGGACGATGACCCCGCAGGAGGTCGCGGCCCTGCCCGGGGTGTCGCCGGACCGATCGCACCAGATCAAGGCCGGTGCGATCGTGGCCGAGGCGACGATGGACCTGTTCGACCTCACCGAGCTCGAGATCTGCCCGTGGGCCCTGCGCGAGGGCGTGCTGCTGGAACATCTCGACGGGCTCTAGTGCCTGCGGTCTAGCCTTGGGCACGTGCCCGATCCCATCCGCGTCTCGCTCTCGACCTCGTCGGTCTACCCGGGGTCGACGGCGAGCGGCTTCGAGTCGGCGGCCCGGCTGGGCTACGACGGCGTCGAGGTCATGGTCGGCATCGACGACGTCAGCGCCGACATCACGGCGGTCAAGGCCCTCAGCGCGTTCCACGAGATGCCGGTCGTCTCGATCCACGCGCCCTGCCTGTTGGTGACGCAGCGCGTGTGGGGCAACGACCCCTGGGGCAAGCTGCACCGCAGCGCCGAGATGGCGCACGAGGTCGGCGCGTCGGTCATCGTCGTGCACCCGCCGTTCCGGTGGCAGCGCGACTACGCCAAGGGCTTCGTCGAGGGCATCGCCGACCTCGAGGCCCAGCACGGGGTGACGTACGCGGTCGAGAACATGTATCCCTGGCGCACCGGCCGGCGCGAGTTCCAGGCGTACGCGCCGGGCTGGGACCCGCTGCAGCACGACTACGACCACGTGACGGTCGACCTCTCGCACAGCTCGACCGCCGGGGAGGACCCGGTGGAGATGGCCAAGGCGCTCGGGGACCGTCTGGCGCACATCCACATGACCGACGGCTCGGGGTCGGCCAAGGACGAGCACCTGGTTCCCGGCCGGGGAACCCAGCCGTGCCGGGAGTTCCTGGAGCACGTCGCGGACTCGGGCTACGCCGGCGAGATCGTGGTCGAGATCAACACCCGCAAGGCCAAGGACCAGAGCGAGCGAGAGGCCGACCTCCTCGAGGCCTTGGCCTTCACCCGCCTCCACGCCACCGTCTGAGGCCGCCGACAGTCGCGTCCTGAAGGGTTGCGGCCCGGCTGGCCGGGGCCAGTGGGCCGGAACCCTCCAAATGGCGGGGGGTTGTGGCGTTAGCATCGGCTCATGATCACCGTCGACCAGCTCCTCGCCTTCGGGCTCGCCGCCTTGATCCTCATCGCGATCCCGGGGCCGAGCGTCGTGTTCGTCATCGGGCGGGCGCTGGCGTACGGCCGCGGTGTCGCGCTGGCGACCGTCGTCGGCAACACCCTGGGCCTGCTGGCGATCGTCGTCCTGGTCGCGCTCGGGCTCGGCGTGATCGTCGAGGAGTCGATCGTGGTCTTCACGGTCCTCAAGCTCGCCGGCGCCGCCTACCTCGTGTGGCTCGGCATCCAGGCGATCCGGCACCGCAAGGCGTTCAGCGTCCAGGACGCCGGCGCCGGCGGGTTCCCAGCGATGACCTGGACCACGGTCGTCCGGCAAGGATTCATCGTCGGGATCTCCAACCCCAAGGCGTTCATGATCATCGGCGCCGTCCTGCCCCAGTTCATCGACCGCGGCAACGGCAACGCCCAGACGCAGATGCTGCTGCTCGGCCTCATCGCAGTCGTCATCGGCCTGCTGTCCGACAGCCTGTGGGCGGTCATCGCGAGCCAGCTCCGTGCCTGGTTCAACGCCTCACCGAAGCGCGGCGAGGCGATGGGTGCGATCGGCGGCACGTCGATGATCGGTCTCGGCGTCGGCCTCGCGGTCTCCGGCAACCACCGCTAGGCCCGGCCTAGACTCGGCGCATGACTCAACGCATCGCGATCCTCGGTGCCGGCGTGATGGGCGAGACCCTGCTGTCGGCGATCCTGCGATCCGGGCACGCACCCGGCGACGTCGTGATCTCCGAGAAGCGCGACGAGCGAGCGGCCGAGCTCCGGGACGCGTACGGGGTCACGGTGACCGGCAACGCCGAGGCGGTGGCCGAGGCCGACATCGTGCTGCTCGTCGTGAAGCCCCAGGACGTCTCGGCGCTGCTCGACGAGATCGCCGGTTCCGTACGTCCGGAGGCCACGGTCGTCTCCCTCGCGGCCGGCATCACGATCGCGACGATGACGGCCGCGCTGCCCGACGGCGTCGCGGTCGTCCGGGCGATGCCCAACACCCCGGCGCTCGTGGGTGAGGGAATGTTCGGCATCTCACCCGGAGCCGGTGTCAGCGCCGAACGGGTCGCTGTCGTCGAGGCGTTGCTGAAGTCCGGCGGCAAGGTCGTGGTCGTCGACGAGGCGCTGCAGGACGCCGTCACAGCGGTGTCGGGGTCCGGCCCCGCGTACGTCTTCTACCTCGCCGAGGCGATGATCGCCGGCGGCGTCCAGGCGGGGCTCGACGATGCGACGGCCCGTACACTCACCGCGCAGACCCTCGTCGGTGCGGCGAAGCTGCTCGCCGAGTCCGACGACACCGCCGACGAGCTCCGCCGCCGGGTGACGTCGCCCAACGGCACGACGCACGCCGCGATCACGACGTTCGACCAGCACGGCGTCAAGGACGGGCTGGTCGCCGGCGTCGCGGCTGCGGCAGCCAGGTCCGCTGAGCTGTCCGGCCCCGCATAGTCCGGCAACAGGCCGCCGCGCAGCGGACGCGCCCACCACCGTGCGGCGGCCCGGCCTAAGGTGGACGGCATGACCGAGCGCGCGTGCGTCGTCTTCGACCAGCAGCTGACCGAGTACAACTTCGGTCAGTCCCACCCCATGGCGCCGGTCCGCATCGACCTCACGATGGCGCTCGCCCGCGAGATGGGGATCGTCGACGAGCTCGACGTCGTGGGCGCGATCCCGGCGACGGACGACGAGCTCAACCTGATCCACTCCGCGGCGTACATCGAAGGGGTCCGCAAGCTCAGCGACCACCCGACGTACGCCGATCCCAGCATCGGCCTCGGCACCGATGACAACCCGGTGTTCGCGCACATGCACGAGGCCAGCGCGCTGATCGCCGGCGCCAGCGTCGAGGCGGCCCGCCGGGTCTGGACCGGCGCGGCGCCGCGGGCCGTCAACGTCAGCGGCGGGCTGCACCACGCGATGCCCGGCAGCGCGAGCGGGTTCTGCATCTACAACGACGTCGCCTTGGCGATCCGCTGGCTGCTGGACAACGGTGCGCAGCGGGTCGTGTACGTCGACGTCGACGCGCACCACGGCGACGGCGTGCAGCAGATGTTCTGGAACGACCCCCGGGTGCTGACGATCTCGATCCACGAGGGGCCGCAGACGTTGTTCCCGGGCACAGGCTTCTCCACCGAGACCGGCGGCGAGGGAGCCGAGGGCTCGGCGGTCAACATGCCGCTGCCCCCCGGTACGTCCGACGCCGGCTGGCTCCGCGCGTTCCACGCCGTCGTGCCAGCGCTGGTCCGTGAGTTCAAGCCCGACATCCTGGTGACCCAGCACGGCTGCGACTCGCACATGGACGACCCGTTGACCAACCTCATGCTGAGTGTCGACGGGCAGCGCGCGTCCTACCTCGCCCTGCGGGACCTCGCCGAAGAGGTGTGCGGCGGCAAGTGGGTCGCGACCGGCGGCGGTGGCTATGCCGTCATGGACGTCGTGCCGAGGGCGTGGGCGCACCTCCTGGCGATCGTCTCCGGCTCTCCGCTGGACCCCTCGACCCTGACTCCCGAACGCTGGCGAGCCCGCATCGAGGAGATGCGCGGGTCGCCCGGCCCGCTGCGGATGACCGACGGCCGGGCCGTCGGCTACCGCTCGTGGGAGCAGGGCTACGACCCCGCGAGCTGGCTGGACCGGTCGATCCAGGCCACCCGCACCGCAGCGTTTCCGCTGAACGGTCTCGACCCCCAGCCGTGACGCGCGAGGCAGGTGTGTCGTGGGTCCCCGAGCGATTTTCCGCAACTACTGTCCCGGAAGCATCACGAGGCACTACTCTCGACCAAGGCACGCGCGCTGTTTCTCCGGTGGGGAAGCCGGAGAGCGCGCGTGCCCCTCAGGAAGCAGGTGGTGACATGGCATCCGGACCGACGTTCTTGACCGTCGCGGAAGTGGCGGCTCAGATGCGGGTCTCGAAGATGACGGTCTACCGTCTCGTGCACTCCGGCGAGCTCGAAGCCGTGCGGGTGGGTCGTTCCTTCCGCGTGCCGGCGGACGCCGTCCAGGAGTTCCTCGGCAAGTCCTACTTCCAGGCCGGCTGACCGACCGCCGCCCGTACGTCCGGCCGCCTCCGGCACGACCCCGGTCGGGGAAAATCCCCGCCGATGATGCCGTGTAGGCTGTTCGCAGTCGTCCCCGGGTACCGCAGCCGCGCCATGCGCCGGACGTGGGTCACCGGAACGACCACCAATCTCAGGCACCAGCCACTGCGCGTGGCCAACAAGAATTGAGTCGTGACCCGTGGGTTCAGTCATCAAGAAGCGTCGCAAGCGGATGTCGAAGAAGAAGCACCGCAAGATGCTCAAGCGCACCCGAGTGCAGCGTCGTCGTCTGGGCAAGTAGGTCTGCATGGCCCGGTCTGTCCTTGTCACCGGTGTAGCGGGTTCGTTCGCGTCGCTCTTCGCGCGCCGACTCGCCGACCTTGGCGAGGGCGCGGGCATCAGCAAGGTCGTCGGCATCGACACGATGCTGCCGGCGGGTGACCTCGGTGGCGTGAAGTTCGTCCGCGCCGACATCCGTACGCCCGTCGTGGGCAAGGTCATCGCCGTCGAGGACGTCGACACCGTCGTCCACCTCGACGTCAACCCGCCCCAGCGCGGCCGCGTCGGCGGGGCCAAGGAGCTCAACGTCATCGGCACGATGCAGCTCCTGGCCGCCTGCCAGCGGGCGTCGACCGTCGCCAAGTTCGTCCTGGGCTCGTCGACCGCCGTCTACGGCTCGTCGCCGCGCGACCCCGCGATGTTCACCGAGTCGCTGCTGGCCCGCGACGGGGTGCGCAGTGGGTTCCCCAAGGACATCGTCGAGGTCGAGTCGTACGTCCGCGGGTTCGCGCGACGCCGGCCCGAGGTCATCATCACGACGCTCCGGGCCGCCCAGATCCTGCACCCCTCGGTCGACACTCCGCTGGCGACCTACTTCGCCAGCCCCGTCCTGCCCGCCGTGATGGGCTTCGACCCGCGGCTGCAGTTCACCGACCTCCACGACGCGTTCGCGGTGCTGGAGCAGGCCATCGTCAAGGATCGTCCCGGCACGTTCAACATCGCCGGCGACGGCGTCGTGCTGCTGAGCCAGGCGGCGCGCAAGCTCGGCCGGCCGATCATCCCGCTGCCGCCTTTGGGGTTCGCCACCGCGGCCCGCCGGGTGCTGCGCGCTGCCGGTTCCGACATCCCGCCCGACCTGCACCGGCTGTTGACCTACGGCCGGGTCGTTGACACGACGGCGCTGCGCGACATCTTCGGCTACGAGCTGACCCGCACGTCGCTCGACACCTTCGACGAGTTCCGCGCGACGCTGAGGCCCGGCATCATGTCGGCAGTGGGGGGACGAGCATGACCGACGAGCGCAAGACCATCGGATCGGGTGGCAAGCCCGGCCGGGGCAACCGCGAGACCTCACCCTCGGCGGCCGCCCGGTCGCTCGCCGGCACGGCACCGGCCAAGAAGCCGGTCACCAGGGCGAAGCCGGCCGCCCCCGAGCCGGCTGCCGGCAAGGCCGCTACCAAGAAGCCCGCTGCCAAGAAGTCCCCACCCAAGCCCGCCGCCAAGAAGTCGGCACCTTCCACACCGCCGCCGCCCAAGCCGCGCCTCCGTGCCGTGACCGAGGAGGACGCCGCCGCAGCAGCGGCCGCCGCTGCCGAGGAGGCGGCGAAGCGTACGCGCACCGCCGGCGCAGCGCCGTTGTCCGCCGGCATTCCCCTCGACGAGATCGTGGTCGCGGTCATCCAGGCCGCCCAGCGCGTGCTCGGCTCGGACTGGGAGACGCGCGTCGCCACGCTGCTCGCGACGCTGCGCCGGCGCATGAGCGGCGACTACGAGGTCGACGAGTTCGGCTTCGACCCCCAGATCACCGAGGTCCTCACCGCTGCCATCGAGCCGCTCGCCGAGAAGTGGTTCCGGCTCGAGGTCCGCGGCGTCGAGAACATCCCGACCGAGGGTGGCGCACTCCTCGTGGCCAACCACTCCGGCACGGTGCCGATCGACGGGCTCATCACGGGCTACGCCGTCAAGCAGTACTCCGGACGCAACCTGCGGCCCCTGGGAGCCGACCTGGTGTTCTCGCTGCCGTTCGTCGGCCAGGTCGCCCGCAAGGTGGGTGCGACGCTGGCCTGCCAGGAGGACGCCGAGCGTCTCCTCACGACGGGTGAGCTCGCGGGCGTGTGGCCCGAGGGCTTCAAGGGCATCGGCAAGCCCTTCGCCGAGCGCTACAAGCTCCAGCGGTTCGGCCGGGGCGGGTTCGTGTCGTCGGCCATGCGCGCGCAGGTGCCCATCGTGCCGGTGTCGATCGTCGGCGCCGAGGAGATCTACCCGCTGGTCGGCAATGTCCCGTCGCTGGCCCGGCTGCTCGGGCTGCCCTACCTGCCGATCACGCCGTTCTTCCCGCTGCTCGGACCCCTGGGCATGATCCCGTTGCCCAGCAAGTGGATCATCGAGTTCGGCGAGCCGATCCGCACCGATGCGTACGACCCGGAGGCGGCGGACGACCCGATGCTGTTGTTCAACGTCACCGACCAGGTGCGCGAGACGATCCAGCAGACCCTCTACGGACTGCTGGTCGACCGCGGCAACGCCTTCTTCTGAGACCGGAGCGAGCGGCCGCGCGGCCTACTTCTTGCCCAGCAACCCGTCGAGCAGGCCGGGGATCAGGCCCTTCTGGTCCTCGTCGCCCAGCACGGCACCCAGGACCGGGTCCGTGATGTCGCTGAGCGACGGTGCCTTGGTGGTCGGCGCGGGCGCGACGGGAGGTGCAGCGACGACGGGCGGCTTCTCGGTGGGGCCGCTCGTCACCGGCTTCGACGTCGGCTTGGCCTCACGCGTGTGGGACGAGCTCGGCTTGTCGGTCTTGTCGTGGGAGCCGGTGCTGCCCTTGGGGGTGACCGCCAGTCCCTCGACCGAGGAGACCAGCTGCTGCAGGTCGCCGGTCGTGCACGAGGCGCACAACGACGAGGCCTGGATGGCCAGGTCGCTGATCGTCGCCGTGGCGGCATCGAACGAGTCGTCAGCCCCGGGCGGCAGCTGCGACGACAGAGCGGAGAGGTTGGCCGTCGCGGCGACTGCGAAGTCGTTGACGGTGCGGATCGACTTCTGCTCGCCGTTGCCGGTGAAGTCGCTGAACAGCGCCGTCGATCCGGACTCGGCCTGGGTCGCGAAGTCCTCGAGGGTCTCGGCGATCAGGCTCTCGTCGCCGTTCGTGGTGCTCAGCTGGCGCGCCTCGGCGAGGCGTTCTGCGGCTTGGCGCAGCTGGAACGAACCGCGGGAGGCCTCGTCGCGGTGCAGGGCCAGCTCGGCCGACTCGACACTGCGCTTGATCGGGTAGAGCAGCTCGCCGGGAACCGCCGACGCGCTCGAAGCCACGATGCCGACAGCGCCGACGGACGCGACCATGGCGGCGGTGAGACCCGCGACGCGACGACGGGCGGGGCTGCTCTCCCGCACCGGTGCGGTGCGGACCTTGGCCGGCATCGGGACGAGGACCGTCTCCGCCTCGGTCATGAGCTGGGTGCGAAGCGACTCGCGGAAGGCCGGCGACGGCTCGGCAACGGCGGCCTCGCAAAGACTCTCGGCGAAGCGCACGAGCTCGGCGACGTGCTCGTTGCCGGGTGCGCGGCCGCTCCAAGCCTCCTCGAAGGACTGGGCGTCGTCGTGGGAGCGACGGCCGATCATGATGGGTTCCTCACTGCTGTGGACGTTCCACCCAGTGCAACGAGCCGGTGCGCCCTGAAGTTACGGGCAAATGACAGGACAAAGGGAGCGGCGGCGATCATCGGGCGTCCTCCGGCATCGTCTTGGCCAGGCTTCGCACGGCCCGCAGCTGGAGCTGCTTGATGGCACCTTCGCTGCGACCGAGTGCGGCGGCGGTCTGGGCGATCGACATGCCCTGGATGAAGCGCATCAGGATGCAGTCGCGCTGCTCGTTGGGCAGCGAGTTGACGGCCTCGAACAGCATCTCGTTGGAGATGAGCGCCAGGACCTCCTGCTCGGGGCTGGCGACCGTGACCTTGCTCTCGGGGATCGTCTCGGCGACGATCTCGAGCCGGGCCCGGCTGGACTTGAAGTGGTCGGCGACGAGGTTGCGGGCGATCGTGGTGAGCCACGCGCCGAAGTCCTTGCCCTGCCAGTTGAAGCGCTGGATCGCGCGCAGGCCACGGACGAAGGTCTCGCTGGTCAGGTCCTCGGCCAGCTGCTGCGAGCCGACGCGGTAGTAGACGAACCGGAAGACGCCCGACACGTAGTGGTCGTAGAGCTGGCCGAACGCCTCGGCGTCGCCCTCCTTGGCCAGGTCGACCAGTGCCCGCAGGCGGGTGGCCTCGGGATCGTTGTCGTCGCTGGGGCTTCCCGAGCCGGTCGACGGCGCGTACGCGGGTGAGTCCGCGACGGAAAGGGCGATCAGCAGGGAGCGGTCGTCAGGGGTTGCGAGGGCGAGCGACAGCGCGACGCGCAATCCACTGGTGGTGTTCCTCACAGGCCCTCCCTGATCCACGAAATACTAACCCGGGGGGAAGTTGCTGTCAGTTCCTTCGGATTTTTCCCTTGCGGAGCACCCGCCATGCTCCGGCGGCCGCGACTGCCGCCACGGCGCCCTTGCTGCCGACCAGCGCGACCTTGCGCCCCGTGCGGTAGTCGCGGATGCGCCAGCCGTTGGCCCGGGCGTGGGCGCGGAGGGTGGAGTCGGGGTTGACGGCACACGGATGCCCCACCAGTGACAGCATCGGCAGGTCGTTGCTGGAGTCCGAGTACGCGTAGCACTCCTCGAGCACCAGCCCTTCGCGCTCGGCGATCTCCCGGACGGCGGTGGCCTTGCCCTCGCCGTGCAGCATGTCGCCGACCAGCTCGCCGGTGTAGACGCCGTCGACGTGCTCCGAGACCGTCCCGAGCGCTCCGGTCAGGCCCAGGCGCCTGGCGATGACGCTCGCGATCTCGACCGGCGCTGCCGTCACCAGCCACACGCGCTGACCACGGTCGAGGTGCCATTGGGCGATGGCGCGGGTGCCGGGCCAGATCTTGTGCGCCATGTGCTCGTCGAAGATCTCCTCGCCGATCTCCTCGAGCTCGGAGACCTTGTGGCCGGCAATGAACGCCAGGGCCGAGGCGCGGGCCTTCGCGATGTGCTCGGGATCCTCGACCCCCGCGACGCGGAAGTAGAGCTGCTGCCAGGTCGCCTTGAGGATGTCCTTGGTGGTGAAGAACTGGCGGCGGTGCAGGCCACGCGCGAGGTGGAAGATCGACGCGCCCTGCATGATCGTGTTGTCGACGTCGAAGAACGCCGCGCCCCTCGTGTCGGGCTCCGTCGTCAGAGCGCTCTCCATCTCCGCGGCCGAGGCAGCCGCCTGCCCGGACAGCACGGATCGCGACCGCAGATTGCGGGGCTGATCGGGTCGTGCGTCCCGTGACATGCAACCGAGACTAACGTCCTCCCACGCGTACGACCTGTGGTTGACTCGGAGGCGTGACAGTCAATGTCAGCGACTACCTCCGAGACGCTGCCTCCAACGACCCGGACGGTGTCGCGCTGGTCGAGCACCGCAGCGAGCGGCGTGAGGTGACGTGGCGCCAGCTCGACGACGCGGCCGACGCGATCGCTCGTGGGCTGTCGGCCCGAGGACTGGTCGCGGGTCAGCGGGTCGCTGTCGTCATGGCCAACCGCGTCGACCTGCCGATCGCCTACTTCGGCATCCTGCGGGGCGGTATGGTCGCGGTTCCCATCAATCCGCGGTCCACGACTCGTGAGATCGGGCGGATGCTGGCGGACTCGCTGGCTCGCGTCGTGCTGTGCGACGAGGCCGGCGTCACCCAGGTCCGCGAGGCCGTGACCGACGACCACCGCGTCAGTGTCGTCGTCGACGGGGCGAAGCCGCGCAAGGGCGAGACGGCGTTCGAGGACTTCCTCGCCGGCGCCACCGGCAGCGATCCCGCCGCCCCCGCGGACGCCGAGGCTCTCGCGGTCGTGCTCTACACGTCGGGCACGAGCGGCAAGCCGCGCGGCGCGATGCTGACGCACCGGGCGCTGATCGCCAACATCGAGCAGGTCGCGCGGCTCGACCCTCCGGCCATGACGCCGGATGACGTCTGCCTTGGCCTCCTGCCGATGTTCCACATCTACGGCCTCAACTGCGTCCTCGGACAGGCGGTGCGCCAAGGAGCCCGGGTCCTGCTCGTCGACGGCTTCGACCCCGACGGGCTGCTCGACCAGATCGTCGCCGAGGGCGTCACCAACATCCCCCTGGCGCCACCCGTGGTCGCGGCGTGGGCCGGCCGTGACGACCTGCACGACAAGCTCGCCCGCGTGACGACGATCCTGTCGGGCGCCTCGGCGCTCGACCCCGACCTCGCCGAGACGTTCCACGCGTCGTCGGGCCACCACATCGAGCAGGGCTACGGGCTCACCGAGACCGCACCGGTCATCGCGACGACGTTCGGCTCGGCCCGCGGCGAGGGCGATCCGCCCAAGCCCGGCTCGGTCGGCCGCGCGCTGCCGGGCATCGAGGTCCGCATCGTCGAGGCGAGCGGCGCCGACGCCCGATCCGGCGACCCGGCCGAGATCTGGGTCAAGGGCGACAATCTCTTCTCCGGCTACTGGCCCGACGGGGTCGACGGCCCGCGCAGCGACGGCTGGTACCCCACCGGCGACATCGGCTTCCTCGACGAGGCCGGCGACCTCACGCTGGTCGACCGGCTTCGCGAGCTGGTGATCGTCTCGGGTTTCAACGTCTACCCGTTCGAGGTCGAGGACGTCATCGCCGAGGTGCCGGGCGTCACCCAGGTCGCTGTCGTGGGGCTGCCCGACGAGGAGACCGGCGAGGCCGTGGTGGCGTTCGTCGTGCCCGAGGACCCCGAGGCCGACGAGGTCACGATCATCGAGTCCGTCGAGGCCCATTGCCGTACGCGCCTGGCGCGCTTCAAGCAGCCCAAGCGCGTCGTGGTCGTGCAAGGCCTGCCGCACTCGGCGACCGGCAAGGTCGCCAAGGGCCGGCTCCGTGCCCTGGCCCGCAGCGAGACGCTCGGCCTCGACGCCTCGTGACGATCGCTCACGCAGGCGACGCGCGCGTCGTCGTCTACTCCCGCCCCGGCTGCCACCTGTGCGAGGTCGCCGAGGCACTCATCGCCGAGACCTGCGCCGAGACCGGCGACAGCTGGACGAGCATCGACATCACGGGCGACGGCGACCTGACGAGGCGGTTCACCGAGCAGGTTCCGGTGACGTTCGTCGACGGCAAGCAGCACGACTTCTGGCGCGTCGATCCCACGCGGCTGCGGGCTGCACTGGCGCGTACGTCCTGATCACCCGGGTCCGGTCGGCGTGTGAGATATGCCATCGCGCCAGGTCACGATTTTGTTAACGCGTTCACAAACTCTTAAACTGAGGACGCACCGCGCGCCAGTCCCGACAGGGATAATCCCCGGCCGTGCAGTGCAGGAGCACAGTGACCATACTTCGCACGCCCCACGCGGACGGCAGCGCTCGCGGCATCCCTGATGCCACCGTGGCCCGTCTGCCGGTCTACCTGCGCGCGCTCAACACGCTCACCGAGCAGGGCGTCGCGACGTGCTCCTCCAACGACCTCGCCGAGAACGCCGGCGTCAACCCGGCCAAGCTCCGCAAGGACCTGTCCTACCTCGGTTCCTACGGCACCCGTGGCGTCGGCTACGACGTCGAGTACCTCCGCTACCAGATCGCGCGCGAGATCGGCCAGACCCAGGACTGGGACGTCGTCATCGTCGGAGTCGGCAACCTCGGCTCGGCCCTCTCGGCCTACCAGGGCTTCAGCACGCGTGGCATCCGCGTCGCGGCCCTCGTCGACGCCGATCCCCAGCGCGTCGGCACCACGGTCTCGGGCATCGAGGTCTCGTCGCTGGACGACCTGCCCACGATCGTCGAGGAGCGGGCCATCTCGATCGGCATCATCGCCACGCCCGGCACAGCCGCCCAGGAGGTCGCCGACCGCCTGGTCGAGGCCGGCATCACGAGCATCCTGAACTTCGCGCCTGCGCTCGTGCAGGTCCCCGACGGTGTCGACGTCCGCAAGGTCGACCTGTCGATCGAGCTGCAGATCCTGGCCTACCACGAGCAGCGCAAGGCCGGCAGCGACACCACCGAGAAGGTGGTTGGAGCATGAGCGAGCGCAGCGAGCGAATCACGAAGGCAGCAATCATGCCGTCGCCTTCGTACCGTGCCCTTTCCTCGGAGGTGGCGGCATGAGCGTCCTCGTGGTGGGCATGTCGCACAAGTCGGCGCCGATCGACATCCTCGAGCGCGCGTCGCTCGACACCGATGCGGCGGTCAAGCTCTCGCACCTCGTGCTCGAGGCCCCCTTCGTCTCCGAGTCCGTCGTCATCTCGACCTGCAACCGGGTCGAGATCTACGTCGAGGCCGAACGCTTCCACGGAGCCGTCGAGGAGGTCTCCCGCCTGCTCGCGGAGCACTCGGGCCTCGACCGGGACGACTTCGTCCGCCACGTCTACGTCCACTTCGACGAGGCGGCCGTCGCGCACCTCTTCGGTGTCGCCGCCGGCATGGACTCGATGATCCTCGGCGAGAGCCAGATCCTGGGCCAGGTCCGCGAGGCGCTGCACAGCGCGCAGGCGGAGCAGACCGTCGGGTCGGCCCTCAACGCGTTGTTCCAGCAGGCGCTGCGCATCGGCAAGCGCGGCCACGCCGAGACCGGCATCGACCGGCTCGCACCGTCCATCGTGACGGCGGGCCTCGACGCCGCGGGTGCGATCGTCGACGCCGAGGACACGCGGTTCCTGGTCGCCGGCGCCGGCACGATGGCCAGCCTCGCCGTCCGCACGCTCGTCAACCGTGGGGTGGCGCCCAACCGCATCATGGTCTCGAACCGCACGTTCCAGCGGGCCTACGCCCTCGTGGCGTCGTTCGGCGTCAGCGCCGTCCGCTGGGAGGCCATGGACGTCGAGCTGTCGGCGACCGACGTGCTGATCAGCTGCACCGGGGCGACGGGCGTCGTGTTCGACCGCGAGCGCATCGCCCGGGCGACCGCCGGACGCTCCATGGCCCTGATCGACCTGGCCCTGCCGCGCGACATCGATCCGGGGGTCCGCGACGTCCAGGGCGTCGAGCTGGTCGACCTCGTGGTCCTGGCCCGGCTCGGCGAGAACACCGAGCTCGCCGGCGACATCGAGCAGGTGCGGGCGATCGTCGAGGACGAGGTCCGGACGTTCTTGGCCGCCAAGGCCGCGTCGCACATCACCCCGACCGTCGTCGCGCTGCGGACGATGGCGACCGACGTCGTCGCGGCCGAGCTCGCGCGCATCGAGACCCGCCTCCCCGACCTCACCCAGGACGAGATGGCCGCGGTCCGCAAGGCGCTCCACCGGGTCGCCGAGAAGCTGATCCACGCCCCGACGGTCCGCGTCCAGCAGCTCGTCGACGGCCCTGCCGACCTGACGTATGCCGAGGCACTCGCCCACCTGTTCGCCCTCGACCAGTCCACGGTCGACGCGGTCACCCAGGTCAAGGGGGAGTCCGCATGACGACCCTCCGCCTCGGGACGCGTGCCTCTGCGCTCGCCATCACCCAGTCAGGCCTCATCGCCGACCGGCTCCGGGAGACCGGTGTCGACGTCGAGCTCGTCACGATCTCGACCGAGGGCGACCGCAGCCTGCAGCCGCTCGTCGAGTTCGGCGGCCAGGGTGTGTTCGTCGCGGCCCTGCGCGAGGCCCTCGTGCGCGGCGACGTCGACATCGCGGTGCACTCCCTCAAGGACCTGCCGACGACCCCCGACCCCAGGCTCGCGCTTGCCGCGATCCCACGCCGCGAGGACCCGCGTGACGTGCTGGTGGCCCGTGACGGCCTGACGCTGGGCGAGCTGCCCCAGGGCGCCCGGATCGGCACCGGCTCACCTCGCCGGGAGGCCCAGCTCAACGCGCTCGGACTCGGTGTCGAGGTCACGCCGATCCGCGGCAACGTCGACACCCGCATCGCCAAGGTCGCCGCCGGTGACTACGACGGCGTGCTCCTCGCCCGTGCCGGACTGCTGCGGCTCGGCCGCGCCGACGAGGCGACCGAGGTCATCGATCCCCTGCAGATGCTTCCCGCCCCCGGGCAGGGAGCGCTGGCCTGCGAATGTCGCGCCGATGACGACGCGACGATCAACCTGCTCGGCGGCCTCGACGACAGCGACACCCGCGCTGCCGTCACTGCCGAGCGCAGCCTCCTCGCCACCCTCGAGGCAGGTTGCAGCGCACCTGTCGGAGCCCTAGCCGAAGTCGCCCAGGGCGACGACGGTGACGAGCTCTGGCTGCGTGCCGTGGTCGGAAGTCCTTCCGGCTCGCCCACCATCCGACTGTCCGCGACCGGCTTGCCATCCGAAGCCGTCGCGGTCGGGGAGCGTCTCGCTGCCGAGATGCTCGCCGAAGGCGCAGACACCCTTGTGGCTGTCGCCTCATAACCCCCAGGCAGATCGAGAAAAGGACCACCGTGACCATCACCACTGCGATGCGAGAAGCACCGTCGACGGCTCGACCGAACGCCCACAAGGCCGTCCGCGGCCACGTGAGCTTCGTCGGCGCCGGGCCGGGCGATGCCAGCCTGCTGACGGTACGCGCGGCTGAGCTGCTCGCGCAGGCGGACATCGTCATCACGGAGCTGCCCGAGCACGCGGCCCTCGTCACCAACGGTGCCGAGATCGTCGACGGCGGTGTCGGCGAGGACGGCGAGACGCTGACCCACGCCGCTCGCGCCCGACTCGTCGTCAAGCACGCCAAGACCGGCTCCCACGTCGTACGCCTGATCGCTGGTGACCCGTTCACCTACGCGACGGCGCCTGAGGAGGCCGCAGCGTGCAGCAAGGCCGGCATCGGCTTCGAGATCGTGCCCGGCATCTCGTCGGTCTCGGCCGTTCCCGCGTACGCCGGCGTGCCGCTGACCAACCGCACGCACCGCGAGTACTCGGTCGTGAGCGTCGGTGACGCCACGATCAACTGGGCCGACCACGCCGGCCAGGACACCCTGGTCCTGCTGTCGGCCGTCGCCCGCATCGGCGAGGTCGCCGCCGGCCTGGTCGCCGCCGGTCGCTCCGCCGAGACGCCGGTCGCGATGACCCGGGTCGGCACGACGACCGAGCAGGTGACGATCGTCTCGACGCTCGCCGACATCGCCGCCGAGGCCAAGGCGGCCGGCATGACCGCGCCGGCCATCACGGTCGTCGGCCAGGTCGTCACGATGCGTGAGGCGCTGTCGTGGTTCGAGACCAAGCCGCTCTACGGCTGGCGCGTCCTGGTGCCGCGCACCAAGGAGCAGTCGGCCAGCCTGGCTGCCCGCCTGCGTGGCTTCGGCGCGCTCTCGGAGGAGGTGCCGACCATCTCGGTCGAGCCGCCGCGCAACCCGCAGCAGATGGACAAGGCCGTGCGCGGTCTCGTCGAGGGCCGCTACGAGTGGATCGCATTCACGAGCGTCAACGCCGTCAAGGCCGTGCGCGAGAAGTTCGAGGAGTACGGGCTCGACGCTCGCGCGTTCTCGGGCCTCAAGATCGCCGCGGTCGGCGACAAGACGGCCGAGGCCATCGCGACGTGGGGCATCCGCGCCGATCTCGTCCCCAGCGGTGAGCAGTCGGCCCGCGGACTCCTCGAGGACTGGCCGCCGTACGACGACCTGCTCGACCCCATCAACCGGGTGTTCCTGCCCCGCGCCGACATCGCGACCGAGACCCTCGTGGCCGGACTCGTCGATCTGGGCTGGGAGGTCGACGACGTCACGGCCTACCGCACCGTCCGGGCGGCCCCGCCGCCAGCGCCGACGCGCGAGGCGATCAAGACCGGCAAGTTCGACGCGGTCATGTTCACCTCGTCGTCCACGGTGCGCAACCTCGTGGGCATCGCCGGCAAGCCGCACACGTCGACGATCATCGCGTGCATCGGCCCGGCGACCGCCAAGACCGCCGAGGAGCACGGCCTCCGGGTCGACGTCCTCGCCGAGTCCCCGTCGGTGGAGGTGCTGGCCGACGCGCTCGCCGAGTTCGGCGCGGCTCGTCGCCTCGCCTTCCTCGACGCAGGCGAGCCGGTCACCAAGCCTTCGCAGAAGCGTCCCTCGACGCGTCGCAAGGCCTAGGAGCACCGATGGCATTTCCGTCCGACCGACCTCGTCGCCTGCGCCAGTCGCCGGCGATGAGGCGGCTGGTCGCGGAGACGCACGTCCGGTCGTCGCAGCTGATCCTGCCGATGTTCGTCGCGGAGGGCATCACCGAGCCGCGGCCGATCGCGAGCATGCCGGGCGTCGTCCAGCACACGCGAGACACCGCCCGCAAGGCGTACGCCGAGGCGGCGGCGCTGGGCCTCGGCGGCGTCATGCTGTTCGGCGTGCCCGAGCACAAGGATGCCCAGGGCTCCGGCGCACTCGACCCTGACGGGATCCTCAACGTCGCCCTGGCCGACGCGCGGGCCGAGGTCGGCGACGACCTGCTGGTCATGTCCGACCTGTGCCTCGACGAGTTCACCGATCACGGACACTGCGGCGTGCTCGACGACCAGGGGCGGGTCGACAACGACGCGACGCTCGAGATCTACGCCCAGATGGGGGTCGTGCAGGCTGAGTCCGGCGCCCACGTCGTCGGGCCCAGCGGCATGATGGACGGGCAGGTCGGCGTCGTCCGCGCTGCCCTGGACCAGGCCGGTCACAGCGACACGGTGATCCTGGCCTACGCCGCGAAGTACGCCTCGGCGTTCTACGGTCCCTTCCGCGAGGCCATCGGCTCGTCGCTCCAGGGCGACCGCAAGACGTACCAGCAGGACCCGGCGAACGCTCGCGAAGCGCTGCGCGAGGCGCTGCTCGACGTCGCCGAGGGCGCCGACATCGTGATGGTCAAGCCCGCCCTGGCCTACCTGGACCTCATCCCGCTGATCCGTTCGCACGTCACGGTGCCGGTCGCGGCCTACAGCATCTCGGGCGAGATGGCGATGGTCGAGGCGGCCGCCGCCAACGGCTGGATCGACCGTGAGCGGACGATCGACGAGGTCATCACGTCGATCCGCCGGGCCGGCGCCGACATCGTGCTGACCTACTGGGCCGCCGAGCTCGCCGCTCGCCTCAACCGCTGAGATCCGGTCGACGGCAACACCTGGACATGAAGAAGGGGCCCTCCGCCGGAGGGCCCCTTCTACACGTTCTGCGAGGCGTCAGCTGAGCAGCGAGGTGATGCAGCTCGTGAGCTTGGCGAGGTCGAGCACCGAGATGCCGTCGGCCAGGCACTTGACCTTGGCCTCGGCCCAGGTGAGCGTCGACGAGCCGCCGCCGGTGCTGCCACCCGTGCCGCCCGTGGTGCCGCCGCCACCGGTGAGGTCGTCGACGAGTCCGTCGACCAGCCCGGTCACGCCGCCGGAGGTTCCTCCGCCAGTGCCACCGCCGCCGGTGCCGCCACCCGTACCGCCTCCGCCGGTGCCGCCACCCGTACCGCCTCCGCCGGTGCCGCCACCGGTGCTGCCACCGGTGCCCTTGCCGGGCTTGGGCTTGTTGTTGGCCTTCTCCTCGGCCGCCTTGGCCTTCTCACGCTCGCCGGAGCTCAGCGTCTGGTCGTTGGCTGCCGAGGTGAGGACGGGCGCCGTCGAGTAGCCGTTGGGCGACTGGGTGAAGTCACCCTGTGCGTAGCGGGCCGAGATCGCGAGGACCAGGTCGACGTAGGAGTCGGAGTGGTTGTAGCGCTTGACCGCCGTCGCCGCACCGGACGGGCTCGAGAGGTCGTCGGTGCCGGCGCACAGGTAGATGCCGGCCGACGTCGCCGCGTCGTCGATGTCCTGCGGGTTCTTCTTGCCGTCGTTGTCGGAGTCGACCGCGACGGACTTCCAGGTGCCGGGGATGAACTGCATGGGGCCGACAGCACGGTCGTAGACCGGGTCGTTGTCGAGCGAGCCGGTGTCGGTGTCGGTGATCTTGGCCCGGTTGTCGTTGCCGTCGAGAGCGACGCCGTAGATGCCGGGCTTCGCGACGCCGTCGGCGTCGAGCGCGTTGCCGTTGGTTCGGCCGTGGTTGGACTCGACGCGGCCGATCGCGGCGACGAGGTTCCACGGCAGCTTGCACGACTCGTCGGCCTTGCCCAGGAGGGTCTCGGCGCGGCGGTAGGCGTACAGCGCGGAGGACGGGATGCCGTTGGTCGACAGGGTCGAGACCGTGCCGGTGAGGCCGGCCTTCTCGTCGATGCCGGCGGGTGTGGGCTGCACGCTCGCAGGATCCTGGAACGCCGTCGAGGGCACCGAGGGGATGGCCGAACCGCTGTCGTCGCCGGACGCCGTCGCGAGATCCGCGCGGACCGCTGCACTCCACGCCCCGACCAGCACAGCCATCGGGACCAGAGCGCTGGCCTTCTGCCAACGCGTGAGCTTGCGAGCTCCCATAAGTTCGTGCCCTCCATGCTGTCGCGACAGGTGCGACATAGCGTAAACCGATGTTACTGCCCGGCGCGACGCGCCGCAAAGCAATCAACACCATCTCAACGAGGTCCGCCGCCTGTTGGTTACGGTCCGGCGACTCCGCCGACGTCCGGGAAATCGCATTGAGGACAATGGACGGCGTGACTTCCAACGCCGCCTCACAAGGGCTGTTCGACCGCGCCACGGCCGTCTCGCCCGGAGGCGTCAACTCACCCGTGCGTGCCTTCAGGGCCGTGGGCGGCACACCGATCTTCATGCGGGCCGGCTCCGGGCCGTGGCTGACCGACGCCGACGGCCACCGCTACGTCGACCTCGTCGGCTCGTGGGGACCCATGCTGTTGGGCCATGCCCATCCGGAGGTGCTCGCCGCGGTCTCCGAGGCCGTCGCCCGGGGCACGTCGTTCGGCACGCCCAGCGAGCCCGAGGTCCTGCTCGCCGAGGAGATCGTGGGGCGTACGCCGGTCGACTCGGTGCGGATGGTGTCCTCGGGCACCGAGGCGACGATGTCGGCGATCCGGCTGGCCCGCGGGTTCACCGGGCGCGACAAGATCGTCAAGTTCGCCGGCTGCTACCACGGTCACGTCGACGCGCTGCTGGCCGAGGCCGGCTCCGGCGTCGTGACGCTCGGCCTGCCGGAGACGCCGGGCGTGCCCGCCCACGTCACGGCCGACACGATCGTGGTGCCCTACAACGACCGGGCCGCGGTCGAGGCGGCGTTCGAGACCTACGGCGACCAGATCGCCTGCCTTGTCACCGAGGCGGCTCCGGGCAACATGGGTGTCGTCCCGCCCGAGCCCGGCTTCAACGGCTTCCTCGCCGAGACGTGCCGGCGCCATGGAGCCCTCTTCATCAGCGACGAGGTCATGACCGGCTTCCGGGTCACCCGCTCCGGGCACTGGGGTGTCGACGGCGAGCCGGAGGGGTGGCAGCCCGACCTCCTGACGTTCGGCAAGGTCATGGGCGGCGGCTTCCCGGCAGCGGCCTTCGGCGGCCGTCGCGACGTCATGGAGCAGCTCGCCCCGGTCGGGCCCGTCTACCAGGCCGGGACGCTGTCGGGCAATCCGATCGCGACGACCGCCGGGCTCACGACGCTGCGGCTCGCGGACGCGGATGCGTACGCCCGCCTCGACGACGCGTCGGCCCAGCTGCAGCGGCTCGTGGCCGAGGCCTTGGACGCAACCGGGCTCCCGTACGCCCTGCAGAACGCCGGCAACATGTTCAGCGTCTTCTGGGGCGTCGAGCAGCCGGTGACCGACTTCGCCGGCGCGCAGGCGCAGGAGGCGTGGCGCTACCGGCCGTTCTTCCACGCGATGCTCGACGCCGGGGTCTACCTGCCCCCGAGCGCGTTCGAGTGCTGGTTCGTCTCGGCTGCGCACGACGCGGAGGCACTCTCTAGAATTGCCGAGGCGTTGCCCGCCGCCGCGCGGGCTGCCGCCCAGGCCACCTCCGACAGCTAGGAAGACCGATGTCCGAACGTACGATCGTGCACCTCATGCGGCACGGCGAGGTCGAGAACCCCAACGGCGTCCTCTACGGTCGCCTCCCGGAGTACTTCCTGTCCGACCTCGGGCACCAGATGGCTGCCAAGGTCGCCGACCACCTGTCGAAGAACGAGATCGTGCACATGGTGGCGTCGCCGCTCGAGCGCGCGCAGCAGACCGCCGAGCCGCTGTCGAAGCTGCTCGAGGTGCCGATCACCACCGACGACCGGGTCATCGAGGCGGCCAACCTGTTCGAGGGCAAGACGTTCGGCGTCGGGGACGGCGCGCTGAAGCGTCCGCAGAATTGGTGGATGCTGCGCAACCCGTTCCGTCCGTCGTGGGGCGAGCCCTACAAGGAGATCGCCGCTCGCATGCAGGCCGCGGTGAAGGACGCCCGCGAGGCGGCCCGCGGTCACGAGGCGGTCATCGTGTCGCACCAGCTGCCGGTCTGGATCGCGCGTCGCGCGTACGAGAAGAAGAGCTTCGTCCACGACCCCCGCAAGCGCCAGTGCTCGCTCGCGAGCCTGACCAGCCTGACGTTCGACGGCGACGAGTTCGTCGGCTTCACCTACAGCGAGCCCGCCGGCGACCTCATCCCCGAGGCGCTGCGCAACAAGTTCGCCGGCGGCGCCTAGCGTGCACTCACTGAGCCGTGCCCTCCGCGTCGCGACGGCGGTCGGGGCGCTGGTCCTCGTCACCGCGTGCAGCGGCGGCGGACGAGACCGGACGACCGACGGCTATGTCGGCGCTGACGGCTCGAACGACCTCATCACCCTGGTGCCGGCGGCAGACCGCAAGCCGGCGCCGGAGCTCGAGGGCGAGGGCCTCGACGGCAAGCCGCTGTCGACCGCGGACTTCGCCGGCAAGACGCTCGTGATCAACCTGTGGGGGCCGTGGTGCCCGCCGTGCCGGGCCGAGGCGCCCGCGCTCAAGCAGGTCTCCGAGGAGTACGCCGCCAAGGACGTGCAGTTCATCGGCATGCTCACCCGCACGCCCGACCCGTCGTCGGCGGTCGCGTTCAACCGCAAGCAGGGGATCAGCTATCCGAGCTTCGCCGACGAGGGCGGCAGCCTCGAGCTCGAGTTCGTCGACAGCCTGCCCACGCAGGCGATCCCCACGACGTGGGTCATCGACGCCGAGGGTCGCGTCGCCGCGCGCATCATGGACCCCAAGCTGCGCGCCTCGACGCTGGCCGGTGTGATCGACGACGTGCAGAAGAGCACGTCGTGACCGACTGGTTCCAGGACACGATCTACTCCGGCAACCTCCTCCTGGCGGTCCCGGTCGCGGTCGTCGCCGGGCTCGTCTCGTTCTTCTCCCCGTGCGTCCTGCCGCTGCTGCCGGGCTACCTGTCGTACGTGTCGGGGGTCGCCGCGCAGGACCTCGAGACCGCCCGACGGGGCCGCCTGCTCACCGGTTCCCTCCTGTTCGTCCTCGGCTTCAGCTCGGTGTTCGTCCTCGGTGGCGCCCTGTTCGGCTCTGTCGGGCTGGAGCTGGAGAAGTACCAGCGCGAGCTGTCGATCGTCACCGGGATCCTCGTGATCGGCCTCGGCCTGGTGTTCATCGGGTTCATCCCGTTCCTGCAGCGGGAGACCCGCGTGCACGCCGTGCCCACCGTGGGGCTGGCGATCGCCCCGGTCCTCGGCGTCTTCTTCGGCCTCGGCTGGACGCCTTGCATCGGCCCGACGCTCGCGGCGGTGCTCGGCCTCTCGTTCGCCTCCGACGATGCCTCTGCTGCGCGGGGCGCGTTCCTGGCCCTGACCTACTGCCTGGGCCTCGGCATCCCGTTCGTGCTGGCCGCTTTGGGCTTCGGCAAGTTCATGCGTGCGGTCTCGTGGTTCAAGCGCAACCAGCGACTCGTCTCGATCATCGGGGGCGTGCTGCTGATCGCTGTCGGGGTCATGCTGCTGACGGGCTGGTGGGAGGACCTGGTCGGCGAGATGCAGACCTGGGTCAGCGGATTCGAGGCGCCGGTATGACGTCGAACGCGGTCCCGGCTCTCGGGCGTCGGGAGCTGACCCGGTGGTTCTGGCGGCAGCTGACGTCGATGCGCACGGCGCTGTTCCTGCTGCTGCTGCTCGCGATCGCGGCGGTCCCAGGATCGCTCGTCCCGCAGCGCGGGGTCGACGCGCGGGCTGTCGAGGCGTACTTCCTCGACCACCCCAAGAGTGCTCCCGTCCTCGACAAGCTGGGGTTCTTCAGCGTCTACACGTCGCCGTGGTTCAGCGCGGTCTACCTGTTGCTGATGGTGTCGCTGATCGGTTGCATCGTGCCCCGCTCGTTCGTCTACCTCCGAGCGCTGCGCGCCCGGCCGCCGAAGGCACCACGCAACTTCGCCCGCATGCCGGCCTCGGCGTCGTTCGAGACCTCGGCATCGGTCGACGAGGTCGTCGCGGCCGGGCGCGAGGCGCTGGGCCGGGCCAGGGTCGACGTGGCCGAGCGCGACCAGGACGTTCGTGAGGTCAGCGCCGAGCGGGGCTACCTGCGCGAGGCCGGCAACCTGGTGTTCCACATCAGCGTCGTCGTGGTGCTCGTCGGTGTCGCGGTCGGCACGCTGTTCGGCTATCGCGGCTCCGCGATCGTGACGGAGGGTCAAGGATTCTCCAACTCGCTGACGCAGTACGACGAGTTCGGCTCGGGGTCGCTGTTCCAGGCCGACCAGCTGCCACCGTTCTCGCTCAAGCTCGAGACCTTCACCGCCAAGTTCCAGCCGCTCGGCAGCCAGCAGGCCGGCGCGCCGAGGCTGTTCCGGGCTGAGGGGACCTACACGGCCGAGCCGGGCAGCGACGAGCGTACGTTCGACATCACGGTCAACCACCCCTTGGAGATCGACGGCACCTCGGTGTTCCTCGTCGGCCAGGGCTACGCGCCGGTGCTCAAGGTCACCGACGCCAACGGCGACGTCGTGTTCAACGAGGCCGTGCCGTTCCTGCCGACCGACCCGTCGTACACGTCGAACGGTGTCGTCAAGGTCCCCGATGCCGAGCCCGAGCAGCTCGGCTTCCAAGGGTTCTTCCTGCCGACGGCGGCCAGCGGTGCCGACGGTGCGTCGATCTCGGTCTACCCGGCTGCCGCCAACCCGCTGCTCGGGCTGTTCGTGTGGCACGGCGACCTCGGGCTCGATGACGGGTCGCCGCAGTCGGTCTACATCCTCGACAAGTCGAAGATGAAGCAGTACATGAACGGCGAGAAGGGCTATCGCGTCAGCCTGCAGGAGGGCCAGGCGCAGAAGCTGCCCAACGGGGGCACCATCGAGTTCGTCGACCTCAGGCAGTTCGCCCGGTTCCAGATCAGCTCGTCACCGGGCGTGCAGGTGCCCCTGATCGGCATCGTCGCCGGGTTGTTCGGCCTCGTCATGTCGTTGACGGTCAAGCCCCGCAGGACCTGGATCCGCGCGCGCCGCGAGGGTTCACGTACCGTGGTGGATGTCGCCGTGCTCGACCGCGTACCCCGCGACGACCTGCCGGCCGACCTGGACGCCTTCCTCGAGCGGTTCCGCGAAGCGCTCGGAGAGACTGAGGAGAAAACGACATGACGGCTGCGCAGTACGAGCAGTTCTCCAACTACGCCGTTGCGTCGGCCACCGGCATCCTCGCCCTCGCGTTCGTCGCGTACGTCGCGCAGTGGGGCTTCGCGCGCAAGGTCGCGCCCGAGCGTGAGCTCGTCAGCGCCGGCTCGGGGCAGGACGCTCCCGCGTCGGACGAGGAGACCGCCGCCGAGCGCAGCGACGTCGCCGGCGGCATCGGCTTCTCGCTGACCGCACTCGCCGGTGTCGTGCTGCTGGCCGGCGTGGTCTCTCGCGGGCTGTCCGCGGAGCGCGTGCCGTGGGGCAACATGTACGAGTTCGGGTGCGCCGCCACGTTGATGGCCGTCGCCGCCTACGTCGTGCTGGTCAAGATGTGGGCGATCGACTGGGTGGGCCCCATCATCACGGGGTTCGGAACCGTCGTGCTCGGCCTGTCGGCGCTCGTGTTCGTCCCGCCGGGACCGCTCGTGCCCGCCCTGCACTCGTACTGGCTCGTGATCCATGTGCTCGGGGCCATGATCGCGGGTGCCGCGTTCCTCGTCGGCGCTGCGGCCTCGGTGCTCTACCTCGTCAAGGCGCGAGCCGAGCGCAACACCGCTGAGGACGAGCGGGTCGGCTTCCTGTGGCGCATCCCGTCGTCGGCCAAGATCGACCAGGTGGCCTATCGCGTCCATGCGTTCGCGTTCCCGATCTGGACCTTCGCCGCACTCATCGCCGGCCCGATCTGGGCGCAGTACGCCTGGGGCCGCTACTGGGGCTGGGACCCCAAGGAGGTCTGGGCGTTCATCACCTGGGTCGTCTACGCCGGTTACCTCCATGCACGCGCGACCGCGGGCTGGAAGGGCAAGGCCGCGGCGATCATCGCCCTGATCGGCTTCGCGACCTTCGTCTTCAACTTCGTCGGGATCAACCTCTTCGTCTCTGGCATGCACTCCTACGCCAAGTGAGCACCGGGGCGCAGATCACGGCCTCCGGCCTGGTCATGACGTACGGCGACGTCCGTGCCGTCGACGGGGTCAGCTTCACCGTCGCGCCGGGTGAGTTCTTCGGGCTGCTGGGACCCAACGGCGCCGGCAAGACGACGACGCTCGAGATGGTCGAGGGGCTGCGCAAACCGCGGGCCGGGACCGTGCGGATCGACGAGCACGAGCCCTGGAAGCGGGAGCCGGCCCTGCAGCGACGCATGGGCGTACAGCTCCAGTCGTCGTCGTTCTTCGAGCGGCTGACGGCGCGTGAGCAGCTCGACACCTTCGGCGCCCTCTACGGTGTCGCGGCCGGACGCACCGACGAGATGCTCGAGCAGGTGGGGCTCGTCGACAAGGCCGACAACCGCACGGAGGACCTGTCCGGGGGCCAGAAGCAGCGGCTCTCGATCGCGTGCGCGCTGGTCCACGACCCCGACGTCGTCTTCCTCGACGAGCCGACCGCAGCACTGGACCCGCAGGCCCGGCGCAACCTCTGGGACGTCCTGCGCGACATCAACGACTCGGGCCGCACCGTGATCCTGACGACGCACTACATGGACGAGGCCGAGGCCTTGTGCGACCGGGTCGCGATCATGGATGCCGGCAGGATCCTCGAGCTGGACACGCCGGCGGCACTCGTTCGAGGCCTCGATGCGCCGGTACGGATCACGCTCGCGCCCGGCACGCTCGGGGTCGAGGAGGCACGCGGCATGACGGCTGTCGAGCAGGTCGCCGATGAGGACTCGGGCCTCACGATCACGACGCGCGACCCCGCCCGCGTCCTCACCGAGCTGGCGCACCGTGACGCGCTGGCCGGCCTCAGCGTCAAGGGCGCGTCGCTGGAGGACGTCTTCCTCGAGCTGACCGGGCGGGAGTACCGCGCGTGAGCTCGTCCCGCAGGTCTGCCTTCACAAGCCTCGCCGTCGCGATGCTCAAGGGGTTCTTCCGCGACAAGATGGCGTTCTTCTTCGCCGTGATCTTCCCCTTGATGTTCCTCGCGCTGTTCGGCGGTCTGCTGGGCAGCTCCGGCACGTCCAAGACCGAGATCGAGCAGGTCGGCAAGGTCTCGGTGCTCGACGACGCCCCCAAGGACGTCAGGGAGCGTCTCGAGGAGAGCCTCGAGATCCACCGCACGAGCGACGAGAAGGCGGCGATCCGCAAGGTCCGCAAGGGCGACACCGACGCCATGATCGTGCAGCGCGGCGAGACCCTGGTCGTACGCTTCTCGCAGGCCGACCAGGTCAAGGCCGCGACGGTCCAGGGCACGTTCCAGGCGATCGTGCAGTCGGCCAACATCGCCGCGACGGGTCAGCAGCCGCGGTTCGCCATCGAGACCGACCAGGTCGAGGACGACTCGTTGTCGACGATCCAGTTCTTCACGCCGGGCCTGATGGGGTGGGCGATCGCCTCCGGGGCGACGTTCGGAGCCGCGACCAACCTCGTGGTGTGGCGCAAGAACGGCCTGCTGCGCCGGCTGCGGCTGGCGCCGATCCCGACCTGGGCGGTCGTCCTGGCCCGCATCGCGGTCAGCGTCGCGATCGCCGCGGTCCAGGCGGCGATCTTCATCGGGGTCGGCGTGGTGGCCTTCGGCCTGCAGCTCACCGGGTCGTGGCCGATGATCGTGCCGCTGCTCACCGCGGGGACCTTGTCGTTCATGGCGATCGGGCTGCTCGCGGGTGCGGTGTCCAAGAGCGAGGAGGCGGCCGTCGGGATCGCCAACTTCGTCGTGCTGCCCATGGCGTTCCTGTCCGGGTCGTTCTTCCCCCTCGACGGTGCACCCGGATGGGTTGCGGCAGTCAGCCAGGTCCTGCCCCTCAAGCACCTCAACGAGGGGATGCTCGACACGATGGTGCGCGGCGAGGGACCGGCGTCAGCCCTCGTGCCGATCGTCATCCTCCTCGGCTTCGCCGTCGTCGTCTCCGGGGTGGCCAGCCGAGTCTTCCGCTGGGACGACTAGCGACCCCCCCACGTTTTGAAGGGTTCAGGCCCAGATCGTCGTCGATCTTGGGCCGCAAGGCTTCAAAAGCTGGGGGTGTGGACGGGCGGCTGCGTGCACAGCCCTGCGGGTGCGTCTACTCGCGCGTCTCACGGGGCTCGAGAGTCGTCCCGTGCCTGCTCCGATCGCCATCCCGCTGCCGCTCCTGGCCCGCCCGTTCACGCTCGAGCAGGCAGCGGCCTGCGGCGTCAGCCGAAAGGTCGTCCGTGGGCGGAGGTTCCGTCGGGTCTTCCGCGGGGTGTACGTGTCTGCGGACGTCGACCTCTCCCTCACGACATGGCTGTACGCGGCGTTGTTGGTGCTACCGGGCGACGCAGTCGTCAGTCACCTGACGGCCCTGCGGCTCTGGGGTTTCGACTCGAGACGCTCCGCCGAGTTGGAGTTCTCGACGAACAGCTCGGCCGTGACGGTGATCCCGCGGGTTCGACTGCACCGCCGCCAAGGCCGGCTGACTCCCGAGATGCGCGATGGCATCCCGGTGACCGGGCCCGATCGCACGTTCGTCGACAGCGCGACCCGCTTGTCGATCGTCGAGCTCGTCCAGGCCGCCGAGCACCTCATCCACACGGGAGCCACGAGCTTCGATCGTCTCGTCACCTACTGCCTCGAACGACATCTCCATGGCGTCCGGCGCGCGCGTCGAGCCATGGCTCTCGTGGTGCCGGGTGCCGAGTCGCCGATGGAGACGCTCGTCCGGCTGATGCTGGTGTTCGCCAGGCTGCCCTGTCCCGAGCCGAATGTCTGGATCGTCGACGATGCAGGCAGGCGGGTGGCCCGGGCGGATCTGCTCTTCGCTCGGCAGCAGGTCGTCGTCGAGTACGACGGCTGGCAGCACGAGCGAAGCTCTGCCCAGCGCCAGCGGGACCGGGAGCGACGTGAGGTGCTCGAAGCCCTCGGCTACCGCCTGATCGTCGTGACCGACGCAGACCTGCGGACGCCCCGCTCGATCCCGTGGCGGGTTCATGCGGCGCTCGCCGCCAGGGGCTACGACGGACCCCGGCCGGTGACCAGCGAGGTGTGGCACCGCTGGTTCACCCGCACCTTTTGAAGGGTTCAGGCCCAGATCGGCGCCGATCTTGGACCGCAACGCTTCAAAAGTTGGGGCCTTGGGCCTTCGGGCCTCGGCCCGAGGCCTTACAGGCCTTGGAGGTAGTCGGGGTCGTCGTCGGGGCCCCTGGGGCCGGGACGCGGGGGGCGCGGGGGTTGCCGGCGACCGCCGCCGGGGGCCGAGCGCTCACGCCCGACGAGGAGCCAGAGGATGGGCCCGACGGCCGGGGCGAGGATCACCAGGAACCACAGCGGCTTGGGGATGAACCGCACCCGCGTCGACGGGGTCGCGATGAGGTCGAACAGCGCGTAGACGAACAGGGCGACACCGATGACGATGAGTACGAACTTGCCCATGCAGCAACGGTACCGGGGGCGGTGCAACCGGCTCCCTGATCGAGGCGGCAAGCGATTAGGCTGCGGTCTATGAAGGCTTTCTGGACCTACACGTTCGCCCGCCTCGCCCTGTTCGGGGTGACGTTCGGCGTGGTCTGGCTGGTCGCGTCGATCTGGGTCGAGTGGGGCAATCTCACGTCGCTCCTGATCCTGCTGATCTCCCTCGTGCTCTCCTCGGTGATCTCGATCTTCGCCCTCGCCGGGCTGCGCGAACAGCTCGCGCAGAACGTCCAGGACCGCGCGGCGCGCATGTCGCAACGCATCGAGGAGTCGCGGAATGCCGAAGACATCGACTGACAGCCGCAGCTGGATCGCCGAGGCCATCCGCCGGGTCGACGCGGACGCCAACCGGAGCGCCGACACCCACCTGCACGTGCTGCCGATCCCGGTCCCGGGCATCGACCTGTACCTCAAGGACGAGTCGGTCCACCCGACCGGCAGCCTCAAGCACCGCCTCGCGCGGTCCCTCTTCCTGTACGCCCTGTGCAACGGCTGGCTCGAGCCGGGCACGACCGTCATCGAGGCGTCGAGCGGGTCGACCGCGGTCAGCGAGGCGTACTTCGCCCGGCTCGTCGGTCTGCCGTTCGTCGCGGTCATGCCGGCCACGACCAGCCCCGAGAAGATCGACCTGATCGAGTTCTACGGTGGACGCTGCCACCTCGTCGACGACCCGGGCACGGTCTACGACGTCGCCAGCCGCCTCGCGGCCGAGTGCGGCGGTCACTACATGGACCAGTTCACGTACGCCGAGCGGGCGACGGACTGGCGAGGCAACAACAACATCGCCGAGTCGATCTTCGAGCAGCTGGCCGCCGAGCCGCACCCCTGCCCGAGCCTGATCGTGGTGGGCGCCGGGACGGGTGGCACCTCCGCGACGATCGGTCGATTCGTCCGCTACCGCCGCCACGACACGCGCGTCGTGGTCGCCGACCCGGAGAACTCCGCGTTCTACGGCGGCTGGGAGGCCGACCGGGCAGACGTCACGACCGACCAGCCGTCCCGCATCGAGGGCATCGGCCGCATGCGTGTCGAGAAGTCGTTCGTCGGCGGGGTCATCGACGACATGGTCCGGGTGCCGGATGCCGCGTCGATCGCCGCGATGCGCTGGGTGTCCGCGATCCTGGGGCGACGTGTCGGAGGGTCGACCGGCACCAACGTCTGGGCGTCGTTGCAGCAGATCGGCGAGATGCGCGCGGCCGGAGAGGCCGGCAGCGTCGTGACGCTGCTGTGCGACGGCGGGGAGCGCTACGCCCACACCTACTACGACGATGCGTGGCTGGAGTCCAAGGGACTCGACATCGTGCCGTACGCCGCCGCGCTCGACGAGTTCGACAAGACCGGCGTGCTGCCTGCGGTCGGCTAGGTCACCGGCACGATCTCGGCCGACAGCAGGACGCCGTCGTCGATCACGAGCCGGCCCAGGGTGCCACGGGGCTGGCGGCGCTTGTCGGTCGGTGACCCGGGGTTGAACAGTCGTTGACCGTCGTGCTCGGTGTCCCACGGAATGTGCGAGTGGCCGAACACGACCAGGTCGGCGTCGGGGAACAGGCGACGCATCCGCGCGGTCCGGCCGACCTTGTCGCCGCTGATGTGGATCATGGCGACGCGCAGGCCGTCGAGCTCGAGCTCGAGGGTCTCGGGTGCCCCCCAGGCCGCCACGTCGGGGCCGTCGTTGTTGCCCAGCACGACGTGCACCGGGGCGTACGCGGCGAGCTCGTCGAGCACCCCGGGGGTGCAGACGTCGCCGGCGTGCAGGATCACGTCGACGTCGGCGACCTGCTCGGCGACGGCCTCGGGCAAGGACTTCCAGAACCGGGGTGCGTGGGTGTCGGCGAGGACCGCGACGCGGAGCATCTCAGGCCCCGATGAAGAGCCCGAGGGCGAGTCCGGCGGCATACACGAGCTCGGCGAGGCCGGTGTCGCGAAGGACCGGGATCAGCGCCATGCCTTGGGCGCCCGACGCGACCACCTGGCGCGCGCGGACCGCGAGGGGGATCATCGCGAGACCCAGGAGCGCCCACCACGTGAACACCGACGCCCAGATCAACGAGGCGACCGCGACGAGCAGGAGGAAGGCGTAGAACCGGCGGGTCCAGCGGTCGCCGAGGACGACCGCGAGCGTCTTCTTGCCGGTCACCGAGTCGGTCGGGATGTCCCGCAGGTTGTTGGCGACGAGGATCGCGCAGGCCAGTGCCCCGACGCCGATCGAGCACGCGACCGCGAGCCAGGTCAGCTCCTCGATCTGCACGTATGCCGTGCCGAGCACCGCCACGAGGCCGAAGAACACGAAGACGCTGACCTCGCCGAGCGCCCGATATCCGTACGGTGACGGCCCTCCGGTGTATGTCCAGGCGGCACCGATCGCCGCGACCCCGACGAGCAGGAGCCACCAGCTCGACGTCGCCGCGAGCGCGAAGCCGAGCACGCCGCCGAGGGCGAGGAACAGCAGCGCCGCTCGCTTGACCGAGCGAGCCGGCACCAGGCCGGAACCCACCAGGCGCAGCGGGCCGACCCGGTCGTCGTCGGTGCCCTTGATGCCGTCGGAGTAGTCGTTGGCGTAGTTGACGCCGATCTGCAGGGCGAGCGAGACGCCGAGGGCGAGCAGCGCCTTCCACCAGACGAACGCCTCGGCGAACGCCGCAGCGCCGGTGCCGGCCAGGACCGGGGCGACCGCAGCCGGCAGCGTACGAGGTCGCGCGCCGGCGACCCAGAGCTGGGCGGGGGAAGGCGAAGGGGTGCTCACGACCGACCAGTCTGCCACCAGGCGGTGCGTCAATGTCGAGTTGACGCTACCTGACTGTCAAGCTAGCGTTGACAGCATGACGATCACCGACGCGGAGTTCGCCGACCTGATCGGTCGAGCCATCGCGAGGCTGGACCCGACGATCGAGCGTCGCCTCGAGAGCGAGCCGCAGGCGCACCTGGACCTGGCCGTGCTGACCCACCGGGCGCACGAGGAGAGCGGGCGCCTGCTGCGCTCAGCGGTGACGTCGGCGCGCGCGGCGGGTTGGAGCTGGGAGGCGATCGGCTCGGCACTGGGCATGACGCGGCAGGCGGCCCAGCAACGCTTCGGGCATCGTCCGGTGCCGATCCCCGGCACGGCTGAGCTCCGCCAGCTGGTCGGGCTGACGGCCTTCAACGAGATCGACCGGCTCAACGACTGGGGCCGGCACGGCTGGCACTCCATCAGCTATGGGCCGCTGTTCCACGACGTCGAGAAGTCGCCCGTGCAGTGGGAGCACAAGCGCGCCGTGATCGGCAGCCGCCGGGCCAAGGACCTCGAGGCCAAGGGATGGGAACGGATCGGCACGATGTGGTTCCCCTGGATCTACCTCAAGCGGCCGCTCGACGCGCCGGCGGAGCCGGGTGAACCGGAGTGACGGGTCTTCGTCCCGTCCAAGGAACGCCCCGCGAGGTGTTCGCCCTGGTCGAGACGTGGGTGCGCGACGGCGGCGAGCCGATCGTCGTCCGTACGTCCGGGAGCACCGGCGAGCCCAAGGACGTCGTGCTGTCCCACCGTGCCGTGCTGGCGTCGGCGCGCGCCAGCCTGGCCCGGCTGGATGGTCCCGGGGGCTGGCTGCAGGCGATGCCGGTCACCGGTGTCGGTGGGCTCCAGGTGCTCGTACGCTCAGCGGTCGCCGGCCTCGAGCCGGCCTACGCGGACGAGCACGCGTCGCTCGCCGCCGCGGTCGCCGCAGTGCCGGGGGAGCGGCGCTACGCCTCCCTCGTCCCGACCCAGGCCCATCGCCTCGTCGAGGCCGGTCAGGTCGGCGTCCTCGCAGACCTCGACGCCGTGCTGATCGGCGGAGCCGCCGTGCCCACGGGGCTCCTCGACGCCCTGACCTCGGCCGGCGTGCGGGTCGTGCGGACGTACGGGATGAGCGAGACGTGCGGGGGCTGCGTCTACGACGGCGTGCCGCTCGACGGCGTACGGATGCGCGTCGACGAGGACGGGCAGGTGCACCTCGCCGGCCCGGTGCTGTTCGACGGCTATGCCGACCCAGACGCGACCGCCCGTGTGCTGCGCGACGGCTGGTTCGCCACGGCGGACCTCGGAGAGATCGACCGTGATGGCCGGCTGCGCATCACGGGCCGCAGCGACGACGTCGTGGTGAGCGGCGGCGTCAACGTGCCGCTGCCCGCCGTCACGGCCGCGCTGCGGACGTACGCAGGTGTCCGCGACGCGGTCGCCCTCGGCGTGCCCGATGCCGAGTGGGGCGCGCGGGTCGTGGCCTATCTCGTGCCCGACGACGCCGTGTGCCTCGACGGGCTGCGCCTCGACGAGCTGCGCGACGGCGTCGAGGAGGCCGGGCTGCCCCGGGCCTGGGCGCCGCGGGAGGTCGTCCTGCTCGACACGCTGCCCCTGCTGCCGGGCGGGAAGCTCGACCGTGCGGCCCTGCGCCGCGCCGTGAGGCGCTGACCCGCAGCCGGGTGGCGGTGGGCGAGGCGGCTAGGCCACCGCTCCGGCGATGGCGTCGTCGACCGGAGTGTCCCCGCTGATGAGCTCCCACTGCCGGTTGATCGTGGCCGGCTCGTCGAGCACCGCAGCGATGACCGCCGCGACGTCGGCCCGGGGAACCTGGGCGCGCTCGACGGTCTCGGCTAGCTCGACGTGGCCGGTCGGCTCGTCGTCGGTCAGGCCGCCCGGCCGGATGATGGTCCAGTCGAGGTCGCTCTCGCGCAGCGCGATGTCGGCGTCGCGCTTCGCCTCGACGTACGCCGTCCAGACATCGCCGGCGTCGTCGCCGATCGGCTCGTCGACGCCGATCGCCGAGACCTGCACGAACCGGGTCACCCCGGCCGCTCGTGCGCCCTCGATCGACTTGAGCGAGCCGCCCAGGTCGACGGTCCGCTTGCGCTCGATGTTGCCGTCAGGGCCGCCGCCGGCGGCGAACACCACGGCGTCTGCACCCGCGAACGACCCGGCGAACTCAGCGGCACCGTCCTGCTCGATGTCGAGGATGCCGACCTCGGCGCCCAGTGCCTCGAGCTCGGCCGTGTAGTCGGCATTGCGGACCAGGGCGACCGGCTGGTGCCCAGCGGCGGCGAGCAAGGGGATCAGGAGGCGGGCGATCTTGCCATGGCCCCCGACGATGGCGATTCGAGTCATGAAGCCACCGTACGCACGCGGGGCTAGGGTTCAACTCGTGCAGCTCCGTACGTACGCTATCGCGATGCCCACGCGGTTCCGCGGCATCGACCGGCGCGAGGGGATGCTCGTGGAGGGCGCTGCCGGCTGGGCCGAGTTCAGCCCCTTCCTCGACTACGACGCGCGCGAGAGCGCGCCGTGGCTGGCGGCCGCCCTGGACTCCGCCGAGCGCGAGTGGCCGACGCCCGTGCGCACGCACGTCGCGGTCAACTGCACCGTCCCGGCCGTCACCCCCGAGCGGGCGGCGGCGATCGTGCGCAGCAGCGGGTGCGCGACCGCCAAGGTCAAGGTCGCGGAGAAGGGACAGACCCTCGGCGACGATGTCGAACGGGTCGAGGCGGTCCACGACGCGATCGGTCCTCAAGGCAAGGTGCGCATCGACGCCAACGGCGGCTGGACCGTCGACGAGGCGGTCAGCGCGATCGCCGCCCTCGACCTCGCAGCCCACGGCCTGGAGTACGTCGAGCAGCCCTGCGCGTCGGTCGAGGACCTCGCCACCGTACGCCGCAAGGTCGACGTCCCCGTCGCCGCCGACGAGTCGATCCGCAGGGCGGACGACCCCTTCCGCGTCGCCCGCCTCGAGGCCGCCGACATCGCGGTGCTCAAGGTCGCGCCGCTCGGCGGGGTGCACGCATGCCTGCGGATCGCCGAGCAGATCGGTCTCCCGGTCGTGGTCTCCAGTGCGGTCGAGACATCGATCGGGCTCGCCGCCGGGCTGGCTCTCGCAGGTGCGCTGCCCGACCTGCCGTACGCCTGCGGCCTCGCCACCACGTCACTCCTGGCCGGCGATGTCGTCGCCGATCCGCTGAGGCCCGTCGACGGGCTGCTGCCGGTCGGCCGGCAGGCCCTGGATCCCACGGCGTACGGCGCGGTCGCCGCCGACGGCGAGACCGACGCCCGCTGGCAGGCGCGGCTGTCGGCCGTACGGGCGGTGCTCGCATGACCGACGATCAGCAGCACGCCGTCGGCGTCGCCCGCCGGCTGGTCAGCGCACTCCTGGGGTGGAAGGTCACCGACGCGGTGCTCTCGCCGGGGTCGCGGTCCGGGCCCTTGGCGCTCGCGTTCGCCGCGGCCGACGAGCAGGGCCTGATCCGGCTGCACGTCCGCGTCGACGAGCGCGAGGCCGGTTTCCTCGCCCTTGGCCTGGCCAAGGCCTCCCGTCGCCTGGTGCCGGTCGTCACGACCTCCGGCACGGCCGTCGCCAACCTGCACCCGGCGATGCTCGAGGCGAGGCACGCCGACGTGCCGGTGCTGGCGATCACGGCCGACCGGCCGGCCCGGCTGCGGGGGACCGGGGCCAACCAGACGACCGATCAGCGCGAGATCTTCCCCGGCATCCCGTTCGTCGAAAGGGTCAAGCAGATCGCCGGAGGGCCGGCGCACCTCAACCTCGAGCTCGACGAACCGCTGGTCGAGCCGATCGAGTGGGACTTCCACCCCGCGTTCGGCGTGGGTCTCGGCAGTGACATATCAGCCCCTCTCGTCCTCCAGCCCGGGCCCCGCACCGTCGTGGTCGCCGGCGACGACGCCGCGCAACCGGCCCGCATGACAGCTCTCGTGGGCAACTGGCCGCTGCTGGCCGAGCCGAGCTCGGGCTCCCGCAACGGTGACGAGGCGCTGGTTGCCTACCGGATGCTGCTGTCCCACTCCCACCTCGCCGAGCACGTCGAGCGGGTCGTGAGCTTCGGCCACGCCACGCTCTCGCGCCCGGTGACCCAGCTGTTGGCCCGCACCGATCTCGAGATCGTCCACGTCGGCACGCAGAAGACCTTCCCCGTGCCGGCCGGACCGAACGTCACCTTCGCGGACGAGGTCCAGGTCGCCGAGGCAAGCCCGCGAGCCTGGCTCGACGAGTGGCTGGCCGCCGATGCCGCCGCCACGGCGGCGATCGACGCCGAGCTCGACGGCTCGACCCCGTTCGACGTGGCTCGCGCGATCAACGCCGCCGTCCCGCCCGGCGGCCTGCTGTTCATCGGCTCGTCCAACCCGATCCGCGACCTCGACCTGGTGGCCCGCCCCTATCGCGTCGGCGAGCGCAGGCTCGTGATCGCCAACCGTGGCCTGGCCGGCATCGACGGCGTGCTGTCGAGCGCGATCGGCGCCGCCCTGGCGCGTACGTCGAGCCGCTCGATCGCCTACGTCGGCGACCTCACGTTCCTGCACGGCAGCAACGGACTGTTGATCGGTCCGGCCGAGCCCCGGCCCGACCTCACGATCGTCGTGGCCAACGACGACGGCGGCAGCATCTTCTCGACCCTGGAGCAGGGGGCGCCGGAGTATGCCGCGACGTTCGAGCGGGTCTACGCCACGCCGACCGGTGCCGACATCTCCGCGCTCTGTCTCGCGTACGGCGTGCCCCACCGGAGGGTCGAGCCCGCCGACCTCGCGGCCGCGCTGGAGGAGGACGTCGCCGGGATCCGGGTCCTGGAGGTGCCGGTCGACCGGACCGGCCGCCGTGATCTCACCGTGCGCATCGGCACCGCCGTCGAGGCCGCTCTCCGACCGTGACAGTGGTTGTGTCATTGACATACCCGCAGTAGGTTGTGTGGACCGTCACAGCCGCTGGAAAGGGAGTCATGGGCGACGACAGCTTCGACTACATCGTCATCGGATCGGGCAGCGCTGGAGGCGTCGTCGCGGCGCGCCTGAGCGAGGACCCGTCCGTGTCGGTCCTCCTGCTGGAGGCCGGCCCGGCTGACGACGACGACATGATCCACCTGCCGGCCGGCTTCTCCGCCCTGTTCAAGACCAAGTGGGACTGGGGCTACAAGACGACGCCGCAGAAGCAGCTCGGCGGCCGCCGGGCCGACTGGCCGCGCATGAAGGCGCTCGGTGGCTGCTCGTCGATGAACGCCATGATCTACATCCGTGCCAACCGCGCGGACTACGACGAGTGGCGCGACGCCTACGGCGCGACGGGCTGGGGCTACGACGACGTGCTGCCCTACTTCAAGAAGTCCGAGGGCAACACCCGGCTCAGCGACGAGTTCCACGGCACCGACGGTCCGCTGCACGTCGAGGACCGTCGCTACACCCACGAGCTCAGCCACGCCTTCGTCGAGTCGGCGGTGTCAGCGGGCTTCAAGCGCAACGACGACTTCAACGGGGCCGAGCAGGAGGGCGCCGGGCTCTACCAGGTGACCTGCAAGAAGGGTCGCCGCTGGTCGGTCGCCGACGCCTACATCCACCCGGCGAGCAAGCGACCCAACCTCACGGTGCGGACCGAGGCGTTCGTCGCCCGCATCGAGCTCGAGGGCACCCGGGCGACCGGCGTGACCTACCGCCACGGCGGGATGACCCGCACTGCCAGGGCCAAGGCAGAGATCGTGCTGTCGGCCGGAGCGATCGCCAGTCCGCAGATGCTGATGCTGTCCGGAATCGGCCCGGGAGCGCACCTGCGCGAGCACGGCATCGACGTACGCGTCGACCTCCCGGGAGTGGGCCAGAACCTGCAGGACCACCCCATCTCCGGTGCGCTGTTCTACACCAAGGACACCACCGACCTGGCCGAGTTCCTGACCCTGCCCAACGTGCTCAAGGCACAGAAGGCCGGACGGGGGCCCCTGAGCTCCAACGTCGCCGAGGCCGGTGGCTTCTTCAAGTCGCGTGACGACCTCACCGCGCCCGACATGCAGTTCCACATGCTGCCGGCCGGGTTCTACGACAACGGCCTCCACGAGCCCGTACGTCGAGGGATGACCGTGGCGTCGACGCTCGTACGGGTCGAGAGCAAGGGCCACATCAAGCTGCGCTCCGCCGATCCGACCTGGCACCCGGAGATCGAGCCGGGCTACTACGACGACGGTGCCGACCTCGACGCGATGATCGCCGGCTACCACCGGCTCTTCGAGGTCGTGACCCAAGGGCCGCTCGCCCGCCACATCGCCGAGCCGTGGGAGCCGGCGACGCTCACCCCGACGACCGACGACATCCTCGGCACGATCAGCCGGCTCGGCCAGACCGTCTACCACCCGGTCGCCACCTGCGCGATGGGCACGATCGAGGGCAGCGTCGTCGATCCCGAGCTCAAGGTCCACGGCGTCGAGGGCCTGCGCGTCGCCGACGCCTCCGTCATGCCTCGTGTGCCACGGGGCAACACCAACGCACCCGCCATCATGGTCGGCGAGAAGGCTGCCGACCTCATCAAGGAGTCACGATGACCGCAACGCTCGAGCCCACCGTCGAGACCGGCACGACGCCGACCTTCGAGTCGCTCAACCCCGCCAACGGCGACGTCGTCGGCGTCCACCCGATCCACGGCAAGGCCGAGGTCGATGCCGCGGTCGCGCGGGCCCGTGAGGCCGCGCAGTGGTGGTCCGGGCTGAGCTTCGACGAGCGCGGCGACTACCTGCTGACCTGGCGCAGCGTCATCACCCGCCGGATCGCCCAGCTCGCCGAGCTCTCGCACCGCGAGACCGGCAAGCCGCACGGCGACGCCCAGCTCGAGATCATCCTCGCGATCGACCACGTCGCGTGGGCCGCCAAGCACGCCAAGAAGGTCCTGGGTCCGCAGAAGGTCTCGCCCGGCCTGCTGATGGCCAACCAGGCCGCCTCGGTCGAGTACCACCCGCTCGGCGTCGTCGGCGTCATCGGACCGTGGAACTACCCGGTCTTCACGCCCGTGGGCTCCATCGCGTACGCCCTCGCTGCTGGCAACCCCGTCGTCTTCAAGCCCAGCGAGTACACGCCGGGGGTCGGCCAGTGGCTCGCCGACACGTTCACCGAGGTCGTCCACGGGCGCCCGGTCCTGCAGGTCGTCACGGGCTACGGCGAGACCGGCGCGGCGCTCTGCACGGCCGACGTCGACAAGCTCGCGTTCACCGGGTCGGGCCCCACGGGCAAGAAGGTCATGGCCGCCTGCGCGGAGAACCTCACCCCGGTGATCATCGAGGCCGGCGGCAAGGACTCGATGATCGTCGACGAGGACGCCGACCTCGCCAAGGCCGCCGAGGCGACCCTGTGGGGTGGCATGTCCAACGCCGGGCAGACCTGCACGGGCATCGAGCGCGTCTACGTCCACGACAAGGTCTTCGACTCGTTCGTCAAGGAGATCACCGAGCAGGCCAAGAACCTGCGCGCCGGTGACGATGCCGGTGCCCAGCTCGGCCCCATCACGATGCCCTCGCAGATCGACATCATCAAGAGGCACATCGACGACGCCATCGCCAAGGGCGCCACGGTCGTCATGGGTGGCTCCGACGCCGTCGGCGAGCGATTCGTGCAGCCGACGATCCTGACCCACGTGCCCGAGGACTCGACCGAGATCACCGAGGAGACCTTCGGGCCCACGCTCGCGATCAACCCGGTCGCCAGCATGGACGAGGCGATCGAACGGACCAACGCCACGTCGTACGGCCTGGCCGGTGCCGTGTTCGCCAAGAAGAACGGGGTGGACATCGCCCGGCGCGTTCGCTCGGGCATGACGTCCGTCAACTCGGTCATCTCCTTCGCGGCCGTCCCGGGCCTGCCGTTCGGTGGCGTCGGGCAGTCCGGCTTCGGCCGCATCCACGGGCCCGACGGTCTCAAGGAGTTCACGTACGCCAAGGCCATCACGCGTCAGCGCATGAAGCCGCTGATGATGCTGACGTCCTTCGCCCGCGACGCCAAGACCGACAACAACGTCCTCAAGCTCATCACCGTGATGCACGGCGGCAAGAAGACCCTGAAGTAGGGCGCGCGGCACACGGATCTGAGGTACCTGGCTGTTCAGATCTAGGTAACTCGCCCGATGTGGCGGGCTACCTCAGGCGACGACTCTGGATTCATGATCCTGAGCCCTGAGCAGTTCCTGTCCCTCGAGATGAACCGTCATGCCGCGGTGGCGGAGGCCCTGTCGGAGATCTCGCGCCACGAGCGGGACACGACGGGCTTCGCCCCTCGCCGCTCTCCCCGGCGCCGCCGCGGCGTCGTGGTGCGGCTCGCAAGCGTGGCCGTGGGGCGGACGGCACACGTGTGACGGTCGTCCCCTTGTCGGCCGGGTCCGACATGATGGACGACATGGCCAACGACCGTACGCCCGCGACGCCCCTCGTCGGACGTGTCCGCGAGCTCGAGCAGCTGCTCGACGCCGCGGGGGGTGACCAACCCCGCAGCCCGCGAGGTCGTCCTCATCGGCGGCGACGCCGGCATCGGCAAGACCCGCCTGCTCCGCGAGCTCGGGGCCCGCGCGCGTGCCGCCGGCCACCGGGTGCTGGCCGGGCACTGTCTCGACCTCGGCGACAGCGCGCCGCCCTACCAGCCGTTCTCCGAGGCGTTCGCCTCCCTCGGCGACCACGAGCGTGACGAGCTGGCGGCCCGGTTCCCCGCCCTGGGCCCGCTCCTGCCCTGGCCCTCCCCGGCACCGGGCGACGGCGTCGAGCGCTCCGAGCTGTTCGCGTCGGTCGTCGCCGGGCTCGACTCCCTCGCGACCGACCAGCCCCTCCTCCTGGTGATCGAGGACGCCCATTGGGCTGACGCCTCGACCCGCCACCTCATCCGCTTCGTCCTGTCGCACGGGTTCCACGGCCCCGTGCACGTGGTCGTCAGCTATCGCGCCGACGACCTGCACCGGCGCCACCCCCTGCGACAGGCCCTGTCGGAGTGGGTGCGCCTGCCGGGTGTCCGTCGCATCGAGCTCGAGCCCCTCGCCGACGCCGACGTCGTCGACTTGATCCACGCGCACGGCGCGGACGCCCTGGGGATCGAGAGCCTGCAGGCGGTCGTGCGCCGCGCGGCCGGCAACGCGTTCTTCGCCGAGGAGCTGCTCGACGCCGGGCTCGCCGACGTCGACGGCGCGCTGCCCGAGACCCTCGCCGACCTGTTGCTGATGCGCCTCGAACGGCTCGACGACAACGCCCGCAAGCTCGTCCGCGCCGCTGCCTGCTCCGACGCCCGGCACGACTACTCCGTGCTGACGCGCGTCGTCGGACTGCCCGAGGACGAGCTCGACGAGGCGCTGCGCTCGGCGATCGACCACAAGGTCCTGACCCGCACGGGCGACGACTCCTACTGGTTCCGGCACGCCCTGCTGGCCGAGGCGGTGCGCGACGACCTGCTGCCCGGCGAGCGGCGGCGCATCCACGCGGCCTATCTGGAGGCACTCACCGATCGTCGGGGGCCGGCCGCGGAGATCGCGCTGCACGCCCTTGGCGCCGGCGAGCGCGAGACCGCCTTCCTCGCCCATGTCAGGGCGGCCGAGGACGCCCAACGGCTGTCGGGCCACGACGAGGCGGCGCAGCACTACGAGCAGGCGTTGACGTTGATCGAGTCCGCGCCACCCGACACCGACCTGGTCGATCTCGTGATCCGCGCCTCCGCAGCGCTCGTCACGTCGGGCCGGCTGCTGCGCGCCGTCGAGCTGCTGCGCGACACCATCGTGCAGCTCCCCGCGAACGCGGCGCCCGAGGTGCGCGGCCGGCTGCTCGTCGAGATCGGCAACACCTGCTACTACGCCAACCTCGACCAGGAGTCCGAGGAGGCGAGCTCCGAGGCGGCGCGCATCGTGCCGGACGAGCCGACCCTCCTGCGCGCCGAGATCGCGGCGCTCTGTGCGCGCGTGTGGTCCAACCGCGGTCGCTACGACGGTGCCGTCGAGTGGGGAGAGCGGGCGCTCGCCATCGCCGAGCAGATCGGGGCCGGCGACGTCATCGCCGACGCCAAGGCCACGCTCACCCGGGTCATGGTGCGCATGGGCAACGACCCCGAGAAGGCCAAGCAGGGATTCGTCGAGCTCGTCGAGGTGTCTCGCGCCGACGGGCACATCCTGGGTGAGCTCCGCGGACTCCACCAGCTGGCGTTCCTGCACTTCAACGAGGGTGACCTCGACGCGGCCGAGCAGACCTTCCGTCAGGAGATGCAGCGCGCCGAGCAGACCGGCTGGACCTGGGGGCCGTACGGCTTCGACGGCCGGTTCTACGCCGCGTTGGTCTGCTACATGCGCGGCCGATGGGACGAGGTGCTCGAGCTGCGCGATGTCGGGGCCGACGCGCCGGCGATCCCCGACGCCTCCCTCGAGTCGATCGCCCTGCTCGTCGCGGCCGGACGGGGCGAGGTCGACCACATCGAGCGCACCCTGTCGATCCGGTCGCTGTGGCGGCACGAGGTCGCGGCGTCGATCCACTCCAGCTCCGCGCTGATCGATCTGCACGGCGCCGCGGGCGACATCGGCGCGGCTCGGCGCGTGCTCGACGACCTCGTCGAGCTGCAGACCCGGGCGTGGGACGATCCCGAGTTCCCGGCGCTGCTGCGGCTCCACGCGCTCTTGATCGGCCAGTACTCCGCCGCCGTGCCCACCCTCAGCCGGGACGAGCAGGCCCCGCTGCTCCAGCACGCGGCCGAGATGGTGGAGACCGCTGACCGGGTGGCCGGCACCATCGTCCCGCTGGGCCCCGAGGGCGTCGCATGGCAGATCCGGGTCCACGCCGAGCACGCCCGACTGCGCTGGCTGTCTGGTGTCGATGCTCCCGAGCTCGCCGATCTCACCGAGGGGTGGCGGCGGGCGTACGACGCCTTCGTCGGCATGGACGATCCCTACGAGGTCGCACGGTCGGCGAGCCGTCTGGCAGCGGTGCTGCTGGCAGCCGGTGACGAGACCGAGGGCAAGGAGCTCCTGCGTGCGGCGCGCACCACGGCCGAGCGGCTCGGCGCCCGGCCCCTGCTGGCCGAGATCGACGGACTCATGCGCCGCCCGGCGAGGTCCGACGTCGAGCTGACCCCGCGCGAGCGCGAAGTCCTCGAGCAGGTCAGCGCGGGTCGCAGCAACGGGGAGATCGCGGCACGGCTGTTCATCAGCACCAAGACCGTGTCGGTCCACGTCTCCAACATCCTGGCCAAGCTCGGCGCCTCCGGCCGCACCGAGGCGGCGGCGATCGCGCGCCGGCGCGGACTCCTCGACGACTGAGGCCAGAGCCACTCGCTAGCCTGACGCCGTGCCATTTCATCGCTACGTCGCGCTCGGCGACTCGTTCACCGAAGGTGTCGGCGACCACGACGCCGCCCTTCCCAACGGCGTACGGGGCTGGGCCGACCGGGTGGCCGAGGTGCTCGCGGGCGACGACTTCACCTATGCCAACCTCGCCATCCGCGGCCGCCAGCTGCTGCCGATCCTGGCCGAGCAGATCGACCCGGCACTCGCGATGCAGCCTGACCTCGTCAGCATCTACGCCGGCGCCAACGACGTCCTGCGCCCGCGGATCGACATCGATCGCCTCGTGGCGGCGTACGACCAGGCCCTGGCTCGGGTCGTGGCAGCCGGCGCCCACGTGCTGATGTTCACGGCGTACGACCCGGGCGGCTCGCCGGTGTTCGGCGCGCTGCGAGGGCGCTTCGCGATCTACAACGAGCTCGTGCGCGAGGTCGCCGAGCGGCACGGTGCGACGCTCGTGGACTTCTGGCGGCTGCGTGACTACCGCGACGACCGGCTGTGGGACGTCGACCGGATGCACATGTCGAGCCTCGGCCACCAACGCATGGCGATCGCGGTGCTCGACGCGCTCGGTGTCGAGCACGAGCTGGCGATGCCGGAGCTGCCGCCGGCGTCGACGCTGTCGGCGCGCGAACGACGCACCGCCAACGTCGAGTGGGCCAAGGCCCACGCCGCGCCGTGGGTCAAGCGCCGCCTCACCGGGGTCTCGTCCGGCGACACCCTCAGCCCACGCTGGCCCACCCTCGCCCCCGTCGAGCGGTGACCCACGGCCCACCGCTCGACGGATGACACCGGGTCAGGCGGTACGGCGCAGGGCCATCAGCTGGACGGTCGCGAACGCCGCGACGATCGCGGCCTGCAGGATCGTCCAGACCTCGCCGGTCGTCGTCAGGTCGAACCAGCCCAGGCTGACCACGGCGACCGAGCCGACGGCCCAGGCGATGTTGACCTCGGCCGCGAACGTCGCCCATCCCCGCGGGATAGGGCGGCGTGTGCCGGTGGCCGCCAGGATGACGGTGCTCACGGCCAGGAACGCGCCGATCGCCAGGAAGTGGGTCGACGACGGGCCGAGCAGCGAGTCGAGGACCGCGGCACCGGCGAGGTAAGCGAGCGCGTTGGCGCCGGTGACGGCGGCGTCGAGCAGGAGCGCGGTCTTGAGGGTGACCGGGCCCGTGGTGGCAGTGACAGGGGCAGTTGTCGAGTTCATGTCGCCGAGTCTGGGCGGCGGAGGTAGTCGCCGCAATGACCTCCGAGGTCATGGTCCTGCACGCCCGGATCGGTCAAAGTGGACGGCATGACGACCACCGCCACGTCCTCGCCGGTCGGCGCCCTGCTGCGTGACTGGCGCCGGCGACGCCACCTCAGCCAGCTGGACCTGTCGATCGAGGCCGGGATCTCCTCGCGCCACCTGAGCTTCGTCGAGACCGGGCGGTCGCGTCCCAGCCGGACCATGGTGCTGCAGCTCGCGGCGACGCTCGACGTGCCGAAGCGGGAGCAGAACCAGCTGTTGGTCGCCGCCGGCTTCGCTCCGGCGTTCCCGGAGCGGACGCTCGACGACCCTGACCTCGCGGCGATCCGCGCCGGGCTCGACCGGGTCCTCACGGCGTATGAGCCCTTCCCGTGCCTGGTCGTCGACCGCGGCTGGAACATGGTGATGGCCAATGCCGGGGTCGCGCCGATCCTCGACGGCATCGCGCCGCACCTGCTGGACTCGCCCAACGCGCTGCGCATCAGCCTGCATCCGGACGGACTGGCGCCTCGCATCGTCAACCTCGCCGAGTGGCGGTTCCACGTCCTCGGTCGGCTCGCCCGCGAGGCTGCGGTGAGCGGCTCCGAGACGCTTCGCACCCTGCACGAGGAGCTGGTCGACTATCCTGGCGGGCTGCAGCCGGGCATCGACGACGGCGGCGTGGCCGTCCCGATGGTGCTCGACGCGCCGGCCGGACCCCTGTCGTTCATCAGCACCGTGACGACCTTCGGCACGGCGCTCGACCTGACCGCCGCCGAGCTCAGCATCGAGGCCTTCCTCCCGGCCGACGACGCGACCGCGCGGGCGCTGCAGTCCTAGTCGCGCGGGGTCAGTGCGTCACGAACCGGGATGAGCTTGGCGTTGGACTCGGCCAGCTCGTCGGCCGGCACCGAGTCGGCGACGATGCCGCAGCCGGCGAACAGGCGGACGACGGACCCGTCGCCCTCGATCTGTGCCGACCGCAGCCCGATGCCCCACTCGCCGTCACCCGACGCGCCGATCCAGCCCACGGGCCCCGCGTAGCGGCCGCGGTCCAACAGCTCGATCTCGGCGATCAGGCGTACGGCCTCGGACGTCGGGGTGCCGCCCACCGCCGCCGACGGGTGCAGCGACGCGGCCAGGCTGAGGGCGCTGGCCTCGTCGCGGATGACGCCCGTGACGTCGGTCGCGAGGTGCATGACGTTGGGCAGGTGCAGCACGAACGGCGTCTCCGGCACGTTCATGCTCGTGCAGTGCGGGGCCAGCGCGTCGGCGACGGACCGGACGGCGTACTCGTGCTCCTCGAGGTCCTTGCTGGACCGGGCCAGCGAGCCGGCGAGTGCCAGGTCGTGGGCATCGTCGCCCGTACGCCTGATGGTGCCCGCGAGCACGCGTGAGGTGACGAGCCCGCGCTCGAGCCGGACCAGCATCTCCGGCGTCGAGCCGAAGAACCCGTCGACGTGGAACGTCCAGCAACTGGGGTAGTCGGCCGCGAGCCGGGCCAACGGAGCACGGACGTCGAGGGGCTCGGTGAGCGTCGCGACCAGGTCGCGCGCCAGGACCACCTTGTCGAGCCCGCCCTGCTCGATCCTGCGCACGGCCTCGGCGACGAGACCCTGCCACGTCACGCTGTCGACCGGACCGTCGGCGAACGTCGTGCCGACGGGATCGGCCGGCGTCGAGGGGGTGAGGTCGGGTGCCGCGCTGATGCCGAGACCGACCACGGTGATCCAGGCGACCCCGTCGCGGCGGCCGACGACGACCTCGGGGACGACGAGCGTGCTGCCCTCGGCGGCGTCGGTGAACGCGAAGGAGCCGAACGCCACGAGGCCCGAGCCCGGCAGGTCGACGTCGTCGCGGACGACCGCGCGCGACGAGAGCTCGCTCCACCAGTCCGAGGCCTCCGCGAACCGGTCGGGACCGGCGGTCCGGAACTCTGCGGCACGTCCCCACCCCACGAGTCCGTCGCCGCCGTGCACCCACGCGAGGGCGTCGGTCGGCGGGATGAGCGCAAGCAGGTCGCCGGGGTCGTCGACCGGCGCCGACCGGACCAGAAGCGGCCCCGCGGCGGCATCCACGGCAGGGTTGCTCACAGTCATTCAGCCTACCCGTGGCAGGGTGGAGAGGTGAGCAGAGCCGGTCTGGACAAGGAACCCCACGACGTCGCGAGGATGTTCGACGGGGTTGCCGAGAAGTACGACCTGACCAACGACGTGCTGTCCCTGGGGCAGGACCGGCGCTGGCGCAAGCGCGTCGTGGAGCTCGTCGAGCCGCAGCCCGGCGAGACGATCCTCGACCTCGCGGCGGGCACCGGCACGTCCAGCCAACCGTTTGCCGATGCGGGGGCCACGGTCGTCCCGTGCGACTTCTCGATCGGCATGCTCGAGGTCGGCAAGCGCGAGCGACCCGCCCTGCCCTTCACGGCCGGCGACGGAACGTTGCTGCCGTTCGGCGACGAGACGTTCGACGCCGTCACGATCTCGTTCGGGCTGCGCAACATCGTCGACCCGATCGCTGGCCTTCGCGAGCTCCTGCGGGTGACCAAGCCCGGGGGGCGCATCGTCGTCTGCGAGTTCAGCACGCCGACGTGGGGACCGTTCGACGCGGTCTACAGCAACTACCTCATGCGCGCGCTGCCCTCGATCGCCCGCAAGGTCTCGTCCAACCCCGAGTCGTACGTCTACCTCGCCGAGTCGATCCGGGAGTGGCCGGACCAGAAGGGCCTCGCGATGCGGATGGTCGAGGCGGGCTGGGGCCGGGTCGAGTGGCACAACCTCTCGGGCGGGATCGTCGCGCTGCACCACTCGTTCCGTCCCTAGGAGGCCAGGCGAGCGGGCGCCTTGAATGCCTTGACGGCTCCGGCGACGACGCGGCCCTCGACCGCGTCCCAGAAGCAGTCGGCCCGGGTCCATCCCCGGCGGCTCACCGACGCGACCCAGCCTGTGTGCGGCGAGTTCGGGTGCGGACGGGTCGGGCTCCCTGCCTCGGATCCGGGCAGCAGGGCCGCGAGGCGGCTGCTGGCTCGGGGACCCACCTGCTCCGCGACGTCGGCGATCAACGCCTGCTCGAGCGCCAAGAGCTCGGCCAGCTCGTGGTCCAGGGCCGCCGAGACGAGCGACCACGGCAGCCGGATCGACCGCGACGCGCCGTACAGCCGGCGCTTCGCCTGTGCGATGGATCGTTCGAGCCGGCGGGCTTGGCGGACGTACGCCCGGATTCGCAGCCGGCTGTCGGGCAGCGTCCGGCGAGCGGTCGGCAGGACCGTGGTGCAGATCGCCGAGACGTGCCGGCAGGCATGGATCATGAAGGCGTCGGTCTTGAGAGTGACGAGATAGGTGGGCTCGTGCTGCTCGACCGCACGGCGGACATCTGCGAGCTGCTCGTCCAGCGCCCGGTGCGTGCCGTTGACTGCCATGAAGAGTGGGTCTCGCATGTCGCGCACCTCGTCCTGTGAATGGATCGCTTGTCAGGAGTTCGTCGCGCCGACTTCTCGGGATGGGTCGCCCCTGTGACCCACGTCTCAACAGGCCCTCTCGAGCGTCGGAGTCGGAGGTTAGTGTGACCTCAGTTACAAGCGCCGCCTGACGGGCGTAGGGTGAGACCGTGATCACGTTGTGAAGCAATTCACAAGCGCACGAACACACACAGCTCTTGCTCTGTCGGTTGAAGCCTGGGAGGTGCCGTGACGGCTTACACGCCGATCATCGTGCTGGGTGCCATTGCGGCCGCATTCGCCATCGGCAGCGTCGCGATCGCGCCGCTCACGGGCCCGAAGCGCTACAACCGCGCCAAGCTCGACCGCTACGAGTCGGGCATCGAGCCGAGCCCGCTGCCCGAAGGCGGCGGCAAGGTCTCGATCCGCTACTTCATCATCGCGATGCTGTTCATCGTGTTCGACATCGAGATCATCTTCCTGTTCCCGTTCGCCGTCGCGTTCGACGCGCTCGGCTGGTTCGGGCTGATCGAGATGTTCATCTTCATGCTGACCGTGTTCATCGCCTATGCGTACGTCTGGCGCCGTGGAGGCCTCGAATGGGACTAGAAGAAAAACTGCCTAGTGGCGTGCTGCTCTCGACCGTCGAGGGCCTCGCGGGCTACATGCGCAAGGCGTCGTTCTGGCCCGCAACGTTCGGGCTCGCGTGCTGTGCGATCGAGATGATGACGTTCGGCGCCCCGCGATTCGACTCCTCACGTTTCGGCATGGAGGTCTTCCGCCCCTCGCCGCGCCAGGCCGACCTGATGATCGTGGCCGGCCGGGTCAGCAACAAGATGGCACCGGTGCTGCGCCAGATCTACGACCAGATGGCCGGTCCCAAGTACGTCCTCGCGATGGGCGTCTGCGCCAGCTCGGGCGGCATGTTCAACAACTACGCCATCGTGCAGGGCGTCGACCACGTCGTCCCGGTCGACATGTACCTCCCGGGCTGCCCGCCTCGCCCCGAGATGCTGATCGACGCGATCCTCAAGCTGCACGACCAGATCCAGCACGAGAAGCTCGGTGTCAACCGCCTCAACGAGATCAAGGCCGACGAGAAGGTCGCCCTCCTCGCCACGCCGACCTCGGCCATGAAGGGGCTCATGCGATGAGCGAGTGCCAGCGAGCGATCGATCGGGCACTCAGCGCGGCGCCGTCGTACCGTTTCTGTTCCTCGACGGCGGGGACGTGCTGATGGTCGACGCGAAGGGCAACAAGGACGCCCGCGACAAGGGCACCGAGACCCAGGACGGGTCGCACGAGACCCAGGCCGAGCTCGTCAAGAGCGACGCCGTCGAGCTCGAGATCGTCGAGGTCCGCGAAGGATCCTTCGGCATCCACGGCACGGGTGACACGACGGGCTTCGGCGGCCTGACCCGCCCGGTCGTCATGCCGGGCGCGAGCCAGCGTCCCTTCGGCGGCTGGTACGACGAGGTCGCCGACCAGCTCGCAACCATCACCGAGCTGGACGAGGCGATCGAGAAGGTCGTCGTCGATCGTGGCGAGATCACGTTCTTCATCCGCCGGCACAAGCTGGTCGAGACGGTGACCCACCTGCGCAACGACCCGGTCCTGCGGTTCGAGTTCTGCTCGAGCGTCAGCGGCGTGCACTTCCCGCACGAGGCCGGCCGCGAGCTGCACGTCGTCTACCACCTGCTCTCGATGACCCACAACCGCCGCATCCGCCTCGAGGTCGTGACGCCCGAGAACGATCCGCACGTGCCGAGCGTGGTCAGCATCTACCCGACAGCGGACTGGCAGGAGCGGGAGACCTGGGACATGTTCGGCATCATCTTCGACGGCCACCCCGCCCTCACCCGCATCCTGATGCCGGACGACTGGCCCGGCCATCCCCAGCGCAAGGACTATCCGTTGGGCGGCATCCCGGTCGAGTACAAGGGCGGCACGATTGCACCGCCGGACCAGCGGAGGAGCTACTCATGACGGACACCGTGAGCGATCCGTACGCCAGCACGACCGACACCGCAGAAGGCCCGGTCTTCACCGTCACCGGTCAGGACTGGGACACGATCGACGCCTCCGCGGTCGAGGGCGACCACCTCGTCATCAACATGGGCCCGCAGCACCCGTCGACGCACGGCGTGCTGCGCCTCGTGCTGGAGATCGACGGCGAGACCGTCCGCGACGCACGGGCCGGCATCGGCTACCTGCACACCGGCATAGAGAAGAACATGGAGTACCGCACCTGGACGCAGGGCGTCACGTTCTGCACCCGGATGGACTACGTCGCCCCGTTCTCCAACGAGGCTGCGTACGTCATGGCGGTCGAGCGGCTGCTGGGCGTCGAGGCGCCGGAGAAGGCGCAGGCCATCCGGGTCCTGATGCTCGAGCTCAACCGGATCTCGTCACACCTGGTGTGCCTCGCCACCGGCGGCATGGAGATCGGCGCGCTTACGGTCATGACGTGCGGTTTCCGAGACCGGGAGCTGATCCTCGACCTGTTCGAGATGATCACCGGTCTGCGCATGAACCACGCCTACTTCCGTCCCGGTGGCGTCGCCCAGGACCTGCCGGCCGGTGCGATCGAGAAGCTCCGCTCGACGGTCCGCCTGCTCAAGAAGCGGCTCCCCGAGTACGCCGCGCTGTGCAACGCCAACCCGATCTTCAAGGGCCGGCTCAAGGGTGTGGGCCACCTCGACCTCGCCGGCTGCCTCGCCCTCGGCCTGACCGGTCCGGTGCTGCGCTCGACCGGCTACGACTGGGACCTGCGCAAGAAGCAGCCCTACTGGGGCTACGACACGTACGACTTCGACGTCGTCACTCGCGACGAGCCCGACGCGTACGGCCGGTTCCGGGTGCGCCTCGACGAGATGTGGGAGTCCATCAAGATCGTCGAGCAGGCCACCGAGCGGCTCGCCGGCATGGAGGGCCAGCCCGTCATGGTCGCCGACAAGAAGATCGCCTGGCCGTCGCAGCTGAGCGTCGGCGCCGACGGGCAGGGCAACTCGGCCGAGCACATCAAGCACATCATGGGCGAGTCGATGGAAGCGCTGATCCACCACTTCAAGATCGTCACCGAGGGTTTCCGGGTGCCGGCCGGCCAGGCGTACGCGAGCGTGGAGGCGCCCCGCGGCGAGATCGGCTGCCACGTGGTCTCCGACGGTGGCACCAGGCCCTATCGTGCGCACTTCCGTGACCCATCGTTCGTCAACCTCCAGGGCACCTCGGTCATGAGCGAGGGCGGCATGCTGTCCGACGTCATCGTGGCGATCGCCAGCATCGATCCCGTCATGGGTGGGGTGGATCGCTGATGACTCTCACGGACACCACGCTGGGTGAGCTGCGCGAGCTCGCCGGCCGCTACCCGCAGTCGCGCAGCGCGCTCCTGCCGATGCTGCACCTCATCCAGTCGGCCGAGGGCAACGTCACCAACGAGGGCATCGAGGTGTGCGCCGAGATCCTGGGCATCAGCGCCGCCGAGGTCTCGGGCGTCGCGACGTTCTACACGATGTACAAGCGTCGGCCCATGGGCGAGCACCACGTCGGCGTCTGCACCAACACGCTGTGTGCCGTCATGGGCGGCGACCTGATCTTCGAGCGGCTCAAGGGCCACCTCGACGTCGGCAACGACGAGACCACCGAGGACGGCAAGGTCACGCTCGAGCACATCGAGTGCAACGCGGCGTGCGACTTCGCGCCGGTCATGATGGTCAACTGGGAGTTCTTCGACAACCAGACCCCCGAGTCCGCCGTCGAGCTCGTCGACAAGCTGCGGGCCGGCGAGACGGTCCAGGCGACCCGTGGAGCCACCATCACCTCGTGGCGCGAGGCCGAGCGCGTGCTGGCCGGCTTCGAGGACGGCCTCGTCGACGAGGGACCAGCCGCTGCCGGCCCCTCGCTCGCGGGGCTCGAGATCGCCGCCGATCGCGGCTGGAAGGCCCCGACGGTCGACGAGGCGCACGACAAGCAGTCCAGCTCGGGCGACGACGCCACCGCCGACACCAAGGCCGGCGCCGCCGAGCAGGCCGACACCTCACGGGCCGAGTCCGAGACCACGATCGAGGAGTCACCGGCCGACACCGCCAAGGAGGGCGACGATGACTGACACCCTCACCCCGGTGCTGAGCGCCGACTGGGGCACGGATCGCGCATGGACCCTCGAGGCGTACCGGCAGGCCGGCGGATACGGCGCCCTCGAGACCGCGCTCAAGATGGCGCCGGACGACCTCATCGGCCTGGTCAAGGACTCCGGCCTGCGGGGCCGTGGTGGTGCAGGATTCCCGACCGGCATGAAGTGGAGCTTCATCCCGCAGGACAACCCGAAGCCCAAGTACCTCGTGGTCAACGCCGACGAGTCCGAGCCGGGGACCTGCAAGGACATCCCGCTCATGATGGCGACACCGCACACCCTCATCGAGGGCGTCATCATCGCGGCCCACGCCATCCGCGCCAAGACCGCGTTCATCTACGTCCGCGGTGAGGTGCTGCATGTCGTGCGCCGACTGCGCGCCGCCGCCCGCGAGGCCAAGGAGGCCGGATACCTCGGCACCGACATCCTCGGCTCGGGCGTCGACGTCGAGCTGATCATCCACGCCGGTGCCGGTGCCTACATCTGCGGCGAGGAGACCGCGCTCCTCGACTCGCTCGAGGGCCGCCGCGGCCAGCCCCGTCTGCGTCCGCCGTTCCCCGCCGTTGAGGGTCTCTACGCGTCGCCGACCGTCGTCAACAACGTCGAGTCGATCGCCTCCGTGCCCTCGATCGTCAAGAACGGCGTCGACTGGTTCGGCTCGATGGGCACCGAGAAGTCCAAGGGCTACACCCTCTACTCGCTCTCGGGCCACGTCGCCCGACCCGGTCAGTACGAAGCACCGCTCGGCATCACCCTGCGCGAGCTGCTCGAGCTCGGTGGCGGCATGCGCCCCGGCAGCGAGCTGAAGTTCTGGACGCCGGGCGGCTCGTCGACCCCGATCCTCACGGCGGAGCACCTCGACATTCCCCTGGACTACGAAGGCGTCGGCGCGGCCGGCTCGATGCTCGGCACCAAGGCGCTCCAGGTCTTCGACCAGACGACCTCGGTCGTGCGTTGCGTGCTCCGGTGGACCGAGTTCTACAAGCACGAGTCCTGTGGCAAGTGCACGCCGTGCCGCGAGGGCACCTGGTGGCTGGTCCAGACCCTGCAGCGCCTCGACGAGGGGCAGGGCAAGGACGGCGACATCGAGCTGCTGCTCGACCTGTGCGAGAACATCCTCGGCCGGTCGTTCTGCGCGCTCGGCGACGGTGCCACCAGCCCCATCACCTCGGCGATCCAGTACTTCCGCGACGAGTTCGAGTCCGGGCTGCACACGCCGTCGCGCGAGCTCTTCCCGCCGGCGGCATCCACCCTCTTCCCGCAGGAGGTGACGGCGTCATGACCGAGCGCCAGCGAGAGACCAACAAGCCTGTCATGCCGACGCCTTCGTATCTTTGCTTCTCCACGGAGGTGACGGCATGACGATCGAGGCCACCCCCGACACCCAGGCACCCGTCGAGCTCGTCACGCTGACGATCGACGACGTCGAGGTCAGCGTCCCCAAGGGCACGCTGGTGATCCGTGCCGCCGAGCTCATCGGCACCGAGATCCCGCGCTTCTGCGACCACCCGCTGCTCGACCCGGTCGGCGCCTGCCGCCAGTGCCTCGTCGAGATCACGGACGCCGGCAACGGCCGCGGGTTCCCCAAGCCGCAGGCATCCTGCACCATCGAGGTCGCGGCCGGCATGGTCGTCAAGACCCAGGTCACCTCGCCGGTCGCCGAGAAGGCGCAGCGGGGCACCATGGAGTTCCTGCTGATCAACCACCCCCTCGACTGTCCCGTGTGCGACAAGGGCGGCGAGTGCCCGCTGCAGAACCAGGCCATGTCGCACGGCCAGGGCGAGACCCGCTTCACCGAGGTCAAGCGGACGTTCCCCAAGCCGGTCAAGGTCTCCGAGCAGGTGCTGCTCGACCGTGAGCGCTGCGTCCTGTGCGCCCGCTGCACGCGGTTCTCCGAGCAGATCGCCGGCGACCCGTTCATCGCCCTCGTCGAGCGCGGCGCGCAGCAGCAGGTCGGCATCTACGAGGAGGAGCCGTTCAGCTCCTACTTCTCGGGCAACACGATCCAGATCTGCCCCGTCGGCGCGCTGACCAGCGCGGACTATCGCTTCCGAGCCCGTCCGTTCGACCTGGTCTCGACCCCGTCGATCGCCGAGCACGACGCGAGTGGTTCCGCGATCCGCGTCGACCACCGTCGCGGCCGGGTCATGCGCCGCCTCGCGGGGGACGACCCCGAGGTCAACGAGGAGTGGATCACCGACAAGGACCGCTTCGCGTTCACCTACGCCACGGTGGGTGACCGCATCACGACGCCGCTCGTCCGCAACCCCGACAACAACCAGCTCGAGCCCGCGTCGTGGCCGGCCGCGCTGGCGGCGGCCGCCCAGGGGCTCGCCGCAGCCGAGGGCAAGGTGGGCGTGCTGCCCGGCGGACGCCTGACGACCGAGGACGCCTTCGCCTACAGCAAGTTCGCGCGCACGGTCCTGCGTACCAACGACATCGACTTCCGGGCGCGCGCCCACTCCGAGGAAGAAGCACAGTTCCTCGCCTCCCGGGTCGTGACGACCTCGCTCGACGTCACGTTCGCCGACCTCGAGAAGGCCTCCACCGTCGTCCTCGTGGGCTTCGAGCCCGAGGACGAGAACGGCAGCATCTTCCTGCGGCTCCGCAAGGCCTCGAGAGCCGGTCTCAAGGTCGTCGCCGTCGCCAGCCACGCGACCCGTGGCCTGCGCAAGATGTCCGGCGAGCTCGTCCAGACCGTCCCCGGTCACGAGCCGGCTGCCATCGCCGCGCTCCAGCTCGACCAGGACGCGATCCTGCTCGTCGGCGAGCGCCTGGCGGCCGTACCCGGTGGCTTCAGTGCTGTCGTGGCCGCCGCCGACCGGGCCGGTGCGCGCATCGCCTGGGTGCCGCGACGTGCCGGCGAGCGCGGCGCGGCCGAGACCGGCTGCCTGCCCGACCTGCTCCCGGGCGGCCGACCGCTCGACGACGTCGAGGCCCGAACGGACCTCGCCGCCGCGTGGGGCATCCGCACGGTCCCAGCTCGCCGAGGCCGCAACACGACCGAGATCTTCGAGGACACCCGGCTGGGTACGGTCCACGCGCTGCTGGTCGGCGGCGTCGAGATCAACGACCTGCCCGATCCCGCCGGAGCCCGCAAGGCGCTCGCCAAGGCCGACTTCATCGTCAGCCTCGAGGTCCGCGAGAGCGAGGTCACGGCCGTCGCCGACGTCGTCCTCCCGGTCGCCCCGGCCGTCGAGAAGCCCGGCAGCTTCGTCAACTGGGAAGGCCGCGTCCGTACGTTCGACGCCGTCCTGCACGAGCCGAACTCGCTGACCGACATCCGGATCCTGGCCGGCCTGGCCGAGGAGATGGGCCAGTCGCTCGGCTTCCGCACGGTCGCCCAGGCCCGCGCCGCCATGCAGGAGCTGGGGCCGTGGGACGGCGCTCGTGTCGCGGCGCCGACCGTTCAGCCGACCGGCGAGCAAGCACGCTCCCGGACCGTCGTGCTGGACACCTGGCGACTCATGATCGACGACGGCCGTGGCCAGGACGGTCAGCTCGAGCTCAAGGCGACAGCCCGACCGGCCGTGCTGCGGGCCAGCGCGGCGACGCTCAAGGCGTTCGACGTCGATCCCGGTGGCATGGCCACGCTGTCGACCGAGACGGGCAGCGTCAGCTTCCCGACCGAGGTCGCCGAGCTGCCCGACGGTGTCGTCTGGGCCCCGGCCAACTCCGGCGCGAGCCTGCGATCGGTCCTCGGTGCCGGCTATGCCGACCACGTGACGCTGAGCGGAGGTGCCTCATGAGCGATCTCTTCGGCAACGAGCCGTTCTGGGTGATCCTGCTCAAGTCGGTGCTGATCTTCGTGGTGCTGGTCGTCTACACCTTGTTCAACATCTGGTTCGAGCGCCGGGTCGTGGCCAAGATGCAGCACCGCATCGGCCCCAACGTGCACGGCCCGTTCGGCCTCCTGCAGAGCCTCGCCGACGGCGTGAAGCTCGCGCTCAAGGAGGACATCGTCGTCAAGGCGGCCGACAAGGTCGTCTACATCCTGGCGCCGATCCTCGCGACGATCCCGGCGTTCCTGGCGTGGGCGGTCATCCCGTTCGGCCCCGAGGTGACGATCCCGTTCACCGACCAGAAGACGATCCTGCAGCTCACCGACCTGCCGGTCGCGGTGCTCTACATCCTCGCGGTGACCTCGATCGGCATCTACGGCATCGTGCTGGCCGGCTGGGCCTCCGGCTCGATCTACGCCCTCCTGGGCGGCCTCCGCTCGAGCGCGCAGATGATCTCGTACGAGGTCGCGATGGGCCTGTCGTTCGTCTCGGTGTTCATGTACGCCGGCTCGATGTCGACGTCGGAGATCGTCTCCGCGCAGACCGACATGTGGTACTTCGTGCCGCTGTTCCCCTCGTTCGTCATCTACGTCATCGCGATGATCGGCGAGACCAACCGGGCACCGTTCGACCTCCCCGAGGCCGAGGGCGAGCTCGTCGGCGGCTTCCACACCGAGTACTCCTCGCTCAAGTTCGCGCTGTTCTTCCTCGCCGAGTACGTCAACATGGTGACGGTGTCAGCCCTCGCGACGACGCTGTTCCTCGGCGGTTGGCGCGCCCCGTTCGGCCTCTCGCAGATCAACGACGGCATGCTCAACACCGGTTACTGGCCGCTGCTGTGGTTCTTCGGCAAGACGCTGGGCTTCATCTTCCTGTTCGTCTGGCTCCGCGGCACCCTGCCCCGCATGCGCTACGACCAGTTCATGACGTTCGGGTGGAAGATCCTCATCCCGGTCTCGCTGGCCTGGATCGTCGCGGTCGCCTTCATCCGCAAGCTCAAGAGCGAGGACATGCTCAACCAGGACACGCTGATCTGGGTCGCCGTCGCCGCTGGGGTGCTCGTGGTCCTGACCTTCTTGATCCCGGAGAAGAAAGAGCCGGAGCCGGAGTCCGACGACGCCGAGTTCGACGCCTTCGCCGGCGGCTACCCCGTCCCGCCCATCACCGAGCCGCCCACCAGGAGTGCCCGATGAGTGAGCGCCAGCGAGCGAATCATGAGGCAGGGATCAAGTCATTGCCTCGACACCGTGCTCTTCCATTCGAGGTGATGACATGAGCAACCCGATCAAGGAAACGCTCTGGGACCCGATCGCCGGGTTCGGCGTGACGTTCCGGACGATGTTCCGCAAGACCGTCACCGAGCAGTACCCGTTCGAGAAGGTGCCGACGGCGCCGCGGTTCCACGGGCGCCACCAGCTCAACCGCTGGCCCGACGGGCTCGAGAAGTGCATCGGCTGTGAGCTGTGCGCGTGGGCCTGCCCGGCCGACGCGATCTACGTCGAGGGCGCCTCCAACACCGAGGGCGACCGGCACAGCCCGGGCGAGCGCTACGGCCGCGTCTACCAGATCAACTACCTGCGCTGCATCCTGTGCGGGCTGTGCATCGAGGCGTGCCCAACCCGTGCGCTGACGATGACCAACGAGTACGAGCTGGCCGACAACAACCGTGCGGACCTCATCTACGAGAAGAGCGACCTGCTCGCGCCCCTGCTGCCGGGCATGGTCGAGCCGCCGCACGAGATGCTCATCAGCGACGACCACCAGGACTACTACCGCGGCAAGTCGCTGCCGATCTTCCCCGTGGACCCGGCCGACGAGGCGGCTCCGGCACCCACCGAGGGCGCCGGCGACGACTCGGCCAGCGGAGGCACCGCATGACCGCCTTCTGGTTGCTCGCGCCGATCATGGTGGTCGCGGCGCTGGGCCTCGTCTTCGCCCGCAAGGCGGTTCACGCCGCGCTCTGCCTCGCCGTCGTGATGATCAGCCTCGCGGTGCTCTACGCCGTGCAGGGCGCGCCATTCCTGTTCGCCGTGCAGATCATCGTCTACACCGGCGCCATCATGATGCTGTTCCTGTTCGTCCTGATGCTCGTCGGCGTCGACTCCTCCGACGCGCTCAAGGAGACCATCGCCGGCCAGCGCCTCGCGGCCACGGTCATCGGCCTGCTCTTCGGCGTCACGGTCGTGCTGGCCGTCGGCCAGACCGTGTCCGGCGCCGTGGTCGGCCTCAAGGCGGCCAACGGCAACGGCAACCCGTACGGGCTGAGTGAGCTGCTGTTCGGCAAGTACGTCCTGGCGTTCGAGTTCACCAGCGCCCTGCTCATCACGGCGGCGCTGGGCGCCATGGTGCTCGCGCACAAGGAGCGGCTCACACCGCGGCACTCGCAGGCCGACATCGCCGCCCGCCGCATGCGCGAGTACGCTGAGTCGGGCCGTCACCCCGGTCCGCAGGCGACGCCGGGTGTCTTCGCCCGGCACAACGCGGTCGACACCCCGGCGCTGCTGCCCGACGGCACGCCCCTCGAGAGCTCGATCTCGTCGAGCCTCGTGGCCCGTGGTCAGGTCCGCGACGGCTTCGACGACGACATCGACAAGGTCGTCGAGCAGCTCGGCGACGAGCAGCCGGCCGATGAGTCGTTCGGGGGCGAGAAGTGAACGAGTACATCACCCTCTCGCTGATCCTGTTCACGATCGGCGCCGTCGGCGTCCTGGTCCGCCGCAACGCGATCGTCGTCTTCATGTGCATCGAGCTCATGCTCAACGCGACCAACCTCGCGTTCGTCAGCTTCTCGCGGCAGCACGGCAACCTCGACGGGCAGGTGGCGGCGTTCTTCGTCATGGTCGTCGCGGCCGCCGAGGTCGTCGTCGGGCTGTCGATCATCGTGTCCATCTATCGCACGCGTCGTTCGGCCTCGGTCGACGAGGCGAGCCTCCTGAAGTCGTAAGGGGACCACGATGTTTGATCTCCAATGGCTGCTGATCGCCATTCCGCTGGCCAGCGGCCTGGGTCTTCTGGTGTGGGGCAAGGAGGGTGACCGCTACGGCCACCTGATCGGGACCGCCGCCTCGGCCCTGTCGTTCGCCTTCGGCCTCGTGCTGTTCGTGGCGCTGCTGGGCAAGGACGCCGAGCACCGCTCCCAGTCGACCGAGCTGTTCACCTGGATCGACGCCGGCTCGTTCCACGTCGACGCCGGCTTCACGTTCGACCAGCTGTCGGGCCTGTTCGTCCTGCTCATCACGGGCGTCGGCACGCTGATCCACGTGTACTCGATCGGCTACATGGCACACGACGAGCGGCGCCGCCGATTCTTCGCGTTCCTCAACATCTTCGTCGCCGCGATGCTGACGCTGGTCCTCGCCTCGGACTACCTCGTGCTGTTCCTCGGCTGGGAGGGCGTCGGCCTGGCGTCGTACCTGCTGATCGGGTTCTGGCAGCACAAGCCGTCCGCCGCCGCAGCGGCCAAGAAGGCCTTCGTGGTCAATCGCGTCGGTGACCTCGGCATGGCGCTCGGCATCATGCTGATGTTCGCCGAGTTCGGCACGTCGTCGATCGATGCGGTCAACGGCGCGATCACCAGCGCCTCCGGCTCGGTCGCCACGGCGCTCGGCCTCCTCCTGCTGCTGGGCGCGTGTGGCAAGTCCGCACAGGTGCCACTGCAGAGCTGGCTGCTGGACGCCATGGAGGGCCCGACCCCGGTCTCGGCCCTGATCCACGCCGCCACCATGGTCACCGCAGGCGTCTACCTCGTCGTGCGCTCCAACGGCATCTTCGACGCGTCCGAGGCCGCCCGGACCGCCGTCATCGTCGTCGGGCTCGTGACGCTCCTCGCCGGTGCCTGGATCGGTTGCGCCAAGGACGACATCAAGAAGGCGCTCGCCGGCTCGACCATGAGCCAGATCGGCTACATGATGCTCGCCGCCGGCCTCGGCCCCGCGGGCTACGCGTTCGCGATCTTCCACCTCATCACGCACGGCTTCTTCAAGGCCAACATGTTCCTCGGCGCGGGCTCGGTCATGCACGGCATGAACGACGACGTCGAGATGCGTCACTACGGTGGCCTGCGGACGTTCATGCCGATCACGTTCGCGACGTTCGGGCTGGGCTACCTCGCGATCATCGGCGTACCGCCGTTCGCCGGCTTCTGGTCCAAGGACAAGATCATCGAGACCGCGTTCGGCGAGAACTTCTGGGTCGGCATGGGTGCCCTGCTGGGTGCCGGCGTCACGGCGTTCTACATGACCCGCCTGATGATCATGACGTTCCTGTCCGAGAAGCGCTGGCGCGAGGACGTCCACCCGCACGAGTCGCCCCGCGTGATGACCTGGCCGCTGATCGCGCTTGCCGCGCTGTCCGCCGTCGGCGGGATCCTGCTGCTCGGCGACTGGATCAGCGAGTGGCTCGAGCCGGTCACGGGCCACGCCGAGCACCACGAGCTCGCGGTGCCGGCGATCGTCCTGACGCTCATCATCACGGCCGTCGTGGCCGTCGGCGTCGCAGCAGCGGTGTTCTTCTACAACCGCGAGCCGATCGCCGCCGAGAGCCCCGCCGACAGCTCCGTGTCGTTCTTCACCCGGGCCGGTCGTCACGAGCTCTATGGCAACGAGCTCAACGACGCCGTCGTGGTGCGGCCGACCCGCCACCTCACCCGGTTCCTGGTGTGGTTCGACGGCAAGGGGGTCGACGGCTTCGTGACCGGCGTCGCCGATCGGCTCGGCGACACCTCACAGTTCCTGCGCAAGCCGCAAACCGGCTACGTCCGTTCGTACGCACTCACGATGTTCGGCGGCGTTGCCGTCCTCGTCCTTGCCCTCCTGGCGGTGACCCTCGCATGATCCTCTCGATCCTCGCCGCGACTCCGATCGCGGGAGCGGTGCTCCTCGCCCTGCTGCCGCGTGAGTCCGCACCGCACCACCGGGCCAAGTACGTCGCGCTCGGCATCTCGCTCATCACGCTGGTCCTGTCGCTCGTCGTCATGGCCAGGTTCGACCAGGACGCCGGCGGCTACCAGCTGACCGAGGAGCACGAGTGGATCGAGGTCTTCGGGGCCCACTACTCGCTCGGCGTCAACGGCATCGGCATCACGCTGATCCTGCTGACCACGATCCTCACGCCCATCGTGATCCTCGCCGCGTTCGGCGACCGGCTGCCCGACCCGAAGAGCACGAATGCGTGCTTCGCGTGGATGCTCGCGGTCGAGGGCCTGGCGATCGGCGCGTTCGCCGCCACTGACGCATTCCTCTTCTACGTCCTGTTCGAGGCGACGCTGATCCCGCTCTACTTCCTGATCGGCTCGTTCGGCGGGCCCAACCGGTCGTACGCCGCGGTCAAGTTCTTGATCTACAACCTCGTCGGCGGCCTGCTGATGCTGGCCTCGATCGTCGGCCTGTACGTCATTAGTGCGCGCCAGGGCGATGCGTCGTTCCTGCTCAGCGACCTGCAGGACGTCGACTTCGGCACCAACACCGAGCGGCTGCTGTTCCTCGGCTTCATGGCGGCGTTCGCGATCAAGGCGCCGCTGTGGCCGCTGCACACGTGGCTGCCCGACGCCGCGGGCCAGGCGACACCGGGCACGTCGGTGCTGATGGTCAGCGTGGTCGACAAGATCGGCACGTTCGGCATGGTCACCTGGTGCCTCCAGCTGTTCCCCGAAGCCGCTGACTGGGCGAGCCCCGTGATCATCGTGCTGGCCGTCGTCAGCATCCTCTACGGCGCGCTGCTCGCGATCGGCCAGGACGACATCCGCAGGCTCATCGCGTTCACGTCGGTGTCGCACTTCGGGTTCATCATCCTCGGCATCTTCGCGTTCACGACGACGTCGCTGGCCGGCTCGACGCTCTACATGTTCAACCACGGCCTCTCGACCGCCGCGTTGTTCCTGGTGACCGGCATGATGATCGCGCGCCGCGGATCGGCACGCATCTCCGACTTCGGCGGCGTCCAGAAGGTCGCGCCGATCATGTCCGGCGTGCTGCTGGTCGCGGGTCTGTCCAGTCTGTCCCTGCCGGGACTCGCGCCGTTCATCTCGGAGTTCCTGGTGCTGGCCGGCACGTTCACCCGGTCGATCCCGGCCGCGGCGTTCGCGACCCTGGGCATCGTCCTGGCCGCGCTCTACATCCTGATCATGTACCAACGCGTCATGACCGGGCCGCTCAAGCCCGGCAACGAGGGCGTCACCGACCTCGACCACCGCGAGATGGCTTCGCTGACGCCGGCGATCATCCTGATCGTCGGGCTCGGCTTCTTCCCGCAGCCGATGCTCAACGTCATCAACCCGGCGATCGACGCGGTGATCAGCCAGGTCGGGCAGGGCGACCCCGCCCCGAAGACGCCCGTCCAGATCGATGACTCACCTGCGCAGGAAGGAGGCCACGAATGATCAGCACCCTCGCCTCCGCGACCGACCTGCCCGACATCTCCGCGCCGGAGATCGAGTACGCCCTGCTGGCGCCGCTGTTCATCATCGCCGGTGCCGCCGTGCTCGGCGTCGTCGTCGAGGCCTTCTGGCCCCGGTCGAGCCGCTTCGCGGTCCAGGCCGCCATCGCGGTCCTCGGCATCGTGGCGGCGCTCGCCGACACGGTCTGGGTGTTCCAGGACCTCGATGTCGTCGACTCGTCCCGCCTCGCGCGCGGCACGGTCGCCGCAGAGGGCGCCCTCGCGATCGACGGTCCCGGCGTCTTCGCCTGGGGCATCCTGCTGGTCTTCGCCCTCCTGAGCATGCTGCTGTTCGCCGAGCGCCGGCTCGAGGGCGGGCTCAGCGGCTTCACCGGCCGGGCCGCCGACGCGCCGGGCTCCGCCGCCGAGGCCGAGGCGATCAAGCAACGCGTCGAGCACACCGAGGTCTTCCCGCTCGCCCTGTTCTCCCTCGCGGGCATGATGCTGTTCGCGACGTCGAACGACCTGCTGACGATGTTCGTGGCCCTCGAGGTGCTGAGCCTCCCGCTCTACCTGCTCTGCGGGCTCGCCCGCCGGCGCCGGCTCATGAGCCAGGAAGCCGCCCTGAAGTACTTCCTCCTCGGCGCGTTCTCGTCGGTGTTCTTCCTCTACGGCATCGCGCTGACATACGGCTACGCCGGCAGCTTCCAGCTGTCCGACATCGACGTCGCGATCAGCAACCGCACGGGCGGTGAGAACATGCTGCTCGCGGCCACCGCCCTGATGGCCGTCGGCCTGCTGTTCAAGATCGGTGCCGTGCCGTTCCACACCTGGACCCCCGACGTCTACCAGGGCGCCCCGACTCCGGTCACCGCGTTCATGGCGGCGGGCACCAAGGCCGCCGCGTTCCTGGCCCTGCTGCGGGTGTTCTTCGTGGCGTTCGGCGGCTCGTCGTGGGACTGGCGACCCATCATCGTCGGCGTCGCGATCATCACGATGTTCCTCGGCGCCGTCGTGTCGATCTCCCAGACCGACGTCAAGCGGATGCTGGCCTACTCGTCGATCGCCCACGCCGGCTTCCTGCTGGTCGGTTTCGTCGGCGCCTACGTCGGCGGCGGCGACTCCAGCCGGATCACCTCGACCTCGAGCATCCTGTTCTACCTGACGGTCTACGGGGTCTCCTCGATCGGTGCGTTCGCGGTCGTGACCCTCGTGCGGGACTCCGGTGGCGAGACGACCCACCTGTCGAAGTGGGCCGGGCTCGGCAAGACCTCACCGGTCCTCGCCGGCTCGTTCGCCCTGTTCATGCTGTCGTTCGCCGGCATCCCGCTGACCGGCGGCTTCATCGGCAAGTGGACGGTCTTCAGCGCGGCGTGGTCCGGCGGCTACTGGTGGCTCGTCGTGATCGGCGTGCTGGTGAGCGCCCTGGCGGCGTACTTCTACGTCCGGGTCATCGTGCTGATGTTCTTCACCGACCCCGTGGGTGAAGGTCCGACCGTCGCAGCGCCGAGCTTCCTGACCACCATCGTGCTCGCCGTGGCTGTCATCGCCACGGTGGGACTCGGTATCATTCCGGGACCGGTGCTCGATCTCGCGCAGCATGCGGGCGCCTTCGTGCGCTGACCCGTTCCCCAAGGAGTTTGGCGTGTCCCGTCTGGGTGTCTCGTTCACCGACCCGGCCCTGGAAGCGCGTGTCCTGGCGGGGGTCGAGCAGGTCGAGGAACAGCTCGCTGCCGCGGTCAACAGCCCTGAGCTGTTCGTGGCCGAGGCGGCCGCTCACCTGCTGAATGCCGGCGGCAAGCGGTTCCGGCCGCTGCTGGTCATGCTCAGCGCCGAGTTCGGCGAGTCGGCCAACCCCGACGTCGTACGCTCGGCGGTCGTCGTCGAGCTCACGCACCTCGCGACGCTCTATCACGACGACGTCATGGACGAGGCCGACAAGCGACGGGGTGCTCCGAGCGCCAATGCCCGGTGGGACAACTCGGTCGCGATCCTCGTCGGCGACTACCTCTTCGCCCAGGCGTCCGACCTGGTCTCCGACCTCGGGCCGGAGTCGGTGCGGATCCAGGCGCGGACGTTCTCCCGCCTGGTGCAGGGTCAGATCCGCGAGACGCTCGGCCCGGCCGAGGGCGACGACGCACTCGCGCATTACCTGTCCGTGGTCGCGGACAAGACCGGTTCGCTGATCGCCACCGCAGCACTGTTCGGAGCCAAGATGGCCGGGGCCTCGGAGGACGTGCAGCAGACGCTCAGGGAGTTCGGGGAGCGCATCGGCGCGGCCTTCCAGCTCAGCGACGACGTCATCGACATCGCCAGCGAGACCGGCGACTCGGGCAAGACCCCCGGCACCGACCTCCGCGAGGGCGTGCCGACGCTGCCGACGCTGATCGCCCTGCGCTCGACCGACGCAGGAAGTGAGCGCCTGCGCTCGCTGCTCGCCAAGCCGCTGACCGACGATGACGAGCTCGACGAGGCGATCCGCCTCCTGCGGGCGCACCCGGCCATGACCGAGGCTCGCTCGTACGTCCAGGCCGAGGCCGACGCCGCGAACGCCCTGCTGGCCAAGCTGCCTGACGTGCCGGCGCGCCAGGCCCTCCAGGCGCTCTGCGACACCGTCGCCACCCGACTGGGCTAGGCGGGATCGGAGCTCGCCCGGGTCGTGCTGGCCGAGGCACTCCTGCTCCACAACTTGGCCGAGGGGTCCGTCGCCACCCGATCGAGCTAGATCTCCCGATTCGGCCACGCTGCGGCGTCCGGATGCCTAGACTCCCGGCAAGAGTCCTCGTCGACGTATGGGAGTGCGTGAGGGCTGAGGGAGCAGTTCACGGCCGACCGGTGCATGCCGTCGTCCGGGGACAGAGGGAGTGCAGATGCCACGTCGCGCCGTCACACGCATGAGTGCCGCAGTGGTGCTCGTCCTGTCCGCCTGTGTGGCCATCGCCGCACCCGCCGTGGCCGAACCGCCCTCCGCTGCGACGTTGGCGGGTGCGCTCGACGCACCCGCCGGCGTCGTGGTCGGTACCGACTCGTCCGACCCGACCTCGTACGCGGTGGCTGATCGCCAGTTCAACGACTTCCCGGCCAAGGCGGACGACTACGTCGTGCTGTCGACCGGACGCGCAGCCGACGTCTTCTCGCCGACGGTGCCCGACGACCAGCCGAGCACCGATCTCGGGTCGGCCGGGCCGGACACCAGCAAGCTCACGCTGACGGTCCCGGCCCAGGAGACGGCCCAGTGCCTGCTGCTCGACTTCGCCATGGGCACCGAGGAGCGTGTGCACACGTACGTCGAGACGGCGCCGAGCGACCGGCTCTCGGTGACGCGCGAGGGCGACTCCACCGAGCGCGCGATGAACGCGGGTGGTGCGTACTTCACGCAGGCCGACATGAACCGGACCAAGGTGCCGGCGCCGTCCGCATACGAGGTCAATGCGGTGAAGTACTGGCACCAGCCGGGTGAGGAGTCCGATCCCGCGCACGGCACGGTCGACGAGCCCCGGCTTCCCGACATCAGCGCGATCGACAACTTCGCGACGCGGGACACCGCCGAGGTGCCGATCCCGGCAGGCAGCCAGAGCCATGTCGTCAACGTCTCGATCCAGGACCGGCACAACGGCCTGCTCGACTCCGTCGCGCTGATCGACAACGTCCGGCTGAAGCCGTCGTGCTCGTTCGCCGCCGAGGGCATGAGCCCCTCGACGGGCGTCTCGGCCGTCAGGGCGGTCATCGTGGGCCACCGCGGCGTGGGCAACGTGCTGACGCTCGACCCGGTCCGCGCCACGACTGCCGTGGAGAAGTACGACAACCGCACCCGCGACACGGACGTGGACGGCAACGGCTGGTTCCCGGGCGACGTCGAGCTGCGCTTCCGCTGGTACCGCGGCGACGGCGGCACGACCGGCTGCTACTCGACCGTCATGACCAACTGGGTCGCGATCCCGGACGCGGACCGGCAGTCGTACGTGCCGACCAACCTCGACAAGAGCAAGTGCCTCATGGCGCTGGTCACCGGCATGAAGGACGGCTTCCGCCGCGAGACGTTCCCCAACACGGGCTCGACCGACTGGTGGCACGTGACGCTCCCGATCCAGGACGGCACGTTCGACGGCCAGAAGCCGACGATCGCCTGCGACATCCCGCCGGTCGTCGGGGCCGAGCTGTCGGCCAGCGTCGTCGACTTCGTCCCGCGCCCCGACTCGTACGCCTACCAGTGGTACGCCGACAACGTGGCGATCTCGGGGCAGACCGGCACCCGGATCGTCCTGTCGTCGGCCGAGGCGGGCAAGTCGATCACGGTGAAGGTCACGGCCCAGCGCAGTGGGTTCAACAACCGGTCCGAGACCAGCCTGCCCTGCGGTCCGGTCGGCCTCATGGAGATGACGACCACGACGGCGCCGGTCATCACGGGCACGCCGGAGTACGGGCAGTCGCTCGCCGTCGACACCGGGCTGTGGGAGCCGACTCCGTCCAGCTTCAGCTACCAGTGGCGGCTCGACGACCTGCCCATCACGACCGCGACCCGCTCGACGTACACCCTGAAGGCGAGCGACGTCGGTCATCAGCTCACGGTGGCGGTCACCGGCGCCAAGACCGGGTTCGTCCCCACGACGCGGGTGAGCGAGCCCGTCGGCGTCGACGTCGGCACGATGCCCGGCGGCACGCCGGTGGTCACCGGGACCCCGACGGTCGGCCACCAGCTGACTGGCTCGATCGACGAGTGGCTGCCGACCGGGACGACGTTCACCTACACCTGGCTCGCCGGCGACACGGTGCTCAAGACCGGAACCAGCAAGACCCTCTTGATCCCCGGCATCGCCGCGGGCCGGCCGATCACGCTCCTCGTCACCGGCACCCGGCTGGGCTACGAGACGACCGAGCGCAACAGCGCGCCCACCGCTGTCGTGGCCAAGGGCACGCTCGTGACGACGGCGCCGCGCATCAGCGGAACGGTCAAGGTGGGCCGGATCCTGTCCGCCCGGGTGTCGGGCTGGGCTCCCTACGGCGTGAAGTACTCCTATCGCTGGAGGATCAACGGCGCCCCCGTCAGGTACGCCACCCGGTCGACGTGGCGGATCCCCAGGTCGGCCAAGGGCAAGCGCATCACCGTGACGGTGACGGGGACGTTGACCGGCTACACCTCGGTGGCTCGCACCAGCGCGCGGACCGTGCGCGTCGCAGGCTAGATGCAGACCGGCTCGGGCCGGATGCCGCGGCGCCGGCGGCTGTTCATGGCGTCGGCGGTGAAGATCACCAGGGCGAGCCAGACGAGGACGAACCCGACCCACCGCTCGGTGGTCATCTCCTCGTCGAAGATCGTGAGCCCGGTGATGAACTGGATGATCGGGCCGAGGTACTGCAGGATGCCGATCGTCGTCAGGGTCAGTCGGGTGGCGGCGGCGCCGAACAGCAGCAGGGGGATCGCGGTCACGACCCCCGTGCCGATCAGCAGCGCGGCGTTGAGCGGGCCGTCGTGCCCGAAGGTCAGGTCGCCACGCACCTGCAGCGCGACCAGGAAGGCGACGGCGACGGGAAACAGGATCGCGGTCTCCATGCCGAGGCCCTCGAACGCACCGAGGTTGGCCTTCTTCTTGAGGAAGCCGTACGCCGCGAAGGAGAACGCGACGAGCAGCGCGATCCAGGGCAGTCGGCCGTAGCCGATCGACAGCACGACGACGGCCACGATGCCGATGGCGACCGCCGCCCACTGCGCCACCCGCAGGGTCTCCTTGAGCACGAAGACGCCGAGCAGCACCGTGACGAGCGGGTTGATGAAGTAGCCGAGCGAGGTCTCGACGACGTGCCCGTTGGTGACGCCGTAGATGAACCCGCCCCAGTTGAGCGCGATCGTGATGGACGCGAAGGTCAGGATCACCATGAGCCGGCGGTCACGGGCGATCGCGATGAACGTCGACCACTTGCCCATGAGGGTGATCGACACCAGCACGAAGACCATGGACCAGACGAACCGGTGCGCCAGGACCTCGAGCGAGCTCGCCGGGTCGAGCAGCGGCCAGTAGAGGGGGAAGAAACCCCAGCAGAGGTAGGCCGCGACCCCGAGGCCCACGCCGCTCTTGGAGTCGTTCACGAGACGAGAGTACGCCCGCACGGGCCAGGGGCGGCCGCCGAGCGCGCGGCCGTCCCGAAGTTGGCCGGATGTGGTGGAAGGATGACCGGTCGCCGTCGTCCGCTGTGATCGGCTAGCGTCGACGCATGGTCGCCGCTGCGCGCTTCGAGACGTACGGCTCGTCGCACCTGACCGTGCTCGTGATCTTCGCGGTGGGTGTCGTCGTGGCGGTGCTGGCCGGTCGCCGCCTGCGGGAGAGCCCGGCCGAGCAACCGGTCCGGCGTACGTTCGCCGTCGCGATCATCGCGATCGCCATGCCGCTGCAGCTCCTGCAGTTCACGCCGGGGGAGTGGAACCTGCAGACGTCGCTGCCGTTCCAGCTGTGCGACTTCGGCTGGGTGTTCGCGGTCCATGCCCTCTGGACCCGCAACCGGCTCAGCGCCACGATCACCTACCTCTGGGGCATCACGCTGACGACGCAGGGCATCTTCACGCCGGACCTCGCCTCGGACTTCCCCGAGGCACGGTTCCTGATGTTCTGGGGGATGCACCTGCTCATCGTGTGGGCGTCGTTCCTGCTGGTCCCCGGACTCCGGATCCTGCCGACCTGGCACACCTACCGCCAGACGATCGCCGTCACGCTCGCCTGGGCCGTCAGCGCGTACGTCTTCAACGTCATCGCCGGCACCAACTACGGCTACCTCAACCGGCTGCCCAAGAACGCGTCGCTGCTGGACTACCTCGGGCCGTGGCCGCTGTTCGTCGTGCTCGAGATCGCGATCGTCGCCGTCGTCTGGGCTCTGCTGACCTGGCCCTGGGTTCGTTCCGTCGACCGTCCGGATGTGGTCGACCAGCGCACGAGCCGCTAGGCGTTCCGCCGAAATACCCTCGGGCGAGCGTGCGCGGTGGCATCATTCCCGTGGACGCAAGGGGGATGCCATGGTCGGCGACGACACCGCAGCAGCAGATCAGCCAGAAGGGACCGCGCAAGCGGATGGTCGCGCCGGTTCGACGGACCTGATGACCGCGCTCGACGTCACGCCGCCCTCGCTGGTACGAGCCATGACGACAGGTGCGCTGGCATACGTCATCGCTTGGGCGACAGCGTTCGCCGGCACCTTCTTGAGCATCATCGGCCTGAGCCTCGATGAGGACGTCTCGTGGTGGTGGCTGCTCACCGGGCCGGGGCAGCTCGTCGCCATGGCGTTCCGCAGCCCCGCTGTGGGTTCATTCGACTCCGGCGACCCCGACTTCGCGATCAGCGGGGAGTACTCCGTCACCGCGATCCCGATGACGGTCCTGGCACTTGCCGTGTGGGCGATCGTCGTGCTGTCCCGGCGCGCAGAGCGACGTGAGTCGGCGCGTTCCGTGAAGGGGATGGTCAGCCTCGCCGTGACCTCGGCGGTGACCTTCATCGTCATCGCGTTCGTCCTGGCACTCGTGCTCGCCCCAGAGCTGGAGGAGGAGACGGCCTACCGCGCGAGCCAGTTCCAGCTGGTCCTGTTCGGGTTGCCCGTCCTGGCTGTCGCCGCACTCGTCGGGCGGCGCCCACTGCCGCAGTGGAGTGCCTTCCGATCAATCCCGTTCGCGGCGCTGGACGCCGGCCGCGCAGTCCTGGCCCACTTCGTCGTGTTCACCGCCCTCGCGATTCCGGCGGCGGCGATCTACGTCGCGGTCGAGGGTGATCCCGAGGCGATCCTCGTGATGCCCGTGGCGCTGCTCGACGTCGCGGTGTACGCCCTCACGCTCGGTCACCTGGGTGCCCTGTCGACCGGTGGTTTCGGCTTCGCGTTCGGGCAGAGCACGGCGGAGTCAGACTCGCTGTGGCTGTTCGGTGACGACGCCCCGAAGATCTTCCTGCTCCTGATCGTCTTCGCCGCACTCGCCACGCTCGCAGCGGCGGTGACCCTGCGGCTACGCAACGGCAGCGCGGCGCGGCCGGCGAGTCATTGGGTGTGGACCCCGCTCGTCTTCGGCATCGCCGGAGGACTCCTGACGTTCCTGTCGACGATCTCGTTCGGCGTGGGCGGCGGTGGCGGGTTCGGCGGCTCGGCGTCGTTCGGTCCAGCCTCCTGGTTCCTCCTGGTCCTCGCGGCATGGGGCGCGCTGGCCGAAGTGGTCTCGCGTACGTTCGCGGGTGCGTTGGTGGGCCTCGTCCCTGCCGCTTGGCAGCAACGGCTCGCGGGGCAACGGCCCGAGGCTGTGCCGGCGGCTGCCACGACGGCGGGTGCGGACGTCGCCCACGCGGCACCGAGCCAGACTCCGACGAGCCTCGACCCCCGCTCCAAGAAGATCTTGATCGGCATCGGCGCGCTGGTCGTCGTCGGGGTCGTGGCCGCCATCGGCGTCTCGATCGCCAACTCGATGTTCTACGGCCCGGAGAAACAGGCCGAGGCCTACTTCGACGCGCTAGGCTCGGGCGACGCCGGCAAGGCCCTCGACCTCGTGCGACTCGACTACTCGTCCGAGGAGCGGGCGCTGTTGACCGAGGACGTGCTGGAGGCCGGCGACACCACGATCAGCGACGTGTCGTTCGGCGATGTCGAGACCAGCGGCGACGTGGCATCGGTCAAGGCGAGGTACACGATCGACGGTGCTGATCAGACCCAGGAGCTGATGCTCGAGAAGACCGGTTCTCGGTTCGGCGTGTTCGACACGTGGAAGATCGTCGACCCGGGTCTTGGCACGATCTATGTCTCCGCTCCGGGCGCATCGTCGCTGGAGGTCAACGGCGCATCGATCGACGTCGAGGGTCTCGACGACGGGGCGACCTTGCCTGCCTTCCCCGGGAAGTACGAGATCGCTCCGGGCACTGACTCGTCACTGGTGACGTACGGCTCCGAGTCCGTCACGATCGGCACGGACGAGGAGAGCCTCGACTTCGAGGCCGAGCCCACGGATGCGCTGGTCGACGAGGTGGCCAAGCAGGCCAATGCGTTCCTCGACGCCTGCATCCAGCGCAACGAGGCCGAGCCTGACGGCTGCCCCAACCAGACCTACTGGTCGGACCTCGAGGACGTCTCGTGGAAGCTGACGAGCCCGCCCACGTACGCGGTCGAGTCGGACTACGACGGGGGTTGGAACTTCTCCACCAGCATCCCCGGCAAGGCGATGGTGTCGGCGACGGAGCCCGGACTCTTCGACGGCGACGCCGACTCGAAGTACACCGACGAGGTCCAGATCGACCTCTCGGGCACGGTCACCATCTCCGGCGACACGGCGACGGTGAAGGTCGACGACTCGTACTTCTGATCCGTTCCGTTCAGGGTCGCCAGCGGTGATTCCTTCGCCAGGTGTCGGATCCGGGCGCGCGGTACTCGGGGTGGCCGTCGTCGGGTGACATCCGGATGATCCACCCGGCGTCGTGGACCGTGCGGTGGTGGAACGGACAGAGCAGGACCCCGTCGTCGAGCCTGGTGGTGCCGCCGTGGGCCCAGGGTGTCCGCCAGTGGTGGGCTTCGGTCCATTCGGGTGGTCGGTCGCAGCCGGGGAAGGTGCACCCGCCGTCACGGTTCTCCAACCCTTGACGTTGGGTCTTGGTGAAGACCCGTTGCTCGTGCCCGTGGTCCAGGGGAAGGGACTTCCCACCGAAGACTTGGGGGATGATCCCGAGCCGACACGCGAGCTGGCGGGTCTGTCCGGCTGAGATGCGGGTGCCGGTGGACAAGGTGGCGGGCTTGATGCCGCGGGTGAGGGTGTCGTGGTCGAGCCGGACGATGAGGGTCGCGCCAAGGCCACCCTTGCCGGGCAGGGTGTCGGCGGGCAGGTGGCCGGCGAGCTCGGCCAATCCCATGCCGGCGCGGTGGCGGTGGTCCAGGTCGCGGTCGTAGTAGGACTCAGCGGCTGGGGTGTGGTCGTGCAGGTGGTCGCGGCGTGGTGCGCTGATCGCCTCGATCGCGGAGCGGAGCATGTCGGCCTGCGCGTCAGGGATGACGAACCCGCCACGGTGGGTGCCGTCACGGTTGTCGACCATCCAGAACTCCGCCCGCCGCCACGCAGCCTTCTCCTGACGCTCCAGAGACTGGTTCTCGATCTGGTCGACGTCGGGTGCTGGTTTGAACTGGTCGGTGACCCGCCGCGACCGGTTGCGCAGGTCCTTCAGGGTGTATCGGCCGGCGTCGCCGATCAACGTGTCCTCACAGGCCTGCTTCTGCTCCGGGGTGGTGTCACCCGGCAGGTCGGAGATCGCCGAGGCGATGATCGACGCCTGGGCCGGCCCGATCTGTCCGCGGGCCAGGGCCTCGCTGGTGGCCGGTGCGCGGTCGAGCTCCTTGGCCTGGTTGACCAGGCTGTCGGCTGCTCGGCGGTCGCCACCGAACGAGCCGGCCAGCATCGCCCCGGTCGACGACGCACCCGACGCCTTGGCCAGCCCGGTCTCGTCCAGTGCCCGGGTCACGGCCATCAGCTGGGCCTTGACCCTGGCCTCGACCCGCATCA